>JAJDTL010000009.1 GCA_022827195.1 Caldilineaceae bacterium
CCACTGACCACTGACCACTGACCACTGACCACTGACCACTGACCACTGACCACTGACCACTGACCACTGACCACTGACCACTGACCACTGACCACTGACCACTGACCACTGACCACTGACCACTGACCACTGACCACTGGCCACTGACCACTGACCACTGACCACTGACCACTATCCACTGACCACTATCCACTGCAGTGCTGAAATCTGGTCCCGCCGTCCCCTGCAAGAGACTTTGAAACCTGCTATACTGCAAGGTCGAGCCCGAACACACCCAGGCAGGACCCGAACGCGCCGCTTCCCACAACTGCCCGCCCACCATGCCCAGGCCGCCCACCATGCCCAGACCGCCAAATATGTCGACCTGCTCCGAACCGAACGTCCGAATCCTGCCCCAGGCGAACTTCGCTCCGGGCTCAGCCGGTAGCGACTCGAAATGCACAGAACTGCCGTCCGCCGCGCCGCCCGCCCACAGTGTAATGACACCCGCCATGCCGCCCATGCCGGCGTCGCCGGCACGCGGCCCGGTATCCTGTCACGAAAAGCACGCAGCTGTCGCTGTTTTGCGCACTTTCGGCACTCAAAACGACATCCTTTGCGCGTTTTCACGACAAAAACGACAGGGAACCGACAGCGGCCGTATCCTGCTACGAAAGTCCATGTCCATATCCTGTCACGAGAAGACCGAAAAATTTTTCAAAGTTAGACCAAACAGGCCAAAACAAGCAGTTCGATACCCTATCGATACCCTGTCGATACCCGATTTCCCAGAAATTCGCAGCCACTTTACGACACAATACGACGCTCTTGGGTCAACTCTGGACAGATTCGGCCCCATTCTTGCCCACATCCGCGGCTTCACCGACAAGGAGACTGACGCCGCCATCGACTTCGACCCTCACTTCGGCACGCGCAACCGCGATGACGCGCAACGAAGTCGCCAACTTTCCCAAAATGCTGGCTGCCTCCATCCCTGCCGTCGTCAAATCCGCGGCCAGAACCCGCGTTCAGCAACGGATGAAACAGGAGGGCATCTGCCGGTACTGTGATGGCGCCCATGCGATGCTCGCCCACCGCGCCCGACGACCCAGCCCAGCGCCGGCGCGAAAACGCTTTCTGACATTCCTTTCCCCTGATTTGGGATGCACCCTTTCGTTCCTTACGCATGGAATCGACCAGGCGGCACGTTTCTTCCGGCAATGCCGCTTGACTGCCGGCTTCATAAGCTGACATCGTGCTCACAAGGGGGAACTGGGCCATTTCGGAGGCCGTTGACACGAGCGATGCCGGGTGTATAATGCCCACTGCACAGGCCCTGAGGGTCCGACCGTACCAACCACTGCCTGCGAGGGAGACAGCCATGAAACTGGGAGCCATCTCGACTGTTTTTGTGGACCAGCCACTGCGGGAAGCGGCGCGACGCATGCACGAAATGGGCCTGGACGCGATCGAGATCGGGACCGGCGGCTTCTTCCCCAAGAACCATTGCGATCCGGCCCAGCTGCTGGCGGACCAGGCGGCGCTGGAGACTTTTCAGACCACATTGGCCGAATACGGGCTTGAGATCAGCGCCTTTGCCATTCACGGCGAACCGCTCCACCCCGATCCGGCCATCGCCGGCCCCTACCGCAAGGAGCTGCGCGACACCTATGCACTGGCGGCGAAGGTGGGCGTGACGCGCCTCACGCTGCTCTCGGGTCTGCCCGAGGCGGTTCCCGGCGATCGGGAACCGAACTGGATCCTCTATCCCTACCCGCCGCGGCTGATGGAGATGTACAAGTGGCAATGGGACGAGCGGCTGATTCCCTACTGGAAAGAGGAGGCCATCGCGGCCGACGATCACGGCGTACGGCTGTGTATGGAGATGCACGCCGGGAGCATGGTATTCCGGACCGATCAAGTCCTGCGTATGCGGGACGAGGTCGGTCCGGTCATCGGCTGCAACCTGGACCCGTCCCACCTGATCTGGCAGGGGATGGAGCTGCCGGAGGTGATCCGGGCGCTCGGCGACGCGATCTATCATGTGCACGCCAAGGACAGCCGGCTGGACCCGCACAACGTGCGCGTCAACGGCTTTCTTGACCCCTACTCCTTCCAGGACAAGGAGCGGCGCAGCTGGATATTCCGCACGGTCGGCTACGGGAACGGCGAGGATTTCTGGCGCGAATTTGTCAGCGCCCTGCAGCTGGCGGGCTATGACGACGTGCTCTCGATTGAGCATGAGGACCCGCTGATCGACCCCGAGGAGGGCTTCGAGCTCGCGGTGAAGGTGTTGCAGAACGTTCTGATCCGCAAGCCGGCCGCCCGGCTCTGGTATGAGTAGCTGAGGCGCGGCCCGGCGATGAAACTCGGCCTCAACCTCTGGATTTGGGATGCTCCGTTTCGCACCGACAGGCACCTGGCGCTGATTCCGCTGGTCAGGGCGCTGGGGGGCGAGGTGGTCGAATTCGCGCTTGAAGATGACTCAGTCGTCGATGAACAGCTCTTGAGAAGGACGCTGGCGAACGAGGAGCTGGCGTGTACCGTCGTCGGCCTGTTCGGACCGGACCGGGACCTTTCAGAGGACTCTGCCGCGGCGCGGCAAAACGGGTTGGCCTACGCCCGGCGCTGCATCGACGTGTGTGCGGGCGTGGGGGCGACGCTGTTTTCCGGCGCGGTCGCTGGTTGCGGCGGCAAGAATCTTCTCTCGTCCGATGCGCGCCGCGGCCGCATCGAACGCGCGGCCGAAAGTCTGCGCGAGCTGGGAGATTACGCGGCGCAGGCCGGGGTCGGCGTTGCGGTCGAGATCCTCAATCGTTACGAGAACAATCTGCTGACGACGGCGGCGCACGGGCGCGAGCTGATCGACCTCACCGACCATCCCGCGGTCGGCATTCATCTCGACTCGTTTCACATGGGTCTTGAAGAGACGGACCTGGGCGGGGCGATCCGCCTGGCCGGGGACAGACTGGTCCACTTCCATGGGAACGAGAGCCACCGCGGCACGCCTGGAACCGGTGTTGTGCCGTGGGGCCAGGTTGCTGACGGACTGCAGGCGACAGGCTACGACGGCTATGTCATTATCGAGTCTTTCAACCATCTGAGCTGGATCGGTCCGCTGGCGCACTTCTGGCGTCCGCTGACTGAGTCGCCGGAATCCCTGGGACGGGACGGGCTGGCCTTTCTGAAGCGGGCTCTGCAGCGCTAAGCGGCTGGAACAGAGGCAAATGCCGGGAAGAGCGGCCAATCGCTGCGGCCGCTGGCAAAGGGGGACGGGGTGAGCAATCAAGATCTTGCCGAATTGGGCATCGTGGACACGCACGTGCACTTCTGGCAGCTGGAGCTGCTGCGGCGCGCGTGGCAACCGCCGCCGGTCATCTTCCGCACCTTCGGGCCGCCGGACCTGATCGACGATGCGGCCGCGGTCGGCGTAAAGAACTGTGTACTGGTCGAGGCCGGGACGACGGCCGAGGACAACCGGGCGCTGGCCGATTTTGCGGCGTCGTCTGAGTTCGTCGCCGGGATGATCTCCTATGCCAACCTGGAGAGCCCGACACTGGAGCAGGAGCTGGACGCCCTGTCGGACTCTCCGAAGTTCAGGGGCGTGCGAATGCGATGTGAAGGGGATCCGGACACGGAGATTCTGACCCGACCCGGCGTGATCGAAGGCATGCGCAAAGTCGCGCAGCGGGGCCTGGTGCTGGATCTCCTGGTGGTTACCGATCACTTGAAGGCGGTCCCGGAGGTCTACGAGCGTGTGCCTGACCTGAAAGCGATTATCGATCACATCGGCAAGCCGGATTTGCGGCGCGGCAGCGATTTCGCGGCGTGGCGCGACCTCATGCGCGCGGTGGCCGAGGACACCGACGCCTACTGCAAAATGTCTATCGGGCCGCGCGCCGCCGATATGGAGGAGATCTACGTCAGCCAGGGTCAGGGCTGGGAGCTCGAACAGTTGCGGCCGCCGCTACAGTTCCTGCTGGAGCAGTTCGGGCCGCAGCGGATGGCGTGGGGAAGCGACTGGCCGCTGGTGCTTCTGCAGTCGGACTACGGCGGCGGTCTGCAGGCGGTGCGCGATGCCTTGGGGCCTCTCGACGCCGACGACGAAATGCGCCTCTTCCGGGGGACGGCTATGCAGTTCTATTCGCTGTAGGGGCCGGCACGGGCACCGCTTTGGCCTGATGTTCGGCGGAGAGATTTGCCGCTTCCCCGTGGCATGTTTCGATGATGACGGTCAATTTAGTCCTACAGGCGCCAACAAGGAGAGACTCTGAATCAAGGTAATCTGCGGCTGATTTGGCTGAATTGAGTCGTCGCGGCAACTTATGTATAATCCGATAGTCGCCGCCCTGACGGGCGGGCCCCCGGTGCAATCAACACTCTTTACGCTGGAAAGGAGGTGGGAGGGATCTGATCCGACGCTGAGCCTATCCTCAGATAGTTCTTGTCGCAGTCCAATCATCCAAAGGAGACGAAAAGTGAGTGCAAAGAGAGCGTTGTTTGTCTGGAGTTTGATCGCCGCGCTTGTGCTGGTTTTGGCGGCCTGCGCTCCCGCCCCTGCAGCCGACACCGGCGCCGACGCGCCGATGGAGGGGGACGGAGAGGCGGACGTTGTCGAGATCAACTGGGTCGAGTGGTGGGACGGCGAATATTCCAAAGAGTCGCTGGACGGCCTGATCGCCCTGTTCGAGGAGAAGAATCCCGGCATCAAAGTCACGCGCACGCCGCTGGGCTGGGACTCGATGTATGACGCGATCGTGACCAGCGCGCAGGCCGAGACGGGTGACTACGACGTCTTGGGCATGGAACCGTGCTGCTGGATGAGCGCGCTGGTCAAGCTGGACGCGCTTGAGCCGCTGAGCTCCTATATTGACGGCTCGGAAGGCTTCCGCGAGGGCCTGGTCAGCCCCCTGGCGATTACGGAGTGGGCCGGCGACGAATACAGCATCTGTTGGTATCTGATGCCCTATACCTACGCCTACGATCAAGATGTCTTTGAAGAGGCCGGCCTCGACCCGCCCACGAACTGGGATGAGATGGTGGAGGTGACCCAGGCGCTCAACGAGGGAGACGTCGTCGAGTTTGGTTTGGGCGCCGGTCTGAACGCCAGCTTCTACACGATGTACTACCACTGGGGCGCGCGCCTTGCGCAGCTGGGCGGCGATCTCTATGACGACAACAACTGCGCGATCTTCAACTCTGCCGAGGGCGTGCAGGCGATGGAG
The DNA here is from genome assembly GCA_022827195.1 of Caldilineaceae bacterium. GTDB lineage: Bacteria > Chloroflexota > Anaerolineae > Caldilineales > Caldilineaceae > Bin5. The sequence continues at coordinate 5,205 of JAJDTL010000009.1, forward strand.
GACTGGAAAGAGCTGTACGTCAACAATATGCTGGTGGACGGCGCAATCGGCATGGGCCAGAATGACCTGCACGATCTGATGACGGCCCAGCGTGTGGCGGCCTACTTCACAGGGCCGTGGGTTGGGTCGGCTGTGACGCTGAACCGGGCCGACGCGCGCATCGCGTTTGCACCTGCCTGGACCGACGCCGAGACCGGCTATGGTGGCTACCAGTGGGCGTGCAGCGGGCTGGCGATATCCTCCAACTCCGAGCATAAGGAGGAGGCCTGGAAGTTCATCGAGTTCCTGTTGAGCGATGAGGGCTCGATCTACATGTCCGAGCAGACCAGCGTAACGTATGCCACCAAGGCGAACTTCGCCCGCTTCGGTGAGATGGACAATCCGATCCTGAAAGAGGTCCCGCCGATGCTGAGCCAGGATCCGGAGCACAATCTCTTCTTTGCGCCCACGGCTGATTTCAGCGTGCACGACGAGTGGGTGGCGGCCTTCCAGGAAGTACTGGACGGAGAGCGCGAGGCGCAGGACGCCCTGGATGCCATGGTCGAACTGTGGAACCAGGACCTGCCCCAGTGCCAGTAATCTAAGTTGAAGCGCGATAGCAGAGGAGCGGGGAAGCAGCTTTCCTCGCTCCTCGCCTCCCATCCTCCTTTTCTTCAAGCACATCCGAATCCCGCCGTTGGAGAGTGACATGACCGAGGCTCGATCAAGTCCGTCGCTTGCCGTGCAGAACCATGATAACAAGGGACAATCGCCGCAGCCGGCGAGACATCGCTGGATGTGGCCCCGGCAGGCGACCGGCTATGTGATGATCGCGCCGGCCATTATCTTTCTGCTGATGGTGATTATCTACCCCCTTTTCGAGGTGTTACGCCTGAGTTTCTACGAGTTTACCGGTCTGCGCGACCAGCAGTCTTCCTTCGTCGGGCTGAAGAACTTCTTCACACTGATGGACGACCGCATCTACTGGATCAGTATGAAGAATACGATGATCTTTGTGCTGGCCACGGTCGTTCTTCATGCCCTGATCGGTCTCCTGTTTGCGCTGGCGCTGCACCAGGACTGGCCGAGCAACCGTCTGCGCAACCTGGTGCGGGGGCTGCTGATTCTGCCCTGGCTCTTCTCGATGGCCGCGGCGGGCTTGGTGTGGGCCCTTCTCCTGAACGCGCTGGGGCCGATCAACTACCTGCTCGTCTCGGCGGGGATCCTTGAACGGGCGATGGACTTTCTCGGCGATAAGGATACCGCGCTCTGGGGTCTGATCGTGATCAACGTGTGGAAGTCGTACCCGTTCTACATGATCATGCTGCTTGGCGGCCTGCAGACCATCCCGCCCGACCTGTATGCGGCCGCGAAGGTGGATGGCGCGGACCGCTGGCAACGGTTCGCCTTCGTGACGCTGCCGATGATGCGTTCGATCCTGGTGGCGACGACGGCGATCGACTTTATCACCACATTTGGCGTTTTTGATCTGGTGAGGACGCTGACCAACGGCGGGCCGGCGCGGTCAACGATTACGCTGGGCTACTACACGTGGCTGGTCGGCTTTCGCGATGTCGACTTCGGCTACGGGGCCGCGATCAGCGTCTCGATGTTGATCATCATGAGCGTTGCCATGTTCTTCTATCTTCGCCTGGCCCGGGAGGCTGTCTATGGCTAGCGCACTGGGCGATTTCGGCCGGAGACTGGGTGTGCAGCGCTACCTGTCGCTGTACGGGCTGCTCTCTGGCTTACTGATGGTCGCCGGCGTGATCGCAGTCCTCTTCCCGATCGCGTGGATGGTATTCGCCTCGATGCGGCCCCTGGCCGAGACCTTTGGCAGCCCGCCGGCCTGGATTCCAAGAGAAATAACCGGCGACGCCTACGCCAAGATATTCTCCGATCCCCGCCAGCTGCGCTACCAGCTCAACACCTACATCATCTCCTTTTCAACCGCGATCCTGAGTGTTGGCCTGGGTGCGCTGGCTGCCTACGGTTTTTCCCGATTCAGGATATGGGGCGCCGAATTCATTCTGCTCACCATCATGGCGCTGCAGATGCTGCCCGGCGTCTCGATCATCATCCCATTCTACAACCTGGCGCGCAGCGCCGGCGTCTGGAACACCTACCTCGGCATGATCATGGCCGACACGGTCTTCGCCCTTGCCATTTCGATCTGGCTGCTGAAGAGCTATATCGACAGCATCCCCACAGACCTGGAAGAGGCGGCGACCGTCGACGGCTGCAACCGGCTTCAGGCGCTGTACAAAATCGTTCTGCCTCTGCTCGCGCCCGGGCTGGTGGGGACAGGCACCTTCGCTTTCCTTTACGCCTGGAACGACTTTGTCTTTGCGACCATCCTGCGTAACGGACACGAACTGATGCCGATGACGGTCGCGATCGGCAACTTCTTCACCCAGGCCAATCGGGATTGGAACGCGATCATGGCGCTGAACACGATGGCCACGCTGCCGCTGATCGCGATATTTGTCTTCCTGCAACGGTGGGTAATTGAAGGTATGACAGCGGGCGCGCTCAAAGAGTAGGCGGCCGCCCTGCGGAGGAGGTATTCATGCCGGACCAACAACACACTTTGCTGAAGGCCAGGCGTCTGATCGACGGAACCGGCGCGCCGGCTCAGGAGGATGTTGCCGTCCTGATCGCCGACGGGGTCATCCGCGAGGTCGGGCATCGCGACGAGATTGTCGCGCCGCCCCACGCTGAAACGATCGACCTTGGCGAGCGCACCCTCATGCCCGGGATCGTGGACGCGCATGTGCACTTTTTCGGCCATGGGACCGACAGGCCGTTCGGCGGGCTTCCGGGCGATTCCCGGGTTTATCGCGCGCTGCGGGTCGCGGGTGAGGCCAAAAGGATGCTCGAAGCCGGCATCACCGCGGCGCGCTGTTTAGGCTCGGACCACATCGGACCCTCGCTGCGGGATGCGATCAACGACGGGCACGTGCCCGGCCCGCGCATGGTCGCGGCAGGGAACTTCATCTCTTCGACCGCGGGCACCTTTGACCATCTCAGCGTACCGCTCGACTTCGTCAAGACCGACGATCTGCTGGCCGACGGGGTCGATGGCGTCCGTGACATGGTGCGGCGGCGCATCCGCCAGGGCGCCGACGTGATCAAGGTCGGTCTCTCCCGCTCGGGCGTGATCGGGGACAACTACCAGGCCTGGGGCGAGGACCCGCACGACCAGATCGCCTCCTACAGCTTGGAAGAGATGCAGGCCTTGGCGCAGGAGGCGCACCGCAACAAGCTCAAGGTCAGCGCACACTGTATCGGCGATGACGCGGTCCGCCTGGCGCTGCAGACCGACGTCGACACCATCGAGCACGGCTACGGCATCAACGATGAGACGCGCCGGATGCTGGTGGACAGGAACGTGCTGGTCGTGAGTACGATCTGCCAGTTATATTACCACGTGCAGGGCGCGGAAAGGTTCGACTACCCCGAATGGGCCCGCAAGCTCTTCGATCGCCACATAGAAGCGATGCAGGCTGACTTCGAGAAGGGCCTGGCCGCGGGCGTCCGCTATGCACTGGGCACCGATCTGATCGGCACGCCCACGCATCCGCAGGAGTTGGCGGCGAAGGAGTTCGAAATGGCGGTGGCGTGGGGCATGGACCCGATGCAGGCGATCGTAGCCGGCACGCGGATCAGCGCCGAGGCGATGAGCATGGACCACGTGATCGGGACTGTCGAGCCGGGCAAATGGGCCGATCTTATCGCGTTCAGCGGCGATCCGTTAAAGGACATCACCGTTCTGCAGCGCGTCGAGTTTGTGATGCAGGGCGGCGAGACCGTGGTTGACAGGCGCAGCACTGGCCTCCAGTAGGGCGCGGCGCGGCTGTGCCCTGACATTCGAGGAAGTCTCAGGGCAGGCAAAAAGGGGGTGATCGGCCAACAAGAGATTCGGGCGCAGAACTGTTTGATGCTAGCGGCGTACGTCTGAGGCGAGAAGGATGCCTCAACAGAATCTGGCATGGCCAAGGAGGCAAAGATGCGTAAGGTCTTTTTGTATCGATTCCTGGTAGCTCTGCTGGTATTGACGGTCTTGGCATCGGGCTGCGCGCCGGCGCCGGCCCAGGCGCCCGCCGCCTCTGACGGGGCCGAGGCAGCGCCGGAGATTGTGGAAATCACCTTCCTCCACGTCTGGGGCGAGGAGTGGCAGGCCCCGATCTGGGCCGACATCATTGCCGAGTTTGAGGCGGCCAACCCCAACATCAAGGTTAATTTGAGTCATGTGCCCTATACCGAATCGGGCGCAAAGATGAGAGCGGCCGCGCTGGCCAATGACGCCTCCTTCGACGTGCTGCCGATGGGGCCTGAGTTTATCGCCAGCCTGGTCGACGTCGGCTATCTGGAGGACCTCAACCCGTGGCTGGAGGCAGAGCCCGACTTTGCCGACAGCCTGGCGCCCGAAGCGTCGATGAAGTTCCAGGACGTGACGCGCGCCCTCGGGATCTACATCTTCCCCTTCCACCTGCTCTATAACGTCGATCTCTTTGCCGAGAAGGGGCTGGAGCCGCCGACCAGTTGGGACGAATTCCGGGTCGCGGCCGAGGCGCTGCGCGATGAGGAACAGGGCATCTACGGCTACATGGCTACAATGTCGTTTGCCGAAGTGCTGACAACGCGCATGTTCCTCTACCGCCTGGCCCAATTGGGCGGGCGGCTCTTCGACGAGGAGGGCAACGTAGCATTTGACTCGCCCGAAGGGCTGGAAACGATCCGCTGGTGGAAGGAGTTTTGGGATGACGACCTGATTTCGCCCGACTCCCTGACCATGCCGTGGCCGGGCATTATGGAGTTGATGGCGGCCGGACGGCTCGGCATGTTCACCGACGGACCCTTCACCGCCACCTACCTCAAAGGCCTGAATCCCGACATCAACATCGCCTATGCGCCGCCCTGGCGCGACGAGACAGGCGGGATTGTCTGGAACGTCACAGGAATCGCGATGAGCGCCATGTCGGAGAACAAGGATGAGGCCTGGGAGTTCATGAAGTTCCTCTATTCTGACGAGATCGCGCAACGGTTGACCGATGAGATCATGGGTGCGCCTGTGCCCACCAAGGCGGTGATGGCGTCCCTGAGAGAGAGCGACAATCCGGTCATGCGCGAGGTGCCGGACCTGTTTGCGCAGGACCCCGACTACAACATCCAGCAGCCGGTTCTGCCCAATATGGAGAAGCTGGTAGACGCCGTCCTGGTCGCGTTTCACGAGGTGATGCTGGATGAGAACGATCCCGAATCTGCGCTGAAGGAGATGGCCGAGATCTGGCAGGAAGAGATCGACGCGGCGCGCTGAGGTTTTCACATCGTTCCTTCCCATGTGTTGGTGCACCGCTGTGTTGGTGTACCGCGCCCCGTGAGCGCCTGAATTCGTCCACGGGGCGCGGTTCTGGTAGCCTCCTCGCGAGGAGCGACATGTCCCAGACAAGTGGTCCCGCGGTCGCCAATCCACCGGCCGGCGGCGATGGCGGCAGTCCCGGCCGTCCCCGCCCCTCACGATGGCTGAGAATACGCCGTGAGTTGACCGGTTACTTCCTCGTGGCGCCGGCGCTGCTCTTTCTCATCCTGCTCACAGTCTATCCGCTGATGCGCACGGTGCAGATGAGCTTCACCGACTTCAAGGCTGGCGAGTGGATATTCGTCGGACTGGATCATTACCGGGAGGCGCTGGACGACAAGTGGTTTTGGAACAGCGTGCGGGCCGTGGTCGCGTTCACAGTTCCGGCGCTGGTGCTGCACCTGCTGTTAGGCCTGGGGTTTGCCCTGCTGTTGAACGAGACCTGGTTCAGCACAGGCCTTCGAAACTTCATGCGCGGGCTGCTGATCCTGCCCTGGGTCTTTTCGACGCCGGCCTCCGCGCTGATGTGGGCACTCCTGTTGCATCAGACCGGCCCGGTCAACTTCGTCGTGGTTAGGATCCTGGGCCAGTCTGCGCCGATTCCGTTCCTGGCAGGCAGCCCCCGCCTGGCCATGTCGTCCCTGGTCGCCATCAACACCTGGCTGTCCTACCCATTCTTTATGATCGTCATCTTGGGCGGCCTGCAGGCGATTCCCCCCGAGCTGTACGAAGCGGCCAAAGTGGACGGCGCCAACGCACTGAAGCGATTCCGCCACGTGACGCTGCCGCAGTTGCGCACCATTCTGCTCGCGGTCACCACGATCGATTTCATCTTTACGTTCGGCCAGCTTGACCTGGTGCAGCTATTGACTCGCGGCGGCCCCCTCAGGCGGACCGAGACGATCACCTACTATGTTTACAAGACCGGTATGCTCGACGGAAACCTCGGCTACGGCTCGGCAGTGAGTACAATGATGTTGTTGACCTTGCTCGTGCTCATTGTCATTTACGTCAAAATGCTTTCGCGCGGGGGAGATAGTGGCGAAACAAGCTTTTAGCCTGGGCGGTAGGTCGAGAATAACCGTCAGACAGTTCGTGGTCGCCGCGGTCACGATTGTGAGTGCTGCCGTCATGCTGGCGCCGATTGTGCTGATGGTCAACGCGGCCCTACGACCGATCACGGAGATCCTGGCCTATCCGCCGAAGCTGATACCGCAGCAGGTCACGGGTGAGCACTTTGCCAATGTCGTGTTTGACGGCGAGAACCAACGCCACTTTCGCAACAGTACGGTTCTTGCATTTTCGTCACTGCTTGTCAGCGTCGGCCTCGGTTACCTGGCCGCCTACGCCTTCTCCCGTTTCCGGCTGCGCGGCGGCAGGGTGATGCTGCTCGGCATTCTCGGGATACTGATGATCCCGCGCATTCTGCTGATCATCCCCTACTTTCGCCTCGCGGCCGCGTTTGGCGTGCGCGACACGATTCCCGGGCTTGTCATGGTCAACGCGGCCTTCACCATGCCGATCGCGATCTGGCTGCTGAAGGGGTACATCGACTCGATCCCGGTCGAGTTGGAGGAGGCCGCGATGATCGACGGCTGTTCGCGCCTGCAGGCGGTCTGGAGAGTTCTTGTTCCGATCTCGGTGCCCGGGATCGTCGGCATCGGCACCTTCGTCTTTATCGCCGCCTGGAACGAGTATATTCTGGCCATCATCCTTACCGACACACCCGATACGCAGCCGCTCACAATCGCATTGGCCAAGTTCTTCGGCTATGTCGCCCGCGACTGGAACTCGATCATGGCACTTTCCACAGTCGCGAGCCTGCCCCTGGCGCTGATCTTCATCGTCTTCCAGCGCTACGTTGTGCAGGGGATGACGAGCGGCGCGGTCAAATGAAGGAGGGAATGGGGGGGACGATGACGCCGGAGCTCATTGACGTTGACCTGATAGGCCGCCTTAAACGCACGCTTGCGGGGTGGATGCCAGAATTCCAATCTGACCTTGCCTGGCTGGTGGCGCGTGACCGCGGTTCTGAACACAAGGCGGGCGTGGACGCGGCGGCCGAATGGATGCTCGGCAAGTTGGAGAACCTCGGCTGTGAGACCGTGACCTACCCGAGCGAGGACTACGGCATGGCGGTAGCCGGCTCGCTGAAGGGGCGCGGGCAGGGGCGCGCCCTGCTCGTCGCCCATCTCGACACGGTCTGGCCTGTGCAGACGGCGGCCGGCTGGCCGCTGCGGATCGAGGGCACGCGCGCGATGGGCCCCGGTGTGGTTGACAACGCCAGCGGCAGCTTGGCCGGGTACTACGCTCTCAAGGCTTTGCAGGCGGTTGAATACGACGATTTCGCCGAAATCGCGCTGCTCTGCAACGGCGACGAGGAGGTCGGCTCACCCTTTTCCAAGGAGGTCATTCGGGCGCTGGCACAGGGCCGGGACGCGGCCCTGATCCTCGAGGCGCCGTCCAACCCGGACGAGATTATCAGCCAGCGGGCCGGATTGATGTACTACGACCTGCGCGTGAACGGTAGGAACGCCCATGCCGGTGTCGAACCGGAGAAGGGGCATAACGCCATCGAGGAGTTGTGTCTCAAGCTGAACGCCTGCCAGGAGATCGCCCGCGACAGCGAGGTGCTGACGGTCAGCGTTGCAACGATCGAAGGGGGCCGGCGTCCCAACATCGTACCGGACTACGCCCGCGCCGAGATCGACGTACGCGTCGAGACCGTTCAGGAGGCCGAGCTGGTCAACGCCCACTTTCGCGCCGTCGCCGACCGCGTCTGGGTGGCCGGGACTTCGGCAGCGCTAAACGGCGGCATGTCGCACCCACCGATGGAGCGCGGCCCGCGGTCGCCGCGTCTGGTCGCGACGGCGCAGGCGATCGGACGCGTGCTCGGCGTCAATCTCAAGGACACATTCTGCGGGGGCACGTCGGACGGCTGCTACAGCGCGGTCGCAGGGACGCCGACGCTATGCGGGCTGGCTCCATACGGCGCGCTCTATCACACGCGCGATGAGTACCTTGAGCTGAGCACCGTGGTCCCGCGGACTGCGCTGATCGCCGGGCTGGCGGCTTCCTGCGGCCCGCGCCCGGACTGAGAGAAGGAAGCACTTGAGGAGAATTGCCATGTCCCTTGACCGTATCAGACTCGCCTCCGTCTCGGCGCCCGACTTCGGTCTGCCGCGTACCCAGCCGGCGGTTGGGCGGGCCGAGTACGAGGCTCGAATCGAGATGGCGCGGGCGCGGGCGGTCCAGGCCGGGCTTGACTTTCTGCTCGTTTACGGCGACCGTGAGCATTTCGCCAACCTAGCCTACCTTACCGACCACGATCCCCGCTTCGAAGAGGCGCTTCTGATTATCGACTCCAAGGGGGGTCGGCCCGACCTGTTATTGGGCAACGAGGGGTTGACTTACGCCGAGCTGGTGGAGGTCGACGTCGAGCGGCGGCTCTACCAGGGCTTCAGCCTGCCCGGGCAAAAGCGCGGCGATAGCCCGCGGCTGGAACCGGTCCTGCGGGCATGCGGCATCGGGCGCGGCCAGCGGGTCGGGATTGTGGGCTGGAAGTATGCCACCGCGATCGAGAGCGATGACCCCGACCACTGGCTGGAGGCGCCCGCGTTTCTCGTCGACGCGCTGCGCGAGCTGACGGGCGACGCCCGCCTGGTAACCAACGCGACCTTGATCTTCATGAATCCGGCCGACGGACTGCGCAGCCTGAACAGCGCCGACCAGCTCGCGGCATTTGAGTTTGCCGCGGCCTACTGCTCGCAGTCGGTGCGCGATCTGATCGAGCAGTTGCGGCCCGGAGTGACCGAACTTGAAGCGGCCCACAGCTTGAAACTGAACGGACTCCCGTTCTCGGCCCACCTGATGCTTTCATCAGGTCCGCGGGCGCGGCTGGGCCTATCCAGCCCGACCAGCCGCACGATCGAACACGGCGATCCCTTCTTTGTAGCATTCGGGCTGCGCGGCGGGTTGACCGCCCGCGGCGGCTTTGTGGTATCGGACGCCTCCGGGTTGCCGTCCCAGAGCGCGGCCTACATCGAGAGCCTCGTCCAGCCCTACTTTGGCGCCGTTACCGCCTGGTACGAGGAGCTTGGCATCGGCGTCACGGGCGCTGCCATGCAGGCGGTGGTTGAAGATGCGCTGGCGGGGCACGAGATCGGGATTGCCCTCAATCCCGGCCATCTGATCCACCTCGACGAATGGGTGGATTCGCCGGTATACGCCGGATCTGAGCTGCGTCTGCGCTCCGGCATGATGGTCCAGTGCGACATCATACCCGTGGTTGCCCCGCATCTGCACACGACCAACGCCGAGGACACGATCGCGCTGGCCGACGGACCGTTGCGCGATCAGCTGGCAGCGGGCTATCCCGAACTCTGGCAGCGCGTGCAAGCCCGCCGTGCCTTTATGCAGGATGAGCTCGGCATCCGGCTGAAGCCCGAGGTGCTGCCCTTTTCCAACATGGCCGCGATGTTGCAACCATTCGCGCTCGACCCGGCGCAGGCGATGACGGCAGCGGCGTAGATGGATCACCGGGAACCTCCATTTCATCCAAAAGAAGGAGGACAACGAATATGAAGGGCCGATTGGCGATTAACGGCGGCGCGCGCGCGGTGCCCGAAGGGCTGAAAGGGCTGTGGCCCGATATCACGCAGGCGGATAAGGCCGCGGTCATGGCGGTGCTAGACCGGAATGTTCTGACCGGCCAGGACCACGGCCCGGAAGCAGCCGCCCTGCAGGAGGAGTGGGCGGCATTCAACGGCAGCAGGCACGCGCTCGCCTTCAACACCGGGACGGCTTCGCTGCACACGGCCCTCTTCGCCGCCGGCGTTCAACCGGGCGACGAGGTGATCACGACCGCGTTTTCCTTTTCCGGCACCTGTCTCCCCATTTTGCAGCAGCAGGCGATCCCGGTATTCGTCGACATTGACCCGCACACATTCAACATAGACGCCTCCAAGATTGAGGAGAAGATTTCAGAGCGAACGAAAGCGCTGCTGCCGGTCCATATGCACGGGCTGCCCGCAGACATGGACGAAATCCTGGCCCTGGGCGCGAAATACGGGCTGGCGGTTGTCGAAGATGCCTGCCAGGCGCACGGCAGCACCTACAAAGGGCGGATGGCGGGCACCATCGGCGACCTGGGCGGATTCAGCCTCAACGCGACCAAGAATCTTTCCGGCGGCGAGGGCGGACTTCTGCTCACGGACAACGAAGAGTATGCAGAGCGCGCCAAAATGTTGCGTACGTTCGGCGAAAAGATCGACGATCAGGATAGACGGTTTCGCTCCTACGCCTGCTACTCGATCGGCTGGAACTACCGGCTGCAGGAGCTGCCGGCGGCCTTTGCCCGCAGCCAGCTGAAACGACTCCCCCAGTACAACGCCATCGCCCAGCGCAACGGGGAGTTCCTCTCCGAACAGTTGAGCAAGATCACGGGCCTGAAACCGCCCCTTGTGCCGGAAGACCGCACAACCGTATATTACAAGTACCGGTTGGGCTTCGACCCGGAGGCGCTGGGGCTGGAAGTGGCGCCGGCCAGGTTCCGCGACAGGCTGTTGGACGCGCTCGAGGCCGAGGGCGTCACAGTGAGCCTGTGGCACTATGAGCCGATGCCTGCCTTTCCGATTTTCCAGGATCGCGACATAGGCTACGGCAACGGATACCCCTGGCGGTCGCCCTTCTACGACGGGGAGGTCACCTACGACCTGCAGGAATACCCGCAGGCGCTGCGCATGTTTGAGACCTCGCTTGTCGTGCATGACGAGAAGCACTCGATTACGATCCAGGACATGGCGTTGATGGAGTGTTACGCCGAAGCGTTCCACAAGGTGTTTGATAACCTCGATGAGCTGTTGGAGACCTGAGGCCGCCTGCTGGCCCGCATTCCAGGCGAACGAGGGTCCATCGAGGGTCCGATTCGCTGTCAACAGGAGATGAGATAATGACGCAGTCGCGCAGAATGGAAGGAAAGCGTGTTCTCGTAACCGGTTCCGGTACGGGCATCGGGCGTGGGGTCGCGCTCGAATTTGCCAAAGAAGGCGCAGCGGTCGTGCTTCACTACGCGCACAGCGAAGCGGGCGCGGCGAGTGCGGTGGAAGAGATCCGACAGGGCGGCGGAAAGGCTGCGGTCTTCAAGGCGGATTTGGCTGAAATCGATCAAGTACAGAGCTTGGCAGAACAGGCCCGCGGCTTCCTGGGCGGGATCGACGTGTTGGTGAACAATGCCGGAATCACGATGAACAAACCGTTCTTGCAGGTGACGCCGGAACAGTTCGACACGCTCTACAACGTCAACATTCGCGGCATGTTCTTCCTGACACAGGCGGTAGCGCCCGATATGATCGAGCAGGGCGACGGCGCAGTGGTCAACCTGACTTCGGTCCACGCCTTCGCAGGGATGACAGAGCACACCGTTTACGCCGGCACCAAGGCGGCGATCGTCGGTTTCACGCGCGTGCTGTCCCTCGAGCTGGCGCAGAAGGGTGTGCGCGTGAACGCGATCGCGCCGGGCTGGATCCTTGTGGAAAACCACCTCAAAGTGCTTGGAGATTTCGATCAGGAGGCGGCCGCGGGCGAGATTCCGGCCGGTGTACTCGGCGCGCCGTATGATGTCGGCAAGCTGGCGGTCTTTCTGGCCTCGGAGGAAAACCGGTACATCGTGGGCCAAACGGTGGTGATCGACGGGGGGCAGCTGGCGATCATGCCCAACACCGGTGATTTCCGCGAAACGCGCCAGGAGCAGTGGGGCCAAGGTTACGTTGCCGGAATCTGAGTTTCCAGGGACTCTGGCTGCTTTCCCGTCGAGTTACGCTGGCCGCGGACCCGCTCCTCTTGCGGCTCGCCGTCCGCACAAGCCGTATGGTCCAGCCTGAAAGCATACGCCGCATTCGCAGCGATTCCCACGGCTGGTCGACGGTCCTTTCGCTTGCCGGGCAGGCCCGCGTCGACAGCCAATCCCAAAGTCTTCTCGGCTGGCCACCTTCTTCATGGTCCGTCTGGCACAAAACTTCGCGAACGACTGCCGGCCAGAGCCAATCCCTGCAATACATTTCACCGCGATCCGCGCCAGGCAGTTCTCTTGCGCCTGACTGGCCATGGCCGCGAAATTTCGGGCGCTCCAGGTTAAAGAGTCGTACAGCCTACCATTCACGGGTCGAGCGAAGCCAACCATTTCAAACCCCAAGCTCATCCCCACTGAAGACCATGCCAAGTCATTTCTGAAGGGTTGCGACCTGCTGGGATATACGATATTATGCCGTCTGCTTGGTGTCTTCCCTGTACAAATCCAGTGTGAAAACTTTCGTCCTGTTTGCTTCGAGGTGGCTCGGCTTTCCTGCACCAAATTGGAGTGCTAAGGAGGTGACGAATTAGAAATCCGCTTGATCTTCGTCGCACCACCGGAATGCTTGTGAACGAGAGCTCTTGTTCGTGTCGAAAGCAGAAGCAATACGTGTCACCCTCATACCGCCATGAAGTGCAAAGGAACGGAGGAGAACATGCGTAACCTATCCCATGCTTTCGCATTCTTGATGATCGCCGCCTTGCTGCTTACGGCCTGCGGGGCAGAGGTCGTAGAGGTAGAGGTCGTCGTGACGCCCACCCCGATTCCAATCGGACGCGAGCTAATCAGGGAAGGCCTGTCCGGACCTGAGGTCGTCCTCGACCCGGCCGAATGGCCTACCTCATACGAAGACGCGCCGATGCTCCAGCAGATGGTTGATGAGGGCGACCTTCCCCCTGTCGAGGAGCGCCTGCCGCTGGAGCCGCTGGTGCTGAGGCCCCTCAATGAAATCGGTCAGTACGGTGGCATAGTTCGCCGTGGTTTCACCGGACCGGGAGACGCTTGGAACCCGAAACGTTATGGGGCCCATGATCATATCCTCTTCTGGAAGTACGATATGACCGAGGTCATTCCCAACATCGCCAAAGGCTGGGAAAGAAGTGACGACGGGACCGAGTGGACGATCTTCTTGCGCGAAGGCATGAGATGGTCCGACGGCGCACCCTTCACCTCTGCTGACTTTGTATTCTGGTTCGATGATATCTACAGCAATACAGAGATCATTGCCGTTCCCGGCGTAGACCTGCCGGTCGGCAGCCAGGTCGTGGCTGTAGACGAGACGACGGTCAAGTACATATTGCCGACGCCCAACTTCCTCTTCCACCAGGCGCTGGCCGGCTTCTCACTAATCGCCAGCCAGGCCAATTGGGGACATACGGGCATGGGAGGTTTTGCGCCCGCGCACTACCTCAAGCAGTACCTTCCCAGCTATACTTCGCAGGAGCAGGTCGACGCCCAGGCTGACGAGGCAGGGTTCGACAACTGGGTCAATCTGCTCAAATCCAAGATGAGCTGGCAGGGCAATCCTGACCTGCCCGCGGTGACGCCCTGGACGACGTCGATCGCGATCAACAATCCGAGTTGGGTGCTGGAGCGAAATCCCTACTACTGGGAAGTGGACACCGCCGGCAACCAACTCCCCTACCACGACTATATCGTGTTGGAGGTGGCGGAGTCAGTCGACGTGATTAACCTGCGCGCCGTCGCCGGAGAATACGATTTCCAGGCCCGGCACCTCGACATCGTCAATCTCCCCCTCTTCCTCGAAAACCAGGAGCGGGGCGGCTACAACGTCTTTCTCGACCCGACCGAGAGAGGCACGCAGGCCGGCCTCATCTTCAACATGAGCTATGACGGCGACCCGGAGATCGTCAAGTGGATCAACTCGCTGGAATTCCGCCGCGCCATATCTCTGGGGATAGACCGTGAGCAGATCAACGAGGCCTTTTTCCTCGGTCTGGCCGAGGGGGGCAACGTTCTGCCGGTCGAGACCAATCCCTTCTCACCGGGCGCGGACGAGAATGGTGTCCTCTACCGCATGTACTGGCACACCTACGATCCCGATACAGCCAATCAGATGTTGGATGATCTGGGCTTGACAGAGAAGGATGCCGACGGCAACCGCCTGCGGACCGATAACGGCGAGCCGCTGATTTTCGAGGTGCTGGCCGCGTCCGAAGCCTTCCTCCCCTTCCCTCAGATCAGCGAAATGATCAACGACCAGTGGAAGGAGATCGGCATTCAGCTCGACATCAGGGCGGTGGAACGCAGCCAGGGTGAGACGATGACGGCCGCCAACCAGCACCAAATCTGGATGTGGGAAGTCGGGGACAACATCGTCAGTCTGGCCTCAACAGCCTTCCCCAATGGGGCCGGCGGCTATGCGTCCGGGCCTTTGTACGGTGAGTGGTTTGACTCGCGCGGGGCATCCGGCCTGGAGCCGCCGCCTGAGATGCGCCGGGTGATGGAGATGTGGTACGAGCTCGGCGGATTCCAAACCGACGAGGAGGTCGTTGCGCAGGTTAAGGAGATGTGGAAGATTATCGCCGACCAGACGTGGACCATCGGCACGGTTGGCGCCGGCCCGGTCATCTTCGGCACCCGCGTCGTCAACAAGAGGATGGGGAATGTTGCGCCCAGGCAGATTGTCAACACTGCCGGCATGACCCCGGGCCTCATCCGCTCAGAACAGTTCTACTACAAGGACGAGTAGCGTTTCTGCCCGGCGATTTCGTCGCGAACCGGGCGGCGCAACCGGCTTAAGGCGGGGCGTATCCACAACCCGGGAATGCATCAGCGGAGAGCGCCCGGCGCCCCATGCGTTCCGTCTGAAACCGGTGCAGTCTCTCAGACATCGTTAGGATGTGACCCCAATGGCGGGAGAGCGGGCTTCTTGCCCGCTCTCCCCGATAGCAGCCTGTTTGACAAGACCCGACATCGAAACTGAATTCCCTCTGGTTGCGAACCGGCAGGCGGAATGCTAACATTTGCGGCAGCCAGCGCGACCATGGCGAAGACCGAAAGCAGGGTCACCGCCGCCTTTCCTCAGCAAGGTCAAAGCGTTCATCGTGGTTGATCCGAGTATACCCTTCCTCCAGACCGCGGCCACCCTCGCTCGCGGTTGCGAATCGCCAGAGCGCTGGTCCCTCCAGCTTCTCTGCAGCGTGCCCCCCTCCTTGAAGCACAGACCGAGCCTGGCGCCGAGAATGCCTGAACTCTCCGTGCCGGCACGCGGCCCGCGACCGGCGAGAGGGTAACCGATGTTAGCCTACCTGGCACAGCGATTCCTGCTCGCGATTCTGACCGTGTGGGCGGTCAGCGTGCTTTCCTTCTTTATCATCCAATTGCCGGCAGGCGACTACGTTGACGCCTATATCGCATTGCAGCGTGAGACGGGCACGCTCGTCTCCACACAAGAGGCCGAGAATCTGCGCTTGCAGTACGGCCTCGACCAGCCCGTATACGTGCAATACGCCAAGTGGGTGGCGTTGATTCTGCAGGGCAACTTTGGCATGTCGATGGAGTGGCGCCGTCCCGTGCTGGAGGTGATCGGCGACCGGCTGGCACTCACAATCGTCGTTTCGGTCGTTGCCCTCCTGTTCACCTGGGCGGTGGCGCTGCCAATCGGTATCTATTCGGCCGTACGCCAGTATTCCATTGGTGACTACCTCTTCACCTTTGTGGGGTTCTTTGGCTTGGCAACGCCCAGTTTCCTGCTCGCGCTGGTGATCCTCTACCTGGCCTTCTCGCTGTTCGGCGCGAACGTTGGGGGACTGTTCTCTTCAGAGTTCAAGCTGGCGCCCTGGAGCATGGCCAAAGTTTGGGACCTGGCCAAGCACTTGCCGGTTCCGGCTCTCATATTGGCGTTGTCGGCGACAGCCCAGCTGATCCGCGTCATGCGCGCCAATCTCCTCGACGAGGTGCGCAAGCCCTATGTCGTCACCGCGCGGGCCAGGGGACTTCCGGAGCGCAGAGTCATACTGAAATATCCGGTGCGCGTGGCGCTCAATCCCTTCGCCAGCACACTCGGCTACCTTTTTCCCCACATCGTCTCCGGCAGCATCATCGTTTCGGTCGTGCTCAGCCTGCCGACGATGGGACCGGTCCTGCTGCGCTCATTGCAGTCTCAGGATATGTTTCTGGCAGGAACGATTGTCTTGCTCATCGGCGTGATGACCGTCATCGGCACGTTTATTTCAGACATGGTGTTGCTGTTGATCGATCCGCGCATTCGGTTGGAGGGTGGGCGATGACGGAACGGATTCTGCCGGTAGAGGCCGCTATCGCGCCGGAAGAGGGCGACCGCATTTTTGTTGCCAGCCAGTGGCAGTTGATGTGGTGGCGTTTCCGCAAGCACCGCCTGGCGATGATCGGCGCCGTCGCCATCATCTTCTTTTACCTGTTGGTGATCGGCGCCGACTTTGTATCCTACTCGGACCCGGAGGTGACCGAGGCAAATTTTTCGCAGATGCCGCCGCAGCCGATCCGATTGTTCGATGGAAGAGCGTTCAGACCCCACGTCCTCGCTGTGAAAGGGGCGCGCGACCCCAATACATTTAAGCGTGTCTTCCAGACCGACCCAAACCAGAAGATTCCACTGCGCTTCTTCGCCCGCGGATACAAGTACGAGTTCCTGGGGTTCATTCCCACCGACCGTCACCTGATCGGGGTTGCAGAGGGCCGGGCTGAAGATACGATTTTCATTCTTGGCACCGATACGCTGGGGCGCGATCTGTGGTCAAGATTGATGGCGGGAACCAGGGTTTCGCTGACCATTGGCCTGGTTAGCGTTGCCCTCAGCCTCTTCTTGGGCGTGCTTTTCGGTGGGCTTTCGGGACTGTACGGAGGCGCGGTTGATACGACAATCCAACGGCTGATCGAAATCCTGCGTTCCATCCCAACGATTCCACTTTGGATGGGGCTTGCGGCCGGTCTGCCGAGAAACTGGACGGTCTTGCAGGTCTACTTTGCCATCACCATCATTATTTCGCTCATCGGTTGGACCGAACTGGCCCGTGTCGTGCGCGGACGCTTCCTGGCCCTGCGCGAAGAGGACTTCGTCATGGCCGCGGAGCTGGCGGGCTGTAGCCAGTGGCGCATCATTTTCCGACACCTGGTCCCATCATTTATGAGTCACATTATCGCCGCCACAACGCTGGCATTGCCGGTGATGATCATTAGCGAGACCTCATTGAGTTTTCTGGGCCTCGGCATCCGCCCACCCGCTATCAGCTGGGGCGTCCTGCTGCAGGACGCGCAGAGCCTGCAAAGTGTCGCACTGTCCCCTTGGCTGTTGATACCCGCGATTCCCGTCATTGCGGTTATTCTGGCCTTCAACTTCGTTGGCGATGGTCTGCGAGATGCCGCCGATCCATACGGCGTGTAAAGGTCTGGCATGGAAAACCAAAAGCCTCTCATTCTGTCAGTTCGCAATCTTAAAACCTACTTTTTTATGGATGAGGGCACCGTTAAGGCCGTCGAAGATGCCAGCTTCGATGTCGAACCCGGCAAGACGCTGGGCATTGTAGGGGAAAGCGGTTGCGGCAAAAGTGTGACAGTGCGTTCTATCCTGCGCATCGTCGAACGGCCAGGTCGTATCGTCGCCGGCCAGGTCCTCCTCTATCGAAATGGCCCCGACGGCCGGTCCGACCACGTCGATTTGACCCAGTTGGAGCCCAATGGCTCCGAAATGCTCGCAATCAGGGGCGATGAAGTCGCCCTCATCTTCCAGGAGCCGATGACCTCTCTCAGCCCCGTGCATACGATCGGCAATCAACTCATCGAAGCCATCCTGCTTCACAAACAGATGACCCGGCGCGAAGCGCGTGAATTCGCCGCCGACTTGCTTCACCAGGTCGGCATCCCGCGGCCTGCCGGCCGGCTGGAAGAATACTCGTTCCAGCTGAGCGGCGGCCTTCGCCAGCGGGCCATGATCGCAATCGCCCTCTCCTGTGACCCGCGGCTCCTCATTGCCGACGAGCCTACCACCGCCCTTGACGTGACCACCCAAGGGCAGATTCTGGACCTGCTGCGTTCTTTGCAGGAGGAGCGGGGCATGGCAATCATCCTCATCACCCACAATCTTGGCGTGATTGCCGAAATGGCTGACGACGTGGTTGTCATGTATCTGGGCCACACAGTCGAAAAAGGGCCCGTGGATGACATCTTTCATGCGCCGAAACACCCTTATACGCAGTCGCTCCTGCAATCGATCCCAAGCATACAGTCCAGGCCCCGCGTGAATCTGCCGACAATCACAGGTTCGGTTCCCCATCCTTACAACCGTCCATCCGGGTGTTCCTTCCACCCGCGCTGTACACAGAACATCGATGGAGTGTGCGAGGCGCACGTGCCCAGCCTGTTGCCGGTAGGCGAGCGACAAGAGGTCAGCTGCTTTCTCTATGAGCACGAATGACGTAGTTTCCGCGGCGGCCCCCGGCGACGGACGGCCCCTGTTGCAGGTGAAAAACCTGCGCAAGATCTTTCCCATCCGAAAGGGCCTGCTGCGGCGCAATGTCGGGCAGGTCCGCGCCGTCGACGGCGTCTCCTTTAACGTTCAAGAGGGGGAGGCGTTGAGCCTGGTGGGGGAAAGCGGGTGCGGCAAAACGACAACCGCGCGCTGCGTACTGAGAGCGATCAAGCCGACCTCCGGGGAAATCCTGTTTCGCACGGACGAAGACACCATCATCGACGTCTCCAGCCTCTCCAAGCGTGAACTGCGGCCTTTGCGTAGCCAGATGCAGATGATCTTCCAGGATCCGGTCTCGTCACTGAATCCGCGAATGACCCTGTTTGACATTATCGGCGAACCACTGCTCGTAAACGGGATGCGTGAACGCCAGCAACGGATAGAGCGGGTCGAAGAGTTGCTCGGCCTGGTTGGATTGCCGCCCGAGTACCTGCAGCGGTTTCCCCACGCTTTCAGCGGCGGACAGCGCCAAAGAATCGGCATCGCACGCGCACTCGCCTTGAACCCGCGACTCGTCGTCGCCGACGAGCCCGTGTCAGCGCTGGATGTATCGGTGCAGGCCCAGATTTTGAACCTGATGCTTGAGTTGCAGGAACAGTTCGGGCTCACCTATCTCTTTGTTGCCCACGACCTGAGCGTTGTGAAGCACTTCAGCCACCGTGTTGCCGTGATGTACGTCGGCCAGATCGTGGAAATGGCGCCCTCAGAGAATCTATTCAACGCCCCTCAGCACCCTTATACCGAAGCGTTGCTCTCGGCCGTGCCCAAGCCGGACCCCCGCCTTCGCAGCCAGCGTGTCATTCTGCAAGGTGACGTGGCAGACCCGGCCAATCCGCCAAGCGGCTGCTACTTCCATCCCCGCTGTCGTTACGCTGTCGACGTCTGTCGCAGCGAGACGCCCACATTGGAGGAGACGGAGAGCGGCCACTTTGTCAGTTGTCATCGAGCGAGCGAACTGGTTCTGGAAGGGGTCTCGGGCAGTGCCGAAGATGAGAGCCGGTCGACTCATAGCGCTTCCGCGTAAGTCTTGAGCCAGACTTCAACCGCGGCAACTGTTCTTTTAGCCAGTGCGCCGGCCATCACTGCCGTGTGGCCCCGCGAGCGACGAGACCTGGATCTCACTCATTCTTTCCGCCGACAGGCCGGCCTAGCCAATCCCAATCCCCACTACGTCCCTCAAGTGTGATACAATCCGTACATCCCATCCGTCCGATAAGAGAGAGGTAGTCCATGAAAAACGCATCCTATTTCACATCCAAGCTGCGCCGCGGCGAAGTCTGTCTTGGGAGCGGCATCTCCTTCGCCGACCCGACGGTCACCGAAGCCCTGTCCGGGCTGCTGGACTTCGCCTGGATCGACATGGAGCACAACGCATATTCGCTCGAAACGGTTCAGGCCCATATCATGGCCACCAAGGGGACCGAAACCACCGCTCTGGTGCGCGTACCCGAGAACAATGCGGCCACGATCAAGACGGTCCTCGATATCGGCGCCGACGGCATCATCGTGCCGATGGTCCGCACCGCCGACGACGTGCGCCGGGCCGTGGCTGCGTGCCGCTACCCGCCCGAAGGGATGCGCGGTTTCGGGCCGCGTCGGCCGATCGACCATGGGCTCAGCGCCGATGCCGGCTACAGCCAGCGGGCAAACGACGCCATCATCGCCATCGCACAGATCGAGCAGATCGAGGCTGTCAACAACCTGGACGAAATCCTGGCCGTACCCGGCCTGAACGCAGTCGTCATCGGCGGCAATGATCTGTCCGGCTCGATGGGGCTCATGGGGCAGCCTCATCACCCCGACGTAGCCGCCGCTATTGAGACGGTGATCGAGAAGTCGCGGCAGGCGGGCGTATTCGTCGGCATCGGGCTGGCCGACGATCCCGAGAAGATGGCTGAATGGCTGGACAAAGGGATGCAGTGGCTGCAGGTCGGTGTCGACTGGTGGTTGCTAATGCGTTCGGCCCAAACGATCATCGGCGATCTGCGCGCCATAATCGCCGCCGGCGCGGCAGAAAATCAGACAAGGGAGTGAAGCACGATGAACGTAAAGATAGGCAGCGGTCCTGACTCGTGGGGCGTCTGGTTCGCCGACGATCCAAAGCAGATTCCGTGGCGGCGCTTCCTTGACGAGGTCGTCGAAGCGGGCTATGAGTGGATTGAGCTGGGCCCCTACGGCTATATGCCGCCCGACGTCGACACGTTGAAATCCGAACTGGGCCAGCGAGGGCTAAAGGTTTCGGGGACCTTCACGCTTGCCAACCTCGAGGAGCCCTCTGCCTGGCCCGAGGTGGAGCGGCAGGTGGTCGGCGGGAGCGAGTTGGTGGCCGCGCTGGGCGGGGAGTTCATGGTCCTCATCGACGAGCTCCACACCGACTGGTTTACCGGCGAGCGCCTGGCCCCCGAGAGGCTCGACGAAGATGCCTGGAACCGGTTGATCGACACGACGCACAGAGTGGCCGACATCGTGATCGAACGGTTTGGGCTCAAACTGGCTTTTCATTCCAGTCCCGACACGCACGTGGCGTATGAGGACCAGCTCGAAACGCTCCTGGAGCAGACCGACCCCGCACGCGTCTCGCTCGGCCTCGATGTCGGACACTTCGCCTACCGCGGCATCGATGCCGTTGACTTTATACGGCGGCACCATGCCCGCATACCCTATCTCCATTTCAAGAGCGTCGACCCCGACATCCAGAAACAGGTCGAAACCGAGGATATCCCGTTCGCTATGGCGGTGCAGATGGGCATATTCTGCGAGCCGTCGAAGGGTCTCGTCGATTACCTGGCCCTGCGCGACGTGCTGCTTGAAGTTGACTTCGACGGCTTTGCCATCGTCGAACAGGACATGTATCCCGCACCGTTCGATAAGCCGCTGCCCATCGCCAAGCGGACACGCGCCTATCTGCGGGAGATTGGGATGGGATGACCCCTGTATCGCAGCCAATACGGGCGGAACAGCGGCCGGGTCAAGCAGCTTCACGTTCCAATTGAGACAGCAGAGAGGAGAGTGCGGGCCATGCTATTCAACAGATCGCGCGCGATTGATTACATGCGGGAGTACGAGCTGGACGCCCTGGTCGCAACGTCATTTGTAAACATCACCTACTTCACCGATTACTTCTGCTGGATCGACCCAATCTTCAAAGAGTACATGATGGTACCGGGCGCGTCGAGCAACCTCGCGCAGGCTTACGCGGTCTTTCCGCTCGAAGGGGAACCGGCACTGGTGCTCGGTCCGCCGTTCGCGGTGAACGCGGCCGACCTGTGGGTTCGCGACATACACATTTTCGGCGACAGCGGCCTGGACGTCTCGCTGCCGCTCCCTGATCTGCCCGACGACATCCGCCGCTTCCATGATCTGCTAACCGCCCCGCAGAGCAACGCCACCCCCATCGATGCACTGGTGAGCATCCTCAAACAGCGAGGGCTGACAGGAGGGCGCATCGGTCTGGACGCGGAGGATCTGCCGCCGGAGACATACGAACAAATTGCGCGCGCGCTGCCGAATGCATCGCTCGCAAACTGCACCAACCTCATCCGCCTCATCCGCATGGTCAAGAGCGAAGAAGAGCTCCGGCGGCTGACGCGTTCCGCCGAGATCAACGAAGAGGTCGGCATGGAGTGCCTCAACATGGCGCAACCGGGCACGCCTATATCCGAGCTGGTACGGCACTACCGGGCGCGGGCCGGCGAGTTGGGTGCGGATTTCGACCACTTTGCCTTCGGCGTGCGCGGCCTGGGCATGTCGACCGAGACCAACTACCGGCTGGCGGAGGATGATATCCTCTACG
This sequence comes from Caldilineaceae bacterium, assembly GCA_022827195.1. Taxonomy (GTDB): domain Bacteria; phylum Chloroflexota; class Anaerolineae; order Caldilineales; family Caldilineaceae; genus Bin5. The sequence goes on from JAJDTL010000009.1 coordinate 27,658, forward strand.
TCGACTGGGGCTGCATCTATCAGCACTACTTTTCCGACACCGGCACGACCCTGGCGATGCGCGAGCCCGAGGCGCATTTCGAGGCGCGCCATGCCGCCTTGCGCGCCTGTATGGCTGCGGGCATCGAGGCGCTGCGGCCGGGGGCGAAAGCGTCGGCTGCGCAGGGCGCGATGCTGCAGACGCTGAACGACAACGGCATCACCATAACCTTCCCGCACGGGCACGGCGTCGGCCTGGAAGTGCGCGACTACCCGATTCTCGTCGCCGACAACGGGCTGCGGATCAAGGACGAACGCGTCGATGTCGCCTCCGATCTGCCTCTGGAGCCCGACATGGTGCTCAATCTCGAAGCGATGGTCTCACTGGCCGGAATCGCTTCGCTGCACATCGAGCAGTCCTTTGTCATAACGCCCGGGGGCAGCCGGCCGCTCGTGCCGCAGGACCGCAGCGGGCCCCTCATACCGTCGACGGCCGGCTAGGGACTGGCCGAGTTTGAACCGTTCTACAAGGCAGCACAAGGGAAGCTGACGCGTGTCAGGGAGTGTTGATAACGGCCCGCCGGCGGGCACGCTCGTTCGCGCCGTCGGCGGCGCGACGCTGGGACTGGCCATCCGGCGGAACCTGAGCAAGTGGCAGCCGATCTCCTTCGTCGTCGTCGGCCTGATCATTACCGTCGCGCTGATTGCGTCCATCCCTCTCTTCACCGACGCCGCCCTCGACAGGCTCCTTCGCAACGAGCTGGCCGCACAGGACTCGGACCTTCCTCTCTCCAGCCTGCTGCTGGTCCATCGCGTCCCGTTTTCATCCTATACTTCGCTGGAACGGTACGCACGCGCCGATCGTTTTATGCGCCAGAGCGCACCCTCCCTGGTAGGCCTCCCCCTGGACCGCCTGACCCGCTACGGTTCGACTCGCGTTGCCAGGTTCTTGTCCGCCGATCAAAGGGAACTGCCCGAGGACCGGCGCCGCTACCAGTCTGCCGGGCTGGCCTTTCTGACAGGGCTGGACGATCATGCCGAGATCGTGCTGGGCGAAAGCATTTCGAGCGCTGGCACCGGCGCGGTCATTGAGGCTCTGGTAAGTGAACGCTTCTACTATGACCACGATGTCCGCGTCGGCGACCGCTACCTTTTTGGCCTCGACATTCCCGGAATCGTGGCCCCTGTCGAGGTCGTCGTCAAGGGCGTGTGGCGCGCCGCAGACCGCGACAGCGAGTTCTGGTTCGAAGAGCCGGACGCCTTTTCCTTTTTCTTCATCATCGCAGAATCGGACTTCATCTCCCGCGTGGCGCCCGTTCTGGGCGCTGAAGTTCGCAAGTACGTCTGGCATCTCTCCTTCGAGAGCGACGCCATCAGGACCGACAAAGTGGCACGCATGCTCGACGCAATTGCCCGCATTCAGGCCACCACTTCGGGTATCCTGGCCCAGGTTGACCTGACCGTGCCGGCGCATGCTGTTCTCGAAAAGTACGCAGCCCAGGCCGCTTCGCTCCGCACCTTTCTGCTGCTGTTGAGCTTGCCCGTCCTTCTGAGTCTCTTGCTCTACACCTTCATCTCGTCCGAGATCATGGTCGCCGCGGATGAGGGTGAGATCGTGACGCTGAAGAGTCGCGGCGCCTCAAGCATGCAGATCGTCTGGCTCTATTTGCTCGCAATGGTCCTTATCGGCGCCGTCAGCCTGGGCATTGGACTGTTTGCGGCAAGCGGCGTCACCCAAGGGATGGGCCAGGTCTACCGCTTTCTGACATTCGCATCACGTCCCCTCCTGAATCTGTCCCTGACCGCCCAGGTAACCATGTACGCCTGCGCGGCCGCGCTCTTGAGCATCGGCGCGACCTTGCTCTCGGCCGCCGCTGCATCCCGCCGCACCGTTGTCACCCAGCAGAGGAAAGCGGCGCGCGAAGAGGAGTACAGCCGTCGTCGCCGCCGGACGATGCTCCCCTTTGAGCTGCTGTTCGTTGCCGCCGCACTCTACGTCTACTGGCGTCTGCGCAGCCAGGACGGGATTGTCCAGGTTGCCGAGGACGCATTTGTCGATCCTCTCTTTCTGCTGGCGCCTACCGTTTTCGTCGCCGCCGTCGCGCTCGCAATGCTGCGGGCGCTTCCAGTCATCGTCGGACTGCTGGCACGGGTTGTGAGCCGCCTTCTGAGTTCGCCCCTGTGGCTGGCCGTGATTCAGATTTCGCGCAGCGCCGGCAGCTACCGACCCCTTCTCTTCCTCTTGACATTCACGGTGGCACTGGGCTTGTTGAGCGCGACATTTGCCAGCACCCTTGACAAGCACTACACCGACGTGGTCCGCTACGCGGTCGGCACCGACCTTTCGATTCAGGTGCAGTGGGAGCAGATGGAGGGCAGTTCGGAAAGATGGCGCTACCCGCCCTTTGGCGTTGTCGGCTCGATACCCGGCGTCAAGGCTGCCACGCGCGTACTCCGTCTGCCGGTCTTCATCGACGGCCTCGAGGGCAATATCGCGGCCACTGTTCTGGGCATCGACCGCGTCGAGTTCGGGCGGGCGAGCTGGTGGCGGGACGACTTTTCCGCGGAGCCGCTCGGCGCGCTGATGAACAGGCTGGCGCTCAATGCGATGGGCGTGCTCGTCAGCCGGAGCTTCGCCGAGGAAACCGGGCTGCGGGTCGGTGACGATCTCTTCCTCATCGTCGAAGGGGTCAGCCGCCCAATCCAGTTCAGCATCGTCGGAGTCCTCGGCTACTTTCCAACGCTCTATCCGCAAGAGGGACATTTCTTCGTAGGCAATCTGGACCACATCTACCGCTCGATCGGGCGGCGGCCGTACCACATCTGGGTCAACCTGTCGCAAGATGCCGACCCGGCATACATTCTGGAGAAGCTTCGCGAGCGTGGTTTCATCGTCACCGCTGCGACCGACAGCCGCCTGGAGACGGCGGTCTGGCGGACCGATCCGCAGCGCACCGCCCTGTTTGGCATCCTTTCGCTGGGATTCATCGTCGCCATCGTTGTCTCCGGCCTGGCGTTCCTGGTCCACGCGCTCTTTTCGTTGCGGCAGCGCATACTCCAGTTTGGACTCCTGCGCGCAATGGGTCTTTCGACGCCGCAAATCACGGCCGTCGTCGTCTTCGAAAAACTGTTCCTCGTGCTTCTCTCCGCAGTTGGCGGCACGCTTATCGGCGTACTGACCGCCGCGCTCTTCATACCGTTGCTCCAGATGGGGACCGCTGTCCATGGCTCGACGCCGCCATTCGTCGTATCGCCGGCCTGGGGGCAGGTGGTCAAGATCTATATTGCCTTCGGCGTGATGGTGGCGGTAACGCTTGCCGTCCTGATCGGGCAGCTGCGCCAGCTGCGCATCTACGAGGCAATCAAGCTCGGAGGCCTGGAATAGAGGGACGCCGGTTTTGACAATTCTGGACTCCTGGCGCATACTTCGCCCGGTGGATTGCAGGCGCTCGCATCCCCCGGGCCGGCAGGTGCAGTCGCCCATTCAGGACGAGAGTGCCTAACTCTTCAATCCAGCTCCAGCGCCTCGAGCGCGATACAAACGCAGCAGGTTTCAGGCCGAAGGGGGTGATGGCCCGCCCGAGAATTCGTCTATATCCATTTCTAGAGTCGGACTCAAGTTGGATTGTCATTTCGTCGCCAGTTTTCGCGTTCTGGTTGCGGGTCGCAGCCCCAGGCTCAGGGGCCTGCGCAGGCTTTTCATCCGGGACCGTTGCCCCGGCGGCAATGCTTTCCAGCGGATCTATTCCTGATTTCATCACGAGCAAAAGCACAAGGAGACACGGTCCACAATGACTTCCAAGAACTATTCGCGACGTGACATGCTAAAGTTGACGGGCGCGGCCGCAGGCGCTGCACTGCTGGCAGCCTGTGAAGCTCCGGCGGCGCCGATGGCGTCAGGTGATGCCGAGCCGGCTATGGGCGCGATGCGCAAGACGGTCCGCTGGTGGGATAACTACAACGCGGAGCATCCGATTGGGTCAACGCTCATCGATCAGGTCTTCCCCGTCTTTGAGGCGGAGAATCCCGGCTGGGAAGTTGAATTCACCTTTGTCACCAACACCGAGCTTGTCCCGAAGATGTTCACTTCGCGCATGGCGGGCGAACCTGCTGACCTCTTCGCCAATTTCGCGGGCAGGGGCAGCTTGACCCACGCCGGCTATTGCACGCCCTTGCAGGATCATGTCAAGGAATGGGGCCAGTGGGACGACATGATCGACGGCTTCCGCAACATCTGCACCGTCGGCGGCGATCTGATCGGTTACCCCGCCCTGTGCGGCACGAAGATGTATATCTACCGCAAGGACTTCTTCGACGCAGCCGGCCTCGACGCCGACACCTTCCCCGACAACTGGGACGACCTCGTCGATGCCATGGTCAAGCTGACCGAGCGCGACGGCGACGGCAACATCACGCGCGCCGGCATGAGGATGGGCAAGACCTGGGACTGGGAGCAGATTACGGTCAACGCCTACCAGAACGGCGGCGGCGAGTTCGACCAGAGCGATCCGCTGACTGGTGCATGCACGGTCAACGCACCCGAGTTCGCCGAAGCCTTCTCCTGGAACCTTGATCTCAAGCGCGTCCACGAAGTCAACCCGCTCGAGGGGCTGACGCTGCCTCCGGGCACGTGGCCGACCGTGGAAGGCTTCACCGCGATGGAGATTCAGGGGCCCTGGTGGGTGCCGAACATGCGGTTGCGCAAGCCCGAGAATGCCGATCTCATGGGGGTTGGCGCACCGATCGCCCGCAATGCAGGAGGAGAGCGCGTTGGTCTGGCCAATGCCAATCACGTTATCAGTGTTTACTCCGAGAGCGAGGTGCAGGAGGCGGCGCTGGCACTGCTTGAGGTCTACTCCCGTGCAGAGAGCCAGGAAGCCCTGCACAACGCCATCGACGCCGAAGGCAAGTTCCCGCAGTTCTTCCTGACCGCGATCAACTCCTTCAACGAGAACCTGGCATGGTTGCAGGACGAGCCGCTGGTACGGGACACGGCCTACCTCGCTGAGGCCGGTTCCGGGCGGGATGTGGGCTACGACCACGTCGGCTATCGCGAGATGGCGATCAACATCTGGAGCCCGTTCAAGGAGATGGCGCTCTTCGGTCTGCGTACCGACCAGGACGCGCTCGACAACATGGCGAGCAAGGCGGATGGGATCACCAATCGCATTCTCAGCACCGGCGCATAGTGTTCCTATAGCCTGAAGCGTGAGGGGGGAATGTGGAAGGCCTGTTCCCTCCCTTCCCCCCTCTCCCGTTTTTCTATTATGGCCGGACGCACGAGAACAGCAGGAGGTGGCCTGTGACTATTGGCACGGCAAGCCGATTTCAGGTGTTTCGCGCCGAGTTGCGCCGCGCCGAAGTGAGGTGGGCCTATATTCTGATTCTGCCGGCCGTCATTCCGCTTCTGATCTTTACCGTCCTGCCGGTGCTGGGCGCGATCGGCCTTAGTTTCACCCGCTTCGACGCCTTCTACGCCACCATGGACTGGAACGGCATCAAAAACTACGCCGATGCGTTCGGCAACGATCTTTTCCACACAACCATCAGGAATACGCTGCAGTTTACCGTCGGTTTCGTCCCGCTCTCGATGGCGTTCGGCTTTGCCGCCGCAATACTGCTCAACCGCAGAATACGCGGCATCTCCTTCCTGCGCGGCGCCTATTACCTGCCGGTCCTGACCTCGACGATTGCCATGGGCATCGCCTGGATGTGGCTCTTCCAGCCGCAGGTGGGCCTGGTCAGCCTACTGCTGAAACTGGTCGGTATCACCCCCAAGGACTGGCTCAACAGTCCGTTTACGGCGATGCCAGCGGTGATCGGTGTCGCTGTGTGGAAGGCGTTCGGCGGCACGATGCTCATCTATCTGGCAGGCCTCCAGGGTATCCCCGAGACCTTCTACGATGCGGCCAAGGTGGACGGATGTGGGCGCTTTCAGCTGCTGCGTTTCATCACGTGGCCTCTGCTGCGGCCGGTCACCTTCTATCTTTTCATCATCGGCATGATCGATTCGTTGCAGGTATTTGACCTTGTCATGATCATGACCGAGGGCGGCCCCGCCTTCCGCACGACGACGATTGTCCACCAGATCTATCTAAACGCCTTCAAGTTCAATCAGATGGGCTACGCCTCGGCGATGGCAGTCCTCCTGTTCATCGCCATCGCTGTCCTGACCTATTTCAATTGGAAGTTCTTCTCGTCATCGCTCGAATATTGAACACCAGCGGCCGGATTTTTCGCTGCACTCCGGCCACGAGGGTTTCAGATTAAATGGCACAGATACGGCGACCGCGTCTTCCATCACGGCAGGAGCTTCTCTTTCGAACGCTGCTCACTGTCGGCATCGTCATCGGCTTCGTCATCGCGGCCCTCCCCTTCATTTGGATGGCGGTAAGTTCCTTCGGAACTGCCGGCACAGTCATTCGCATCGGCTTCACATGGGACATGTTCAATCCGCTGAATTGGAGCCTGGAACCCTATGTCGTTGCCTGGAAGATGGCCAGCATCAGCAAGTACATTCGCACGACGACGATCTATGCCGTCGCTGTTACCGTGCTGGCGACGACCACATCCTCCTTGGCGGGCTATGTCTTTGGCCGTCTTCGCTTTCCCGCGCGCGACTTTCTGTTCGGGCTTGTCCTGGCCACGATGATGATCCCCGGCTCGGTCACCTTTCTGCCGCTCTTCATCCTGATGCTGCGACTGCCCCTGTTGGGCGGCAATGACATCCTCGGCCAGGGCGGGCACGGTCTCTACAACAGCTACGCCGGCCTGATTCTGCCAAACGTCGTCAGCGCCAGCTCCATCTTTCTCTTCCGCCAGTTCTTCCGCACACTGCCGGGGGACTTGGAGGACGCGGCGCGCATCGACGGCTGCAGCGAGCCGATGATCTGGTGGCGCGTGATAATGCCGCTCTCCGGTCCCGTCGTTACCGTGGTGGCGCTGTTCCAGTTCCAGGGCAGTTGGAACTCCTTCGTCTGGCCTCTGGTGATGTCCAGTTCCGAGAGGCTCTACACGATTTCCGTCGGGATGTACTCGTTGGCTTACGGCTCCGGCTCGCTGACCTCCATGGCCGAGCTGTTCCAGGCCGTGCTGCTCGCCGGGTCGGTTATGGCAGTGCTGCCAATCCTCGTCCTCTTCATCGCTTTCCAGCGTCAATTCGTGCAGGGCATCGCCCTGACCGGACTGAAGTAGCCGCCGCGTTCTGCTTTCAATCTTTTCTCAATCGAACTGGTAAAGGATCAGAAAATGCCCGCCCCGCGCCTGGCTAAAGTTGAACACTTGCACGTCGACTATGCGCGCGATCGCTACGCCGGCCATCCCCGCCAGGGAGGCATCTTTAACTTCGGGCAAGGTGAGATTGCGGTCATCTACAACCGGGCTCCCTGCGTCTATCGGAATTACAGCGACGTCAAACACGACCTCGGCGGCTATCACAGCCGGGCGCAGATCATCCTGGCGCGCAGCTTCGACGGCGGTGGCACCTGGGATCGCGCCGACGACGTGGTCATTTTTGATGAGCGCGCCCCGATAGAGGAGCGCCGCGCCTTTGTCCGGCAGGTGCAAGCAGATCCCGCCATAGCCCGCGAACCGATCGACCTTGCCGCGGCTGACAGCGCCATTTTTTTCGGACGCACCTACGCCGGCGAGGGCCGTGCGCCGTCAATGCTCTGTTACGCGCTGCGCTCCGCCGACCGGGGACACAGCTGGGAGTCGGTCCCGACGCCGGTCGAACCGCCGCGGGAGCACGGTATGGTGCACAAAGACGGCCATCCACTCGTTCAGATGCCGGATGGCACGCAGCTGGCCGCGATGACGGTCGGTCTGCCTACCGGCGGCGTCGTTCTCTACGGCAGCGATGACAACGGCCTAAGCTGGGAGCCGCTGGCCCGCGTTTGCCAGGACCACACCGGCGACGGGCGGCCGACCTATGCCGGGCTACTGCTCCTACCGTCCGGTCGCCTCCAGTGCTACACGCTCAACATCGACGGTTTGCGAGACGCCATCCAGATGAACTACTCGGACGACGGTGGCTATTCCTGGTCCCAGCCAAGGCCGATCGTGTGTTGGGGCCGTTCTCCCTGGGCCGCGCGCAGGCGCGAGACGGGAACTCTTCAGGCGGCTGCCGGCAAGCACTATCGCTCGCCCTGGCCGATGAAACTGGCCGACGGGCGGACTCTCGTTCTTTTTGCCCGCCGCAAGATCCCGCGCGGGATCGGCCTGGTCGTGAGCGAGGATGACGGCGCTACCTGGAGCGACGAACAGATTCTTCGCGATGACGGGCCCACCACCGATCTGGGCTATCCGGTTGCGACCGAGGTCGAGCCGGGACGCATCTTCACCGCCTACTACTTCACCATGGACGACGGCAACGGCTTCGGCGGCACCCGCTACATTGCCGGCTCCTCTTTCCGTCTTGGGTAGTACTGAAGGTGCCGCAGTCTTGCGATTACTTCCCAACTGAGTCTGCTGACCCTGCGAAGAAGGCCTCGGCGGGCTCTGTCGAAACGTCGGACGGTAGAGCCTGCAGTGGGCCTTACCGCTGACAGACAGGAACCGATTCCAGAGGAGGTGCCCGATGTCGCGAACAATCAAGATGGCGCTGATAGGGTGCGGAGGCATGGGGCGCAGCCACCTGCGCAGCGCAAGAGAGGTGCCGGAGCTGGAATTCGTCTGCTATGCAGATGCCGTCGAGGGGACTGCCGCTAGTGCATGTCACGAATTCGGCGGACGCTACCACACGACCGATGTCGAAGCAATTATGCGCGACGACGATGTTGAAGCCGTCCTGATCGCGACGCACCACGATTCACACCCGCCTCTTGCGACTCGGGCCGCGCAGGCGGGCAAGCAGATCTTCCTCGAGAAGCCGATGGCGCTTACCATCGAGGACTGTTTGAAGATAGAAGAGGCGGTTGACAAAGCCGGCGTCAAGCTGATGATGGGCTTCAAGTTTCGCTTCGCGCCGCTCGTCGCTAGCGTAAAGCAGATGGTTCCTCACCCCCTGGTAACCGTCGGCCAGAGCCTGCATTCGGCGATGAAGGGCTGGCCCCTGACGCCGGAGCGAGGCGGCGGCCCTGTCCTTTCGAACGGCTGCCACGCCTTCGACCTGGTCTACTGGCTCAACGAGTCGGAGCCGGTCCTCATCAGCGCCGCCGGCGGTCCGCTGACCCATCCAGAACATGGGCTGGTCGACAATGCGGCGGTCTCGGTACAGTTTGAAAACGGCAGCATCGCCGCCATCATCGCCGGAGACAGCGGCGATGCCCGCTACACGTCTAAGTTTTTCTTCGAGGTGCTCGACGGCCGGCGCACGGCTACGCTCTACGAACGCTGCCACAAGGCCCAGTTGTCCGGCTGTGAAGTCGACTCGTTGAGCGTTGAGGAGCTGCCGCCCCCGCTCAGCACCGACCCGGAAGGGACCCGCGCCGAACTGCAAGCGTGGGCCCGCTGTCTGCTCGAGGATACCGAATCCCCCGTCGGTCCGCGCGATGGTACTCGCGCGACCGCGATGGTGCTCAAGGCATTCGAGGCGATACGCAGCGGCAGGACGCAGGAGCTACGGCTCTAGATCGGCCACCGCCGCAGCCGGAACGGGCGCTCATACGAAAACAATCGTCACCAGCAGCGCACAACGCTCCTCCGCCTCGAGCGAGTGCATCGCTCCGCCCTCCACGCAAAGCCACAAACCCTGCTCGAACGCCCGCGGCTCATCTTCGACGGTACCTCCGAAGCCCGCATGCAAGATACCTCTCAAATATTGGCCGCAAGCAATCCAGACGCGGTCCTTCGTGCGATTTCGTGTCCTTCGTGGATTGATGAGCAGTTGCAGGCCTTTATGTCAGGACAGTTGACGACCAGAGCACGCCTGCGCTCAAGGCGTTCGAGGCGCTACGCAGCGGCAGGACGCAGGAGCTGCGGCTGTAAATCGGCTAGCACCGCAGCCGGAGCGAGTGCATCGCTCCGCCCTCCAGGCAAAGCCACGAACCCTGCTCGAGCGCCCGCGGCTCATCTTCGACGGTACCTCCGAAGCCCGCATGCAAGATACCTCTCAAATATTGGCCGCAAGCAATCCAGACGCGGTCCTTCGTGCGATTTCGTGTCCTTCGTGGATTGATGA
>JAJDTL010000039.1 GCA_022827195.1 Caldilineaceae bacterium
CTCCGGACGCGGCTATATCGGCGCCAACCCCGAAAAACTCAAAATCGTCGGCGACGCACTTGCCACCGAAGAGTTCGGCTTCATCTTCACACCGGGCAGCTCGTGGACCCAACCCTTCAATGCCGCCATCGCCAGCATGAAAGCCGACGGATACGACCAGTACCTGAACGTGAAGTGGTTCTTCCTGTACGACCCGAACTGACCCGAGAGCGGGTGCAGCGAGATAGGATGCGGCCGGCGCGCCATTAGGCCGCTCCTTTCTCGCGCCCGAACAGGAGCTTACCCCCCGGCGCGGCAGCCAGCCCCCCAACCGCCGGTCCGAGTTGCCGCGAGTTCCACCGCTGAGACAAGGACACCACGATTCGCAGCGCCCGCCGCCGTTCGCCCGCCGACCTCTTCGCGCGCCTGCCCTACTGGCTGCTGGCGGCCCTGCTTCTGGGCGTGCTTCTCCTCTGGACGCTGCTGGCCGACGCCGACTACAACCTGATCTTCAACGCGGTCTCGAAAGGCGTCGGCATAACGCTGTACGTCTGTCTGTTCGCCTACGCACTGGCGCTGGCAGTCGGCCTCGTATTCGGCCTCGCACGCGTCGCGCGCACCCGCGTGCTCTATGAGGTCGCCTCCTTTTACGTAGAGATTATTCGCGGCATCCCGATGCTGGTGATCCTCTTCTACATAGCCTTCGTGGGCGCGCCGGGGCTCGCCGACCTAATTGTCTGGATCGGTCAGCAACTGCAAACCTTAGGACTACACGAAGTTGGAAGACCCATTGCCCAGTTCAGTATCCGCCAACTCTCCTTCACCAGCCGCGCAATCCTGGCGCTCGTCATCGGCTACAGCGCCTTTATCGCCGAAATCTTCCGCGCCGGTATCGAGAGTGTGGAACAGGGACAGATGGAGGCCGCGCTCAGCCTGGGGATGCGGAGAGGCCAGGCAATGCGCTACGTCATTCTGCCGCAGGCCGTTCGGCGTGTCCTGCCCCCATTGGGCAACGACTTCATCGCTATGCTGAAGGACTCGGCGCTCGTGTCTGTCCTGGGCGTCCAGGACATAACGCAGCTCGGCAGGCTCTACGCTACGAGCACGTTTCGTTTCTTCGAAACGTACAACGTCGTCGCCTTCCTCTACCTCGTGATGACGATCGGACTCTCACTCCTGGTGCGCTACTGGGAGAAACGCTACCCGGCAAACGAGAGAAATGGCCCAGCGCGCTGACGCCGCGCACCACAACTGTGATGCACGGCGCCATGTCATTCTTCGGGCATATAGGGCGCAGCACTCGCTACGGTCCGCCGCGGACGGCAGGACCGAATCGGGAACAACTGGGAGGTCGGCTAGTCTCTGCCGACCTGGTGCTCCTCGATGTCTATGTCCCCTTCGTATGTCAGGGCCTCGTTACCCTCTTCGCCCGTGCTGATGCGGATGATGTTTTCCACCGGGGAGATAAAGATCGCGCCGTCCCCTTGCGTCCCGGTTACGGCATTACTCCGGATGGCCTCCACAACCTCCTCAACCTGCTCATCCCCAACCACAAGATTGACCTGGATACGCGGCAGCGTATCGACGATGTAGGTCGCATGCCGTCCGGCCAGCTTGATGCCGCTCTGGCGCCCATGTCCCTGGACCTCGACCGTATCGATAGCGGGGACGCCGATCTGGATCAAGGCCATTCTGACACTGTCCAGCTTCTCATGTCGGATATAAGCTTCGATCTTCTTTAACACCGCCTCTTCTCCTGTCTGCTAAAATGGTCCTGCCATAAGCAAGCCTGTCTCCAGTCCGTTCACTCGTCACTTCCCTTAATTATCTCCAGGCAAAAGGCGAGCAGATCGCTGAAATTGGGAGGGCGGAGAGATTTCACACTGAACGTCAATTGCGTCTTCTAATCGTCTTGCGACTTCCCCGCCTGCCCCGATGCGGAATGTGCGCTCAACGGGACATTGGCAGAGTGCGCCGCCTAGCTGCACACCCGTGGCAGACCCCGGCCGAATGGCCCCCGAAACGACCGTCAAATCAACACATGGTAGCATATCGGCCGTCCGAGCCTTGTGCCGCCGCGCCGTCTGAAGCCTGTCCGGCGGCCATTTCCCGGCACTCCTACCGTACGGATAGCCGGGACTCCAAACCGGTGCAACGCCTTTCGCACATCCTCCACCTGTTCCTGCCTGGCATCCACTTCGATTGTCCGGACAGCCGCCCCCTCCTCGCCCTTGAACGAGGAGGCGCTGCCCGGCTTCTCGGGGAGACGTGAAGCCATCCAGCTGGAATGGCCTACGCCCATGGCTTCGGCGCTACTCAGATTTCTCTGGCTCTTCTGACTCTCCAGACCCTTCAGGCTCCTCGGCTGCCTCAGCATCCCCGGTCTCCGCACTTTCCTCTTCTGCCTCGGAGGGTTCTAACGACTCGGAATCCTCACCATACTCAGCCGTCTCATACCGGGACCTCGCTAGTCACGCATAGGCGCGCTCGCCGTGCTCGCTGATGTCCAACCCGATCTCCTCTTCCTGTTCGCTGACCGCCAGACCCCAAACCGCATCCAGGATCTTCGTCAAAGCGAAGGTGATGATGACCGAGTAGACAATCGTAACAACCACAGTAATCAGCTGGATGCCGAACTGCGCGGCGTTTCCGTAGAAAAGGCCGTCAACCCCGCCGACTGCTGCCGTGGCAAACAGACCAGTCGCGAGCGCGCCCCAGGCACCCGCCATGCCGTGACACGCCCACACGTCGAGGCTCTCATCCAGGCCGCGCCGCTCGCGGAAATCGATGCTATAGTAACTGACCGGAGCCGCAATCGCGCCAATCAACAGCGCCGACATCGTGTTGACGAAACCGGCTGCCGGTGTGATGGCAACCAGGCCGACAACCGCGCCCGTCACGATGCCCAGCACGCTTGGCTTGTTGTCCCGCCAGGAGAGGAACATCCAGACCACCGCGGCCGCGGCCGCTGCCGTGTTGGTGTTGAGCAGCGCCTGCACCGCCAGTCCGTCAGCCGCAAGCGCGCTGCCGCCGTTGAAGCCGAACCAGCCGACCCACAGCAGACCCGCCCCCAAGACCGTAAACGCGATATTATGCGGCTCGATTGCGATCTGACCGAAACCCTTGCGCTTGCGGATCGCCATCGAAAATGCCAGCGCCGAGAAGCCGGCCGTAATGTGCACGACCGTTCCGCCGGCAAAGTCGAGCGCCCCCCACTGCGAGAAGATGCCGCCGCCCCAAGCCCAATGGCACACCGGGTCGTAAACGAGTGTGGCCCACAGGAGAGTGAAGACGAGGTAGACCTTGAAGCGGATCCGTTCCACGAAAGTGCCGGAGATTAGCGCAGGCGTGATGATGGCGAATGTCATCTGAAAAGCCACAAAGAGCAGCTTGGGAATCGACCCTTCCACATCCTCCAATCCGATCCCCGACAGCCCCAGGTAGTTGAGGCCGCCGACAAGGCCCGCAACGCTTTCGCCGAACGCCAGGCTGTACCCGATGATGACCCACTGTATGCTGATGAGGCCAATCGTGATGAAACTCAGGTTGAGCGTGGAGAGGATGTTCTTCCGGCGCACCATTCCGCCGTAAAAGAAGCCCAGCGCCGGGGTCATCATCAGCACCAGTGCGGTGGCGACGATGATCCAGGCAGTATCTCCAGAGTTGATGCCTTCCATATACCTGTTCCCTCCTGTCGCAGGCGAAAGCTGCTATCGAATACAATTGTGGGGTATTTGCGATGGACGGAACCCTCGCCGGGACGTCCGACGCTTGACAAAGTATGATCGCTGAATCAGAGCCGAAAATCCTATAGGCACTATGTACAATAGGGGCCCGGTTTCTTTTGTAAATATTGCACAACTTGGAGGAGACGGTCAACGACATGCCCCACCAATTGTAACCCTTCTGCGCGGCTTTCCACCGCCGGGAGTGCGAAGTTGTCAGATCGGGGCACCATTGACTACAATAGCAGCAATCTGCATCGAGCGCAAGGAGGTCTGAACTGGCCTTTGCGTGCCGAAACCCTCTCTTGCCGGGCAGGAGACGACATTGCCAGGTTCTGGCATCCAAGGAGGCGACGCATGAGCACAACGAACGGTCAACAGAGAGATGGACAGGTGGAACGGGGCACTTTTGCGGTCAAGGCCGGACTGGCGCAGATGCTGAAGGGCGGCGTCATTATGGATGTCGTCACAGCCGATCAGGCCCGCATCGCCGAGGAGGCAGGCGCCTGCGCGGTCATGGCGCTCGAACGCGTCCCGGCCGACATTCGCAAGGACGGCGGCGTCGCCCGCATGAGCGACCCCCGCCTGATCAAAGAGATCATGGCCTCAGTCACCATTCCGGTCATGGCCAAGGTGCGCATCGGCCACTTCGTCGAAGCACAGATCATCGAAGCTCTCGGCGTCGACTATATCGACGAAAGCGAGGTCCTGACCCCCGCCGACGAAAGCCATCACATCAACAAGCACAGCTTCACCATCCCCTTCGTTTGCGGCTGCCGCAACCTGGGCGAGGCGCTGCGCCGCGTTGCCGAAGGCGCAGCCATGATCCGCACCAAGGGCGAGGCCGGCACCGGCGACGTCGTCGAAGCGGTACGCCACGCACGAGCCGTCAACGGCGCCATCCGCCGCATCAACTGCATGGACGCCGACGAGCTCTTCACCTATGCCAAGGACATTCAGGCCCCCTATGAACTGGTGAAGCAGACCGCCGAGCTGAACCGCCTGCCGGTCGTGAACTTTGCCGCCGGCGGTGTCGCCACGCCGGCCGACGCCGCGCTGATGATGCAGCTGGGCGTCGACGGCGTCTTCGTCGGCTCAGGAATCTTCAAGAGCGACGACCCCGCCAAACGCGCCCACGCCATCGTCCAGGCCGTTACCCACTACAACGACCCGCACATCCTCGCCGAAGTGAGCGAAAACCTGGGCGCGCCAATGGTCGGCATCAGCGTCAACGAGTTGCCGGAAGAGGAAAAGATGGCCGAACGCGGTTGGTAGCGGGCCTTCCGTCGACACACTATCGAGCACGAACACGGCGGCGGCAGGAGAGATTGTCGAACCTGTCGCCGCCCAGTTTTCCCAACTCAAGAGAGTAGTCGGATCACGCTGAACATGACGGCAAGCAGTGCCTGACTGTTGCCAAAGTTTCCCTCCATTTCTCCCAGAGCAGCGGTCCCCATTCTCTCGCCTTTCCCAACACATGAATTGCGGTGATTGATGCACAGTCGTGACGATGCCCTGGGTGCGCCATGAGTGAAGCTCACATTGGCGTGCTCGCGCTGCAAGGCGCGTTTCGCGAGCACATCAACATGCTGGCGCAGCTTGGCGTCAACGCCGTCGAAGTTCGCTTGGCAGAGCAGCTGGACGGGCTGGACGGACTGATCATACCTGGTGGCGAAAGCACCAGCATGGGGCTGGTCGCCGAACGCTGGGGGCTGGTCAAGCCGCTGCAAAACTGGGTGCACGCCGGCAGGCCGACCTGGGGTACCTGCGCCGGCATGATCCTGTTGGCGGACAGTGCCGCCGGCCAGAAACTGGGCGGCCAGGCGCTGATCGGCGGCCTGAACGTAACCGTCAACCGCAACTACTTCGGGCGCCAGGTCGACAGCTTCGAAGCGGAGCTGAATGTGCCTGCGCTGGGAAGTGACCCCTTTCATGCCGTTTTCATCCGCGCCCCCGCAATCACCGCGGTCTCCGCCGGTGTGCAGACGCTGGCAACCGTACCGTCCGCAGAAGAGGGAAACGAAGAGGTGATCGCCGCCGTGCGCAAGGGCGCGATCCTGGCGACCGCCTTCCACCCCGAACTGACAGACGACCTCCGCTGGCACCGTCTTTTTCTGCAGATCGTAGAAGAATTCAGGGCGTGCACCGCCTGAACGCAGAGCCGCATCCGCCTCCATCGAAGTTTGCGAAGGACTAGCCGGATACAAGGCCGGTCCGGCGAAACGAAAAGCCCGTGAGAATCGCCATTGTTTCTCACGGGCTCTTATTTGAACTGACTTTCCGGCTGGTAGGCTGGAAAATCCTACTGGCTTTTCGGCTCTTCAGGCGGCGGCTCGTCGTCCGGCCCCTCTTCCTCAACGGACCCTTCTTCCTGCGCCGGGTCCTCTTCTTCTACGACTTCCTCCTGCTCTTCCGAAGGCTCAGGTGCTTCCATCGGTTCTGGGCCCACCGCCGGCTCAGTACCAGCGTCTGGCTCGTCATCCTCCGCCGGCTCATCCTCCTCCTGCGGATCGTAGACAACGGCCGGCGCTGGCATCCCCGGAGCCGCATCATCCTCAGGCGCGTCCTCCGCGGGCGGCGGCGAGCCGAAATCGCCGCTGGCAGCTCCGTCGCCGGCAAGGCGCGCCAGCTGGCCGTACAGATGGCTTTGGACATAGTAGGTGACCAGTTGCGAGAGCGGCAAAGTGACCACCAGGCCGACGACGCACAATATCGTGCCGATGATGCTGCCGACCGTCGTGATGATGACGCTGGCAATGACCGTCAGAATGGCGACAATCACCACGTTGCCTATGTTGTCGCGCGTCCATTCCCAGATCTCCGAAGCCTGTAGACCTTCAACGACCGACTCGTTGCGGGCGAAGGCAACCGAAAACCCCGGTTGCATCACCGCGTACGCAATGCCAAACAGAAACGACAGACAGCTCGCGCAAACAAAAATGATCGACCCAATCGATCCACCAGGGTATTCTGGATCGTAGGGAGAGGTTTCGGCCACTATTACGCTGATCAGGAATGCAGGAAAGAAGATCAGGATTATCGGCAACGCCCACACAACGTACACACACGCCAACTTTACGCCGCGAACGAGATCGTCGCCCCACTGATTCCACTCCGGCAGCGCAGGATGCACGTCGTCGCGCACATTCTGCATTAGCCGCACCAGGTAACCAAACAGGATGAAGAAGCCGAGGACGCCAATCAACACGAAGGAGAGCAAAGTGCTGACCAGAAGCAACCCCGTGCCGATCGCGGTCTTTTCGACCCAGCGCTCATCCTCTGTAAAATAGGTCAATGCACGGCCAATATCCATGAATACTCTCCTTTAACGAATGCCCGGCGCTGCCGTTCAGTGTCGAATCCTTCATCTCAGCTCTGCCAATCTCTACGCTTCTTTGCGGCCAAAGTTTCAGATATCCCCGCCCAGCGCAAGCGCAGCCTCTTCGCGCACCCACGTGTCCTGCTCGCGGGCGAGCAGCGTCCGCAGACAGGAGACAGCGCGCTCATCCTTGTGACGGCGCACAAGCCGGCCCAGTGCCCAGGCCGCGTGACCGCGCGCCAGCGGAGAACTGTCCATCGAGGCCCCCTGCAAAGCTGAGAAGGTCGATGGATCACTCCAGTTGCCCAGGGCCACGCAGACATTGCGCAGCATGCCGGCACGCTTGGCCCGCTTCAGCGGCGACCGCCGCCACCGTTCGGCAAATGCTCGAGGCTCCAGCCAGTACGGCGTCCCCGGCTCGAAGCCCTCAAGCAGCGGCGGCGCCATACGCTCCAGCCTGGCTTCAAGACCTTTTAGCAGCGGCGCTCTCGCAGCCAGCCGCTGATTCCAGGGGCAGACCTCCTGGCATACATCGCAGCCGAAAATGCGGTTGCCGAACTTTGGGCGCAGCGGCCGGGGGATCGGTCGTCGCGACTCGATCGTCCAGTATGAAATACAGCGCAGCGGGTCCAGATGAAACGGACCTACAAAAGCGTCGGTCGGGCAGGCGTCCAGGCAGCGCGTACACTGGCCGCAAGTCGCCTCCGATCCCGTGCCCGTGTTTGAATCGCTCACCGGCAAATGCCAGCTGCCGTACGCCCCCGACGCAGGCAAACCTTCGATCACCCCTTCCACGCCGGCGGCCGGCACATTGATCAGGTTGACGACCGGATCCCTCGCCAGCTTCTCGGGCACAAGCAGCGTCGCCAGAAAGAGCCAGCTGCCGCGCTGCGGGTGAATCGTGCAGCAGTTCTTGCCGGTGAAGCCGAGGCCGGCGCGATGCGCCCAATCCCGCTCCAGCACCGGTCCGGTATCCACCAGGCCCTTGCCGAGAGTCTGGCGGCCGGTTCGTGTGCGCACGAAGCCGTCCAGCTCGAAGAGAAGAGGGCGCACGATCTCGTGGTAATCATCGCCCCAGGCGTAACGGGCGATGACGCCGCGGGACGGGTCGCCCAGGAGCTGAGGCGAAAGGTCTAAACTGTGATAGTCGACACCGAGCACGATGAGCGAGCGGAACGGCTCGCCGCCATCCGCCAGGAGAGCAGGGCTCCGCCTCTTGTCCACGTGACGGGACATATATGTCATCTCGCCGGCGCGGCCCAGGCCCAGCCATCTGACCAAGAAATCGGCATGGGCCGCCTCTTCGACGGCGGCGATGCGGCAAAAGTCGAAGCCGAGACGGCGCGCTTCCGATTTGATGGCAGCAGTAAGGCAGCGATCAGACAAGCCTGTCTCCAGGTTGCGGCAACTCGGTCGGTACCAATCTTCGTCGCATTCCACCGGCGTCGCTGCAGTTCAAAGCGGAATCCGTTTGAGCAGGACAGCCCCATTATAGGGGCAGCCATCAGCAGCTTCAAGAGCCCGGTCGCCCCCCGGTCAACACATCCAAATGTATGCGTTAAATAATTGGATAGGGCACAAGTTTGGGTATCGCCAGCAATTGTGCTAAACTGTTTCAGTAACGGCTGGACCATGCGCCTTGGTATTCCAGCGATGTTCCGGCTAACAACGGGATGGTCGCGCCTCCTGGGGAGCGTTGCCCCACCGATGTCGTCACTGACATACCCCAGCGAAGGGGAAAGGAGTTCGGGAGTACCACATGAGCATACTCACGGAAGAAAAGTCAAAGATCATCGAGGAATACCGGATAAACGATCAGGACACGGGATCGCCGGAGGTGCAGGTCGCGCTGCTGACGACCCGCATCAACGCGCTTACAGACCACCTGAAGACCCATAAGCACGATGAAGGGTCGCGAAGAGGTCTACTGAAGCTGGTAGGCCAGCGTCGCAGCCACCTGGCCTACCTGGCAAGAAAGGATGTAACGCGGTATCGCCAGTTGATTCAGAGGCTGGGACTGCGTCGATAACTGTAACGGCAAGGGCGGAACAGGTCTGTTTCCGCCCTTTTTCTTGGCGGCATTGCCATCCCATTCTTGTGGCAATGCCGCTGACATTCAAAATGGGCCTGAAATTGGGCTCCTAGAGCGCGCTCCAGGCCGCGCGCAGGAATCGGAAGATAAGCCCTGGCCGCGTCCTCACGGACGCAAGAGAACAACGCAAACAGATCCACGCCGCACGACCGCAGATGTACCGGCGCCCAGTGCACTGTACTCGGCAGAATCCTGCCGCCGAGGTCCGGCATTGGAGAATGGACCGAAGCCATTCACGAAAGACCGCCAGCGCGCGCAAGTGTGCGTTTCGGTCCTTTCTCCAGTTCCGCACCTCGAAACATTGCGCTGTAAGGCCGTTGGGCAGACGGACGGGGCAGTAGTCTACCCTTCCCGCCTACCCAACCATCCAGACGCCGGTGGCCGCGATGCCGATTGCAACGCCGGTTCCGGTATCTGCGCGGCGGCATCAACCATGCGCCCCGCACCGCAACGGTACGGCGCAAAGTTCATTTCGAGGTGAACACAAATGGAACAGCTCAGATTGTTTGAAGGCGCCCAGGTCTACTCTACGACGCTGGGCGACAAGGAAGTCAGCATCGAGACCGGCGTCCTCGCCCAGCAGGCAGGCGGCGCCGTAACCGTCCGCTGCGGAGATACAGTCATCCTGGCCACCGCCACGATGGACCGCGGCGTCCGGCCCGGCATCGGCTTCTTCCCACTGACGGTCGATTTCGAGGAAAAACTTTACGCCGCCGGCCGTATCCCCGGCAACCTCTTCCGCCGCGAAGGCCGGCCCAGCGAACAGGCGATCCTGCTCTGCCGCCTGGTAGACCGCCCTCTCCGCCCCCTCTTCCCCAAAGGAATGCGCAACGAAGTACAGATAATCCTGACCGCGCTCAGCTCGGACAGCGAGCATCTGATCGACCCGCTCGCCATCATCGCCGCCTCAGCCGCGCTCTCAATCAGTGACATCCCCTGGAGCGGCCCGGTCGGCGCCGCCTCCGTCGCCCACGTCGACGGCGAGCTGGTCGTCAACCCAACCGCATCCGATATGGAGCTCAGCACGCTCGCCCTGCAGGTGGCCGGTACCTCAGACAACATTCTCATGGTCGAAGCCGGTGCCAGCGAACTGCCGGAAGAGATCATGCTCGACGGCCTGAAGCTGGCATACGAATCCATGCAGCCCGCCATTAGCACGATCGAACAGATGCAGGCCGAGCGTGGAAAGACGAAGTACACCGACTTTCCCGTCTTCGCCGCCGCGCCCGAAACGGTCGAAAGAGTGAACGAACTGGCCCGCGACAAAGTCCGGGCCGCAGTCGGAGAGGTGACCGACCGCGACGAGCGCAAAACCCGTCTGTCCGAAGTACGCGCCGAGACGCTCGAAGCCCTTGCCGGCGCGATCAGCGCCGACGAGGTAGACGCCGGCGACGTCGAAGATTCGCTCGACAGCCTCTATAAGGATGCCGTGCGGCGGCGAATCCTCGACGATAGCGTCCGCCCCGACGGGCGCGACCTGCAGACCGTCCGCCCCATTCAGGTCCAGGTCGGCAACATTCCCCGCGTCCACGGCAGCGGCCTGTTCATGCGCGGCGAGACACACGTGCTCACGATCGCGACGCTGGGCACGCCCGGCGACGCACAACGCCTCTACACGCTGCAGCCGGAAGAAGAAAAACGGTATATCCATCACTACAACTTCCCCCCGTACTCGACCGGCGAAGCCTATCCCATGCGCGGGCCCAAACGCCGCGAGATCGGACACGGCGCACTGGCGGAACGTGCGCTCCAAGCAGTCATCCCCGAAGATTTCCCCTATACGCTGCGCTTGGTGAGCGAAGCTGTCAGCAGCAACGGCTCGACCAGCATGGGCTCCGTCTGCGGCAGTACCCTGGCCCTGATGGACGCCGGCGTCCCCATCGACGCGCCGGTCGCCGGCATCGCCATGGGGCTCGTCCAGGACCAGGAGACCGGCGCCTACAAGGTGCTCTCCGACATTCAGGGCGTCGAAGACCACCTCGGAGACATGGACTTCAAGGTAGCCGGCAGCGAACACGGCATCACCGCTCTGCAGATGGACCTGAAGATAAAGGGCCTCGACTTCGAAATCCTCCGCATCGCGCTCGAGCAGGCGCGGCAAGGACGGCTTCACATCATGGGCAAGATGCTCGAAGTCCTGCCCGAGGCCCGCGCGCAACTTAGCCCCCATGCCCCACGTATACTGACAGTAAGCATAGATCCCGAAAAGATCGGCAAGATCATCGGGCCAGGAGGCAAGACCGTGCGTGCCCTGCAGGAACGGTACGAGGTCAAAATCGATATCGAGGAGGACGGGACGGTCTACGTATCCGGCCTCAACGGGCTGGCCGCCGAAGAGGCGCGCCGCGAAATCGAGTCTCTCACCGAAGAGGTCGAAGTCGGCAGAATCTACACCGGCCAGGTCGTGCGCGTCGAACCCTACGGCGCCTTCGTCAACCTGCTGCCCGGCGTTGACGGGCTCGTCCACATCAGCCAGCTGGCCGACTACCGCGTCAATAACGTCGAGGAGATCGCCAACGTCGGCGACGAGCTGACGACCATGGTGATCGACATCGACCCCGCCGGCAAGATTCGGCTCAGCCGCCAGGCCGTTCTGGAAGGCTGGACTGCCGAAGAAGCGCGCGACCGCGACCGCGGCGGCCGTCGCGGCGGTGGTGGAGGTGGAGGTGGACGCGAGCGCGATCGAAACTTCCGCGGCGGCGGCCGCGAACGCGAGCGCAGCGGACGCAACGGTGGCCGCCCGCGCAGATAACGCCTCTGAAGGGGAGCTTCCAAACTCCGCCTCGAACAGTTGCGTGATTGATTGCGAAAGCGAAAGGCAGGCCGGGAAGGCGCACCAACGGACGCCTTCCCGGCCGGAAGAACATGACGGCGAGTCACAATCCAGGGAAACGGGACGGTCCACAGGAATCTGTCCGCCGGGATGAAGGGATTCGAGAAAAGCAGGAGGAACGCGAAAGTTCCCACCCGCAGCTCGCGCCTGTCAATGAAGGGCCTGCCCGTCCCTCGCCGGCCGCGGTGGTCCTCTCGACGCTCAAAGAGATCGCCCAGATCGTTCTGCCCGCCATCACCCTGGCGCTGATCATTCACCTCTTTCTCGCCCAGGCGACCATCGTGTACGGTCAGAGTATGCAGCCCAATTTCCGGCCGATGGAACGGCTGGTCATGGAGAAGGTCACCTACTACTTTCGCGGACCCCAGCACAATGAGATCGTCGTACTCGATATGCCCGATTCGAACGCCCTGATGATCAAACGAGTCGTCGGTCTTCCCGGCGATACTGTGGAAATCCGGCAGGGCCAGGTCTTCGTGAACGGGAGCGAGTTGGCGCCGCCACTCAACGTCGCGCCCAGCTGGCGCGTCGCGGTCGATGGGAACGAAGACAAAGCCCCCACCTGGAACGGCGACTCGCCCTCCTTCTTCGGCCCCGTCACGCTGGCCGATGACACCTTCTTCGTGCTGGGCGACAACCGCGACAACAGCAATGACAGCCGCGCCTTCGGCCCGGCTCAGCGCGAGTTCATCAAGGGTCGCGTTTGGGTCCGCTACTGGCCTCTGACACGCTTCACCGTTTTCCACTAACCCAAACTCTCGACACCCTGACCCAAAGAACCGGCGGAACTGTTTTGGAAACGGAACGTCCGGAGAACAGCCCCCTCTTTTATCTCGAATCTCTTTTCTAATCGCAATGAGTTCCAGCCGCTGGAGTACAACGACAAAGATCGTAGTCGGCTCGATCCTCGGCATTGCGGCCGTGCTTCTCCTCTACGCCTTCCGCGTTATGATCCAGCCGACCATCATCGCCCTTCTGCTGACATTCGTGCTCTATCAGCCGGTCAGCTGGGTCCAGCAGCGCACAGGCTGGAGCCGGGCAATGTCGATCGCCGCCATCTACCTGCTCCTGATCGTGGCGCTGATCATAACCCCGGTCATCTTCGTGCCGCGCGTCGTGACCTCGATCGAGGCCCTACTGGGCCTGCTTGAGACGCTGGTATCCGACCTTCAGACCGCCGCGCCCGGCCCGCTCCTGCCCATCTTCGGCTTCAACCTGACCTTCAATAACGTCCTGCAGCAGCTGGGAACTGTCTTCCAAAACGTGCTGTCCCAGGCCGGGACCGGCGCACTGGAGCTTGCCGGCGCCTTCACGACCGGCGTGCTCACCACCATCTACGTCCTCGTGCTGGGCTTTTGGCTGCTGAAAGACATCATCAAACTGCAGCGCATGGTCATGAACGCGCTGCCCCAGGAGTACCGCGACGACGCCCAGCACCTGAGCCAGGAACTGGGTGAAATCTGGATGGCCTTCCTGCGCGGCCAGCTCGTTCTTGGGCTCGTGATCGGCTTTGCTACTTGGGTCGTCATGAGTATCGTCGGCCTGCCCAACGCGGCCGCGCTGGCCCTTCTCGCCGGGCTGCTCGAATTCCTGCCCACCGTCGGGCCCGGGATCAGCGGCACGATCGGTACCCTGGTCGCGCTCTTCCAAGGCTCGACCTGGCTGCCTATCGGCAAGATCCCCTTTGCCATCATCGTTATGATCTTCTACGTCATCATCACCCAGGTCGAGAGCGTCTACCTCATCCCCCGCCTGGTCGGGCGGCGCGTGCGCCTGCACCCCGCCGTCACCTTCACCGGCATCATCAGCGCCGCGCTGGTATTCGGCGTGCTCGGCGTGCTGCTCATCACCCCCACAATCGCCAGCGTGCGCGTCCTACTCATCTACATCTTCCGCAAACTGCGCGACCTCGAACCCTTCGAGTCATCGCAGCAGCAGAGCGACATTCAGATCCCGGGCCTGATCGCCGGCCACTGGATCGAAGGCATCGTCTTCGATCTCGACGGCACTCTCACGCGTCTCGACTGGTCTCTGGCGAGCGAGCTCGCCAAACGCTTCGACAGACTGGAGCGGATTTGGACCTTCGATCGACGCGAACAGTTTTTCCGCCGCCTCATGGCCTGGATGGAAGGACCGTCGGTTGCCATCGTAAGTCTGCTGACCTGGCTGCGGCTGCACGACGACGCCCGCCGGCTCATGCCGCGCCTGCACCGCGTCCGCGGCTTCCCCAAGAGCGAGCTGCAGGAGCTCCGCAACGGCGTGCCCGAGCTGCTGACCGAGCTGCGCCAGCAATACAAAGTTGCCATGCTAACCACCCGCTCGCGGCAGGAAGTCGATACCTTCTTCCAGCACGCCGACCTCTCCGAAGAGCAGTTCGACGCCATCGCCACCCGCGATGACCTGCGCAAGCCCACGCCCAACAGTGAAGCGCTCCTCAACCTGCTCGAGAAGATGGACCTGCCCGCCGACGCCTGTCTCGTTGTCGGCGACAACGAGCTGCACCTGCGCGTCGGCGAGGCCGTCGGCGCGGTCCAGGTCGGCCTCCTCTGCGGCATGGGCGCGACGCAAAACTTCGACAACGCCGACCTGATCCTCAGTTCCCCCTCGGAACTGTCGCCCTACCTCAATCGCCCCCAGGTGATGGCCAAGTTGTGGTCCTCGTAGCGTCCCCGCTGTAAGCCCCGGCCTCCCAAATGCAGGGGAATTTCCGAGCCGCGCCGACTCCAGGCGAATGAATCTCTTGCCAAATGGCCGTAAACGAAAAGGCGGCCCCTGGATTTCTCGCTTCCGTGGCCGGTAACGGCGAGGGCAAGACTTGCACGCGCAACGACGCGCCGCTGACAGTGCGTCAATTCGGCGCGTCACCTGCTGGACTCGATTTTGGTTGGGCGGAGGCTGCCCTTGTCCGTTCAAGGGCCTGCTTGCCGGGGAGGAGCCCCTATTGCGACCAGCCTAACCCTCCCCAGAGCCGGTCTGGTTGGGATGCAGCGTCGTCCCCGGCCACGCCGTCGTCACCTCGCTCACGTCGATCGTGATGCCATCAGGGTCCTCGACCTTGAACGCCGGCTGCTCAAGGTTCTCAGGGTCCAGCGGCGTCTTGCCGCCCAGGCCGTCCGAGAAGATCGTGTAGCCCATGTCGCGCAGCCGCCGCGCCGCCTCCGCCACGTCCGGCACACCGACACCGATGTGCAGATAGTCGAGCATGCCCGACACGTGCTCAGGACGGTCGTCGCCCTGGTGCTGGAAGACCGCAAAGTTGTGATAGCCGTCCGAAAGGTCGTAACGGACGCCCCTTTCCCCGACCACCTTCAAGCCCAGCCCGTCGCGCCAGAAACGGATCGACTTCGACAGATCGGACGCCCTTACGCCCACGTGGATCAGAACACTCATTCCTCTCTCTCCTCTTGATAGCATCCCTCATTCGCCGATTGTCGCCGCCTGCGCCGCAGCCTTCTGGCAGACGCCGTTCTGATTGCTTTCGACACATTGTACACGAAAGCGGAATTTGCCTGAATTGCCGCTCAAGCTTCAAGGCAGTTCACGCCTGCGGGAGTAGCGTACCGTTCTCCTTTGGAATATACTATTGGAATATACTGTGCCAAGGATTTCGCCAATTGCGCGCGAATTCACCGCCTGTCCGCAATTTATGAGCGCACGATATCAGGAGGAGCAGGTGACTGACATAACCCCAACGCGGGCATTTCAGGTTGACAGCAGCGCCTCGACTGCGGCGCTGAGCCCACAAGAGATATCCAAGTTCAAACAGGACGGCTACCTGATCGTCCGCGATATGCTGCCCCACGTTGCGCTGCAGCCGCTGATCGGCGAGCTGGAGCAAAAGGTGGACAACGCCATCCACGAGGCAGTACGTCAAGGCCAGCTCGACGCCGCCGACACCTTCGACGCCGCGCCCTTCGCCAACCGGCTGGCGCTGGCCTCCGACGCCTGCAAGGACAAGCGATGGCTGTGGCGGACCTTCTTCTCACGCGGCAAGCCGATCTCCGCCGGCATGTTCGCCCTGCGCACGACGCCGGAGCTGCTCGACGCCACCGAAGCACTCATCGGCCCCGAAATCCTCGCCCACCCCCAGTTCGCCCTGCGCCCCAAGATGCCCGACCTCGACCTGTTGGACATCCCCTGGCACCAAGACCTCGCCTACCTCATCCCGGCCGAAGCGGGCGAGACCCTTGTCGTCAATTTCTGGATCCCGCTCGTCCCAGCAACCGCCCAAAACGGCTGCATGCAGGTCATCCCCGGCTCCCACCTCGAAGGGCTGCTCGAACACGACATCCTGATCAAAACGGAAGGCCACAGAGGGGCGAAGGGCATCCCCGACGCGGCCCTTCCCGCAGGCGATTTCGTGACCTGTGAGGTCAATGCCGGCGACGTTCTTCTGACCATGGAGCGCATGGTCCACCGCTCGATCCCCAACCGCTCGAACACCGTCCGCTGGAGCGTCGATACCCGCTACAGCCGCATCGGTCTGCCCACCGGCCGTTCCCGTGTGCCCGGCTTTGTCGCCCGCAGCCGCAAAGATCCGCAAAAGGTCGCACGCTCGCATCACGACTGGCTACAAAACCTCGCCGACGCCGGCCTCGACCGCTGGGGCCAGGCCCTGCCCAACTGAGACACGGAGAGACGCACAGATGACCGAGCATCGCTTCAAAATCGGAATGTACCTGCCCGAGCTGGCAATGCCCTTCGATCAGTCGCTGGCCAAGGCCAAAGAGATCGGCGTCGAGGGCGTATGGTTCAACACGCTCGGCGCCGACGCGATCCCGATGCGCGATATGGATGACGCAGCCGTCGACCAGATTGGGGAGAAGGTGGCCGCCCACGGGCTCGAGATATTCGTCATCAACATCGGCAACCCCTTCAAGATGATCCACCTGACCGACCTCGACCTGGAAACAATGGAGGACCACCCCGACTTTCGCCAGGAGATGGACGACCTTGTCCGCTCGATGCAGATGGCCGCCCGGCTGGGGATCGGCGCCGTCAACGCCTTCAGCTTTGCCTGGCCGGGAGAGTACAGCGCCGCCAAACCGACCTGGCCGATGCGCTGGCTGACGCGCGGCGGCTTCATCGCCGACGCCGAAATGGCCAAACTCGTGCGCGCCTTTTCGCTGGCGCTGGACCAGGCCGAGAAATACAACGTCGACCTCGCGCTCTCGATGATGCCCTGGAACTACACCAACACGACCGCCAACTTCCGCCGCCTCGCCGAGGCCCTGAACTCGCCCCGCCTCAAAGTGATGTGGGGCCCTTCAGACAACCTCAACTGCGGCGAGGCCGACGTTGCCTCGGCCGGTTTCCTCAACATCCACCCCTATCTGCACGGACTCCACATCAAGGATTTGCGCGTCAACAACGGCCTCCAGCTCGACTTCGACTACTGCCCGCTCGGCGAAGGCGACGTCGACTACCCCGCGATCCTGCGCGGCCTGCGCAACCGCCGCAGCGACGCGATCCTGTCGGTCGCAACCCATTTTCTGCCTGCTAGCGGCTCGCGGGAAGAGGCAATGCGCATCAACGTCGCCAACCTGAAGCGCATGATCGACAACCTCTGATTCCGCGTCGCAACCAAAGACCGGCGTACGGTTGACTCGAGCTTACACAGGCCGGTTTTCGCACTGTTTGAAGACGCCTGCAGCTATGGTATAGTATCGCCGAAAACCGCCGCAGCAGCGCCTGGCTCAGCGCCCGTCAAACCCTTGGCAACTCCCTTAACGGCCGCGCATCAGGCGGCGTGCGAAGAACATTGAATGTTTGTCGGCGCGTGACCCTCTTGCGCTCCCAGAGATCGGTCGCTGCGCAAGCAGACAAGACCCGTAAACCGGCTGCGTAGGTCGCATCAGATTGCCATGCCACCGCAGTCCCGTCGGGGCGCTGCGAAGAAAACCACATCCAGGGAAATGCGCTGGTCCACGAACCGCATTCTGACAACGCCAACCTTTCATTCTCATCCGACAATCGGAACCATTCATCTCACCAGGAGGAAGAAGTGCTATGAAGACGTTGTTGAATGACCCGAAGCGACCCAGCCGCCGCGCATTCTTGAAAGGCATGTCGGTGGCGACCGGAGGCGCCCTCCTCGCCGCCTGCGCACCAGGCGGCGCTCCCGATGGCGGCTCAGACGGGGAGATGGCGGACGACTCCGCAATGGAGGAGGCTGTAACCCTCAGATTCATGGCCTGGGGCGACATCTTTGGAGACGTGCTCGACCTCTACAATGCCTCCCACGAAACACAGGTGGAGATGGCCGTCAGCCCTTGGACAGGTTACGCAGAGAAGATGCTGACCCAGTTCGCGGGCGGGACCGCGCCCGAAGTCTTGTGGGTTCAGGCCCCTTTCTTCCCTATGCTTGTACAGCGCGAAATATTCGCCGAAGTTGATGGACTGATCGAAAGGGACGGCGTCGACGTCGACGGTTTGGTCGGCAGCCCTTGGGTCTGGGCCGGCTGGCAGGGCAATGCCTACGGCGTGCCCTCACATGGAGCCGTCCCTCGCGGCCTCGCCTACAACATTCGGCTCTTCGAGGAGAACGGTGTCGAGCTGCCCCGATACGACGACTGGACCATGGACGAGATGGACGCCGCTGCCAAGGCCATCGCTGACCCGCCCGACATTTGGGGCGCAGCAACCCCGCCAAATATGGTCTACCTTGACCTCATCATGTCGAACGGCGGCTCTCTGTTCAACGAAGACGAGACCCTATGTCTCTTGAATTCCGATGAAGCGCGTGAAGCCTTCACCTACTCGGTCGACTGGCTTCTCGAATCCGGCGTCTCACCTTCGCCGGCGGAACGCCAGCTGCTCGGCGAGCGCATCTTCGCCAGCGACAAGATCGGGATGGTCGCCGCCGTCCTCACCGACTGGGATTCGTGGGGCCCGAATACCCAGGACTATGCGATGGATGCCACCATGGCCCTCTGGCCCATCATGACCGGCGGCAAACGCATCAGCACCGGCCAGTCCCATCCCTTCTCGATTCCGGTCAACACACCTTACGTCGACGAGGCCTGGGACTTCATCTCCTTCTACGTCTGGGATGAACAGGCAATTACGGCGATGATCAAGTTGATTCCAATCCCCTACAAGTTCGCCGAAAACGCGGCCAAATTCGTTACCGACCCCGTCCAGCTGGAGTTCATGACCAAGCCGTTCACCTATGGCCACACCTTTGTGCCAGAACACTGGGGCTCAAAGCCGACCGAGGTGCAGCGCGCCTTCACCGAAGAACTCGAACTGATGCTCTTAGGCGACCGCTCGATCGAAGAGGCGACCGACGGCATGGTCGCCAAGATCAACGCCATCCAGGCCGAAGAGTAAGGTCCGCGCACCGAGTGTGAATCCAACGCAGGGGGAGGCTCTCTGCCTCCCCCTTTTTCATAGTCAACAGTTCTCCTGACCCTCCCGCACGGGCAGGACCACGGTCATACCGAGGAGGCTTTCAATGGGCCGCATAACGATGGACCACGTCGCCGTCATGGTCAGCGACCTTGACAGGTCCCTGAAGTTCTACCGCGACATCCTGGGCCTTGAGGTCGTGACGCCCGAGGAACACGGCGGCGGGCCCGTCGACGAAATGACGGCCATGAAGGACACCCACGTGCGCGAATATCGCATGCGTACGCCCGGCGGCGTTAACGGCCATACGGCCAACCCCGGCTTCGGCTTCACCTTCGACCTGATCGAATGGGTCAGCCCCAAGAGCCCGACGGGCCGGCAGCCGATCCATCACGTCCCCAGCGCCCACTTCTGTTTCGGCGTCGAGGATGTGCCCGCCACCTACGAACGGCTCAAAGCAGCAGGCGTCGAAATCGTCTCGCCCCCGGTCCGCTTCTCCGGCGAGGGCGAATGGCACGTCCTCTTCTTCTACGATCCTGACGGCAATCTGCTCGAGCTCAACGAGATCGGCACCGGTGTACAGGAGCCGCACGACTACAGTTGGAGCACCGCCTGAACCGGCCGGCCGGAAAGTAATATGCCCGGCCGCGAGGGGCAGTCAGACTCGGTGTTAAAGAAACAAACAGTTTACATATTCGTTCTATAGGGGGACGGCTGCGTTCCCCGAAAGGGAGAAAACAATGGCCAAAATAACGATGGATCATGTCGCGGTCATGGTCAGCGACCTGGAAGCGTCGCTCAAATTCTACCGCGACATCCTGGGGTTGGAGGTCGTATCGCCGGAGGAGCACAACGGTGGCCCGATTGATGAAATGACCAGAATCGACAACGTGCATATGCGCGAGTACCGGCTGCGCCCGCCCGGCGGCGTCAACGGCCACTCCCGCAGCACCGAACATGGTTTCACCTTCGACCTGATCGAGTGGATCAACCCGGAGAGCCCTACCGGACGTAGTCCGATCCACCACGTGCCGAGCGCACACTTCTGCTTCGGCGTCGAAGACGTGCCCGCAACCTACGAACGGCTCAAAGCCGCAGGTGTGGAAATCGTATCCCCGCCGGTCCGCTTCAGCGGCGAAGGCGAATGGCACGTCCTCTTCTTCTATGACCCGGACGGCAATCTGCTCGAACTCAACGAAGTCGGGACCGGCGTCCAGGAGCCGCACGACTACAGTTGGAGCACGGTCTGAACAGGCGCCATAGAGTTCAGGCCGTCGGAACCCGCCCGCGAGACCCCGCGCCCGCCTGCGCTGGCGCGGCCCGGCCCAATCAGCCAAAGGACTGCTTATGCGAGACGTAGCATACTGGCCCAAGACCTTTCTGGACGAGATCGAGGGGAGAACGATCGACGACGGCATCCTCTTCTGGGCGCTGGGCGGGCCGAGTTTCGCCTACCGCACACCCGAGACGATGATCTGGATCGATCCATACTCCTACGGCACGCCCGACGATTCCGTGCCCGATGCCTACCGCGCGACCGCAATTCCAATCAAGCCGGACGAGGTCGGCCTCGCCGATATCATCATCTCAACCCACGATCACGTCGACCACTGCCACGACGGCACCCTCGTTCCAATCGTCAACAACACCGACGCATTCTGCATTGCGCCGCAGTCCTCGGCCAAACTGATGCGCGAATTCGGCATTGCCGACGAGCGCATCCGCCAGGTCGCGCCGGGCGACACCATCGAATTCCGCGATGTCAAGATCCAGGTCTATCCCTCCTACGACCCCAACGAGCCGCACGCAGTGACCTTCGTCTTCACCTCAGGCGGGAGAAAGCTGTTCGTTTCGGGCGATACCTGGGACGGGCCGGCCATGGCCGAAATCGGGGCGACCCACAACCTCGACCTCGCGCTGCTCGCCTTCGGCCGCACCTGGTATATGGAGGTGGAGGAGCTTCTCGAGGTAGCCGAAAAACTCGGCCCCAATACGCTCCTGCCCTTCCACTGGGAATTCTGGCGCAACCACACCGGCGACATCGGCAAGCTCTTCGAGCTCTATTACCGGCAGCAACGCGACTTCGATATTCGCGTCCTGCTGGTGGGTGACTCGATTCACCTGCCCGCTAAGAACGGAGCGTAGCGCCGGCAGCGCGGCCGCTAAAGGTCGGAAAGGTCGAACCGATGGGGAGACTGGAGAGCAAATCGGCAGTTGTCACCGGCGCCGGGCAGGGGCTTGGCCGCACGACCGCGCTGCTGTTCGCGGCCGAGGGCGCCAGAGTCGTCGTCGCCGACCTGAACCGGGAGACCGCGCGCGACACGGTCGACGCCATCAGGGAAGCCGGCGGCGAGGCCATCGCCGTTGTCGCCGACCTCAGCCATCCCGCCGGCGCCCAGCAAATGGCGGCCAAAACCCTGGCCGAATACGATCGTATCGACATTCTCGTCAACAACGCCGCCACCTTCGGCAGCGGCAAGAATATCGCCGACATCGAGGAGGAGGAGTGGGACCGGGTTATGCGGATCAACCTCAAGGGCCCCTTCCTCTGCACAAAATATGTAGTTCCCGCGATGCGCAGCCAGGGCGGCGGCAGCGTCGTCTTCGTCTCCTCAATGTCGGGCGTGGTGGCGAATGAGATGCAGGCCGACTACAATACCTCGAAACACGGCGTCATCGGCCTCGCCCGCTGCCTGGCCCAGGATTGCGGCGAAGACGGCATTCGCGCCAACGTCGTCTGTCCCACCGGCATGAACACGCCGATGATGGCGCGCACGCCGGCTGAAAACGTTGCGCCCTACGCCGCCATGACCATGTTCTCCCGCTTTGCCGAACCCGCCGAGGTGGCCAATGCCATCCTCTTCCTCGCCAGCGACGAGGCCTCTTATATCACGGCCGCCGTGCTGATGGTGGACGGCGGCGCCACCGCGATCCAACCTTCCGCCCGGCAGCTGCGCGAAGGCGCGGCCAGATACCTGAGCAGGGGCGGAGACAACTTTGACTGATACGATAGAGACTGGAGGTGTC
This sequence comes from Caldilineaceae bacterium, assembly GCA_022827195.1. Classification (GTDB taxonomy): domain Bacteria; phylum Chloroflexota; class Anaerolineae; order Caldilineales; family Caldilineaceae; genus Bin5. The sequence continues at coordinate 22,326 of JAJDTL010000039.1, forward strand.
TGACGGACCGGCAAGAGTGAGTCGCTCTTTGAAAACCAAAGGAGAGGACCATGCGACACGACCATCTGTTGCGGACCGATGCCAACACGCGCTCCTGCCGGGCATTGCCGGCAAGAGCCCTTATGGCGATGCTCCTGGTGCTGGCCCTTTCGCTGGCCGGCTGTGTGATGCCCGCACCGCCCGCTGAACCGACCGCCGCAGAGTCGGAGACGCTCGCTGACAAACTGGTCGGGCTCTCCAGCCCCATCCAGATCGAGATCCTGGTCGAGTTCTATGCCGATATGCAGCGCGAAGCCGAGAAGCCGGAAAACGGTATCGACCTCGTGATCGTAGACGCCGACGCCGATGCGGTCAAGCAGTTCTCCGACATCGAGGCGTTCATGGCACAAGGCTACGACGGCATCTTCTTCCTGCTACTGACACCGGAAGGTATGGACGACCTTGTGGCGCGCGCCGTCGAACAGGGCATCTGCATGTTCAACCACAGCGCATCGCCGATCACCGGCAGCACGCAGAACGTGGTCTTGGACCAGCACTTCAGCGGTTACCAGGTCGGAAAGTTTGCCGCCGAGTGGATTGGCAGGAACTACGGCGACGCCGAAGAAGTCCTGGTCGGTATCATGGGCAATCGCGCCGACCCCTTGCTTTCCGAACGCACACAGGGCCTGATCGACGGCGTGACGGAAAACGCCGCCAATGCCGCGATCGCCGGCGAGGTCGAAGCCGTAACCATGGACTCGGGCGCAGAGGGCGCGGCAAACTTGCTGCAGGCCCACCCCGATATCAAAGTCCTGCTGTCATTCAACGACGATGCCGGATTTGGCGCCTACACCGGCGCACGTGAAGTGGGCAAGGAGGACCCCAACGAGTTCTTTGTCGGTAGCGCCGACGGCACCAATCTTGTTCTCGACGAAATCGCCAAGGGCGGTATCTACCAGGCCACCTGGTCCTACCTCTTCCCCTACAGCTCGACCCAGTGGATGCGCGATATGCAGCGCTGCCTGCGCGGCGAAGATGTGCCGCCGACCCGCCTGCAGAAGGGGCTGCTGGTCACCGCCGATAACCTGGAAGAGGTCCAGAAGATCGCCGCCGGGCCGCAGGACCCCGACTACCAATACCTTTACGACGACCCGGACGTGATGGAGTACAGCGACGAACCGCTGATGACGCCCACACAGTGACGCCCACACAGTGAGGCGTTGACCTGCCGCACCGTTCCTCGCCGCCTCGTATCACCGGCGCCGCAATGGCGGCCGACACCGGCGCAAACGGGATTAGTCGGCCGCACGGCAACTGAGCGCAGACGCGGACGGGGAACTGGGCGGGAGCAGTGGCAGCGATGACCAGAACGCAAACCATCGGAGGTGTCTGACGAATCGGCAAGAATGAGTCGCTCTTTGAAATCCCAAAGGAGAGGATCATGCGACACAACCCTTTGCTGCAAGCAGGTGCGAACACGCGCGCCTGCCGGGCATTGCGCCGGAGTTTCTTCCCGGCGGTATCCCTGATTCTGGCCCTGGCACTGGCAGCCTGTGTCATGCCCGCACCGCCCGCAGAGCCGGCCGCCGAAGAGATGACGACGCTCGCGGACAAAAAGGTGGGGCTCTCAAGCCCGATCCAGGTTGAGATTTTGGTCGAGTTCTACGCCGACATGCAGCGCGAGGCCGAGAAGCCGGAAAACGACATCGACCTCGTGATCGTCGATGCCAACGCCGACGCGGTCAAACAGTTCGGCGACATCGAGGCCTTCATCGCCCAGGGCTATGACGGTATCTTCTTCCTGGTGCTTACGCCGGAAGGCATGGACGATCTCGTCGCCCGTGGGATCGAGCAGGGCATCTGCATGTTCAACCACAGCGCCTCGCCCATCACCGGCGCCACGCAGAACGTGGGTCTGGACCAGCACTTCAGCGGCTACCACGTCGGCAAATTTGCCGCCGAGTGGATCGCGAAAAACTACGGCGACGCTGAGGAGGTGCAGGTCGGGATTCTGGGCAATCGAGCCGATCCGCTGCTGCAGGAACGCACGCAGGGTCTGATCGACGGCGTCCTGGAAAATGCCGACAACGCCGTCATCGCCGGGCAGGTAGAGGCCAACACGATAGAGCTGGGCTCGGCCGGCGCGGCCAACCTGTTGCAGGCGCACCCCGACATCAAGGTCCTGCTCGGCTTTGGCGATGATCCCGGATTTGGCGCCTACACCGCGGCGCAGGAAGCGGGCAAGGACGATCCCAATGAGTTCTTTGTCGGCAGCGCCGACGGCACCAACCTGGTGCTCGACGAGATCGCCAAGGGCGGTATCTACCAGGCCACCTGGTCCTACCTCTTCCCCTACAGCTCGACCCAGTGGATGCGAGATATGCAGCGCTGCCTGCGCGGCGAAGAGGTGCCGCCGACGCGCGTGCAGAGGGGTCTGCTGGTGACGGCTGAAAACCTGGAAGAGGTACAGAAGATAGTCGCCGGACCGCAGGATCCCGACTTTCAGTATCTCTACGACGATCCCAACGTGATGCGGTACAGCGACGAAGCGCAGATGACGCCGGAGCAGTAGGGCGAAGTTCGGCAGGGTCTCCTTACACCTCTGGCCATCCGTGTACGGAGAGGCCCAACAGTTCATTCTCTGGTTGCGCCGGCCCTGCGAACCTATCTCGTGGGGCTGGCGCGCCAGCCCGTTCAGCTGCGAATTCTCCTTGCTGCGCCTGTTCGCCGGATTTCACCGGTTGCGTTCGACTTCGGGAGCGGTCCATGACCGAAAACACAGCGCTCGTCCATTGTGTCGGTATCACCAAGTACTTCGGCGGCGTGCAGGCGCTCGACAGTTTTTCGATCGATCTGCATCCCGGCGAAATCGTGGCCCTTGTCGGCGACAATGGCGCCGGCAAGAGCACATTCGTCAAGATCCTGAGCGGCATCTATCCGCCCGATGACGGCGAAATCTGGATCGGTGACGCGAAGGTCGAGAACCTCAATCCCGGCCGCGCCCGCGCCCTGGGTATCGAGACCGTCTACCAACATCTCTCGCTTGCCGACAATCTCGGCGCCGCAGCAAACGTCATGCTCGGCCAGGAACCGCTGCGCTTCCGCATCGGGCCGCTGCGCGTGATCGACGAGAAACAGGCGCTTGCCGAGGCGCAGCGCCGCATCGGCGAGGTGGGCGCCTCACTCGACGACTACGCCATCCCCGTCCGCAGTCTCTCCGGCGGCCAGCGTCAGGCCGTCGCCATCGCCCGCGCCCTGGTCAAGGCAAACCGCCTGATTATGTTCGACGAGCCAACCGCCGCGCTCGGCGTGCGCCAGACAAAGGCCGCGCTCGACCTGATCCAGCGCGTCGCCGGCCAGGGTGTTGCCGTCATCATCATCAGCCACAATCTCGACGATGTGTTCGCCGTCGCCGACCGCGTCGTCGCCTTGCGGCAGGGACAGACCACACTCGACAGCCCGCTGGCCGGCACCGACCGCGAGGAAATCGTTGCCTGCATGATGGGCCTGTCGTTTCAGAGGTGAAATAGGCAGCTATGGCTGATTCGATCCCGAAAGCGCGCCTGACCAACCACTTCCAGGGCAGCGGCCGCAACATCGGGCTGGCCCTGGCCCTGCTGCTCGCGCTGCTCATCCTCGCCATCTTCAGCCCCAGGTACTTCAGCTTCGCCAACTTTGTCGTCGTCGCCCTCCAGATGTCCTTCATCGGCATCCTCGCTCTGGGCACCGCGATGCTGATCATCAGCGGCAACGTCGACCTCTCGATCGGCGCCATGTACGGTCTGACCGCGGTCGTCGCGGCAATGCTGGCCAAAATTGTGCCCTCGCCGCTGGCACTGCTGGCCGGCATCCTCTTTGCCGGCGCACTCGGCATGCTCAACGGCGCCATGGTCTGGCGCGTGAAACTTTCGCCCATCATCATCACGCTGGGCAGCCTGACCGCACTGCGCGGGGTCATCCTCTTGACGACCAACGGCGCAGCTGTGCGCGGCGTGCCCGACCCGTTCACAATTCTGGGGCAGGCCCGTCCCTTCGACGTCCCGATGCCGGTCTGGCTGCTCTTCGGCCTCGCCCTCATCATCCATTTCGTCCTTTCCAAAACGACTTTCGGCCGCTATTTCTACGCCATCGGCGGCAATCGTGAGGCAAGCGAGGCCGCCGGCATCCGCGTCCGCAATCTCGTGCTGGGCGCCTTTGCCATCAACGGCCTCATCGTCGGCCTGTCCGCGGTCCTCGCCGCCAGCCGCTACGGGACCGCGTCGCCCAGCTTCGGGGTCGGCTTTGAATTCGACGTCATTACAGCCGTTATCCTGGGCGGCGTCCGCTTTACCGGCGGCGAAGGCAACATTCTCGGCGTCATGCTCGCCGTCGCACTCCTCGGCGTCATCAACAGCGGACTGGTTTCGCTGGGGGTCAATCCCTTCTGGACCGAGGTCGTCAAGGGCGTCGCCCTCATCGTCGCCGTCGGGCTGGACCAGATCACGCACGAACAGCGCCAGCGCCGCCGTACACAGCTGGCGATGCAGGAACGCAGCCGCAGCGAACCCGGCACACCCGCCGGCAGCCATATCTGATCAACCATCATCATTCGCAGTAGGGAGACTACCAACATGAAGGTCAAAGCAGTCGATCACCTCGCAGTCACGGTCAGCGACACCGAACGCTCGCTGGAGTTCTATGTCGGCAAGCTGGGCCTCAGGCAGGTCGAGCAGCATCAATTGGAAGGGGACAAGTGCGACGAGGCCGGCGGAACCAACGGGGCGCGCGCCCAGTCGACGCGTCTTGCCGCCCCCGACACGCCCCACATCCTGCTCGACCTGCTCGAATTCTTCGAGCCGCCGGGAAACAAGCACGTTACGCCCATGGGTTCGGTCGGCTCCTGCCACTTCGCCCTGACCGTGGAGGACCTGCCGGCCTCCGTGGACGCACTGCGCGCCCAGGGCGTTGAGTTCATTTCAGGGCCGGTCAACTTCGAGCTCACCGAAGGCTCCGTCAGCGTCTGCTTCTGCTACGACCCCGACGGCAATCTGGTCGAGCTGATGGAGGAGTACGAGCACTAAGGGGTTGTGCTCCTGGCGATTCAAGATGAATCAGGCTCACAATAGGAGGGGCCTACCTGACGGTGGCGCCTACAGGCAGGGCTTCCCCACCGCTCGATTCGATTGACGGCGGGGGAGTTCCGCCAGAGCAGATCAACCGTTTGCAGCGGGCGACTATCGCTTGACGCACCGCGAAGCGCGGTGCTATACTCAACCGAGTTTGCCGCCGTCTGCCTCCTTTGCCCGCAGGCTTCGCTGTGAAGGACGCTCTACCCTGCATGTTGTAAGTTCCTGGCAAGCCCGAACGGCTCTACCGCGCCGTGCTTGCCTCGTATTTCACCAGTCCACCAGGCCAACGAAAGCTGCCAAATGAAACTGTCAGAACAACAACTCAGACTGTTCCGTGATTTTGGATTTCTGGTCTTTCGTCAGTACCTCTCTCCCGAAGAGATTGCACAGTACAGCCGCGAGTTCAACGCAGGTCTGGATTCCTGGCTCGAAGACGGCAAGCACGACGGTAAAACCCGCCACTACGCCTCCCTGATGGAGGAAAAGTCGCCCTTCATCGCCGGCCTTGCCGACGATCCCCGCTTCGCCGACGTGGCCGAGCAGCTTCTGGGCAAAGATGTGCTGGCAATCGCCGTCGACGGCAACTACCACGTCGATGACACGCTCTGGCACCCCGATACCGGCTCGTTGGACTACACAGCCGTCAAGTTCTGTATCTATCCCGACCCGCTGACCGCCGACAGCGGCGCGCTGCGCGTGATCCCCGGCTCCCATCGCGACCCGTTCCACAGCCAGATCAGTCGCGAACCGGAGACCGCCTATAACCTGGCGCAAACCGACGTGCCGGCCTACGCCTTCGAGTCGCAGCCCGGCGATGTCCTGGCCTTCAACGTAGCGCTGTGGCACGCCGCCTTCGGCGGGGCCAGGAGCCGCCGCCAGGGTGTCGTCGTCTATTACGAGGACCCAGACACGCCCTCGGCCCGGACCGCCATCCAGCAGCAGATGAGGGGAAACCACAGGGCCTTTGCCAGCGTCGGCCGCCAGATGTACGGGCCGCACTGGCGCTCGATCGATACGCCCCGCCACCAGCGCTGGATCCGGCGGCTGGCCGAACTGGACGTCCTCGAGACCGACATCTAAGGGAGGAAGTGTACGGTGATCAGTTCAGTCAACGTGATGGACCATGTCTCGGTAACCGTGAGCGACATGGATTGCTCGCTGGCCTTTTACAAGGACCTGCTCGGCATGGAGGAGATCGAACGCCACCGGCTCGAAGGCGAGACGATCTCTAAAATGGCCGGCAAGGATGAAGTGATCATGCAGGTCGTCCGCCTGCAGGCGCCCGAAACGCCGGGTATGCTGCTCGACCTGCAGGAGTACGTGCAACCCCACGGCAAGGTCTCCGACGGAAAGCTGGGAGACGTCGGCCACTCACATATCTGCTTCGGCGTCCCCGACCTGGCCCAGGCCTACAAGGAGCTGCAGGCTGAGGGCGTCAAGTTCGTTTCCGAACCGGTCAGCTTCGATCTGGGCTGGGCAATCGTCCACGTCGTATTCTTCGAAGATCCCGACGGCTACATCCTGGAGCTGATGCAGGTTCCCTACGAGACCAAGAACGGCGAACACTAATCTATTCAGCGGCCACCGCAATCTGCAGGGAGAGTAGACAATGCCGCGCTACGAGCTCGAAGGACAGGTAGCCATCGTCACCGGAGCCGGCCGCGGCATAGGCCGCGCGATCGCTCGGCGCCTGGCTCGCGAGGGCTGCCGCGTAACCGTCGCCGACCTCGACGAAGCGACCGCCGCCGTCGTCGCCGCCGAGATCAATCAAGAAGGCGGCGAATCACAGGCCCTCGCCGTCGACGTAACCAGCAAGGAGGCAGCCGACGGCATGGTCCGCCGCACGACCGATCGCTGGGGCAGCCTGAACATCCTCGTCAACAACGCCGGCATCGGCGCCGTCGCCACGTTGCTGGATACCGACGAAGCGACCTGGGACGCGATGATGAACGTGAACGCCAAGGGCGTGCTGCTCTGCTCGCAGGCCGCCGCCCGCCAGATGATCGAGCAGGGGAACGGCGGGCGCATCATCAACAACGCCTCCGGCGCCGGCAAGATCGCGCCCGGCAAAGCCGTGCCCCTCGGCGCCTACGCCGCCAGCAAACATGCCGTCGTCGCCGTCACCAAGCAGATGGGGCTCGAGCTCGCCGAACACGGCATCCTCGTCAACTGCGTTTGCGCCGGCATCGTCGATACGCCCATGTGGGACCTGATCGACCGCGAGATTGCGACAATGCAGGGCGTTCCGGTCGGCTCCGTCAAAGAGCAGGCCGTCGCCGGCGTGCCCCTGGGACGCATCCAGCAGCCCGAAGACGTCGCCAACGTCGTCGCGTTCCTCGCCTCCGATGACGCCAGCTATATGGCCGGCCAGACCTACAACGTCAGCGGCGGCCTTCTGCCCTATTGACCAAGGTGCAACCACGATGCCAGATCGATTGCAGGGCAAAGTAGCCGCCATAACCGGCGGCGGCATGGGATTGGGACAGGCGACTGCCACCCTCTTCGCCGCCGAGGGCGCACGGATCATAGTCGGTGAAATCGACGCAAGCGCCGGCCAGGACACCGTCAGCCAGATTGAGGCACAGGGAGGCGAGGCCATCCTCGTCGAAATGGACGTGCGCAAGGCCGCCGATGCCGAGCGTCTCACCCGCACAACGGTCGAGACCTTCGGCAAACTGGACATACTCGTCAACAACGTCGGCTTCCAGGTCAACAAGGACGTCGTCGACACGACCGAAGACGAGTGGGACCTCGTCCTCGATACAAACCTCAAAAGCATGTTCCTCTGCTCAAAATACGCCGTCGCCCAGATGCGCCGGCAGGGAGGCGGCAACATCATCTGCATCTCCTCCCTCTCCGGCCTCGTCGGCAACGGCCTGCAGGCCTCCTACAACGCCAGCAAGCACGGCGTCATCGGCCTCGTGCGCTCGATGGCCGTCGACCATGCGCCCGACAACATCCGCGTCAACGTCGTCTGCCCGGGCTCGATGAACACGCCGCTGACTTTGACCATCCCGGAGGAAAAACTTGCCCCCTATCGCGAAGCCAACCTGATGCGCCGCTTCGCCGAGCCGGTCGAAGTCGCCCAGGCCCTGCTCTTCCTCGCCAGCGACGATGCTTCCTTCGTGACAGGCTCGGTGCTCGTGGCCGACGGGGGCTACACCACCATCTAGAATCGAATGCGGGCGCCGTCCCAACCCGGCTGTGGAACGCGGGGAACGGGCGGGTCCGTCCAGCACATTCTCTAACCGACTAAACCAGCAATGTAAGGAACGATAATGCCCGAACGACTGAATGTCCTCTTTCTGCCCCACCCGGTCAAACCGTCGATGTTCAACCCGTGGGGAACTGATGTCGTGAAAGCCGTCCAGGACCGCCACAACATTCAAATATTGGACTACGACCAGCCGCTGGCCCCCCAGTTCAATGGCATCGACGCCGTCATCGACCACGGCGGCTCCGCCGGTACGCGCGAAATGGTCGACGCCGCCACCGACGCCCGCCTATGGCAGATCCTCGGCACCGGCTTCGACCACTTCGACCTCGAATACTGGAAAACCAAGGGCATACCGATCGCCAACTGCCCCGGCCAGTTCAGCGCCGTCGCACTCGCCGAGTGCGCCATGATGTTCATCCTCATGCTGACGCGTCAATATCCGGTTGCACGCGCCGTGCTCGACAAAGGGGAGCTCTACGAACCGATGGCGCTCGAACTGGAAGGCGTTAAGCTCGGACTCATCGGCTTCGGGGCCAGCGGCATCGAGCTGGCCCGGCGGGCGAAACCCTTCGGCATGGAGATCTCGGCTATCGAAATTCGCGAAGTGAGCGCAGCCGAACGCGAGGAGTTCGGTCTCTCCTTCGTCGGCACACCCGACGACCTCGAAAAAGTCGTGGCAGAGTCGGACATCCTCTCGCTGCACCTGCATCTTAACAGCGAGACCCACCACATCATCGACGCCCGCATGTTGGGCCTGATGAAGCCGACCGCCCACATCATCAACGTCGCCCGCGGCGCACTGATTGACGAGGAGGCGCTCACCCAGGCTCTGCTCGACGGCACAATTGGCGGCGCCGGCATCGACGCCTACAGCCAGGAGCCCCCCGACCTCACGTCGCCCTTCTTCGGCCTGTCCAACGTCATCGCTACCCCGCACACAGCCGGCGTCACCGATGGCACGTCGCGCAAACGGGCGCAGTGCGCCGCCGACAACGTCGACCGCATCGCAGCCGGATTGGAGCCGCTCTACCGTATCGATCTTGACTGACGACGATGCGTTTGCGACGGCCAAGGATTGACGGCCTCACTTTACTCATTGACACCGGACTCATAAACTCCGGCCAAATCTGAGGTTTCCGCCTGAACCTGAATGCCATCTGCGCGGAAGGACAAGCTACCGTGATCGCGACAAAACGCCCTCGCATGGGACGGCTGGCCCGCTTCGAAGCATTGGCTGGATACTTGGCGATCGCTCCCTGGTTTATCGGCTTCCTCGCCTTTGAGTTCGGGCCCCTGCTCAGCTCCCTTTACCTCAGCTTCACCAAGTTCGATGTGCTCACCACGCCCAAATGGGTCGGGTTTAAGAACTGGGACAAAATGCTGTTCAACGACCCGCTCGTCTGGCACAGCCTCAAGGTCACCGCCATCTACTCCGTGGGCGCAGTGAGCCTCGGTCTGGTGCTTGGCCTGAGTCTGGCCTTGCTCCTCAATCAGGATGTCGGAGGCCTCTCCTTCTACCGCACCGTCTTCTATACCCCTGCCGTCGTCTCCGGCGCGGCCGTCGCCATGATGTGGCTGTTGCTGCTCAACCCGGAAGCCGGCGTCATCAATCGCATCCTCGCGCTGGTCGGAATCCCAGGTCCCGCTTGGCTCTTCGACCGGACCTGGGCACTGCCGGCCTTCATTGTCATGAGTATATGGGGCGTCGGCGGTGGCATGGTCCTGTATCTGGCAGCACTGCAAGGAGTGCCGACTGAACTGTACGACGCCGCCATGATCGACGGCGCCGGCCCGTTTCCCAAGCTCTGGTTCGTCACCCTGCCGATGATCTCGCCTGTGATCTTCTTCAACCTGGTCATGGGCATAATCGGCTCCTTCCAGGTCTTTACCAGTGCCTTCATCATGACCAAAGGCGGGCCCGCCAACGCCACCTACTTCTTCGTGCTGGGGATATATCTGAACGCTTTCCAATTCCTGAAGATGGGGTACGCTTCCGCCCTCGGATGGATGCTAGCCGTTATCATCCTGGTGCTGACCTTGCTCGCCTTTCGAAGCTCAGGCCGGTGGGTCCACTATGAAGGGCAGATCAGATAAGTTGAGGAGACCGGCCCTATGACCGAGTCGACCTTCGGCCGCCCTGCTCCCGCTTTGGCCGCGGCGCAGCGGCAAAACACGATTGCCAGAAGAGTCCGCACCATCACCAAATTGCTCATCCACCTGCTTCTGATCGCAGGCGGATTCGCAGTGCTGATTCCGTTTTTCTGGATGGTTTCCTCTTCGCTCAAGCCGGACTGGGAGATATTCCAGATCCCGCCCGCTTGGATTCCTGAAGACCCGTTGTGGCAAAACTATGCAATCGTCCTGACCGGCCATCGCCCCGACGCCGAAGGTTCGCGCGCAGGTCAAGGTTGGAGTTTCTTGGGCTTTGTCTGGAATACAGGCTATGTAACGGCATGGGTTATGCTGGGACGACTCATCACCGCCTCCTTGGCAGCCTACGGCTTCGCCCGTCTCCGCTTCCCTGGCCGCAATGTACTCTTCATCGTTATGTTGGCGACGATGATGGTACCCGGCCACGTGACCATGATCCCCCTCTACATCATCTTCAAGAACCTCAAAACCCTCGACACATACTGGCCCCTGGTCCTGCCAGTCTGGTTCGGTGGCGGCGCCTTCTTCATCTTCCTCCTCCGCCAGTTCATCAACAGCATCCCCGCCGACTACGACGATGCCGCTCGCATCGACGGCTGCAGTTGGTTCGGCGTCTATTGGCGAATCATCCTCCCCATGATCAAACCGGCCCTCGGCGCCGTCGCCATCTTCTCCTTCATGGCCAGCTGGAACGACTTCATGGGACCGCTCATTTACATCAGTTCCATGGACAAATACACAGTCGCCATCGGACTGCACTTCTTCAAGAACAATGCCAGCCCCGCAGCCCGACCATTGTGGAACCTGATGATGGCCGCCTCGGTCGTGGCGATGGTGCCGCCGCTCTTGCTTTTCTTCTTCGCTCAACGTTACTACATTCAAGGCATCGTCGTCTCCGGCATCAAGGGGTAGCTTCCCCTTCGTGAACAGCCGCGCCTCGTCTCCAGGCAACTGCCTATGCCCGGCACCGGTTTGACACGGCGACGCTTCCTGCAGCTGATCGCCTTCACCGCTTCGACCGGCGCGGCCGGGTTCGCCTACGTCCGCACAGTTGAGCCTGACTGGGTGGAATTAGTGCCGGTTACACTGAGGCTGCCAGGCCTCGCTGAACCGCTGTCCGGCCTCCGCATCGCCCAGCTATCCGACATCCATCTCAGCCAGTTCACCTCGCAAGCCAGACTGCTCGACGCCGTAACCCGCGTCAACCGCCTCCAGCCGGACCTGGTCGTGCTGACGGGAGACTTTGTCGGCCGCGATGCCGCCTATGCCACCGGGCTGATCGATCCTCTCCGCCGGCTCGAAGCGCCCGCCTTCGCCGTCTACGGCAATCACGACCTCTGGAGCGACCGCGCTACCGTTGGCGCCGCGCTGGCCGAAACACCGGTCCGTCTCCTGGTCAACGAAAGCGTCGAAGCCGCCGCCGGCCTCACCATCGCCGGCATCGACGACGCCTGGTCCGGCGACCCGCGACCGGAAGCCGCGCTGCGCGACGCGCCCGCCGGCAACACGAATCTGCTGCTCTGTCATGAGCCCGATTATATCGAGAACATCCAGGCAATCGGCGCCCCCATCGCCCTGCAGCTGAGCGGTCACAGCCACGGCGGACAGGTGCGGCTCCCGTCCATCCGGCCCGACGGCGCCGGAATGTTGAGTCGGGCCCATATCTTGCCCCACATGGCCCACCTCTACCCGATCGGCCTTTACCGCGTCGGCAGCCATCAGCTCTATACGAACCGGGGCCTGGGCGTCTGGCCCCTCCCCTACCGCTTCAACTGCCGTCCCGAAATTACCATCTTTACCCTTCGCCCTTCTTAAGCGGGAAGCTCTCTTACAGCATCGCCGCCGCAGACGCATACAATGAATGAAGGGCGCCGGCATTGGCGATTCCCGTTTCGTTTGACCTAGAACAATCGTTGTGCTAGACTCTCGATGAGAAGCAACGGTTCTGAGCAGACCGCCTGGGCGGTAAGTGAGGTGTCGGAACTGTCTTGAATGTGTGAGGGACGTGGTGGGGCTGCGCCCGCCACAAAACTCTCTTGGCTCCTCGCACCATCCTACAGTTCTTACCCTCCCGGGACGCAAGAGGAACTATGGATTCCAAACGAGTTCGAAACGGCATGATCTACTTCCTTCTGGTCGTAGCTCTCGGCGCGTTTCTTTACATAATACTGAGCAATCAGGGCAACAATATCTCGGCGACCATGTCGATCGCTGATATCGCCTCGCTGGTACGAAGCGGCAACGTGCAGGAACTCCAAGTCGACGGCGACGAGGTGACCGCCTTCTCCGGCGGCAAACTGATCGCCTCGCGCAAGGAGACCGGCGTCGGTCTCGTCGAAACACTCCAGAATTTGGGTGTATCCGAAGATCAGTTGTCCGCCGTCAATCTCCAGATCGAAGCGCCCAGCGGGTGGGAAGTCTACGGCGGCATCCTCCTGGCCCTCCTGCCCATCATCCTGATCGCTGTATTCTTCATCTTCATACTTAGACAGGCCCAGGGCGCCGGCAACCAGGCCTTCAGCTTCAGCAAGAGCCGCGCCCGCATGTTCACCGGCGACAAACCGACCGTCAACTTCAGCGACGTGGCCGGCAACGAAGAAGCAAGGCAGGACCTGGCAGAGGTCGTCGAATTCCTCAAGGAACCCCAGAAATTTGCCTCGCTCGGCGCCCGCATCCCCAAAGGCGTTCTGCTTGTCGGCCCGCCCGGCACCGGCAAGACGTTGATGGCCAAGGCCGTTTCCGGTGAAGCCGGCGTGCCCTTTTTCAACATCAGCGGCTCCGAATTCGTCGAGATGTTTGTCGGCGTCGGCGCCAGCCGCGTGCGCGACCTGTTCGAGCAGGCCAAGAAAAACTCGCCCTGCATCATCTTTATCGACGAAATCGACGCCGTCGGCCGCCATCGCGGCGCCGGCCTGGGCGGCTCCCACGATGAGCGGGAGCAAACCCTTAACCAGATCCTCGTCGAAATGGATGGCTTCGATACCGATGTCAACATCATCATTATCGCCGCAACCAACAGGCCAGACATTCTCGACCCGGCCCTGCTGCGGCCCGGCCGCTTCGACCGCCGCGTCCTGATGGATTCGCCCGACGTCAAGGGCCGCCGCAAAATCCTCGATGTCCACGTCAAAGGCAAACCCCTGGCCACCGACATTGACCTCGAAGTTGTGGCCAAGCAGACACCGGGCTTTGTCGGCGCAGACATCGAAAACCTGGTCAACGAGGCCGCCATCCTCGCCGCCCGCCGCAACCGCCGCTCCATCGGCCTGGCCGAGTTTCAGGAGGCGATCGAACGCGTCATCGCCGGGCCGGAACGGCGCAGCCGTATTATGTCGCCCAAGGAGAAGGAGATCGTCGCCTACCACGAGGCCGGACACGCCGTTGCCATGCACGTCCTGCCACAGCACGATCCCGTGCATAAGGTAACGATTGTGCCGCGCGGGATGGCGGGCGGCTACACGATGCCGCTGCCCGAAGAGGAATCCAACCTCAGCACAAGAGACAAATCGCGCGACGAGCTTGCCGCCCTCTTGGGCGGGCGCGTCGCCGAGGAGATCCGCTTCGAAGATGTAACAACCGGCGCCAGCAACGACCTGGAACGCGTTACCAACATGGCCCGCATGATGATTACACAGTGGGGCATGAGCGAGGCCCTCGGCCCGATTCAATACGGCGAACGCGAGGAAATGGTCTTTCTCGGCCGTGGAATCGCCGAAACGCGCAACTACAGCGATAAGGTTGCCCAGGAAATCGATGAAGAGGTACGCAGATTGGTGGACGAAGCACACCGCCGCTGCCACGAAATCCTCGCATCCTACGAGGACCGGCTCGACGCCGTGGCCGCCGCGCTGCTCGAGCACGAAACGCTGCACGCTCCCGAATTCCAGGCGATCATGCGCGGCGAAGACCCGTTCCATTCGCTTGACGGCCTTGAAGAGCCGCTGCCCAGCGGCACGCCCGCCTCCGAGCGGGACGAAAACGACCTGCCGCGCGAAGAGGACAACCGCGACCAGGAGTTGGGCCTGAGCGGGGGAACCCTGCCCGCGCCCGCCTGAGCGGACCGCGCGCAACCGCAACCAAGGAAGCCACCGACACGTGCGCCCGGCCTCGCCCCAGCGGGCGGGGTCTTCTCACATCAACGGCTCGCCTTCTCCATTAGCCGGGAGATTCAGCTCGAATCGTGTCCCGCCTCATCTACTACTTCGATCGCATGTTGCTCGCCGGCGCCCCCGTAAGCCGCTGGCTGAACATCCTCCTCATCTTTGTCGGCGCCCTGGGCGCCCTGGGACTTGTCCCGGGCCACTGGCTGACTGCCGTCCTCTGCGCCCTTCTACTGGCGGGATTCTTCTGGCTCCGTCACCACTGGCGCAGCCGCGACTACGTCCAGTTTCAAGAGGCGCCTTTGCCCCAAATCACCCCCCAGGCGCTGGCCCCCTCCGACAAAGTGCCCATCCATGCCACCGGCTACTTCACTGTCGAGGGCAAGAGCGAACGATTCACCTGGCTGCAGGGCTACTTCCGTACCTTTGCAACCCGCGAACACGCCGTAATCTGCCTTGTACAGCCCAAACTGACGCTGATGGCGCAGTGGCCCGAAAAAGATGTGGGCATGTGGTACGTCTTCTTCTTCCCCAGGTCGGTCCGCCATGTCCGCTACGGGACTGTTTCATTCGGTCGCAAAACGCAGCCGTGTGTGGCCGTGGAGCACGAAATCCACATTCCCAAGAAGGGCCGTTTCAGCCGCGAACGCACCCTGCAAGAGACCGTCGTCCTCGCCTCAGACACCGAGGCGGATTCGCTCAGGATTCTCGCCGACCTGATCCACGACACGCACGCCGAAGAGGAAGAAGAGAAGCCGCCCCAGCCGGCTCCCACGCCTTCTCCCAATGGACAGGTGAACGTCCCCATCGGAGCAACCCGCCGCCTGGACTGATTCAGCGGCCCGACCCCGTATGACAGCGCCCCAAGCGACTCGCCCTTCATGGGATCAATACTTTCTGCAGATCGCATTCACCGTTGCCTCGCGCAGCACCTGCGATCGCGCCCATGTCGGCGCCGTCATCGTCCGCCGCCGGCGCATCCTTGCCACCGGCTACAACGGTTCTCCGACCGGCCTGCCACACTGCGACGAAGTCGGCCATCTGATCATCGACGGCCACTGCGTGCGCGCCCTCCATGCCGAGCAGAACGCCATTATCCAGGCCGCCCTCCACGGCGTCGGCACCGACGGCAGCATGATCTACGTCACGCACCAGCCCTGCCTCACCTGCGCCAAAATGATCATCAACGCCGGCATCCAACGCGTCATCTATGCCGGCCATTACCCCGACGACAACAGCCGCCGCTTCCTGCGGGAGGCCGGCGTCGCCCTCGTCCAAATGCCGCAGCCCGGTCAGGAAGACGGGATCCAAAGCCATCCTTAGCGCCTCCCCACAGGAAAATTTGCTGCAGTGCCGGCCCTCCGCTGGCGCAACAGGCCGTTAACGGACCGGCAGCCAGACGCGAAAAGGGGCCGGCTTCAGCTGGACCGCGCCGATCCCCGTTTGATCGTAGTCAGGGTCCTCGACTTCGTTCCCCATCGCCGGCAACTTCTCGAAAACGAACATCGCCTGCTCGCCTTCGCAGCTGTATACAGCGGCCCGAACGCGGCCATCCGCCAGCGGCTGGGGCAACGAACGCTCAACGTCAAAATAGATCTGCCGCACCGGCGCGCTGCCCCCGCCGGCCCGGACCGCACCGTCCAAAAACGTTACGTTGCCGTCGCAGGTCACAATCCGCACGTCGCGCCAGCGCCCCAATTCCAGCGCAACGCCGCCGCCCGGCGACCGCACCTCCAGTGCGACCCTCCGTGACCCATTCAACGGCAGTTCGACGAAGTTGCTGAAGCTCAACGCCTTGTACGTTCCGCTGTCGTAGGCCAGATCATCTCCAAGATACACGCGAAACGCGATGCCGGCCGAGCCGGGCGCCAGCGCCGCGTTCGAATGGACCGCGATCAGGCGGTCGGCCTCCGCCGGCAGCTCCAGGACCGTGCGCAAGACGCCCTCCTCCCGCGTGGTCCCGACCGCCACCGCCTCAGATTGGAGACCGAACGCGCCCAGCTGCTCCTCGCGCAAAGCGTATACCCAAGGGCCGGATCGCAGCGCGCCCACCGGATTGCCCGCAGAACCGATCGTGATGCCGGGCCCGCCGCGCCGCACCTCCAGGCCGCGCCGCGACCTGAACTCGACCTGCACCCTCATGCCCGGTCGCCACAGCCGCTCGACCTCCAGGCTGCCGTCCGACCTCCTGTCGGCCCCCTCGACCGCGATCGCCTCGCTCCACGGCGGGCAACGCAGCCGCAGCTTGAACCGGCCCTCGGTCGCATCGCCGCAACGGATCACAGCGACGCCCATGTCAGACGCCGGCTCCACGATCAGATGCGCCCTGCCGCCCTGTGTGTCGATCTGTGTCTCCAGCGGCACATAGAGATTGACATCCGCCCTGTCCCCTTCGGCGGTCACACAATACCGCAGCGCATCCACCAGGCAGCGCGGACCGTGATGCGAGCAGCAGAAATCCCAGACGCAGCCGGCATCGCCCCAGAAACTACGGTGCCCGCACCAGCCGCCGTTCGAGGCGAAGTCAAACAGCTGATGATTGCAGAAGATCTCCTCCGCCATGTCGAGAAAACGGCCCTCTCCTGTCGCCCCGTACAGCTCGAAGCTCAACATCATCCAGTCGGAGACCGTGCAGGTCTCATCGATCTTGTCCCGCCCCTCCTTCTCCCCGCTGAAAAACAGATCGTCGCGGTCCTCTATCTCCGGCCGGTCCATCTCTTCCCCGGCGATCAGCCACTCCTGCACGCCGCCGCTAATATGCGCCTTGGTGTCGCGAATCCACTCCCAGAATTCGACCGCCTTCTGTAGAATATCCCCGTCGCCCGTGCGTCGCCACAGCTCCAGCAGACCCCGATAGATGTGGATCAGGACGTGGAAATTGCCCGTGATCGCACCGTATTCCTGGCACGGCTTGAGCGCGTCAACCTGCTCAAAGACCGCCCGCGCATACGCCAGCGCATCTCGCTCTCCGGACAGGTCGTAGTAGCGGGCAAAGACGTCAAGCGAGAAGAACCAGCGGTAGCCTTGATTCATCGGCACCAGCGTATCGGGGCGAATGCGCGAACGGCCGGCTTCGGGAGGAACGTACGTGTTGTTCAGCTTGGGACGTACTTTGGCCCCGTGACTGGGAGAGACGTTCTGCATGAAGAACGCAATCGCCCGCGTCGCCGACGCCAGCGCGGCAGGATGGCCGAACGTCTGATTCGTCTCCAGCAAAGCATTGGCAATCTGCAGCGTGCCGCAGTACTCCGACTGCGTGTAGTTTCGCCCGAAAAAGCCGTTCGCGGACTGAAACTCTATCAGCCTGTCCACCACGCCCATGATGCCGGAATCGAGCGCCCGGAACTGGGGCATGCGATGGTAGTGCGCCATGCCGTCCAGCCAGCGGCCGACAAAGTCGCCGCCATACGCCCATCCGCCGGGATCGGCCTCGAAGTCGCGGAACAGCCTCTCCTTGGGCATCGCTACCAGGTGGTCAACCGAGCGGGCAAGAATCTCGCCCAACTCCGCGCGCGGCGCGATCGCTTCGTAAGCAGCCAGCTTCATCCCTGCCTCCCGCCTCAGTCGATTCCCAGAAGACGCGCCAAATTGCCGCCAAGTACCAGTCCTTCGGCCTCCTCGCCCAACTCGAGCCTCAAAATCGACTCAACCGCAAAATCCATCGGCACGCCGGGGCCGTTCGATGCGAAGCAGATCTTCTCAGGCCCGATCTCTTGCACCGCCCGCATAATGAAGAGCGGCTCCGCCACCGTGTTTGTGCCCAGATGGACATTCGGAAAAATCTTCGCCACCTCAAGCGCCTCACTAACACCGTCACGGTACCCCATATGCTCCATGATGATCGGCAGCTCAGGATAGCGCGCCGCCACCAGCCCGATCTGTGCCGGCGTGCTGTGGCGGGCCCCCGAATGGATGTTTACCACCAGCTCCAGGTCGCGCGCCTTGTCCAGCACCGGCAACGGCGCCTGGCCGAAAATCTCATAGTTGCACCCTACCGACATCAGCTTGAGGATCGGCATGCCCCACACCGTCGCCGCGGTCTCCAGTTCCTCGACCGCAGGCGCGCCGTGCAGCGGGTTAATCTGGCAGCAGCCGATAAGACGCGGCTCATCCTCCACAAACTCCGCCAGCCCGCTGTTGTTGGGATTCGGAATCGGGCCGGCGATGAGAACGACGTGATCAATGCCGCCCATGTCGGCGTCCTCAAGGATCTCCTCGACCCCGTAAACCTTGCCGTTCACAGGCTGGTCTTCCGTCCAGTAATACTCAAAGTCGATTCGTTTCATGGCTTGGCTCCCCCATTTTTGTGCCGGCGGACAGGAGACTCGGGTCCTGCCTCTTGCCCCCATTCGATCAGAAAACTGCCATCGCAGTGAGTATAATTGAACTCCATTTCCTTGTCGATGACCGCCCACGAGAAGCGCCTCCCAAAACTGGCGTGCAGATTCCCAGACCTCGGATGGCAAAGGAGTCATGGCCGCTCAACGATCTCTTCTCCTCCAAAGCAGGCGCATACACAACCTTGTCTCCGTTTGGACGGTCGCGCGCTCGAACCCCGCCCACCACCCCTCGCAGTTCCATGCCACGGGCCACTGGCCACCGGTTACTGGTTACCAGCCACCGGCCACTGACCACCGGCATGGCTTCCCGCCAACCTTTTCCAACGCCAAGTGTGCGCTGCACTCCGCACGAGGAGGCATTTGACACCTGCGCTCAAACCGCATATACTGCGCCGCAACAACTGAACGCGAAAGACCGCGAACCGGAAGAGTAGCGCCCGAAGCGAGTTCCAGAGAGCCCCCGAACGGTGGAAACGGGGCAACAGCGCAGGACGTGAATGGGCCGGGGAGTCGGCCGGTGAACCGTAGCTGAACTGCACAGTAGCCGGTCCCGGAGACGCCACCGTTATCAGGGCGCTGCGGCCATATCAGTGACGAAGTCCCCCGGGACTGACTGGCCGCGATGAGTGAGACTGGTGCAGGCTTCCCTTGCGTTTCATGCAGGGGATTTTTTGTTTTTGGCCTTAACCGGTCTAACAAGGGTGGCACCGCGGGCGTCCCAAATGACCTCGTCCCCTTGCGTTGGCAGAAATGCCGCGCTGGGGGACGTTCTATTTCAGGTGGAAACACGCCGCAAACTGTGAGAAAGGAAGTTGCGATGGCAACCTACAGCCCTACGCTGGAGGAAGTAAGGAAGCTGGCGGCCGGCGGCAATACAATCCCGGTCTTCCGCGAGCTACCCGCCGATCTCGAAACGCCCGTTTCGGTCTATCTCAAGCTGCGCAACGGCGGCCCTTCCTTCCTGCTTGAGTCCGTCGAGAAGGGGGAGCAGGTGGGCCGCTACAGCTTCCTCGGCGTGCGGCCGCCCATGACGCTCTGCGCCCGCGGAGACCGGCTGGTCGTCGGCTCAGGCGACGGCGCCGCGCTTGAACGGCGCCGCGGCGATCCCTTCGACGCCGTCCGCAGCCTGCTGGCCGAACGCCGGCCCGTCGAGGTCCCGGGGCTGCCGCGCTTCTCCGGCGGCGCCGTCGGCTACTTCGGCTACGACACCGTCCGCTTCATCGAGCGCCTGCCGCAGACCGCACAGCAAAAGCTTGAAATCCCCGACATGCTCCTGCTCTTCAGCGACAATCTGGTCGTCTTCGATCACGTCCAGCACAAACTGCTCGTAATCGCCAACATGCACATCGGGACGAATGGCGCGCCCGCAGGACAGGAGATCCCAGCTGCCTATGAAGACGCGGTCGCTCGCATCGACGCCATCGTCAGCGACCTGCGCCAGCCCTTCGCCCACCCGAAGAACCCCCCCGTAGACTGCCCCGTCGATTGGCGCAGCAACTTCACCCAGGACGAATACGAAGAGATTGTGCGGCGGGCCAAAGAGTACATCGCCGCGGGTGACATTTTCCAGGTCGTGCCCAGCCAGCGCCTCAGCCGCGCAACCGACGCCGAGCCGTTCGCCATCTATCGCGCCCTCCGCATGCTGAACCCTTCCCCCTACATGTACTTTCTCGAGTTCAACGACATGGCCGGGCTCAGCGAATCCACCGGCAGCGACCAGCCGCTCTGGATCATCGGCTCCAGCCCCGAAATGCACGTCAGGCTCGAAGACGGCCGCGCCTTTCTCCATCCCATCGCCGGCACCCGCTGGCGCGGCCAGACGACGGCCGAGGACGACGCGCTCGCCGAAGGGCTTCTCAACGATCCCAAAGAGCGGGCTGAACACGTGATGCTGGTCGACCTCGGCCGCAATGACCTGGGACGCGTGTGCGAATACGGTACCGTCCAGGTGCCCGAGATGATGGTGATCGAGCGCTACAGCCACGTAATGCACATCGTCAGCGACGTGCAGGGCCAGCTCGCCGCCGGCCACGATGCCATCAGCCTGCTCAAGGCCACCTTTCCCGCCGGCACCGTCAGCGGCGCGCCCAAAGTGCGCGCCATGGAGATCATCGAAGAGCTCGAAGGCCTCCGCCGCGGTCTCTACGCCGGCGCCGTCGGGTACATCGACTACGACGGCACGATGGACACCTGCATCGCCATCCGCACAATCGTCATGCAGGGCAATACCTGCCATCTGCAGGCCGGCGGCGGCGTCGTCGCCGACAGCGACCCTACCTACGAATGGCACGAGACGCTGAACAAGGCCCAGGCCCTATCAGCCGCAGTCCAGCGCGCCGAAGAGGGATTTGGAAACTGAACAATGAGCCCGAATTACACGCCTTACCAGACCTTGCACTCGCGGGAGTAAGCCATGACAACCAAGAGACGAATCCTCACCGGCGACCGTCCCACCGGCAAACTGCATCTCGGCCACTACGTCGGCAGCCTGCAGTACCGCCTCGCATTCCAGGAAGAGTACGAATGCTTCTTCATCATCGCCGACCTTCACATGCTGACGACCAAACCGACCAAGGAGGACGTCGCCCAGATCGGCCAGAACGCGCGTGACATCGTGCTCGACCACCTGGCGATCGGCATCGACCCGCAAAAGACATCCTTCTACCTCCAGTCGGCCGTGCACGAGATCTACGAAATGCACCTCATCCTCAGCGGCATGGTCACAGTCGAACGCCTGCAGCAGCTGCCCACGATCAAGGACATGGCCGCCGCCGCCGGCATGGAGCAGATGCCCTACAACCTGCTCGGCTACCCCGTCCTGCAGGCCGCCGACATTCTGATGCCGCGCGCCCATCTCGTGCCCGTCGGCAAGGACAACGAGTCCCACATCGAGATCAGCCGCCAGATTGCCCGCCGCTTCAACAACGCCTACGCCGATGTCTTCCCCCTGCCGGACGCCTACATCGTCGGCGGCACGCTCGTCGGCACCGACGGCCAGGCCAAAATGAGCAAGAGCCTCGGCAACGCCATCCTGCTCAGCGACGACTCTGCCAGCGTCAGAAAAAGCGTCATGAGCATGTACACCGATCCCAATCGCATCCGCGCCGACATCCCCGGCACTGTCGAAGGCAATCCGGTCTTCAGCTATCACGACACCTTCAACCCCGACAAGGCCGAGGTGGAGGACCTTAAAGAACGCTACCGCGAGGGCGCGGTCGGCGACGTCGAGGTAAAGACCAAGCTCTACAACGCGCTCGAAGCCTTCCTCGAACCGATCCGCGAGCGCCGCGCCTTCTACGCCGAGCAGACCGGCTACACCGATCAGCTCATCTATGAAGGCACCCAGCGCGCGCAGGAGGAGGCCCGGCAAACACTGATCGAGATGAAAAAGGCCATGGGGCTGACCGGCGTCTGGAACCGCATTCGCCGCGCCAACGAACGCCGCCAGAAAAGGCTGGCCAAAGCGTAGATGCAATCCTTGGAAAGGATCGGGCAATGATCGCTGTCATCGACAATTACGACAGTTTCACGTACAATCTGGTTCAGTTTCTGGGCGAAATCGTGCGCGAGACCCCCTTGCCGGGCGGCGAGGAGGAGAATCGCATCCACGTCTGGCGCAACGACGCCATCGAGGTCGAAGAGCTGATGGAACAGCAGCCGAGCCGCGTCATCATCAGCCCCGGGCCGGGAACGCCCCAGGAAGACAGCGGCGTCAGCAACGACGTCATTCGTCATCTCGGCGAGCACACACCAATCCTCGGCGTCTGTCTCGGGCAGCAGTGCATCGGACATGTCCACGGCGGCGCCGTCATACGCGCGCCCAGGCTGATGCACGGCAAGGTCAGCCCCATTCATCACAGCGGCGGCGCCCTTTTCGAAGGCATCCCCAGCCCCTTTACCGCCACCCGCTACCACAGCCTTATCGTAGAGGAGCCGCTGCCTCCCGATCTGATTGCGACCGCACACACGGCAGAGGGCGAGCTGATGGGCGTGCAACATCGCACCAAGCCGATCTTCGGCGTGCAGTTCCACCCCGAAAGCATCCTGACCCAGTACGGGCACGACCTGCTGCGCAACTTCCTGAGCATCTGAGCGTCGGCACAGACATGATCGATTGGACGCAGGCCATTCAAAACTATCTCACCGGCACCGTCTCCAGCCGCTTCCGCAACCGGGACGCGGCAGTTGTCGAACACTGGCAGGGGCGCGACAATCTGCTCTGGCGCGTGCGCACCGGCGGAGGAGACGACGCGGTCGTCAAAATGTTCACCGACGCCGGCCAGGCCCGCAGCCGCCGCCAGTTCAGCGGACACGAACAGTTCGCCGCCGCCGGTTTGGCGCCGCAACCTCTCTGGTACGATCGCTATCCCCACGGGCTGCCGCGCCAGCTTCTGGTATACCGCTGGGCCGATGGCGGCCCGGTCCGGTTGGCCGACCCCAAGCACAGGGCCGCGCTCGCCGCCGCGGTTGCCTGCGTCCACCGCGCCGACCCGGGCGCGGTGCAGCGCTTCAGCCCGCATCCGTTCAACCTGCTCACATTCTGGCAGATCTGGCAGGCGGGCGAGGCCCCCCTGCGCACCTGGATCGAGCAGTGCCCTGCGCCGCTCCTGGCCGAAATCCTCGCCATGCTCTGGTCGGCCGCGCATCGGACGATGGACGCAGCCCTGCAGCAGCTGGGCGAGACGCCGCCCACCCCGGTCCACGGGGAGCTGACCGCCCAGAACGCCCTTTTCGACGCAGACCGAGTTATACTCGTCGACTGGGAGTTCTTCGGTCTTGGCGACCCGGCCCAGGAGGTCGCCCGCTTGCTCTTCTTCGAAGGCAAGGACTGGGCCAGGCGCAACCGCGAGACCTGGTGGGATGGCTACTCCCCCTTCCGGTCTGAACCGGGCATGCCGGACCGGGTAGAGCTCTACCTGCGGCTCTTCCACTTTCAGGCGGCGACCTTTCTGCTCGACGGCGTCCGGCAGGGAGAGATGCCGGCCTCCGCCGCGGAAGAGCTGGAGTCGGACAGCGACGCTTCATCCTACCGCGCATTTCTCGCCGGCGCCCTGATAGCCGCCTTGCGCAGCTCGCTTGAGATTTGGGAGCTGCCGCGGCTGAGCGAAACAGATGATAACCTGCTCGCCGCCGAGCTGGATCAGATAATGAACGTTCAGATGACACACCTGCATACGACCGCTCCGGCGGCCGGCTGAGCGCTTCCCTGAGGCACGGGAAGCGCCCTGCCCCTTCGGGGCCAGAGGAGGATTTCAGATGGCATCACCTATTCATGAGGCGCTGGAGACCGTATTCGCCGGACAAGACCTCAGCGCAGACGCAGCCGACGCGGCAATGACACAGATCATGGGCGGCGAGGCCACCGACGCCCAGATCGGCGCCTTCCTGGCCGCCCTGCGCCAGAAGGGAGAAAGCGTTGCCGAGATCACAGGCTGCGCCCGCGCCATGAAACGCGTCGCCGTCCAGGTGCGCCCCTCCCTCGACGGCCGGCGCCTGCTCGACACCTGCGGCACCGGCGGCGACCAGACCGGCACCTTCAACATCAGCACCACCGTCGCCTTTGTCGTCGCCGGCGCCGGCGAAAAGGTCGCCAAACACGGCAACCGCTCCGCCAGCAGCCAGTGCGGAAGCGCCGATGTCCTCGAAGAGCTGGGCGTAGAGCTGGGCCTCGGCCCCGAACAGGTTGCAGCCTGCATCGAGGAGGTCGGGATCGGCTTTCTATTCGCCCCTCTCTACCACCCGGCCATGAAATACGCCATCGGCCCGCGCCGCGAACTGGCCACCCGCACCGTCTTCAACATTCTTGGCCCGCTCACAAATCCCGCCAACGCCACCCATCAGGTCATCGGCGTGCCCAGCCCCCAACTGACGACGCCGATAGCCCAGGTGCTCGGGCAGATGGGTTGCACCGCAGCCTTCGTCGTCCACGGCACGACCGACGACGGACGCGCCGTCGACGAGCTCACCACGAGCGGCGTCAACCGCTTCAGCCAGCTGAGCGACGGCGCCGTGCAGGAAGGCGAAATCTCGGCCGCCGACCTTGGACTGCGCCCCGCACCCCTGGACGAGCTGAAGGGCGGAGACGCCGCCGCGAACGCGGCCATCACCCGCGGAATACTGAGCGGCGAACTGCGCGGCCCCAAGCGGGATGTGGTACTATTGAACGCGGCCGCCGCGCTCGCAACCGCCGGCGGCGACTGGCAGGCCGGCCTTGACGCCGCCGCGCAATCGATCGACAGCGGCGCCGCCGGCGACCTGCTCGAAAGGTTCATCCAAAAGACCCGCGGTTTGAGCGGCGGACAGTGATCCTATGGCCAGGTTCTCGCAGTTGGAGATAACAAAGCACAAGGGACAGGTCCTCGACAAGATCATGTCCTGGAAGCGGCAGGAGGTGCAGCGGCTGCTCGAGGAAGCGCCTCTCGAGCAGCTCAAAGCGCTCGCCGCCGTCACTGAGCCGCCGCTCGATTTCGCCGCCGCGCTCACCGCCGAACGCGGCGCCAGCCTCATCGCCGAGGTCAAACGCGCCAGCCCCTCCAAGGGACTCATCGCCCAGGACTGGTCGCCGACCGCCATCGGCGAAACATTCGCGCGCAACGGCGCCGCCGCCATCTCCTGCCTGACCGACGCCCGCTTCTTCCAGGGACAGCTCTCCTACCTTACCGAGATTAAAGAGCGCCTGCACGACAGTAAGCTGTCCACGCCGCTCCTGCGCAAAGAATTCATCTATCACCCCTACCAGGTCTACGAAGCGCGCGCGGCCGGCGCCGACGCGCTGCTGCTGATCGTCGCCGTGCTGGGGAAAGCCGAGCTGCGCGAGCTGCTTCGCCTGACCAACCGGCTCGGCATGGCCGCGCTCGTCGAAGTCCACGACGAAGCGGAAGTGGAGAACGCGCTGGAAGCGGATGCGCAGATAATCGGCGTCAACAACCGCGATCTGAGGACTTTTGCCGTCGACATCGAGACCACCGCCCGGCTGAGGGAACACGTTCCCGCCGACAGGATCCTGGTCGGCGAGAGCGGCATCCGCAATCCGGAAGACGTCAAACGCATGGCCGAAATGGGCTGCGACGCCATTCTCGTGGGCGAGAGCTTCTGCAAACTGCCTCACGCCGAACGCGGCGGCCTGGTGCACAAATTCGTCTGCGCAGGGAGGCGCTGACCCGGAGGGCCCCCCAGTCCACCGGCCCATGCCGGGGCCGCAGTCTCTATGACAGGTACAGTTCTCAACATCGTCGCCGTGCTGATCGGCGGCTCAATCGGGACCCTGTTGGGCAACCGAATGCCGGCGAAGGTGCAGGAAACCGTCATGCACGGGCTGGGACTGATGGTGCTGGTCATCGGCGTGGCGATGGCAAGCGGGACGGCCAACCTCCTCATCCCACTTTTCAGCGTGGTGGTGGGCGGCGTCCTCGGTGAGCTGATGCGGATTTCCGACGGCCTCGACTGGCTCGGCGCCCAGGCCGAGGCCCGCTGGGGCACACGGCTGGGGCAGGGCAGTGTGGCCGGTTGGAACGTAACGCGGGCATTCGTCACCTCCAGCCTGATCTTCTGCGTCGGCCCGATGACAATCCTGGGCAGCATCCAGGATGGCCTGCTGGGCGACTACGACCTGCTTGCCGTCAAGAGCGCGCTGGACGGCTTTGCGGCCATCCCTTTCGCCGCCAGCTTGGGACCGGGCGTGCTCCTCAGCGTCGGCACTGTCGCCGTCGTGCAGGGGGGCTTGTCCGCCGCCGCGATGGCAGTCGGCGGCGGGCTGGGGGACGTGTCCCGCCAGACGCCATGGGTGATCGAGCTGACAGCGACCGGCGGCGTGGTCATCCTCGGCATCGGACTGTCACTGCTCGAAGTCAAGCGGATCAGGGTCGCCAACCTGCTGCCCAGCATCGCCATCGCTCCGCTGATCGTGTGGGTCCAGGCCATCGCCGGGGCAGGGGTCTGAGAGCCTGCCGCTTGCCACGTCCTGCACCGGCAGAGGAATTGTGTAAGAGTCGGACAATGACGCGAGTAAAAATCTGCGGCATCACCAATCTGGAAGACGCCCTTTGCGCCGCACGCGCCGGCGCCGACTTCCTGGGCTTCATCTTTTTCAGCAAGTCCCCCCGCTACATCGATCCCGATCGCGCAGCCGAAATCACCGCCGCGCTGTCCGGCAGTGCCTCCGCGGACGCCCGCCACACAACGCCCAACAGCGTGCCGCGCTTTATCGGCGTCTTCGTCAACGAAACGCCCGGCGTGATCGAAGAGACATTGCAGCGCGGCGGGATCGACTACGCCCAGCTTCACGGCGACGAGCCGCCTGCCGTCGTCGAGTCGTTCCAGCGACGCGCCTTCAAGGCACTGCGGCCGACCAGCGCGGCCCAGGCCAGCCTCGATGCCGAGTGGTATGCCGACCTCGGCCCTGCCGACGGGCCCCAGCTCCTCGTCGACGCCTACGACCCCAACGAGTACGGCGGCACAGGCAAACGCGCCGACTGGCCTGCCGCCGCCCTGCTCGCACGCACCTGCCCGCGCCTCGTCCTAGCCGGCGGGCTGACACCGTACAATGTCGCCGCCGCCGTCAGCGCCGTTCAGCCCTGGGCCGTTGACGTCAGCAGCGGCGTTGAAATCGGACCCGGACGCAAGGATGCCGCCAAGATCCGGGCTTTCATTGCCGCAGCCAAAACGCCGACTCCTCAGGCTGACGGCGGTAGAGACCTGTGAGGGGTTGAAGCATGGAAATCCTGGGAGGCCCCCTCTTCGCAGTCGCCGGCGCCGGTGAGTCCCACGGCCCCGGCGTGACGACCATCGTTTTCGGCTGTCCGGCCGGGCTGCGCCTCAGCCGCGCAGACGTGCAGTCCTATCTCGACCGCCGCCGCCCCGGCAGCAACCGCCATGGCACCCCGCGCCACGAAGCAGACAGGGTCGTCCTGCTCTCCGGCCTCTACGCCGAAGGAGAAACTGATCGCCTCCTTTCCGGACCGGCCATCGCAGTCGGCGGCGAGTCCGGCTCCGCGACCGAAAGCTACGAGGAGGGCTTCACGACCGGCGAGCCGATCGCGGCGCTCGTGCTCTCCACCTCGCAGCGATCGCGCCACTACGTCCAATTCGCCGGTCCGCGCGGCGAGGTGCGCCCCGGCCACACCGACCTCGTCAAATACCACAAATCGCAGGGCTTCGTCGACATTCGCGGCGGCGGCCGCTCCAGCTACCGCTCCACTATCTCCGACGTGGTCGGCGGGTCGATCGCCCGCATCTTTCTCAGAGACCGATTCGGCACGCAAATCATATCCTCGATCTCGCAGGTCGGCCCCTTGCAGACCGATCTGAGCCTGGCGCAACACTTCCAGAACGTGGCGCAGAAGCAGGACTCTCAAACAGTCGAAGCAGACGCCATCGCCGCGGTAGAATCCAAGCTCGACCAGGCCGAGATTCGCTCGCTCGATGCAGAGTTTGCCCAAGAGGCAGGGCAGCTGATCAAACGCACCCGCATCGAGGGCGACTCGCTCGGCGCCGCCGTCGAGGTCGTCGCGGTCAATCCGCCCTCTCTCGCCGGCGAGCCCCTCTACCAAAGCCTCAAACTGCGCCTGATGGGCGCGCTCGGCGGGCTCAACGCAGTACAGTCCTGCGAAGTGGGCGACGGCGTCCGCGTCATCTCCCGCAAGGGCAGCGAGAACAACGACCCGATTCGCCGCAGCGGCTACCAGTCCAACAGCCATGGCGGCCTGATCGGCGGCATGACAACCGGCTCCCCCCTTGTTTGCCGTGTCGGATTCAAGCCCACCTCGACGATCCAGAAGACGCAGCAGTCTGTCCGCAAGAATCTCGATGAGATCGACTTTGCGCTGGAGAAGGGGCGCCACGACCCTTGTGTCGGCGTGCGCGCCGGGGTAACGCTCGAATCACGACTGGCCATAGAGCTGATGAACGCTGTGCTCATGCACCAGGCCGGACGCATCGACGCTTCGCAGTTCACACTATTCTGATCCGGAGCCCGAAAGAACCTCGCCAACGCACGCACGACCACCGCACGCACGACCACCGCCATGCAAACGCTCAATGTTCCGATAACCGACAGCGCCAACCTGACCATCACCGGCTTCATGGGAACCGGCAAGTCCACCGTCGGCAGCATATTCGCCGAGCGCCTGGGGCGCCCGTTCGTCGACATGGATGAACGCCTCGAAGCCGAGTTGGGAAAGACCATCGCTGAGGTATTCGCCGACGACGGCGAGGAGGTATTCCGCCTGGCCGAGGCCCGTCTCTGCCAGCAGCTGGCCGGCGAGACCGGCCTCGTGATCGCAACCGGCGGGGGCGCCCTGGTGAACGACGAGAACCGGCAGGTCCTTGCCGAAAGCGGGCCAATCGTCTGTCTCACCGCCGGCATCGACACCGTACTGGAGCGGGTCGAGGCGTTCGAAGATCGCCCTCTTCTGCCGGGCGACCGCGCAGAAAAGAGGCAAAACATCGAGCGGCTGTTGCTCAGCCGCCGCGAAGCCTACGCACGCATTCCCCTCCATGTGCCGACCGACGGCATTGATGCCGCCGCCGTCGCCGACCGGGTCCTCGACACGCTGGCCGGCAACGACGAAATCCCTGGCATGACGCGCATCACCGTACCGACGCCCGAAGGACACTATCACATCTGCCTGGGCGCTGGGATCCTGGCCCAGGCGGGCCGCCTTCTCGCCAATCGACACCTGGCAAAAGGCCAGGCCGCAATCGTCTCCAACGAAGATGTCGCCGCCCACTACGCCGAGACGCTGAGCGAAAGCCTCAGACAGGAGGGCTACGCACCCGTCCTCTGCACTGTTCCCGAGGGCGAAGCGCACAAGACGCTGGCAACCATTCAGGGCCTCTACGACCAGTTCGTCGCCGCCGGGCTCGACCGCCGCAGCCCCATCATCGGGCTCGGCGGAGGCGTAATCGGCGACATGGCCGGATTCGCCGCCGCTACTTACCTGCGCGGCGCGCCGTTTGTGCAGGTCCCCACTTCCTTGCTGTCCATGGTCGACGCCTCGGTAGGCGGCAAGACCGGCGTCGACCTGCCCCAGGGCAAAAACCTCGTCGGCGCCTTCAAACAGCCCGCCGTCGTCATCATCGACCCCGACGTCCTGGCCGAACTGCCCGCGGCAGAGTTCCGCGCCGGCCTGGCCGAAATCGTCAAACACGGAATCCTGGGAGCCCCCGAGCTCTTCCGCCAGCTGGAAAAAGAGGGCCCCACCAACCTGACCCAGATGATAGCCGACGCCGTCCGCGTAAAGGTCGACGTCGTGATCGAAGACCCATTCGAGCGCGGCCGCCGCGCCACGCTCAACCTGGGCCACACCTTCGGCCACGCCATCGAGCAGGTCAGCGGCTACCGCCTGCGCCACGGCGAGGCCGTCGCCGTCGGCACCGTCGCCGCCGCCCGCATGGCGGTCGCGCTGCAACGGTGCGAACAATCGACCGCCGAACGCATCGAAGACTGTCTCGAAAGATTGGGCCTGCCCACGTCGGCGAGCGGCCTCGATCTTGACGAGGTCTACGCGATGATGTTCCAGGACAAGAAGCGCCAGGGCAAAATGCTGCGCCTGATCATTCCCCAGGATATCGGCGATGTCGTGATCATCGACGACCCGGGTGCCGACTTTGTCCGCACGGCGCTGGCGTCCGTGCTTACATAGTTGCTGAGTTGACCGAACCGCCGCAGCCCGCAATCCGCCGCCGCGGCCAAACCGAATTGCCACAGCCAACACGAGAGCGACCCATGGCGAAAATCCTGGTGCTGCACGGTCCCAATCTGAACCTGCTCGGAACGCGCGAGCAATCGATCTATGGCCGCGTCACCCTCGAAACGATCAACCGCGAGCTGGTTGACGCAGCCGCTCCCGAAAACGAAATCCGAACCGCTCAGAGCAACCACGAAGGCGTGCTGATCGATGAAATACACGGCGCCCGCTCATGGGCGGACGGTCTTCTCTTCAATCCCGGCGCCTTCACCCACTACGCCTATGCCCTCCGAGACGCCATTTCCGGGGTCGCCCTGCCCGCCGTCGAGGTACACTTGAGCAACATTCACAGTCGCGAAGAGTTCCGCCACCGCTCAGTCGTCGCACCTGTCTGCGTCGGCCAGATCAGCGGCTTTGGCTGGCGCAGCTACCTGCTTGGACTGGAGGGGCTGCTGGCACATCTCAACGAGAAACAGACCGATTGAATGCAGACCGGACTCCTGAACCTACTGCCCTGAACCGGCCCGAATGAATACTGAAGCCAGATCGCCCGGCGCGCGTAGCCGGACCGCTCGCCATCGCCTATCCCACTGATGTCCCGTTTCCGTTGGCGTCTGTTCTGGACACTCGCTCTGCTGAACGTCCTGGCCGTCTCGGCCGTGCTGGTTATCACCACGCGCTGGCCCGAAGGCTGGTCGAACGCGTCGCCGACCCCCTCGACCAACCTCGATCCCGTCGTCGAAGTCGTGCCCACCACTGCCGCCGCGGCGGCTACGCCAACCGCCGAAAGCACGCCCGAAGCAGCGCAGCCCGCACGCCCGCCCGACGCAACAACAGTCGAACTATGGCACAGCTGGAGCGGCAGTGAGGGCGATGCCCTGACCAATATCCTGTCCCGCTTTCAGCAGCTCCGCCCCGACATCCGCGTGCAGTCGCACTTCGTGGCCTACGGCGACTTTGCCCAGGCCTACACCGAGGCCGCCAGGGCGCGCGGCGGGCCGGACCTGATCATGGCGCCCGGCTGGTGGTTGCGCCAGCTCGCAGCGGAGGACCTCCTGCTGCCGCTGGACACCTGGGTACCGGCGAACGAAAGGGCCCAATTCATCCCCGCGACCGTCGAAAACCTCACCTGGCGCGGCCGGCTCTACGGCCTGCCCACACACTACGAACTCGTTGCCCTCTATTTCAACAGGCGCCTACTGGCCGATGATAACCTGCCGGCCACCACCGACGACATCATCGACCTGGCGCAGGCCTCGCCCTCCCAGGGAATCGGCATTTACACAAACTTTTACCACCTCTTCTGGGCCATCCCGGCTTACGGCAGCGCCCTTTTTGACGAAAACGGCCGCGTCGTCCTCGACAAATCAACCGGGACCGCCCAATTCCTCAGCTGGCTCCTACGCGCCCAGGAGACGCCCGGCATCTTCACGGCCCTCGACTACGGCATGCTGATGGAACGCTTCAAAAAGGAGGAATACGCCCTCTTCATCGACGGACCGTGGAGTATCCGCGAGCTGCGCGAGCGGTTCGGCGATGACCTCGGCGTCGCGCCCCTCCCGGATGGCCCGGGCGGGCCCGCACGCCCCTGGTTGGGCGCAGACGGCGTCTTCCTCAATGCCGCTGTCCCGGATGAGCGGCTGGAGCACGCCCTGGCGCTGGCGCGGCATATAACCGGCGCAGACAGCGCCTCGCAGCTGGCGCAGATCGCCGGCCGTCTGCCCGCGCACAAGGACGCCGACCTCGGCGGCGACGCACTGTTGACCGGCTTCTCGTTTCAGGCCGACACCGCCCTGGCCCTGCCCCACCACGCCGAGATGGACGAGGTCTGGGGCTATGCAGAAGAAATGATCGCCCAGGCGCTCGACCGCGCCGCCACACCGGAGGAGGCCGTGGTGCAGGCCGCAACCCTGATCAATGAAGCGAACGAAAAGTAGGCGATCAGGCCGCGCCGCGCACCGGCGCCGCGCCGGGAACCAGCCGCCGGTTTGCAGTTTCGTTCCGGTTCGAGTGCAATGGGCACGGTACCCTGGTGACGGGAACCGGCACCGCCATGCCGCCAGGTAGCGCCGCGACGATAAAAGAGGATCGACCTTGCCGACCCGACTCTCGCTGGAGACGCGCCCGCAGACTGTTCTTGCGGGCCTCTACGACCGGCTGCCGTTTCCAAACATAGGACCTGTCCAGGAGCTCGCTTTCGACCTCGGCATCACCGCTTACGACGGCGATGCCAAGCTGCAGGGCCTCGTCTTCCAGGGCTTTCGCGGCCATCAGCTACTCTTCGAGCAGCGCTGGTCCGCCCGCGTCGTCCGCGACCGCACCGGCGAGACAGACCTGACCATTGCCGCCAACACCGGCCTCGCCGTGCGCAGCCTCCAGTTTCTCCTCCATGGATATGATCGCCTCTCGCACGTGGAGATCACAGCGGTCGCCAGGGAGCCGGGCACAGGCCCGGCCGGCGAAAACGGAGAGAGTCTGCAGGCGCACTGCCAGTCGCCAGTCGCCTATCACGAGCAACAGACCGACCTCTACTTTCCCCTCGCCGGCGCATGGTGGACCGTTCAGGCCGGCGACTGGAGCGACCTGCACAAAACCGAGGTCTACAGCCAGCCCTTCGCTCTCGACTTCGTCAAGCTGGGCCCGGAAGGCCGCACACATCAGGGCGACGGCCGCGCGCTTTCCGACCATTTCAGCTGGAATCAGCCGGTCTACGCCGCGGCAGGCGGCAAAGTCGCCTTCCTCTGTTTCGATATGCCCGACATGGCCCCCGGCGCCATCCCCGACCAGGCCATGATGCGCGGCGATATGCGGCGCTTGCTCGGCAACGCCGTCGCCATCAGCCACGCCAACGGCGAGTTCAGCTACTACGCCCACCTGCAGCAGGCCAGTCTGCAGGTCAGCGAAGGCCAGATGGTCCGGCGCGGCGCACTGCTGGGACGTGTCGGGAACAGCGGCAACTCCCCCGGACCCCACCTTCACTTTCACGCTATGAACGGCCCCAATCTCTTCATCGACCAGGGGCTTCCGGTCCAATTCAGCCACTTTGAAGCCGGCGGCCAGTTTTTCGCTGAGCCGGTAACGATTCCCACCCGTATGATCGTGATCGGACCGGACCGGAGCGGGAGTAACCAGTGAACGCGCGGGCGCAACTGCCGTCCAGCCCGTCCCATCTGCGGTGGCGCATTTGACAATGAGCAAAACTCCGGCAAACAGGAACGGCTTGGCTCAGCCAACTCTTCATTTCCAACTGGACGACGAGCAATACGCGGCCCTCGTCGAGACAGTCGCCGGCGAAAAAGTTGTGGGGCTTGCGCTGTGGGAAGAGTCGATTACAGACGAAGCAACAGATAGGCCGGGACCGGACACGCGCGCCCTCTTCGATCTCGACCTCTATCTCGAGAACAGCCTCCTGCTGACGCTCTACGGTACAGGCATTTTTCCAGATCCCGAAAGCGAACCCTTGCGCGGCTGGCAGCGGGCTGGTAGAATAGTGCAATCGCTGGTCAGTGCCGGAATCTGGCTGGATGACATCGCGGCGACCGAAGAAAACGATCTCGTCTTGGTCCTGTGCAGAGACCGCTCGCCGCAGTTGTATCTCATCGTCAGCGGCTGGTCCGTCGAGAAATGGGAACAGCTTCCCGGCGAACAGTAGCGCATCCCGTAGCCAATATCCCTCCCCCTTCTGGTGGAGGCGTCATACAGATTGAGTAGATACGACCTGAACGGGGAGGCCCCAAGATGACACTTCTGACTGCCGCAAGCGTCGCTCAGACCAACAACGAACGCTGGAAAGCTCCCCTCTTCGCAGCTGTGGCCGCTGCCATTGTCGCGCTGCTCATGGCCCTCCTGAAGGGTGTGCCTGTGCTGGGCGGCTTATTGGGCATCGTAATCGGCGCCGCTCCCATCGTCGGCTACGATTACGCCCGCGGCGCCCTCGGCCAGAATTGGCGGCCCGTCATTGCCGGCCTGATCGGCCACATCTTCTTTATCATCGGCGTCGTACTCCCTGGCGTATTCGCGGAAGAATTCGGCTTCGTCGTTGCCGGGCTTCCAATAGGCATCCTTACCGCCATCCTGTGGCCGATCGTAGTCGGCGCAATGAGCGCGAACCAGTCGATTGGCAAGCTCCTCCTCGCCAGCATCATCGGCCTGGTTCTCGGCTACATCGTCAATTTGGCTATAGTCCTGCCGCTTTTCGGCCAGAATCCATCCACCTGGCCTGCCGTCGCCGCCATTCTGTTCTGGGCAGTTTGGGCTGCCTGCGTCGGCTGGGCACTGAACGCTTGGAGCAAGTAGTCGAAGATTAGCAACACCGGGCGCCCTCGCGCCACAAGTGAAACGAATCGACCGGTTCAGCGGGCGGGTTGTAGCGCCCGCTGATTCAATTCTAAACCCGTTGACACGGCACAACCCGCCCCCAGCAGAACTGTACGCGGCGCCGAAGGCTCAGGCTGGTAACGATCATGTACCGCGACGCGACCACCCTTGAAGAGATCTACCGCCTGGCCCTCCCTGAAGGATCCAGAATCCTCTTCGGTGGGGAGCTGCTCGACCGGCCTGTTAGCTGGGCCTGCAGCCTGCGCCCCAGTCCCCCCGCCTTCCAAAACCTCGAAGGAGAAGAGCTGGCGCTCATCGACGTTGACGACCTGCGCCAGATCGATCCTCAAGTCCGCCTCGACCGCGTCGTCAACAGCCTGCACCATGCCCAAATCGCCGCCGTCGGCGTGCTGGGCGACGTGCCCGCAGACGCCGTCGCCGTCGCCAGGGAAAACCGGATCCCCCTGATCGCGCTCGCCGACTCCGAAACGCTTCAGTCGGTCGAACGGACCGTCATCCGTCTTATCGTCGACCGCGGTGGCTACCTTGCCGCCAAGGCCGCCGACCTGCAGCGCGAACTAACCCAGATTGAGCTCGACGGCGGCGGACTGGAGATGATGGCCGACCTGCTTGCCCGCTTCTCCGAACAGCCCGTACTCTTCCTCAAAGATGAAGGGATCCCGATTGCATCCGCCGGCCTCGAGGCCCTGACAGAACAGCACAAGCGCCGCGTTCTGGCCTCTCTGCCCAGCCGCACAACCCTCCGCAGCTGGCTGGCCGCAGAATTCGGCACCGCGCTGTCCGAGAACAACGAACTGACCGGCATCCTCCACGTCGAAGGAAACCAGCGCTTCCGCCAGCTCGTTGTCAGCCCGGTCATTGTGGCCGAACGAATCGAGGGATACTGCCTGCTGCTGCGTTCAAACGGCGGTCCGAGCCAGGATGTCTCGACCGTCGAGAGGTTAGCCGTCCTCCAGGGCGCTGGCGCGGCCGCGCTGGCCTGGAGCCGCGAGCAGGCGGTCGGCGCGGTAGAGGAAAAAATGCGGGCCGTCTTTCTCGACGAGTTGCTTGCCACCGAAGTCGCCGACGAAGAGGCCTGGATTCAGCGCGGCCGGTCGCTCGGATTCGACCTGACCCGGCCGCACTCGGCTTGGCTGGTCCAGGCAGAAGGCATCCAGGACTGGCCCAATGCACTGCGAAACTATCTGGAGGGCCAGCCGGAGCCGGTCCTGCTATCTGTTCGACCGGAGGCCGCTCTGCTCTTCTGGCCGTCAGAAAACACCGCCAGCGGGCGCGAGTTCAAAGCAACCGCAAACCAACTGGTCGAACATTTCACCTCACTGTTTAACAGGGCCAACCTCGTGATCGGGATCGGGCGCCCAGCGGCATCGGTGCGCGATTGGCTCCGCAGCCTCGAACAGGCGCGCGAAAGCTGGCGCATGGGAAACTCCTGGCAGGCCTCGCCGGTCACCTATTTCGGAGACCTGGGACTCTATCAGCTGTTGACGGGGCTTGGAGGAAGCGGCGAGGCCGCCCGTTTCTATCGCAAGACAGTGGAACCGCTAATCGCACACGACCAGAACCACAACGCCGAGCTGGTCGAAACGCTCGAGGCCTTCTTCACCTGCCACGGTAACCTCAGCCAGACTGCCACCGCTCTGCACATCCACCGCAACACGCTCACCTATCGCCTGCAGCGCATCTCCGGCATCACGCGGCTCGACCTGAACGACGCCGATGCCCGCTTCTCACTCCAGCTCGGCCTCAAGCTCCGTCCAGTCATGCACAATCGCCTTCAATAGGACCGGCCGCAGCCCGCCCTTCAGTCTACCGCAACCCTGTGGCTGCCCTCTGCCAGTTGCCGCGCCAGCGCCCGCACCTCGCTGACACCGTCGGCCATACCCGCGGCCTTGACCAGCGCCGAACCCACGACGACCCCCTCGGCGATCTCGGCCACGCGCGCGGCCTGCGGACCGGTGCTGATACCGAACCCGACCGCGAGAGGCAGGTCCGTATGGCGTCGGACCCTCTCGACAAATCCAAGCAGCCCCGGATGCAGCTCGTCGCGCGCGCCGGTAATGCCGGTTACGCTCACAAGATAGATGAATCCGGTCGCATGGCGCGCCACTGCCTTGATCCGCTCCTCCGTGCTGGTCGGGGCCAGCATATAGACCGTCGCCAACCCGGCCGCGCGGCAGGCCGGCTCCAGCAGCTCCGACTCGCCCGGCGGCAAATCCGGCACAATCAACCCGTCAACCCCCGCGTCCGCCGCCGCCTGCGCGAACCGCTCCTCGCCGAACGCCAGAATCGGATTGTAATAGCTCATCGCGCAGAACGGCTGCTCGACCCCGCGCGCGCGCAGCTCACGCACCATCTGCAGACAGTCGGCCACCGTCGTCCCACCCACCAGCGCCGCATACGTTGCCGTCTGAATCGTGGGACCGTCTGCCAGCGGGTCGCTGTGAGGAATCCCAATCTCAAACAGGTCTGCCCCGGCCTCAGCCAGCGCTGCGATTACGTCGAGAGACTGCTGCCGCGTAGGATAACCCATCGCATGATAGGGCATGAAGGCAGCGCTGCCCGACCGTTTCAACTCTCCAAATAGCCGCTCAATGCGTTCGACTCCGCTCATCTTTCACCTCGCGCCCAAACCCGGCGCTATTGACTTCCTTCGCCAAAAGCCTGCATGACCGTACCCAGGTCCTTGTCCCCGCGCCCGCTCAGATTGACAAGAACTACCTGGTCCCGCTCCATCTGCGGCGCCAGTTCGAGTACATGTCCGATCGCGTGCGCGCTCTCGAGCGCGGGGATGATCCCCTCCAGTTCACACAGCGCCTTGAATCCCTCCAACGTCTGCCTGTCGGTACAGTAGGTATACTCCGACCGGCCCACGTCCCGGAGCCAGGCGTGTTCAGGGCCAACGCTGGCGTAATCCAGACCTGCTGAAATAGAGTGGGTCAGCGCGATCTGGCCGTCGCTGTCCTGCAACACGTAACTCTTGGTGCCCTGTAGTACACCGAGGCGGCCGCGCTCAGGATCGGCAAACCGCGCCGCATGTTCGCCGTCCTCGATGCCATGTCCCCCTGCCTCGACTCCGATCAGGCGAACACCTTCCTCTTCGAGAAATGGATGGAAGATGCCGATGGCGTTGCTGCCACCGCCCACACAGGCCACGATCGCATCGGGCATTCGCCCCGGGCCGCCCTCGGCGGGGTCCTGCATCTGCCTGTAACACTCCAGGCCGATGATTGACTGAAAATCGCGCACCATCGCCGGGTAAGGATGGGGGCCGAGAGCACTTCCGAGCAGATAGTGGGTCGTCTCCACGTTGGTGACCCAGTCGCGAATCGCCTCGTTGATCGCGTCCTTCAGCGTCTGCGACCCGCTGTCAACCGATCGCACCTCAGTGCCCAGCAGTTGCATGCGGAAGACATTCGGCTTCTGTCGCTCCATGTCGACCGTGCCCATGTACACGATGCATTCAATACCCAGCAGCGCGGCCGCGGTCGCGGTGGCGACACCGTGCTGGCCCGCGCCGGTCTCGGCCACAATGCGCGTCTTGCCCATCTTTCGCTTCATCAACAGCGCCTGGCCGAGCGCATTGTTGATCTTGTGCGCACCCGAATGGGCCAGGTCCTCCCGCTTCAGGTAGATCTGCGCGCCGCCCAACTCTTCGCTCAACCGCCGCGCATAGGACAGCGGCGTCGGCCGGCCGACGTATGTATGCTGCAGATGCGCCAATTCGGCCATGAACTCCTGGTCGTTGCGCGCGTTGAGATAGGCCTCCTCCAGTTCATCGAGCGCCGGCATCAGCGTCTCGGGCACATATTTGCCGCCGTAGGGTCCGAAACGCCCGCTCTCGTCGGGTACCGCGCCGAAATTAACTGATGATGGTGTGGTCAGTGTCATCGGTTCCTCGCTGTGCGTATCGCGACCGACGGGCCGCAACCCGTCATCTGCGCTCAAAGATAATGTTGATCGCCCGCTGCATCACCGCGACAGGCGCGGCTTCGCCGGTCCACTTCTCCCACGCGATCGCGCCCTGGTAAACAAGCATCCCCTGGCCGCCAATCGCTTTGGCCCCGTCGGTCGAAGCCAGCTGCAGCAGGCGCGTCATCGCCGGTATGTAGACCAGGTCATAGACGATCTGATCATCGCGAAACTCGACGTCCTCCTCCCACGGTAGCCCCTCGACGTGCGGGTCCATGCCCAGCGAAGTACAGTTCACGATCAGATCGGCGCTCTCTGCCCCGGCAGCTACCTCGCCGGGAAACGCTCCGCCTTCGATCCTGATCTCAGGGAAATAGCCCTGCATCGTCGCTGCCAGCTCAACCGCCTTGTCCACAGTGCGATTGAGAATCCGTACGCTCCGGACGCCCGCCTCTGCCAGCCCGTAGACTGCCGCCCTGGCCGAACCTCCCGCGCCAACAATCAGCGTGCGCATACCGCAGGGATCGACTTCGTGCGCACGCAGGTCGGCGATGAAACCGGCCGCGTCCGTGTTGTCCCCGGTAAGCTCCCCATCCTCGCCAACGACAATCGTATTGACCGCGCCAATCGCCTCGGCCGCCGCGGTCCAGTGCTGCAAGTGCGGCATCACCGCCTGCTTATGCGGCACCGTCACATTGACACCGCGCAGACCCAGCGCCGGCAGGGCCGCCACCGCCTCTCCCACCCGCTCGGGCGGCACGCCGAACGCCAGGTAGCGCCAGTTCATCTGGCGCGCCACAAACGCAGCGTTGTGCATCTGCGGGCTGACCGAATGGGTCACCGGCCAGCCGAACAGACCGACGAGGGTCGTTGCGGCGTTGATATCGATCGGAAACAGGTCCGAGTCGACCGATTCCTGCTGCTTTTCACTCATTGTAACTCGCCCGATCCAACGCTTGTACCTCCACCTCCAGGGCGCGCAGCGTGGTCTCGAATCCAGGGAAGCTGTCCGCTGTAACATGCGCGTTGCGAATCGTCGTCTCGCCGTCCGCAATGAGACCGGCCACCGCCAGCGCCATCGCCAGCCGGTGATCGCCGTGGCTGTCCACCGTGGTGCCTCGCAGCGGCGTCGGCCCGTCAACGATGAATCCGTCGGGCCTCTCATGAATCCGCGCCCCCAGCTTTTTGAGTTCGGAAACGGTCGTGGCGATCCGGTCGGTCTCCTTCACCCGCAGCTCCTGGGCATCGCGTACCACCGTGCGCCCCTCGGCCTGCGTAGCAGCTACCGCCAGGACCGGCAGCTCGTCGATCATGGTGACAATCTGGCCGCCGCCGAACTCCAGCCCTTGCAGGCCGCCGCCGCTGACAATCAGGTCCGCGACAGGCTCCCCCCCTTGATGAGGCCGTTCTCTGCGCCGAATGCTGGCCCCCATCTCCGACAGCGCGTCCACGATGCCTGTGCGCGTGGCGTTGATGCCAACGTCCAGAATCGTCAGGTTGCTGTCGGACAGGGCCGAGGCCGCCACAAGAAGAAAGGCTGCCGAGGAGATGTCACCGGGAACGAACAGGCTCATCGGTTTGAGCGGCGACTGGGGTCGCTCGCTGTGCGTCGTGTTGCCGAGCGCCGAGATCGGCGCACCCATCGATATCAGCATTCGCTCGGTATGATCGCGTGCCGGCCCCGGTTGGTGAACGACGGTTAGCCCGTGCGCGTACAGTCCTGCCAGCAGAAGGCAGCTTTTCACCTGCGCGCTGGCGATCGGCATCTCGTACTCGATCGCTTCCAGCCGACCTGGCACAATTGTCAGAGGCGCATACCTGCCGCCCTGACGCCCGTAGACCTGCGCCCCCATCGAACGCAGCGGCTCAACGATGCGGGCCATCGGACGGCCGCGGATCTGGGCCGTGCCGCTGAGCACGCTCACAAACTCCTGCCCGGAAAGCAGCCCCGCCAGCAGTCGCATCGTCGTGCCGCTGTTGTCGCAATCCAACACACCATCCGGCTCCCGCAGACCGTCGATGCCGACGCCGTCAATCTCCAACTGTGTCGGGCTGATTTCGTCAATGGCGACGCCCATTGCCCGCATGATGTTCATCGTCGCCCGGCAATCATGCCCGTCCAGAAAGTTGCGGATGTAGGAACGCCCCTCTGCCAGCGAGCTGAATATCACCGCCCGATGGCTGATCGACTTGTCGCCCGGCACCGTGCAACGGCCAACCAGCGGACCGCTATTTCTGATCTTGAGAATGTCTGCCATAGTTAGAGTGGATAGGTGAATTTGAAATTGTACGCAGCCACGCGGTAGACACCGGAACGCCCAGCGCGGCAATGCGGGGAGGCCTCGGTCGCCCAGCCGCCGCCGAATCCCGCGCTCTCAGTCGCCCACTTGCGCCGCCGGCAACGCCTTGTTCTGTTGCCACGCCGACCGCAACGCCTGCGAACAGGAGAGTTTCTCCGACAACGACTCTTCGTCACAGTCCGCCAGCAACCCCCGCAGCTCATTCAGATGACCGCCCAAAGCATCCAGCTGAGTCAGGACCGCCTCCCGGTTGGTCATGAGAATATCGAGAAACATCTGCGTATCGCTTGCCGCCACGCGGCTCGTGTCCCTGAAACCGCCCGCTGCCAGCTCCCAGACGGTGCTGTCGGACGCCGCGCCGTCGGCCACCGTGTGCACCAGCGCGCTGGCAAGCAGATACGGCAGATGACTGATGGCGGCCACCAGCCGGTCATGCCGCACCGGCTCAAGCACAATCGGATAGGCCCCGATCGCCTTGACCAGCTCAGTTGCGAGCGCGACCGTCTCCGGCCTCGTGCGCGCAAGGGGCGAAAGCACCCACGGCGCCTGCTCGTAGAGACCGCTCTCGGCCGACGCGTAACCCGCCGTCTCCTTGCCGGTCATAGGATGGCCGCCGATCGGCTGAATCCTCGGCGGCAGGCCCTCCATCGCCGCGCAGATCTCCGCCTTGGTGCTGCCCATATCCATGACAACGGTCCCCGGCCACAGGATCGGACCCAGCCGTTCAAGTATCGTGACGACCGCTCGCACCGGCGTCGAAAGAATGACGATATCCGCACCCGCGACGCCGGAACCAAGGTCGGTCGTGGCCAGGTCGACCGCTTCTTCCTCGAATGAGCGTAATATCGTGCTGATGCTGCGCGTGACGCCCCGCACCTCGCGACACAGGTTCCGCCGCTTCAGGTCCATGCACAGGCTCGCCCCCATCAGGCCAAGCCCAATCACGGTGACGCTGCAATCAGAAAGAGACTTCATGATACCCTGCTGAGTTTCCGAGTCTTCGCAGCTCTATCAATGCCGCGGCGACCAACCAAAAACATCAGCCTCTCCTCAGATCTCGCGCCCAACCGCACTGGCAACCGTGCGCAACTCCTTCATCAGGTTGCCGAAACGCTGGAAGGTGAGACTTTGGGCGCCGTCGCTCCAGGCCTTGGACGGGTTGGGATGCACCTCGATCATCAGGGCATCGGCGCCGGCGGCCACCGCTGCTTTCGCGATCGGACTTACGTACTCCCACTGACCTGTACCGTGCGCGGGGTCGGCGACAACAGGCAAGTGCGTCAACTGCTTCAACACCGGTATCGCGTTGATATCGAAAGTATTGCGCGTGGCAGTCTCGTACGTGCGGATCCCCCGCTCGCACACCATCACCTGCATGTTGCCATTGCTCAAAATGTACTCGGCCCCCATCAGCAGCTCCTGGATCGTGCCGCTGATCCCCCGCTTGAGAAAGACCGGTTTGCTCGTCTTGCCGACCGCCTTCAGAAGCGGGTAATTCTGGTTGTTGCGGGCGCCAATCTGGAAGATGTCCGTGTAGTCACCTACCAGTTCGATGTCCTCAGAGCTCATCACCTCGGTGATCACCGGCAGACCCGTCTGTTCGCGGGCTTCGGCCAGATACTTGAGCCCCTCTTCGCCCAGGCCCTGGAAACTGTAGGGGCTGCTGCGCGGCTTGTAAGCGCCCCCGCGCAACACCGAGCCGCCTGCCTCTTTCACCGCATGGGCAGTCTCCAGAATCTGTTCGCGGCTCTCGACGCTGCACGGCCCTGCCATCACCACGATCTTCTCGCCGCCCACCGTGATGCCGTTGACCGGAATCGCCGTCGACGATGGAACGAAATCGCGGCTCGCATACTTGTAGGGTTGCATGATGCGCACCGTCTTCTCCACGCCATCAAGCACCTCAAACGTGTCCTGCTGGATCAGATAGTCGTCGGCCCCGATGATACCGACAACTGTGCGCGCCTCACCCCGGCTGAGATGCACCTTATAGCCCAGTTCCTCGACGCGCTTGACGACCCCTTCCACCTCTTCCGGCGATGCGTGCTGCTTCATTACGACAATCATTGATAGATCCTTTCCTGGTACAGTTGTTCAGCTGAAATATCAATGTAGGATGAATTCGGCGGGAAGGCGAAACTGCCTGCCCGTCCGCTAACTGTCAATTTTGTCAAGCCAGGACCGCGCGCCTCCCGTCGGCATCGATAGGCACGCTCTCCTGCTCGCCCGGCGAAGCAACCTTGCGGCCAACCGCCTCAGCTACCTTTCGCAGTCCGCCCATCAACTCGGCGAACCGCTCCGGCTTGAGACTCTGATCACCGTCGCTCATGGCCGATTCGGGATCAGGATGCACCTCAAGAATGAGGGCGTCGGCGCCCGCTGCCACCGCCGCCAGCGACATCGGCGGGACCAACTCCCAGTCTCCCGTGCCGTGGGCAGGATCGGCAACGACCGGCAGGTGCGAGGACCGCTTCAATACCGGAATTGCATTCAGATCAAAAGTGTTGCGTGTTGCCGTCTCGTAGGTGCGAATGCCCCGCTCGCACAGCATCACTTCCATATTTCCGTTGCTCAGAATGTACTCGGCGCACATCAGGAGCTCATTTATCTCGC
This sequence comes from Caldilineaceae bacterium, assembly GCA_022827195.1. Taxonomy (GTDB): domain Bacteria; phylum Chloroflexota; class Anaerolineae; order Caldilineales; family Caldilineaceae; genus Bin5. Next base: position 66,068 of record JAJDTL010000039.1, read on the forward strand.
CGCTGATGCCTCGCTTGAGCATGACCGGTCGCTTCGCCTTCCCCACCGCCTGCAGCAGACCGTAATTCTGCATATTGCGCGCACCGATCTGTAGAATATCGACGTATTCGGCCACCATGTCGATCGCCTCGATCGTCATAACTTCGGAAATCACAGGCAACCCTGTCATCTCTCTCGCCTCGGCCAGATACTTCAACCCCTCTTCCCCCAGGCCCTGGAAGCTGTATGGGCTGGTCCGCGGCTTGAACGCGCCGCCGCGCAGCACGCTTGCCCCCGCCTCCTTCACCGCCATCGCCGTCTCGATGATCTGCGCACGGCTTTCGACGCTGCAGGGTCCGGCCATGACGACGACCTCTTCGCCGCCAAACCTGATTCCGTCCACATTGATAACCGTGCCCTCAGGATGCGTAGCACGACTTGCCAGCTTGTATGGATCCTGGATGCGGACCGTCTTCAGCACGCCCGCCATCGCATCGAAGGTCTCCCGGCGGACCCGCGTCAGATCGCCGATCAGCGCGATTACGGTATGGTCCTGCCCGTAGATCGGCTGTGTCTGCGCGCCCAGCGCCTCGGCCCGCTGCATCACATTTCCAATCTCGGCTGTGGTTGCACTTGCTTTCATTACGACGACCATCTCTATCTCCTGATCTTGTCTTCTTGTCCTTCCGAACAAGCCCCGTCTGCGACGAGGGCATCCCCGCTCCTCGTGCGCGGCCGGGGCCGGCACACATACCCACTAGATCTGCAGGTTGGCCTCCTGCGCGTACTGTTCCTGGGTCGGCAGCGCCGCCGCCGGGTAGCTGCCCAGCATCTTCACAAACGCAGCACGATTCAGCAGCCCGAGAACCGCGGCGCTGCAATCCGGCTCCTGCCAGTGGCCCACAAAGTCCAGGTAAAAGACATACTCCCACGGACGGTTGCGGCGTGGACGGCTCTCCAATTTCGCCAGGTTTATGTTGCGCTCAGCAAACTCGCCGAGACAGGCATAGAGCGCTCCGGGGCTGTGAGGCGTGGCGAAGACGAGCGACGTCTTGGCGTTTGACGTCTGCTCCGCGTCACCCCTGCCGACGATGAAGAAACGCGTAAAGTTGTAGTGCAAGTCCTCGATGCCGCTCTGAACAACCTCAAGCCCGTAGATCTCGCCGGCCAGTGCGCTCGCAATCACGCCAACGTTAGGCTCCGGCTTCTCGGCCAGCTCCTTGGCGCTGCCCGCCGTGTCGTACCAGGGAATCGCCTCGTATCCGTGGCGGTTCAGAAACCCTTCACACTGCGCCAGCGCCTGCGGATGGCTGCGCACCTGCTCTATCCTCTCTCCGTTGCCCGGCAGCGTCAACAGGTTGTGCTGCACCCGCAGCAGAATCTCTCCTTGCACGCGAAAGTCGTGGTCCAGCAGCAGGTCGTACGCCTTGTTGATGCTGCCCGCCAGCGAGTTCTCTACCGGCACCGCCCCGGCCGTGGCCCGCTCCTCGCCAAGCGCGGCAAATATGTCCTCAAACGTACGGCAGGGCAACGCCTCGACGTCGGCGCCATACTGCTGGCGGATCGCCTCCTCGGAGTAGGCGCCGTTCTCTCCTTGAAATGCGACAACTCTCATCGGACTGCTCCAATCTTTCTATCTGCGTCTGCACACCATTCCAACCAGCCGTCTACCCCTTCCCGCGCGGCCTCTCAGACGCCCTCGGCTAAGTTGGCCAGTTGCTCGTCAATCCAGCGGTTGAGCTCGTCCATATCGATCTCTGAAGCCAGGCTCTGGTCGGGACGCAGGCTTTGCGCCTCCTTAAGATAGACATGGTGTATCTCATCCTGCGGCGTGTCTGTATTCCAGTGAACCATGATCCGCACACACATAGACACGCTGTCGGGCACCTCCATCTCGTGCCCGCAAAGCAGAGGCACATCCATCCACCCCAGTTGGCGCGCTGCCAGCGCCGGATACTGGCTCACAATATCGCGGGTCGTCGTAAAGATGGCGCTGCACACATCCACAGACTCTATCCCGTTTAGACGAATCATCAGCGCCAGGAGTTCACGCGTGCCCCGCAATATGGCCTCAGGCGTGTCCTCTTCCACCGTCGTCGCACCCCGTATCCCTCGACAGATCACGGCTCCCCCTAACTTTCACCCCGGGAACTCGCCCCGGAGGCGCTGCGAACTTGCCTCTTTTCTACGTTCCCCTACCCTGTAGCGGCGGGCCAACCCTTGCCCGCAATACGCCTGAATGCCAACAAAAAAAGCGTGGAGTTCGTCTCCACGCTTTGAGTGTTTCTACGTCAGCTGCCCTTACACAGCCCAACGCTCCTCAGCCAGTGGAGACGGTTGGCTCACGCCAAAATAATAGCCAAACCAGAAGTTGCCAAAAGAAAACCCGCGCCACTCGTGGCGCAGGTTGCTCGACAACAGGATCTCCGCGGCGCTCGGCCCGTCCAAAAGGTTGATCGGCAAGAGCGAATCGTCCTCGCTGCAAATCAGATCGGCAATCGTCATTACTTCGTCAGATCTTTGATCGCTCACGCTGTCGATTCGTCCTGGTTTGGAGGCGGATTGGCTCTGCAAGATTGTAATTGAAGCGAGAATATCACGCAAGAAACCCATTGTCAACTCTGGCGCGTCCTGAATTCACACTACCTCCAAAACGCTCCCGTAGCTCTTCGCCAAGACAATCACTCACTGCTCCGTATACCGCAGCACGACCACCTCGTAGTGTAGCGGCGACCAGTCCTGGATCACTGCTGCCCTCATATCACCGTCCGGCGAAACAGACTCCTCGACCAGCCTTCCCCTCCATGCGACAATACTCGTGTCGCCGCTGGGATGTTCCGGACCCGAACTGACCTCGGTCGAAGACGCAAAGTCGACCGGTGGTCCGTCGATCCGCTGTGGCCCAACCCCGCCGGCCGCATCATACATCCAATAGTCACCGCCATTGCACGTTTCCCAGGGCTCATTCTCCGTGAAATAGTAGAGAACGCCTTCCCCGCTCCAGCCAAGCAACCTGTATTGACAGCGACCATGGAAATCATCCAGCTCATACTGGGCGCGTCGAATCGCACCTTCCAGCAGGCTTTGAGGCTTGGTAAGCCAGTCCACCTCATACCCCGGCGGCGCCTGGAAGACCTCCAGGGCATCGTACCTGCCGTACATCGCCGGCACTGCAAGAGGCGCAACGGCAATCAGGGCCAGTGGCACAAACGAGACTGCACGTGCGACCCTTCCCCGCTGTGCGAAAACCCAAAGCACGATGCAGAGCACCAGCCCAACGCCCCAAAAGACCAGAAAAGAAACTTGACCTGCATAGACAACCAGGGTCGGAATCAGGAAGAGAATAGCCAGCAGTGGACCCATTGTGGAAAGGGTCCTCTCCAACCATACCGGCATCGTCTCCACAAAGTTCTGCAAAACCCAGTCGCCATAGACGCCCAGGAGCAGAGGCAAGAAAAGGATCCACATAAGGACCTTCAGGAAAGTTGACGGGCCGGACCTGGCCCGTCTGGGCCGTTTGAAGCGCTCCATCTACATTCCCTCCAGACTGTCGCGGCAGATCCGTCCAAGTCATCAATCAGGCGACGCCTCCCCCAGCCCAAGCCCGCCCTTGAATGCACCTCCCGCTGAGCTCTTGGTACCGTAGGAACGACTGCACCGCCAAGCAGTCCGCCCACTTCCAGGCAGCGGGGCCGGTCACGGATCGATTCGCCGGACCACGACTACCTCATAATGTAGCACGGAAGCGTCATTAATGACGAGCGCCCGCATCGCGCCGTCCGCAGAGACGGACTCCTCAATCACACGCGGATTCCAGGAGGTCTCTCCACGGCCGACCGGTTGCCTCTGCCGCAATCGACTGCTGGGATGACGCAGATTGAGCTGGCTTACCTCCGTCGCCGGCTGAAAACCTTCAGGCAAAGAGCCGGTCCGCCATGCTCGCTCACCGGCCGCCGGGTCGTACACCCACAAGGTTCTCCGGCCAAACGGCCCGAAGGAGCTGTAGTATAGCCGCCCGTCGTCACTCCAACCGTGTAGCTTGAACTCGTCATCATATTGGTACGTGCCAAGCTCGAACCGGGCGCGCCTGATGGCGAGCCCCAGGCTTCCTCGCGGCCGTGTAAGCCAGGCCACTTCCCCACCCGACCTAAGCCCAGGAGTCGACAGAGGCGCAGGCTCATACATTCCTGTCACTGCAATTGGAGCCATCAGGAGCAGTGCCAGCGGCAAGAGCGAAATCGCCCTTACCTTCCATCCGCTTTGAGAGATAAGCCAGAGCCAAGTGCAGATCACAAGGCCCGCACACCAGATGACGAGAAACGATATCGGACCCGTATAGAACAGTAGAGTCGGGGCAAGAACAAGAAAGTATACGGAAGGGGCCACCAATGTGATGATTCTGCCCCCTATACCTGTCATCGGCAACTCAATTGCCTGAAACAGCCAGCCGCCATATATGCCCAGCAACAGCGGGACAAACAGGAGCCACATAATGCCCCGCAGGACTGCTGCCAAGCCCGGATCATCTTCTTCGATTGGCTTGAAGTAATGCACTATCCCCGCTCCAGTCGCGCAGACCGAACCCGCCATCGCTTTGGCCTTGGGCGCCCCGGCGCTCTTGAGGCCGCCGGCATAACGGCCTTTCGCATACGCAGTCAATCGAAGCCCTTAGCCCTGCACCGGCGCGCTCCGTATCGCCTCTACTCCGAGCTCGCCCGTGAAGTTGAGAGCGAATCGGAGCTTTGTCCCCCACACGCCGCGTCCGGATTCACGCTGGGTGCCCCGTTGAAGCAAAGGCTTTCTCCAGCGGAAGAGTTCGCGATGCACAGTGGAGGCGGGTCCGGAATCGCAGAAAACGAGGCCACTTTGTCGCTGCAGTCCACTCGGACCGATTCGAGCGATGTCTCCTGCTGCTCCAGACCGTTGTGACGGCCGGGGACGACAGTTTCTGACGACAGCAAGTCAGCTGCCGATAGCAGTGGAAAGTCGACGGTTTTGCGCTTCTCGTATTCGCTTGCATAGGACTCAATCAGCGTCGCCAGTTCCCTCCTATCCTCAAGACATGCCCGGTCGGCCGCCAGAAAAACACCCATGTAGAGCGTCGTGACTTCGGTCGGGTTGCCGTCTTCGCCAAGAGCCTCAGCCAATTTCAAGCTGCCGTCACGCGTGATGGCCTCTTCGGCCCAATTCAGCAGCCATCTGTCTTTCACCGCCACCTCTCCGCAGTAGATGGCGATTTCGCTGCCGGAGTCGCGGTATGCAACAAATACCGCCTCCTGCATGGGTTCGCAAGGCGGGTCAGAAAACTCGGGAACGGGTGTGGGAATAATCGCAATAGCTGCCGGATCGACTGTACAGCCCGACAGCAGTAGGATCGCTGCAAGCGTTGAAAAAATCTGCTTCGTCATCTGGTCGTCCCCCTTTGGACGGCACTCATCATTGAGTGCAAAACATGCGGCGGCAGGCCCGAATGCCGGTACGCCTGTGGCCCCTATGCTTCAGCGGCCCCTCCGCAAAACTGGAGAGCTGCCCTCTCTTCCCCCTCTGCCCGCACCCTAAGGGTCCAAGTCCAAGGCTCGCGGTTCAAGCGCTCCCCCTTGCATTGAATGCCCCCGCCGGCGGACACTCTGTGAGTCTGACTACAACTTTCGAAATCTACCGAAATTGGAGCAATTTTGGCTCCGCCACGGCACCCTTCCAACCCACTTCCTCCGGTCTCGAAAGCCGGTCAATGAAATACTTGAATGTTGCATAAGAGGCTCCCGACCAATCCCCAGCCTTGCATATCTCCTTCCCTTCCCCGAAAATAGCACCTAGCCCTCAGCCAGACCACCGCTTGGCCGGCTGTTTGCTAAGTCGCGCGCCGCCTTCACACCGTTCATTCGCCCGGCGCCGCCTTTCGTCTTCACGCACAACCCCAGGAGGAGTGGCATGCAGATCTCATTTTCATTGCAGGGCAAGGTCGCACTCGTAACCGGCGGCAACGGTGGCATCGGCCGCTCCATCGCGCTGGGCTACAAGGCGATGGGCGCCACCGTAATCGCCACAGGACGCAATCCGGACAAAAACGCAGCCGTTGCACAGGAGCTTGGGCACGGTCACGAAGTGATCTCCCTCGACGTGCGCGACGAAGGCGCCGTCGACCAGGCCGTCGCCGCAATCGCCGAACGTCACGGCAGGTTCGATATCCTCGTCAACAACGCCGGAATTGCCCGCCGCACCGACATCCTCGACATGGAAACCGCCGACTGGCACGCCGTCATCGACACCCATCTTAATGGCGGCTTCTACTGCGCCAAGGCCGCCTCCAAGGCCATGGTAAACGCCGGCAACGGCGGCAAAATCATCAACATCGGCTCCATGTACTCCATCCTGGGGCCCCCCAATGTCACCAACTACGCCGCCGCCAAGGCCGGCCTGCTTGGCCTTACCCGCGGCCTCGCGGTCGAGCTCGCCGTGCACAACATCCAGGTCAACGCACTCCTCCCCGGCTGGCACAAGACCGACATCAACCGCGACCTGCTCGACGGCCCGCTCGGCGAGGAAATTCGCCACAAGACGCCGGCGCGCCGCCTCGGAACAGCCGACGACCTCGCCGGCGGCGCCATATTCCTCGCCTCTGACGCTGCCGAATTCGTCACCGGCACGATGCTAATCGTAGATGGCGGCTACTCGATTATGGACCGCCAGTGGAAGGATTGAATCGGCCCAATCGGATCGGGTATAATTGCGGGCAACATGACGCGCCCGCAACAGGGCAAGGAGGTCAGCAATGGCCGTTTCGACGCTCGAACGCAGCACACCCACGCCCGTCGCCCAGGAAAAGCCACCCCCGCCTCCCCTTAACAGCGGCGACCGCCTCACTCGCGCCCAGTTCGAGCGCATCTACGCGGCCCATCCTGAGATCAAGAAGGCGGAACTCATCGAAGGAGTCGTCTACGTGCCATCCCCCACACGGCACCGCGAACACGGCAAGCCACACTTTCACACAATCGGCTGGCTCAACCTGTATAGCGCCGCAACACCCGGAGTGGAGGGCAGCGACAACGCCACCCTCCGCCTGGACTTCGAAAACGAACCGCAACCTGACGGCCTCCTACGCCTCTTGCCGGAGTACGGAGGCAATTCCAAAGTTGGAGAGGACGGCTACCTGGAAGGCGCGCCTGAACTGATCGTCGAAGTGGCTGCCAGCAGCGCCAGTTACGATCTGAATCAGAAAAAACGCGTCTACGCCCGCAGCGGCGTGGCCGAATACATCGTCTTTATCGCTCACGAGCAGCGCGTAATCTGGTTCATTCTGCGCGAAGGTGTCTACGAAGAGCTGCAACCTGACGCAAGCGACCTGCTCAAAAGCGAAATGCTCCCAGGCCTATGGCTGCTGCCTGAAGCGCTGATCGAAGGAGAAGTTGCTCGCCTCTTGGAGGCGCTGCAAAAGGGGATTGCATCGCGGGAGCACAAGGCTTTCTGCAATGCGCTGCATAGCATGCGTAAGGAGACCAAATGAACCTGGCAACACCGGAGAACCTGGCAGTCCTTGACCACCTCCTGACCACAACCCGCTCCGTGCGCAAACGGCTCGACCTTGATCGCCCTGTCGAACGCGAGGTCATCGAACACTGTCTGGAGATCGCCGGCCAGGCGCCCACCGGCAGCAACCGCCAGGGCTGGCACTTTGTCGTCGTCACCGACCGGGAAAAGAAACAGCGAATCGCCGACCGCTACCGTCAGGCCTGGTACGGCTACAACGCAACCCGGCAGGTCGCAACCGGGCCCGACCTGACCGCCGCAGAGAAGCAAATGCAACGCGTCATCAGCTCGGCTCAGTACCTGGCCGATAACATGCAGAACGTACCCGTCCTGGTCATTCCCTGCATCGAAGGCCGCCCGGAGGACGCCGCGCCTGCATCGCAGGCCGGCCTCTATGGCTCGATTCTGCCCGCCGCCTGGTCGCTGATGATGGCGCTGCGCGCGCGTGGACTCGGCGCCGCCTGGACGACGCTCCACCTGCAGCACGAGCGCGAAATCGCCGCCATCCTGGGGATTCCCGACGGAATCACACAGGCCGCGCTCCTGCCCGTGGCCTATTTCAAGGGCGATGACTTTCGCCCCGCCAAGCGCAAGCCAATGCGCGACAGGACCTACTGGGACAGCTGGCAGACCAAATGAAGCTCGTCGCAGACATCCATCTACACTCCCACTACTCACGGGCCACGAGCAAGAACCTGACCTTTGAACACCTATGGAAATGGGCCCAGCTCAAAGGCGTCCAGGTCGTCGCCACCGGAGACATCGCCCACCCAGGCTGGCTGCAGGAGCTTCAGGAAAAGCTGGAGCCGGCCGAAGACGGCCTGTTCCAGCTCAAGTCCGAATACACCGCCGCCGTAGCCGACGAAGTCCCCGCCACCTGCCGCGGGACCGTCCGCTTTCTCATCGGCGGTGAAATTAGCAACATCTACAAGAAATTCGACCGCACCCGCAAAGTCCACAACATCGTCTTCGCCCCGTCGGTTGATGCGACCGTCCTCCTCCAGGCCGAATTGGAAAAGATCGGCAACATTCGCTCCGACGGCCGGCCCATCCTTGGTCTCGACAGCCGCGATCTGCTCGAAATCGTGCTCGAAGTCGACGACCGCTGCCATCTGGTCCCGGCTCACATCTGGACGCCCTGGTTCTCACTCCTCGGCTCCATGTCCGGATTCGATTCGCTCAACGAGTGCTTCGGCGATCTCTCCTCCCACATCTTCGCCGTTGAGACCGGCCTCTCCTCCGACCCGCCCATGAACTGGCGCGTCTCCTGGCTGGACAACTACACCCTGATCTCAAATTCGGACGCGCACTCGCCACCCAAACTCGCCCGCGAAGCGACCCTATTCGACACCGACCTTTGTTACGACGCGCTCTTCGATGCCCTCCGCAGCCGCGATCCGTCCCAATTTCTGGGCACCATCGAGTTCTTCCCCGAAGAGGGCAAATATCACCTCGACGGCCACCGCAAATGCGGAGTCTGCTGGGAGCCGGTCACGACAGTGGCAAACAAGGGGCTCTGCCCAACCTGCGGCAGACCCGTCACGGTCGGCGTATACCACCGCGTCGCGGAGTTGGCCGACCGCGACCTCGGCTTCCATCCGCCTTCGGCCGCCCCATTCGCAAGCCTCATCCCCCTGCCCGAGGCGTTGAGCGAGCTCCTCGGCGTCGGCCCCAATTCCAAGCGTGTGCAGGCCGAGTATCTGCGCCTGTTGGGCCGGCTCGGTCCCGAGCTGACGATTCTGCGCGAAAGCCCCCTGGAAGACATCGGGGCTGCTGGCACCCCGCTTCTGGCGGAAGGCATCCGCCGCATGAGGGCCGGCGAGGTGCACACCCAGAGCGGCTACGACGGCGAGTACGGCGTCATCCGCATGTTCGCCGACGAAATCGAGCGGAACGCCTTTGTCCAGATCGGAATGTTTGCCGAAGAGCCGGCTCCCAGGCAAGCGACCCAAGACATTGCGAGTCAGGCTCCCGCGGCGGCGCCGGCTGAGGCGCCGCCCCCGCCTCCAATAGAGCCGCAAACCCAGCATTCAAACTTCACCTTGGAGGAAACAGGCCAATACACGCTGGGACTCGATCTCGACGCTACGCAGCCGCCAAACAACTGGCTCCAGCAACTCAACGACGAGCAGCGGGCCGCGGCCACCCACACCGATTCCCCACTGGCCATCGTCGCCGGACCCGGCACCGGCAAAACGCGCACACTCACGGTCCGCATCGCCCACCTGGTCCGGAATCTCAACGCGCCGCCTTCGTCAATCCTGGCGCTGACCTTCACAAATCGCGCCGCCGAAGAGATGCGGGAGCGCCTGCAACAGCTGCTGGGAAATGAGCGCGCAGCCCAGGTAACCGTCGCCACTTTCCACAGGCTGGCTGCCGAGCTTCTCCATGACTTTGGCGCTTCAATCGGGATTTCGCCTGCCTTCACAATTCTTGCTGAGGAGGACCGCCGCCGGCTGCTGTCTCACGCCTGCCCAGAGCTATCCGCCAGGGAACTCCGCTCGGCGCTGGACGAGATCTCGGCCCGCAAGAACGGAATCGAAAACGACAGTTCGCTGGGCGGCACCCCGGCCCTCGACCAAAACGTCTGGCAACGATACCAGGCCGCACTCTCCAAGGCCGGCGCCCTCGATTTCGATGACCTGGTCCTGCGCGCCCTCCAGCTTCTCGAGACCGACCCGTCTACTCTGCAGACGCTGCACGCACGCTACCGCTGGATCTCAGTCGACGAATACCAGGACGTGAACACCGCCCAATACCGGCTGCTGCGAAAACTCGCCGGCCCAGGCGCAAATCTCTGCGTCATCGGCGATCCCGACCAGGCGATCTACGGCTTCCGCGGGGCCGATCACCGCTTCTTTCTCTCTTTTGCTGAAGACTTCGCAGGCGCGCAACGACTCAGTCTCGAACGCAACTACCGCTCAGCGCAGGCGATTCTCGACGCCGCTGCCCAGGTGATTGCACGCAATCCGGACCACCAGGCCGCAGAGCTGATCGCCAATTTCGCCGACCAGATCAAGCTGGACGTCTACCGTGCCCCCACCGACCGCGCCGAAGCCGAGTACGTCGTCCATCAGGTCGAACAGATGGTGGGCGGGACCAGCTACTTCTCACTAGACTCCGGCAGGCTGGAAGAGGGCGGGCCGCCCGAAGACCGGACTTTCGGCGACTTCGCCGTTCTCTACCGCCTCAACGCCCAAGGCAGGCTGCTCGAAGAGGCCTTCGACCGCTCCGGCATCCCGTTCGAGACAGTAGGCGGAACATCCCTCACCGAACAGAAACCCGTCCGTGAAATCATGGCCCTACTATGGTTGACGCAGAAGCGGGAAAACCCTATCCACTGGGACAGGATTTTGAAGGGGTCGAACAGGGCGCTAAGCGAGGGGAGTGTCGTCGAATTGGTGGAGGACCTGGTCGAAAGCGCCTCGGCACAGGTCGCCGAGCGCATTCAGGCCGTCGCGCCGGGGTGGGCAAGGCTGCGCGGCGCCAAGTACAGTGACGCCGAACGCGCCCGGATCGACCGCATCAAGCGCCGGGCCGCGCCTTTCCGCAACCGCATGCAGGACTTCCTCACAACGATGGCGCTCCAGGGCGAAACCGATCACTACGACCAGCGAGCCGACCGCGTGACCCTTATGAGCCTGCACGCCGCCAAGGGGCTTGAATTCCCCGTTGTCTTCATCGTCGGTTGCGAAGAGGGGCTCCTACCCTACCTGCCTGCCAATCGCGACACAAACATCGAGGAAGAACGGCGCCTCTTCTACGTGGGCATGACACGCGCCCAGCGCCGCCTGTTCCTGACCCACGCCGGTCGGCGCTTTCTCTTCGGCCAGTCGATGGAGAATCGCGTCTCCTCCTTCGTATCCGACATCGCCGTCGCCCTGCAGGAGGTACGGCAACCCCAGCCCCGCCGCTCCCGCCCCAAAGCCGAAGACCGGCAGCTGCGGCTGATCTGACAAGGCAAAAGGCCGGTCCCACAGCAGCGGGCGCTACCACGCCGACGCCCCGTCCAGCCTCTCCACGTGCTCAGGCTCCAAACGCAATTCGAGCGCCGCTAGGCTCCCCAGCAGCTGCTCCACCGTATTCGCCCCGACAATCGGCGCCGTCATTCCCGGCCTTGCCAGCAGCCACGCCAGTGAGACTGACGGCGGCGCTGCACCAAGTTCGGCGGCAACGGACCGCACCGCATCCAATGCGCTCCAACCGGCCTTGTTGAAATAGCGGCTGCGTACGCTCCCAGCCCGCACGCTGTCCTCAGCGCCCTCGCGGCTGTATTTGCCCGTCAGAAAACCGCCCGCCAGCGGACTGTAGGGAATGACGCCAAGTCCGTAAGCCTGGCAAACTTCGGCCAGCTCCTGCTCAAACTCCTTCCGATGCACCAGGTTGTAGTGAGGCTGAAGCGAACAGTAGGATACCAGGCCGTGCCGGTCGCTCGTCCACAGCGCCTCCATCAGCCGCCATACCGGATAGTTGCTACAACCGATATAACGCACCTTGCCCTGCTGCACCAGCCGGTCGAACGCGTCCAGAGTCTCGTCTATTGGCGTCTCCGCGTCGAAATAGTGCGCCTGGTACAGGTCGATTACATCCGTCTGCAGACGGCGAAGCGAGGCCTCACAGGCCCCGACGATATGCTTCCGGCTCAGCCCCTGGTCATTCGGCCCCGGCCCCATCTGCCCGCGCACCTTCGTGGCGATGACCATCTTCTCCCGGTTGCCTCGCGACCTCATCCAGCGCCCAATCACCTCCTCGCTGACGCCCCCCGCGTTCCCTTCCACCCAGCGGCTGTAGATGTCCGCACTGTCGATGAAATTCCCGCCGGCCGCGGCAAACGCGTCCATGACCGCGAAACTGGTCTCCTCGTCCGCAGTCCAGCCAAACTGCATCGATCCCAGGCACAGCGGCGAGACTTTGAGACCGGTCCGCCCCAGCCGGCGATATGCCATTCCGCTCACTGCTCTCCTCCCAGCAGCACTCTCTCATCCCCCACGCGCCGCGTAATCCGCCGCGAGTCCAACTCCTCCAGCAACGCCTGGGCATACTTGCGGCTCGTCGCCAGCAGATCGCGCACGTCGGCCAAAGTGATCCTCCCTTCTGCACGCGCCTGTTCGACAATCATTGCCGCGGCCGCGCCGAAATCCTCGGCACGAAAAAGGACCGATCCCGGCAGCCGCGCCAGAATACCCCGTTCCACCAGCGACTCAAGCAGCTCCTCGTCGCCGTTCAACAGCTTCACCGTCTCGATGGAATTTGGGGGACTGAACGGCGCGGCCGCGTAGGCGCGCAGCGCGCGGTCCACCGACCGCTGCTGGTCGGACGAGTATAGGACCGTGTGCGACGGCAGCCGCACCGTGCTCTCGTCGCCTGCAACCATTCCATCCGCCTCCGCCTGCATGACCAGGGCTCCGAATACCCGCTGCGGCAGCTCCCTCCGCACGCCCGCCGCGCCCACTACCCGCAGACGGCTGCGCACCTCTCCGCGCGGCATCCCCAGGCGCAAAGGGCTCTGACCGTGAAAATGACCGAGAATCTGCTGCATCTCGGCAACAACCTGTTGGTAAGCCGATCCGCTGATCAGCACGCGCCGCTCGTCCAACCCTTTCGCCAGTCCATCCTCCAACAGCTGGCCGATCGCCGCGCCTGCAACCGCCTTATCCAGCCCGCTGGCCGCGATCAGCTCCTGTTCCGAAACCAGCGGCTCCCTCTCCAGGCTCTGCAGCACAATCTCATCCGGCCTGCCCAGTGCAAGCGTCTCCAGCTTATCCGCCACCGCAGGGTCGAAACGCCGATATCGACGGCGCGGGTGCGGATCGAGAATCTCGCCCCCGCCCAGCGTTACACTCGGCGACGGCTGCCGCAAAATGAACCTGTCCCCGGCCGCAACCAGCACCGGCCTCTCCAATCGCAGCTGCAGCCAGCCCTCCTCGCCCGGCAGCAGCTCCTCGGTCGCCAGAAGACGGGCATGCGCCGGCGTCTCAGCCGCCCCGCTGAAAAAATCGACCGCCAGGTTGTGGAGCAGAGCCTTGGGCGCGTCGGCCAGAAGCCGAAAGGAGACATCCAGCAACCGCGTCGCACGCAGGCTCCCCGGCACGACAACCACCTGGCCGCGCCGCACCCCGTCCGTCGCCACGCCGCTCAGATTCATCGCCACCCGGCTGCCCGGAAACGCCCGCTCGATGCTCTGCTTGTGGCTCTGCAACGCCCGCACCCGCCCCGATGGCCCGTCGGGCAAAACTTCGACCGCCTCCCCCACGCCAAAACCACCGTCGCTGAGCGTGCCCGTCACGATCGTGCCGAAGCCCGGCTGGCTGAAAATCCGGTCGATCGGCAATCGCGGCCGGCCGCGATCGCGCGCCGGCGGCAGCGCCGTCAGTCTGCCCGCCAGCGCACACCGCAGCGCCTCCAGGCCCGCGCCCGTCTCCGCACTGACGCGCACAATCGGCGCGCCTTCAAGACACGTGCCGGCCAGAATGTCGTGGATGTCCAGCTCAACTAGCTCCAGCCACTCCGGCTCATCCACCAGATCGACTTTTGTCAAGGCAACGACGCCGTCGGGGAGTGCAAGCAGGTCGAGAATAGCCAGATGCTCGCGCGTTTGCGGCATAACGCCTTCGTCCGCCGCAATCACCAGCAGCGCCGCGTCAACGCTGCCAACGCCGGCCAGCATGTTTTTGATAAAGTCAATGTGGCCGGGAACGTCCACGATGCTGACAGACGCCGTCGTACCGTCCGGCATCGCCAACTCCATCCAGGCGAAGCCCAGCACGATGGTCAGCCCGCGACGTTTCTCTTCTTCCAGACGATCGGGGTTGATTCCACTCAGGGCCCGGACCAGCGTCGACTTCCCGTGGTCTACGTGGCCCGCTGTCGCAATTACGCGCATTAGGCGCGGTTATGCACCGGTTCACCACTTACAATGCTGGCGCTGCGGTGCGTATTGTTGTTCTGGCGAGCGTACAGCTCGGCGGTGCGGCGCTGCTTCTGCCACTCCTCCTCCAGCTCCTTCATCGTCTCGTCCCGCTCCTCCAAAGAGGTCTGCAGGCCGTCAAGCCAGAGTTGGGCGGCGCTGATGTATCGAGAACCATACTGCTCCTGCAGCTTCCACAACAGGCGCAGCATCTCCTCATGCACCCGCAGATCATGCAGAATCGGTGGCAGATGTTCCAAGAGCTCCTTGTTGCTCTTCTCCTGCTCCTTCCACAGATGCTCGTGACGAAGGTCGTTCCGGCGGCTCTTCTTGTCAAACTCCTCCTGAAACTCCTCCATCTCCCGCCGCATGCGCTCCTCGGCCAGCCGCTGCAACTCCTGTACCTGGACCTGGTCGCGGCGAATCGTCTCCTGGAACTCCGCCACCGTCGTCGCCGCGCGGCGGGCCGTATCTATCGTCTGCGAAAAGGACTGGATCCGCTCTTCGTTCTTGGCAACAACAGTCTGCTGATCGTCGATTAGCTCCTGCCAGCGGGCGAGGACCTGTAGGCGCTCGACGATCTCGACGCGCATCTTCTCCATGAACTGCTGCTGCTCCTCCCGGACCTCCCCGAAAACCGGTCGCCAGCGCTCGACCTCTGCGCTCATCCGCCGGTCCGCATCCTCAAGGATCGAGAAACGGCCGCCGAACGCCTCGGTCCGCTTGAACAGCTCGACCGTCTCCTGCTGCAACTGGGCAATCCGCTTCGCATCGCCGGAGCGCTGCTCACTCAAGAATGGAATTTGCCGCGTCCGCTCCTCGAAATCCTTGACAAGAAGATTGATCTGATTGCGGCCCTCCATTATCATGTCGACCAGCCGCTCCTCCTCACCCTTCCGCAGCTCCACCGCCTCTTCGACCCGCCCAATTCGGGGAAGTTCGCGGCGCACTTCACCGATTTCGCGCGCCAGCGCCTCTCGGTCTGCCAAGCGGCCCCGTTCGAGTTCGCGCGCCGCCTGCGCCCGTCCCTCCTCAGAGCGATCGAGCATCAGCCCAAACTCCTGCTTGATGCTCTCAATCTGCTGCTCCAATTGCGTGAATCGGCCCAGCTGCGCGATCGTACTCGCCAGACGCCCCTCCAACTCCTGAACCCGCCGGTTCTGCTCTACAATGTCCGCCGCCTGGCTCTCGATCTGCTGCTGCAAACGGGAAATCTCCGCCCGATCGCGGCGGTGCTCCTCGTCGAGCCAGGTCACGATCTGGGCTAGTTGGGCATTATCCATTTTTCTCTATTCCAACACTAAGTCCTGCGTCTGACACGCTCAATCCACTCGACCGCATTGCAACAAAACGCCTGCTGACGCTCTGCTCGACTCGTGAAAAGTACCGGCGCGTTCAATACACCGGGGAAACTGGGCCGCGCCGGACATCCCAGGACGGGAATTATACCATTTGCAGAACACCGACGACAAACAGCGGTTCACCGGCCGCCGCACACTTTCTGCACGGCTACCTCTTCCAAAACGGTCTAAACAAACGCCTATCCGTTCCCATACCGACAGAATTGACTTCAATCCAACTGCCCCTGCCAAACGCCCCTGCCAAACGCCCCTGCCCGCGCCCGCCCTGCGACCCATACTTTTTGATCTTGAAGATATCGCCCCCACCCGCCAAGATGGAGTCGCTGCCTTTCGTCCTCTTCGTGTCCCTTCGTGTCCCTTCCTGTCCCTTCGTGTCCCTTCCTGTCCCTTCGTGTCCCTTCCTGTCCCTTCCTGTCCCTTCCTGTCCCTTCCTGTCCCTTCCTGTCCCTTCCTGTCCCTTCCTGTTCCTTCTTGTCCCTTCCTGTCCCTTCGTGTCCCTTCGTGGATCTCCAAGGTCACTACACCGCGTACCGCTTTACCGCCACCGGGTCCAGCTCCAGGCCAAGACCGTGCTTCCCCGGATCCGGCGACCAGACCCCTTCACGCGGCTCGTCAAACGAACTGTAAAAGACGCGGTCGGCCGCCTCCACGGTGCCCAGGTACTCGACGATCTTCAAATTGGGCGTGGCGCAGGCAAGATGCAGGTGGACCAGCTGATATGCGTGTGGGGCGACCGGCAGATTGAAAGCATGCGCCAGATGCGCCACCTTCATCCACTCCGTGATGCCGCCCACCCTGCCAACGTCCGGCTGCACTATGTCCGCTCCGCCGCGCGCGATCAGCTCCCGAAATCCATACTTCGTGTACTCATGCTCGCCCGTCGCCACTGGAATCTCAATCGCCCGCGCCACCGCCGCCAGGCCCTCGATGTCGTCGGCCAATACCGGTTCCTCGAACCAGCCGACGTCGTACTCAGCGAAAACACGCGCCAGCCGGATAGCCTGCTTGGCATAGTAGCCGTTATTGGCGTCAATGAAAATCTGCACGTCCGCACCGACCGCTTCTCGCACGGCCGCCAGCCGCGCCTCATCCTCCCGCTCGCTCTGGCCGAAATCCTTGCCGACCTTCATCTTCACAGCCTTCATGCCGCGCTCGACGTAGCCGCGCTGCTCCGCCACCAACTCGTCGAGCGAAAAGTGCGTCCAGCCCCCGCTGCCATAGACCGGCACCGTCTCCGCATAAGGACCCAGCAGCCTGTAGAGCGGTGTCTCGTAATACCTGGCCTTCAGGTCCCAGAGCGCTATGTCGATTGCGGAAAGCGCACTGAACGCAAGCCCCTTTCGGCCTACGCCCCGAATCGCCCAGAACATATCGTCCCACAGCTTCTCGATATGCAAAGCGTTCTGGCCCAGCAGAATCGGCTTCAACATCCGCTCAATCACCTCACGCGCCGCCGTCGTCCCGCCCCCCAGGCCCAAACCGACCAGACCCTGATCGCTGTAAACATGAACGAAACACTGGCTGCGGCCCGGTACGACATGACGGATCGTCGCATCCTGAAATCCCGGCAAATGGGGCACGGACAGTACTGTCGTCTTGATATCTTCAATGATCATCGAAACTCTCCCGCGAACGTGTTTGGTCACTGAACTGACTGTTGGTATTATCGCACAGAATTGCCGATTCGAGTTGGGCAATCGGACCGAATTGAGGGCTCTCAGTTCTTTTAATCTGGAATCGGATGAGAGTTTAACATGAGCAAGATCGAGTTGGGATCCGTCGTGCAGGTAGGCATCGTCGTCCGCGACGCTCTGGCCGCGGCCCGCGCCTGGACAGAACGATTCGCGCTCAAGCCGGCCGAAGTCGTCGACTGGCCCCCTGAGGGCAGCGGCCTGGAGGCCGCATCCACCTATCGCGGGCGACCGGGCAACTTTCGCATGAGGTTGGCATTCATCGAGACCGGCGCCGTCCAGATCGAATTCATCCAACCCCTCGAAGGCGACAATATCTACTCGGAATTCCTCGAAGAAAAGGGCGAAGGGCTGCACCACCTCCTCTTTCGCGTGCCCGATCCAATCGACGCGGCCCGCATACTTGAAGTCGACGTCACCCAGAGCGGCGGCTCCACCCTCGACCCCGGCGCAATCTGGGCCTACCTCGACACAGAGAAAACACTCGGCACAATCATCGAACTCAAAACAAGCCGAGACGAGGAGGATTGAACCTGCATTTGCCCCCCGATGCGCGGGGTGCTACAATTAATTGAATTCTCGCGAGCTAACCTGAACTGTCCCGGACTGCGATACCCTGGGCTCCGGGACTTTGCTGTGTGCTTAGGACA
Source organism: Caldilineaceae bacterium (assembly GCA_022827195.1). Classification (GTDB taxonomy): domain Bacteria; phylum Chloroflexota; class Anaerolineae; order Caldilineales; family Caldilineaceae; genus Bin5. The sequence goes on from JAJDTL010000039.1 coordinate 84,183, forward strand.
TTCGGTTCGAATTCAGAAAACAGCCTACGCCTCCGATTTTCCGTCGAGACTATGCGTGTTGGCATTGACGCCCGGCTGATTTATCATCAGCCGGCAGGTATCAGTCGCTATACGAAGCATCTCATCGAAGAGCTTGCACTGCTGGACGGGGAAACAACGTATACAGTTTTCCAACACCGTAAACACCGGGAGCCATTGGCCCTCGCCCCGAACTTTCGACGGCGAACGCTGTTCACACCCGTTCACCGACGCATCGAGCAACCAATGCTGGGCTGTGAACTCGCCCTCCATCCGCTCGACCTGCTCCACAGCACCGACTTTATCCCGCCCTTTTTCAACAGAGTCCCTTCCGTAATAACCGTTCACGACCTGGGTTTCCTCCTCTGGCCCCACTTCCTTACCGAGTCCCACGCCGCCTACTACAGCCAGATCGATCGCGCCGTCCGCCGTGCCTGTCACATAATCGTGCCCAGCCAGAGCACCAAGAACGATGTCGTGGGGCAACTAGGCGCGTCGCCCACAAAGATCAGCGTGATTCACGAATCCGCAGCATCGTTCTACCGCCCTCTGCCGCAGGCGCAATCCCGCCTGGAAATGCAATCCAAATACGGCATTCCCGAAGACTACATCCTTTTCGTCAGCACAATCGAGCCGCGCAAGAACATCGGCGGCCTCCTCAACGCTTTTCACCACCTCCGCAAATACTATAAGGTAGGAGACATTGGTCTCGTGCTGGCCGGAAAACCCGGTTGGCTGTACGAGGAGATCTTCCGTCGCGTCGAGGAGCTTGAACTCCGACAGAGCGCCTTCTTCCTCGGCCGGGTGCCCGATGAGGATCTACCCCATCTCTATAACGGGGCCCGTTGTCATGTCCATCCCGCCTTCTACGAGGGATTCGGCCTCTCCCCCCTTGAAGCCATGGCCTGCGGAACTCCGACCATAGTTGGCAATACCAGCAGCATGCCGGAAGTGGTCGGCGACGCCGGGCTCATCGTCGACCCTTCCAACTGGGAGGAGATCGCCGTCGCCATCCACCGCCTCCTGACCAACGACGAGCTCCATCAGGAATTGCGCCAAAAAGGCCTGCAGCGCGCTTCCGTTTTCAGCTGGCGGAAGGCTGCCGCTGAGACGCTCGCTGTCTATCGCGCGGTTTGCGAACAATGTACTCCTACCGACGCGCCGGCACACCCTACCTCAATCTGACGCCCGGAGATGAAGCTACTCCTGGTCACGCCCCAATCCCCCTTCCCGCCCCGCCAGGGCACGACGCTGCGAAACTACTACCTGCTGCGCCACTTTGCCACCAACTGCGAACTGCATCTCTTCACCTGCCTCTCTCCACACGACAGCCACCGGCCCGCTCCCGAACTATCCCGCATGTGCGCCCGCCTGGAGGCCTTCAGGCAGCCCCACCGTCCCCTCAAACGCCGCCTGCGCGACTCCCTCCTCGCCTCCAAGCCCGACATGGCACTCCGCCTTGCCCACAAACAGGCCCACGCAAAGCTGCAGCAAATGCTGGCCGAAGAGAACTACGACCTGGTGCAGATCGAAGGCATCGAGATGGCTCCCTACGGCTTCCAGATTCTGCAGTCGCCCAACCGCGCGCCTCCCGTTGTCTTCGACAATCACAACGCCGAATTCCTGCTGCAGAAAAGGGCCGCCCTCATGGACGCCGGCAACCTGAAACGCTGGCACGCCGCCTGCTACAGCTTCCTCCAATGGCAAAAGCTGTACCGCTACGAACAGGCATTCTGCCGCGCCGCCGCCGGAATCGTGGCCGTCAGCGAACCGGACCGGAAGGCCCTCGCCTCGCTCGCGCCGGGTAAGCCCGTTGTCAAAGTGCCCAATGGCGTCGAAATCTCCCGCTACCTGCCCCAACCGCTCCCCCGGGAAAGCCCCCCGGCACTCGTTTTTACAGGGAAAATGGACTACCGCCCCAACGTCGATGCAATGCTCTGGTTCGGACAAAAAGTGCTGCCCCGCATTCGCCGCGCCACAGCCGCCCGCCTACTGATCGCCGGCATGTCGCCCCATCCGGCTCTCGATAAACTGCGCGCTCTGCCCGACGTCGAAATCACCGGCGCAGTCGACGACATCGTCCCATACATTCACCGCGCCGCCATCTATCTGGCCCCCATGCGAGTAGGGGGCGGCACACGCTTCAAAGTGCTTGAGGCAATGGCCTGCGCCCGGCCTGTTGTCAGCACCTCGCTCGGCGTCGAAGGCATTCCCGTACGCAATGGCGAACACCTCCTCATCGCCGACCAACCGCGCGACTTCGCCGACGCCGTCCTGTCACTACTCCGCGATCAGGCCGCTGGCGGCCGGCGCAGCCGCGCCCTCGGCGCGGCCGCCCGCGCATTCGTTGAAAACCACTTCTCCTGGGACGCGATCCTACCCCAGCTCGACGCCTTCCACGCCCAGCTGTTGCAGGAGTTCAATTGAGCTCAGGATTCCTCAAAAGGGGAAAAACTATCCTCTGTCGCCCGGAGCAAGGGCGTGCCCGTTGACCACCAGCCACACGTCTAATTCGTCGGCTGAACTGTGCGCCTCCGGCGTGGCCCACCTGCCAGCCGCGACGGGACGCGTAGCCATGCCCGTGCCGGCAAGCAACGCCGCCCGCCGCGCCGCGCGCTTCACGTCATCCTCGCCAACGCCCCAGGAACTCTCAACCACCAGATGAACCAGCTCGCGCGTCTTCCGGTCCCGGCCGCGCACCACGGCATCGGCAAGCTCAATCTCTTCGGACTCACCCTCCGTCAACCTTCCCTTTGCAACGGCATAATCAGTCGCATCCGATAACTCTTCGATCGGCACCGTGCGTGCCTTGAGCACGATACTCCGGAAATGCTGAAAGGGTCGATCTCTGTGCTGAACTTCCAACAAGATCCCCTTGAGATCGCCTACGTCTCTGGTAAGAGTTTCCAGCCTGGTTTCCGTGCGCTTCTGCGCCTCTGCCAACTCCTCCAAACGCGCTTCCGTACGCTTCTGTGCCTCGGCCAGACTGTCCACCCGCGCCCCCAGCCGTTGTAGACCGTCTTCAGTTCGCTGTTGCGCGGCCGCCAGGACGCCCAGCACGCGTGGCATCTCCAGGATCTCGTCCGTCAGCAGGATGCGCCGAAGCTCCGCGCGCCACTCTGGCCGCTCGTAGAGCAACTGCGTCAGCTGGTGGAAATCCTCTACCGTGAGTGCCATGCCCCAATGCTTCCTCTTTCAGATTGATCGCCATTATATTCGAACGACCACGTATGGCATAACCCCAGCGGATGATGTACAATGGCTCCGGTAACAATCATGGACAGGCCGGCATCTTTCAAGCAGATAGGACCGGCCAGGTTTCACACACTTCACAGCGCCGCCTGCAGCAGGAAACCGCCGCCACACGGAGCAGTTACATGACAGCGAACACTCTTCCTTCCGCCCAGGTCGGCAATACCGGCTTGCAGGTCACCCGCCTGGGCATGGGCACGGCAGTCATCGGCAACCTCTACGCCACCCTCAGCGACGCGGATGCCCACGCTACCGTCCAAAGCTGCTACGATGGCGGCGTCCGCTTCTTCGATACCGCCCCCCTCTACGGCTCCGGCGAAGCCGAACGCCGCCTTGGCGCAGCCCTGCGCGGCATCCCCCGCGACGATGTGATCATCCAGACCAAGGTCGGCCGCATCATCCGCCCCGACCGCTCAATCTACTTCGACTACAGCCGCGACGGCGTCATGAAAAGCATCGAGGACAGCCTCGAACGCCTGGGAATGGACCGCGTCGACATCCTCCTCGTACATGACCCGGACGTCGATGACCCCGAAGAGGACTATCGCATGGCCCTCGAAGAGGCCTTCCCCACACTGGTCGACCTCCGTGCTCAAGGAGTCATCCGCGCCGTCGGCGCAGGCATGAACCAGTGGGAAGTGGAGTGGGAGTTTGCCCGCCAGGTCGACGTCGACTGCTTCCTGCTCGCCGGCCGCTACACCCTCCTCGAACAGACCTCACTCGACTTCCTCGACTGGTGCACACTGAACGACGTCGCCATCGTTCTTGGAGGCGTCTACAACAGCGGCATCCTTGCAACCGGCCCCGTGCCCGGCGCCAAGTACCAATACGAGGACGCGCCCGCCGACATCATGGCAAAAACCGAACGGCTTCAGACAATCACGCAAAAACACGGCGTGCCCCTCCACGTGGCCGCCATGCAATTCGCCCGCGCCCATCCCGCGATTGCTTCAGTCGTCATCGGGTCGGCGAACAGAGCCGAAGCCGAGGAAAACAGGGCCTTGTGGGACTTCGAGACTCCGGCCGCAATGTGGCAGGAACTGCACGATACCGGACTGATCGACCCCCGCGCGCCACTTCCGCGCTGACCCCGACAAGGAGCAGGCAATGTTCGCCGCTCTTCAGACAATCCTCCAGTCGATTCTCGTCTTCATGGGCCGCGTCATCAGCATCCCATTTATCTCGGTCACCGTCACCGGCCTCGAGCATATCCCCCGCAGCGAATCCCTCATCCTCGTCTCCAACCATTTCAGTTGGTTCGACGGCCCGCTGCTGATGATCTACTTGCCGGTCCGCATCGTTTTCCTGCTCGCCGTCGAGACCGAGCGCGTCTGCTTCTTCCGCTTCCTCAGCCGCACATTCAATCTCATCCCCATCTGGCGCGGACAGGTCGACCGCAAGGCAATGCGCGCCGCCATCGCCGCCCTGAAAGAGGGACGCACAATCGGCGTCTTCCCCGAAGGAGGCATCGACCCCACCATGGCCGCTGCCCGCGAACGCGGTGAGCGCATCGAACAGATCGCCGGCCACACCGCCCGCCACAGTGCCAACCTCATCCAGGCCCAGTCGGGCATCGGTCTGCTCGCAACCCAGGCGCAGACGCGCCTCCTCCCCGTCGCCCTCCTGGGGACTGAGAAAATCCTGATCAACCTTCGCCGGCTGCGCCGCACACAGGTCCGCATCCGCGTCGGCCGCCCCTTCGGCCCCCTCTCGATCCCCGACGACACCCCCCGTAAGCAGCGCCGTCGGCACTTCGACAGCCTGACCCAGGACACGATGCGCCACATCGCCGCGCTCCTCCCGCCCGGCAATCGCGGTCCATATCAGGATGTCGCCTGAACCAGCGGAATTGAAGAGCGCCGCGTTACCCATCCGCGGGCCCGGCCCCCGCAGAGATACCTCGAAGTAGCAGCCGGCTCCTGCTCAGGCCGCGACCTTCTCAGGTTCGCTCCGCCGCACCGTATCATAAACGAACGCCCCCGGAGCAGCTCCAACAATCGGACTGACCCAGTAAATCCAGTGCGCTGTCCAGACGCCGGAAACAAGCAGCGGGCCGACGGAACGCACCGGATTCATCGACGCGCCGCTGATCGGGCCCGCCCACAGCACGTTCAACGCCACCCCACCGCAAATCGCCAGCCCCGCCGGCAGCCCCAGCCGGCGCCCCAATCACTTACGCCCTTAAATGTGACGAATTCCAGGTCGTGATGTATCCTATGCGGTGCGGTCCGCCGGGACAGCGCTCTCAGCCCCCTCGCGAGCAGCTAACTGCAGCGGCCCACCCACCGACTACTGGCAACCAGAATCAGATCCAATTTGACAAACTTGAGGAGGAATCCATGACAGACGCCCAACGGAGCAAGAAGCACCAACTCTCCCGCCGCGCATTCCTGCAAGGTATCGGCATCGGCTCGACAACTCTGCTGCTGGCAGCCTGCCCAGCACCCGCGGGCAGCGGCGCGGCCGGAGACGAGGCCCCGCCCGCCGAAGAGATCGAACTCGACTTCTTCGCCTGGGGCGACGCTTCCGACATTCCCGCATGGGAAGAGTTGGCCACCACCTACGGCGAGCAATATCCAAACATCACCGTCAAACCGTCGATCAGCGGCACCGGCGTTGATTACTACACGAAACTACAGACCACCTTCGCCGGCGGCGTGGTTCCCGAAATCGCCTCCTTCCAGGGCTGGGAATGGCAGCCGTTCAGCGATGCCGGCCTCCTTGCACCCATCGATGCCTACATCGAGCGCGACAACTTCACCGGTCCCTACCCCGAAGGCGTCGACAGCATCGAGTTCAGCACCCGCCGCGACGGCAGCCGCTACCTCATCCCCCTCCAGTCCGGCTGCATGGTCATGTTCTACGCCAAAGCCCCCTTCGACGAGGCCGGTATCGCCTACCCCACCGACGACTGGACCTTCGAAGAGTTCGTCAGTATCGCCGAACAGCTCACCAGCACCGACGGCGATTCCAAGATGTACGGCTACCAGGCCAACGGCAGCTACGCCCGCGATATCCACTGGATTCGCGCCACCGGCGTGCAGGAGTTCGACAACCTTGTCGACCCCCGCACAGCCATGTTCGACCAGCCCGAGATCATCGAAATCCTGCAGTTCGTCGCCCAGGACTTTATGTACAGCCTCGGCATATCACCCACGCCGGCCGACCTCGAAGGCGGTACCAACACCATCGACACCGGCAACGCCGCCATGAAGTACGAAGGCCCCTGGTTCTTCCCCCGCCTCAACAGCCCCGAGCTGCGCGAAGAGGGCAAGGAAGTCGAGTTCGACGTCGTCCTCATGCCCAAGATGGCCGACGAAAGTCGGCCTCACCGCGGCTGGGCCGAAGGCGTCTGCGTGCCCAAGTCCGACCAGGTCGACGCGGCCTGGGACTTCGTACACTACATGGGCGGCGAAGACGGCCAGAAGATCTACTCGACCATCACCGGCCGCATCCCCAACACCGCGCCGCTCGTCGATAACTTCTGGGGCCCGACCATCGAAGAACGCTTCGGCGTCACCAACGCCGCCGCCTTCAGCCAGGCCTTCCTGCGCTCCGAAGTCGACGTAATCGGCGGCGTCTCTCGCGGCCAGATCTGGAGCGAGGTCGCCAAACCGGTCGGCTGGGACCCGATGCTCGCCAACAGCGCCACCGCTGCCGAGGTCATTCCCGCGGTCAACGAAGGCTTTCAAGGCCTGCTCGACGCCCACTGGGCCAAGCAGGGATAGCCATATTTCGCTGATTCAAGGGGCGGCGGACTCTTCCGCCGCCCCCTCGGAGCGCCTTTATGGCCGTTACCACCGCCCCAACCTCCTCACGACGCATCTCCAAACGCCAACAGCGCGACTGGATCGCCGACTATCTCTTCGCGTCACCCTTTATCATCGGGTTCTCGGTCTTCATCGCCTTCCCGATGCTCTATGCGGTATACCTCATCTTCGTCGACTGGGACCTGCTCAGCGCACCGACGTTCGTCGGATTCGCCAACCTGACGCAGATGTTCAAAGACCCCAAGGTCAACCTCAGCCTCTATAACAGCGCCTTCTACACAATCTTCGCCGTTCCAATCCAGCTGACAATCTCCTTCTCCCTCGCCCTGGCCCTGACTCAGAGAATCCGCTTCCGCGATCTCTACCGCGCCGGCTTCTACATGCCGATCATCGTGCCCCTCGTCGCCAGCGCCGTTGTCTGGCAACGCGTGCTTCACCCGGAGTTCGGCATCCTCAACGAGGCGCTTGGCTGGTTCGGCTTCGAGCCCCGCATGTGGCTCTTTCAGCCCCACCTGACAAAACCGGCCTTCATCTTCATGTCCTTCTGGATGATTGGACGCCAGATGGTCATCTTCATCGCCGGCCTCGGCAACATCCCCGATTCGCTCAAAGAGGCCGCCAGCCTCGACGGCGCCGGCGCCTGGGGCCGCCTCCGCTACGTCGTCCTGCCCCTCATGACGCCCCTCATCTTCTACAACATGGTCATCGCAATTATCAACTCGTTCCAAACCTTCGTACCCGCCATGATCATGACCGAAGGCGGACCGCAGGACGCTACCCTTTTCGTCGTCCTCAACATCTATCGCAACGCCTTCCAATACTTCAAAATGGGCTACGCCTCGGCCCTGGCATGGGAGCTATTTGTGATCGTCGTCGGCTTTACCCTTGTTCAGTTCTACCTCTCCAAACGCTGGGTCTACTACGAAGAGGGTGACTGAGAATGACGTCAGACAGGCCGACCCGGGCAGCCGAAGGAAGTCAGAACGCCCCATGGGCGCAGGCCGGACAACAGGCGCTGACCCCCGACTGGCAGGCCTCTACGGCCGGCACAGGCGCGCAGCTGCGCCCGCGCGACGACACGACCCGATCCCTGGCCGAGACCCTCCGCCTGGGCGCACTCCAGCTCTTCATGACCCTACTCGTGGTTACCTTCCTTGTGCCCACCTTTTGGATGCTCTCCTCTTCGCTCAAAGTGTCGACCGAGGTATTCGCCCACCCCATCGTCTGGCTGCCCAAAGACCCCCATTGGAACAACTACGTCAAGGCTTTTGAGCTGCTGCCCCTGACGACCTTTCTCGTCAACACGTTGATCATCGTTCTCTTTGCCGTAGCCGGCACCGTCGTCTCCTCGGCGCTCGTCGCCTACTCCTTCGCGCGCATCAGCTGGCCGGGCCGCGACTTCTGGTTCAGCCTGCTCCTCGCCACGATGATGCTGCCGGACATCGTGACCCTGGTGCCCCGCTTTCTCATCTTCAAGAACCTGCAATGGATCGACACCTGGCTGCCCCTGATCGTGCCCTACTGGGGCGGCATCGGCGCCATCTACGTCTTCCTCATGCGCCAATTCTTCCGCGGCATCCCCCTCGAACTGGAAGACGCCGCCGAAATCGACGGCGCCAACCGCCTGCGCGTCCTCATCCAGATCCTCCTGCCCCTTTCCAAGCCGGTCATCGCCACCGTCGCCGTATTTGCCCTCATCCAGCACTACAACGACTTCATGAACCCCCTCATCTACATCAATTCGATGGACAAGTGGCCCCTCGCCCTCGGCATCCGCGCTTACAACGACTCCTACGCCAAAAACTGGGAGGTCGTCTTCGCCGCCAGCACCGTCATGCTGACGCCCATGGTTGCCATCTTCATCATCGCCCAGCGCTACTTCGTCCAGGGCATCGCCATGACCGGCTTCGGCGGCAGATAGCGCACACCACGCCCGCCAGCCGCGCGACATCAGCCGGGGCCTGCCCCGCAATGGAAATCTCTGCGCAAAACAATCGGAGAATGAAGAGAGTGCCCGCCGGCCCGGCCCAGGCCGCGGCGTCAGCCCTTGATACCGGTCAGCGTGATGCCTTCGATGAAGGCCCGCTGGGCGAGCACGAAGACGATGATTACGGGCAGAATCGCCATCGTGTTACCGGCCATGGCGAGGTTCCAGAGGGGGCGGTCACGATCGAGGAAGTAGGTCAGGCCCAGAGCGATGGTGAAATGTTCCTGGCGGGTAAGGAAAATGAGGGGGGCGAGGTAGTCGCTCCAGACGCGGTTGAACTCGAACAGGGTCACGGTCGCCAGGACCGGCTTCGACAGCGGCAGGATGATGCGGGCGAATATGCCCAGCTCCGAGCAGCCGTCCACACGCGCCGCATCCGACAACTCCATCGGGATCGTCAGGAAGAACTGCCGTAGGAGAAAAATATAGAACGCGCTACCCAGAAAACTGGGTACGATCAGCGGCAGATAAGTGCCCGTCCAACCCAGATTCTTGAAGATCACGAATAGCGGCACCATTGTCACCGCCCACGGGATCATCATCGTCGCCAGGCAGATGAAGAACAACACGTCGCGGCCCCATGCCCGGATGCGCGCAAATCCGTACGCCGTCAGCGTGCATGAAAACAGAATCCCGATGATCGACGGGATCGCGATCTGCAGCGTGTTGACCGTGTAACTGAAAAACGGTATGAAGGTCCAGGCATCCGGATACGACTGCCACTGCAGCGGCCACGGCAGCCATACCGGCGGCGACATGAAGATATCGCCCGGCACCTTGAGCGAGGTGGAGACCATCCAGAAAAAGGGCAGCGCAAAAGCGGCCGCCGCAACCAAGCCGCCAAGATAGAAGATCGTCTTGCCCAACGCCCGACCGGTCAACTCCATAGCTCAGCCCCGCTCACATACCACAGAAAACGCCCCCCGCAGCATGCCCTACCCTTCGCCCCCGTAATAGACCCACCGCGCCGAAGTGCGGAACAGAATCACGGTAACCACCACCACCACGCCGAACAGGATCCAGGCCATCGCCGATGCATACCCCATGCGAAAATAGCGGAAGCCGTTGTCGTAAAGATAGAGTACATAGAACTCCGTCGAGCGAATCGGCCCTCCACTCGTCATGATCCAGGCGTTGGCAAAGGTCTGGAACGCAGCGATCAGCCCCGTAAGTAGACTGAACAGGATTGCAGGCGTCACCATCGGGATCGTCACATGCCACACCCGCCGCAATGCATTCGCACCGTCCACCATCGCCGCGTCGTAAAGCGCCCGCGGCACGTCCTGCAGCGCCGCCAGAAAGATCAGCACCGAGCCGCCCACCAGCCACAGCTGCATGATAATCAACGAAGGTTTCGACCAGGTCGGGCTCCCCAGCCACGATGGACCGTTGATCCCGACCAGGTCCAGCAGGTTGTTCAACAGCCCCCAGTTCGAGTTGAAAATCCACATCCACAGGATCGCTGTCGCGCTGATCGGCACCACGATCGGAATGTAGAAGATCATCCGCAACAGGACGCGCAGACGCAGCTGCTGGTTGAGCAGGAAGGCGATGATGAACGCGGTCAGCACACCCAGGGGGACCGAAAACACCACAAAGTAGACCGTGTTGCCGACCGCGTTGACGTAGTGCGTGTCCTCAGGGAGACTGCGATAGTTCTGCAGCCCGACCCATTTGGGTGACTGCAACAGGTTGTATTCGGTGAAGCTGTAATAGAGCGACAGGAGAAGGGGATAGACGAAAAAGCCCAGAAACCCGAGGATCCAGGGCGATATGAAGGCGAGCATCGTCAGGAATCGCTTGGTCCCCGGCTTCAATCGCCTACCTCCCTTCCTGTCGCGATTCGGTCTCGCCTCAGGCGTCAAGCACCTTCTGCAGTTCGACCGTCAGCTTCTCCTGCAGAATCTGCAGCCCCTCCACGGGATCCGTCGTGCCGAACCCGACCTCCTCCTCGAGCGAAAGGAACTCGTCCCAGGCCAGGTACCAGTTCGGGTCCGAGGCGATGCCCCACACCCGCGTGCCCTCAGACAGCGCGGAAGTGTAAAAGTCCAGCCCGGGGTAGAGCGTGCTCATGTCCAGCGACTCGATAAAGCTCTTCGTCCCCAAAATGAAGCCGGACACATCGTAGACGCGCCTGTTGTACTCATCCGTCGACGTGAATTCCAGGAACTTCCAGGCCGCGTCAGGGTTGTCCGACCCGTTCAGGATCATCGCCGTGTGCGTACCTGCGAAGAAGGGTTGCTTGCCCTCCGCCGCGCCGTCCGGGATGTAGGAAAAGCCGAACTCCAGCCCTTCGGCCTTGTTTAGCGCAAGCGAGCCGGGCGTCCACGATCCGCCCGAGAAGAGCGCGACCTTGCCCGCCGCTGCCGGGCTCGGAATCGGCTGGCCCTCCTGCGCCGCCTTGAATTCGGCAATCTTCTCCGCGCCCACCCGGTCATAGAAGGACTTGGCAATCTGCAGCGCCTCCACGAACTCGTCGCTGTCGAAATTATACTCAAACGTATCGCCGTCGAAGTAGCGTTTCCCCATCACAACACTCCAGCAGTCGGGATAGGTGAGGATGCCCCGGATGTCCATCCCGAGTGTCTGTACGTTGCCGTCCTCATCGATCTCCTCGAGCGCGCCGGCCCAGGCGTGAAGCTCCTCGAAATCCCCCGGCAGCGCGTCCTCGTCCAGGCCGGCCGCCTGCACCAGGTTCCGGTTGCGCGCCAGGCCGAGCCAGCCCAACCCCTCGTTGGCCGGCAGCCCCCAGCGTAAACCGGCCCAGTTGACAGCCTCCAAGTGGGGCGCCTGGTAGTTGTCCAGATCGACGATGTCGCTGCTCTCGATGTAGTCGTCCACCGCAATCAGGGCGCCCCGCCCCGCCAGCGGCGCCACAAGAATCAGGTCCACCAGGTCAGGCGGGTCGCCCGCGGCAAACGCGGCCAGCGTCTTGTCGACAATGACGCCCCCCGCAGTCAGCGGATGCATGATGATGTTGGGGTTGTTCTCAGTGAACAGGTCGCAGCCCGCTACCTGTCCCTCACCACCCTGACCGCCCCAGATGTACCAGTAGTCCAGCTCGATCTGTTCTTCTGCAGGTGCACCGCCCACATCACCGGCAGTCGGAGGGGCAGGCATGCACGCCGCAACCACTGCCGCAGCCGCGCCGACTCCCGTTACCTTGAGAAACGTTCGCCGCGACAGCCCTCTTCTTGAAACAGTCATCGTTCTCTCCTTTATGTTGAAAAGTGGCCCGTAAGTGCCAGAGTCTATCTGATTGCGCTTCGACTGCCTTCAACAAGAACTCTGGCTAAAACCCTTCGAACTTCGGCTCTGCCAAAATGGGGACTCCTCAATCTTTCTCAGCAGCTCGCCCCTGGACCCCGACCTCTGCAGCTGCGTCTCACACCCGCCCCGTCCCACGCACCACGACGTTGGCCACGGCAAACGAATACTCCGGATCGTCGGCCTGCGCATCACGATAGGTCGGCACCCACGTCCAGCGCTCGCCCCGCACCGTATTGGGATGGCTCGAGTGCATCGTCAGGTCGTGGAAAAAGACCGCGCCGCCCGCCTCCAGCGGCGCGGTGACGGCCGAGTTTTCATCGATCGTCTCGGGCCGGATGCGGTGGCCGAATCCTGAGCCGTCGCTCATGTCGCCGTCGTGAATCACGCTGCCGCGATGCGAGCCAGGCAAGAGCTTGAGGCATCCATTTTCGGGCGTGGCATCGTCGAGCGCGACCCAGACTGAGATCTTATGCGTGCCTTCCCAGTACGGCCAGTCCTGATGCCAGGGGCTGGCGATATGCGTATCTTCATCTTTGTATACAACCTTGTCGCTCAGGAATTCGACGTTTGGGCCAATGATGGCTTCGAGGATGTCGACCAGGCGGTCGTCGCGCACCGATTGGCGAAACAGGCTACTGCGGCCCGCCAACCCGACGTAGACGCCGGTTTCATCCACGAATTTCTTCTGGCCGCCCTTTCCTTCAGACTCCTGCCTTACCTCGTGCAGAATATTCTGAATTTCCTCTTTAAGGACCTTTACCTCCGCGCGATTGAACAGCTTGGGGACGACGACAAATCCATCGCGTGCGAAAGATTGGGCGATTTCAGCTATGGATGCGTTCATTGACTTTCCCTTTTTGTTCACTCTTGAAAGCATATGATCTGTTGCCGTTTGGACTAACGCCTCTAATTCACTTCAAAAGGAAAAAATATACCGCCAGAATCTTCGCATGTGGCTTACGTCCCAGTGTATAAGCAGTCAGATGAGATAGCTGGACGCGACTCGACGAAACTCGTCCGCCCGCTCCGCCACCACGTCCAGATCATCGTGGATCGTCACGCCGAAACCGGAGCCGAGACCAACGTCCGACACACCGATACTGATGTTGATCGAGCGGCCCAACAGATCATCGGTCTGCGGCAGCATGCCCCGCCGGTAACGCATTTCCCCGCCCCGTTCCGCATAGTGTGGACAGCTGAACGAGCAGCTCAACGCCGTCGCCATGCGCTGTTCCAGCACATGCTCCATGTTGTTGTAGACATGCCAGCCGGCCTCCGCCACGACCTTGCTCTCCAGCGCCGCGGCCATCTTCTCCGCCACCTCCGCATCCGGCAGGATCACAGTCAGAATCGTGGCGATCTCCTCTTCCGGATCGAGCACTTCGCGGAACTCAAGGCCGGGCAGGTCGGCAATCGCCGCCTTGAAGTGCCGCTTTCTCGTCTGCAGCCGGTCGATCAGTTCAGGCAGCTTCCGCAGCTGCGCCAGCAGCACCGCCGCCTGCAGCTCGGTATATCGAAAGTCCAGCCCAAGGAACGGACGCTTGCCGATCTCAACGCCCTGCCGCAACGGCGCATGGCCCTGGTCGTGGAACGCAAACGCCCTCCTGTATACCTCCTCGTCATCTGTGATCACCATGCCGCCGTCCCCCGCCGTGATCGTCTTGTAGATGTTGAAGCTGAACGCCCCCACGTCGCCGACCGAACCGATAGGCCTGCCGCGGTAGGCAGCGCCGAAGGCTTGGCAGCAGTCCTCGATCAGATGGAGACCATGCTCGTCCGCGATCTCCCTCAGCTCCTGCAGACGCGCCGGGTTGCCCATCATGTGGACGACCATAATCGCCCTCGTGCGCGGGCTGATCTTGGCCTTCACGTCCTCCGGGTCCAGGTTGAACGTCCGGTCAATCTCCGCCAGCACCGGGACCGCCCCCGTATAGACGATCGACGAAATGCTGGCCACGAAGGTGAACCCCGGTACGATCACCTCGTCCCCCGGACCGATGCCGAGCGCCACCATCGCCGACAGCAGCGCCGACGTTCCCGAGTTGACCGCAACCGCATAGCGCACCAGCGATTGCTCGGCCACCTGCCGCTCCAGCTGGTAGACTTTGCCCTGGAAACGCGGATCGACCCCGTCGCCAAGTGAAATGCCGTATCGGTAGAGATAGCCGGCCCTCAGCACCTCCAGGACCTCCTCGATCTCCTCCTCCCCGATCAGTTCCATTCCCGGACCGGCCATGTCAGTCTCCTCCTGAAATCAAAGGTAAACGCTCCATTTCACCCTTCGATCGCAACCGCCTCACCGCTCTCGGCCGAACTGTAGGCCGCTTCCAGCATCCGCATTGCCCACAGTCCGTCCTCGCCGCCGGGCGACGGCTCCCGGTCGTTCACAATACAGTCGATGAAATGGTCCATCTGCGCCTGGAAAGCGGGCAAGTCCTCCTGCTGCTTGCGCGGCGGAATCCGCGGCTGGATCACGCTCCATTCGCCCTCTACGTTCATGCGCAGCTCCGGCGGCACCGCGGTGGCGTACCCTCTGTCCCCGAAGACCTGCGTGTACCCCTGCTGTTCATCCGCGTGCAGGTTATACCAGCCCGCCTCGATCAGCGCCGTCACCCCGCCCTCGAACTCAAGCATCACCGTCGCCGTATCTTCCACCTCGATATCCTTGAAAAATGTTCCGGTCGTGGCGAAAACTCGAATCGGACGCGCGTTGCCAAGCACAAACCGCAGCGTATCAAAGGAGTGAATCCCCATGTCGGTCAGCCCGCCGCCTCCTGCCAGCGCGCGGTCAAGAAACCAGCTGTCCAAAGGCGGGTCCTCGCCATAGAGATCATAGATGAGCACCTCGTGCGACTTGACCTTGAATACGCGGCCCAACTTTCCGCTCGCAACCAGCTCGCGCAGCCACACGATCTCGCGGTCGAAACGCCACATGTGCCCGATCATCAGCTTACGACCGCTGCCGCGGGCCGCCTCGATCATCTGCTCGCACTCAGCCACCGACATCGCCATCGGCTTCTCGCACAGAACGTGCTTGCCCGCCTCCAACATCTGGATTGTGGCCGGCGCGTGCAGGTAGTTCGGCAGCGCGATCACGACCGCGTCGATCTCCGGATCAGCCGCCATCGCCCCGAAGTCGGTATAGCGCTTCGCAATGTTGAAATCGGCCGCCAGCCGCTCCAGTGACTCGGAACGATGATTTGCCGCCGCCGCAACCTCCGCACGCGGATGATCGCGCAGCGTCAGCAGATGAGAGCCGCGCATTATCGTGCCCGTTCCCAGGACACCAATCCTGATCTTAGTCATGACTCCCCCTTCCACTTCAGCCGTCGTACCCTGCGACGTTGCTGATCATCGGACGCCACTCGAACCCCTTGTCGAGAGGAAACACCGGACGCGTCACCTGCCTGTAGGGCAACCGCGTGAGGTCCATGTCGGAATACCCCGGCGTCAACGCCAGGATCTCGCGCGGCGCCGCGTCGCGCAGCTCCGGCATCAGGTAGCCCAGCTTGACAACGACGATCTTGTGTTCGAGCGGCTCCACGCCCGCCCGGCGAAAGTCGTCCAGCGCGGAATAATAGTTCCGCCTGTCCGAAATAAGGACCCGCACACCGCCCACCCGCAGCGTGGCAATGGCCGCCTCTTTCCCGTCCCCTCCAGGCCGGTAGAGGTGCTCGACAACGCCCGTAACGTCAAGCGGCCCGCCGTGCTCGCTGTCCAGCTTCCCGCCAAGCCTGAGGCTGACCGTCGCGCCGACCCCCTGCTCGAAACAGGCCCGCGCCGCCGTCCCGTCGGGAATCCCGGCTAAAATCGCGTCCGGCGTCTGCTTGGCCAGCAGACGCGCCAAAAAATGCGTCACGTCACCGGGCGTTCCGGCCGTGGGGTTGTCGCCGGAATCGGCAATGAAAACGGTTCCCTCTTCCGCCGCAAGGGCCAGGTCGATCGCCTCGTCCGCTGAGGCCGCCACCTCCTGGTCGAACGTAAAGTTGTGCCGCTCGTCCCACATCGCCTGCGCCAGCCGCTTCACCTCGTGCCGCGCGTGCGGCAGGTGCGCCTCGTCCTCGGCGATCACCGCGACGCTGCTGCTCGCATGCGCCGCGTCCGCCCACGCGAAGCCGACAAGAATCTCAGCCGTCAGAATGCCCGCCTGCCGTTCGATCTCGCCGACGCGCGCCAGCAACGACTTCATCGGCTCCACGTCGGTCGTCGAGATCTCGCCCGGCAACAGCAGCGGCACGCGCACAAAAGCCGGCCGCGGCCGCAACCCCTCGCGTATCGAGCGCACCAGCAGCGTCATCGCCCGCTCAAGCGTCTGCGCCGCGTCTCGATGCGGCGCGGTGCGGTAGACCGTCCAGATATCTGTCTTGTTGGCGAACTCTTCGGTCAGATTGCCGTGCAGGTCGAGGCGGGCCGCGATCGGCACGTCCTGCCCCACAACCGCCCTGATCGATCGCACCAGGTCGGTCTCCCCGCTCCAGATGTTCTCGACCAATAGTGCGCCGTGCAGGATCAGGCAGACGCCGTCAAGGTGGCCCGCCTGCCGGATCCCCGCCACGATCTCATCTCGTAGCTGGAGATAGGCCCGCTCCTGCACAACGCCGGACGGCGCCAGGGCATTCGCGTGCAGAATCGGCGCTGCTTCAACCCCCAGATCCTGCATCATCTCGGCCAGCGTCGCATAGCTCGGACAGTATTTGCCCTTGCCGGAGACCCCTGACTCGTACGGCGCAAACTGGCTGTCCGCCTGCAGCAGCTCCTCGCCGCGCCAAACGCGAAACTCCTCCAGCGAAACGCTGACAGGCGAAAAGTTGAGCGACTCGTGGCTAATCCCAGCAATTGCGATGCGCACCAAACACCGTCCCAAAAGGACTCTGCCTTCAACACCGCCCCCTGTTGCGCCTCGAGCGCCAGACAGAGGTCCCACAAGGGGGGTTTACCCACTCCTGGACTGCGGTGGATTCCCGCAGTCGGCCCGGAGGATGTAACATGAGCGCTAACGCGAGACGCCGTCTAGAAGTGAGGACGCCCAGCACGGCGATATACCTTCAGGACAGTCGCTGTGCGCGCAAGATTCTGTTGGCACGGTACGGCAGAGTCAGTCCATTATCATTCACAACCGGACAGAAAGCAACGCCTGATCGGCAGCTTGCCCTGTCCCAGACCCGCACCTTCGCAATGGAAACACAAGACAGTGCAAAGTTCCAGTTCCATCCCGTGTCGCCGCAGCGACTGCCTGACCTGGCTGCATTCTCACTGTGCCACGGCAAGTTCCGCTACTGCTCCTGCATGCGCTGGCGCATGACGAGCGCCGAATTCCGCCGCTCCAGCAAGGAGCAGCGGATTGCCGCCCTCGAAGCCCTGGCCGGTACAGGCGCACCCGTCGGCATCCTCGCATACCACGAAGGCGATCCGGTCGCCTGGTGCTCTGTGGCGCCCCGCGAGTCCTACGCCGCCCTCGAACGGTCCCGCACCCTGCCCCGCATCGACGACGCCGCGGTCTGGGCCGTGACCTGCTTCTTCGTCGACCGCCGTTTTCGCCGCCAGGGCCTGACCTGCGCCCTGCTCAAGGCCGCCGTCGACTACGCCCGGTCCCAAAACGCCGCTATCGTCGAAGGCTATCCGGTCGCCCCCGATTCGCCCTCCTATACCTACATGGGCTCGCCCGAGACCTACCGCCGCGCCGGCTTTACCGACGTGACCCCCGCCGGCCAGGACCGGCGCGTCATGCGCTTCACAATTGCGGCTGAGTACGGCTGATTTGTTGACATAGTTGCCCCTGCATACTATCCTTTGACCTATGAATGCCGCGAAAGAGTTGGAGGAAGACTGGCTGGCAAGCGTGGAGCGCGATGCAGCCGCTTCGGCCAGACCGTTAACACAAACCGATGAGAACGCGTTGCCAGAGAGGCGTTTAAGACCCGCGCATCAGGCCGAATACGAGCGCGTAATGCTGATGACTGTCAAAGGCAGGGGCATGCGTCCCGGCATCGACTTGAACAGTTCCGATTCGCTACTACAACGAATGGAAGAACAGGAGTCGTTTCCATGAACATCTCTGAACTGACCCACGTCTGGAGCGAGGCTACCCAGCTTTCCGACGCCCTCTCCGCCTTCCCCAGTTCAATTACCCAGCTGGTCGCCGACCCCGCCGACCCGATCGGCAGCGCCAGGCCCGCCCAGGCCATTCTGGCCTCCTCCGCCCTCCAGTACGACGCCGACGCCTTCGCACAGCTGCCCAAGCTGCGCATCATCGTCCGCACCGGAATCGGCATCGACAACGTAGACGCCGACGCAGCCACCCGCCACCGCGTCGTCTTCTGCAACACGCCCGACGGCCCCACCGAATCGACCGCCGAACACACAGTCGCCCTGATGCTGGCACTGGCCAAACAGGTCAAACCCGGAATGGAGCAGCTGGCCGCCGGCGACTTCGCCCCCAGGGCCGTGCCCCTCGGCACCGAGCTCATGGGCAAGACACTTGGCCTTGTCGGGCTCGGCCGCATCGGCGGCCGCGTCGCCCATATCTGCGGACGCGGGCTCAATATGCGCGTTGTCGCCTTCGACCCTTACATTTCGCCCGAAAGAGCCGCCGAGATCGGAGTCGAGCTCGCCGACCTCGATACAGTCATCAGCAGCGCAGACTTTCTCAGCTTGCACGCCCCCTCGACGCCCGAAACGCGCCACCTTATCAACGCCGACCGCCTCGAACAGATGAAGGACCACGCCATCCTTCTCAACCTCGCACGCGGCCCGCTTGTCGATTCGGACGCCCTGCTCGACGCGCTCGACAACGACCGAATCGGCGGCGCAGGCCTCGATGTCTTCGACCCGGAGCCGCCGCCGCCCTCCTCCCGCCTGCGCACCCATCCAAAAATCATCGCCACCCCGCACTCCTCCGGCACAACCATCGAGGGCCGCGCCCGCATCGAAAGCATGGCCGTCGCCGCCGTGCTCGACTTCTTCAACGACCGGCAACCCAAGGACATCTGCAACCCGGATGTGCTCGAATACGTGCAGTTCGCCAACAGCTGATACAGAGATAGCACCGCCGGCCAACCCCGGGACAAAGAAGAGCTCGAACTACTGTATCCGGAACTGTGCGAACGGCTCTTCTGACAACCCGACCGCCTCCGTGTGACCACCTGCCTTCCGGGAGGGAGGACAACCACATGACAGTCCAAAAAGTACTCCTCCTCGGCCACCCAAAACTATATCAAGTCTGCGACCCTGTCCGGCGACAGGAATTCCCAAGCCTCGAGCCGGTCATCCAGGACCTGCACGACACCCTGTTCGACTTCCGCCGCAAATACGGCGTCGGCCGCGCGATTGCCGCACCGCAGATCGGGGTCATGAAACGGCTCGTCTATATGTACATCGACTCGCCCACCGTCTTCATAAACCCGGTCATCGACCAGCAAAGCGCCGACATGCTGACCCTCTGGGATGACTGCATGTGCTTTCCCGACCTGATTGTCAAGGTGGAAAGGCACAGGCGTTGCCGCATTACTTTCCTCGACCGCGGCTGGCAGGAGCAGTCGATGCGCCTTGAGGACGACCTCTCCGAGCTGCTTCAGCACGAGTGCGACCACCTCGACGGCGTCCTAGCCGTGGCGCGCGCCATCGACGCCACGTCATTTGCTCTGCGCAGCCAGAAGGCGCTCTTGTCTTGAATGCAGCCAAGGCAAGGCAGTATAGGCCGCGCCGGTCCGGGAAATGAAAAGAGCCTGCGCCAGGCGGTCCGGTCGGGGAGTGCCAAACCGGAGCGCCCAGGCAGGCCAATTCGCATATCAAATCGAGAACAGCCCGTTCCCTACTCTCCTTCCCCCTCTTCAAGCCCCATCAGGAGTCGAATCTCCGGCTTGAGCAGGTCCTCCAGGTCGGACATGTGCAGGTACATCTCGACCACCCCCGCTACCCCGCTGGCAACCTGGTACTTGTCAAACTTGACCCGCACAAGGCCTCCCTCATCGAACAGGATCGTATCGAAATTGCCCGCCTCCGGCGCGGTCCCGCTCTCAAAAATCGACGCCGGCGCAGAATCGCCCAACTGCGATGCCAACCTCTCACGCGCCAGGCTGGAAAGCCTCTCCAGGTAACTCTCGTCTAAGAAGAGTTCGGAAATCGGCAGCTCCTTTCCATCCTTGAGATTGAAAATATAGCCGGCTGTCACCTTGTTGCCCGTCCCGCCCGTGTGCATCGACTGTTCCACCGAGATGGAGATGATGCTGCCGTTCAAAACCGCGAACTCCAGCCTCTGATCATAGTGCGTCACAAACGACGCCGGCCCCGCGCCGGTCTCCTTCAGCTCCTTCTGGTAGCCCTCCTCCTGCTGCGCCGCGACCTCGCGGTAGTCCTCGATAAACGCCCTGCTTACATCCCGTATGCGCGCATTGATCGCCCGCTGGTCCGTTTCAACATACGAGAGCTTGAGCGTCGAGCGCCCTTCGTTCTCCGACTCCGCGAAGGTGACAACGCGCAGCGTGTACACGCGCTGCAGAAAGTCATTCGTCGGCATCGCGTCGTACGCCGCTGCCGCGACGTCGCTTTGCATAGCCTGCGATTCAAGCGCCGAGACACGCGCGTCCAGCGCCGCCTGACCGATCGTCAGCTTTGTCACCGCCGTCGCCAGCCCCTCCAGTGTCAGAACGCTCTCAGCACTCAAGCGCGACGCGCCAAATGCCAGCAGCAGGACAAGCACCACGCCCATTGCGACCATCTTGCGCTTCATGATCCGCCTCCTCTTGCTCAACCGCCCGCGTATGAGATTCGATTCGCCGCCATTCTGCGGTCCACCCGCCCACCGCCAATGATTTGCCCCACGCGCTCACTGTAACATAATATGACAAACACCCGGAACAGCATTCGCGTGAGAGGCCGCCCAAATGACTCTCAAAATCCAGGCGCCAATCCCGAGAGGTGAATAGATGGCAGCGAACAACAGCAACTTTAACTTCAAGGTCGTCGAGGGTTGGGGACTGGGGACGGGGGGCCGCGTTTTCGGCGGCGTCACGCCCGCCGTCGCGACCGACTCCCTCGACCGCGTCTACATCGCCCGCCGCAAACCCCCGGCCATCCTCGTCTACGACAGAGACGGCAACTACCTGACCGAATGGGGCGGCCAGCTCCTCAGTAGTCCCCACAGCGTCTGGATCGACGACCGGGACCATATCTACGTCGCCGACGCCGACAACCACACTGTGCGCAGATTCGACACGGGCGGCCGCCTGCTCCAGACGCTCGGAACGCCAGGTCAAATCGGCCCGCCCGGCCAGCCATTCAACAGGCCCACCTGGGCGGCCCTGGCCCCCTCCGGCGACCTTTACGTCAGCGACGGCTACGGCCAGTTCCGAATCCATCGCTTCTCCGCCGACGGCACGCTCCTTCACTCCTGGGGCGAGGAGGGCCGGGGGCCTGGCCAGTTCGCGCTGCCCCACGGCCTGCGCGTCGACAGCCGCGGGCGCGTACTCGTGCTCGATCGCGCCAACAAGCGTCTCCAGGTCTTCGATGACAACGGCGCCTACCTCGAAGAGTGGCCCGACCTCGCTGCCCCCAACGACCTTTTCATCGACCGGGACGAAAACGTCTTCATCGCCGAGGGCGACTACCGCATCAGCGTTTTCAACCTCGACGGCCAACTCCTGGCCCGCTGGGGCGAACACGGCGAAGCGCCGGGCCAGTTTGCAAACGGACCGCACGGCCTGTGGCTCGATTCCCGCGGCGACCTCTACGTCGCCGAAGTCCCCTTCCTCGACAACCGGCTGCAGAAATTCGCCCGCGTCTGAGATGGTGGGCCCGTCTGTTCAGCGCGCAACCGTTCCAACACAAACAATTCGCGGCGGACTGCCAAACCGCTGCCGCGCCCAGAGGACATTG
Source organism: Caldilineaceae bacterium (assembly GCA_022827195.1). Classification (GTDB taxonomy): domain Bacteria; phylum Chloroflexota; class Anaerolineae; order Caldilineales; family Caldilineaceae; genus Bin5. The sequence continues at coordinate 106,353 of JAJDTL010000039.1, forward strand.
AAATGAAAATCCTGATAACCGGAGCGGCCGGCACCGTCGGATCAATCGTGGTCGACGGCCTGCGCGACCGCTACGCCTTGCGCGGCTTCGACCGCGTACCAATGCCCGATCTGGACGACGCGGTCGTCGCTGAGTTGACCGACTTCGACGCCCTTGTCAGGGCCACAAGGAACATGGACGCCGTCATCCACCTGGCCGGCAATCCCTCCGGCGCCGCGCCCTGGGAAGAGATTCTCGAGAGCAATATCATCGGCACATACAACCTCTTCGAGGCCGCCCGCCGCAACGGCGTACGCCGCGTCGCCTTCGCCAGCCGCGCCGGTCTGCTCGCGCATTACCCCGAGAAGCCGACCCGCACAATCGACCTGCCGCCCCGCCCCGAGAGCTACTACTCCGTCAGCAAAGTCTTCGGCGAAAGCCTCTGCTACATGTACGCCAGCCAGCACGGCCTCGAATGCGTCGCCGTACGCATCGGCAACGTGCGCGCCGACCGGCCCCACGCCGACCACCCCCACCACCTCAGCCACGCCGACCTCGTAAACGTCTTCGAACGCGCCGTCACCCACCCTGGTCTCAGCTACGAAGTCGTATTCGGCGTCTCCGCCGGCGACTGGCCGCTCTACGACCTCGAACACGGCCGCCGCGCAATCGGATACAACCCCTGACATTTACGAATTCGCCACAGGCCGCCGCAAGCCTGTCTCCCTGTCTGCCTCAACTGGGAGCAGACCAAAACTGGGGCGCGTATCCTCACTCCTCGGACAGCAACCGAGTCCTACCCGCTCCCAGCAGTTCCCGGCCACCGGCATCTGGCAACTGACCACTGGCAACTGACCACTGCCTTCCGGGCGGCACCCGGCTGCTTTTGACGGAGATTCGACAACCGCCCCAATTGGGTTATAATCTCCTCAAACTGCCCGTTCAATTTTCATGCCTATGTCCCTGTCATCCGACTATCTGGAAACGCTGGACCGGATCCAGGATCGCGTTCTGTGGCTGTCGATGCGCATTGTGCATGAGGCCAACAGCGTGCGCCGATCGCGCGACGGCGTCAAAGTGGGCGGTCACCAGGCCTCCTCGGCCAGTATGGTGACACTAATGACCGCGCTCTACTTCCACCTCCTCAAACATGGGGACAGAGTCTCGGTCAAACCGCACGCCTCGCCCGTCTTCCACGCCATCCAATACCTGCTCGGCCAGCTGCCCCGCGAGTACCTCACCACCCTGCGCGCCTACGGCGGCCTCCAGGCCTACCCCAGCCGCACCAAGGACCCCGACCCTGTCGACTTCTCCACCGGCTCCGTCGGCCTCGGCGCCGTCGCCCCCGCCTTCGCCGCCCTGACAGACTACTACGCCCGCAGGCACTTCGGCGACGTCGCCTCCAACCGCTTCATCGCCATCATCGGCGACGCAGAATTGGATGAAGGCAATATCTGGGAGGCTATCTTCAACGACTGGATGGCCGAACTCGGCAACACCATCTGGATCGTCGACCTCAACCGCCAGAGCCTCGACCGCGTCGTCCCCGGAATCCGCGCCGGCACGCTCAAGTCGATGTTCGACCAGTGGGGTTGGAAAGTGCTCGAGGCCAAATACGGCCGGAAACTGCAGAACCTCTTCGCCCAAAAAAACGGCGAACAGGTCCGCAAGCGCATCGACGACATGAGCAACGAGGAGTATCAGCTGCTTGTGCGCCTCCCCGGCGACGAGCTGCGCCGCCGCTTCGTCACCGTTAACGGACACAAAGACGCGCGGCTCGAGGAGCTCCTCGCACCCATCAGCGACGCCGAGCTGCCTTCCATCATCGGCAACCTCGGCGGCCACGACCTCGCCGAAATGATCGGTGTGCTCGAGGAGGCCGACGCCACCAGGGACCGGCCCGCAGTCATCTTCGCCTACACCATCAAGGGCTGGCGCCTGCCCATCGCCGGCGACCCGCACAACCATTCCAAGCTCCTCAACGACGAAGAGATGTCCGCCCTCGCCGAGGAGCTGGCCGTCCCCGGCGACGATCACTGGGCATCCTTCGCACCGGACACCGACGCCGGCGCTCTCTGCCGCAAAATAGGGGACCAGCTCTATTCCCCCTCCGACAACGGCAGCGCCGCTCCAATCGCGCCCGCCTGGCCGGTCGGCCTCTCCGCCGACGATGTCCCCCAGAGCGTGCCCTCCCGTACCCACGGAACGCTCAGCACGCAGCAGTCCTTCGGCCAGATCCTGGTCAGCATGAGCCGCGACCCGAAGCTCGCGCCCCGAATCGTGACAACCTCCCCCGACGTCTCCACCTCCACCAATCTCTCAGGCTGGATCGCCAAACAGGGCGTCTTTTCCTTCACCGAAGGAGAGATCTACGAGCTCGAGGAAAATCGCGGTCTGAGCTGGCGTTATGGCCCCGAAGGTCAGCACATCGAGCTGGGGATCTCGGAGATGAATCTCTTTATGATGCTCGCCATGCTCGGCCTCTCCGCCGAACTGACCGGCCAGCAGCTCATCCCCATCGGCACCGTCTACGACCCATTCGTCCTGCGCGGGCTCGACTCCTTCATCTACGGCCTCTACGCCAACGCCCGCTTCATCGTCGTCGGCACGCCCTCAGGGGTCAGCCTCGCGCCCGAAGGCGGCGCGCACCAGTCGACCGTTACGCCGTCCCTATGCGCCGAGCTGCCCAATCTGAACAGCTACGAACCCTGCTTCGCCCAGGAGCTGGTCTGGATCATGCTTGAAGCCGTCCGCCAGTGCTGCCGCGACATCGACGGACGCGCCACCTACCTGCGGCTCTCCACCAAGCCCGTCGACCAGTCCCTGCTCGAACCCGCGCTGGCGCGCCTCGGCGAAACCGAGCTCCGCCGCCAGGTCCTCGAAGGCGGCTACCGCCTCCTTGACTGGCAAACGGCTACCCCCGCGGCAGACCCGGGCTCACTTGTACATATCGCCACTACCGGCATCATGCTGCCCGAAGCAATGGAGGCCGCTGCCCTGTTGCAGGCCGAGGGCATCGCCGTCAACGTACTCAACCTCACCAGCCCGCGCCGCCTCTACGAAAACTGGCGCGCCGCACAGTGGGGACGCAGGCCAGAGCGCACGCCCAGCCGGCTGCTCTCCTGGCTGATTCCCCCCGACCAGCGCCAGGCCCCCATCGTTACCGTCCAGGACGGCGCTTCGCACAATCTCGCCTGGCTCGGCAGCCTTTTCGGCAGCTACCTGATTCCCCTCGGCGTCGACGACTTCGGCCAGTCCGGCACGCCCGCCGACCTCTACCGCCACTTCGAAATCGACAGCCAGGCAATCTTTGAGTCGGCCCTGGTGGCTCTCAACCGGACCGAACTTGGCTAGCGCAACCGCGGCGGGTGGACGTCCACAGCCAGGGGACGACCCGCCCACGGGCCGCAGCGGCTTCGAAAACAGACGGCCGACAACCGACCACCGCGGAGGTACCTGTGGCCGAAACAATTAATATGCCCGATCTCGGCTTCGAAGCCGGCGGCGGCGAACTGTCCGTCTGGCTCAAAAACGTCGGCGACTCCGTCCAGGCGGGCGAACCTATAGCCGAAATCGAGTCGGACAAGGTCACCCTTGAGGTCGAGTCGCCGTTGACCGGCGTCCTCCTCGAAATGCTCATCACACCCGGCCAAAACGCGGCCGTCGGCGCCCCACTCGCCAGGGTGGGCGCGGCCGATGAACTGCCTGACACCCCCCCGCCCGCAGAAGACTTTCAGGAACCGGTCTCAGCAGGAGATTCACCGACCCAACCCGCCCCGACCATACAGCCGCCGGAACGGCCCCCGCCCCAGCTCGAACCCGCCTACGATGGCATTATGGCCACACCCGTCGCGCGCCGCATCGCCCACGAGCACAACCTCGACCTGAGCCGCGTCGCCGCCAGCGGACCCGGCGGCCGCGTCCTGCGCGAGGACGTCGAAAACCATCTCGCCCGCGCCCCCGTCGAAACTACCGCCGCAGTGGATACGCCATCCCCCGCAGTTCCCCAGCCGCGGCAACCCGCCAAAGCCGCCGGCAGCCCAGCCGCGTCACCGCTCCGCCGCACCATCGCCCAGCGCATGACCCAGAGCAAGCAGACCGTCCCCCACTTCTACATTACAAGCTCTGTCCTCATGGACGACGCCCTCACCCTGCGCAAACAGTTCAACCAGGACCTGCCGCAGGACCAGCAGATAACCGTCAACGACATGGTCATGAAAGCCACAGCCTTGGCCCTGCGCGATTTCCCCAACCTGAACGCGTCCTATGTCGACGACCGCATCGTCAACCACCCTGACATCAACGTCGGCGCCGCGGTCGCCGTCGAAGGGGGTGTGCTCACCGTCGTCAGCCGTCAGACCGACAAACGCAAAATCGCCGAAATCGCCCGCGACAACCGCGCCATGTTCCAGCGCGCCCGCGCCGGCAGGGTGAGGCGCGAGGACGTGAGCGGCAGCACGTTCACCATCAGCAACCTCGGCGCCTACGACACCGACCACTTCGCCGCCATCATCAACCCGCCCGAAGCCGCCATCCTGGCCGTAGCCACCGCCAGGAAAACACCCTTCGTGGTCGCGGACCGGCTGGAAGTCCGCACCGTCATGAACATCACCATCTCCGCCGACCACCGCGTCACCGACGGCGCCGAATGCGCGCTCTTCCTCCAGAAAATCAAGAGCCTGCTCGAAACGCCGTTGAAAATACTGCTGCAGTAGCCCCGGCGACGCCGTCCGTTAGCGACAGAGCCGGCGATAGCCTCACAGAAAACGCGCCCCTTGACGCACGAGAGCACACGCCGCAATGACCTCGCAACTCCCGGTCCCCTTCGGCCTTTCACCTGCCCTCCGCCCCCGGAGACAGTCCGATGACCCACAACCAGGCAATTCAGGACCGGGCCGCCTTTGACCTAGTACGCTACGCCAACTGCTGGGAAGACGCCGACATCCTGCTCGAAGCCCTCGCCGTCAAACAAGGAGACCGCTGCCTCTCCATCGCCTCCGCCGGCGACAACTCTCTCGCCCTACTCGTAAACGAACCAGAACTCGTCGTCGCCTGCGACCTTAGCCCCGCGCAGCTCGCCTGCGTCGAAGTCAGGCTCGCCGCCTTCGCCGAACTCTCGCACACCGACATGCTCGCCTTCCTCGGATTCCGCCACTGCGAGCACCGTCTCGACCTTTTCACGCTGCTCCGTTCCTCCCTCTCCCCCTCCGCCAAACGCTACTTCGACCGCAACACCAAACACATCGCCGGCGGCCTCGTTCACCACGGCAAATTCGAGAGATATGTGCGTATATTCAGCAACTGGATTCTGCCTCTGACCCACAGCAGGAAGACCTTGAACGAACTGATGGTTGAAAAGGACGAGCCCGCCCGCCTGGAATTCTATCGCCAACGCTGGAATACCCGTCGCTGGCGGCTCCTCTGCCGGATCTTCTGCAGCCGCTTCGTCCTGGGAAGAGCCGGCCGCGACCCGGAGTTCATGCGCTTCGTAGAGGGAGAAGTAGCCGATCGCATCCTGCAACGCGCCGAAGAGGGGCTCACCAAGGTGCCAACCCACGACAACCCTTTCCTTGACTACATCGCCACCGGCGCCTTCAGACAAGCCCTCCCCTTCTACGCCCGCGCCGAAAATTTCACGAGGATCAGGAAAAACCTGTCCCGCCTCAAGCTCTTCCACGGCGCAGTGTCGGATCTCTTCGCCAGCGACGAGATGGGGTTCGACAAGTTCAACCTCTCCGATATCTTTGAATATATGAGCCGCGACCTCTTCCTCCAGACCGCACGCCTCCTCATCGAAAACGCCCGCCCCTCCTCACGACTCGCCTACTGGAACATGCTCGTCCCAAGAGAAATCGCCCGCCACTGGCCCGATCGGGTCCGTCCGCTGCAGGACCTGTCCGAAAGCTGCTTCCGTCGCGACAAAGCCTTCTTTTACCAGGCCTTCCATGTCGATATTGTGCTCTGACAGCCACCTTCTATGCGAAGAGGCCCGCTTTGAACTGCGTCCAGCCCGCCCTTGACCGTGTCGCACAGAGCCCCAACCGTCCCGCCATCTGGCTGCCCGGACCCGGCATGGGCAAGACCGCCTCCTTCGTCGAGCTCTTCGACCTCGCCTGTGCACTGCAGCGCTCGCTCGTCGCAAGCGGCGTCAAAGCCGGCGACCTCGTCCTACTCCAGGATCGCCTGAGCGTTCGCCTCTACGCCGCCGTCTTCGCAATTCTCGGTCTCGGCGCAACCGTCGTCCTGATCGAACCGTGGATGCCCGCCGGCCATGTCGAACGGGCAGCCCAAACAGCCGTGCCCAAATTCTTCGTCAGCGGCTGGCTGGGACGGCTTTGGGGAATGCGGCACCCGGCAATCCGCGCCATCCCCCGCAAGCTGGACCTCCGCCGCCTGCTCCAGCCGGCAAACGGCTGGAAATTCATCGCCGAAGACGTCGAACCCGACCAGCCGGGCACCATTTCCTTTACCTCCGGCACAACCGGCCTGCCCAAAGGTGTCGTACGGACGCAGGGCGGCCTCCTCAGGCAGCGCCAGGTCCTGGGCCGCGCCCTTGATGCCGCCCAACCGTCGGGCGCCGACCTCTGCATTTTTGCCAATTTCGTGCTGGCCAACCTCGCCTCGGGCCGGCCTTCGATCCTCCTGCCAGATCCCTGGAAGCCCCGGCTCCTGCGCCAGCTCGACCGCCTGCCGCCCGCGCTCCAGCCCCACTCCCTCACCTGCGGCCCCGCCTTCCTGTCGCTACTGATGCAGCACGCCTCCCTCCCCCACATCAAGAGCCTTCACGTCGGCGGCGCTCTCACCGACTGCCGCACCTTAGAACGCGCCTTTGAACGCTGGCCGCAAGCCCGCTTCCGCCACCTCTACGGCAGCACCGAAGCCGAGCCCGTAGCCGTCGCCGACGCACAGGCCGCTGTACGGCAAAGCAGGGACAATGGCTACTTCCAGACCCTCTTCCTCGGGCCGCCCGTCGCCGAAATCGCCCATAACAGCGACGCACGCGGCCTCTGGGTCAGCGGTCCCCACGTCTGCGGCCCCTACCTGGGCAACCACGCCGCCAATCGCACCGACAAGCGGACCGACGCACAGGGCCGCACCTGGCACTTCATGGGCGACCGCATCAGCCCCAGCAAAGAAGGCCACGGCTGGTGGTACCGCGGCCGCGCCAACCAGCCCGAATCCGACTTCGAGCTCGAGCAACGCACCTATAGCGCCCTCCAATCCAGCAACTGCTTCATCCACCGCATGCACACCGGCGAAATCCTCCTTGTAGGCGAAGTCAACGCCGCCGCCCGTCCGCCCGGCATCGACCGCATCGTCCCCGCCCGCATCATCCGCGACCGCAGACACAGGGCCCGAATCGACCGCCCCCGTACCCTCAAGGAAGGTGCCAAATGGGCGCCTGGATAACCTTCCTCAAGGAGCGCATCCCCGCGTTCTCCTACCTCCTCCTCGCAATCGGACTCGCCGCTTCCGGTTTCGCCCTTAACAAACTCACAGCGGGCCCCGTACTCGCCTCGTACATCCTCTGGACAATCTTCGCCATCCCAGCCGCAGGCGCCTTCCTCTTCTTCACCGTGCTTCGCATCATGGACGAATACAAGGACTACGACAAGGACCGCGTTGCCCATCCTCAGCGCCCCCTACCCCGCGGAGTTCTCGCACCTGCCCAGGTCGCACGCGCCGTCAACGGGCTTGTCGTCTTCATGCTCATCTGCGCTTTCGCCGTCGGTATCGCCTACCGCCCTGCCGGCCTCGCTTACCTCCTGCTCACCGGCTACTTGTGGCTCATGTATCGCGAATTCTACGCCGGCGCCTGGCTGGCCGACAGACCCATCCTCTACGCCGCCTCCCACCAGGTCATTCTCCTCCCTCTCTGCTACTTCAGCGCCCTGTTCTTCGACCCCGATGCCTGGCGCCGCGCCGTGACATTCTCTTTCGCAATCACCGTCCTCGGCGCCTTCTTCACTTACGAAATCTGCCGCAAACTCGACCCGAACGCCCACCCGCTCATCGGCACCTACCTCTCCCACTACGGCACCCTACCTACCATCGGCTTGGCAGTCGGCACTGTCGCGCTCTCCGCCCTCGGCGCGCTCGGCCTTGGCTTGGGACCGCTCCTCTGGCCCTTTGAACTCCTTCTGCTCGCCCTCATGGCGCTCCTAATCTTCGCGCCCCATCGCTTTAGGATTGTCGAACACGCGGCATCGCTCTCTTTGGTCCTGCACGTTTGGGCCATCGCGCTGATCGAGTGGCTCAGAGTGACAGGACTAACGGCATGACGACGCTCATTCTCACCAGCCGCGACGATCTCGAGCTGTTCCAGGCCGACGGCGGCGGCAAGGCCGCCAACCTCGCCCGCGTGACACAGCAGGGCTTCCCCGTCCCCGCCTGGTTCTGCCTCTCCGCCCGCGCGTTCGACGCCTTTGTCAATCAACACCGCCTGCACGACCGCCTGGCGCCAACCGCAGATCTCGACGACTTTGCCCGCCAAGTCGAGGAACTCTTCCTCACCAGAGCCCTGCCGGCACAGGTCGAAGAGGGGCTCTTCGCCGCGATCGGTTCGATGAATCTGCTGAGCGCCTTTCTCGCCGTCCGCTCCAGCGGCATCGACGAAGACAGTCCCACCGCCTCCTTTGCCGGCCAGTTCTCCTCCTTTCTCTACCAGCGCGGCAAAGAGGCTGTGACCGACTCCGTCAGACGCTGCTGGGCCTCGGGCTTCTCCGCAAGAGCGCTCGCCTACCGCCGCCAGCAGGGCCTGCCCATCGACAACATCCGCGTCGCCGTCGTCATCCAGGAGATGGTCGAAGCCCGCGTCTCCGGCGTCGCCTTCTCGCGCGATCCCACCGCGCCCTTGGACCGCGACAGAACCGTCGTCGATGCCGTCTATGGACTTGGCGAAGGCCTCGTCGGCGGCGCGCTCGAAGCCGATCACTTCACCGTCGACCGCAACAGCCTTGCAGTCGATGCCACCATCGCCTGCAAGCCCGAAGCCTATCGCCGGCGCCAAAAGGGCGGCATTCGCCTCGTCCCCGTTCCCGCCGCAGACCGTGAACGCCCCTGCCTCTCCGACCAACAGGTCGCAACCGTGGCCCAACAGGCCGCCCGCCTGGAGGAGCTCATGGGATCGCCCCAGGACTGCGAATGGGCCTTCGACAGCGAAGACCGGCTCTTCATTCTGCAGACCCGCCCCATCACTACCCTTCCCCCCGAATCCTTCTACGACGAGAACGTAATCGGTTCGCACTACACCCTATGGGACAACGCCAACATAATCGAGAGCTACGAAGGGATCACCTCTCCGTTGACCTTCAGCTTCGCCAGCCGCGCCTACCGCCAGGTCTACATCCAGTTCTGCCAGATCCTCGGCATCCCCGCGCATGTGATCGAAGAGCACGAACCCATGTTCCGCAACATGCTCGGCCTGATTCAAGGACGCATCTACTACAACCTGGTCAACTGGTACCGCCTCATTCGAATGCTGCCCGTCGGCGGCACGAGCGACGCCTTTATGGAAACGATGATGGGCCTGCAGCAGAGCCTCGGGCCGGAGCTCTCCTCCCTCTTCGACGAGCTCCGGCAGCCGCCCGACCGCTCGCGCTTCCGCCGGCTCGCGGTAACCGCAACAACCATCGGCCACTTTATCCGCCTTGACCGCACCGTCAATGACTTTCAGACAAGGTTCTCCGCCGTCTACAACACCTCCCGCGGCCTTGACTTCAACACGATGTCGCTCAACGCCCTGCTTGATCACTACAGCGCCATCGAGGACGATCTCCTCAAGAAATGGCACGCCCCGATAATCAACGACTACCTCTGCATGATCTTTTTCGGCCTGCTCAAGAGTCTCACCGAAAACTGGGTCTGCCGCGCCGAATCCGATGCCGACGATCCAAACAACCAGGCGCCGCCGACAACCCCGGCCGCCTCCCTCCAGAACGACCTGCTCTGCGGCGAAGGCGGCCTCGTCAGCACCGAACCCACCCGCATGTTGATGAAGATTGCCGCCGGCATCGACAACGGTGACCCGCAAACGCGGGCCTGGTTCATCGACTCGTCACCCAACCAGGTTTGGCTCGATCGCCGCCGCGCCCCCGCCGCCGCCGCCATGATCGACCAGTTCCTCGACCTCTACGGCTTCCGCTCCGTAAACGAGCTCAAACTCGAGGAACCCGACCTGCACGACGATCCCACCTTCGTCATCGGCGCCATCGCCCGCTATGTGCGCGACCGCTCCTACGACATCGACGCCATGATCCAGCGCGAAAGGGCAATACGCACAGCCGCCGAACAGCGCATCGATAGCGCCCTCTCCGGCTGGAAACGGCTCGCCTACCGCTGGGTCCTCAAGCAGGCGCGGCGCACCGTCAGACTGCGCGAAAACCTGCGCTTCGACCGCACCAGGATCTTCGGCCTCGCCCGCCATCTCTTCCGCGGCGTCGGCCTCCAGCTCGTCCGTCTCCAGGTCCTCGACTCCGTCGACGACATCTTCTACCTCACCGTCGACGAAATCTACGCCTTCGTCGAAGGCCGCCTGGCCGTAACCGACCTCGGCGGACTCGCCAATTTCAGGCGCGCCGAGTACCGCAGCTACCGCCAGGCCCTCCAGCCGCCCGATCGCTTCCTCACCCACGGCGGCGTCGGCGTCTGGGCGCAGCGGCCGCAGCTCCTCGCCGCCGCCGACCTCCTCCGACCCCAGTCCGACCCGCACGCAGCCGCCGATCCCAACCTCCTCACCGGCACGCCCTGCTGCCCCGGCGTCGTCGAAGGCCCCGTGCTCGTCGCCCGCACGCCCGCCGAAGCCGAACAGCTCGATCAGCAGATTCTCGTCACCGCCCGTACCGACCCCGGCTGGGTCCCCCTCTACCCCTCCTGCGCAGGCCTCCTCATCGAGCGCGGCAGCCTCCTCTCACATTCGGCCGTCGTCGCCCGCGAGCTCGGCCTTCCCACCATCGTCGGAATCTCCGGCGGGCTCATGCAAAAGCTGCAGACCGGACAGCGCGTGCGCATGGACGCCAGCAAAGGAGAGGTACGAATCCTGCCATGAAACTGACCAGCTATCTGCACACCTCCGACAAGCCTGCTTTCGTCGAAGCTTTCTCGCTGCTCCCCACCCGAGTCCGCCGCGGCCGCTACCGCAACGCCCTCCTACACGTCCAGCTGGAACGCGCCCTCGTCGATCTGCAGCTGCCCGCCCCCTGCAACTTCTGGCTCGCCGAACACGACGGCCAACCTATCGGCCGAATCGCTGCCAACCTCTCCAGCCACCCGCAGACCGGCTACCTCGGCTTTTTTGAAGTCGACACCCGGCACGCCCGCGCCGCCGGCACCGCCCACATGCTCATCGACGCCGCCTGCAGCTTTCTGCAAGGAAAAGCCGTCCGCGTATTCGGCCCCGTCAATCTCAACACATGGCTGCCATATCGCTTTCGCGTCGACGCCCGCGACGAACGCTTCTTCGCCTGGGAGCCCGTCAACCCGCCCGAATACGTCGAACACTTTCTCAACGCCGGCTTCAGTCGCAGCGCCGACTACCGCTCGACCGCCTTCGGCAACCTCGAACAGTTCCTCGACCGGACCGAAGCCGACTACCGGGCCGCCCTCGCCAACGGATTCCGCTTCCGCAAGTTCGACTGGTCCCGCCTACTCGAAGGCGAAGCCGCCGCCCTCTACCGCCTTACCAATCAAGCCTTTGAGGACAGCTTCCTCTTCGAGACCGCCCCCCAGGCCCTCTTCGACCTGTTCATCGGCACACTGGGCAAGCCCGAGCTCGACTGCACCCACTTCGCCGTCTCGCCCCACGGCGGCGACGTCGGCTTCTTCTACGCATTCACCGACCGGCATCCTCCTTCGCCAGCCGAAGACCCGGAAACATACATCGTTCTAAAAAGCACCGGTGTGACGAAAGAGGCCCGCGGGCAGGGGCTGTCCAACGCCCTCGCGCACCTCTCCGTAAAGTCGGGCCTGGCCAATGGCGCGCGACACTGCATCGCCGCTCTCGTGCGCAGCGGCCTGCAGAGCGAGTCCTATGCCCGCAAAGGGGACCACTTCTGGCAGCACCACTATGCGTTGTTAGAGAGACACTTATAGGGTAGGATTGCAGGCTGAGGGTTAGGTTCAGGCGGCCTCTCCCGCCGCCGTCGCCCAAGCTGCATGTTGAACTGCCGTCCCGCGCACAAAGTCCGATGGAGGCGCAGCAATGCCAGTATTTTCACCCCAGCAACTGACAAGAATTTCCCGGGACGTCTTCATCGCCGCCGGAGTAGAGCATGAAGAAGCCCGCGTCGTCGCCGAGCACCTCGTCGACTCCAACCTCGCCGGCCACGACTCGCACGGCGTCCTCCGTATCCCCGAATACGTCGACTGGATGGAGGCCGGCGACGTCGCCATCGGCCAGCACATCACCGTCATGCACGAGACCGACTCCCTCGCCGTCATCGAAGGCGGCTGGGGCTTTGGCCAGGTCATCGGCCTCGAAGCCTTCGGTCTCGCCATCCGCAAAGCACGCAGCGCCGGAATCTGCATTGTAGCCGTCAGCCAGTGCGGCCATATCGGACGCGTCGGCCACTACCCCGAGATCGCCGCCCAACAAGGGCTCGTCACCGTCCTCTTCGTCAACACCCACGGCGCCGGCAAACTAGCCGCACCTTGGGGCGGCCGCGGCCGCCGCCTCTCCGCCAACCCGATCTCCGTGGGCGTCCCAAGAAAAAATGCCGAGCCGCTCGTGCTCGACATGTCGACCTCGGCCATCGCCGAGGGCAAACTGAAGGATGCTCTCAATCGCGGCGTCTCGGTGCCGCCCGGCTGCATCGTCGACGCCGACGGCAACCCCACCACCGACCCAGCCGCCTTCTACGGGCCACCCCAGGGCGCCCTCCTCCCCTTCGGCCAGCACAAAGGCTTCGGCCTCGCTTTCGTCATCGACATCCTCGCCGGCGCGCTTTCCGGCGCCGGTTGCAGCCGCGACAGCGCCACCCGCATCGGCAACAGCTTCCTCGCCTTCCTCATCCGGCCCGATCACCTCAGGGACAACGCCGGCTTCTTCGCCGACGTCGAAGCGCTCGTACACCATGTCAAGAACTCAGATCTCGCTGCCGGCTTCGACGAAATCCTTGCCCCCGGCGAGCCCGAAGTCCGCACCCGCCTTCAGCGCACCCGCGACGGCATCCCCGTCGACGACAGCGCCTGGGGCAAAATCTGCGCCGCCGCCAGCCGCTACGGCCTCAACCTCCAGGAAAAACAGTAGGGGCAGGCCTTGTGCCTGCCCCCATTCGCGAGACCCCGCCCTATGAGCCCGAATCCAAAATATGACACGCGAAACCAGAGCTAGAACAGCGCCCCGTACGCCTCGAAATACGCCTCGCTGCTCATCGCGCCCCGTCCCGGCATCTCGAACCTCCGCCCCGGAAACGGCAGCGAAAAGACCGAAAACGAGCAACGCTCCGCTCTCCGGTCCGCACCCAGCCGCACCCGGTGATTCATCGCCCTGATCGCGCCCTCTGTCCACATCTCCATCAGATAGCCAGGATAAATCAGGATCGAATCGGAAGCATCCACCGTCCGCCACGCCCTTGCGCCGGCCCCGTCCGGCGCCTCCAGCTCAAGCTCCCTGTCAATGCCGAAGGGGAAGACCGTAAACATCGAAACATCCGGGTGCGCCGATAACCTCGTATTGCCCGCTGCCGCCGTCCGGAACTGCTCGATCGGTGGGTAATAGTTGTGCGACATCATGTGCCCGACGTGCTCTCTGTAAAACGCCGCCAGTCCCGCAATCCCCAGCCCAGCGATCAACTCGACCTCCAGTGCCCGCACCGCCTCCAGCACTTCCTTCCAGCCCGTCCGCAAAAATGCCTGTAACTCGGCCGGATACCGTTCCACTCCGTAAAACTCCGACGTCACAAAAGTACTGATAAGGTCATCTTCCGCCTGGTGACTGCTGTCCTCCTGCCCGTAATAGGAATAGCCGTCAAAGCCGCTGCCGTATGCACTCTGCAGGAACCGCTCCCTGTATTCCCGCTCCCTCTGCATGAACGCCCGCAGCGCAGCCCGCGCCTCGCTACCGTCCAGCGCCGCCTGCGACGTCACCACGTACCCGTTCGACCTCAAATGTGCAGCCATCTCCAAACCGTTCATCCCTCTGCCTACCTCGCCTCGCAACCCCCGTACCTCACCTACCCAACCCACAAATCCCGCCGACCTACAACGCAAAACTGAAAACCAGAAACGCAAAACTAGAAACGCAAAACTCCCAAAGCCTCCCGCTTCAAAGCGAGAAACGCCCCGCTCAACGCAGTCTCCTCCCCGCGCGGGTGCGGTAGATCGACCGCCAGTTCAGCCGCTATTCGCCCCGGGCGCCGGCTGAACACCAGCACCCGGTCACCCAGCAGCAACGCCTCGTCGATGTCGTGGGTGATAAAAAGGATCGTCTTCTGAAAGCGCGTCCGCACCTCCAGCAACCAACGCTGCAGCACCCGCCGCGTCAGCGCATCCAGCGCCCCAAAAGGCTCGTCCAGCAGCAGTATGTCATCCGCCGCCAGAAACGTCCGCAGCAGCGCCGCCCGCTGCCGCATACCCCCCGACAGCGCGCTCGGCCACGCCTCCTCGAAACCCTCAAGGCCGAACAGGGGCAGGAGCTGCCGTGCCTCCTCGCGCGCCGCCTCGCGGCTGCCGCCCGCCAGCTCCGCCCCTAATATCACATTTTCCAGTACCGTCCGCCACGGCAGCAGCGTGTCCCGCTGCGGCATGTAGCCGAACCGCCCCTGCCGCGCCGCCGCGTCCGCCAGCAGCTGACCGTCCAGAACGATCCGGCCTCCGTCCGGCTGATCCAGACCCGCCAGCAGGCGCAGCAGCGTCGACTTTCCACACCCGCTCGGGCCGATAATCGTAAGAAACTCACCGGCATTCACGCCGAAAGTCAGATCAACTACCGCCTCGACGCCCGCACGCTCACGCCGGCCCGGCCCGCCGCCGCCGAACGTCTTCGAAAGCGACTCAACCGCCAGCAGCGTCATTACCGCTCCGGCAGAAAATCGTTCGTGTACGCGCTCTCCGCGTCGAACGACTCGATGATCCCGTTCTCGACCAGGAAATCGGCGTACGCCTGCCACACCTCCGTCGTCTGGATCCCCCACTGCGGCGCCTCTGCCTGGTACTCCTTCGACAGCCAGTCCTGGCTCGTCCGCACCAGCGTCTCGTCCAAATCAGGGTTCGCCCCAAGCAGTATGTCCGCCGCCTCCGTCGGGTTCTCAATCGCAAACTCGTAGCCGCGCGCCGACGCCCCAATGAACGCCCCCACCATCGCAGGGTCCTCCGCGATCAGCGCCTCGCTCGCGATCAGGATCGGAGTATAGTAGTCCGGAATGCACTCCAGGTAGTCCTTCAGCATCACCACGTCCAGCTCTATCCCCTGCACCTCCGCGTTGATGCCGCCCCAGCCGTAAAAGATCCACACGAAGTCGACCTGGTCCGCCTCCGTCACCGACAGAAAGTCCGCCCAGCCGATGTCGATGAACTCGATGCTTTCAGCCGACGAGCCTTCACACTTCATCAAAAGGTCCAGCGTCGGATACTCGATCGGCGACCCGAACGCGCCGTAGCGCATGCCCGCCAGGTCCGAGGGCGTCTCGAGCCCCTTTCCCTGCGCCCTGCGCGACGCAAAGCCAGACGTGTTGTGCTGGATGATTGCCGCAACCGAAACGATCGGGACGCCCTCGTTGCGCGCAAATGTGGTCCCCTCCTGGTAGCTGAAACCGAAATGCGCCTGCCCTGTCGCCACAACCTTGTGTACGTCCGACTGGCCCGGCAGCACAATCTCCACGTTCAGCCCCGCCTCCTCGTACCAACCCTTCTCCTGCGCCACGTAGATGCCCGTGTAGTTCGTGTTCGGCGTCCACCCCAGCATCAACGTTACGTCCTTCGGCTCCGCCATCGCGCCCTCGCTCGGCGCCTCCGGTGCAACCGGAACACACCCCGCCGCCAGCACCAATGCCAGCACCAGCCCAATCCATCCAAACCTTCGCCGCATTCCCTTCCCCATCGTTTTCCTCCTTACAGTTTGAGTCAGCCGCAGCAGCTGCCGGCTGCCTATGTTTCACTTCGTTCCGCGAAGTACCACGGCATCACTCGCCGCTCAATCACGAAAACCGTGAGAAACAGCACGATGCTCAGCAAAGATATGATCGCAATCGTCATGAAAACACTCGCCGTCTTGAACGCCGCCGACATGCGCAGCAGGTAGATGCCAAGCCCTTGCTTCGCCCCCACCCACTCGCCTACCACCGCGCCCGCCACGCTGTACGTCGCCGCGATCTTCAGCCCCGAAAAAAAGTAGGGTCCCGCCGCCGGCAACCGCACCTTCCGCCAGATCTGCGGCCATGTCGCCCCCATCGAGCGAAACAGATCGACAATATCCGGCTCCGTCGCCGTCAACCCGTCGCTCGTGTTCACCGCGATCGGAAAAAAGCAGAACAGCGTTACCACGATCACCTTCGGCACAATCCCGAAACCGAACCAGATGATCAGCAGCGGCGCCAGCGCGATGATCGGCACCGTCTGCGATATAACCAGCAGCGGATAGATCGCCCGCCGCAGCCACGGCGAAAAATCCATCGCCGCCGCCACCGCTACCCCCGCCGTCACCGCCACCGCTACCCCAATCGCCACCTCCAGCAGCGTCTGACCCACGTGCACGCCGATCAGACCGCGCGTCTCCCAGAACGACTGCCAGATTGCCGACGGCGACGGCAAAATCCAGACCGGCACTGCCAGCCCCCGTACGGCCACCTCCCACACCGCCGCAAATACAATCAGAACTATCGCAGGGACAAACAGCCGCGTCGTCCTCATCGCGCCTCTTCGCGGAACTTCGAAACCAGCCCGTCGATCGTCGTGCCCGTCCTCGACTCCCCGATCTTGATGATCGAGACAACCCGCTCCACCCCCTCCACAAAACAGGCCCGGTGCGCCGCCTTCGCCACCTCCAGGCAGCTGTCCAGGTCGCCCTCCACCGTCGTCCCCATCGGCCCCACCTCATACCTCAGCCCCGACGCCTCGATCACACCAATCGCCCGCTCCACCACCGCGTACGCATCCTCCCCCGTCCCCGGCAGCACCTCAATGTCCACAATCACCGACTTCGCCATGCCCCTTCCTCCTCTCCTTCATCCCGTAGGGGCAGGCCTTGTGCCTGCCCTTCCCCACAGTCCCCACTCACTGCCCAAGACACACAACCAAAAACTGAAAACTAGAAACTGAAAACTAGAAACTGAAAACAAAAAAACCGCCCTTCCAGGCGGCTGACGTTCGATTCTTCCCCAAAAATATGCGCATCACACCAATTCCTACGCCAGCATTACCTGGATCAGGTCCGTCGGTCATCTCCACCGCGCGTCCCGCGACGCCCAAGGAGATATCTCAGCCCGGTTTATCCGAGCTCCCGATTGCGATTCAATTGTTCAGGTGCGGACAGGCGCCCACCGGCACCGTCAAGCGCAGTATACCCGGCCTCGCCTTACAGGTCAAGTAGCAAAACGCAACTGGATACATCCCAAAATCGGGGTGCGAATCCCTCATCCTCTTGCAGCAACCGAGGCATACCCACACCCCGCAGTTCCTGGCCGCTATCCACTATCCACTACCCACTACCCACTACCCACTACCCACTGCCGACATGAATTCCCCGCCAGACGATTCCCACCCCAAAAATGGGTTGCCGCCTACGCAGCTTCAACCCAGACCCGGAATCACTGCCCTGGCATAGGGGCCGCCCCCGTCATACGAATGAACTCGCGCCGCTCCGTAAGTCCCCCTACCCGCCCCTCCCACCATCCTCCGAAGACGAATTTTCCAATTTTCAGTGCAAATGACTTCAAACCCTGCTACCCTGTTAAAGAAGATACAGAACTGGCGACTGACCACTGCCAACTGGCCACTGGCCACTGGGTACTGACCACTGGCAACTGCCAACTGACCACCGGCCACCGCCGTTCCGCCGCATGCCTGCGGCCAAGATACAAGGAGAACACGAAAGTGGCGAAGACACCCTGCAGAGGCGTCAGAAAAGACGGCACTCCCTGCCGCGGCAACGGCCTCAAGCAGCTCGACGGCTACTGCATCGCACACGCCTCACCCGAAAAGACACGCGCCTGGCGCGTGCGCGGCGGCCAAAACTCGTCCACCGCCGCCCGCGCCGACAAACGTATCCCCGAACGCCTGCGCGACGCCATAAACGAAGTCCGCGCCGGCATGACCGCGGTCAAAGAAGGCACCATGTCCCCCGCCGCCTACAACGCCATCTGCCGCGGCGCCAATACACTGGTCATGCTGCACCGGGCCGCCGACTCCGAAATGGACGAAGTCCGCGCCGAAGAAAAAGCCGAAGCCGCAGCCCAAGTCAGCGGCCTCCACGGCGATCTCGAGATCCTCGCAGCCGCCGACGAACTCTCCGACCGCCACGAACGTTACCACGTCGAATCACTCGTCGAACAAGGCTTCGTCGCAATGGAAGGCCTGTTCGGCAATAAGAGAGGCAAAACCCTGTTCCGAAACAAACCGGTCCTTACCGACGCCGGCTGCCTCCGTTTCGGCCAATTCCCATTGATCAGCGCCGGCTACAAAGTCTTGAGCGAAACAGAAGAGAAACTCATGGACGGCGACTTTGATGAGGGCTCTCTGGCCAGCTTGCTCAGCATGCTTGAAGCCTCCCGTGTCGTAACGCAATCCAGCAGGGAAAAACTGGACCATCCCCCGCCCGACCCCTTCACCGGCCAGCCCCTGGGACAGCTTCCACCCAGCGTCGATAAGGGATTGCCGACCTTTCTCGACCCTGCCGATGACCCGGCCGAGCTCATGGATGAACTGCTCGAAGAGCACAACGAACTCATAGAAAAAATGCGTAATGTATACCAGGAAAGCTACGGCCCTCTACCTCGAGACTCCGATTAGCCCCGCCGGGAACGGCCCCACCCGGCCCAACTCAGGGAATAAATATTATATCTTTTTGTAGCTCTATCCCTCCGCGCCCCTCTTACAGACGGCGCCGTCCCCTCGCGCCCGTCCTCCGCCGCCCCAGCAGGACCAGCCCTTGCACACGCCCCCCCCGGCACCACTCCGCCCCATCCCTGCCCCTCTCCCGTCCCCAAAACAAAGCGCCATTAACCGGAAAACAGGGTTCCCGCCTACCAGTCTCCCGCCCCGCCCCAATTCCCCAAAAACAGTTCCCAAACACTCGCAAACGCTCACAGACGCTCGCAAATCTCTCACTCGCCTTTCCTGCTCCCGCCCCTCCCACACGCCCAGCCTGCCCCAATACAAAACGCCGGCCCCCCATCGAGGACCGGCGTCCAACTTCCCACCATCCACCCACCGGCTACTGACCACTGGCTGCCGGCAACTGGCAACTGGCAACCGGCAACCGGCAACCGGCAACTGACCACTAGCCACCAGCCACCCCCCACTGCAGTTCCCCCTCCCGCTCATCCCGGAACTGCTTCGTGTACAGCCCAAAGTACCTGCCTCGCAGACCGATCAGCGCCCCATGGCTCCCCTCTTCCACGATCCGCCCATCCTCGATCACGAGGATCCGGTCCGCCTTCCGAATCGTCGAGAGCCGGTGGGCAATGATGAAACTGGTCCGCCCCGCCATCACCGCGTCCATCGCCTCCTGGATCAGCGCCTCGGTCAGCGTGTCCACCGAGCTCGTCGCCTCGTCCATGATGAAAATGTCCGGCTCCGCCAGAATCGCCCGCGCCAGGCTCAGCAGCTGCGTCTGGCCCATCGACAGCAGGACGCCCCCCTCCCCGACCTGGCTCTCATACCCGTCCTCCAGCGCCTCGATGAACCCATGCGCGCCCGCCATGCGCGCGGCCCTCTCGACCTCTTCGTCGCTCGCCTCCAGCCGACCGTAACGAACGTTCTCCCGGATCGTGCCCGAAAACAGGTGCGGCGTCTGCAGCACCACGCCGACCCGGCTGTGAATGCCGTGCAGCGTCCAGTCCCGGTAATCCCTGCCGTTGACCAGAATCCGCCCGCTCGTAGGCTCGTAGAAGCGGCACACCAGGTTCACAATCGTCGACTTGCCTGCGCCCGTGGGCCCCACCAGCGCGATCTTCTCGCCCTGCTTCACCCGCAGGTCGAACCTCTCCAGCACCGGCTTCTCCTCCTCGTAGCGGAACCCGACGTCCTCAAATACGATGTCACCCCGCAAACTCTCCGGCGCCAGCGCACCCTCGCGGTCCTCGATCTCCGGCACCGCATCGATTAGACTGAAAATCCGCTCCCCGGAAGCGATCGCCTGCTGCATCTCCGCATAGACCCGCGCCATCTCCTGCACCGGCATCAGCATGAACGTGATGTAAAAGATGAACGCCTGCAACCCCCCGATCGTCACCGCGCCCAATTGGAACTGCCACCCCCCGTACATCACGATCGCCGACACGCCCACCGCACTGATCAGCTGCACCGCCGGCAGAAAGAGCGCCGAAAGCATCGCCGCCCGGTATCCCGCCCGGTACATCGTGCCCGTCAGCTCCCTGAACTCGGCCAGGTTCGCCTCCTCGCGGCGCAGCGCCTTCACCACCCGCACGCCCGTGATGTTCTCGTTGTACGCCCCCGTGATCTTCGAGTTCGTCCTCCGCACCTCTCTGTACTCCACCAGGATCCGCTTCTTAAACTGGATCGCCACCACAACCAGCACCGGCGCCACAGCCGCCACGATCACCATCATCTGCACGTTGATCGTCGCCATGTAAGCCAAAAACACGACAATGCCGATTACGCCCCAGACCAGGTCCAGAAGGCCCCACGAGACCAGCTCGCCCACCCTCGTAGCGTCCGACGTCAGCCGGCTCATCAGCCACCCGACCGGCGTTCTGTCATAGTAGGACAGCGATAGCGCTTGCAGGCGCGCGAACATCGCCTTGCGCAGGTCGTACTGCACCCGCTCACCCAGACGCGACGCGCAGAAGATGAACCCCATGACGCCCAGCGAAATCGCCAGCGCCGTCAGCCCGAACTGCACCATCAGCCCCGTCAGCCGCTCGGCATCGCCCGCCAGAATGCCCTCATCGACCAGCCGCTTCCCCAGCAGGATCAGGTAGCCGTCCGCCAGTGTCGTCCCCAGTACGGACAGTAGGTAGCCGAAGAAATACGGCCAGTGCGCCAGCCCCTGCTGCAGGATGCGCGCCACCGTCTTTCCATTGAACTCGGTGTCGAACTCCTCTTCCGCAAAATACTCTTCCTGTGCCATCGATCATCCTCTGTCTGCTGAGCTCGGCAGCTCAGGCCTCAAGGGCGCGCCGTCCTGCCCATCTCCCGGCCCTGCCGAGGCCAAATCATCCAGCCGCGCCTCTGTCGCCTTAACCACCTCCGCAATTTCCCGCTCCAGGTCGGCTTCAATCTGCATCTGAAGCTCGAAGATGCGCCGGTACACGCCCTCCTCCTCTGCAAGTTGCTCGTGTCTGCCCCGCTGTATCACCCGCCCACCTTCCATCACCAGGATCTGGTCCGCCTCCATCACGCTCTGCACCCGGTGCGCGATGATAAACGTCGTCCGCCCCTGCATCAGCCCGCGCAGCGCCGCCCGAATCGACGCGTCCGTCCCCGTGTCCACGCTCGACGTGGCATCATCAAGTATCAGGATCGCCGGGTCCTTGAGCAGCGTGCGCGCAACGGTCACCCGCTGCTTCTGCCCGCCCGAAAGCGTCACCCCCCGCTCCCCGACCATCGTGTCGTACCCGTCCGGAAAGCTAAGGATCACATCGTGGATCGCCGCCGCCCTCGCCGCCGCCTCCACCTCCTCGTCCCCAACGTCTCGCCCCGTCCCGTATGTGATGTTGTTGCGGATCGTCGTCGAAAAGAGAAATGGCTCCTGCTGCACAAAGCCGATCTGGCTGCGCAAAAAGCCCCGTCCGTACGAGCGCAGCTCGCGGCCGTCCAGCCGGATGCTGCCTCCGCTGTACTCGTAGAACCGCGGCAGCAGATTGACCAGCGACGACTTGCCCGAACCCGTCGCCCCGAGCAACCCGATCACCTGCCCCGGCTCCACCGTCAAGTCAATGTCGCGCAGCACATAGCCTCGCGCCGCAAACGCCCGCCGCTGCACCGCCTGCCGGCTCTTGCCGCCCGCCTCCTTCTTTGCCGTCCCCGACTCCTCCTGTTCAGGCGGCGCCTCATACGCGAACTGTACACCTCGCAGCTCAAGCTCCCCCCGCAGGCGCCCGCTGTCAGCCCCGCTCTCCTCTCCCAGCGCCTCGCGCTCCTGCCGCATGATCGCCTGCACCCGCTCCAGCGAAACCAGCCCCGTCGAAATGTGGGCCACCAGCCGCCCGATCCCCTGCATCGGCCATACCGTCGCGCCCAGAAGCCCGGTAAACGCAACAAATGTGCCCACCGTGATCGCGCCCTCAACCGCCATCATCCCCGCCAGGTAGGTCCCCAGAATCACCTGGCCCGCAATCATGAACTCGACCAGCGGCCAGAACAGGCTGTGGAGGTTCGCCATCCGCACACCGCGCCGGTACTTCTCCCAGTTCTCCGCCTCGAAGCGCCCAATCTCGTAGCCCTGCCGCGCAAACGCCTTCACCACCCGCACACCGCTCAGCCTCTCCTGCAGCCGGTTGGATACCGCCGCGTCCTGGCTCTGATAGGCCTCGTACACAGTCCCGATTCGCCTGAAGAAAAAGAAAGAGATCACCGCGATCACCGGCAACAGGGGCGTTGATATCAGCGCCAGCCGGCCATGCAGCAACACCAGCGCACTGAAATTGACAACCGTGAGCAGCCCGATCCGGCCGATCCCGATCAGCTGGTCCTGGAACAGCCTCCGCAGCGTATCCACGTCCGACGTCGCCCGCTGGATCAGCTCGCCCGTCTGCATCGAGTCGTGGTAGCTGAAGTTCAGCCGCTGAATGTGGTCGAACAGATAGTTGCGCAGCCGCCGCGCCGCGCCCTCCCCGGTCTTGGCCGCCATCCGCCCCATGCCGAATGCGAACAGACCCTGCGCCGCAGCAAGCCCAATCAGGCCGGCTGCCACCAGCGCGACCCCACCGAAGCCTCCTCCACCCGGGAGCACCCCGTCCACAAAGTACCGCAGCAGATAGAAGACCGCCGACCGGCACAGCGCCGCGCAACCCGCTGCCAGCACGGCCGCAACATAGATGCCCCGGTATCCGGTCGCCATCCGCCACAACCCCGCGAAGCGGCTCGCCGTCAAAGTATCCTTGAGATCATAGGCAAGCCGGATATCGCTGTCCTCAATCTCCCTTTCCTCCAGGAACCGGGACCCGAGCCGCCCCGGCTCAATGCCCTTGAGAAGTCGGCGCAGCACGCCGCCCGCCCCGTTCCGCTCTTTTCCCTCTTTACTTTCTTGTCTGAACTCGTTCATCCGCTCAACACTCCCTGCCAAGTCAACGTCAGCCGTCCCAAATCCGTTCGCCTGTCGCCGGTCAGCCTCGTAACACCGGCCGCGCGCCAGTGCGAAAGCCGTCCCCGGGCGATGTGCTTCCACGCTGCGCCTGCATCCCCCTAGAGAACAAAGGAGCCGCAGGCCTGGCCCGCGGCTCCTCCCAATCTGGGGCAAAAAGAAAAGCCACGGGCGTGCGCACCGTGACCGTTTTGCCGTGTTCTCGCAGGCGCTGCTTCCTATGCCCAGCCGCCTGCCGCCGTCAAGATCACCGGTGCAGTACTCCTCCATGATCGTTCGCCAGGCCGAAGCCAGCGATCCGCTCTCTGATGTCCGTCATTCCCGCTATCCTCCTGCTGCCGAAATAGCAGCTTTATGGGCGCTTCTCCCGTGGTCGCCCGCCCCACTCGCAAGGACTCTAGCAGACATCCCCGCACCCGTCAAATCCCCAGGCGAAGAATTTGCCCCCTGCCGGCTTGGCTTACCCGGCCCGATTTGTCCGGCTCTTTGAAAGAGATTATGATTGCCCCCATGCGAGACGAACCGGCATCGAACCTGCGCGGGACCCGGCAAGACCGCACTGCGCTCACAACCGGACCGCGTCGTTTCAATGAGTCAGACAGCGGCACGAGCTTACGCCAATGGCAGGCGAACGTGGACCTCGCTCTCTTGCGCCCCGTTCAGCGCCGGCGAAACCGACGGGAAATGGGCGTCATATATCGCCACCGACCTGAGCATCATGTAACCCCGCCAAAACCTGGCGCCGATAGTCTCAGATCTTGACGCCTTCGCCCCCGGCACAGCCATGACCGGCTTGTCGGTAAGCGAAGAAGAAGACCGTCTGCTCGCCAAAACTCTTACACTGCAACAATAACTCAATCAGTTCAAACTTTGCACCTTCGACTGCATATATACGGAGAAAACTCAATGACCGACTACAGCGGCAAGACCGTCATCGTAACCGGCGGCGCCAAGGGCATCGGCGAAGCCGTCACCAGGGCCTTCGCCCAGGCAGGCGCCGACGTCTTCTGCGCCGACGTCGACACAGAGGCCGGCGCCAAAATGGCGGCCGAAAGCGAAGCAGCAGCCGGCTCGATCACCTTCGTAGACGCAGACGTCTCCAAGGCCTCAGTCTGCCAGGCGCTGGTGCACCAGGCCGCTGCCGCCAACGGTGGCGTAGACATCCTGATCAACAACGTCGGCATCCAGCCCCTCGACAGCTACCTCCCCGCCCACGAATTTCCCGAAGAGACATGGGACCGCATCATCGCCGTCAACCTCAAGAGCGGCTTTCTCATGACCAAGTATGCAGTGCCCGAAATGATGAAACGGGGCGGCGGCGTCATCGTAAACACCGCCAGCGTGCAGGGCCGTCAATCGATGAAAGGCGTGCCTGCCTACGCCGCCAGCAAAGGAGGCATGCTCTCCCTCACGCAGCAGCTGGCGCTCGACTACGCCGAGCACAACATTCGCGTCCTCGCCGTCAATCCCGGCACCATCGAGACCCACCTCGCCGTCGAAAGCGTGGACGGAGACCTGGAGGCCCTCCGCTCGGCAGCAGCCGCGGCGCATCCAATCGGCCGCATCGGCAAGCCGGAGGAAATCGCCACTGTCATGCTCTTCCTCTGCAGCGACGCCGCTTCCTTTATGACCGGCGAATATGTCAACGTCGACGGCGGTCTGATGGCCAAAGGCGCCTGGGCCGAGTAGCGCAGCACCGCCCCCACGCGCCTTGACACCCAATATCTTCCTGGTCGCTTACGCTTCATGGAGTTGCGGGACCACCCAAAACAGCGTGGACGCCCACGGCTCTGAGCCAATGCCGTGCCCGTTACGGCCAGCCGTTCGTGACGGCCGCCCGCTTCGATCAGCCCACACCGGTAACCGACATGGAGGAGGCCAGCAAGGCCGACCAGGAGCAGGACGAAGGAGAGTCGCAGCCTGACTTGGCGACCGGAGAGCTTATCTTCAACAATCGCTGCGCTGAGTGCCACGGCGAAGGTGCCGCAGGCACCGATCAGGCATCTTCGCTCGTCGGCCTTTCATTGAGCGAAGACGACTTTGAGGACCTGATTCGCACAGGCGGTGAGCTGGGCCCGGAGCACCTTTTCGGCTCGACCAAAGTCGGCCCAGACGGACTCAGCGCCGTGTTCGCCTACTTGACGTCATTGGAGTAGGCGGTCGCATCCACGTTCAGCCTGTGGTAGACCGCCTCTTCAACCGGCCTGCCGCCCCGCAGATGCTCTTCGACGATCCGGTTCAACAGGGCATCGTCGACCTTGCAGTACCAGACACCGTCGGGGTAGACCACAAGGATTGGACCGCTGTGGCAAACGCCAAGACACGGCGTGATCCCCCGCTTGACGCGCAGAGGATTGTCGTAGAGCCCGAGTTCCCCCAGCTTGCCCGCCAAGAGCGCATAAAGCCGCCTCCCCTCGCCCTCCGGGTCACAAAACGGCCCCGAACAGATGAAAACATGACGAGCGTAGGGCGCCATCTCCGGCACATCCAGGACTCGACTCTCCTCCCCTTCCTGCATCATCATTCCTCCGCCCTGTCCCGCCTCTATGCCCCCGGGTCCCACAGCGGCTCGGCCACGCCCTGCTGATGGTTCTCGTAGCGGGCCATCACAAAGAGCGCATCCGATAGCCGGTTCAAATAGCGAATTGCCATCCGGTTGATCGGCTCGTCATTTGCCAGTGAGGTGACCTCCCTCTCCGCCCGCCGGCACACAGTGCGCGCGACGTGCAGGTGCGACGCGCCCAGCGTCCCGCCGGGTAGAATGAAATTCTCCAAGACCCCAACAATCGGAGTCAGTTCGTCGATTAACGCCTCCAACCGCTCCACGTGCCGGTGTTCAATCTGCGGAGGCATGTAGCGCGCCTTGTCTTCCTCCACAAAGCAGAGGTCCGAGCCGAGATGAAACAGCTCGTTCTGGATCTCGCCCAGCGTTCCTCGCAGCCGTTCGCACAGACCGACCGCCAGCGCCACCCCAATTTGCGAGTTCAACTCGTCTACAGTTCCGTACACCTGCACGCGCAGCGCGTCTTTGGCCACCCTTTGCCCGCCGCCCAACGAAGTTGTGCCATCGTCACCGCCGCGCGTGTAGATCTTAGTCAACCTTGGCATGCGTCTCTCCTCCGGCGTCGCTTTGGCGCAGCTGCGCGGTCAGCCCATCCAGCGTGGAGAACGCCTTCTCGCGCCCTGCAGTCTTCAACATGTAGCTCGGTCTGTCGTCCGTCATACGCACGGAGACTGTTCCGATTGGTCCCCTTTGAGCAGGCACGCCTTCCCCGGCGCCACCGGTATCACCCTCCGATCGCCGGCGAACAGGAAAGACGGCCTCCTGCGTGTCCTTTGCTGCGTAAATTGCATCGGCAGCCGCCTCCCCATTCCAAGGCGTGCCATTCGGCCGCCCGGCGAATGTGACTTCCTCCACCGCAAAGCCGACTCGTTCAAGTGCCCGGCGCGCCCAATGTGCGGCCGCGCCTTCACCCTCCAGGAGAACAACGCCGCTGCTCTCTTCGCGCGTGTGAAAAGAGCCGCGATCGCGGTCAAAGCTCACGCCTTCAGCCGAAAATACCCGCTCAAACGCGCCACTGAGCACCAGGTCCTCCGGCGCGCCGTCGTAGAGCGCCCCGCCGGCCGAGAGCAACCACAGCCGGTCCGCATTCCGCAGCGCCAGGTCCAGGTCGTGCGTGGAGAGCAATATGGCCTGACCGTTCTCCCGCGCCAGCCGCCGCAGCAGGTCCATCACTTCGACCCGCCGCGGCAGATCGAGGAAAGCCGTCGGCTCGTCTAGCAGCATGATGCGCGGCTCTTGGGCCAGCGCCCGCGCGATCAGGATCTTCTGACGTTCCCCGTCGCTCATCTCGACAATCAGACGGTCGGCAAGCCCGTCCGCGCGGACCGCATGCAGAGCCCACTGCACGATCCGCTCGTCCCTCTCATTCAATGTTCCCGTCCAGCCAGTGTAAGGATGCCGCCCCAGGCTTGCAAGCCCAAAACCGGACATCGCGCCCACGTCGACTCGATCAGTCAGCACGACGCTCAGCCGGCGCGCCAGCTGCCCCGGGCGCAACTCCTCCAGGGGCCGTTCATCCAGCCAGATCCGGCCGGACAGCGCCGGCTGCAGCCGCGCCAGTGTGCGCATAAGCGTGGACTTTCCCGCCCCGTTCGGACCCAGCAGACAGACAAGCTCCCCGGGCCGCAGCGCGAATCTCAGCCCGCTGGCAATGACCGCGGCAGCCCTGCGCGCGCGGCGATAGCCTATCGAAAGTGAGTCCGTTCGCAACACCTCTCGAGCTCCCATCAGGCCTCCTCCGTCAGCCGGCAAAAGCCTGGCGAAGATTGCGCTGCCGCAAGATCACCCAGATGACAACCGGTGCGCCAACCAAAGCGGTCACCGCGTTCAGCGGCAGCGTCAACTGGCTGCCGGGCAGGCCGGCGACAATGTCAGCCCCCAACGCCAGGGTCGCCCCCATGAATGAGACCGCAGGCAGCAGCAGCCGGTGGTCCGAACTGTGCAGCAGGCTGCGGCATAGGTGCGGCACCGCGATCCCCAAGAATCCTATCGGCCCGCAGAAAGCCGTCACGACGCCGGCCAGCACGGCCGACGAACCGATGATCCCCAGCCGGACCCGCCGTACGTTCAGACCGAGGGAGAGCGCGTACGTCTCGCCCAGCAGCAGTGCATTGAGCGGTTTCATCAGCAGATGACCACCCGCCAACCCAAGCAGTATCGCTGGCGCCATGACCTGGAGCTGGCGCCAAGTTACCCCGCCAAACGAACCGAATGTCCACGAAATATAGGCCTGGATCCGTTCAACCACACTGAAATAGATCAGCACGCTCACCAGCGCACTGGTCGTATAACCGAACATCAGTCCCAAGATCAGCAGGGTCATCCCACTTTGCACCCGGCGGGCCACCGCCATCACCAGCAGCAGCACCAGGCCGGAACCGAGAACTGCCGACAATGCCAGGCTCGTGTCCCCAGCCAGGCTGATGCCCGCCAGAAGCGTTGTGCTGCCTCCAAGGCCCACCGCCACACCGGCCAGCAACACCGTAAGGGCCACACCGAGACTGGCCCCCGAGCTGATTCCCAGCACGAAAGGCCCGGCCAGCGGATTGCGAAAGAGCGTCTGCATCTGCAGCCCGCTGACCGACAGGGCAGCCCCCGCCAGCATCGCCGTCAGCGCCTTGGGCAAGCGAAACTTCAGCACGATCGTCGCCCAGGCCGTCTTGGAGGCTTCACCCCCCAGCAGAACCGCAACGATCTCATCCAGCGGTATCCGTACGGAGCCGACCGCCAGGCTTAACAGGAAGGCCGCAAGTGCTACCAGCGCCAGACCGGCCAACATCAGTCCCGGACCCAGGGCCACGCCCCGGGCCTGTTCGGCTTGCACCCCCAAGCTCGGTGTTGAAAGGGGGATGTTCCCTCTACTCATCGCTTTCCGTCGCCCTGGTTGCTCCCGCCGCCGCCCGTGCAATCGCAGTCCCTGCAGCCTCCCCGCCTTTCAGAACGACGGGAATGCCCGCCACCATCAGGACCACCCTGTCTGCAGCTGCTGCTAATCTCTGGTTGGCTTGGCCCAGCAGATCTCGAAAAGCCCGGCCCAACGGTGTGACCGGAGCCAGACCGGTTCCAACTTCGTTAGAAACGACAATCGTATCGCTGTGACTCGACATTTCCCGAGCTGCCACCACGAGCTCCCCTATCTCCCGCTCGACCCGCTCTTGGACCTCTTCGGCGTACGGGTTGGGCTGATCGACCAGCAGGTTCGACACCAGCAGCGTGACGCAGTCGACAATGACGCTCGTATAGCGTCCCTGCTGCTGGCGAATCGCGTTGCCGACGTTATGCCCGGCCTCAACCGTGTGCCATTCAGCCGGCCGATCTGCTCTGTGGTTGTCTATCCGAACCTGCATCTCCTCGTCCCCAGGATCTGCGGTGGCTACGTAAAGGACCTTGCCGCCGCAACTCTGCGCCGTCCGCACCGCCGCAGCGCTCTTTCCGCTGCGGGCGCCGCCCAGAATCAATGTCAGGTTCCCCACAAACTTCCGTCCTGTAGACTATGTACTAGGGCGGCCACTGCGTACTAGAGCGGCCATTGCGCGGCCAACGTCACCAGGCAAAGGGCCTCGGCCACTTCACAAAGAGCGCCGTAGATGTCGCCCGTTAAACCCGGGATCCGCCCCAGCGTGAAACGAGTCAGCAGCCACGCGCCGAGGCCCACCGCAACAACGGCCGCCGCCGTAGCTGCGATGCTCACCAGCGGAGCCAGTACCGCGAGCGCAGCCGCCGTGAATGCGGTGGAGCCCACTAGATGCCGCCAGCCACTGTTCTCCTTCATCGCCCTCCCCAGCCCCTCGGCGCGGGCATATGGGCAGAGAACGACCGCCGCGCTCATCACCCAACGGCCCAGGAGCGGCGCCGCGATCAGAGCGACCGGCTTGGCCCCGATGACGCCAAGGGCCCCGAACTTCAGCAACAACAGCGTCCCGCCCGCTGCAACCGCAAACGCGCCTACCCCCTCATCCCGCAGAATGCGCAGGCGGTCATCTGTCGTTCGTCCCCCCAGAAGACCGTCGACTGCATCGACGAAACCGTCGAAATGCAGCGCCCCGCTGCAGAGAATCCAGACGCCGAGCAGAATCGCCGCCCCTACCGCCGCGGGGAAAACTGCCTCCAGGAGCCGCTGCAGCCCGAAAAGCAGCAGCCCGATCAGCAGGCCGACGAGCGGAAAGTACGCAACCGAGTTTCCCAGCTCGCGCGGCGTAACGCTTCGTCGCACAAGCGCCGGCGCTACGGTCAGGAACTGCACCGCAACCAATGCGTCGGTCAGCAAACCCTTCACAATTCAAATGTTGCCTCCGCGCAACGCCGCCGCATCAGGTTATTCTCCGGTACGGACATAAACACGATCACTCGATCTGACGAAAAAACACCAACTCGTGGTCCGGCAGCAGATGCGGGTGCAAAATCCGGACCAGGTCCTTCAGGACCCTTTCAGGGTGGGCTGCGCCCTCTTCGTAATAGGCGTTGCCGCCGTTCTCGTTAACGTTGGCATTGTTGTTGAACAGTTGCCCTCTCTCCAGGGGCTCGAAATCCGCATAGCGAGGATCGCTGGCTATCACATCCTCGCGGCTGGACCAGAAAGAGTTGTCCGGGTTGAGCCAGAAGTCGGCGCCGGCCGCTACCGCATAGACCGATTCAAAATCGAGCGGCAGCGCGCCCACGTCCCCTACATCAGCCCATAGATAGGCCGCGCCCGCATCCGCCAGCAGCTTGGCCATGTAGCTGTTGCCCCCGGCCACGTACCAGGTCCCGTTGTAGACACTGCTCAGTAGGACCGTTGGCCGCTCCGGCACCGATGCAGTCAGCTCAGCCACACGCTGGTACTCGGCGGCAATCGCGTCAAACTCTTCAGCGGCATCCGCTTCGCGGTTGAAAAAGAGGGCGATGAACTTCATCCACTCCGCACGGCCAAGCGGGTCCTGCTCCACAAAGTCGCCGTTGAGCGCCACCGCTATGCCCGCCTCCAAAAGCACCGGGTGCGTGTCATAGTCGGAGAATCCTGTTCCGTAGGTCATCACGAGGGAGGGGTCCAGGTCAAGCGTCAGCTCGACATTGACGCCCGCGCCGCTGCCAATCTCCGCGACCTCACCAGCCTCGATGCGGGACCGTACAGCCTTGTTTGTCGTCCACATGTAGCTGTCGATTCCGATCAACCGGTCCATCAGACCCAGGCTATCGAGGGTCGGCAGATAGGTCGTCGACATGGCAATGATGTCCGCAACCGGCACCTCAATCACGGTCCCGTCCACGTCTTGCGGTGCCGGTGTGCCGCACTGCACGAGCACGTAGCGAAAACTCTCCTGCGCACCCTGCCACGGATTGGTGACCGTAACTATTTTGTAGTTGTTGTGATATTCGACCCCGAAACCGGTCGCGAATGTAACCGAAAACTTCTCGGGAAAGTAGTCGACCGACGGGTCATACGATTCTACGCAGCCTCCATGCAAATTCGACGACAGCGTTGAAGCCGCCGTGGGTCCCGTCGCGGTTGCCGCATCCGTCGCTGGCGGGCTCCCAATTGGCGCGGCAACGCATCCGCTCAGCAGCAGCAAAATGACTGCAAAAATCCGGCTTGGCAGGGTTGGCATCTTGCCCTCCTCCTTTGTGGGTACAATCCGTATCATATGCCCCCGCCGCGCCGCGTGAAACAGCCCCTGTAACTGAAACGTCCGATCTCTTTCGAGATCGGACGTTTTCGGTAATGTATAGCCCCAGTCTGCAGGCCTCACTCCGCCACCCAATCCACGAGATGTCTCAAGAGCGCGACAGAGGCGGTCGACCTGACTTGGGAACTTCCCTGGCGACTCGGTTCTCGCGCAAACCCCTCGAAATCATCGAGGTTTAGGGGCGTAATCCCTTACAGTTGCGGGACAGCGCCGGACTCTCACCGGCTTCGCCTTTGCAGCCCTGGCATCCGGACCATGGGCACCTCTGGCGTCAGATATTCGGTTGTGGCCCCAGTGTAATGCCATTGGCGGTGGATGTCAACATCAGTTGAGCGGTGTGTATCCCCACCCCCCCCCCGGTGGAGCCCCGCCCTTTGCGCATCGGCCCACCTTTGGCATACTGTTGACAGTCAAAACTCGGGTTCGATCTATCAGCCGTTGGCCAGCGAAGCCAAACAAGATCCGCCATGCCGATCTACGAGTACGTTTGCCAGCAATGCGACCACCGCTTTGACCGCCTGTGGCCAACCGCAGCCGCAGCAGAGGGTCAGCAATTGGTCTGTCCTGGCTGCGAGGGAACAGACACACGGCGGGCCGTCTCGCAAGTAACGGTGCTGGGGGCATTGGGCGGCCTCACGCCGCAAGAGCAGAGCGCAGCCGGCGCCGAATCAGCCAGGCGACAATCCTTTACCCCCAAGGAAGAGATTCAGACGCTGCAGGCCAACAAGCAGAAGAAGCGCGAGCAGGGCCGATGAACGGACAGGTCCCCTTTGGTGTCGCCGACTACTTCTGGGACGAGGCGCGCAATCGGCAGCGCCTCCTCAACCGATTGATGGAGACCTTTCGCGCCTGGGGCTATGGCGATGTGATTCCACCCATGTTCGAGTTCGACGCAAACCTCAGCGCGCAATATGACGAACGGCTGCGCTCCGACATGTATCGTTTTCTCGACCGCGACGGCAGCACCCTCTCCCTCCGACCCGAGTTCACAACCTCGGTCGCCCGTCTGGTCGGCGCCCGACTGCACGACTGGCCAATGCCCCAGCGCTTCTGCTACGGCGGCAGCGTCTTCCGCTACCTCGAACCGCAGGCCGGCCAACAGCGAGAATTCTGGCAGATAGGAGGCGAACTGATCGGCGCGTCCACCCCTTCAGCGGACGCGGAAGTCCTTGCCCTTACCGCCGCGAGCTTGCAAGTCGCAGACCTGACCGACTACCGCCTGATCCTGGGTCACATCGGCTACTACCGCAGCCTCCTCCAGGCCCTGGCGCTGACGCAGGAGCAGTCGCAACGCCTGCAATATGCACTGAATCGCAAGAGCGAACCCTTGCTGGCCGACTTCCTGGGCGATACCCCCTTGCGCACCGGACAGAGGCAGGCCGTCGAAACGCTGCCCCACTTGGTCGGCAGCGATATTGATAGCATCCTGTCGCAGGCCGAGCGGCACATCCAGAACAGTAGTATGCACGAGGCCCTACAGAGTCTGCGCCGCATCGTCGAAGCCCTCGCCGGCTTTGAAGTCCTGGACAATTTGACAATCGACCTGACCGAGATCCGCAATCTCGGCTACTACACGGGCATCTCATTCGAAGCCCTGACACCGGGGCTGGGTACCGCAGTCGGCAGCGGCGGTCGCTATGACAATCTCGTCGGCCACTTCGGGCCTCCGCAACCGGCGGTAGGTGTGGCCTTGGGCGTCGACCTGCTGCTGCTGGCCCGCAATCGCCAGCAAGCGGACGACGCGACAGCCAAGCCCCGCCACGGTCGTCCCGCTCTTGCTCTGGCACAAGGGAGTGCCGCCGCGCTGGCCGAAATACAGCTGCTGCGCGCGGCCGGCCTGCCGGTCCAGCTGGACGTTAACGATTGGTCAGTCGATTCCGCCCTGGACTACGCCGCGCAGACAGGAATCGCCGACGTTCTCCAATGGGATGACGGCTTTCTCCATCACCGTAGCGACGGTGATGGCGGATTCGACCTTCTCGGTCCACTCGATCATGGCCGGCTGTCGCACGCATCCACCGAACCCATGGGAAAACCCGGCCCGTGAGCCAGCCAGAGACCGCCGCCATAGGCGATGCAGCCGAAACAATGGAGGCGCCCTGGCTATCGGCCGGTCAGTCCCCAACTGAACGGTCCCTTCTGTTCGCCTTGCCTAAAGGGAGGCTGGCGCGCGATAGCCTGACTTTCCTGAAACGGGCCGGGCTGCCGCTTCCCACCGACACCGCCAGCCGTAAGCTTGTTCTGCCGGCAGCCGACGGCTCCATCGGCTTTGTGATGGCCAAACCACGCGATGTGCCCACCTATGTCGAGCACGGCGCAGCCGATCTCGGAATCTGTGGGCTGGACGTGGTGCGGGAGACCGATCGCGCCGTCTACGAGCCGCTGCTGCTTCCGTTTGGACACTGCCGTCTCTGCCTTGCCGGCCCCACAGACCGCTCGCCGGCGCAGGTCGACCAATCTGTCGATCGCCCCGAATCGGTCTCCGATGCAGCACCGCCATTTCCCGAAGTGACGGGGATGCCCCTACGCTACATGAGCCAGCCGCGCATAGCGACTGAATTCCCCCGGCTCACGCGGCAATTTTTCGCCGCTCGAGGTGTTAATGCCGAGATTATCGCCCTGGGCGGCTCTGTCGAATTGGGTCCCATTCTCGGACTGGCAGACCTCATAGTCGACATCGTCCAGACAGGCGAAACGCTTCGCCTGAACGGACTTGTCGAGATACGCACAATTCTGCAGAGTCAGGCCGTGCTGCTGGTCAACCGCACCTCGTACCAGCTCAAAGCCACCGCCATCAACGGAATTATCGAGCGGATGCGCAGGCTTACTTCATGAATGTTGACCGTCCTGCCCTCAGAATACGGCAGGTCTCTTGCCGACCTGTGGCAGCCCGCACGGCCGGAAGGAACTGCTTGTGCCGAAAATAAGCCAGTCACCCCAGATTCATCGCGTCAAGTTTGTCGCCTTGCGTCCATTCGGCGATGAACGGGGGCGATTTCTGGAAACCTTTCGCAAGGAGTGGTTTCCCGAACGTAGCTGGGAACGCCTGCAGTCGAACGTCAGCTATTCGAAAGCGGGGGTGCTGCGCGGGCTGCACTTCCACTTCCATCAAGTGGACTACTGGTTCTGTGTGCAGGGCAGAATCCAAGTAGTGCTCGCCGACCTCCGGCCCGACAGCCCAACGTTCCGTCAAGCGGAATCCGTTGAAATCGGAGAGCGCTACCCATTGGGCGTTTTCATTCCCGTGGGCGTGGCACACGGATTCCTGGCCCTGACCGATGCCGCGCTCGCATACAACGTCGACAACTATTACGACAGCACCGACGAGCACGGGGTCGCCTGGGACGATCCGGAGCTGGCTGTGGACTGGCTCACCACGGATCCTCTCCTTTCTGAAAGGGACCGCTCCAATCCCAGGTTGGCAGAGTTGCCCAAAGACAGCCTGCCCCACCTGGCCTGAGACGATTGGGAATTCGCCGCCATGAGAGCGCAACGAACGAAACCGCTCCGCCCTTCTCTTCCCCAGACGGCATGAAGCCTCAATTTGAAGCGGCCGAGTTTCGCAAACTGCCCTCCGTCGACAGTCTGCTTCGCCGCGCTGAATTGAGCCCCTTGGTCGCCGAATTTGGAACCGGCCCGGTCACCGCAGCCGCACGCACCGAACTCGAAGCCGCACGCGACGCCATCCGCGCCGGCGCGGCAGCCCCAACTTGGGAGCGTATTGCGGAACGCATCGTAAGCAACCTTCGCGCCGTCGAAACGCCGTCGCTGCGCCCTGTCATCAACGCCACCGGCGTTCTCATCCACACAAATCTGGGGCGAACGCCGCTCAGCCAGGCCGCCCAAATTGCCGTCATCGAACTGGCCAAAGGCTACAGCACGCTTGAGTATGACCTGGAAGCAGGCGGGAGAGGCAGCCGCCACCGCCACCCTGCGCGGCTGCTTTCCGAATTGACCGGAGCGGAAGATGCCCTCGTAGTCAACAACAATGCCTCAGCCGTCTTTTTGGTTCTCACGGCTCTGGCGCACGGCCGTGAGGTGATCGTCAGCCGCGGAGAGCTGGTCGAGATCGGCGGCGGGTTTCGCATACCGGATGTTCTGCGCCAGAGCGGCGCAACGCTGGTGGAGGTAGGTACAACCAACCGCACGCATCCACACGACTTCGCCAATGCAATCAGCTGTCACACGGCCGCGTTGATGCGCATCCACGCCAGTAATTTCAGACAGCTCGGCTTCGTCAAGAAACCGGAGCTCAACCAGCTGGTCGCGATCGCACAAGCACACCGCGCAGATGAAAGCCCAGATCGCCCCTCATCCGTGGGCCCTGTGCAGATTCCTGGCATTGACGACCGCGCACCGGCGGAACCAACTCTGGCGGAACGACCCGAACCGGAATGGCCCATTGTGATTGACGACCTCGGCTCAGGCACTCTTCTGGACACGGCCCGCTTCGGCCTCGCTGCCGAGCCCATGGTACAAAGCAGCGTACATGCGGGAGCAGATATCATTACCTTCAGCGGCGACAAACTCTTGGGCGGACCGCAAGCCGGGCTGATCGTCGGCAAGTCCAAATACATTTCGCGGCTGCGCGCGCACCCGCTCGCACGCGCCCTCCGGGTCGACAAAATGACACTCGCCGCGCTGGACGCGACGCTTCGAGCCTATCGAAGCGGCAGGGCCGCGACCGAGATTCCGGTTTGGCGTATGATCGACCAGCCCGCCGAAACGGTGAAGCGGCGCACACAACAATTGCAGAGACAGTTGGTCGCGGCCGGCCTCGACGCTGCTGTCGTCCGCGGTGAAAGCACAATTGGCGGAGGCAGTCTGCCCGGTGAAACGCTGCCCACTCATCTGCTCGCCCTCGATACCCCCCAACCGGACACATTTGCCGCGGCTCTGAGGCAAAACGATCCACCTGTCATCTGTCGCATCCAGAACGAACTGTTGTTGCTCGACCTCCGCACAGTTCTTCCAGAGCAGGACGCTGGACTGCTCGAAGCCCTCGCAATCAGAATGACAGCCAGCAGAGCGTAGTCGGAAACCATCGTGACCCTCGTCTATCTGAAACTCGGCGGCTCACTCATCACCGACAAGCGCCGCGTCGAGACGCCGCGGACGGATGTGCTCAAACGCTTGAGCGACGAGATAGCTCGAGCCGCGAGAGACCACCCTCATCTCCGGCTCGTCCTTGGCCACGGAAGCGGCAGCTTCGGACACGCCAGCGCCCGGCGCTACGGCACCCGCGAAGGTGTCCGCAGTCCACAAGAGTGGCTCGGTTTCGCCGCAACCGCGGATGCTGCAACGCGCCTTACCCGCATCGTTGTTGCACATCTACTCGAGGCCGGACTGCCCGTCTGGTCCATTCAGCCGAGCGTCTCACTCCGATGCGAGGATGGCAACATTATCAGCGGTCCGACGGAGACAGTTCGCTTGGCCTTGCAGCGTGGACTGCTGCCGCTCGTTCACGGCGACGTGGCGTTGGACTCCCTGCGCGGGGGAACGATTGCGAGTACCGAGGAGATCTTCGAATTCATGGCCGCGCAATTGCCGCCGGCCCGAATCATTCTCGCCGGCGAGGTCAACGGAGTCTATACCAGCGATCCCCTGCAGGATTCATCCGCCACCCTTTTGACCGAAATCACACCTCGCTCATCCGAGACGCTGCAGGCTGCTGTCGGCGCCAGCCACGCACAGGATGTAACTGGAGGCATGGCATCCAAGGTCCGGCAATCCCTCCGTATGGTACGCACACTTGACGGCCTGCAGGTGGTCATCTGCGGAGGGTCGGCGCCAGGAGCTGTCTACGCTGCGCTGACCGACCTCGCCAATCCACCCGGTACACTTGTCCACGACGATTCTTCACGGCAACCGGCCTGACCCCTCGCTCGCATCAACAAAAGAATAGGCGGCAAACCTTGCCGCGGCCAGTACTATCTCTCCCCGGCCTGTTTCCATGGCGCGCACAGAGGTTTGGCCCGAACCATTTGCCCGCTCTTTTGGCGTACGAGTATAATGAACCCCGAAGAGACCCAAAAGATTATCGGGAACCGCGCCGACTTCCTGCGTCCCCTTCGCCATTGCCAAGAACGTCACCGGCAAGTGGCGAGTCAGGTCTCTCGACGCCGGGTGGTCGCCCCATTAGACACTGCTTTCGGTTGCGGTTCACAGTATGGAGAGACGGGAAGGCCCTTGCCGGAACACCGCCTCCCCGGGATTCGGAGTAAGCACGCGGATGTTTCTGACAATCGTATCCTTCTTCCTCCTCTTAGGCTTCCTGATTTTCTTCCATGAGCTGGGACACTATCTGGTAGCGCGACGAAACGGGATCGAAGTTGAAGAGTTTGGCGTATTTGGCTTTCCTCCTCGTCTGATCAAGCTTTTCACATACGACGGCACGGTGTTCTCGATCAACGCCATCCCTTTCGGCGCCTTTGTGCGGATGAAAGGGGAGGACATGGCCGACACCAGCCCAGGCTCCTTCAATGCGGCCCGCGGAAGGGGCAGGGTCCTTACGCTCCTCGCCGGACCGGCGATGAACCTCCTGCTAGCAATCTTCTTCTCAATTGCTAGCGTACTATCCGGCTTCCCGGCAGGGGCAGCCCACCCTCGCCTGGGCCAAATCCCACCGGACACGTCCTTCATGGGAGCAGCGATTGAGCCGAACGACATACTTGTCCGCCTGAACGGACGCCCGATCTACATCGACATTCGCACCGGCGAACTCCTGAACCAGAAACGGCGCCAGTCGCCCATAGTGTCCGAGGTCGGAACAGTCGTCATCCTTCGAGATCAAGGGCTGCTCACAATGCAGGCTCCCTTTGCAACACAAGATGACCTCGAACGCCTCTTGCAAGAGCAGCCCGCCGAAGCCGCCCTGACGACCAGGATTACACAGGTCGCTCCCGGCAGCCCGGCCGAGGAAGCCGGATTGCTGCCGGGCGATCTCTTTTACGCTGTGAACGGTGAGGTTGTGACGGCGGCGAACAGCCTCAGCGAGATTGTGCGGGAGCATCTGGGGCAGACAATTACCATTTCTCTCTTGCGCGGCGATCAACTCCTCACGCGCCAGGTTTTGGCTCGACAGGAACCGCCGCCGGGCCAGGGCGCAATGGGCGTCGGCATAGGCGGCGTGCTGATGCTGGTAACGCTGCCGTTTCTTCAGAGCATCTGGCTTGGAATCGTCAGCATTTTTGACTACGTTCAGGCGATCATCTCACTGCCCATGATGCTGATCGCAGGGCAGCTCGCGCCCCAGGACGCAGCGCTGTCAGGTCCTGTCGGAATTGCCCAACTTGTGGGCGGCGCAGTTAACGCGACTGCAGATACCGGACTGTGGTTTCCTGTCTGGCAACTGGCTGCAATAATCAGCGCCGGCCTGGCAATCGCAAATCTCTTGCCAATTCCTGCGCTGGATGGCGGCCGTCTCCTCTTCATTTTCATCGAAAAGCTGCGCGGCCGTCGCATTGCTCCTGAAAAGGAAGGAGTCATTCATCTCGTCGGCTTCATACTCCTGTTGGGGCTTATGGTTGTCATCACAATCAATGACATTCGCTCGGGCCCGCAGGGCATCGACTGGTTCCACCTGCTGGGTCAATGACAACACCGGCTTATCTTGTCCCCTCCTTCGTGCAGTAACGTGCGGTAACAATGTCTTTCGATGAAACCGGGCTATCGGACGCCGGTTCCGATAGATTCACTGCAGCTCAACCGGAAAAGAGGCCGCCCGCACAGACCCCTTCCTGGGGCGCGAAACGCTGCCCTGCTTGCCAAACACCTGTCCTGCACAACCAGATCGTTTGTGCAGAGTGTGGCACACGCTTAGCGCCGCGCATTACAAGAATCCGCTGTGGCCGCTGCCGCCAACGGGCCACCTCCGACCATGTGATCTGCCCGCACTGCGGTCGCGAACTGCGGGCGGCCCCTCCCAGGCTCTTGACCTTAGGCGTGCCTGCTTTACTATTGGGCGCGCTGGCCGTTACGCTTATCGCACGCGGCGCGCCCTCGTTCCTGCAGAATAACGATAGCCTACCGCTCATCCAGAACTTCGAAATCACACCGGTGGCGGCCGATAGCGAGCCAAACGTTCGGCCAGCACGCGAAAGCCTGGCGCCCGCGGTCGTGCAGAGCGGCGTCGGCCAGGCCGCCGGACCTCCTCCTTCAGTTGAAGGGCCCCCGTCCGATCCGTTCCCAACCTCGACGCCTACAGCGCAAGCATCAGACACCGTAGCCGCGGAAACCGAGCCCCAGGATTCAGTCAATCAAGCGACTGAAACCCCAGCGGCACCGGCGGTGCAGCCCGCCGAGACGTCCACTGCTGTAGCCGAAAGGGCTGTTGAAACACCGACACCAGCCCCCTCGCCCGCTGCCTCCGAAACACAAGCACCAACCCTCGTGCTGGTTCCGTATACGATTCAGCGGGGCGACACGCCAGCTGAAATTGCCGATAACTTCGGTATCGAAACGGCAGAACTGATGGAAGCCAACGACATGTCCGAATCCGAGGCAAGAAACTTGCAGCCGGGTCAGGAGATTCTCGTCCCCTTACGGGCCCAGGCAACAGCAACCTCCACACCAACTGCAACCCCCGCGGCCACCGCAACCGCGACGTCTCAAGGTTAGTGGACTCATGACGTGCACATTCCTGCCCCTGGTCATCTGGCGACAGACCGAAAGTGGTATATAATCTGAACGGCCCACCGGCACCATGACGTACCGACACCCGACAGATTGCGATCTCTCTATTTGAGGCAGCACGTGAGCAACCAGGCCCAGCCGCTCCAAGGCGCGCACACCCAACACGGCCAGGCAGATTCTGTCGAGCTTCTTTTGACCCAATTGCAGGCGGAGGGGGCGCCGCCCCAACCTCCGGACCTGGCAGTCCTTTCCGACTTGAGCCTGCCGGACTTACAGCGTGTACGCGAGGCCTGGACAACAATAGGAGACGCCAAGCGGCTTCACATTGTAAAGTCGCTGGTGGAGGAAAGCGTCGACAATCTCCATCTGCAATTGGGGCGGCTTCTGCGCCTGGCCCTTAGCGACCCGCTGCCGGAAGTGCGGATTCTTGCGGTCCGGGGCCTGTGGGAGGATAGAGAGGCCGATCTTGTCGGGCCGCTGATTCAGATGCTCAACAACGACCCATACGACACAGTGCGCGCCGCCGCGGCCGAAGCACTCGGCGCGTTTGTGCTCGCAGGCGAGTTGGACGAACTCTCCCCGTCGCTGGCGATGCGAGCCGAGGACGCTCTCCTCGCCGTCCTGCACGCCGAAATGGAGCCGCTCATCGTCCAGGCTTACGCGCTTGAAAGCATTGCGTTTTCGGGTGAGACTGGCGTACGCGAGCTGCTCGAAGACAGCTACTATTCCCGCTATAAGGAGATGCGGGTGGCAGCTTTGCGTGCCATGGGGCGCAGCGCCGACGTCCGCTGGCGCTCCACGGTTCAGTCCGAATTAGAAAGCTCCGAAGCGGAAATGCGGGCGGCCGCGGCCAGGGCCTGCGGTCAACTCGAGGCCCGCGACGCGCTCGAATCGCTTATCGAGCTCCTGGACGACGAAAGCAAACCGGTCCGCCTGGCCGCGATTTTCGCGCTGGGCCGGCTAGGTGGACGACAGGCTAGGGAGTTGCTGGGCGCTATCAGCAGCAGTGACGACCCCGATGAGGCGAATTCGGCCGCGAATGCACTTGAGGAAGCTCTCTTCTATGGAGATGCCGAGGGAATACCGCTATTCGACGAGACGGCTGAGAACTGGGAGGACGAGGCGGACGACTTGGAGGAGTGGTGAACCTGAAACTCAAACGTCTTGTCCGAACCAGCAGTTCGGAGCAGTACGCCTTGTTCGACTTGGCCCAGTCCGACGGGGCTGACAAGCCGGCCACGATTGGCAAGCTCGATCTTCACTATACGGGAGAAGGCACCTACGGGACAATTCTGCTCTGGGACCTTGCCTCACAGAGCATGGACCCTGTTCGGCGACGTGTCTTCGTACGTTCGCTCCTCAATGAGCTCGTTGTCCCAATGGGCCTGCCCAACGAATTCGTCATCGAGTTCTTCGCCCCCACTCTGGAACAATACGAGCTGTTCCACAACCTCGACGAAGAAAGCGGCGATAGGCAAGCAGATACCGAGGCCGACAACTGAGCCCGTTACCCGAATGACAAACTGGCTCCGCCTGAAGTGAACACGATGACCGACAACGAATCAGGCCAACGCAATCCCGGGAAAAGCAGTTCAAGCGCCA
The DNA here is from genome assembly GCA_022827195.1 of Caldilineaceae bacterium. Taxonomy (GTDB): domain Bacteria; phylum Chloroflexota; class Anaerolineae; order Caldilineales; family Caldilineaceae; genus Bin5. The sequence continues at coordinate 148,213 of JAJDTL010000039.1, forward strand.
ACTACCGGACTACCCTCAACGAGAGCGCGCGCCTCTTGCGCGCTAACCGCCCCGTAGAAGCAATTGCCGTGCTGGAGCCGCTGCACGAGGACTTGCCCAACGATCCCGATATCGCCATCAACCTCGGCGGGGCACTGATCCTACAGCGCAAATGGTCGAAAGCAGTCAGGATTCTTAAAAGAGCCGTTGATGCCTCGCCGGACAACGTGTTGCTTTGGACAAACTTGGCGGCTGCCTATCTGGGACGGCTCGAAACTTCTGGACCGAAACACCAGGCAAATGCCGTTCGCGCGTACGAAAAAGCCCTCTGGCTCGACCCCAGCGCCGCAAACGTCCACTATCACCTTGGATTGATTTATAAACAGCAGGGCAATTTGAGCAGGGCATCGGCCCTGTTCCAACGAGCTCTCGAGATCAACCCCAACGACCGCGACGCACAGTTCTGGATGGATAAGCTCAGCGCACAATTGGTCGAGAGAGCTCGCGACAGGAAGAGCGACGAGAGTCGAAGGGCGCGCCCGTCGACTGATTCCAGGGACGAATCGTCAAAGTGACAGCAGACCCATCGGTTTCGCAGTCCGCCGCCGCCGACTCGGCGCGCGCGGCCCAGTCACATCCGCTTCCGCGCTGGCGCGAACGGCCAGAGCGCGTCGCCTGGGTCGTTCTTCTGGGCTCATTTGCCTTCTTTCTCATCCTGTTGATCGGAATCCCTCTGGGCGTTCAGGCACTTTACCAGTCCGCCGCGGTCAAACAGCCGCTTCGCTTCGAGGCCACAATCGGCACCGCCCTCTTCTTTCCGCCGCGCTCCGACCAACCAATTGCCCTGACAGGCGGACGCGAGGGAATTGCTGAAGGCAGCCGCTTGGAAACAAGAGGCGCGGCGACGCAAGGAGTGCTCGGCCTACCTTTCAAGAGCCAGAGCGATGAATTGATGGGGACGATTCTCGTTTATCCCAACACGTCGCTTGAGATTGTTCGGAGCCGGCGACCCTACTTTGCCGGCAGCAGACAACCCTATACCGTGCGATTGCGGCTTCTGGAGGGGCACATACGGTTGTTTACGCGAAGCGCGCTGGAACGACCGGTCGAAATCCAAATCCAGACGCCGCATGGCGAAGCCCACCTGGAGGAAGGGAACTACGCCTTTCTCGTTTACGCGGAGAGCACGGAGGTCGTCGTCAAACAGGGCGTGGCCAGACTCTTCCAGCAAGAACAGAAGGAAGTATTAATTGAACCCGGTTTGCGCACTTGGATGAGGGCAGACGGGACAGCATTACCGCCTGTTTCAGCTGAACGAAACCTGCTCCGCGACGGAGCATTTGACAGCCCGCTGGGCGAAGTCTGGGAAAGCTACTCACCTCCCTACATCACGCCGGGCACTGTGGAGTTCATAGAGGAGGACGGGCGAAACGTGGCCCGCTTCAACTTCAGGGGCCCCAATGAAATACATACCGAGGTAGGCATTCGCCAAACTGTCGATCAGGATGTTCACGGCTATGATTCTTTGGTGCTCAAACTGGATGTCAAACTAATCTGGCAGACTTTGGCCGGCGCAGGTGAGCAAAGCTCCGAATTCCCGTTACGCGTCGAAATCACCTACACTGACGTCTACGGCAAGGTCGAAAAGTGGGGCCATGGCTTCTACTACCGCGATCCGCGAGAGGATTATCCCCTATTCGGCGGCGACAAGATTGAAGTCTTTACCTGGTATCCTTTCGAATCTGAAAACTTGATGGAGCTGCTTGAAGCAACAAAGCCTGCCCATATCGACAGTATCCGAATCTATGCCAGCGGGTGGAACTACGAGGCTTTGGCCAGCGACGTAGGGCTGATTGTCGAATGACGCGTTGGCAAAAGTACGGTCGACCTGGCTGGCTGGCTGCAACGGTCAGCCTTTTTCTTTCTCTCGCCGTTTACCAGTTGGGGCTGCCGGGTCTCCACTACGATGAGGCCAAGGAGGCAGGCGTCAACGCAATGGAGTTGCTCCATCGCGCGCCCGTCACCGCGTTTCGCGGCGCAACGGTCTCGCTTCTCGGGACTGATTTGCCCCTGATGGTGCAGGATTACATCGGGGCCTTGAACGTCTATTTGGCGCTACCCTTCCTGGCAATAACCGGCATAGGCGTGCCCAATCTGCGTCTGCTGCCGCTCCTTCTCGCTGTTCTTGGTCTCTTGGTGCTTGAGCGCACAGTTTCAGAGTGGCTGGCCCTTTGCGACCGCAACCCTGCGCGCACGGCACCTATCGCTCCCGCCGCCCTAGTCTGTCTGACTTTGCTGGCCGCCGCGCCGAGCTTCGTATTCTGGCAGCGGCAAGGCATCTTCATCACAAACGCTACCTTTCCTTTCACATTTGCCTGTATGTGGCAATCGCTCCACTGGCTGCGCCGCGGGCAGGCTCGCAGCCTGATCCTGGCGGCTCTTTGTGCTGGGTTTGCTCTCTACGCCAAGTTGCTGGCCGCCTGGATCATACTGCCGTTCAGCCTGGCGTGCGCCGGATGGTGGCTGTGGCAACGTCCCTCCGTACCCCACCAATCCAAACGAGTAAGAACGTCGTTTCGTCACCCGCGTGTATTGTTTCCTCTTGCTGCACTGGCATTCTTCCTGCCACTGACTCCCTTTTTCCTCTTCAACCTTCAGACCGGCGGCACCCTGTCGTCCTTAACGCAGAACTTCGGCAGCAGCTACTATGGCGTAAACAACGCGGCCATCCTGTCCAATGCCAACGTCCGCTGGCAACAGTTGCTCCAGACCTTGACGGGCAGTCACTTCTGGTATCTCGGCGCAGTCCACCAAAGTCCTCTCGCACCCTGGCTGTCACTGGCGCTGCCAGCCGCAGCGCTGGCTCGCTCCACTGGCCGCCGCATGGTCGGGCCGCCTCTCCTTCTCCTGATCATGGCGTTCGCCGCCAGCCTCTTCACAATTAGCGACCTGTTTGTCACCCACTACGCCCTCCTGCACCCGTTGGCTATTGCCGTTACAAGCTTGGCCCTGTGCGAGCTCTGGCGTTGGTTTGCCTCCAAGGAGCGGGCTGAGGCCGGGAAGGCACTTCCCCTCCATGACCGCGGCTGGCCTTGGATTGTGCTCCGACAGTCGTTGTTACGTCGCCCGCCTTTCCGCGACCTCGCCAAGGTGCCGGTACTTCAACTTCTCCTCGCACTCCTCGTCAGCACCTGCTTTCTGCTCGATTTGCGGGCGACAGCAGCCTATCATGCCGCGCTGTCCCGCAGTGGCGGGTTGGTAGATCACTCGGACGCCACTTACCACCTCGCTTACGATCTCCGCTACGGCGGGCTGGGCGCCCCAATCGTGATGGATTGGGGTCTGGAGGCACCGATCCGCTTTCTCAGCGCAGGAACCGTTTCCCCCATTGAAATATTCGGTTACGCTTCGCTCCTCAAACCCGACGAGTCGTTTACTCTGAAACTTGAGACTTTCTTGGACAATCCAGGAAACACTTACCTGCTCCGTTCGCCAGGGAACGAGTTGTTCCAGGGCAGGCGGGCGGAGTTCGAGCGCCTGATCGAGGCACGCAACGGCCGCCTACTGCGAGAGCAGGTCTATTCCCAGCGGGACGGCACCCCGTTGTATGAACGCTGGCGGGTGTCTTACTGAGTCGGTTGAGCGAATAGCGTTTTGGTGCTAGAATCTAGGCGCGGAGCATGCATTTCTTGTCAGGCGAACAATGTACAGGCACATCTCTTCCGGCCTGGGCAGGAGCGAAGCCGACGCCCTTCCTGCCCGGCCACTGCGGGCCGGCAAAGTAGGCGTTGGCCTCTTCCGGGCGATCGCCCAAATGGGGCGGATGCGGGCGGTTCCTGCCCTGCTTACACCGGTCCTATGGGGCGCGGCGACAGCACGTTGGCAGATAGAGACGGTCAGCATCTGGCCGGCCCTCGCCCTCCTATTCGACTTCGCTGCTCTCGCGCTGGCCTGCAATTTTCTCGGCGCCTACGTGGACTACAGACGTCATCTAAACTTCGACGCGCTGTCACATGCTCCTGAGAGTGAACAAAAGCCTCCTCTGCAGTCCCGCTCCCTGCCCTTCGACGGTTACGACTGGATGCAACAGGGCCTTTTGCGCGCGGCAACCTTTCTCAGCCTCGGTTTGATGGCAGGGACAATCTTCGCGTTGGCGTCGCTGTGGCTGGGCTTTTTCGTAGGCTGGCCCTTCTGCTTCTTCGCTCTGCTCAGCGGCCTGATGTGCGGCGCCTCCATCTGGCCCCCCATTCGCTACGCGCGCAGGCTGTGGTGGCTCGGAGACATCGCCTACTGGCTGGGCATGGGCGTCTTTCCTCTGCTGGGAACCTATTTCGCCCTTACCGGCGCCGTGACACAGCCACTCTTGTGGATTGCCTTCGCACCGGCAACCTTCGCCTGGCTTGCCTACCTGTCCTTCTCATTCTATAGCTGGCACCGGGACTGGCGGATCCGAAGACGTACTCTGGTCGTAGTCTTTGGGCCCGATCGCGGGCTCGACATCGCAGCAATCATCTCCGTCGTCGGATTTATCGCACTCATCCTGTTGATGGCGACCGGCGCCGTTCCTGTTTGGACAATCCTCGTCTTGGGGGCTTTCCCCCTCTTTCTTCGGGCATTCGCGCGCGGGCGTGTCTGGCCTTTCTCCAGACAGGCCGGAATTGCGACGGTGGAAAACGCCATCAACGGGGTGGTTTTGGCCGGACTACTGTGGCTGATTCCTCTGTGGCTCGCCTGACAGCAACGTGGCTGCGGTTCGCAAGCGCAAACCGAATGGATCCGGAACGCCAATCCGTGCAGGAGCTATCCGCCCAACGACCTGTCTGGGCAACTTGACCGCCATCGTGACTCATCCAGTCTCTTTCCGGACGAATGAATGAAGTCTTGTCCCGCCGAGTACAGCGGGAGGATCGAATCTGACTTCCTCCAGTCCTGATTCATGGCAGAACTAACCCGCAAAGAGTTCTATGACCTGGCCGACCAATGCCGTGAACGGGCGCTGGAGCTGGCCCGCTTTGACCAGAACAGGGTCAATCGGCAGCAGTGCCGCCAGTTCAACTCATGGTTGGCCAAGCTGAAGACCTATGACCAGCTGGCGCCCGAACTGCAGGACGTCAGCGCAGCTCGCCCCGTTACCCGCTACGACCTGATGATTGTCGCCTTCATACTCTGGCTCATGTCGCTTCTGTTTCTGAGGGAGCAACTGGGGATCGCAGGGACGCGGATTCTCGCCTTCAGTATGTGGGGGCTGGTCATTCTCCTCTACTTTCTGCCTGAATCCCTGTACGCCACGACAGTTGAACTGCTGGAAGCGAAAGTCCTGCGCGTAGTCGAGACCCTGGAAGCACTCCTGGTCTCGCAGGAAATGGACGTCACCGAGGCCGTATTCTTCAAAATCAAGGAAAACCTGAACACCGCCCGCCGCGAGCTTCGCCAGCAGATTCATCTCGCCCACAGCCGCTGAATACGTTACTTCTCTGAATTCGTCTTTTCCAGCTTCGGAAAGAAGTACACCCAAACCGGCATGCCGTTCTCGCGGCACCAATGTTCTCGATGCGTCGGGACAGACGGGCCGACCCGTTCAGAAAGTCCGGGACGGTGGCCACCAAATGCCGGATGGCTGCTGACAAGATGGCGCACCAGCGCTCCGTACTGCTCTACGTCGCTCTTGAAGTGCAGGTAGCCGCCGGGACGAATTTTGGCCGCAAGAAGGTCCACGAACGGTGGCGAAAACAGACGCTTTGTCTTGTGCTGCGCCTTCCACCACGGGTCTGGAAAGAGCACATGCATCGCATCCACCCGACCATCAGGAATCGCCAGCGGCAGGCCTATCCGTACATCGTCATCGCTGAGCCACAGGTTTGCCAACCCTGTCTTCTCCACACGTCGCAGCGCCAGACGCACGGCCTTGGTCCTCACTTCAAAGCCGACGAACATACTGTCGGGCCGGCGGGCGGCGCGCTCCAGGAGAAAGTCGCCGCGGCCGAAGCCGATCTCGATCTCCAGAGGCGGTAGGCTGTCAATCTCCCGGCGGAATCGCTCACCGTTCGCGGCCCGATCGTCGTTGAGTGCCAGAGCACGCAAAAACGGCCGGTCCAATCCCCATGCGGGCAGCAGGTCGTAGTGCGGGCGCTTGCGGGGGTCGCCTCCAATCAGGCCTTTGCCTGCCTGCCAGTCGGCGTAGTGCCGCGCTCGCTCCGCGTCGTCCAACGTCTCCCACGCAAAGTCCATCCGCCCCTGGGAAAAGGATGTGGCGTGGTAGTCGAGCCTCTGCCGGGTACTCTCTTCGTTCACTTAGTTCCAGTATCCGTTCGCATGGCGGCTGCCTTCATCATCCCATCGTCACTGCAGGCAGGAAGTTTTCCTTCCGCTGCGAGGCGGCGGGCGTGGTCGCGTGTCGGCATGGTCATGTGAGCCTGCGCTGGATCGTTTCCCTTACAATCTCCGCATCCGCAGGCAGATAGACCGGCGGATTGGCAAAGTCGCTCTCCACTTCGTCCAGTGTGCCCTCGTGGTAGCCGACCTTAAACGGCGTGAACTTCAATCCGTGCGCCGTACTTATGACAACAACCCGATCGCTGCTTTTTACGACCTTCCGCTTGAGCAGCTTGAATAGCGCCGCTAGCGCCGCTCCGGTATGTGGACACGTGTACATCCCCGTGGCGTCGGCCATCGCCGCGGCCGCGGCCAATTCATGCTCACTGACTTGCTCGACGATGCCGTCGGTCTCCCGAATCGCCTGCACCGCCTTTTCATAGCTGACAGGATCGCCGATCTGGATTGCGGAGGCCAGTGTCGTCTCGGCCTCAACGTTGACTTTTTCGCGAAAATCGTTCATGTAACTGAGATAGAACGGGTTGGCCTTGCTGGCCTGGGCCGCGACCAGACGCGGCAAGCGGCTGATAATGCCCACTTCCTGCATCATTTTCAGCCCCTTGTACAGCGCGCTGATGTTACCCAAATTTCCCACCGGGATTATGATCCAATCGGGAATCTCCCAATCGAACTGCTGCACGATTTCGACGCCAACCGTTTTCTGCCCTTCTATCCGCAGCGAATTCATCGAGTTGGCGAGGTATATCGAAGAGTCGGGGCTCTCCCCGTCATGGGTGATCTCGCGAATGACTCGCATGCAGCCGTCAAAATCGGTATCCAGTGCGAGCACGTATGCGCCGTTGGCGATCGGCTGTATCAGCTGCGCGGGGCTGACCTTGCCTTCGGGCAGAAAGATAACCGCCGGAATGCCCGCTGCCGCCGCATACGCGGCGAGCGCGGCGCTGGTATCGCCGGTGCTCGCGCACGCGACCGCCCTAACCGGTACTCCCTCCGACCGCATCTGTTTGACGACACTGATCAGCACCGTCATGCCCAAGTCCTTGAAGCTGCCGGTGTGGCTGTTGCCGCATAGCTTCACCCACAGTTCTGACACGCCGACCTGACTGCCGAGCCGCTCAGCCCAGAACAGGTTGGAGTTGCCCTCGTACATGCTCACGACGTTGTCATCAGCGATCGTGGGCAAGATCCACTCCTTCTTACCCCATACGCCGCTGCCGTAGGGCCACTCGGTCGTACCGACCCTCTCGTCGAAAACACGCTTCCATTCTTCCGCGGAACGAGCCCGCAGCGCGTCAAGATCGTGCTGCACCTCGAGCAAACCGCCGCAGTTCGGGCAGGTGTAGATTACTTCAAAGACCGAGTATGTCCCTGCGCAGCCCCGGAAGCAGCGGAAGTGGGATTTGAGTTCGGACATGGGAGTTCACCACGAAAGCGGGCGCCGGATCACGCCCGGCAGCGCCGACATCTCGAGCCCGGCATGCGCCTGAAAGGCGAAACCGAAGAATCACAGGAAGCGCGCGTATTGTATCATAGCGAAACCGGGCCAAAGAAGGCTATCTATCGCGCCGCGAGGGCGGAGACGCATTCTCCTTTGGCCGGGCGGTCAGGCAAGACGCTTTCGAAACTCGGCGGTCAGCGCGGGGACGGCCTCAAACAGGTCATGGACGATGCCGTACTTCGCGCGCTCAAAGATCGGTGCACCGCTGTCTTTATTGACGGCGACAATGATCTTGCTGTTGCCCATGCCGGCGAGATGCTGGATTGCGCCGGATATCCCGCAGGCGATATACAGGTCGGGCCTGACCGTCTTGCCTGTCTGTCCCACCTGGTGTTTGTAGGGAATGTACCCGGCGTCAACCGCGGCCCGGCTGGCCCCGAGCGCCGCGCCAAGGGTCTCGGCCAGCTCGCCGACCAGTTTGAAACCCTTCGCAGGGTCGTCGGCCACGCCGCGCCCGCCCGAAACGATGATATGAGCATCGGTCAATCCAATCTCGCCCGAATCCGCAGCGCGAAAATCGGTGACTTTTTCACGGATTTGAGCTTCATCCAATGCTACATCCAGCGTCACCATCACGCCGGGACCACCCACCGGTTCCGGCATCGGAAATGAACGCGGCCGAATGCTGGCAACCACCAACCGGTTCTCAAAGCGAAGCTCCGCTCGAATGTTGCCCGAGTAGATCGTGCGCGCCGCCACAAGCTCTCCTGCCTCGACCCACAGATCGGAGGCGTTGGCGGCGATGCCCGCCTGTTGGCGGCAGGCGACGGTCGCTGCCAGGGTCCCGCCGCGAATCGACGCGTTGGTCAGAAATGCCCTCGCCGCGGCGCGTTCGACCGCCTGTTCGGCGAGCGCGGCATACGGTTGCAAACGAAAGCGGGACAAGGTGGCATCAGCCGCTGCGTAGACGGTGTCGGCTCCGTAGGTGAATGCCTGGCGAGCCGCCTCGTCCACTTCATCTCCGATCACGAGGGCTGCAGCCGTAGTCTCCAGCTCCACGGCGAGTTCCTTCGCTTTGGCCAGGAGTTCCCAACAGTTGGATATGACCAGACCATCACTTTGCTCAATCCAGACGAGAATCGACATTATCCATCCTCTTGTCAGGGCAAGAATGACAGAGGCCACCCTTCCCTGGACTTCACATCGCTAAATGACCTTTTCCGCCATCAGAGCATCGGCCAGTTGCGCGGCCTTCTTTTCGACCGTACTTCCCTCGAAAATGCGGACCTCAACGCGTTCCGGCTCCGGCTTGCTCATCCCTTCCCAGCGCACTGTGTGCGATGGGCCGACCTGCAACTCGTCTCTGCCCAAAACCGGAATCTGGGCCCGGCTGGCCTTGCGGATACCCATGAAGCTGGGGTAGCGAGGTTCGTTGATCTCCTTGGCCACGCTCACCACCACCGGCAACGGAATCTCAACGGTCTCCTGCCCGCCTTCAAAGACCTGTTCGGCGATCAGCTTGCCATCGACGATGTCTACGATGCGGGTGACATTGACCAGCAGGTCCCACCCCAACTTGCAGGCGACGCCGGCATAGATTACGCCGCTGTTTCCGTCTACACTCATCTTTCCTGCCAGCACAAGCGAAATGCCTTCCTCTCCTCCTGCGACTTTTGTCGCCTCGGCGAGGGCCTCGGCCGTTGCCCATTCGTCGCCATCGCCGATCACCCGCTCGTCCACGAGCAACCCGCTGTCCACGCCCATGGCAAGCGCGTGTTTCAGCGTCTCAGTCTCTCCCTCCCGCCCAAGCGAGATGGCGGTCGATTCGCAATTGAACCGGTCGGCGAGATCGATCGCCTCCTCAACTGCGAACTCGTCCCAGGGATTAAGTACCATGGTTGCGCTGACCTCCCCGGACCGCGCCTCATCGACGGTTACCTTGGGCAGCTCAGCCGTGTCAGGCGTCTGTTTGATAAGCACGGCTATCTTCACTCAGCGCTCCTTTCGTTGCTCGATTTGACTCGCAATTGCAGTTCCGCAGCCGCCGCGGCGCCTCGACCCTACTCATCCTCCTGCCAGGCTGCTTCATCGTAGGCCGGCATCGGGCAGCGCAGAGGCCGGTCCTGCCGCAAGCCCAACGTGTAGGCAGCCTGCATCAGCGTGTGGATCTGACTCGTACCCTCATAGATCACTGCGCTCTTCGTGTTGCGCAAATGGCGTTCCACATTGAACTCATCCGAGTAGCCGTAGGCCCCGTGAATCTGCACGGCATTGTCAGCGGCGCGGCGGGCCGCCTCCGTGCAAACCCATTTGGCCATACTGGTCTCCCGCGTGTTGCGTTCGCCCCGGTTCTTGAGAGCACCGACTTTCCAGACCAGCAGTTCGCCAATATCGAGGTCCTGCTGCATCTGGGCGATCATCTGCTGGATCAACTGGTGTTCGGCGATCGGCTTGCCGAAGGTCTTGCGATGCAGAGCATATTGGACCGACTGGTCGATGCAGGCGCGAATGATCCCGACCGCGCCGGCGGCAACGCCGAAACGGGCGTTGTCCAGGCAGCTCATTGCGATCTTGAATCCCTCGCCCTCTTCGCCCAGGCGGTGAGTCGCGGGAACTCGCACATTCTGCATATTGATCCAGCCGGTATTGCTGGCGCGGACCCCCATTTTGCCTTCAAGCGTGCCGGTCGTCAGCCCCTCCCAGCCGCGCTCCACAATGAAGGCCGAGATGCCGCGGGCGCCGTCCACAGGCTGTGTCTTGGCAAAGACCAGGAACCGGTCGGCTACGTCCGCAAGCGTGATCCACATCTTCTCGCCTGTGAGAATGTAGCTGTCGCCGTCGCGACGGGCGCGGCTCTGGATCGCCGATACGTCCGAACCGGCGCCGGGCTCGGTCAAACCAAAGCAGGCAATATGCGCGCCCGCGGCAAGGTCGGGCAGGAATGCATCTTTCTGCTCCTCCGTGCCCCACTGAAAGATCGGCAATGCATGCAGTGCCAGGTGGACCGCAATCGTCTCGCGCACCGATGAGTCGCCGTACTCCAACGCCTCCGACACGATACCCAACGAGTGAAAGTCCATCCCCGCGCCGCCGTAGCGCGCCGGCAGGCAGATGCCGAGAAAGCCGAGTTGCGCCATCTTGGGCAGCAGCCCGTAGGGAAAGGTGTGGTTGCGGTCGTGTTCGGCGATGATCGGCATGACCTCGTTGCGAGTGAAGTCATAGGCCATCTTGCGGACCAGTTCGTGCTCTTCCGTGTAGAGCAACTCCTGCGTTGAAGCCATGAATGCTATCCTTGGCGAAGGTCCCCGGCGCAATGATCTGCAACACGGCGACTGTCAATGAAGAGATCCTGAAAGCAAGAGGCGGAGACGCCATTGTCTCCGCCCTAGAAGAGGTGGACGCCTCTTCGACGCGCCTTACTGCGACGCGCCAAGCTTGCAGTGTTTACTGGTTCAGTATAGCAAACCGCCGCGAACAGTTCAAAAAGTGGGATGCTCCAGGCAGCCGGCGACCGGGAAACATCGCTTGCCAGGCAGTGGATTCGATCCATTGCCAGATTCCTCAAAGGAGAGTACGGAAACCATCAAACGCGTTTCATGCTCTGTGACGACGACAGCCGTGGTCCTGCATGCCCTCTTTCAAGACCCGGTACGATCCGGCTCCGGATTCTCGACTCGCGGGGAGCCACGCCGCTGGTGCAGCCTCACCATACAGATCGCCAACCCAAAATACAGGCTGATGCCACACTTGAAGGCATCGCCCCCGTCGCCTACACTACGAGCATGACGTGGCAATACATCCTCTTTGTGACGCTAACGCTGCTCATCACCGCGTTCGTCGGCTATGGCGCGTATACAACCGCGCGCCTGTTGCGGCAGTGGCAACCCGAGGTAAACATTCTGCTGCTCCCTGCCGAGAACGCGTTGCGGGCCCTGGCTCTGGTTGTCTGCATTCTATTGGGTCGCGGCAGTGGATTGCCGGCCGAAACTCTGGGCTGGCGGTTTCACAATGCGGGTTTTCAATTGCTGATCGGCCTCCTTGCCGGCCTCGGTCTGGCTCTCCTCTTTTTCACATTGGGCCAGCTGGTAACGCGCATCGCGCCCACTTCCTTCTACCGCCCGATACTGGCCCTGGTTCTTCCCCGCAGCCGCAAAGAGGCCTTCGTTCTGCCCTTTGCTCTCATTTTGAGCGTACTCTTCGAGGAAGTCCTGTTTCGGAGTCTGCTCGTTGGCGGTCTCTCGCCTCTGCTGCCGACCGGCTGGCTGATCGTCGGCTTCAGTCTCGTCTTCGGACTGCTGCACAGTCCGCAGGGATTGTGGGGCATTCTCGGCGCCGGCGCGGCGGGGGCCGTTTTCGGGCTACTATTCATATGGCAGCAGAGCCTGCTGGCGCCGCTTGTGGCCCATTTCGTCGCGAATGCCGTTCAGATCTGGCTGGGCGGCAGGGAGGTCATGCGCGTTCCACCGACGTGAACGACCATGCGAAAGCTCCGAATGCCTTACCAGAGAAGGGAACCGCAGCTGCCGGCAGGAACAGTGGGCTCACTCCACCGAACGCGAAGTCTCCTGGTAAATGCCCCGCAGCCCGTTGCGCCGGATGCGCAGGACGTCGCGCACCATTTTGAAGGTGTCGACCACAGGGTTGATGCGGCTCTCTGCCATGTAATACCAGTTGATCGGAACTTCGATCACGCGCAGGCGGCGGCAGCGGCTGATGTATAGAACCTCGGGATCGAAGCCCCAGCCGTCGATGGTCTGGTGGGGAAAGACCTGCGCCGCCGCCTCCCGCGTGAACATCTTGAAGCCGCACTGCGTATCTTCTATCCCTGGTATGATCAGTTTGCGCACAACGTAGTTGAATACGCGACCCATGACGTGACGGTAGGACGGCTCGTTGTAGCGCACTGCGCCCTCTATCTCGCGACTGGCGATGGCAACATCGTACCCGCCGGGCTCCTGCCGGGGCGGCAAGAATTTGGCAATCTCCTCAATCGGCATCGACAGATCGGCATCGCAGATGAAAAGGAAATCGCCTTCGCCGACCAGCATCCCCGTCTTCACCGCCGCCCCTTTGCCGCGTGCGCTGTGCAGCAGCTCAAGCGTGAAAGGGTCGGCCGGCCCGAGTGTACGTGCGAATTCCCTCACCACTTCGCTGGTCTCGTCAGACGAACCGTTTTCCACAACAAGAATCTCGGTCGAGTAGGATTGGGCACGCAAAAAATTAGAGATTTTCGACAGCGAGTCGGGCAATCGCCGCGCCTCGTTGTAAGCGGGAACGATAATCGTCAAGTAGGGGCGCGACACGGATCTCTCCTCGCCCAGCGGCGATTGGACGGCGTCCCCGCAAAGTGCCGGCTGCTTGCCATCATGCGTTCCAGCTTGTCAGGCTGAACAGCGCCAGAAACGAGAGCGCCTGCACCAGCAACGTTCCCGCCCAGAAAAGGTGCGCTCCCGAAGGCTGGCGGCGCAGCTTCATCCAGACGCCGGCCACACTGTTAAACAGGTAGGTGAGGAGACCGATCGATGGAAGCAAAAAGAGGGCGCTCTTGGGACGAATGCTATCGGGCACGCCCTGCCGATTGTAGTGAAACACCAGCGTTTCCGGCAACTGTGGAAAGCGGAACATCAGATAGCCGAAGAGAACAAGGCAGCCAACCAGGCCGGCTGTCAACAACCAGCGCCCAACTGTCGATTCGGTAGCGACCGCATAGTAGTTGGTCCGCTCGTCGCGCTGAAACTGCAGCCTGCGAGAAAGCCCCAACCGATTCAGCGCCTGAAGCTCCCCGAGGAATTCATCCGGGTCGGCGGGAGATATGGCAAAAATCCCGCCGTCGGTTTCGACCAAGAGGCACTGGTCCAGCGGAACGGTCGCCAAGCGAACAAGCCTTTGACCTTGCTCCCCTTCGACCGTCCGCACGAATGGGGAGGGCCAGGCCAGAAGTGAGGGCCGCAACGAGAACTCATCAACTCCTTCGATTATGCGGCGAATGCTGTGCATTGGAATGACCTGGCAGTTGCCGGCCCAGCGGACGCGCAGCGCATTTCTGTCCAGCCAGTATTCCAGATTGAAGGCGCCCCAAGTCCGCATAGACAGGTGAAACAGGACCGGCAGGGTGACGAGAATCGCCACGAGCAGCAGAAAACTGCTCCAAGTGACAGGCTTCAGCGTCAGCCACAAGAGCAGAGTTGCATCGGTCACCAGCAGCCAGCAGAGCGCGGCCAGTCCCTGCCACCGGGTGCGGTCTGAAGGGGCTGGATATACCATGCGTGCCAATTCGGAAATGCCTACCTTGCGCCAGATTTCGGCGCCTAAAGGGGGATCACCGTGTTTGCATCAGAGCCGATAAGGAAGGCGATGCAGAGCGCCGCGATGCGCCCACGTCGATCGAGTTTTCCCCGGTCGGGCCCCAACCGACTCGCTATCCTAGAGGCGCCGACCATCCGCCCAACGCCAGATCTGCCAGAAGCTCATGCCGCGTCAGGTCGATGCCGAGGGGAGAAATACTTACGTACCCGCATTCGATCGCGCCAAAATCGCTGCCCTCCTCGGCGATGCCGGTCGGGACCTCCCCGCCGAACCAGTAGTAGGGCTTGCCCCAGGGGTCGTCGCGAGTGACCAGCACGTCTCCGTAGATGCGCCGGCCCAGGCAGGTGAAACGCGGGCCCAGTATCTGCCCGGCGGGCCGCCGGGGAATATTCACGTTGAAGAGCGTTTGCGCCGGCAAAGGGCGTTCGAATAAGACCGCGGCAAGTGTGCGGGCGTAGGCCGCAGCGTTGTGCCAGGCTTCGGCATCCCCTATCTTGTGGCCCTCCACCTCTCCGGTGCTGATAGCCATCGATGGTACGCCCATCACCAGGGACTCCATCGCCGCCGCGACCGTCCCGCTGTATAGAACGTCGCAGCCGAGATTGAAGCCGTCATTGATCCCACTGACGACAAGGTCGAATGTACCGCCAAGGGCACCGAGAATCGCCAGCGCCACGCAGTCGGAGGGCGCGCCGCTGCAGGCATGGACTCTGCGCCCATCGGACCATTCGACCTCCTTCAGACGCAGAGGTTTGTGCAGCGTCTTGGGATGCCCTGCGGCGCTCCAATTCCGTTCAGGCGCGAGAACCGTTACGTCGCCCAACTCGTCCAGCGCGGCCGCGAGCGCCCGAATGCTGTCGGCGTAAACGCCGTCGTCATTGGTTACCAGAATCTTCGGCATCGACCCTACGTACTCCAGTGGCTAAGCGGGCGCGACCGAGCCTCCGGCCGCATCAAACTTACTCGTCGCGCGGTTGGCGAACATAGACGCGAATCTCCTCGCTCTCCGTCTCATTGCCGGCCCGATCATACGCCCGCACTCTGATCAAATGGCCTTCAAGATAGATGCCACTGCCGGCAAGGATCGCGGCGAAACCGTCTTCAAATTCACGAACGCGGCCGGGGCGAATCTGTTCGTCATCCGAGCCGAATGCCGGCCAATTCCGAGTCTCATCCGGCACTTCGACCTGCTCCCAGCGCATCTCAATCTGCCAGCGCTCGTTGTAGGGCGCGACGGTGCGGGTGATGAAATAGGTGCTGTCAATCGCGAACTCCACCCGGTCCATCGCCCACTCGTCGTTGACAATCGCGTTGATGTTGATCTGCTCGTCCTCGCCAAACTCATAAAGGCTGTCCGGCTCGGGTTCGCTGACCTCCAGAGTCGGCGGGGTGTTGTCGATCGTGACCGGCGCGTCCCAGACGCGCTGGTTGCCGTCATGGTAGCGGACGGTCAGCCGCAACGTGTACGGGCCTTCTTCCAGCCCCTCTGTGTTGAAAACTTCAAGCAGACCATTCTGGTGCTGAGCGCCGTGTTCGGGGCCGATCTGGGTCCACTGGGACGGGGCGGAACCGGCGCCGAATTCAAGGCGATAGTTGGCGAAATTACCGCCGCGCGCGTTGCCCAATATCTCAACTTGTCCACCGATGTAGCCGCCCGGCGGTGGGAAAGTGATTGCAACGTCCGGATCGAAGTCGATGAACTCCTCCGGACTTTGTCCCTGCGGGGGCTGCTCGATCCCACTGCCCTTGACCCAATCCTCAGCCTCCGGCGGCAGAATCAGAAAGACTTTCGCCTCCCGTTCCTCTTCCGGCGTAGAGGTCCTGGCGAGCAGCCCGTTGCGCTTGTCGATTTCAAATGGCTGCCACAGATTGTCCTCTACCTTCGGCTCGGTGCCGGCGATGAACAGCTCCTGGCGCTGGCGCTGGCAGTCATCGGAGGGCAGGAGACCACTTGGCTGGCAGATCGTCTCGGTCACAACATTGGCCGGCCGGTGGTACCAGCGGGCAGGAAGACCCAGGTGATAGCGCTCCATGACGCTCTTCCAGATCGGCGCCGCGCCCGACGCGCCGGTGACATTGTTCATCGACTCATTGTCTGTGTTCCCGATCCAGACGCCGACGGTCAGCTGGGGCGTGAAGCCAACGGTCCAGGCATCTTTCCAACCGTTGGTCGTGCCGGTCTTGGCGCCTACCCTGCGGTCCGGCAGCACCAGGTTATTGTTGATGCCGAACATGGGTGCACGCGAAACATTGTCGCTCATAATATCGGCCAGCACATACTGGGCGTCGGCGCTGATGATGCGCTCCACCTCCGGCCTTTCATATTTCGCGAGCACTTCGCCGGCCGTGTTCCGCACCTGCAAAATGGCCACCGGATCCAAGGTGCGAAAGCCGCTGCGGCGGGACTCGGGCGGGACGGGCTGTCCGGCCATCACACC
Source organism: Caldilineaceae bacterium (assembly GCA_022827195.1). Taxonomy (GTDB): domain Bacteria; phylum Chloroflexota; class Anaerolineae; order Caldilineales; family Caldilineaceae; genus Bin5. The sequence continues at coordinate 164,707 of JAJDTL010000039.1, forward strand.
GCCGTTAGCAACGACGCTGTAGGCGTAGGTGTGGTCCAGCAAGGTGACCTCGCCACCGCCAAGCACCAGATTCAGGCCATAGTAGCTCAGTCCCCGATCAAGGCCGTTGATGCCCATGCGATGGGCCGTGCGCAGGGCGCTGGCAACGCCGACCTGGTCCATGACGCGGATGGCGGGAATGTTGAGCGACTGGGAGAGCGCTTCGCGCAGGGAGACGGGCCCGTGATAGAGGCGGTCGTAGTTCTCGGGGACATAGACTGAGCGGTCGTCCTGGATGAACGGCGTACGTACGTCGAGGATCATGGAGGCGGGGGTCATCCCCTGCAGCAGACCGGTGAGGTAGACGTAAGGCTTGAAACTGGAGCCGGGCTGCCGCTCAGATATTGCAACGTTGACCTGGCCGTCGATCTCCTCGTTGTTGTAGTCGAGCGACCCGACCATCGCCAGGATCTCCCCCGTATCGGGCTTGAGGACCACAACCGAGGCATTGTTCACGTTGCGATTCTGCTGGTTAAGAAGGACGATCTGCGCACGCGCGACCTGCTCCGCGTATTCTTGCAGCTCGACGTCGAGCGTCGTGTAGACGGTCAGGCCCTCTTTCCAGATGCGGTAAGGATCGTCAACAGTGTTGAACTCATCTTTGATGCGGTCCAGGGCATAAAGGGCGAAGTGGGGCGCGGTATCGATCTCGAAGCGTTCAGCGGCCGAGCCGCGCAGGTCCAGCGTCTCAGCGAAGGCGGCGTCGGCTTCCGCCTGGGTGAGGTAGCCGGCGTCAACCATCACCTGCAGGGTGACACCCTGGCGAATCTTGGCGTCTTCCGGATTGTCGAGAGGATTGAGGGCAGGGAACTGCGGAATCGGCGCCAGCATGGCAGCTTCAGCGACGGTCAATTCGGCAGAGCCCTTGTCGAAGTAGACCCGGCTGGCCGCCTCGATGCCGTATGCCAGGTTGCCATAGAAGTTGTAATTCAGGTACCACTCAAGAATCTTCTCTTTGTCATAGCGGCGCGTCACCTCCATGGCGAGAATGACTTCCTTGAGTTTACGGGCGTAAGACTGCTGCGCCCGCTCCTCCAGGGGTATCACCACGTTCTTTATCAACTGCTGGGTAATCGATGAGCCGCCCTGTACGCCACCGCCCTGAAGATTGGAAACAAAGGCCCGAACCAGACCGCGTACATTTATGCCCGGGTTTTCCCAGTAGTTGTGGTCCTCAAGCGCGATTGCAGCCTCTATGATTGCGGGCGCCATCTCCTGCAGAGGCATGTAGGTGCGGTCGCCGCGAAAGGGGCGGGGATCGACACTTTCGTAGAGCAGATGCCGGCCGGTGCGGTCGTAGAAGCGGATCGTCTCAAACTTCTCCTGCTGCAGCTCGATCACACCGGCGTCGGGAAGCTGGGCGGCGTAAAAGGTGTAAATGCCGAACACGCTTGCGACGGCCACGCCTACCGCGCCGACGACGAGAAGAAAGAGGGCGATCAACAGTGCCGCCGTCCCCTGAATGAACCAGAACCAGGGGCGGGTGCGGGCTGCCCTGGCCCGTTCCCGTCGCCGCCGCTCCATGCGGATGCGAGCCGATCTGCTCGCGCTCAACCTTGGCGCACCGCGCCCTATCTGCGCCATCTCAGCGCTCCCTCGCGGCCGTCTGCCGGCTGCCCGCGGTTATCCTGCCTCACGTTACTCTTGTCCACTCCTGCAATCATCCCTGGCTGAATCCCTGACCGAAGCGTTTCCTCGGCCCCAATTTGCTGCCAGAATTCTAGCATTTGGCCAAAACCGACCCAAATCAGCGCGCCATCGCCGCTTCGACCTTTTCAAGCACGAGAAAATGACTGATCCCGAAAACGGTCATCGGCGTCTGCTCCAGGGTGTAGGTGAGATGACGCAGCGCCCGCCCGAGGAACGGTTTACGTGCTGATATAGCGTCATAGCCGGGATAGATTTGTGTGTGCCGTCGAACCAGAACCGGCAATCCGACGAAGAGATCGAGCAGGTCGAAACTCGTATAGACGCGCACATGCGGGGCGAGCCGGTCCCTAAGGGGGTCGGGCAGATAGTTGATCAAGGGCGTGTTGCCAAAGTTGTACTCGCCCTGCCAGTAGTGCCCGTGCGTCTCGAACGGATAGAGCCGGTTGGGCGCGAAAATGACGGCGCGGCCGCCCACACGCAAGGTGCGCACCATTTCGGCTGCGGCCCGCCTGTCGTTCTGCACGTGCTCGAGCACCTCGTGAGACAGAACAAGATCGAAGCAGCCGTCAGCATAAGGGAGCTGTTCGCCGCGGCTCAAATTGAGGGGAGCGCATGGCGCGTTCGCAGCCGCCGCACGCAGATGATCTGCTTCGATGTCGATTCCGTGAACTTCCGGGACCGATTCCTGCAGGGCGCGCAGATACATGCCGACGCCGCATCCGTTGACCAGGACACGGCGGAGCCCGGCAGGCGCCCATTCGAGAATCATGTGCAGGCGGCGTTCCTGCCCGGCCCGCCAGACAAAGGAGGGATTGCCGCGCAGGGCAGCCCGCGCGACGTCAGTGTCGTTCATACGATTCCCACATATATTGCGACGGTACCAAACATTCTGGGCAGATAGGAGACGTGGCGAAAACCGGCCTGGGCCATGCGCCGGCCCATCTCCTGCGGCGGCAGAAAGGCGGCCGTACTTGCGGGCAGATATTGGTAGGGGTCCGAATCGGGCGACCTGTTGGGCGCGCCGCCGGCGAATGCAACGAGCCGGCCAAGCAGGGGAATCACCTTGAACAGATAGAGGCGCAGCAGAGGCGTCAACGCACTCTGCGGCGGAGGGGAAGTCTCGAGACAGACGATGCGCCCGTCCTGCTTGGTTACGCGGCGCAGCTCGGCCAGGCAGAGGTCGATGTCGGTCACGTTCCGCAACAGAAAGCCGCTCGCGACCGCATCGAAGTGACCGTCGGCAAACGGCAGCCGCATGCCGTCGCCCTGCACGAACTCGACGCCGCCGGCCCCCGCGGGGGGGTCGCGCCATAGGGCTCTCTCGTTCTTCTTGCGGCCGACGGCCATCATTTCATAGGTGAAATCGCAGCCGATCACCTCGGCATCGGGATGAAGGCGTAGGGCCTCGAAGGCGATGTCGCCCGTGCCGGTTCCCACATCAAGGAAACGTCCTGCGACCGGCAGCTGGCACAGTTCGGTGACTTTACGGCGCCAGGCAATGTCCTGTCCCGCCGTAATCAAGCGATTGGTCAGATCGTAGCTGTGCGCGATCTGGGCGAACATCCGGTTAACGTAAACAGCCTTTTCGGAGGCGGGGGGAAGGTTGGAACCGTTCATTGCACCTCCACTCAACCGGCCAGGTTCCGCAGTTGCGTGCCGGCCCGCTCCAGCTCGCCGCGCAGCTGCTGAATCTCTTGCTCAAGTTCGGGCGGCGGCTCATTTCCATAGCCTTTGTGGGCCGCCAGGAGCGAATCGAGGCGCCTGCGAAGCTCCGACACCTCATGCTGGAGATAGTCCAGCTCCACTTTTCTACCCATTTCGAGCAGAGATTCGGCGCCGTAGTCGCTTACATCCGAGTACAGAGTCTGGGCCAGCTCCTGGTAGTTTTCCAGCATCCAGCGCCGCAGGAACTCGTTGCCCACGGTCCAGCGCCCAAACTGTCCGTCGCGCGTTGCGTCGGCTGCTTCAGTCAAGGTATAGCCCTCGTCGTCGTCGGAGCCGGCAGACTGTACGTCCGGCCGACCGTACACGCGTTGCAGGTAGCCGAGATTGTTCATGCCGTGAACGTACATCGAAATCTGCTCGAGCGATTCGTTGTCGATCTTCGAGACCAGCTCCTCCTCATCTATGATGCCCTGCCGGGCAACGGTCAGCAGGACCTGGCGTTCGGTGGGGGCGAGGCACTTGAAATCGACTTCGAAGAAGCCGGAGAGCAGGTGGTCGGCGTGCAGGTCCTCTTCGCGAATGGCGCGCAATGTTCCCACGCCGTCGCTTTCCTCGAAGAGGCGGTAGCAGAGCGTCTGGACCAGATAGGGATGGCGATGGCAGTGGCGCAAGACCTCCTCGATCCGCTCAGGTTCGACGCGGACGGGGGTGCTGCTCTGCTCCTGCTGAACGAGACCGGCGCTGGCCTCCGGCTCAAGGCTCCAGAGATTTACGAGACTGAAGCCGAATAGGAAGGGACTTGTGAGCCAGTTGCGGGTCAGGTCGTTCAGCTGCATCAGGAGCTTGGTCGACGTCATGATTGTGCGCATGCCGCCGCTCTGGAAGGCCTTGCGCAGGCGGGCCAGTGCCTGGTAGTCGTTCTTGGCGAGGCTGATCCATGCCTCCGCCTCGTCTATGAGCAGCAGCAGCTGCTTGCCATGCTGTCGCAGGCCGCGCTGCAGGGCTCGCAGAATATCGATTGCATCGCGCCCGTAGAGCGCGCTCACGTCCACTCCGTAGGCCTGAAAGCGCGGCATCTCATCTTCGACGGCGAGGAAGAGCTCATAGTCGAAGTCCTCTTTGGATTCGCTGCCCTGCAGATCCCAGAACAGGGGAACGAATCCCGTCTCGTGCTCTGTGGTCAGGAGCCATTCCAACTGGCGCAGGAGTGAAGTTTTGCCCATGCGCCGCGTGCCGACAACCCAGATGGCCGGGTCGTCGGCGTGGATCAGATAGTCGAGTAGCTGCTCGCGCCCGTAGTGATCGGCGCCGCGCAGCCAGCGTCCTACGGTGTAAGGATTGCGCATATCGCTCGGTCAACTCCTAGACTGTTACCTCTTTGAATCCGAGAGCTTCGATCCGGTTGACCTCTCAGGTCTAAATCAGTTGGTCAGGCTGTTGGTCCCGTGGACTGCGTGAGCGCAAATCTGAAACGGCTGTCGTCCGGGTCCCTTGCCTACCGAGACCGAGGTCCTGTGATTCCGGCGTGAAAGGGGGACATATGTCCCCAAATGTCCCCAAATGTCCCCAAATGTCGCGATATTTTTTTCTTTCGGGAGGGGGATGTCTTGTTGGTTTTGAGTTGTGAGTTTTCAGTTCTTGATTTCTAGTGCTCGTTGACATTTGTCTGAACTACAGTTCATCTGATTCTTGTGATGGACACAGTTAACGGCTACGGCTCGTGCGGCGGTCTGCGCGCCAAGAGGCTGGCGGACCAAAGTCAGAGCTGAACGCAGGCATGCTGTAGATGCCGACTCTTGTTGACCAGCAGTTGGAAACGTCGATGATTCCGAATTGTCGCGGAAAAGCTTCTTTTCGCACGGGCGTTGGCGGGCATGTTTTGGCGCGAAATGACGCGCTTTTTTGCCGGTTTGGCGGGCGGAAGCGGGTGAACATTGCGGCCATTCTGCGGGAATGGCGGGCGGTGAGCGGCGGTGCGCTCGTACGATCCGGGACGATCCCAGACGATCTCAGACGATCTGAGACGTACGAAAAAACGGTTCTTTGTGAAATGCGGACAGAGGACGGATGCGACAAGGCTGGGCAGGGAGCGCGGCGGTGCGCTCGGCATGGTTGGGGGACATTGGCAGGATGGGCAGACGGTTTTCATTGGTCGCAAGGTGTCGAGCTGCGGCAGGGCCGCGGGCGCGAGTGTCGCTTGTAAGGACCAGTGTAACGCATTTCCGGGGCTCTTGCAGGATTTTCGGGGGAATTGGGGGGTGAAGGGAGGACCGGCGGGCGCATTTGGGACCAATTGGGACTGTTGGGGCGTGCGCATGTTCTTGGACTGCTTCCTCAATAGAACCAGGAGATTCAGTTCTCCCGCCCTCTCAGACTGATCCTGGCTCGTGTGATTGTTCGTGCCATCGTTAGCGAGTTTTTGATTCCGACACGGCAGCTGTCCGGCTGCTATGTCCAATGGGACCAGAGTGTCCAATGGGACCAGAGTCTTTTCGATTTGACGCGACTGGTCGACTCATATCGACCAATGGCGACGGCTTTCCGTCTTATTGCGGAGGGACTGTCCTGTGCCGGGATTGGCGGAGATGGACGCGGTCCTGGCCGAGTCCCTCGGTTGGGCTGGCATGATGTTGAAAGCGTAGCAAAAGTGGCGGTCTATTGCTCGGTAGTTCGTCCTTTTCGCTAATTCTCGACATCTCTGGTCACCAACAAGCCGAGCTGGCCAATTGTCAGTCGCCGCCCGCCCCGGCCAGCGGCGCGGGCGGGTCGTCTCCATTCAACCCGACATTGACGCTGTCACCCATCTGACGAATGCGCTCGTGGGCGTGCACGGCATCCTCCATTGTAATGGTGCGCCGTCCTTGGGCAAGCATGCGCCCGACCGCCTCCAGGCCGTACTGCTGAATTCGATGGGGGCGTCCGGCAGCGTTCTCGATGATGAACTCGACGACCGGCGGCTCAAATCGATAGAAGCCGCGCACCGATTCGGTGAGCAGCTCTACCCCCTGCTCGCGGGTAAACGGTTTGAGTTCGATCTCGTTGAACAGATTGAACCAAGGGCTCTCGATGCGGCCCCAATCCTTACTGATGCGGATGCCAGCGATGACAGCCCCCATTGTAGCCGCGAAGTCGCGCATGAAGATGCGACGGAGGCGCTGCTGAATCAGCCGGTCGTAGGCGTTGAAGACGTCCATCTCGTCCATCAACAGGATCAGGCGCAGGTGCTTGCCCGGATGAGTCTCCTCGCCGTACGCGCCAAGAGCCTTGATCACATCGCGCAGGTCCCTGATAAACTCCCTATCGGTATAGTGCGCGTACTCCGGTCTATAGTAGCGGAGGCCGTGCAGGGCGGCTTGGGTATCCGGAGTAAGGCCGGAGAGATTGGAGGCGGTATGCAGAATCTCCTCCATCAGGAAGTGGAAGAAGGCATCCTCCTCGGTTCCCTCCAGGTCGACGTAAAGGGGCACAAACCAGTACTCCTCGTCCTCGAGGCCCCAGAGATGGTTGTTCAGCTGGTAGAGCAGTGTGGTCTTGCCGATACGGCGTTCGCCGTGAATCATTATGCTATTGTTGTGCAGCGTGTCGACGATCTTTTGGAGCAGCTCCCGCCTGCCGAAGAACATATCCTCGCGGCGGACCGGCTCGCCGCTGATGAACGGATTGAATGAGCGCACGACTGCGTCCTGCTTTCGGCGCCTGTTCTGCAAGATTTCGCTGCCCATGTAGCCGAAGCCGATCAGCGCCAGCACGCCGGTGACGACCAGGGTGACGAGATAATCGATGCGGATTTGCCCGATGAGAGGCAGGCGCACCTGTGCGGGCAGGACTTCGGTCGCCAGTGTGATACTGCTGACGGGAGAGTAGTTGAAGGCAAAGTCTCGCGCCTGGAACTCGACCGTATAGTCGCCTTTCTCGCTGAAGTCGGACAGCTCAAGGAAGGGGCGGTCCATCAGCTGCCAAGTGCCGAGCTGCCCGGGCGGGGACAGCCGGAAGAGGACCACGAGTTCCGCCTGCGGTGTGTAGAGATCACCGGCCTCATAGCCGACAATGATCTTGCCGTCTCTCTCCACCTCCCATCCGCCGGCGGCAATCTGCTCTGCCGCGCCCGAGATTCCCGCGATCGTGATCCATGGTGGAATCCCATCGGGGCGATAGAAGGTCAAACCCTCGCCGCTGCCGAACCAGTAGATGCCGTGCCCCATTCGAGTAATCGAGTAGATTGAAGTGGCGGGCAGGACCGATTCGACAGTAAGCGTCTCCCAGGTGCGACCGTCGAAGCGGGTAACGCCGCCCTCGCTGCCGATCCAGAGCGACCCGTCGACGGGGTCGACGTAGAGCTCGTAGAACAGTTTGCTGGGCAGGCGGGCCGTCACCTCGGAGTCGAGCCAGCCACGTCCGTCGAAGTAGCTCAGGCCTTGCCCGTTTACGGCGGCCCACATTGCACCGGGGACCTTAGGGTCTGGCGCGAGGGCCGCTACGCTGTTGCCCGGAAGCGCGGGCTTGCTCTCGGAATCGCCGCCGTAGTGTGTCCAGTTGCCAAGGCCGTCTTCAGTGAAGATGCCGGCGCCGTCGGTTGCCACCCAGAGTCGTTGGTTCGAGTCCAGCGCCAGGTCCTGCACGAACTGTTGCGCCAAGGCGACCTCGGCCTGCACGGCACCGGTCCCTGCATCGTAGCGTGCCAGACCGTTGCCTGTCCCGATCCAGAGTTGCCCTTGCCGCGCCAGGACTGCGGTAACGTGCGACGACGGAAGCCTATCCACTGCAACAGGCTGCGACCAACCCTTCGCGCCCGGTTTCAGCAGTGCAATCCCTTGCCAGGTGCCGGCCCAGATGCCTCCTTTATCGTCGGCGGCGATGTCGGTAATGTAGGGACTGGGCAGGCCGTCTTCCTGGCGGTAGAGGAGTTCAACGTCTTCAAGCGCCTTGCCCGTAACTTTCAAACGAATCCCAGCGCCCCGGGTTCCAATCCACAGATTGCCGTCATCATCGGCCAGCATGGCCTGAATCTCATTGATGGGGCCCCCTGCGGGGGCGCGTACCTCCCGGCCCCACATCTCGCGGTCGGAGCGGAAGACGCCTGAAACGGTCCCCATCCAAAGTGTGCCGGCAGCGTCGATTGCCAGCGAGTGGATAAACGACGTTACGCCGTGATTGATGGACTGCTGGACCAGATCGTAGCGGGGCGTTAAAGTGCCGTTGACCGCATGTGCGACGAGACGGAAGAAGCCGCTGCCCTCGGTGCTGCCCCAAATGCTGCCTGAGCCTTCGCCGGTCAAGGACGTTATTCGCACGCGCGCGCGGGTGTGCAGGGGAGCCGTCTCGACCTCCTGCCAGAGGCCTGTCGCGGGGTGTCGCCAGGCGATGTTGCCGTCTACCGCGGCCCACACCGGACCGTCGGCGGCCGCCCACAGAGCGGTAACCTCGCCGGCGGGAAGACCGTCGGCTTCGTCGATCGCGCGCCAGCGGCCGCCATGCCGCAGCCAGAGGAGTTCGGATGTGCCGACCCAGATACTGTTGCCGTCCTCGGAGCTCTCGATTACATTCACAAAGGCATCGTCAAATCCAGCCACCGACGCGGGCGAGCCGCTGCTCCAGACATAGAGACCGGATGCCGTTCCAATCCAGAGGCTGCCCTGCGTGTAATGCAGCGCCCGTACCGGCGAATCCAGTGACGCGAGCAGCTTCCACGCGGCGCCGTCCCAGCTCAGCACGGCGCCGGTTGCGGTACCGGCCCACAGTGTAGTCCCCGCTTCAGCAACGGCCAGGCTCGACACACCGCTGCGCAGGTCGGCATCCTGGGTCCAGGAACGCCAGGCGCCGTCGTAGCGGCTGATGCCGCTGTCCGTTCCAAACCAGACCTCGCCAGCGCCGACGGCGACGACGAGAACGTTGTTGGAGGCGAGGCCGTCCTCCTGCGTATAGTTCAGCCAGGGCGAGACCAGGGCCTCTTGCGCGCGCAGGGGCCGCGCGCACAGGAGCAGAAGGACGGCCGCGACGACCAGCAGCGCGGCCCGGCTCTCCACTCTGGCTGCTTCGAACATGGCAGTTCGTGCCCTCCAGGCACAAAAGGCGGCTGCGCGCCAGCGGCGCCGGCGACAGCCGGAATAGACAGGCTGGAAACTGAACGATATCCGGTTGACCGCGGCAGCCGGCGACCGCAATGCGAACTCTGAATATAACGGAATGGCCATTCCTTGTCAACGGGTTGCTATGCGCGGCTTGGCGCGTTTTCGCTTGTTTTCGCTATGGCAACCCCCGGACGAGGACCTGGCCAGACACGGCGACTGCGCAAGGTGCAGCCTGGTGTGGTCAGTGGCCAGTGGTCAGTTGCCAGTGGCCAGTGGTCGGTGGTCAGTGGTCAGTGGTCAGTGGTCAGTTGCCAGTGGCCAGTGGCCAGTGGCCAGGAACAACGGGGACGGGGTAAGGTCCGTTTCTGCCCGTGGTAAGAGAATTTGCACGCTCAATTCGGGGCTGCACCCTCGCGCCTTGGAGCGATGGCAATTGTCTTTGCCGCGGCAGTCCCGGATGAAGAGCGGTCCAGAAGCCGCGACGGCGTCCAGGATTTTCCATTTCTTGTTGATCCTGTGTTACCATCTGCGGTTGGTTGTTCGGTTGGATATTGAGGGCGGTTTTGGCGCGACAACGGAGACGCGATGGAATGAAACAGACGAGACTTTACGAACGGCACGTGGACCTGGGCGGGCGGATGGTCCCCTTTGCAGACTACGAATTGCCCGTTCAGTACACGGCCGGCCCCAATGCGGAGCACCAGAGCGTTCGCACCGCCGCGGGCGTGTTTGACATCGACCATATGGGGCAGTTTGCGCTGAGCGGCGGGGACGCCCTGCGCTTTCTGCAATATGTCCAGGTTGCCGATCTATCGCGGTTGAAGGAATGGGAGGCGCGCTACAGCCTGCTCTGCTACGAAGACGGCACGCTCGTCGATGACATCTTCATCTACCGCCTGCCGGCAAGCGACAATGGGCTGCCAGGTCAGTCAGCGGGCGCCGAGTGGCTGATCGTCGTCAACGCCTCCAACCGTGAGAAGGATTTCACGTGGCTGCAGAGCTTCACCCACGGCCTGGACGTCGAGCTGACCGACATTTCGGACGAGACCTACATGCTGGCGGTGCAAGGGCCCAGGGCAGTCGGCATCCTCGACGGCATGACCGATGCCGACCTGGCGTCGGTGCCAAGCCGCACCGCTGTGCATGCGCAGGTGGGCGGCACCGAGATGCTCCTGGGCCGCACAGGTTATACGGGCGAAGACGGATTCGAACTCTACTTGCCGCCTGAAGAGGCGGTCTCTTTCTGGGATGCTTTGCTCTCAGAAGGCAGGGGCGCAGGCCTGCTGCCCTGCGGCCTGGCGGCCCGAGACAGTCTGCGTTTCGAAGCCTGCATGTCCCTCTACGGCCATGAGATCGACGCCAAGACGACGCCCTATGAAGCGCGGTTGGGCTGGGTGGTGGCCCTACAAAAGCCTGACTTCATCGGACGTATGGCGCTGCTGAAAGAGAAGCTGGAGGGGAGTGCGCGGCTGCTGGTCGCGTTCGAGATGCAGGAGCGCGCCATTCCCCGGGAGGGATACGGCATCATCGGCCAGGAGGGCAAGGTAGTCGGGCAGGTTACCACCGGCATGAAGAGCCCGACACTGGACAAATTTGTCGGCCTCGGCTATGTGCCGAATGGAATGCACCGCCTGGGGTCCGACATCCACGTCCTCGTCCGCGGCAGCCCGCGACGGGCCCGGATCTGCAAACGGCCATTTTACAGGGCGCGGCGTTGACGGGATGCAGGAGAAGAGATATGGCGCACGAACACGCGGAACCCGGCGTAGTGATCGACCTCAATTCCTTCGGGGAGACGCAGTCGACCGCGGTAGTCAAAGAGGAAAAGTTCGAGGCTATCAGAATCTACCTGGACCCCGGCCGGAAGATCCCACCGCACAAGGTGGACGGCCCGATCACGGTGCAGTGTCTGAGCGGGAGATGCGTTTTCTACGTCGAAGATGAGCCGCGTTCGCTCGAGCCGGGTTCGTGGCTCTACCTGGAGGGCGGAGCGATGCACTCGCTCGAGGCGGAGGAGCGTTGTGCACTGCTGGTGACGATTGTTTTCGTATGAGCGCTCGTTCCGGCTGCGGTGCTAACCGATTTTCAGCCGCAGCTCCTTTGTCCTGCCGCTACGTAGCGCCTCGAAGGCCTTGAGCGCAGGCGTGCTCTGGTCGTCAACTGTCCTGACATAAAGGCCTGCAACTGCTCATCAATCCACGAAGGACACGAAATCGCACGAAGGACCGCGTCTGGATTGCTTGCGGCCAATATTTGAGAGGTATCTTGC
>JAJDTL010000017.1 GCA_022827195.1 Caldilineaceae bacterium
GCTGTCGCCCATCTCGCCTTCAATCTCCGCGCGCGGCACCAGCGCCGCCACACTGTCCACCACCACCACATCCATCGCACCCGAACGCACCAGCGCCTCGGCGATCTCCAACGCCTGCTCGCCCGTGTCCGGCTGCGACACGTACAGATCATCCACGTCCACCCCGATCTTGCGCGCGTAGCCCGGGTCCAGCGCATGCTCGACATCGATAAAGCCGCAGACACCCCCAAGCCGCTGCGATTCGGCGATCGCGTGCAAACAGAGCGTCGTCTTGCCCGAGCTCTCCGGCCCGTAGACCTCGATGACGCGCCCGCGCGGGATGCCGCCCACCCCCAGCGCGATGTCTAAGCTCAGGCTGCCCGTGGGGATCGCGGCCACATCCAGCCGTCCCGCCTCCCCCAGCTTCATGACGGTCCCGTCGCCGAAACGGCGATTGAGATTGGCGATCGTCGTCTCCAGCGCTCTGGCCGGCCCGTTCTCCGCAGATTTCGCTGCCATCGCTCTTGCTCCTTTGCGTTGTGATATCGACACACCGCGAACTGTCAGATGCGCACGCCGCTCGGGAGGGCGACGCTCGATTGAACTCATTATAGAACATATGTTCATAAGTTTCCAAATTGCGATTTTCGCCGAAACTGCATCCCGTCGCGGCTCCCCCTTTGCGGCTGCCTCCGATCTGCCGAAACGAAACTGACATCATCCAATTCTTGTCGATTCGCCGCGCCAACATCTATAATTCTGACGCGGCTTTCAAACCTCCCGTTCGGACGGCAGATCTCAGCTACTTCACACGTGTCTATAGAACTCTCCGACAAGCGCGCAAAGTCAGCGCATGCAACTTGGCTTCAGTACCAATGCCGCATTCACGCCCAACCGTTTTGGCCGACGCCCGAATCGACAACTGGAAACAACTGAGGGCGGAGACTAAACAGCGCCGCCTGGACCCGGCATGAGCGTAAATCGTCGCAAACTGAACAGAGCCTGGGAAACGCTGCGCTCCCTGCCGATCCCTGCAATTGGCTCCGACCGGCTGGTCGATCTGCACGATGACCTACTGCATTACGACACGGTCATCGCTCAGGAGATGCGGGAGTACCTGCGCGGCCGTGTCATCAATAGAATCCGCGTGCGCATCGACTGGGAGCTGGAGGAGACGCTGCGCTCGTTCAAGCCCCAATCTTCGGCGGAGATGGAATGCCGGCGGGAGTTGCTGCGTTACAAACGGCGTATTGATGACGTAGTGCGGCAACTGCTCCAGGGGCAACCGGACGATCCGGACCAGCTGGAGGATGTCCCGCTCGAATAGCGATGCGATCCACCCCACGTTCCACCCGTTGACCCGTTTCTCGCAACAGAACTGACTCCGGCGCTGTCCGACGCGGCACCGGCGCGCGTTGGCGGCGCGCCGCGGTCCCTCCGCGCGCGCATGCCGCAGGTCGTTGCCGGCGGCCTACAGGAGCACGAGCAGGATCCCGCCGACGGTGATCAGCCCGCCGATGATGCTGTTGAAAGAAGGGATCTCCCGCAACAGGAGCGCGCCCAGCAGCACGCCGCCCAGCACCTCCTGCGTGGCGATGAGATTGACGTAGGTGGCGTTCACCCGCCGTAGCGCCGCATTGTAGAGGGTATGGCCGCACGCCAGCGGGAAAACGCCGAGAGCGGCAATGCTGGCGATCGCGGGCCAGTTGAAGCTGCCGGGCCTGTGCGCGACAACCGCCGCCGGCAACAGCCACAGCGCAGCAACGATGTAGACCGTACCGGCATAGACCAGCAGCGGATACCGCTCGCGCTGGCTGCGCCCGGCAATGCTGTAGACGGCATAGGTAACCGCGGCGCCCAACGCCAGCAGATCGCCGATCAGCGTGCGGGGCGTGAATTCATAGGCAGCGCGGCCGCCCTGCATCAACGCCAGCAGCGGCTCAAACCCGGAGAGCACGGCCACGCCCAGCACGGCCGCGACGATGCCCAACCACTTGCGCGGCGACAGCGATTCCCCAAGCACAAAACGGGACAGCAGCGCCACCCAGACCGGCGCCGTATACATGATCGCCAGGCTGTTGGTTATGCTTGTGAACTCGAGCGAGTAGGCGTAGAAAAAGAAATGCAGCCCGGCGACAAGCCCGAAAAGAGCAAAACGGGGCCATTCGCTGCGCGCGGCCAGCAGAGGCTCCCCAGCGGCAGACCGTCGACGCAACAGCAGGACGCCGGCCACGGCGGCGCCCGCCACCAGCAGCCGGCCGGCCGCGATCTCGAACGATGAGACCGAGGCCGCGGCCCACCGTACCAGCACCGGGCTGGTGCTGAAAAAAATGACGGCGATCGCAACCAGCGCCAGGCCGCGGCGTTCCTCGACTGTCACGTCTTCCGTCCGGGCTCTAAACTGGGGGGACGCCCCCGCCGCATCGTTCAGGCGCCGGGCGTGATCGCCACGTAGACCAGGCTCAACACCATGCTGAGCGCGATCAACAGGCTGAGAAAGTAGAAGATCTTTTCATTGCGGCTCAGGCGTCGCCGCCTGTTCCGTCTGCGGCTCATCCGAAATTCCCCTTCCGACTACAACTGCCCGACCTTTCCGACGCAATAGCTTCACGCCAGTGCCAGAACTGCCCGGGCCAAGTCAATCACACAATGATAGTCGAAAACGGACCGTGGATCAAAGCCGCGCCTATTCGATTCTCAGCGGCCCGATCAGTATCCGGTCCTCTTCGGCCGGGTTGATTCTATCCAGCACGCGCAGGCGCCGGAAGTCGGGCAGCATATACAGCCCAATCTCTATCTGATACTGACCGGCAGGCGCGTCGGCGGGGACGGTAAAGGTGTGGACGGTTTCGACAGTCTCACCCGCGATCCACTCCTCTGTCGGCGGCCTTGGATCCAGATCGGCCCCGCCGTGCATTTTGAAACTATCGGTCAGCAGATGTGCGAAGACGGTGTACGATTCAGCTACAGGACCTGAGGCCGTCCAATACAGGGTGACGGTCATCTCCTCGCCCAGGACCGGCTGGCGGCTGCTGAAGCGGTAGGCGGCCAGAACGATATTGTCTGCAAACTGGACGGAGATGGGAATGGGAAGGTCCGCGTCGCCTTCGGAAGATGGGATGGTGATTGCGCCGAACGAATAGCTGGAGCTGCCTTCTTCCAGGGGCAGTCGCTCACCGGTGCGGTGGTTGTAGAAGCCGAGCTGTAGGTGCGCCTGGTTGGGCGTGTAGGCGGTCCTTGGAACCTTGAGCGAATAATCTTCGAACAGGACTCCGTAGCGTGGCCAGCCGCTGGTCGGGCGCAGCCCGCCGCCGGGCATTGTGTCGAGTTGCGCCACGGTCAGGCCGCTCCAGTCCACAAGGTGAATGAACAGGGACCAGTCGTCGGCCAGCGGCTCTTTGGCCAGGAAGGCCAGCCGCACCAACATCTCGTCGCCGGGCGAAATCTTCGTCACTTCAGGCAACGGCTGGCTTTCCCCCCAAGATATGTCTGAATACGATGTCCTGACGCCCAGCAGTGCGATCTGGCCGGGAGCCGTGCCAAATGTGGCGAGAGGTGGGTCATAATCGAGGTAGGAATAGTCCTCCCTGATGAATTCCGGCATTGGCGGCGGTCTGTAGGCGGGGCCAATCAGCGCAAAAGGCGTTACCAAAGTCAGAAGGCCGAGGGCGTAGGTGGCGGCCCGCCCGATTCGCCGGCCCAGATTGCCCCACCCCGCCCAGCCCAGCGCCCAAAACAGGCCCAGGAGCGGCAGCGCGGCAAAGAAATAGCGACCCTGCGCGGCCGGAGCGACGCGCATGAAACGGAGCCAGGAGACAGTGAGCACAAACAGCCACAGAAGCAGAAAAGCGTGGGGCACAAGAGATGCGCAGGCCACCCGCCGCGCGCGACGCGCGGCATTTGCCAGCAACCCTATCGCGACCGCGGCCCCGATGGCGCGCAGCGCCCAATAGACCCAGTCAGGATAGGACAGATTCAGCCAGCCGAACAGCCCCCAGAATGAACGCTCCAGGCTGCCCAGCTCGCCCATGATCTGCAGCGGCCCCGCCGGAAGGACCCGCAACAGAATGTTCGCCTCCCACATCTCCCACGCCAGCGGGTCGCCGTAGAGCCGCCAGTTGCGCACATACCACCAGCCGGCGATCAGAAGCGCGGGCACGGCCGTCCACAACGCCGCCTCGAAAACCGGACGAACGCTGCGCCCGCGCCAGGCCAGCCACAGGATCGCCAGCCCAACCACGCCCACCAGCCCCAGCCCGCTTAGCTTCGAGAGCAGCGTCAGGCCCAGCAGCACGCCCAGCGCCAGAAGCCGCGATCGCCGCGGCCGTCCTCCCTCGACCAGCATCGCGGTCAGCTGCCACAACACCAGTGCCGCGGCCGCGTTGACTGCATTGTCGTTGCTGGCCGAGCTGCTGATGAAGACAAACTGGGGCAGAAAGGCCGCGAACGCCGCGCCGAGCAGCGCGCCCTCCGCCGAAAGCAGCAGCCGCAGCGTGCGGTAGACCGCGTAGACGGTCACCGCGCCCAGCAATACTGAGAAGAGACGCGCAACGTGCAGCGCCAGGATCGAGCGCCGCCAGGGAAAACGCTCCGCCTCCCGGTGGTGAATCAGATAGTTACGGTTGATCGTCGTGTCGGGTTCGCCAATGGCGCGGTGAGGATTGGCGCGGCCGAAAACTTCAGGGAATTCGGACTGTTCGATCCAGGATGTCAGCAGCGCCGCGGCCGCGTAGTAGCCCGGCGCCTGTGTCCCCTGCTGCCGCCACAGCGCCTGCGTACCCGGCTCGGAAACCGGCAAGCCGCGCTGCGTTACCAGGTGTTGGACAAAAGCGAAATGCCAGATCTCGTCGGGCGCTTCGAACGGCGGGACGACGACGCTGAAGAGAGCGGCCAGAAAGAGGTATGCCGCCAGCAGAGTGTGAACCGTGGGTCGAAAAAAGGGGAGAGAAGGAGAACTGGACTGCGGCGCCCCTCCTGCTTCAGAGGCGTGGAACATCTACCTGGGTTCAGCTTTCCGCAGCGCTCCTCTGGCGCCGGAGCCTGGTGGGGGCTCCTCCTCTGTTGTCCGGTCTTCTACCAGGGGAGTACGCCCAAACGTCTCGTCAACGCTTTCGCTCTCTCCTCTGTGCACGCCCTCTGTTCCTCGTCTTGGCGGCCGCCAGATGAAGAGATAGTAGAGCCAGTTTGCGACGTACTTGTGCCAAGTCTGCAACACACTGAAGTTCGACTCGCCGTTCGAGCGCACATATTCGTGGGTCGCAACCTCATGGATGCGATACCCCCGGCGCACCGTCTTGATGATCATCTCCTGCTCGACCGTCGTAATGTCCGACGCCGACGCCAGGCTGCGCGCCACGTCGGCCCGGATCGCGCGGAACCCGTTCTGCGAGTCGGTCAACCGCACGCCCTGGCTGTAGTTGATGCTGAGCGTGATGACCTGGCTGCCGAAGAGACGGACAAACTGGTTGATCGTCGCGTGCAATTCGTCGCTTCCCCCCAACATGCGCGAACCGGATACATGATCGGCCTCGCCGTCGACAATCGGCTGCACAAGCGCCGGAATATCCCGCGGATCGTGCGAGCCGTCCGCGTCGATAAAGACGAGAATGTCGCCGCTGGCCGCGGCGATTCCGACGCGCAGCGCATCCCCCTTGCCCTTGCCGTTGTCCAACAGCACGGTCGCGCCCATCTCGACCGCGATCGCGCGCGTGCCGTCGCTGCTGTGGCCGTCGACGACCAGCAGCTCGTCGGCATAGGGCGCGGCCCATTCCAACACCGGGCGGATGTTGCGCGCCTCGTTGCGGCAGGGCACGATCACGCTTACACGGACCCCGCGCCCGTCCGGCCCCAGCCGGTTAATCGCCGCGGGACGGTCGGGTTGCGTATACCAGTTGGGCAGATTGTCCGTCACAGATCGTCTCAGTAAAGGGAGGGGCTCCCAGTTGCGGTGAAGCCGCCTGCCTGGCGCCCGCCCAAGGGGAACAAACCCGCCCCGATCGGACAGTCCCAGACCCGAAATTACTTTATCAGGATTCAATATCCCTGCCAACCCTCGCGGCGGACTGTCAGGCAGAATTGACCGCCTACAGGGGATGCAGTAAAGTGCGGGAAACTCCATCCGGCCGACGCAGACATCTATGCAGGAAAGACAGGGTGCCCCGTTCCCGGCGAAAATGACCCGGTACAAACCGATCCAAGCCGCAGAAAGGGCAGCGGAGGTCCTCGGCATCGACCCGCGTGAGGGCCTGCAGATGATCGACGCGGCCCGCCTCTCCGCCCGCCATCATCCGCCCTTTGACCTGGGACTGCCGGCGCTCGTCTTAGGCGTCGGCGATCAGCCCACCGCGCAGGCAGTCGGCGCCGTGCTGGGCAACGCCTACCCGGACGACCACCCGCTGCAACTCATCGATCCGAACGGGAACCGGCCCGACCGCGCACGCGCTCTGCCGCTAGCCGAACTTTCTGCGCAGAGCAAACTCGCCGGCGGCGACTGCCTTTTCGTGCCCCCGCTTCCCCGCGCAAGCTATGCCGACCTGCAGGAGGTGATGGCGCACCTGCGCGCACCCTACGGCTGCCCTTGGGACCGGGAGCAGACGCTCGCCTCTGCTCGCGCCTACCTGCTCGACGAGGCAGCCGAAGCACTGGAGGCGCTCGACGCCGGGGATGACCTCCATGTCGCCGAGGAGTTGGGCGACGTGCTCGGCATCGTCGCCATGATCGCGCAGATCGCCTGCGAAGAGGGCCGCTTTCAGATGGCCGACGCGGTGCGCCTGAGCGTCGAAAAGCTGGTCCGCCGCCATCCACACGTCTTCGGCGATGATGAGATTGAAAATATCGAACAGCTCTATGTACGCTGGGAGGAGATCAAGGCCGAGGAACGGGCCGCACAGGAGCAACCGGCGCGCGGGCCGCTGGATGCCGTGCCGGCCGCACTTCCGGCCCTGCGCAAGGCTAGGGAGATACAATCAAAGGCCCACGGAGCCGGACTCCTCGACCGCGTCGCGCTGGCGCAGAGCGAGCCGGAGCTGGCGCGCCTCCTGCCGGACGGCAGCGACGAGCAGGCGCTGGGCCTGTTGTTGTGGCGGCTGGTTGCCCTGTCCAGAGAGCGGGGTCTCGACGCCGAAGACGCGCTGCGCGCTTACGCCGGCCGCTGGCGCGCGCAGGTCACAAAGTGATACACGACTTTCCTCCATACATTTTCCTGTCGCGCCGTGGCCGTGCTATACTCAGGCGTGCTCATTCTGCCCCGGTAGCTCAGTGGATCAGAGCATCTGACTTCGGATCAGAGGGTCGTGGGTTCGAATCCTACCCGGGGTGCTCATCTTTGCGGCCATCCCGCGGTCGCGACCATCCCCGCAGCGCCAAAACAACCGCCCTCTCGCGCAGCCAGCACTGAACTGCGACCGACAGGGCGGTTTCGCTTCGCTCTCTTCTTTCGACTCCTACCGGCAGGCGTATTGTTCGCCGTTCCTACTCCCGGCGGATGCGGCGCACAATCTCGCCCATCATAGGCACCCATTCGGACGCACCGCCGCTTACATAGATGAAGGCAATCCTGATAAACGTTCCCCTGTCCGGTGACATCAGCCAGACCTCCCAGCTGATCTCCTCCGAACCAGGTCCTTCGCGGTTTTCCCGGGAAACGTATCGAGACCGTCTCGGATCCGTCGTAACGCGGATTGGTGACTATATCGACGCTCTCCACGTCAATCCCGGACTCCCTCAGCGAGTCCTGCACGATCGATATCACCCGCCCCGGTTCCAATCCTCCGGACGGGAAAGAAGTGACAAGCATCTGGTTGGCAAAATCGGCCACGATCTTAAAGCCAAATCCGACATGCCGTTACTCTTGCTCGGCGTCTATATCCGCGTTGGCGTCGCTCAGCCAGTCGTCACCGCTGGCAGCCTGGTAGGACGCGACCAACAACTCCCTGACTGAACTGTCTGCGGGAATCGGCGCCGCGGGTGATGCCTACACTGGCGAACCACTCTGGCCGACTACCAAAACGCATACGATCACAACGGAAATCACAACTCTCTATGGGAGATCATCCCGTACCTCCCAATGGCAAGAAAATAGCCGAAACGCAAATCTGCACGCGCACGGCTATCAAATCACGAAAATAGCGTTTTTCCGCCTCTCGGCTTTCCAACAGCTGTCCAATCGAAGACTACCGCCCGCCCTCCATCTCCAAAACCGTGCGCGCCAGCTGGCCGAAGACCCATCCAGGCCGGCCGCCAATGTCTATCCGCCACCAGCTCCCGACCGCGTTCCTGCCGCTGACAGGATAGCGGTAGCCGGGCAGTGTCGTATCTACGACAGGGTAACGGGCGTCGGGGCCGTCGTACACGTTCATGCTGCGGCTGAATGTCAGCTCCGCCTCGGTATCCGGCAGCAACGGCGGCAGCGGAAAGCCCGTCACGACCGGCACGCTCCCGGGATTGACCGGCGTAACCAGGTCGCCAAAAACCCACCCGGGGCGGCCGTCATGGTCTATCTGCCACCAGTCGCCGGCCGAATTCTTGCCGGTGATCGTATACTGCTGCCCGGGCGAGGCAGAGCCGATGATCGGGTAGCTGATGTCCGGCCCGCCGCGCACGTTCATCCCCCAATTGACCGTTATCGTCGCCGCCGCAATCTGCAGCAGCGGCGGATTCGGAAAATCGATGACCGCTACCTGCACATTCCCGGCATCGACCGCAGTCACCAGCTCGGCGTACACCCACCCCGGCCGGCCATGATCGTCGATTTGCAGCCAGTCTCCCTCTTCGCTCCTGCCTGTGATCAGATACTGCTGTCCGGGTACAACCACGTCGATGATCGGGTTGCTGGCGCCCGGCCCGCTGCGCACGTTCACCCGCCTCTCGATCATCGCCACCGGCACGGCTGCCGGCGCGTCCGGCAGATTGGCGGCCATCAAATGGTCCGAAACCCAGCCCGGCTGACCCCCATGGCTGATCCGCCACCACGCCCCCGTAACATCCCGCTCGATGACAGAGAACGGGCTCCCGGCAACGACCTCGCCAATCACGGGGCTGAATGGGGCCGGCCCCGCATGGACCTGAAGCGCCCAGTCGGTAAACGCAACCGGCCCCGCCGCGGGTTCCGGTGCCTCGCCGTATGCCCACTGCACGCGTCGCACCATCTCTTCAAACAGCGGCTCCAACAGAGCAAACTGCTCGCCAGGCGCCGAAAATGTCAGCACAAGCACGAGCTCGCCGTCTGGCGACATCAGGGCTACCTGCCAGCCCGCTGTCCTTGCGCCCGTCAGCACCGACTGCGAAACGGATCGCGCGGGAACGCCGCCCCGGAACCGGACCGAAACCGCCTCTTCCCTGTTTGGCCGCAACCGGGTGACCAGCTCGAGGCTGTCCACGTCGGTCCCGGTCTGCCGCTCCAACCGCGCGGCCGCACCCCAGCCGAACTGGTACAGCGTCAAGCCGTTCGAAGGGACAATCTCGACGGCGAACTGGTTAACATGCAGCAGGTCGGTGTAAAACTGCGGGGAAACATAGCCAATGCCGATCAGCGAGTCCGGTTGCCCGCTGGACTGCAGCTGCATCAGCAGGCCCGTAAGCGCTGCCCTGGCCTGCTCCGCCACCCCGTCCGTCAACATCCAAACCTGCACGTCCTCGACGAACTGCCACCCAGGAGGACTGAATATGGTCAGCCCAAGCCCGGCGTCGTCGAAAATCTGCCAGTCAGCCAAGACCCCGCCCTCCGCCAAACCCAATAGCGGAGGGATTATCGGGCCGCTCTCGTCCGGCGAGGGCACCGCAGTGCCGGGGGGACTCTGAGATGGGTGGCTGATCGCGTCCTTGCTCGAATGGGGTGCGTGATGGTACGAAAGGTGAGAGGCTGTCCCATTGGACCAGCCCAGACAGAAGAGGCACAATGGCAACAGGCAGAGGATGCCACGCATATATGCTTCCTTACCCCTGCAGTTCGTGGATCGAAAACGCCAGGCGCCGCACATCAAGGTCTACTCAAACCAGTGCACACGCTGCACGACCTCGCCCAGCAGCGGCTCAAGCGCCGCGAAATCTTCGCTGAGGATACCGAAAGTCAAGAGCAGCACCGTCGCTCCGTCCGGCGACAGCAACCCGACCTGCCACGAAACGATCTCCGCATCCGGCAAATTGTAGAGTGCGCCATCCATGCGAGACAGGATCGATAGCGCCTCCGCACCTTCGGGCCGCATACCGGCGACCACCTCCGCGCTCTCCACCTCGATCCCCTCGATCGCGTCCAGCTGGGCGGCGCTGAATTTTGCCATCAGCGGCAGGGGCAAACCTCCGGACGAAACGGCGATCACGTTGACATTGTTAAGAAACTCAAGGTCGCGGGCACCTCCGCTGTCAACCTGAAACCCCATACCGACGAACAGATCCCCCTGCTGCTGCATTACGTTGACAATGTACGCCAGCAGCTCCTGGATCTCATCGCTGCCTGCCAGTTCGCCTGCTTCGGCGAAAAAGTCTGACAGTTCCTGGTCCGAGGGATCGACGAAAATCCATCCCGGCGGGACGGCAATCGACAGCCCGCGCCCCTCGTCAACAAACGTCTCCCACTCATCAGAGACCGTGGGCACGGCCGCGACGGTTGGCTCCGGCGTAGGTGTGGCCGTAGGCTCAGGCGTGGGTGTGGCGGTCGGTTCCGGTGAAGGCGTGGCGGTAGGCGCCAGCGCGGCGGTTTCCGTAGACTCCGGCTGGATCGGCACGCAACCGGCCGCGAAGAAGGCCGCACAGACAAACGCAAACGTGATCAAGCGGTAGGTTTTCGCCACGCACCCCACTCCCTTATCCCTTGACAACCGTAGCCTCCACTTCGAACCCACGTCTCAAGGACTACCAAATACTGGAAACGAAAAACTGAAAACTAGAAACTGGAAACCGGCACTTTCCCCAGACATCCCTGCAGGAAGTTGCCCGTGTAACTCTTCTCCACCCCCGCGACCTGTTCCGGCGTGCCTTCCGCCACGACATAGCCGCCCTTGCCGCCGCCCTCGGGCCCCATGTCGATCACCCAATCGCAGTTCTTGATCACATCCAGGTTGTGCTCGATCACCAGCACCGTGTTGCCGCGGTCCGCCAGTTCGTGCAGAACGCTCAGCAGCTTGCGCACGTCCTCGAAATGAAGCCCGGTGGTCGGCTCGTCCAGAATGTAGAAAGTATTGCCCGTATCGCGCCGGCTCAGCTCCTTGCTCAGCTTGATCCGCTGCGCCTCGCCGCCGGAAAGCGTCGTCGCCGGCTGCCCCAAGCGGATGTAGCCCAACCCGACCGCCACCAGCGTCTCCAGACGATTGCGAATGCGCGGGATGTTCTGGAAAAAGTCCAGCGCCTCTTCGACCGTCATGTTCAGAACATCCGAAATCGACTTGCCGCGGAAGCGGATATCCAGCGTCTCGCGGTTGTAGCGGTCGCCGTGACACTCCTCGCACGAAACGTAGACATCCGGCAGGAACTGCATCTCGATCTTGATGATGCCGTCGCCGTGGCAGGCCTCGCAGCGGCCGCCCTTGACATTGAAGCTGAAGCGCCCCGCCTTGTAGCCGCGCGCCTTCGCCTCCGGGATGCTGGCGAACAGCTCCCGCATCGGTGTGAAGAGGCCCACGTAGGTGGCCGGGTTGCTGCGCGGCGTGCGCCCGATCGGGCTCTGGTCGATCTCGATCACCTTGTCCAGGTGCTCGATACCTTCAACCCTGTCGCACTTGCCGGGGCGGGCCTTCGCCCGGTAGAAACTCTGCGCCAGACGCTTGTACAACACCTCCACCACCAGGCTGGACTTACCGCTGCCGCTCACCCCCGTCACCGCGACCAGCCGGCCCAGCGGAAAACGCACGTCCACCTTTTTTAAATTGTTCTCGGTCGCACCGCGCACGTGCAGATACTCGCCGTTGCCCTCCCGCCGCATCCCGGGGATCTCGATGCTCTTCTCGCCGCGGATATACTGCGCCGTCAGACTATCCGGATGGCCGGCAAACGACGCCTGCGTATCCGAAACAACGACCTCTCCCCCGTGTTCGCCCGCGCCCGGCCCCATGTCCACCACCCAGTCGGCCGCGCGAATCGTCTCCTCGTCATGCTCCACCACCAGCACGGTGTTGCCGAGGTCGCGCATCCCCTTCAGCGTGTTGATCAGCCGCACGTTGTCCCGCTGGTGCAGCCCGATGCTGGGCTCATCCAGGATATAGAGCACGCCCATCAGCTGACTGCCGATCTGCGTCGCCAAACGAATGCGCTGCGACTCACCGCCGGAAAGGGTGACCGCGGTGCGGTTGAGCGTCAGATAGTCCAGCCCAACATTGACCATGAAACCCAGCCGCGCCTCGATCTCCTTCAAAACCTGCCCGCCGATCGCAAGCTGCCGCGGCGAAAAAAACGGTTCCGCGCCGTTTTGCCCCGCGGCCGACCGCACCCACGCCAGCGACTCGTTGACCGACATCGCCGTAATCTCATGGATGCTCTTGCCCGCCACCGTGACCGCCAGCGCCATCGGCCGCAGCCGCCGCCCATCGCACTCCGGGCAGGGACTAACGCCCATGTACTCCTCCAACTTGCTGCGAATCCACTCGCTGTCGGTTTCGCGGAAGCGCCGCTGCAAGTTCGGCAGCACACCGGAATATTGCGTCTCGTAGTTTCGCTCATAGCCGCGCGCGTTGCGATAGTGGACCAGCACCTTCTCCCGCCCCGGCGGCCCGTACAGAATAATGTCGCGCTGCTTGCTGCTCAACTCCTTGACAGGCGCCCTGGCAGGGATCGAAAACTGGCGGCAGACCGAAGCCAGCAGCTGCTTGTAGTAGCCGGTGTCGCCGTTGGTCCCGCTCGCGCCCTGCCAGGGACGCACCGCCCCTTCGGCGATGCTCAGCTCGCCGTCCAGGATCAGCTCCGCATCAAACTCCTTCAGCACGCCGAGACCGTCGCACGCCGGGCACGCGCCGTGCGGGCTGTTGAAACTGAACGTACGCGGCTCGATCTCGCTGAAGCTGAGACTGCAGCGCATACAGGCAAACTGCTCGCTGAAAACGCGGTCCACGTTCACAGAACGCAGGCTGCCGTTCCCCTCTGCCGGCTCCCGCCTGACCTCCGAAACGATCACCGCGCCCTCCCCCAGCTTGAGCGCGGTCTCGACCGAATCGGTCAGCCGCGTGCGGTCGGTCCCGGGTACAATACGGTCCGGGTCATCCGGGTCCGGCCGCTGCTCCCGCATAATGATTCGGTCGATCACCGCTTCGATCGTGTGCATCTTGTAACGGTCCAGCTCGGGCGCCTCGCCGATCTCATACAGCTCGCCGTTCACCCGCACCCGCACATAGCCCTGCGCCTGCAGATTTTCGAAAACGCCCTTGTGATGCCCCTTGCGGTCCTTGATGATCGGCGCCAGAATCAGCAGCCGCGCGCCCTCCTCCATCTCCAGAATCGAGTTGACGATCTGCTGCGGCGTCTGCTGGCTGATCGGGTCGCCGCACTCGGGGCAGTGGGGCTGACCGATGCGGGCGAAGAGGAGGCGCAGGTAGTCGTATACTTCGGTGACGGTGCCGACCGTCGAACGCGGGTTGCGGCCGGAGCCCTTCTGGTCGATCGAGATCGCGGGGCTCAGCCCCTCGATCTGGTCCACGTCCGGCTTCTCCATCAACCCCAGAAACTGGCGCGCATAGGAGGAGAGCGACTCGACGTAGCGGCGCTGCCCTTCGGCGTAGATCGTATCGAAGGCCAGGCTGCTCTTGCCGCTGCCGCTCAGCCCGGTGATCACCACAAGTCTGTCGCGGGGGATCTCAAGATCGATGCTGCGCAGATTGTGCTCGCGCGCGCCCCGGATTATCAGCTTGTCCAGCGCCATGCCGCCTCCAGCCGTTCGCTGTCGTCAGACTCCCTTTGCCGGACACCTGTTCCGAGGTGCCCGCCCTGACCAATCGCGCAGATTTCTGAACAAATGTTCTCGACGCGGCTATCTTATCATCCGCGGCCGCATTCGTCCACAAGTAGAGTGACTATTCTACCAAAACGGCGTGTCAGTTGAGAAAGTATAGGGCCTTAGGGGGCGGCCATGCAGAATGGGGCGGCTTCCAACCGCTCAGCGGGGCGATTACTCTGGAGATGACGCGCCTTTCGGCGGCGCGCGCGTGGAGGACGGGCGCATTCAAAGCCCGGCAGGAGCGGATGGTCCGAAATCTGTCGAACTGCCGGGCTGGGCAATTTGCCTACGATCCCCATACGAACGGCCCCGGAGCGTGACAGAGAGCGCGAAAATCGGATATACCCCGCCTCATTCCGCCCTTTCCACGCCTCCGCCGTGCTGCCACGTCGGCCCCGGTTCCTGTCGCGGCCTGTCATAGAAGGGCGTCAAGCCTGGGTCGTTCAGCCATTGAAACGCGAAGCGAATACGCGCCGGATGCGCCTCGTGCAGCGCATCCCAAGGCACCTCTTGCGCCGCATACCAGCCCACGTCGAGTGTCTCCCGGGTGACGACGGCGGTCCCCTCGACGTACCGTGCGGCGAACAGTAGGCAGTAGAGATGGTCCAGCCCTTGACCGCCATGGTAGTTGTTGTCGAAGACGCCGAGCAGGGCGGTCAATTCCACACGGCAGCCGGTCTCCTCCCACACCTCGCGCACCGCGCCTTCGCCCGGCAGCTCGCCCACCTCGCACCAGCCGCCCGGCAGCGCCCAACGCCCGTTGTCGCCGCGTTGAATCAGCAGAATGCGCCCATCGCCGTCAAAGACCGCCGTATCCACCACCGCGTACGGCGTAAGATAGTGCCTTTCTTCCAGGAATCCGCGCCGGATCTCCGGTAGCGGACGCCCGTCCACCAGAGCGGTCAACGTCGCGCTCAACTCCAGCATCTGCTCGAGGCTCTCGATCTCATAGGCGTTCCGGGCGTAGCGAAGACCCCGGTTACAAGTGGCCCGCAGCTTGCCGGCAGTGTGGAGGATCGTCTCTTCCGGGGACCTCTCATCTGCCGCGCTCACGCAGGCTGCTCCAGCTCGCGCCGTGATTGCAGCGGCTTGGCGGCAGCCTTTTCCGGCATCACGACTTCATAAGGTTGCCGGTTGTTGGCCGATTCGCGCGCCCAGAGGCAGGTCAAAGCGCTGAGGATTCCCGCTTTGATCGGGCTGCGCGAGGGCCGCCGGTCGCGCATCGCCATCAGAAAGTCGAAAGACAGCTCGCGGTCGCCGCCGAAATGGGGCATGGCGCCGCTGAAGTCGATCGTCTCTACCACCGGTGACGTGTGGCTGAAAATCTTGATCTGGTTCTGGTTCCAGTCGAACTCAATGATGCCGCGGTAGCCGTAGAGGCGGGCGCCGCGGCGCGCCGCGCGATAGCGCGTAAAGAAGTTCTGTGTGTAGCTGACCTGGACGCCGCTTTCATACTCCAACATGCAGCTGCCCATGTCCTGCAGCTCGATCCCTTCCGAAAAGACACAGAACTGGTCGTCGCGGTAGACCGCCTCCTCGGCAAAGCGGACGCGCCCGCCTTCAAAGCCGGTACGAAAGCGCACGAACGGGCTCTCCGGGCAGCTCTCCTGCTCCGGGCAATCCTTGCACTGCAGGTCGAACGGTTTGTCGCCGCCGAAAACCCTGCGCGCGTTCATTGCGCTGATCCAGCGCGGGCGCGCCTCCAGCAGGTAGTTGATATAGTCGACGTCGTGCGTGAACTTCTGCAGCCACAGCCCACCGTTCAGCTCGTAGTTGCGGTACCAGCTCTTGAAATAGACGCTGCCGTAACCCACGTCGTTGAAGGCGACAACCTGCTCAATGCTGCCGACCTGGTCGGATGCAATGATCTCGCGCACCTTCTGGGCGATCGGGCTGAGCCGCAGCGGAAACGAGACCACCGTCGGCGCCGCGTGGTCCCGGTAGACCGCCTCCAGGCGCCGCACTTCGTCGAACGTGATCGCGACCGGCTTCTCCAAGAAGAGAGGCAGCCCCGTCGGCGCGACCTTGAGGGCCATCTCCGTGTGCAGATTACAGCGCGTGCCGATCATGATCCCATCCAGCTCGCCGGCTGCGGCCAGCAGCTCGTCGGCAGTCGCGTAAAAGCGGGCGTCGGCGAGAAAGGGATCGTTGATCGCCCGGATCTCATCGCCGCGCGGGTCAGCCACGGCTGTCACGCGGTAGGGAATGTCGAAGATTTCCAGCCCTTTGGCCATGCTGGCGATGCGGCGGCCGTATCCGATGATGCCTATGCGTAGCATGTTCGTTCCTTTCAACTGTGGGTGCCGAGGTAAGCCAGCACAGCCGCCCCCGTACGGATGCCGGCGATGAAGCGTTCGACCTCCAGGTTCTCGTTCGGTGCGTGATTGGCCTCGTCGTGGTTGGCGTAAGGCGTCGTGAAGGAGGGGACGCCGAGTATTTTGGTCCAGGCATAGTCGGGCAGGCTGCCGCCCATCGCCGGGATGAGGAGCGGGTCTTCGCCCTGAGCCGCGCGAAATGCCTTCTGCAGCGGCTGCGTGTAGGGGGAGTCGAGCGGCGTGCTGGAAGGCTCCATGCCCCCTTGCCGGATCACCTCGACCTCGGGCGCGTGGCAGCGGACGTGCGCCTCCACCTTGTCCAGAATCTCCTCCACGCTCTGATTCTCCACCAGGCGCATGTCGCACTTGACCGTCGCCTCGCGCGGCAGCACCGTCTTGGTGCCCGGGCCGCCGTAGCCGCCGTGGAAACCGTTGATGGTGAAGGTCGGCCAGGCCGCCAGGCGGTCGAAAAAGGGCCGCTCCAGCGGCTCGTCAAGGCGCGCCAGGCCGGCGCCGGCCATAACCGCCGCCGTATCAACCGGCAGCGCGTCCAGCGCGGCCCGTTCCAGCTCTCCAAGCGGCGCGACGTTGTCATAAAAGCCGTCGATGATGACTTCACCGCGGCTGTTCTTCATCGTCGCCAGCAGGTGCACCAGCGTCCAGATCGGGTTGGGCGCGACGCCGCCCCAGTTGCCGGAGTGAAAATCGCGCTCGGCGTGGCGCACGCGCAGCTCGAACGAAGCGATGCCGCGCGGGCCGAACTTGATGCAGGGTTGCCCGCTTTCGTGGACTGGACCGTCGGCAGTGATCACCAGGTCGGCGTCGGCGAGCAGATCGCGATGTACCCGCACACAGTCGCTGATATGCGGGCTGCCGATCTCCTCCTCACCTTCGAGCAGCACAATGACATTGCAGGGCAGGCCGCCGCTAACGGCCAGCCAGGACTCGATCGCCAGCAGCTGGGCCAGATGCTGTCCCTTGTTGTCGCCCACGCCGCGACCCCAGATGCGCCCGTCCCGTATCTCCGGCTCAAACGGCGGCGATTCCCAGGCCTCCAGCGGATCGGGCGGCTGTACGTCATAGTGGCCGTAAAGCAGGACCGTAGGCGCGCCCGGGCTCCGGCAGTTGCGACCGTACACGAACGGCCACCCGCCGCCCGCCAGCAGTTGCGACTCCATGCCCAGCCCCTGCAGGTAGCCGAGCAGAAATTCGGCCGTCTCTTCGATGCCGACCCCGTGGGCGCTGATGCTGGGCCGGGCGACATAGGCCAGCAGCCGTTCGATATACGCCTGCCGCTGGCCCTCGACATACGCCAGTACCTGCATCAGCTCAGCGGGGTCGCCGTCTGCGCAGCTATCTTTTTCGGCCAATCGAATCCTCCTCGATGCGCCTCTGATTCGCCGGCAGAAGTTGCGCCGGCCGTTTGCGCTTTTCAAAAAAATCTGCTGATATAACCGTGCAAGAATGACCCGATTCTACTGTATGTGCGGAAGAAATCAACAATCCAGCGGTCAACCGCCGGCCGCGTAGGTGGAGTTGCCATATGAGACTGGGCGTTGTAGGCATGTTGCCCGCAAATCCGGCTGAGATCCGCACCCGCCACCTGGCCGCGATCCGCGCGCTGCGGCTGACGGGGGTGGGCCTGTCGATCTCCGCCAAAAACTCGCCGCCGGCCACCGCGCCGATGTGGCAGCGCGTGCGGCTGCTCTTTGCCGACGAAGGCATCGACATCGTGCAGGTCGGCATCGGCTATCAGGCCTGCCTCTTCGACCCCGACGACGAGGCCCGCTCCCTCCTGCTCGAAGAGATTCGACGCGGTTTCGGGATCGCCCGCGCGCTCGGCGCCCACGCGGCCCTGATCCGCAGCGGCAGCCTCAGTTCCAATGGCTCCTACAGCCCCCATCGCGAAAACCACCGGCCGGCCTGCCGCGACCGCCTCCTCGACTCTCTGCGCTGGCTGGCCTCCGTCGCCGAATCCCTCGAACAGACCGTAGTCGTCGAAACGCACCTCCTGACCATTATGCGCTCGCCCGAGTTCAACCGCGCCGTCATCCGCGACGTCGGCAGCACACGCATGCGGCTGGTCATGGACTACGTAAACCATTTCCAGTCCCTGCACCAGGTCTACGACAGCAGGGAGCGGCTGCGCCACATCTTCGATTGCATGGGGCCGGTCAGTGCCATTGGGCACTGCAAGGATATCGCGGTGCGCGACGGTTTCGTGCTACACATGGACGAGGAGGTCCCAGGCGAGGGCGAACTGGACCTGGGGACCGCGCTGCGCCTGTGGCATGAGGAGCACCCGGACGGCTACATGATGCTCGAACACCTGCCGGACGAGAGCTATCCCCTGGCCGCGGCCAACGTGCATGGAATCCTGGAGAAGGAGAGGATTCCGGTTTACTAGCGCCCGCCGTCCAGGACCCGATCGCTGCGTTTCATAGACAACGCTTACCTTTCACGGTAACGCCCGGCCTCCGCCAGCGTCGGGCTTATGGGTCGCCCGACCTCAAGATTCCCTTTCTGCACATATCCCTCTTCGCGGCCATCGAGTTCCGAGATCAGACGCCCGCGCCAGTAGGCAACCCGCTCTGGACGCGCGGCCGCCAGATCGTGTAGTTCAGTAGGGTCTTCCTGCAGGTCAAAGAGGAGTTCACGGCCCGTCTGGCTGTACCAGATGTACTTCTCCCTGCCGTCGGTCAGCCACTGGTTGGAGTCCTCCTGCATGAAATGCTCACCGTGCAGGTATTCGCGCCAGCCGCCGGTTTCGCCGCGCGTGAGCGGCAGGATGCTGCGACCGTCGACGTGCGACGGCACATCGCGTCCAGCCAGGTCGCAGAACGTCGGCAGCAGGTCGCGCAACTCGACGACCTGCTGCACCTGCCGCAACGGCTCATCCGCCCGCCGGCTTCGATGGTGCGGATTGCCCGGACGCGGCAGCCGCAGTATGAACGGCAGACGCGCCGAACTGTCGAACGGATAGCCCTTGGCCACGTGGTTGTGGTCGTAAAGCATCTCGCCGTGGTCCGCTGTGAAAACGATGGCCGTATCGTCGAGCAGGCCGTTCTCGAAAAGGGCCTGGAAGACGCGGTTAAGACTGTAGTCGATGTGGCTGATCTGCGCGTAATAGGCGCGGCGGGCGTAGTCGCGCTGCGCTGCATCGGTCGGGATCGGGCTGTCCAGCCCTCGCACCGGCAGGCTGTCCGGCGCCCAGTCGCCCATCACCGGGTCGGGCAGCGGCTTGCTCAGGTAACGGTCGAGAAAATCCCGCGGCGGATCCAGCGGCGGGTGCGGCCGGTGGTAGGAGAGCATCAGGAAGAAGGGCTTGGTCGGGTCGCGACGGCGCAGGAAGTCGATACCCATCGTCGTGACCCAGCTGGTCGGGTGCAGCATCTCGTCGTAAACCCAGGGACGGGCAGCGTAGCCGTTGCAGCCGACGCCGGTGTCGATGTAGTCGGCCTCAGGCCCCAGCCGCTCGCGCAGCCAGGGCGTGTAGTCGTCGACCAGCCCGCAGTCGTCCCGCTTCGAGCGCTCGCGGTGCAAATAGCCGTCGTGCAGCACGACGTTGTGGAAGCCCATCAGGTTGCGCGACGGATGCGTGTGCATCTTGCCAACGCACTGCGTATGGTAGCCGGCTTCGGCCAGCAGGCCGGGCATCGTGCAGTCGTAATGCCAGTCGATCCGATCGTTGTAGCCGACGAAGCCGGTGTGGCGCTGGTTCAGTCCGGTGAATATCGTCGCGCGCGCCGGCACACAGGTGGGCGTGGCCGCGTAGGCCTGGGTGAAGTTATAACCCTCGCAGGCCAGCCGGTCGAGATGGGGCGTCTCCGCCACAGGATGGCCGGTCAGGCTGAGCGCGTCCGCGCGCCACTGGTCGACACAGATGAACAGTATATTCGGGCGATTGTCGGTTGGCATTGATTTTTTCCTGTTGCTTTTTGCGCGAGGGCGGTCGAGGCGCTTGAGCAGCGTGTGCCCGTTAACTGATCACCAGATTCTGGTGACATTTCTGTGGGCCGGTCAAGAAAACGTTTTCTGCAGGATGCCAGCGAACTATTCGCTCTCAATCTCGCCTGAACGGGTGCCGTCAATCACCTCCTTCATGTAAAACACAGACACCGCTGTTCGGACAAATGTCAGCGATTCGTGGCCGCTGGCCGCCTGCAGAGGCGCGCCGGACGAAGAAGGAGGGAAAGATGCCGGGCTAGGCCGTGACGCCGCCTTAGGAAACGATTAGGATTGAAGCAGGAAACGGTGCTGTTTGGGAAACAATATTCTGCGACTCGCAGTGCAGCCCCCACTCGCCCCTCAATTACAAGGCGTCGGACCCAAATGATCGGAGCCGGTGCAAGAAAGACAGGAGCAATAGATGGAGCATAAAACGAGGAAACCCTTCGATCCCCAACCGGTCACCCTCACCGGCGACCTGGTCCGCCTCGAACCGCTAGACCCGCAACATGCCGCCGACCTCTACGCCGTGGGCGCCGAGGAACTGATCTGGCGCTACACCGCCCGCCCCGCCCTCCGCAGCCTCCCAGACGCGCAGGAATGGATCAGCGACTGCCTCGCCCAAGTGGCAAAGGGCGCCGAGGTCAGGTTCGCCGTCATCCACCAGCCGACCGGCAAGGCCGTCGGCTCGACCGCCTACATCGACGTCGTGCGCCAGCACCGTACCCTGGAGATCGGTATGACCTGGTACGGGACCGCCTGGCAGCGCACCGGCGTCAACACCGAGTGCAAATATCTCCTCATGCGCCACGCCTTCGAGGAGCTGCAGACCCGCCGCGTCGCCCTCAAGTCAGACAGCCGCAACCACCGCTCGCGGCGCGCCATTCTGCGTTTGGGCGCGGTCGAGGAGGGCACGCTGCGCAACCACCGCATCGCCCGCGACGGCGTCGACCGGCATACGGTCTATTACAGTGTCATCGACAGCGAGTGGCCCACTGTGAAAGAGCGGCTCGAGGGCCTGATGAGGAGGTGAATGGGGGTATGTTGTGGCGGAAAGTGCCATGAAGGAGACCGCTCTTGTGTTTCATCTATGCAATTCAAACTGTGTTGTGTTTCAAAAACAGCGTTTATTGCAGCTCAAACAGCTTTGAGTTGCACAGATGAAACTCAAAAGGCTCTCCGCCCTTCAGCAATTTTGCGTAACTCAGGGAACGCCAGGTTTGAGGAAAGGGACTTCACGTTCAGGGTCGTCGCGGCTGGAGAGTTCAAGGGCGATACCGCGTGGCATGTTTTCAACCAGCCATTGGCCAAACGGAATGCGCGGCCGTTGAACACGGGGGAGAGTTTCAGCATTCCAAGATTCGGCAGAAACAATGATGAACGACCTCCGCTCTCCTATGCGCTGGGGCCCCTCCTCTTCGGCAAGCCGCAGGATGTCGGAAAGACGCGCCTT
This sequence comes from Caldilineaceae bacterium, assembly GCA_022827195.1. Lineage (GTDB taxonomy): Bacteria > Chloroflexota > Anaerolineae > Caldilineales > Caldilineaceae > Bin5. The sequence goes on from JAJDTL010000017.1 coordinate 21,611, forward strand.
CGCCTCTTCCACGGTCCAGGTACGGCCGGTCTCTGATTGTTCCATCGTGAAACCCTCCAACTGGCTCTTCGCGAGGCCATCATAAACGATGCCTGCAACCTGCTCCGTTTGGTCTGGATGTACAGCTGTGGGCCGGCGCGGTCTGCCAGCCGGGGGAGCAGGGCAGAGTGAGCAACTCGAAGACTGCTTCTGTGAGGGTGGTCTCTGTAGAGGGGACCACTATAAGAGTCCTTTCTTGTCGCTCATCTGTGTACATCAAACGGCGTTGTTGTTAACGAAAGGGCACATCATGAACGACAAACCAGTCTGTTGTCAATAGATGAACGTCAAAGTTCGCCTAGAAGGCCGGCATCAGAAGCGGCGCCTATTCGAGAAGGAATTCGGAGTGGAAACCGGCAATGCCCGCCGCTCGTACTCTGTTCATGCCCTGCTGTGCTAGAATGGTCTGGGCCGCGTAACAGGTTCATTTCCGAAATCGGCGAGGAAACGGCGTGCAGCAGGTACTCACCGCAGAACAGGGCCGAATTCTACAGGACGAACGCCGCCTGCTCGCCGACCTGCAGGTCGCCCTCACGCGCCTCGACGCGCCCGACGCCGACCTCGCCCTCATCCGCAACGCCCTCGCCCAGCTGGAGGAACTCTTCCTCGTCGTCGTCGTCGGCGAGTTCAACGCCGGCAAGAGCGCAGTCATCAACGCCCTGCTTGGCAGCGACTATCTGCCCGAAGGCGTCGTGCCCACCACCAGCGAACTGGTCCTCATCCGACACAGCGACGCGGTCGCGCACCCGGGCGCGGACGGCGGCATGGCCGTGCGCGGCCTGCCCGTGCCCTGGCTGCAGGAGGTCAACCTCGTCGATACCCCGGGCACCAACGCGGTCATCCGCCAGCACCAGGAGCTGACCGAACACTTCGTGCCCCGCAGCGACCTCGTCCTCTTCGTCACCAGCGCCGACCGCCCCTTCAGCGAATCGGAACGCGCCTTCCTGCAGCAGATCCGCGACTGGGGCAAAAAGGTCGTTATCGTGGTCAACAAGATCGAACTGCTGGCCGCCGAAACCGAGCAGCAGCAGGTGCTCGACTTTGTGCAGCAGAACGCGCACGAGCTGCTCGGTGTCGCCCCGGCCACCTTCGCCGTTAGCGCCCGCCTCGCGCTCGAAGCCAAAAGGACCGAGCAAAACGGGCCCGGCGCCGAAAACTGGCAGCGCAGCCGCTTCGGCGCGCTCGAACAGTACATCCTCGACTTCCTCGACGCCGGCGAACGCGTCCGGCTGCAACTCTCCAACCCGATCGGCATCGCCGCCGCCCTCATCGCCGGCTACCAAGATGTCATCACGCAGCGCCAGGACCTGCTCAAAGGCGACTTCCAGGCGCTCGACGCGATCGACGAGCAGCTGAACGCCTACCAGAACGACATGCGCCGCGACTTCCGCTACCAGAGCGACCGCGTCGACAACGTCCTCCACGAGATGGCCGAGCGCGGCGACCGCTTCTTCGACGAAAACCTGCGCATCACCCGCGTCGTCGAGCTGGTGAACAGCGAACGGCTGCGCGGCGAGTTCGAGCGCCGCGTCCTCGCCGACACCAGCCGCGCCATCGAACGCCATGTCAACGAGCTGATCGACTGGCTCATCGACCGCGACTACCGCCAGTGGCAGGCGGTGATGGAGTTCATCGAACGCCGCTCCCTCCAGCACACCGACCAGATGATCGGCCGCGTGCGCGGCGAGTTCGATTTCAACCGCCAGAATCTGCTCAAAAGCATCGGACGCAGCGCACAGGAGGTTGTCGACTCCTACGATCGCGAGGCCGAGGCCCTCAAACTGGCGCAGGAAGTGCAGCGCGCCATCATCCAGACCGCCGCGGTCGAGGCCGGCGCCATCGGCCTCGGCGCGATCCTTGTCGTCATCCTCAACACCACCTTCCTCGACGTGACCGGCATCCTCGGCGCCAGCGCGCTCGCCGCGCTCGGCCTCTACGTCCTCCCCTACCGGCGCCAGAAGGTCAAGGCGCAGCTTCGTACGCGCATCGGCGACCTGCGCCGGCGGCTCGACGCCGCCATCACGCAGCAGTTCGAGTCCGAGCTGTCCGCCAGCGTTCAGCGCATCCGCGAAGCGATCGCGCCCTACACCCGATTCGTGCGCGTCGAGCGCGAAAAGCTGGAGACGCTCGCCGCCGATCTGAAGAGCGCCGAAAACGAATGCCAGGAGCTGCGCCGCAGCGTCGAGGCGCTCGCCCCCAGCCAGTAGCCGCTGCCCCCCGCCGCCATGACGCACTCGATCTCCCTCCTGCCCCTCGACGCGACGCTGCACGCCGACGCGCTGCAGCGGGTCTACGAACTCTCTCCCGCCTACTGGGCGATGTATCACCTGGCGCAGGCGCCGGCCGGGCAGGCCGCACGCGACCTGGCCGCCATCGCAGACGAACCGGGCCGCATCGGCCTCGGCATTGCAGCAGCCAACGAGCCCGGCAACGCCGACGCCGGCGCCCAGCTGGTCGGCATGATCGACCTCCGCCTCCAATGGCCCGATCCCGACATGGCCTACATCGGTATCCTGCTGGTTGCGGAGCCGTTCCAGCGGCAGCGCGTCGGCAGCGATGCCTGGGCCCTGCTCGAACCCTGGCTGGCCGGGGACGCCGGCCAACGCGCCGTGAAACTGGGCGTCGAGCAGTTCAACCCGGGCGCGCTCAGGTTTTTCCAGTCGCTCGGCTTTTCCCTGACCGGAGAGGCGCAGCGCATCCGCTCGGGCAAGCGCCTGGTGCGTCTGTTGGCAATGGAGAAGGAGCTCAAAAGCGAAGACTAGCGCGGCAACCGGTTGCCGGCTCAAGGCATCTCTCAGATCAGGAGCAGCAGGAGACCGACCAGCCCGATCAGCCCTGTGATGTGCTCCATCTGCAGAATGAACCAGAGCGCCAGGCCGTGCACCGCGATGCGCGCAGCCCATACGCCCCATCCGTGCGGCGCAGCAGCCAGCGCCGAGACCAACAGGACCAGCAGATAGGGGACCAGCGCCTCCCACGCCACGCCGCCGCGCAGCAACGCCCAGCCCGCCCATGCCAGCGAGAGCGCCCGCAGCCCCAGCGCCGCGGCCCCGAGGGGATAGGCCGCGGCCAGGTGCGCCAGCCACGTCCACCCCGCCAGGTAGGGCGCGCCGATCAACCAGCAGGCGCCGACCGCGATCAGCCACTCTACTGTCCCTGCAAGCAGCGGCGCAACCGATACCTGGCAGACCAGACCCCAGCCGCGGTCCTGCGGCAAGAGCGTCCTATGAGTAGCCACGGATCTGGTCCAGCGCCTCGTCGCCCAGCGATTTGGCCGCGCTCGCCATGTAGGCCAGCTGCTCCGATACCAGCGACGAAAAAGCAAAGAAGAGATTGAAGGCGCGCAGCGGCGTCGTCACGTAGAAGCTGGCGTCGGTCGCCATGTCGAATATCTGTGACGGCCAGTAAAGCGCGATCAGAAACGACATGCCCGACCACTCCTTGGCCAGCTTGCCGTACTCGATCGTAAAGACCGAGCCGTGCTTGGCGCCGTTGAACTTCAGACTGGTGCGGCTGACGATCGAACCGAAAAGCCAGATGTAGAAGCCCACGCCCGCCATGTAGGGGTTCGTCTTGGCGCGGTAGGCCATCCCGCTCGACACCATCTGGATGCCGGTCGTCAGCATCCAGATCAGCAGCGTCATCATCACGCCCCAGTTTGAGACCGGGTTGCCGAACACATAGAAAAGCGTGTCGCCCCGGATCCTACCCTGCACCCATCCCATGCTCCCCAGCAGGTCGGCCACAAACATCGCCGCCACCAGCGCCAGGATCGGCCTGGACGAAAGCAGCGCCACGCGTCCAATCGAGGTCTTGGCAATATCGTTTTTCACGGCTCGCTCCTTACTTGAAATAAGTCCCTTTTCCTCGCAATCCAGACCGTCATCTGCAATGCCGCGAGGTGATGTTCTGGAGATATTAGCACATTTGTTCTATATTGTCAAGGGGGAAATTGGGTGGTTTCTTGACAGAGATTGACGACGAAACCGATTTCAGGCGGCGAAACCAGCCCGCGACGGACGTTTCACGGCCTAAGCGCTAATAGCGCAGTCCACCATTCAACTTTCGTCAATGAGGGTTGACCACAGTGACGCAACGGGACAAGGGTGGCAGTGGTGCTTTCGCGCGTGGCGAAAGGGGGGTACGAGGCGGGCTACTTTTGGAGATAGCCTCTATATTGGCAACAGTTTCACATTCGATTTGATGTAGATCCTTTTGGGGAATCTGGCGCAGGGCATGATATCTTGGTTAGTCGTTCACGTTACCGATGCCGATATTGGCCTTCATGATACAAACACGCGAATCAGGAGAGTTTCTCATGCGTTTCAGGGATTTACCAGGCGCCAAGTGGTGGAGATTCGACTTTCATGCCCATACGCCTGCCTCAGAGGATTTCATGAGGGGCTGCACGCAACAGGTTAAAGACAGAGTCACACCAGAGTTCTGGCTGAGAAAATTTATGCAGGAAGAGATCGACTGCGTAGCGATTACAGATCATAACAGTGGTGAATGGATCGATGCTCTAAAACAAACTCTGAACAAAATGCGAGAAAGAAGGCCTGAAGGGTACAGACCGCTTGTCCTGTTTCCTGGTGTAGAAATCTCAGCGAACAGCGGCGTACATGTCCTAGCAATTTTTGAACCGGATAGGGGTAAAGGCGATATTGATCAATTGCTTGGCGCAATTGAGTATGACGGCACAAGAGGAAAGAGCGATGGAGTTACCACTAGATCAGTAACGGAAGTTGTAAATGTCATCGCCCAGCACGGCGCCATTGCCATTCCCGCGCATGTCGACAGAAGAAATGGTCTATTCGAACGACTTCATGGCCCGACTCTGGAACAGGTGTTGGACAATGTCAACCTGTATGCGATGGAGTTGGCGGAAGACAGCTACGAAGAGCCTCAACTATACAAAGAAAGACAATTGCAATGGACCAAAGTGAGAGGGTCCGATACACACAACTTTAGAGCCCCATCATTCGGTGACTTTACCTGGGTCAAAATGGATGAGCCTACCATAGAAGGTCTGAGACTTTCACTAAGAGACGGTATGGCCTCAGTGAATCGTGATATGTGCATTGATCCGAATCGACAGGCAGAGTGGATTATCGAAGAGCTTATTGTCGACAAGGCAAAGTACATAGGCCGCTCAAAACCACTTAGTTGCCGATTCAGCCCTTACCTCAACACGATTATAGGCGGGCGCGGCAGCGGCAAATCAACTTTATTGGAATTCATTAGACTTGCCCTTCTCCGTAAAGACGATATTCCGGAGAAGCTGAAAGAGGAGGCCAGCAAGTACTTTTCTGTCGGGGATGACAATTTGCTTGTTGGCATGAGCCAAATCTCACTAATTTATCGGAAACGGGATGTACGCTATCGTCTCAAGTGGTCCGCCAACTCACGCAAAGTATCTCTCGAGGAGAACAAGAGTGGCGAATGGGTTGCGGCGCCGGGAGATATAAGGTCGCTCTTCCCAGCCTACATCTATAGCCAGAAACAGATCTTTGAGTTGGCCAGGAATCCAGCTGCCTTGCTTGATATCATTGATGAGGCTCCGACTGTTGGTTACGCGGAATTCGATAAACGCAACAGGGAGTTGGTAAATCGCTATAAGCAATTAGAACAGAAAATGCAGGAGATACATGAAAAGATATCTCAGGAAGATCAGTTGCGCGGGGAGTCTAACGATGTAGCACACCAAATTGAACAGATAGAAATATCCGGGCATCAAGAGGTTCTGAAGAATTACCGAAAGCGACGGCAACAGAAAACTGAAATCAAGGGTTTGGAAGAACATTGGCAGGCAATGAGATGCCAGCTTACCGAGATTAGAGGGGAGATAGCTCCGGGGAATTTCAATGCAGACCCTTTTGGCGAGCTCTCCGAAATTCTGTCAGCACTGAATGCAGCGAATCAAAGATGGCAGGCGCTAGGCGATAAGCTAGACTCCTTGGTGATAGAAGCACAGACAATAATCGCCGACTGGGAAGCTGAGAAAGATGGGTCGTCTTGGATGCAGGGTCTCAAGCAAGACATTGACCAGTATGAACAGACGCGTTCCCAACTCGCGCAACAAGATATAGACCCCAATACTTATTCCTCACTCTTTGAGCGACAGATAGCTCTGCAAAATGAATTGCAGAGTATCGGCGAATATCGATTACACCGTGGGCAGTTAGAAATTCAAAAACTGGAAGTGTTTGAGCAGATTGCCGCTAACAGGAATGAGCTTTCAAGAAAAAGACAAGAATTTCTGACATGCGTTCTGGCGGGTAACTCATCAGTCAGCATAGAAGTCAAGCCCTTTGGCGAGAACTGGGATAGTATGGAAGTCGATATTCGACGTATCTTACATTGTGGCGACAGTTACCTGAGAGATTTCGAATACCTGCGAGACATCTATACCAGTGGAGGCGACAAGAAGATCGAACATCTTAAACGAAGGATCGAGAAAATCCGCAGTGGAGAGGAAACACCCAGGGATGGTCGGTTCAGAACCCGTCTGCAGCAACTAACTCAGGAGTCAATGAGCGACTTCAAACTTTGGTTCCCCGCAGACGATTTGAGAATCTCTTTTGGCCCCGAGGATCAGCCGATCGAGAAAGGTTCTCCTGGACAGAAGACTGCTGCCCTCCTTGCCTTTATCTTGTCCTACGGGAGTGAACCTCTTCTATTGGATCAGCCTGAAGACGACCTCGACAACGAACTGATTTACGACCTAATCGTCCAACAGTTGCGGGAAACGAAGAGCAAGAGGCAAATTATGGGAATTATATACTTTAGTGCCACGCCGCCCTGAATCCATTACTCAGGCCGGACATACTTGGGAGACTTGATGCCGAAGAAGGTACGCGCCACATTGCGAGGCGTGTCGTCGATCTTCAATGGCTTTTCAGGACGGCCTCGCTTGCGTTTGGGGAGATGGCTTTGGGTTGGTTTCTTGGCTGGTTTTGTCATTCCGATTCTCCGGTGTTAAATCAACTAGCTTAATTCTGCCAGAAGAGTCAAAATGCGATCTTCAAATTCAGACAAGGGATAAAGGTCTGGCTTTTTCTTAGTCAACTTGAACGTAGCTGATGATCCCCTATCCATTGTGACGAGAGTTCCCGCTTCCCCTTCTGACACATCACCTTTTCTCCAAGCGTCAAACAAGATTTCGTCTGGTGCTATGCCAAGACAAACCAGAGCTTGATATGGCCGGTGGTGTCTGATGTGATTAAACTGGAAGTTGCCATTCACATCTTCTGTAGCCGTTTTTATCTCAAATGTTACCCCTTCGATTTTCGCATCCCAAGGGCTTTGACGGCTACCTGCTCTCTCCCAACTGAATCCTACTGCTTGACACCATTCTTCAAGAAAATCTTGCCCAATGTCTCCTATGTGAGTGTTGCTCAGAACCTTTATGCTTCCAAGTGGCGTATCTGTCCACTTGGAAGCATTCGATCTCCTCGCTATCACTTCCTGCATGAGAGAAATGGGATCAACCATCGACAAACCCTCCATCAACGACCGCCTGTCTGATATGGTACATGGAAATGTGACGGCAGTTGTGTGTGGCAAGGTTTGAGTATTTGGTCCAGTCGGTTTTTCTCAAAAGCTCGATGATTGCGTCGCGGCCTTGCCTTAAAACAATGCCATACCCACAGGCGTAACGAACATCAGAGAAGTCTGTGACCAGAGTTGGTGCGTCCTCGCCATAAAATGTTCGTTGTAGAAAAAAGTCAGCTTCTTCAACCCTCTCATGGCCGCACCGCCTTTCTTTACGCGTGTCTACCGTGAACAAATCAACCCACTGGTCACAAGAGACCCGCTTAGGCACATTGTTGACGCCACGCCTCCATATTTGCCAGAGAGCATTCAGTTTCACGACATTGCCGCGATCGTCAGTGAAGGAATTGGGGGGCAAAGGGCTACTGTGGACAAGTTCTGCTCCTTGCACGCGGTGCTTGGGACTTCCCTTGCCTTCGCTCTGAAATGCCATAGGCAGAATAAAGCCTATGTAATCTGCAAAACGGGCTGAATGATTGAGAAATGATAGAGCCAGCCAAGAACGATAACCAAAAGGGGGATTGCCCATAACAATATAACGCTGCTCCCAATCTGTGGGTTGCCAAGACAAATAATCCTGACAGATAAAGCTAATGTTTCCGGGGAGAATATCAATCCCTGTTCTCCTTCCGCGCGGCATGAGATCGTAAAAAATGCCAGTTCCGGCCCCAGGGTCGATAAAGTGGTATGAGTCCAACTTGGCGTGATCTGACTCCATGTATTCACGCAAGCTATTCCAACAAATGGCAGCGGTGGAATGACTTGTGAAAAACCTGTCTAGATTTACCTTGTCATGGTTGACCCAGTTCGGAATGACAGGGTTTGTCAGCCAGGACTCATTCCTTCGTTCCTTTGCGTTCTCGATCTCTCGTTCGGTAGGGTTACGTTGGGCAACCAACCCATCTGTCCCATCAATAACTTCGACTGACATTGCCGATCCCCTTGTTTCATGCGATGAGTTCTTGATAAGGTAGCCGCTTACCGGCGGCGCGGTGAACGATTGCGGCCATCTGGTCGATAGTGTCCAGTGGGCGCACATTGTGACGACCGGAGAATTCGTCAACATAGCGATGCAGGTGCTTGGGGCTTATATGATGATAGGTGCCAGCATAACCGCGTTTCAGCATAGCCCAAAATGACTCTAGCCCGTTCGTGTGCGCCTGTTCCCGCACAAACTCACCCACACTGTGTCCAACCGCCTCATGCTCTCTGGGAAGTCCTGAGTACGCCCTAGCTTCGTCTGTATAGACGACTGAATCAGGCGTTGTGTTCTCCACGACAAAGCCCTGTAGCGTCTCCTTGTCGGTCCTGTCCACAACTTCCGCCTGCACTTTGTTCGTGTCTCTGTTCTTCACGCCCACTACCGCCGTCTTGCCAACAACGCCGCGCCCCGCGTTCAGTTTGTCTTTGGCGTGCTTGTTGGCTTCCTTGCCACCGAAGTAGGATTCGTCTACCTCGTTCTCGCCTTCAAACGGTTCGTGCGTTTCGATGTAGAAAGCCCTGATGCGTTGAAGCATGTACCACGCCGACTTCTGCGTTATGTCTAGGTCGCGATGCAGTTTCATGCTCGACACACCTTTGAGCGAAGTCGTGACCAGGTAGACCGCGATGACCCACTTCTGATAGGATATGTTGGAGGCGTGCATGAGCGAGTTGGTCTTGACCGAGAACCGCTTTTTGCAGCAGTTGCAACGGTAAGGCATCGTCTTGTGGCTGGCCTTCGTGTTGACGTTCTCGCTATCACAGTAGGCGCACCTGATGCCGTCCGGCCAACGACTTTCCACAAACCACTGCTCCGCCGTTTCGTTGTCAGGGAACATCTCGAACAACTTGACCAACGAGATTCCCTTTCTGTAGTGCTTTCCCGGTGCTGAGTGTGCCATAATTCCTCCCTGAACGCTTGTCGATTATGGCACTATTATACATGAAAATAGGCTAGTTGTCAAGCCCTAAATGGCACTAAAGTATATAATCCCCCAAATTATAGTAGTCACGCATAATGCCAACATTGTAGTTAACGGCGACGCGGAACTGGTTTTGCCGCTAAGGGTGGCAGGCGGCGAAACCGATGTGCAAAATCCCGCCAGTATCCAGAATGAGCAGGTTCGAGAAGAGATTTGCAATATACTGGAAGGTGGGCAACAGGCATTCGAACAGCGTTACAGGCGCATTCACTTGGAGAACTAGCAGTGGTTGCCAAGTTCACCTGATTTACAGAAATGTGACATCTAAGAAGGGACGCGACAATGTGGTACGTGCGGAATCTGAAGCGACGCTCATCCACATGCTCCTCGCCCCACACACCCGCACAAACCCCACCAATTGACACCTTCCCCAAACCCGTGTTATCTTCGCCGCCAACAGGTCCCTCGTCTTTGACGTCACCCTCTCCGGCCCCGCCGGCCGGTAACAGAGCAAGCTTTAGCTCTTAGCGAACTTCACGCATATTCGGCGACACACGAAAAACCAAAAACTCGAAACTGAAAACCAAACACTGGAAGCTCCAAACAATGCAGAACACAAACGGCAACACCAGCCCCGTCCAGCGCAAAGCCCTGTCCGAAGAACAGATCAACCGCTTCTGGATCGACGGCTACCTCAACATTGGCAAGATCCTCCAGGACGACGAAATCGAACTGCTGCGCCGCGAATATGACCGCGAATTCGAACGCGCCCGCAGCGGCCAGAGCGGGTTCCGCAACCTCTCGATCGACGATACCGACGACCTCGACGCCAAAAACGAGGCCGGCACCCAGATGCTCCAGATCATGCAGATGTGCGAACGCAACATCCACTATCGCCATCTGCTCTACGACGACCGCATCCTCGATATGGTCGAGGACCTGATCGGACCCAACATCCAGCTCTTCCATGACCAGGCCCTCTTCAAGCCGGCACACCACGGCGGACCCGTCCACTGGCACCAGGACAACGCCTACTGGCGCTGCTCTCCCCCAAACCTCGTCAGCTGCTGGCTAACTCTCGACGACGTCGACATCCACAACGGCGCCATGCAGTTCATCCCCGGCTCCCACTTCCGTTCTCAGGAGCACGAACGCGCCGCCGACACCAGCGCCCTCCTCGACATGGGGGATAAGGTCGATCATTCGCAGGCTGCCATCATCGCCCTGCCCGCCGGCGGCGTCACCCTGCACCACTGCCAGACCCTCCACTACACCGCGCCCAACGTCACCGACAACCAGCGCCGCGCCTTCGCCATCCACTTCATGAATCCCGGCACCAAGTCCCTGCGCGAAAACGTCTACTTCGACGTATCGTTCGAACGCCCGGTCCTACGCATGCGGGTTTGAGAAGGCCGAACAGCGCACGCAGGAAGACGATGTGCACCTCGAATTTGTGTGCATCCTGAATCGCTCTGAAAGGCCATTACCCGCAGCATGGCCCAACCCTCGCAAACACCAGCGGTTGAGTCATCATTTTCGTCGATCACTGAGAGACATAGTGAGAATGAGGGTAGGACGGTGATCCGCCCATTCCAAATAGCGATTGGGATAGTCGCCGTTGCGCTCTTGGCGGCTTGCGTACCCATTGAGGCTGAGCAGGATTCACTCGAGGTGCTGCCTGCAAGGCACACTGGAGCTGTCGGGGAAAACATCGCAAATAAGGGAAGGATCAGCGTCTCCGCTGGAGATTGGAACCTCTTCAAGGCAATTGACGGCGATCTTGAGACCTGGTGGTCGTCAGATGGCTTCGCCCCACAATGGCTTGCCATCCGATACGACGAACCTTACTTGGTTAACAGGGTCGAATTCTCCGTATCCCAAGTGAATGACGGCCCGTCAACGCATGAAGTCTGGCTGAAGAGTGAGTCAGGGGTTTCTACCCTTGCCAAAGGTTTCATTAATGTGTACACCGCCGACCGCGACCTCTTTGCAGTCGTTATCGATCCCCCGCAGCGTGTTGCCGAAGTCCGCATTATCACCCGCCAGGGGCAGGGCTGGATTGCATTGCGCGAAGTGCAGATCTTCGCCTCTCTATCGAAGTCCTCCTCACACTTGGAATCGGACTTGGCCACACCTGAACAGAAAGCGCAGACATCTCTCTTACACTTGAAAGCGGACTTGATCAATCCTGTACAACTGACGCACACAGGGGATGGCAGCGGCCGCTTGTTGGTTGTCGAAAAAACGGGGCGCATCCGCATCATAAAGGACGACGAGCTTGTCGAAACACCTTTCCTGGATATCGAAGAAAAAGTTTTGGAAACACATAGTGAACAGGGGCTCTTCAATATCGCCTTTCCGCCTTCCTATCCCAGCAGTCAACGCTTCTATGTGAGTTATACAGACACGCAGGGAGACACGGTCATCAGCCGCTTTGCCACCAGCGCCAACCCGGACAGAGCCGACCCTGATAGCGAGGAAATCATTCTGATCCTTAGACAGATGGGAGCCAGTCACAATGGCGGCACACTCAGTTTCGGCCCGCGGGATGGCTATCTCTACATCGCCAGCGGGGACGGCCTTGAAACCAATCCCTCAATGATGCCGCAACATGTACAGGATCCTGGCTCATTGCTCGGCAAATTACTGCGCATCGACGTTGAGTCAGGCGCCAGCCCATACGCTATCCCACCTGACAATCCCTTTGCGTCAACCCCTGGCTACGCCCCCGAAATCTGGGCGATGGGGCTCCGCAACTCCTGGGGCATGTCTTTTGACGAACGGACCGGCGATCTTTTTATCCCTGATACGGGCTGGATCACAAGCGAAGAGATCAACTTTCAGCCAGCCAACAGCCCAGGGGGCGAAAACTACGGTTGGCCCATGTGGGAAGGTATTCTACCCGCTGCAAATATAGAAGATGCGATTGATGTTCTTGTCTGGCCGGTGGCCGTCTACGGCAGAGACCAGGGTTGCGCCGTTGTTGGCGGCGCGATGCACGAAGGTGCTTACGTCTATGCCGACTTTTGCATTGGAAGAGTATGGGCTTTGCGCCGGCAAGGAGAACACGAATGGAAAAGCGAGTATCTGGTGACCATCGGTGTTCCCATAAGCAGCATTGACTCAGACGAGTCAGGTAATCTCTACGCGACAGGCTTCGCGGATGGGAAGATCTATAAACTCGATTTGCGATGGTAAGTGACTGCTCGTGCCCTTTTTGTCGATCAAATCACAGACATACTGGCCTTCGTCACCGACAACCAGCGCCGCGCCTTCGCCATCCACTTCATGAATCCCGGCACCAAGTCGCTGCGCGAAAACGTCTAAATGGACGTATCGTTCGAACGCCCGGTCCTGCGCATGCGTGTCTGATCAGAATTCGACCATAAGATTGACGTCGGGGCAGCGTAGGAGAACAGCGTGATGCAGCCCGCCAGAAATTTCGGTTAGCAGAGGGAATTCAAAAAAAATGACCACAGCAACAACAGCACAGACGCCAACCACTGTCAACGGCTTCAACATCGACGAACTGATCACCGCCGAGGTGCGCGCCGAGTACTGGGCGCGCGGCTACTGGGTCAGCCCCAAGCTGTTCGGCGGCGATGAGATTGCCGAAATGAGGGAAGCGCAGGAACGGATGTGGCGCGGCGAACTCGACTCCGAAGTCCTGCCCCAGTACGGCGCCACCAAGGTCGAGCCGGGTTCGCCCGCCGTGCGCCAGCAGTGCGACGCCTTCTGGATCAGCGACGCCATCCGCAAGGTCACGACTAGCCCGCTGCTGGGCGCGATCGGCGCCCGCCTCATGGACGTCGATACCGTCCGCCTCTGGCACGACCAGGCCGTCTACAAGCCGGGCGTCGGTCCCGACGGCGGCGATGAGACCGCCGGCAACATCGGCTGGCATCAGGACTACGGCCACTGGAAGGCCTCCAGCACCTCCAACATGTGCACCGCCTGGATCGCCCTGCAGGACACCGACCTCCGCAACGGCGGCATGCGCACCATCGTCGGCTCGCACAAGTGGGGGCTGCTCGAAGACAGCAACACCTTCGGCCACAAGGACCTCGACGGCCTCCAGACCCGCTTCGCCAGCCAGGAGATCAGCGGCGAATGGCTCGACGAGCCCTGCATCATGCAGGCCGGCCAGGTCAGCTTCCACCACGCGCTCACGCTGCACGGCTCCGGCCCCAACCTCACCTGGGAGCCGCGCATGTGCCTCATCTCACACATGATGCCCGGCGACACGACCTATGTGCCCGGCCGCCAGTTCCATCCCAACCTCGTCTACCTGGGCCCCAACGCGCAGGCGGGACAGCCCTTCGCCGGCCCCTACTGGCCCCAGATGTGGCCTCCCACCGACTGACCGCCCTCCCCCAACAAAAAAGGGGAGAGTTTATCTCTCTCCCCCGCTAACCACTATCCTCTGACCACTACCCACTATCCACTGAAGTTCCCCGTCGCCCGCAGCAGCGTCTCCTGCATCAGCAGCTCGTGCGCTGCCGGCCGCCGCGCCGCCTGCCGCCCCTGGATCGTCTCCACAAAATCGGCAAGCTCCAGCTCATATAGCGACTGGCGCGTCTGCGTCTCCACCGGCACCATCGTCTCGCCCGCGTCGTAGCCGCCCCGCGCCTCGCTCAAACAGAGCCGGATATGCGTCGCCGGCTCCAGCGGCTCCATGATCGCGCTGCCGCGGCTGCCGTAGACCTCAAACCGCCGCGCCGGCGGCGGCGTCTCCATCGCCGACGTGTCCACAAACGCCATCGCCCGCTCGTACTCGAATACGCCCAGCGTGTTGTCGGCAAATGCCGGCACTTCGCCGCTCTCGTTGCGCAGAAACGACGTCACCTTCTGCGGCCGGCCCAGCAGCCACACGACCTGGTCCAGCATGTGGCAGCCCAGCTCGTAGAAGACGCCGCCGCGATGGCGGCTGATCGCCCGGCGGTTCGCTTCGCTGACCACCGTGCCGATGCGCGTCCGCAGCGCGTAAATGTCGCCCAGAAAACCCGATTTCACCCACGTTTCGATCTGCCGGAATCCGGCGTGATAGCGGAACATATAGCCCACCTGGACCGTCAGGCCCTTCTCCTCCGCCAGTGCGATCGTGCGTTGCCACTGCGGCCAGTCGTCCCCCGCCGGCTTGTCATACCAGACATGCTTGCCCGCGCGCACGCAGGCCTCGGTCTGGTCGAGGCTCTCATGAGTAGTCCCCTCCGACGCGATCGCCGCAATGCTGGCGTCCGCCAGCATCTCGCCCTCGCTGCCGTACCAGTGCACAGCCCGGAAAGGGCCGTCCGCCGCGGCCGCCGCAGCCCGCCGTTCCGCGTCCGGCTCGAAGACGCCCGCCAACTCCACGTCCGGACTGTCCAGCAAAGCGCGCAGCTTGCCCGCCGCATGGGCGTGACCTGTACCGTACTGGGCGATGCGTATCACGCTCATGCCTGGCTCCTCAGTACGTCTGGCAGTTCGATCTCCTGCGGCCGCCCGCTGTGAATTGACTCGATAATATTCTCCACAACCAGCGTGGCCAGAATCCCCGTCCGCGCCGGCGTGTATGTCTCGGTATCGTTGCGGATCGCATCCAGCAGCAGCGGCATGCGGTCGATGAACGGCGGCGTAAATGTCTCGGTGCTCAGCTCGCCGCTGACCGGGTCGGGCCCGGTGATCGTCGCCCGACGGAAATGTTTGTCCAACACCGCGCTCTGCTCGCCGTCGTTGAACACAAAAAACCACTTGGTAAGCGCCTCGCTGAAACCGGCGTCGCTCATCAGATAGTTCGCCACCGACCCATTGGCGAAACGGATCGTCGCCGATGCCGTGTCGATGATCTCGTCCGAAGCCAGCCCGCCCGGATGCGTCACCTGCCCCCCCGTCCCTGAGACCCACACCGGCGGCGAACTGTGCATCCAGCAAAGCGTGTCGGCCAGGTGGACGCCGACGTCAAACAGCAGGCCGCCGCCGAGCACCGGGTCCCACTGCCAGCGGGTGAGGTCGGCTGGAGCCATCATGCACTGGGCATTGCTCACCTTGGCCGGTTTCAGGCGGCTCTTGATCGCCCGCGTCGCGCCGGAAAAGCGGATCGAAAAGTTGATCATCAACTTCCTGCCCGCGGCCTCCATCGCCTCGTAAATACGCAGGCAGTCGACGGTCGACATCGCCATCGGCTTCTCCAGGTAGACGTGCTTACCCGCCTCGAACGCGGCGATCGCCAGCTCCGCGTGCGTGGCGTGCGTCGTCGCGATCGTCACGATCTCGATATCGGGATCGGCGAAAACGCGCGCCGGGTCGGCCGTGTAGTAACCGCCCTCATACTGCTCATAGTAGCTGCTGGCCGCATCCTCGTTGATGTCGCAGAAGGCCCGCACGTCGATGTCCGGCGTCTCCACCGCCCAGCGCGAGTGACTCCTGCCAACGTTGCCGCAGCCGATCAGCGCCCAGCCAAACGGCCTTGCTCTTGAACCTGCCATCTACACTTCCTCCTTCTGCCCTTACGTGGAATCTCAACGGTCCTGCCTGCGGGGTTGGCCTGGAAAATGCCAGGCCCGGGTATATCTCGCACAAGTGCAATTGTGCGCCATCCCCTGGCTGAACACAAGTTGCAGAGGAAGGAGACGCGACGTCGGCACGCAGTCGATACACGAAAAGGACGGAATGATATCACCCCATGATTTACAGCCGGATTTGCTGCGCATGGACCAA
Organism: Caldilineaceae bacterium; assembly: GCA_022827195.1. Classification (GTDB taxonomy): domain Bacteria; phylum Chloroflexota; class Anaerolineae; order Caldilineales; family Caldilineaceae; genus Bin5. The sequence continues at coordinate 37,804 of JAJDTL010000017.1, forward strand.
ACAGGTACAGTGCCTACGGTTGACGACTCGGATTCGCATGCCACTACCTGAGGGACAACTATGGCAAACCAGAGCCATCTGCAAAACTTCTCGCTCGAAGGCGACCAAGTCACGCTGCCCAAGGGCGCATGGGCCCAGTCCCACCGCCTCAACGTGCGCTGGCGCGGCAGAGACCTGACCGCCCTCAGCCAGGGCCACTACCGCGCCTACCTTTTTCCCGTCTACACACCGGCCGGCTTCGCCCTCACCAGCGAATCCCCCCTCGACCACCCCCACCACAACTCGCTCTGGATCGGAGCCGACCACGTCAACTGCTACCTGCCCTTCGCCAACAACACCTTCGAAGAGGCCAACTACAACTTCTACGTCAACGACATCTTCCAGGGCCGCGCGCCCGGCCGCATCCTCAGCGTCGACGTCGAAGCCGAAGAGCTCGCCGCCGACCACCTGCGCCTCACCCAGACCCTCCACTGGCAGGGCCCCGTCGAATGGGGCGCACCCCAGCGCCGCACACTCGCCGTCGAGACCAGGACCATCGACATCCGCCCCGGCCAGACCGCCAACCTCTTCGACGTCCGCTCCCAGCTGCGCGCCGCTGAGTGGGAGCTGCGCATCGGCCCCACCCGCCACGCCTACTTCGGTCTGCGCATGACCGAAGCACTGCGCGTCACCGCTGGCGCCGTCCTGATCGATTCCGCCGGCCGTTCAGGCGGACAGGCCATCCGCCGCCAAATCTCCGACTGGGTCGACTGCTCCGGCACAATCGCAGCCGACCGCAGCGCCGGCGCCGCGCTCTTCCCTTACCCCAGCGCACAGGGCTTCCCCTGGTTCGTCTCCGACTGGGGCACCCTGACCGTCAACCCCCTGGCGCGCAAACAGTACCAGCTGCAGCCGGGAGAGGCTCTCGACGTCGCCGTACGCGTCGTCGCCCACGACGGCGACGCCGAACAGGCCGATATCGCCGGCCTTTACCGCTCGTTTGCCAGGAAGAATAGCGCTGATATAGTGAAGCAGTCGCACGATTGAAACCAAGCTACTTCCGGCTTGGCTTTCCGGGTCGTGCCTACAGATTCTGACGAAAGGAGATCGGCCCTCTTTCAATACCGGATAGAAGGACCGGGACAATGACCGCACACCTTTCAGTTCCAAGGGCGGATCTTGCCGCCTTCTGTCGGGCACACGACATCAAACGACTCGCCCTCTTTGGCTCAGCACTACGCGAAGATTTCGGGCCAGACAGCGATATCGACCTGCTCGTTGAGTTCGAGCCCGACCGCATCCCCGGACTACTGGGCATCGCCGGTATGGAGAAAGAACTGTCTGAACTCTTCGCCGGACGCAAAGTCGACTTGCGAACAGCCGAAGACCTGAGCCCCTACTTCCGACAGAAGGTCCTGGACAGCGCCGAAGTTCAATATGCACGAACATGACGCCGTCCGCCTGCGCCACATGATCGACGCCGCCCGCGAGGCGATGTCGCTTCGCGCACGGCCGAGCGCGAAGCGACCTGGAAACCGACCGACAATTGCTCCTGTCACTGGTGAAGGATATCGAAATCATAGGCGAAGCCGCTTCCCAGGTGACCGACCCCACCCGCAAAGAACTGGCCGCCATCCCCTGGACCGGAATTATCGCAATGCGAAACCGGCTCGTTCACGCCTATTTCAGCATCAACCTCGAGATTGTTTGGAAGACCGTGCAGGAAGACCTGCCGAGCCTGATCGACCTGCTGGAGCGATCCCTATCCCCTGAATCCTGCCGCGACTGAATGCAGACCCACTACGCGCCTGTCTGAATTAGGTCCTAATTAAAACCACGATTTTGCCCAAAAACTGCCCCGCGGGGTCGCGTGCGTGCTCGCCGGCTCGATGCCGGAAACGCAGGCCTCCTCGTCCTCTCCCTCCCCTTCTATCAATGGCAGCGACCGGTGGCCGCTTGACCGCTCAGGGTAGGGGAAATCCACGAAAGGCTCTCTTCGTCGCCCTTCGTGTGAATTCGTGGATTGATTTGAAGAGTGGGGAGTATCGAAGCTCGCGATTGTTCGAATCGATGCACAAGGCGCTCTTGCAGCTACCCGCCGACCAGCTCGATATGCTCTGCGAAGCGCCGAAAATCAGCCGCGTTGAAGGTCAGTAGCCTGCGCTCCCCGTGCGCCAGCATCGTGGCGACGATGTTGGCGTCATGAATCTGCCTTCCACCCACGGAAACTTCCCGGCACAGCGACACCAGCCGGTCCATGACAGCTGGCCCGTCCTCCAACACCTCGAAGGCGGCCGCGAGGCGCTCAACGTCGTCGAGGGCCTCCGCGCGGTCAATGGCAACCGGCCACGTTTGCGGACGCGTCACGACCTCCAGGTACTCCCGCAGGACCTGGCGGCTGATGCGGACCGGTTCAGGCGCTCCGAAGGCGCTCGCCAGGCCGGCCCTGGCTGCTTCGTGCTCCGGCGACTCCAGGATGCGCGCATATACCAGCACGTTGGTGTCCACGAACATAGGGCCGGCTAGATCCTCTCCTCGTAGATCTCCTCGCGCCTGAGACTGAGACCCTCCGGCCAAGCGCCGGCAGAATGGACCGGCCACACTTCGTCCAGCGCCAATCTTCGGGCAGTCGCCGCCGGTCTGCGCCGCAGCAGCAGCGTCTCGGCCTCCATGTCCACCTCTGCCGTCTCCCATCCGGCCGCGCCCCAGGCCAACGCCTGACTGTGCCCGTTGCCCCTGCCCTGGTTCGCCCACCAGGGCCGGTGAAGACGGGCCGACGCCGGCAATCCGAATCCAATAATCGACTCGATCTCGCTGAAAGTGGTCCTCCACACCCGCGCTTCCAGTCCGCACAGATGCGCGTAGAGCCTCTGGTACTTTCCCCTCGCCGCCATCTGTCGGTACTGCTTCTCTCTGTCCATCGTCATGCCCTGCCTCCATCCCGACGTCAAAGGTCCAAGTTGACAGTTCCTAGCCATTATAGTTAGTAACTGACGTCCAATCTTTTCTCCGCAGCAGACGGTCCGGTTGCCCAGCAAACTCCTCTTGCTCGCCCCTCCCCGACCGCAACGAAGGCGCGCTTCCCTGCTACGCCCATGGTTAGCCCCCCAACTCCGTAATTTTGCAGTCAGCATGGGCCGAAACCCAGCGATTCGTCCTGTTTTGTAAATTGATAGGGCAAATGAGGGCAGACAGGGCGGCCCTCTATACTACGCATCGCTGCCAGACATCGACCATACGGAGTTCCTGTCGTAGAGTTCTCGAATCCGCATGAGCCGGTGGATGTACGAGTCTGTCTACCCAAAAGGATTCATGAAAGGAAAAAAAGTGGCAGACCGCGATCTACTATCTCTGTCGTAATTTCTGCCGCTTCCAACAGCGTTGCCACATCTCCAAGGCTCCAACTGCTCAGTATCGACCAAGTCAGATAGGTCCCCCGGCGAAGCACCACGTCACTCTTATCTCTGGGGCCCTCGCAATAATAGTCTTCTTCATAGTCCACAAACCCAATTGTGGGCGCCAGATGTCGTATGACCTCGATAATGCCAGACCTGAAACTCTGGAAGACCTTGCTCTCAGGTGAATCGAACGTCAATTCTCTTAAGGGTAGAAAAGAAGACAATTTCACTAACAAGAAATGAAAAACTCGAGAACTTCCCGTCCGGCCGTATCCACTGCAAAAACCTGGCCTCATACCTCCGCTCGCCAACTCGCCACAGAAAGTCGACATCCACATAATCAGGGTGGACCATCTCAACAGAGCCGATCCTGGCCACGACTCTGGGCCACGAACCAGATTCTGGCATAGCCCAATGTAAACAACCGCCACGGCGCCTGCGCTGCGCTTGACCGCAATCCGCTGCTTCTCCAAAAGATTGGGGAGAAAGATTGGGGAGAAGGAACTGTATTGCTTTGGAGAACTGCTGAACAGTTTGCGTTCAGCACGAAGAGTTACAAGAGCTACTCAACAAACGGATTGTGCAACTCCACTCCGAACTGGCCGAAGTCACGCACATTCCGGGTGACCACAGTCAGCCGGTGCACGATGGCTGTCGCTGCAATCATCGCGTCTTCGGTGATCGTGTCCGACCTCCTGTGCATGAGGCGCGCCCACGCCCGGAAGGCTGCCGCGTCCATCGGCACGACTCCGTAAGAAGCCAGCACCTTGTCCAGCCAGGCTTCCAGCTCATCCGCTTTCACACTGTCCTGCTCGCGCGTGATCTCGATCCCCGCCTGTATCTCGCCAACCGTAACGGCAGACACGAAGAGTTGCGCTGCCGGCACCCCCGCGATCCATTCGAGGACGGCGCCATGTGGCCGGGAACGACGCAGCTCCGAGACCACGTTGGTGTCGAGGAGATACATAGCGCTACTCCACAGCCAGAGGCGTTCGACGGCGATGCTGCCGGCGCGGCGGCGTTAGGTCTTCTGTCCTGGCCTCAGGTGCGAGAAGCAACTCCTTCAAATTCGGCCTCGTCATCCGCTCCAACCGCCGCCACTGCTCGATGGGAAGCAGTACTGCGGTCTCGACCCCCCGCCTGGTCACGATCTGCGGCCCTTCGGCGAGCGTGGTGTCCAGCAGCTCACTGAACCTCGACTTGGCGTCTTGGACCGACCAACTCCCTCTCATAATTCTCTCCTGGTGCTATCGGTCCGATCTATAATCTGACTAGCTATCTGACTAGCTGAAAGACTAAACAACATCCCCTTCCCTGTCAAGACGGACGCAAGTTTTGCACCCGTACTTTAGCCGACTGAGCGCTTCCCATTCACGAACCTCCGCTCCTTCAACTCTTCAGACGCTCCCGTGCGCCAGATCTTGCAGCAGCCTTAGGGCCGCGCGTGGTAAAAGGCATGCCGCCTGCCCGACGATTCCGAGTGGCTCATTGCAAAAGACAGTGGCTGGGGACTCCAAAATGAATTGCAACATTCAGCCCCTCGCTCTGCGTAAGGAACATCGGAATATATCTACCGGCCCTCTCGCGATCACAGGAGGCCCAAAAGCAGGTCGTTCTCGAAAGACGCCACCCCTCTTTGTCTACTAACCGTTCTCTGAGTCTGGCATCCGCCTCCTCGACGGGGCCAAGCAGCTTGTAGACCGTTGTAACCCTTCGAAAGCGGTACGGGTCATCAGGCTCCGTCTTCCTTTCGACGAGCAACAGCTCCTGGCTCTCCAAACTGACTTCAATATCAAACGCACTGATGAAGCTGCGCGCCATCCAGATTCCATGAGCATAGGCATAGACAGGGCCGGCGGCAGTCAAAAATATCACAAGCGTGATGTAACCGAGCAGACCGCGCCAACCCTCACCCTCCGCGCCCCATAATGCGCCCAAGCAATCAGAACTGTGATACGCTGGCGCGATATGGAAACCAAATCCCCTCTCCTGACGTTTACCAGACACGCAACTGATGCGATGGAAGAAAGAATGATTCCCGCGCCATGGGTTCAACGCGTGGTAGCCAGTCCCGAGCTGCGCGTGCCCGATCCAAACGACCCCAAGATAGAACGTTTCTTCCGCCACATACCCGAAAAAGACAACCGCGTGCTGCGCGTAGTTGTCAATACCCAGGTTGCGCCCTGGCGGGTAGTGAGTGTATTCTTTGACCGGAATATGAAAGGAAAACTATGAAACTGCACATCGATAAAGAAGCCGACGCCCTCTATCTGCGACTCGACGACTCCGTTATCATCGAATCCGAAGAGGTCGCCCCCGGCGTCGTCCTCGACTACAACGACGCCAACCAGGTCGTCGGCATCGAATTGCTTTACCTTTCAAAACGCTCCCCCGATTTGAATCTCTCCAGCCTTGAATTCGTGACCGCCTGAACTCCCCCGCCGCCCCCTTCGCGATCCCGTAGGGGAACGCTTTTCGGATGCCCGCGCTCCCAACGCGCGGGCATCTCGCCCGAACCCTTTCTCTCCCTCCGCCCGCGACGCGATCCACCCACCCATCTCTTGACCGTTCCAACCTTCCACTTTATAATCGACCCACAGAGCAGCGGCGACAACTTGCTTTTCCGCACACCGTAGGGTATATTTGTACTACAATGCACAAATAGACGCACGGAGCGTTTTCTCTTTCTCTGTACGCAACAGGAACCAAGGCATGGCTTCACTCCCGCCCAACTTCCAACAGCTGAAACAGGACCAGCTCGCGCCCTTCCTGCACGAAGAAATCAGCGTGCCCGACGAGCTGCAAGCCAACGTCCTCATCACCACCGTCGATAAGATCTACAACTGGAGCCGCCGCTCCAGCATGTGGCCGCTCCTCTTTGGCCTCGCCTGCTGCGCCATCGAGATGATCGCCACCGCGGCCAGCCGCTACGACCTCGCACGCTTCGGCATGGAGGTCATGCGCCCCAGCCCCCGCCAGAGCGACCTCATGATCGTCTCCGGCACCGTCACCAAAAAGATGGTGCCCGCCATCGTCCGTATCTACAACCAGATGGCCGAGCCGCGCTACGTCCTCAGCATGGGCGCCTGCGCCACCGGCGGCGGCCCCTTCAAAGAGGGCTACAACGTCGTCAGCGGCATCGACAAATACATCCCGGTCGACGTCTACGTGCCCGGCTGCCCGCCCACGCCCGAAGCGCTCATCTACGGCCTGCTCAAAATGCACGAAAAGGTCGACCGCCAGAGCGTCACCTCGGTGCCCTGGTACCGCAAAAACACATCCCAGTTCGTGCCCGTCCCCCGACTCGGCCCGGACGTCTTCGACCCCCGCCAGGTCGACCTGATCAAGGACACAACGCTCAAAGCCGCGGCCGCAACGACCGCCGCAGCCGCTAACGGCGCCTCAGCCGGCGCCACCGAACACGCACGCGGGCCGGCGCAGCTCTCCGACAAAGCCAAAGCCCGCATGGATGAAGCCAAGCGACGCTGGCGTGCCAAAAAAGGACTCCCGGAATAAAACGGTGGCCGGTGGCCAGTTGCCGGTGGCCAGCAACTCCCCTTCACTGGCCACCGGCAACTGAAAACTGAAAACTAGAAACCAAGAACTCCCATGTCCCAAGCAACCGTCGTAGCCGAAGCACCCGCCAATGAACTGGACCTCGGCCCCGAACTGGCAGACGCCGTCGAGGGCGCCTGGGCCGAAGACACCGAGACCGCCTACGTCATCGCGCCCGACAAAATCCTCGACGTCCTGCGCCATCTGCGCGACGCCCAGGGCTACGACTTTCTCTCCAACCTGACCTGCGTCGACTACAAGGGCTACGGCGGCAAACTGCGCGCCGACGTCGACGCACGCTTTGAGATCGTCTACAACCTCTACAGCACGCGGCGCGGCGGCGGCTCGGTAGGCCTGCACGTACGCGTGCCCGAGGATGAGACCCTCCCCAGTGCAACCTCCGTCTACCCCGGCGCCAATCTTCAGGAACGCGAGGTCTACGACCTCTTCGGCGTCAAGTTTGAAGGACACCCCAACCTGCGCCGCATCCTGCTCTGGGACGGCTTCAACGGCCACCCCATGCGCAAAGACTGGCAGGAGGCCTACTTCGAAGAGGACGTCAAGCCCTTCCGCAGCCGCCACCCAAAGGGCGAATACGCCTTCCACGAGGACAAGCTCCCCTGGGCCAAGAACACAACCTATCCGGCCGGCTGGGACCCCGACTCCTGGCAGGAACCGGTCGCCTATGTGCCGGTCAGCCAGGCACCCCACCACGAAAACGAGCCGCACCTCGATACCGAAAGCATCGTCGTTAACCTGGGCCCGCATCACCCCAGCACGCACGGCGTCTTCCGCATGCTCACGCGCGTCGAAGGCGAGACCATCCTCGCGCTCGAGCCGGAGATGGGCTACCTCCACCGCAATCACGAGAAGATCGGTGAGCGCAACACCTGGCTGATGAACATGCCCTTCACCGACCGGCTAGACTATTTGAACTCCATGAGCAACAACTGGAGCTACGCCCTGGCCGTCGAAAAACTGGCCGGCATCGAGGTACCCGAGCGCGCCGAATACCTGCGCGTCGTCATGGCCGAGTTCACCCGCATCGTCAACCACACCTGGTCGATCGGCTTCATCCTCAATGACCTCGGCGCGCTGCAGACGCCCGCCCTCTACGCCATCGAAGAACGCGAGATGATCCTCGACCTCTTCGAGGCCGTTTCCGGTGCGCGCATGATGTGCAACTACATGCGATTCGGCGGCGTCGTGCGCGATCTGCCCGAGGGCTGGCACGAACAGGCCGCCTACCTGGCCAACGAACGCCTCCCGCGCGCGCTCGACGAGCTCGACAGACTGCTGACGGAAAACGAAATACTCAAAGCGCGCGGCCGCGGCGTCGGCTACCTGCCTGTCGAGGACCTGATCGCGCTCAGCGTCAGCGGTCCGATGATTCGCGCCGGCGGCCTGGCCTACGACATCCGCAAGGCCGAGCCCTACGGCATCTACGACCGCTTCGACTTCGACATCCCGACCCTATCCAACAGCGACATCTATGATCGCTACTACATCCGCCTGCTGGAAGCGATGGAGAGCGTGCGCATCCTGCAGCAGGCGCTGCGCGATATGCCCGAGGGCGAGACGCTCGGCGGCAGGGGCGGCTACACGCTACGCGCGCCCGAAGGCGAGGTCTACAGCCGCATCGAGGCGCCCAAGGGCGAGCTCGGCTTCTACCTGGCCAGCGACGGCAAGGTCGCGCCCTGGCGCTATCACATCCGCTCGCCCAGCTACATCAACCTGAACGCGCTCGGCCCCATGAGCGTCGGCTACAAAGTCGCCGACGCCATCGTGATCCTCGGCGCCATCGACATCGTCTTGGGCGAAGTCGACCGGTGATCTCAGTTTCGAGTTTCTAGTTTTCAGTTCTTAGTAACAGCCTGCAACGCCACCCCACGCCGTTACGAAAAACTGGAAACGGACAACTAAAAATCGCAGTTAGGAGACCGCATGTTTGGAACAGGACTACTCAAAGGTCTCGGCGTGACGTTGAAGCACGCCCTGGAAACATTCGACGATGACCGCGAGAGCGTGCCCGACCGCTACCGCGGCAGCCTTGAACTCGGCAACAACCGCCGCGTCATCCAGCAGCCGATCGATCAGGAAGGGCTGCTCACCATCCAGTACCCGGAAGAGAAGCGGCTCCTGCCCGAACGCTTCCGCTACATCCCCATGCTGATCTGGGACTCGGAAAAGGATGAAGACCGCTGTACCGCCTGCGGCATCTGCGCCAAGGTCTGTCCGCCCCAGTGTATCTGGATCGTGCGCGACAGCGACGAGAACGGCAAGCCTCTCACCCGCGCATCCGAATTCTACATCGACGCCGCAGTCTGCATGAGTTGCAGCTTCTGCGTCGAGTTCTGCCCCTTCGACGCCATCAAAATGAACCACGATTACGAGCTTGCGGTCTATGATCGCTACCCGCAGCTCGTCTACGACATGGCGGAGCTGACCGTTCCCCTGGAGTACTACGCCGCGCTGTGGCCGACCCAGTTCGAAGAGGAGGAGACCCGGCGCCGCGAGGAAGAGGAGAAAAAACGCCGCCAGGACGAGGAGAAGGCCGCCAGGTTGGCGGCCAAGCAGGCAGAAGCCGCCGTAAAACAGGCCGACGCCCCCGCCGCGCCAAAACGCTCCGCCGCAGAACTGCAGCAGCTGGCCCGCGAACGGGCCGCGCAGCGCCAGGCACAGTCAGCCGACGGCGGCGGAAGCGATGACGACGACGCCGCGGCCAAAAAGGCGCGCATGGAGGAGCTGAAACGCAAAGCGCAGGAGCGGGCGCGCCAGCGCAAACTCGAATCCGGCGAATGAATCCGCACGGGCGGACCGCTTCCTTCCCTTGACTTGAACCGCCCATCCTGATATGCTTTCGATCCGTCTCTCTTAACTGCAGTTTCTAGTTTTCAGTTTCAAGTTTTTCGTAACTGCCCAGGGCGACCGGCTTTGCCGTTGCTGAAAACTAGAAACTGACTACTAGGTCTCGTTGACGTTTGAAGGATTCTGTCAAAATGGCGACAATAGTAGGATGTCTACCTATAAGATTGCCGACCATCAGTGGCAGAAACTGTACGCATTTCTGCAAGGACACCCTCGTGCCTATGCGGGGCAAGAGG
>JAJDTL010000037.1 GCA_022827195.1 Caldilineaceae bacterium
CGAGTCTCACCTGATCCCCATCAGCGAAGAGGACCTCGATTACGGCGACCCGCCGATTACGGCCAGCGACGTGGTGGACCGGGAAACCTTGAAGGCCTTCGTCACGGCCGCAGGCGAGTACATCGTCGAACTTATCGAGTCGGACGATCCGGTCGCCCGCACAAACGTCATCGCGAAAGCCCGGGTCACCTTGCGGGATCCGAACGGACCCTGGAGAGACGGTCCCGTCTATCTCTCCCTCATGGATCGCGCCAGCAAGCTGATCCAGTTTCACGGAGGGTTTCCAGACCGGTTCGAGCTGCGACGGGGAGGGATTTCGCGCGACATCGCGACCGGAGAACTGATCGTCGATCAGCTCATTGCCGCGGCGGAAAGCGGCCCGGAAGGCGGCTTCTGGGAGTACTACTTCGACAACCCCGCAGACGATTCCGACAGCGCCGAAGTCCCCAAGGTGGGGTACGCCCGCGTGTTCATCGGCCACATTCCGTTGCCGGACGGAGGCGCCTTCCCCTACGAGTTCATCGTCAATTCGGGCTACTATCCGACTAGCGAATGACGTATGCGGCGTTGAGAGCCGGTGGTCCTGCATACCCTTCGCGTGATGAAATTCGGTTTTGACGAAGGAGGCTTGTATCTCGATAGGGTAATGGGAGGATATACGAAAAGCGGTGACGAAGTAAATTCACCCTCACGATTAGGAGACTCCCATTGTTTCTACGGCCCCATTTTTCTAGCACACAACCAATACTTCGTACTGGGCGAAAACCCAGACAACAGCATTGATAGCCGCTCATTCGGACCCGTCCCGTGCATCACCGCCAAGGGACGGGTCCTGCTGCGGTTCCGGCCGTCGCACCGATTTACTGTGTTCAAATAGACAATGCAAGCCCCTTGCTCACAAGTATTCGCCATATATTCCAACAGTTTCGCGATCAAGACCTGCCATTCCACCACCTGAACTCCCCGAACCCGTCACTCCGGCACGCCCTCGAACACCGCTACCGCGTCCCTTCGACGCTCGGCACCCAACAACACCAAAACAGTAACGAGCCCACATCAAATAAGTTACCTTGATCGCCACCAGTCTTTTGAAGCTCTCCCTCAGCGCGGCTTGCGTCCCAATTCCGGCCAAAGACAAACTTTCAGCCTACGCCCAATCATTCGTGCAAGACGCCATCCGTCTTTACAATCGCGACGGCCAATAAGCCTTTACGGACCACTTCAATTCTCCCGAAAGTATAGACTGGCAGTGGTATATGTTCATTAACGACGAAGACAATTTCATGTTCGTCCAACCCGACCCCGAACTGGTCGGTACAAACCTCTCGCCCATTGTGAACTACACCGGATACAAGGGCGACGAGCCATCTCGACCACTACCGAACAGGGCCAGTGGTTCACCTATTCTGGACACAACTGCGTGACCGGCCAGCAAGCCCGCAAACACGCTTGGGCTGTCCGACACGATGGACTAGCTTTTGGTTCGGGACGGAACGAGATTGGTGCCACCAAGGCAGCCGACGACCAAATCACCGCAAGCGAGGTGAAGGATCGCAACACGCTGAAAGCCTTTGTCGAAGATGTCTTAGTTTACCAAGAGAACATCACGACTGTCACGGGAATAGCGCGATTGCGTGATTTCTTCCGCTCCGAGGGCCGATATAGGTCCGGCTCTGTCTTCTTGATGACGATGACACGGAACGGATACATCCTGGTTCACGGACACGATCCAAGGTCGGAAAACAGGAACATCGCTGATGTCAAGGATGAGTTGGGCAGGCCGGTTGGAATGGAACTGCTCGCCGCGGCTGAGCAAGGTGGCGGTTTCGTCGAGAATGTGTTCGACAATCCGGCGGTGGAGGGCGATGAAGAAACGGACTGACGGAAGATCGCGTACGCCACTGGCATCCGTGTTTCCTGACGAAACCAAGTATTCGTCGTCGCATCCGGTTTCTATCCCGATGAATGAAACCAAAAGCAGACGCCCTAACAAGCATGACAGGCTCCGCCACATCCCTTGACTGAACCTGCGTGCCCGACCCAATCAACCTCACTCAGTCTCCACAGAAGAAAATCACGAGATTTCTTCTCTCCGTTATCACGGCCGTCAGCAGTCTGAGCGGAGTCGTACTGCTATTCAGCTCTTTCGATATGGGCACAGACCCCCATCGAGGCGCTGCGGGCTGGCCGCAATAAACGGTCTGCCGAATTAATAGATGTGCTCGCCCGGTTGTTGGAATTCGGAGGCTTGCCCGACCTAATTCGCTCAGACAACGGACCGGAGTTCACCGCCCGCGTTGTGCGCGAGTGGCTTGTGCGGATGGGAGCGAGGACGCTCTACATCGGGCCTGGGTCGCCGTGGGAGAACGGCGACATCGAGAGGTTCAACGGGAAGTTGAGGGACGAGCTGCTGGACAGGGAGGTCTTCTATACCTTGCTGGAGGTGCGTGTGCTGACGGAGCGTTACAGGCGGACCTATAACCAGGTCAGGCCGCACAGCTCGCTGGGCTATCGGCCGCCGGCGCCCGTGGCACTTATGCCTTCCGACCCTGGTCCCGTGCTTGACGGACTGTCATAACGGGTGGTACAAACATCGGGGGCAGGTCATGACCACTCGGGATTCTTGTTGAAGGAGTCAGACATTTACGAGAACATTTATGAACCAACAATACTACAGCGCCGAATTTCCAGCCTCGCTTTCTAAACTTGAAGACACACATGACTTGCCATCATTCGGGGACCTCGTTGAGCATGAGATCCTGTTGTACGAAACGGGAGATGAGGTGGGACAGCTCTCTTATTGAACGGGTGCTTTTCCACATGGCAAAGCGGCTTGCCCGGATCAACTGGCGGCTCTGGCAACGGGCGCTTGCATTCGAGCCAGCCGCCTGGAGGTCCATCACCCGCTGGCCCTCCAGGACGGCTGAACGCACGACTGCGTCAGGCGCAGACGCAGGAACCCCTGTTACTCGTAACAAGAACACCTAATTCCCCGCAATTCACGACTTCAAATCTCCGCGCAGAACACATCAGCGCTGCACGCCGCAGCCCAGGGCCCAGGAGCAAGTCTTAGGCACCATCGCGGGCCTCCCCAGGGGACCCACCACAAGCCCTCAGCATCACCATGGGCCGCTCAGGTTCAGGGGCAGCCTACACTCCTGGTCGGCGCCCGAAACTCGAGTCTCGATCGCCGCGAGTGTTCCAAGGTGGGAAATCACAGGCGGCGTGTTGGCGACGGGCCTGCCCACGCAGGGTGGCTTCGGCCCGGCTGGCCTTGACACACAAGCTGGAATCGCGCACGCCCGGTGGCATTACCTCCCGGTCGCTGGCACGGCGGCTGGGGACGCGCACGCACGGTGGCACAACCAAGGGGGGCGTTGCGGGGGGAGTCCCCCCGCACAAGGGAGGGCCGGAACGGCCCGACCGCCCAGAACGGCCGTGATTCGTGATTCGTGATTCGAACTACGGGAGCCGCGCACGCACGCTGGCGTCGTGTCCGCGGCGCATCGGTGGCGGGTGGGGGGGAGGCGGGCGTATGGTCTGGTTGGTTCAGGCGTAGGACTCGAGTGGGGGGCAGGCGCAGACGAGGTTGCGGTCGCCGTAGGTGTTGTCGATGCGGGCGACGGCGGGCCAGAATTTGTTGTCGCGGACCCAGCGGGCGGGGAAGGCGGCGGTCTGGCGGGAGTAGGCGCGGGTCCAGTTGTCGGCGGCGGCGAGGGCGGCCGTGTGGGGGGCATGGTGGAGGGGTGAGTCCATTGGGCTGACGCTGCCGTCCTGGACGGCCTGAATTTCGGTGCGGATGGCGAGCATGGCGTCGCAGAAGCGGTCGAGCTCGGCCTTGGACTCGCTTTCGGTGGGCTCGATCATGAGGGTGCCGGCGACGGGGAAGGACATGGTGGGCGCGTGGAAGCCGAAGTCCATGAGGCGCTTGGCGATGTCGTCGACCTGGAGGCCGTGGTCCTTGAGGAAGCGGGTGTCGATGATACATTCGTGGGCGACGCGGCCGTGGGCGCCCTTGTAGAGGACGGGGTAGGCGTCCTGGAGGCGGGCGGCGATGTAGTTGGCATTGAGGATGGCGATGCGCGTGGCGTCGGTGAGGCCGGAGGCGCCCATCATGGCGACATAGGCGTAGGAGATGGGGAGGATGCTGGCGCTGCCCCAGGGCGCGGCCGATACGGCGCCGATGGCTTGCGGTCCGCCGGCGGAGGGGACGACGGAATGACCGGGTAGGAAGGGGGCGAGGTGTTCGGCGACGCCGATGGGCCCCATGCCGGGGCCGCCGCCGCCGTGGGGGATGCAAAAGGTCTTGTGGAGGTTGAGGTGGCAGACGTCGGCGCCCATGTCGGCGGGGCGGCAGAGGCCGACCTGCGCGTTCATGTTGGCGCCGTCCATGTAGACCTGGCCGCCGCGCTCATGGATGATCTCGCAGATTTCGACGATGGCCTCCTCGAAGACGCCGTGGGTGCTGGGGTAGGTGACCATAAGGGCGGCGAGGTTGTCGCCGTGCTCTTCGGCCTTGGCGCGCAGGTCGTGGAGGTCGATGTTGCCGTTATCGTCGCAGCGGACGACGACGACTTTCATGCCGGCCATGACGGCGCTGGCGGGATTGGTGCCGTGGGCGGATGAGGGGATGAGGCAGATATCGCGATGGTGGTGGCCGCGGCTGCGGTGGAGGGCACGAATGACGAGGAGGCCGGCGTATTCGCCCTGGGAGCCTGCGTTGGGCTGAAAGGAGATAGCGGCGAAGCCGGTGATCTCTTCGAGGGCGCGGGCGAGGCGGTCGAAGAGGATGCGGTAGCCGGCGGCCTGTTCGGTGGGCGCGAAGGGGTGGAGGCCGCCGAATTCGGGCCAAGTGACGGGGAGCATTTCGGCGGTGGCGTTAAGCTTCATTGTGCAGGAGCCGAGCGGGATCATCGAGTGGGCGAGGGAGAGGTCGCGGTTCTGCAGCCTGGTGATGTAGCGAAGCATTTCGGACTCCGACTTCATGGAGTTGAAGATTGGGTGGGTGAGGAAAGGGCTGGTGCGGGCGAAGGGGGGCGGGTAGTCCAGGTTGACGGACTCAGCAAGAGCGGCGATGCCGGCGTCGGCGGGATCGACGTGGCCGTCGAGGCCGGGGGGCGCAGGCTGCGGCTGGTGTGCGCCGAAGATTTCGAGCAAGGCGCGCAGTTCGGCGACGGTTGTTTTCTCGTCGAGCGAGACGCCCACGGCGCCGTCCTGGTAGAGGCGCAGGTTGATGCGGCGGGCGTGCGCGGCCTGTTGCAGGGCGTCCTGGCTGCGCGGGCCGCTCTCTACTCTTAGTGTGTCGAAGAGGGGGCCGTCCCCTGGCTGGCTGAGCCGGTAGCCCCGTTCCCTGAGCGCGGCGGCGAGGATGGCGGTGAGGAGCTGGAGGCGGCGGGCGATACGAGTGAGGCCGTCGGGTCCGTGGTAGACGGCGTACATGGAGGCCATGATGGCGAGGAGGACCTGTGCGGTGCAGATGTTGCTGGTGGCCTTGTCGCGGCGGATGTGCTGCTCTCGTGTCTGGAGGGCGAGGCGGAGGGCGGGGCTGCCCTGTGCGTCCTGTGAGACACCGACGAGCCTGCCGGGCATCTGGCGCTTGAAGGCGTCGCGGGTGGCCATGAAGGCGGCGTGTGGTCCGCCGTACCCCATGGGCACGCCGAAGCGCTGTGCGCTGCCGACGGCGATGTCGGCGCCCCAGTCGCCGGGGGGCGTCAGGAGGGTGAGGGCGAGGAGGTCGGTGGCGACGACGACGAGGGCGCCGGCGGCGTGGGCCTGCTCGACGAGCTGGCGGAAGTCGCTGATTGTACCTTCGGTGTCGGGGTATTGGAGGAGGAGGCCGAACGTCTGGTCATCGCAGTGAAAGCGCCGGTGGTCGCCGACGACGATGCGGTAGCCGAGAGGTTCGGCGCGGGTGCGGATGGTGTCGATGGTCTGCGGGTGACAGGTCTCGGAGACGAAGAATGTGTTGGCCGACGAGCCGCGTTTTTGCGAGCGTTTGCACATCATCATGGCTTCGGCGGCGGCGGTTGCTTCGTCGAGCAGGGAGGCGTTGGCGATGTCGAGCGCGGTGAGGTCGCTGACCATGGTCTGGAAGTTGAGGAGGGCTTCGAGGCGGCCCTGGGCGATTTCGGCCTGGTAGGGTGTGTACTGTGTGTACCAACCGGGGTTTTCGAGGATGTTGCGGAGGATGACGGGGGGGGTGATTGTGTCGTAGTAGCCGATGCCGATAAAGGAGCGGAAGAGCTGGTTGTGGGAGGCGATATCGGCCATTTCGGCGAGCACGTCGGACTCCGGACGCGGCCCTGGGAGGGCGAGCGAACGCTGGAAGCGAATCTGCGGTGGGATGGTCTGCTCTATCAGCTTGTCGAGGGACTTCAGGCCGATAGACTCCAGCATCGCTTGCACCTCGCCGGGGTCGGGCCCGAGGTGGCGTTGTACAAAGGAGTCGGTTCGCTGCAACAGGGCGGCGCGGTTGCCGGCGGCAAGGTAGAGTCCGTCGGCATTTTGGGGACGGGCATCGCTACCGGCGGGGCTGCGGCCGTTGGGGCTGGATGTTGCAGGCTTGGCATGCGTTGGGGTGCTCATGGATCTCTCCTCCGGTCTGCGGTTCCGGCCTGGCTTCTTTTGCCCTGGTGACGGGCCGGAACCGGTAATTCAAGAAAGAAAAAACGGGCATTCGAAATGAACGCCCGTTGCCTCTGTCTTTGACCTGAGAGATTGCCACACGCTTGTGCTGGCGTGTGGTTGCCCCGTCGGTGGCCGCTCGAATGTGCAAAGCGGCGCTTTCCAAAGGTGCCGTATCGCGACGATCCTTTTGCCTGAGAGTGTCACCGACCAGGCTGGGTCTTCCTGGCGGCTTGCCCCTTCGGCGCTCCGGCTGCGAAGTCTCTCTCGTCGCGCGTCAGCCTGCTTTCCGGTTGTCTGCGCTATGAACTGATAGCGGGGGCATTGTAGCGCAAGCGGGCAGAATGCGCAATTGCGGTGATTGGAGGCGGCGCAACTATAATTCGGTTGCGTGCGTTTGCCTCGCGCAGAGTGAAAGAGAGCGGAGCCCGGAAGGGCAGGTTACTGGGAGTTCAGTGGATGCGAGTTATCGCCGGAAGCGCAAGAGGGCATAGGCTGCAGTCGGTCCCCGGGAAGGGGACGCGTCCCATAACGGACCGGGCAAAGGAGGCCTTGTTCTCGATTCTGGGCCCGTGGATCGCGGAGCGGCGGGTGCTCGATCTCTTTGGGGGGACTGGCGCGGTGGGGATCGAGGCGCTGAGCCGGGGTGCGGCGCACGTCCACTTTGTCGATCGGAGCCGCGCGGCGGTGCGGACGATGGAGCGGAACCTGGCGCATTGCCGGCTGGACGGTTGGGCGAAGGTGGAACGCCGCGACAGTTTCGGGTTTGTGGAGCAGTTCCGTGGCGAGCCGTTTGATCTGATCTACATTGCGCCGCCGCAGTACGAGGGCTTGTGGCGGAGCGCGCTGCTGGCGGTCGATGCAAGGCCGGAGCTGCTGGACGAAGATGGCGTGGTGATCGTTCAGTTAAACCCGCGTGAGGAGGAGCCGGTCCCGCTTGAGCGGCTGAGCGAGTTCGATCGGCGGCGATACGGCTCGGTGCAGCTTCTCTTCTTTGAATGTGCGGCGTAGGAAGACACTCGCGGCGCGGCGGGTTTCGCGCTGCTATTCCGAGACGGACGTGACGACGGCGAAGTAGATTACCTGACCGGATTGGGCGGTGGGATCGACGGTGACGCTGACGTTATTCAGGCTGGCCAGGGAGTAGCCGTGCACATCCTCGACGGAGACTGTGTATTTGCCTTCCTGCAGAGTCTCGAGCAGGGTGCCGGCGGAGGCAACGGGCGCAATGGTCATAATCTTGGCGCCGTCGGGCGCGACGAGGGTAACGGTAGCTCCGGCGATGAAGTTTTCGTCGCTGTCGTAGAGGCCGTCGGTGTCGGCGTCAACGAAGAGGTATACGAGGAGGGCATCGGGCGCGATGTCTTGGCGGGTAACGATCTGCGGGGGGAGCAGAATGGTAGGCTGCGGCCCGGCTGCCGACGGTCGGGCCGGGGAATCCGACGAGGAGGCGGCTGCGCGGTCGGTCTCGGCGCCTTGGCGAGCGTCCGAACGGGATGTATCGAGGGCGCTTCGGGCGGGCTGACTCCTCTGCGCGTTTACGCTGCCGCTTTCCATCTGGGTCAGCGCCTGGGTGAGGGCTGAAATGAAGAGCTCAAAGTTGCGGCGTGTGGCCTCCAGGTCGGCAACGGCTGCATCGAGCTCGGCGACGTGGATTCCCTGGTCGTTGAGACTCTGGTCGAGATCGGACAAGCTGGTGTCGAGCGCGGCGAAACTTTGCTCAAGCTCGGCGACGGCGCCGGCCTCCTGTTCGAGCACGACGAGTCGTTCGCCAAAGTCGGCAAGGTTTGCGTTGACCGCCTCGACGTCCTGGGCGACATCGGTCAGACCTGCTTCGATGGCGTTGACCTTGGATGTGTTGGTAAAGTTGAGGGTGCCCCCATTCCAGATGGCGAGCACGAGCAGCGTCAGTAGGAGGCCGATGACGGCGCCGCCGATGGCAGAGAGGTAGGCGGTGAGCGACTCTTCGACTTCCGGCATGCTGAATTCGAGTTCCGGAGGTTGTTTTGTCTGCAGTTCCATCCTATTCCCTTTCACAACCCGGCAGGCGGAGTCGCGCGGAAAGTTGCGAGTCCTCCACAAGTGCAGTTGCACGTTGAATAGCTTCGACAATACAGAAATAAGGGAAATCTGTCAACTGCGCCGGCGGAACCGTCGCTGTGGGGCGGGCGTTTTGGGAGAGGCGGGATGGTTTGTCAGGGAGATTTCGGCGGGTCTATAATTCCGGTCAATGGCGGCCGGCGAGCCGGGGGCGTGGAGATTCAATATGGCGTTGAGAGAGGAGAGGTCGAGAGAGGTGATGTCGAAAAAGGTAACCGTTCCGGAGAATGAATCGGCGTTGACCGAGTTGGCGAAGGAGACCGGGCTTGCGCTCAAGCGGGCGGGGTTGGTGGCGGCGGTGGCTGAGAGCTGTACCGGGGGCCTGGTCGGTCATTTGATGACGGAGGTGCCGGGCAGCTCGGACTGGTTTTTGGGCAGTGCCGGTGTGTACAGTTATGCGGCCAAAGAGAAGGTACTTGGCGTGGACGGCGCGCTGCTGGTGCGAGAGGGCGCGGTCAATGGGGCGGTGGCGGCGCAGATGGCGAGAGGCGCGCTGGAGGCGTACGATGCGGACGTGGCGGTGTCGATCACGGGCATCGCGGGCCCGGGCGGGACGGCGGAGAAACCGATGGGGTTGGTCTATCTGCACCTAGCGGCGCGGGAAGGCGTCGAGCGGGCGGAAAGCGCGGTCTGGCCGGCGGACCGACGAGGGAACAAACTGTTGAGCGCGGAGTGCGCGCTGGAGATGCTGCGTTCTTACGCTGAGGGTAGGGCGGGCGCATGAACAGCATGGTTGCAGTCGATGAGCCGGTGCAGGTGGCTGTTCGGACGTTGCCTTCGGGGAAGATCGTGCCGAAATCCTTTGTCTGGCACGGCCGGACACACCATGTGTCCGAGCATGGGCGGCGGTGGCGTGAAGAGATTGGTGGAAAGCAGGTTCGCTGCTTCCTTGTGCGCACGCCGGGGTTGAGCGCGTTTGAGCTGCGCTGGGACACCTTGAGCGACGAGTGGAAGCTGCACCGCGCCTGGCTCATGAACGCAGTGTAGTCCCTTTTGCGGCTCGTCGCTGTCGGGGACCCGGATGACGTAGCGGGAGACCAGACGGACTTCACGACGGGACCGAGGGCTGGGATCCACCTGAATTCTAGATTCGATCCACGAAGTATCACGAATTTCCACGAAGAGGCTGCTGAAGTCGGGTTTGTCGCGGGCGGCTCGCCGGGGACGGGTGGCCGTCTTCTCAAGATGGCGAGGCAGCGTAGGAGCACGCCCGCTACCGGCGGGCCGTCTTGGCGCAATATCGCGGTCTCAAGAAGGGACGCACGTCAGGTTGCGGGCCCGTCACCCCAATCCGGAATCGACAGGATCTCGCCGTCGCGCATGGCTGACTTGTGCGCCATGACGCCTGCGACCATGTAGCGCACGGCCGACCAGACGTGAATGGCGGGCTGCCGTTCCTGTGCAACCGCCTCGACAAACTCGTGTACGAGGTAGGGGTGGGAGCCGCCGTGCCCGCCGTACACCTCGGAGGTCCTGCTGACGGCTCGGAAGGCGTCCTCCACGTCCTGTGGCAGCGGGACTCGCATCTGTTCGGGCGTCAGGGGCGTGCTTCCCTCTTTGTCGCACCAGTGGCTGTTTTCGAAGCTGCCCTGGGTGCCGTAGATGCGAAAGATTTCGCGCCCGCGCATACCGATTTCGCGCAGTTCGCAGACGCGCATGGTCGAACCGTTGCTCATGTAGAAGAGCGCGGTCTCGTTGCTGAAGGCCTCGCTTTCGTCGATGTAGTAGGGATCCTGGGTGCGATTGGCGAAGCCCCAGGCGCAGACTTTGAGGGGGCGGGCGTTCATTACGCTCATCGGCCCGCTGGTGGAGTGGGTGGGATAGTGCATGGGGCCGCCGCGGACACCCCTGCGCCTGTAGGATTCGCGCGCCTGCAGCCATTCCCGGCCGGCGGCGCCGGCCTGCCTGTGGGCCTGCACCTCGCGGAGATTGCTGCCGAGGCTGTCGACGTCGTGCATATATTCGCCCTCGGAATAGACAAAGCTGCCGAAGTCGCCTTCGGCGGCGCGGCGGCGGCAGTAGATTGCCTCGGCGCGATAGTAGGTGGTCTCCCCCAACATGTAGAGCTGCCCGGTGCGTTCGGCGGTCTGCACCAGCCGGTCGCACCAGTCGAGAATCTCGTCGCCGTCGGGCACGGTGATGATAGGGACGGCGCTGTAGACGTGCTTGCCGGCCTCCATCGCCTGGACCGCCTGCGGTGCGTGGAGCCAGTGTTGGGTGAAGATGGCGACGGCGTCCAGATCGCTTTTGCAGATCTCGTCGAGGGAGGCGTAGGTGTCGCGCGGGTCAAATTTTGCCTGCCAGCGTTCCTGGCCGGCGAGCCTGGCGATGCGCTCCGGTTCGCGGTCGCAGAGGGCGATGCGGTCGACCAGCGGGTGGCTCATAAACATGTCGGCAAAGGAGCGACCGAAAGCCCCTAACCCGACCAGCCCAAGGCTAATGCCCATAGTTTCTCCTCTCAGCTTTTGCGGACGTGCGGCGCGTGCGGCGCGGCGACGGGTTCGAAGGTCTTTGCAGGCGGCAGCGCTTGCATAGCGGGTCGCCTGTTTCGGGTACGGAACAGGTAAATTCTAACACGGCTGGCGAGGGGCCGAAACCGCTGCGGCCTGTCTCGTTCCGCCTGTTCACCGTTGCCGGCAGGCGTGTGCTGCACGTGCGGCGGCGGCGCGATCCTGCTTAGTGCATATCCTGATAATCAATTATGATAGGCGCTGTCCAGACTGCACAATGAGGAGCGAGTCAGCCTTCATATAGGGAGGGATGCGATGAAAGCCGCCATACTTTACGCGCCGAATACGCCTGTGGCCGTAAAGGAAGTTGAGATTGACGATCCGCAGGAGGGTGAGGTCCTATTGGATGTTGTGGGGGCGGGCGTGTGCCACAGTGATTACCACTACGTGACCGGGCACAGGACGATCCGGAAGGCGCCCATGGTGCTTGGGCATGAAGGGGCGGGCACGGTGCGCGCGGTTGGACCGGGGGTACGGGAATTCGCGCCTGGAGACAAGATTATACTCTCGTTGGATGCGATGTGCGGCAGCTGCCGCAACTGTTCGAATGGCCGCCCCGCGCTGTGCGAGACTTACCGACCGGAGGCAGTGAGCCGCATGAGTCTTGCGGGGGAGCCGCTCTATCATGGCCGGCCGACGTTCGTCGAGCAGACGCTGGTCCAGGCGGATGCCTGCGTCAAGGTGCCGGACGACACTGCGCTGGAGTCGGCCTGTCTCGTGAGCTGCGGGATCATTACGGGTATTGGGGCGGTGGTGAACCGGGCGAAGGTCGAGACGGGTGCGTCGATGGCGGTGTTTGGCTGCGGCGGCGTCGGATTGAACGTGATTCAGGGTGGTGTGCTGGCATCCGCGGGCAAGATCATTGCGGTCGATACGGTGCCCTATAAGCTGGAGCTGGCGGAGCAGATGGGCGCGACGCACTTCATAAACAGCGCGCAGGAGGACCCGGTCCAGCGGATTATGGATATAACGGGGGGCGGAGCGGATTACGCCTTTGAGGTGGTTGGATTTCCTTCGATCGTGCGGCAGGCGATCGACTGTGTGCGCATGACGGGGACGGCGGTGGTGGTGGGCGTACAGCCGCAGGGGCAGGATGTCACGGTCGAGGGCTTTCATTTGCTTGAAGACAGGGCGTTGATCGGCGCGTTTCACGGTGCGGCGCGGCCGCGGGTTGACTTTCTGTGGATTCTTGACCTGTATAAACAGGGAAAGATCATGATCGACGAGCTGATTTCGCGCTACCGGCCGCTCGACGAGATCAACGAGGCGTTCGCGGACATGGCGCAAGGCAAGGTGGCGCGGACTGTGCTCGTGTTTGATTGAACGGGATGGAAATTACGGCCTGAAGAACGGAAAGGACGTGACGGCTCCAGCGTGACAAGCACAACTCGGGATTCCAATGCCAATGACAAGTGAACTGCGCGGCCGGCTGTCCGGCCCGGTGATGTCGCTGCATACGCCATTTTGTGCGGACGGCACGATTGATTTTGGCGGTCTGCGCGGGCTGGTGGAGCGGGGCATTGCGGCCGGCAGCACAGTGATGCTGCTGACCTACGGGGACAGCCTGTACTCGTTGCTGACCGACAGCGAGGTAGGAGAAGTGACGAGGGTCGTTGCGGAGCAGACGGCGGGGCGGGCGGCGGTTGTGGCGGCTGACCGCGTGTGGTGGACCGGCAAGACGGTCGAGTTTGCCCGTTACGCCGGGGATGTCGGCGCGGACCTGCTGATGGTCCTGCCGCCGGATTGGGCCCGGTCATGCACGGCAGGGACCTTGGTGGACCACTATGCGGCGGTGGCCGAGGAATTGCCGGTCATGGTGGTGACGAATGTGTTCGGCCGTTCGCCGTCGATGGGGCTGGAGGTGCTGGGCAGATTGAGGGACGGCGTGCCGGGTGTCGTAGCAATCAAGGATGACCTGGTTGGGGCGTTTGCGCGCGAGATGGCGCTGCTTCTGCACGGAGAGTGGTCGATCATTTCCGGCGGGCAGAAGGAGAACCATTTTGACCTGGTCCATTACGGCTGCGACGGCTACCTATCGACTTTCGTCGCGTTTGCGCCTCGGATCACTCGGGCCTACTGGCAGGCCGTCCAGAGCGAAGATTGGGGAACGGCTGCGGGCATAATACGCGACTTCGACATGCCTTTCTTCGACTCGATCCTCGGTATGCCTGGCAGTTTTGACGCGGCTCTGCACGGCATCTATGAACTGTTTGGAATTTCTCAGCGCTGGCGCCGTCCGCCGTACTATTCGCTGAGCGATGAAGAGATGGAGGAGCTGGCGCAGCTCCTCAGCGACCTCAAACTGGCGTAGCCGAGGCTGTTAGGCGGCGACGCGCGCCAGGCCGGGCAGGTCGCAATGCCCGCTCGCAGCTCAGTGTGGTCTCGTTTGCGGCGGCCCGGTGTCCACGGAAAAGGCCAGGGCGTCGAAGTTTCGGCGCACCAGGTCGAAGCGCAGGCCGGCACTCGCGGGATCGTTCCACAGGTTATTGAACTCGCCCGGATCCTCCTGCAGGTCGTAGAGCTCCCCTTGTTCGTGTCCGTGATAAACGACGACCTTGTAGCGCCGGTCGCGGTACATGGTAGCGAAGCTGCCTTCGTAGTCGTCGCGGCCGGGCGCGTCCGGGTTCAGCGCGCGGTAGTATTCGCAGCGGACGAATTCGCGATGTTGATGCGGGTCGGCCAGTCCCTGCAGGATCGGGAGCAGCGACCGTCCTTGCATGCCTTGCGGGAGTGGCAGGCCGGCCAGTTCAAGAATTGTGGGTGCAATGTCGATCAGCTCGACCAATGCCTCGCTGACAAAGCCGGCTCCGGGCTCGGACTTTTCTGACTCCGGCGCAGGTGAGGCTTCGGTGCCGGCGGAAGGCTCGGCGTCGTCCGCGGAGTCGTTTTCTGCAGCTGTTGGGGACCCTTCGTCACCCGCGGCGGCATCGGGCGGGGTCTCGGCGGGAGTGGGGAAGTTGGCGGGCCAACTGATGATCAGGGGCACGCGCACCAGGCCCTCGTAGAATCGGCAGCCTTTCAAGAGGAGGCCATGGTCGCCCAGCATCTCGCCGTGGTCGCTGGTGAAGATGATTACCGTGTTTTCTCGCTGCCCGGTTTCTTCCAGTGCATCGAGCAGGCGACCGACATTCTCATCGATCAGATCGATCATGGCGTAGTAGGCGGCTATGACCTCGCCGGCCTTGAACTCTTCGGGGCGCCGGGCCGTATTCTGAAAGTCTCCGGGAATCGCCTTCTGGGTGGTCAGATCAGAATCGCGGAAGAGCGGCGGCGGCACATTGGCGGAATTGTAGCGGTCGAGGTATTCCTGCGGGGGATCGAAGGGCGCGTGGGGGTCGAAGACGTTTACGCTCATGAGCCAGGGGCCTTTGCGCCTCTTTTCGGAGATGAAGTCGATGGCACGATCCGTGCACCAGGTCGTCTGGTGCAGGTCGGACGGGATTGAGGCCGGGTCTTCGCGCAGGTCTCGCAAGGCATAGCCCTGGGCAGACAGCCAGTCGGCGTAGGCGTGGCCGGAGGGGTAGCGGTCCTGCGGATCGTGGCTCCAGTGAAAGACGCGGTAGCCGTCTTCGTGCGGCCGCGGTTCTTCGCGCCCGTGGGCGCCGGCAAGGTGAAACTTGCCACTGAGGCCGCAGTCGTAGCCTTTGTCGGCCAGCAGTTTTGTGATCAACGGCGCGCCCTCGCCCCACTCTTCATTGCCGTTCATGCAGGCGCGTACATTGGCGGGGTAGCGACCGGTCAGGAAGCTGGCGCGGCTTGGCGTACAGATTGGGCTCTGACAGAATGCGTGGGTAAAGGCGACACCTTCGGCGGACAGACGATCCAAATTGGGTGTTCTGATGTGTGAATTGCCGAGGGCTTGCACGGTGTCGAAGCGCTGTTGATCGGTACAGAACCAGAGAATGTTGGGGCGGTTTTGGGCCATCACGGGCTCTCCGTCACACTTGCGATTGTTGGTTTTTCCCCGTTAGTTGTTGTCTTTCTGAAGTTCAGATACGCTGCCGGTCATCGCGGAATCTTTACAAAAGCCTTCACTCATTTTGCGAGAGCTTGCCGAAGACCCTGATATCGCGCCATGCTACCCAACTGGGGCTGTCCCGGGTCAGAAACAGCGCCTGTTCGACATTCAGCGGTGGAAGTATCGGCAGTTCGAGAGTCTGCCCGTCTTCGGTGAAAAGATCTGCCATGCGGGAGTGAAGCGTCCAGACGCCAGATCCGTTTTCGAGCCACACTTCGTGGGTCGTTGGGCCGGCCGGCGACTGGGTGACAACCAGTTCTATTTTGTCGACTGTGTATGTATTGTCAAGGAGCACTTGAATCCAATGCGACGGGTCGCCCCCGGCGCTCCACATCGTTTCCTCGTCGCCGTCGAACGCAAGATGGGCAAGCTCGCTGTGATTGGAGGCACGTGCGACGCCTAACGGGGCGACATTGGAACTCGATTGCGGCGGAGGCGCTGCCTCCACCTGCATTTGGGCGAGACGCAGTGTGAGAATGGAATCTGCAGCTATCGAAAAAGGCGGTGGGGCCAGCGTGCAGGCCGCGACAGCGAACAGGCCGACAAGGCTGATTGCCAATAACTTAAGGTTTATCATCTGCCGTCGTCCTATCCGTTTGTCTCCAGGACCGAGTACGGGAGGTCTTGAAATGCGTCGGGTGAAGGGACATTTTGGTCAAAACTGCCACATGTTCGGAGCCGATGGCATTGGACAGGCATCTCCCGTAGTCTTCGATTCGCAGCGGTCGCTTTTGCACAAGAGTGAGCAACGGGGGCCGTTACCTATTCGCCGGTGGCCTGGCATCTGCGTCACGACCGCAGGTGGTAGACGATGAAACGCGGGTATGGGGCGTCGTCAATGATGATCTCGCCGTCGGGGTAGAGTTCTTTGAGGCGGTCGATCTCTTTGGCGTATGCCCCGACGAGGAGATAGGTGACCGGCCCTTCGTGGACCTTTTCGAATTCAAACGTACCGAATTCCCGCGAACGGTCCATCCCTTGACTGGCGGGGTGCAGAAAGCGGACGCTTTCGTAGTTGAAGCTCCACCTGCCTGAGTAAAAGTAGATCGTGCCCGGGTTCTGAAACGAGTGTGCCGCAGCCAGGGCGTCTACGTGATCGGGGACGAAGGCAAATTTTACGGTCGGACTTTGCGCCAACTCTCCAAAATAGTATCTAACGTTCCAGACGCTGCTGACGGCCAGCGTTAAGGCTACGCCTGCCATTGCGATATTGCGGCCTTCTGTCCCAAATCTACGGTTGACAAGACGAACGACTTCGGCGGCGCCAATCGCGGCCAGAGCGGCAATGAACGGGACTGCCGCGATGCTGCGTCTCAAGGTCCCGGACTCTGGCAGGGCAAAGAGTTGTGCGAGCATGGCCAGGATAACTACCAGCGCAGCGAGCAGGTAGGGCGGGCTCCTCCATTTTCTGATGGACAGTGCAAGCCCAAGGTAAGCCAGCGCCGCGATTCCCAGGTCAAGCGGGCCTGCGCCGCCCGTGCCGTCCACGCCATCCGACCTCAGCTGCCTGGCGAGGACGGTCAATGATTCCCATGCACGCGTGGCGAAGAAGGAGGCCCTTTGGGCGAAGTCTCCGGCCTGCGGGTACTCATGCGAGCGAAATACGGACGCCATGCTTGTTCGGTGCATGTAGACATCCCAGTTTTCGGACAGGAAAAGGAGAAAAGGGGTCGAAACGAGCAGCGCCCCAAATGCATAGAAAGCCAAGGTGACAAGAGTATTTGCAATCGTGTCCCGCTTGAGAAGAAGGTAGACCGCGAGAGTCCCGGCGACCGCGGCGAAGAAGGCGGGGAAAGCGAGGTATGTGTAGGGTACGAGACCCAAAGCGGCACCGGCGGCCAGCCAGTGCCAGCGACTCTGCCTGCGCATCGCCCAGAGCAGGGCAGCGCCGGCGACCGGGGCGACAAGAGAGAGTGACACAAGCTGATAGCCCATGCGGCTGAAGTGCAGGTGCCAGTAACTAACCGTCAGGACGGTGGCTCCAAGCAGGGCGACCCAGCGCCCGAAACCCAGTCGGAGGAGCAGATGGGTCGCGGGGACGGCGGCGATTCCCAAGAGCGCCATTGAGAGGCGAACGGAGAAGATTGAGGCATCCAGAAGCAAGAAGGTGAGAGCAGTCAGGTAGATAGGTCCGGTCATATTCCCCAGCGCGCCGGGCGTGTAGACGCCTATCCAGCCTTGATCAAGGATGCGCAGGGCGTCGATTCCGTTCCAGGCTTCGTCGCCGTTGAATCCGTCAGGTATGTCGCCCAGGCGGTAGATCCGCAGAAAGGCGGCCAGCGCGGTGAGGAAAACGACTGCGAGCAACTCCCACCGGTTGCGCCGCGTCCATGCGCGCAGGAAGGCCCTGTTCCACTGCCACTGCGGAGGGGGTACATCCCAGAAAATGCCGAATGCACGGGACTTTCGGCGCGCTACTGATTTCGCGTGTGATTCAGGACCAACAGGGCCAGGGCGGGATGCTCTTGCTGGGCGGCTGACAGTCGATTGCGCGGATTCAGGCCGTGCCAAGTCGCTAAGGGGTGCGCCGCAGTCGTCGCAGAATTGAAAGGCGCCGGGATTGTTGGTGCTGCAGTTGGGGCAGTTGCGCCTGAGCGGAGTGCCACAGGACCCGCAGAAGTCGGCCGTTGGACGATTGCGGTACTCGCAGTTGAAGCAGAGGGTTAGCTGCATCGGCGTTTTCGAAATCGCTGGTTGGGCTCAACTGGAATCCCGGCCCTGTTTGCGGTTGCTTCGGTCAGGAGTTGAGGTGGTAAACGATGAAACGGAGGCGGGGGTCGCTGTCGACGATGGTGTCGCCGCCTGGATAAAGCTGCTCGAGCCGGTCGATTTCCCGGGCGTAGTGCCCTATCAGCACATAGGTTACGGGGCCGTCATCCATTTTGGTCAGATCAAAGGTACCAAATTCATCAGATCGGTCGGTTCCGGGACTGTCGGGGTAAAGGAAACGAATAGATTCATAGTCGAAGGCCCAGCGACTTGAGTAGAAGTAGATGGTGCCCGGGTCGGCGAAAGTGTGGGCCGATTCCAGGGCCTCGACGTGATCCGAGGCGAAGGCCCAATCCAACTGACGGCTCTTGGCCAGTTCATCAAAGTAGTATCGCAGATTCCAGAACGAGCCGGCCATCAGCACAAGAATGAGCGCGCCAGCGACGGCAAGCCTACCGCTTTGGCCGAAGGCGCTGCGAATGACGTTGGCGACGCTGACGACACCGACGCCGGCCAGGCCGAAGACCCAAGGGATTGCTGTGATGCTGCGTCTCAGGGTGCCCGTGGAAGGGTCGGTGACTACCAGTACGGACAGGGCACCGAGTACTGCGAGCAGGGCCAGAAGGTAAGGAGGGCTGCGCCACCTTCTTACTGAGACGGCAAGGCCGACGTATGCGAGGACCGCGATTCCCGCATCCACTGCGCCTTTGCCGCCGGAACCGTCAGTGCCGTCAACCCTCGGGTTGCGCATGAAGAGCGTAAGGGAGTCCCATGTTCGCCGCGCGAGAAAGCTGACTTGCTCGGTGAGTGCCTCGCCCTGTGGAAACTCGTGCGAGCGGAAGACCCACACTTGACCCATGCGTCCCGTCTGTACGGTCGGCGAGGAGATCGTGGTGGAGATGACCGGGATCAGCGCGACGACCAGGCCGATAGAGAAGAGGGCAAGCGAAAGGAGAGTGGGCTGCAACTGGTCTCTTTGAAGAAAGAGGTAGACGGCCAGGACCGCGAACACGGCGACAAAGAAGCTGGGATAGGCGAAGTAGGTGTATGGCGCGAGGCCCAGTAGGCCTCCCGCAACCGGCCATGTCAGACGACTGCGGGAACGCATGGCTAAGATGAGGGCGAGCGCCGCCACTGTGCAGGCAAATGGCAGAGCGACTACGGGACAGGTCACTCTGCTCATGTGCAGGTGCCAGTGACTTACTGCCAGCGCGGTTGCGGCGAACGACGCGGCCACGCGACCGAAGCCGATCCTGAACAGCAGATAGGCCGCGGGCACGGTAGCGATGCCGAAGAGCGCCATAGAGAGGCGGACGGTAAAAATTGAAGCATCAAATAGCAGTATCAGGAGTGCGGTAACGTAGAAGGTGCCGGCCGCCTGTCCCAAGGCGCTTCCGCTATGGATGCCGATCCAACCTTCTTCAAGGATGCGCAATGCCTCCAGCCCGCTCCATGCTTCGTCACCGTGGAAGCCGGCAGGGTAGTCGGCCAGGCGGTAGATACGAAGGAGGGCTGCCATTGCAGTGAGCAGGACGACCGCCGACATCTCCCATCGGTGGCGGAAGGCCCAGTCTCGCATGAAAGGCATCGACCATTGCCACTCAACAGCAGGAGAGTGCCAGGTCACACCGGGCGATCGCAGGTAGGCTGAAATCCTTGGCAGGCGAGCCCTAAGCGGGCTGAAGACGGAGGCGGGGCGGACGCGCTCAGCCGAGGATGCGGAGAAGCGTGGGTCATTCGAAAGGGAGGGGGAGGCTGCGGGGAGGGCCGCACCGCAAGCATCGCAAAAGGTGAGACTTCGAGGATTGTCTGCGCCGCAGTTCGTGCATTGCGCAGCCATGCGCAGGCCGCAGTGTCCACAGAAAGTGGCCCCGGCGCGATTCGGCTGTTCGCAGACGGCGCAGGGCTGCAACTCCTGAATTGCGCCGCCCGCAGCAAGGTCACCTGCAGGCATTTGCAGACTCTAATCCTTATCCACTTCCAAAGATGAGGATTCGATTGTTGTCGGCGTCGGCGACAAGGATCTCGCCGCTCAAGGGGTCGATAGCGATGCCATTGGGCTTGGCGAAATGGTTGAGTTCGCTACCGTACCTGCCGAAGCTGGCGCGTACGATACCATCGGCGGAGATCACGAATACCTGTGCGAACTGTGGATCGGTGGCGTAGACTGTGCCGTCGTTTGCTGCGGCCAAATAGGGCTTGTCCCAGACCTTGTCGCTGTCCCAAGTGGGCATTGGCCACTCGGACAGCGCTTGCAGGTCGGAGGACAGGACCTGAATGCGGCTGTTCCAGGCATCGCTAACGAGGATCAGGCCGGTTGTTGGGTGAACGGCAACATCAACGGGTTCGTCGAAGTAGCCGAGCAGGACGCCACCGCCGCCGGCCTGCCGCACAAACTCCCCGTCGGGCGTAAACTCAAGGATGCGCTTGTTTCCTGTGTCGGCGACGAGAAGATTGCCGGACGGGTGGATTGCCAGGCCGCGCGGGCCGAAGAGGACAAAGGGATCGGCGTAATCGCCGCTGACCGTACCGAAAAAGCCCCACTTATTCAAGAAATTTCCGGAACTGTCGAATGCCTGGATGCGCCCGTTCCAGGTGTCGGAGACGAAAATTGTGCCGTCGGCTGCCACTGCAATCCCCCACGGTTCGCGGAACTGGCCGTCGCCGGTTTCCAGAGGGCCTGCGCCATCGGGATCGAGGCAGCCGGTGCCGACTTCGTCGGAGAGGAGGCAGGTGCTGCCGAACGCCAAGGCGAGCGAACCGTCCGGGTTGAGGACGACAACGCGGTTGTTGCCGGTATCCAGGATGTAGCGGCGTGCATCCGGGCCCACTGTGACTGCGCGGGGGGCAGTTAGCGGAACGCCTGCGAATGCGCCACTGTAGAGGCCGCTGGCGGTACGTTCGATTTCCGAGTAGTTAAAGATTGGGTCGCTGGCTGCCGTTGGGATGACGTCGAGATCCCAGACGAGATTCGCGATGTCTTTGCGGACGTACATGCGGAACTCTTCGACATGCGGCCATGCCGTGAGCGAGCGGTCGGGGTGGTTGCGGTAGAAGAAGATTTGCCAGAGCCGGTTGCGCTTTTCCGGGTCGGACAGGGCGTCCCAGATTTGCGAAAAGGACAGGCCGCGATGTTGCTGCCGGTCCCCGTCCCATAGGCCTTTGTAGCTCTCTTCGGGCCACCAGATCAGGCGATAGGAGCGGCTGACGTAGTCCCGCGCCACAAAAGGTTCCACCTTGGCGTAATTCTTGTCGCCGACGAGGATAATGGGCGACTCCATCGAATCGCCGGACGGATTGGCGCCGTAGAAGAGAGCGTTGGGGTAGAAGCGCATGTACCAGGTCATCGGCCATGCTACGTCATCGTCATAGGCGACCTGAATCTCACGCTCTCCGACCGTTCGTTCACTGATTCTCTCGATTTCATCCAGCGCGACTTTCACATCGGGAGAGGCGTGGGCGTAGACCAGATACTCGGTCGCCATGTCATAGTTGAGGTAGGTAAGCAGATAGGAGAAACGAATTGTGAGGAGAAACAGTAGCGCGGCCGCCACCACGGCGGTCAGACGCAGGATCTGCCGCCAGCCATAGCGTACGAATGCCACGACGACCAATGCGATCACTGCTACGCTCGCGACCAGGACAGGGATGAAGCGGGCGGTCTGTGCCAGAGCATCCAGCTCGCGTCCGCCCTCGGGAAAGGAGCTGAACAACGTTGCGACAATGAAAAGAAGTGCGGGAAGCAGCGCGAAAACCCACCAGCCGTAGGTTGCTCGCAACTCTTCCCAGTTGATACGCCGCACCAAACGGGCGCACCACCACGCGCCGATCAGTGCCATCGGCTGTGCCAGGTGGGTCATCAGCCAAGGCATCTTTTCGCCGGCGTAGGAGTATGCCAGCCAGGCCGTAACCATCCACCAAGCGAGAAAGGCAATGACGTACGGCCGAACCAAAACGTTTGGCTGGTCGGCTCCGCTCGCGTATGCGGTTGAGGGGGAGCCCGGCTCTTCCACTGGGGAAGATTCCTTATCTACCTGAACTTCCTCCTCGTCTGATTTCGCCCTGCGCCAGTTGCGCACCGCAGTCCGCCATGCGAGCAGCGAAAGGGCGCCCAGACTAAGAAAGAGGGGAAGGATTTCATAGAGCAGCGCCTGAAGCAGGTAGTAGTACCAGGGCTGGCTACCGCGCTGCACTTCCTGCTGTGCAAGCCAGTAGCCGAGGCTGCCGACGACGCCGGTTGCAAGACCATTTACGGCGTTGGTAAAGAAGGTCGTGAAAAGCACTATCTCGATGGCCCAAAAGAGACCCATGAGGGCGGCCCAGTTGCCGAAGGTGAGGGATTGTTCCACCTCATCTGCAGCAGCGGCCCCGTTACGCTTGTTGTTGTTCTTCAGGACAACGAACCAGAACATCGCGATCATCAGGCTGACCGCAGTCATCAGCAGCACGAAGAGGGCCGATTTGGCCAAGTCCTCGGTGGTTGCGTAGGCGAGTGCATCCCACCCCAGGAGCAGGTGACCAAACGGAGCGGTGAATGGCAGTACGAGGGTGAAGAAAAGAACTGCGAGATCGGCATAGGGGCTGAGACGGACCGGTTCACGGGCGCGAAAACGGCGCCAGAGCGCGGCTGCGACCAGGAAGGCGCCGAAAATCGCCCCTGACATGAACTGGTTCTCTTTGGTGGCGAATCCGAGCGCCATTGCGGCAACGGTCAAATAGAGCCACTTCATCCTGCGATCTTCGACAAAGCGGAAAATGCCGTACACCCAGATCATTGCGATGAAGACGATGTAGATGTCGTTGCGGATGTAGCGGCTGTGAAAGAGCAAACTGGGGCTGACGAGCAGCATCATGCCGGCGAACAGCGCGCCCAGACGACCGAGCCAACGGCGGTAGAACCAGGCCATGCCAATTGCGCCGATTCCGGCCAGGGCGGGCATGACGCGCGAAGTGGCGTCACTGGCGCCGATCAGATAGTAGATGAGAGCGTTTGCATGGAACAAGAATGGCCCGTGCATCATGGGGTTGTGTTGGTAGCTGCCGCTGCGGTAGAGTTCGTGCGAGTAGACTGCGTGCAGGCTCTCATCATGGCTCATGCCGCGTGCGCCCAAGTCGTAGAAGCGCGTAACGACGGCCAAAACCAGGATGGCGCCCCACGCGACCACCTCCCAGTCAAGGCGCATGGACTGAATGATGCTACTGTCGAGCAACCCGGAGGGCGCGCCCTGCCTCGCTTCGGCAGGTTGCTGTTCTTCAGCAAGAGATGGCGCTTCGTCGGCGTCCAGCGCCCGGCCTTCCGATCCTTCTTGATCAGCCATCGTCTACTCCCGTCTTACCCAAAGTTCGGCCTCTTCCTGGCTGGATTCGTCCCCAGAGACTTGCCCCCTCTCTCTAAGGAGAATCCATCTCAAGAGGGGGCCTGCGCCGACAAGGTCGGTCGGCAGCCAACGTTGGGTTGCTGCATAACTGCTACCAATGTAGCCGCTGGGCAGGTTGAGCCGCTCACCCTCGCTGCCGGCGCCGCGCTGGCTAACAACCAAGGCATCACCTTCCAGTTCTCTCATCTGGGAACCAGGCTGCCAACGCAGATCGCGCATTGAACGCAAGTGCCAGGCAAAGAACGGCAGGTGACTGGGTTT
Organism: Caldilineaceae bacterium; assembly: GCA_022827195.1. Taxonomy (GTDB): domain Bacteria; phylum Chloroflexota; class Anaerolineae; order Caldilineales; family Caldilineaceae; genus Bin5. The sequence continues at coordinate 23,601 of JAJDTL010000037.1, forward strand.
CACATGCAGATAAACCGGTGCGGTCGTACTCTTCCCGGCACGAAGAAAACTGAGGCGCGTGACGTCCTCCGCCAATTGAGCGACCCCTTCGTCTCCCACTTCGGCAAAAAGGCTGTGTACCTGATTTGCTTCCGGGCGAAGATTCATCTTCCAGCTGCTGCTCGCCTGTACCAGAAAGATGGCCGCCAGGAACAGCAGGCCAAAAGCCTGCCCGCCCGCGCGCGCGCCCGCCCACAGATAAAGAAACACGCCCAATGCCGGGATAAGCAGATAGAATGCAGTCAGACGCAGGTCAAAGCTGCCGGTTCGCAGAGACTCGGTCAAATTGCCAGTCCAGAAGAATGACGTAACAAGCAGGATACCCATGGTCGCAAGGGTCAGCAAACTGGCTTCGTTCTTGTACAGCCCTTTTGTCAGTCCAAAACGTAAGATGGTCGTTGCAGTTCCTGCCGCCAGCAGGAGCAACGGGAGTCCCAGGACGAGCAGACTGACAGGTGTTCGCCCGGGCAGGAGTATCAGCATCAGCCCCCAGCCGACACCTCCCGCCAGGACACGCAGCAGTTGCGTCTGGGCAGAATTCTGTGGACGAGCTTTGTTGGGGAGGCCGAGTTCGTCTTGGTCCTCACGGTTTCCAGAGAACGGCCGATTTATCATCGCTAGTGAGAAGAAGAGCCCGATCCCGCCAAAGAGTATCAAGAACGGCTCGTCTACAAGAAGGCTGAGCAAGGCCCAGTTCAATGGGTAGGCCTGCTGCGCGTGCAGGATGGAGTGGCCGTAGGAACCGACGAAGAGGTGCTCGATTGCGAGGCCGACACTTTCTCCGACGAGGGAAAGCCCAGAGAAATTGGCTAAGAAGCCGGTCGCACCAAGAAGCATGGTCCCCAAGCAGATTGCTGCCGTTCGCCCTCGCACTCCATCTGCCAACAGATTCCGAGTGACGTCGTATCTCAGCACGAGTGCGAACACCAAGGTAGGCAGCAACAGCCATGCCAAGGGTCCGCTGATCAGGAAGAGCCCGACGGCCGCAGGCAGCCAAATTGCCTTGTTTCCCTTGTTGCTGTCGTCAAACAGCCAACCCAACAGGGGTATTGCTGTCAAGAGCGAGAGTGTCGCGCTATCGGCCATGCGACTGAAGGAGAGCAGCCAGGGGTCAAAGACGAAGAGGAACGCGGCCATCAAGGCCCCGCCCCGCCCCATGCTGCTGCGGAGCGTCCATGCGGCCAGAACAAGCCCGGCGCCGGCAGCGGCGGGAACGAGGCGTGCCCAGAAGGCATTGCCGCCTCCAGTCAGGAAGAAAATGCCGCGCTGGATCGAAAAGAGAAGAGGGCTTACCGGTGCACCCTGATCGGGGAGCCGGCTGGCTTCAAGCAGGCCGTAGGAGTGGGCCAGCCAAGCGGGCCAGATCTGCGCTGCCTCCCACGGTGAAATCGGCTCAGACATGCCCAAACCGTAGAGCCGCAGGCTCAGCGCCAGGACGAACAGAAGCGCGTACAAGGCTTGCTCAACGGTGGGCCCGGCTGGCGCGGCTGCGGACATGAGCGCTGGTGGCTTCTCCTTTGCCGGACGATCGTCCTCCGCGTCTAATTTCTTGGAGACAGGTGGTTCAGTCGAATTCTCTTCTGACACCGGCAACCTGTTGTTCCTTGCAATCCAAGACACTTGTTGTCAATGCGGCCACACTCGATTGGTCCTGATGCACGGGAGGCCGCGTATTATGGCGACCACTAGTAGCCCTTTTGTGCCGCGACTTGCGTTCGAAAAATGCGATAGTTGCCCTGTTCGAAAACAAGCTCAAGGAAAGTGGCCAATTGCAACTCCACCGTCGGCGACAGGCTGTATTGCGCTCGCTCTTCGGGGCCGACGATCAGATAGTCGATCTGCCAGCGATCGAGCAAAGCCGGCAGGATCGAATGCATGGGACGTTGGTAGATCTCCTCGATCGACTGTGCGCGGCCGGCCGCCAGCTCACCATAGGTCCGACCGCGCCACTGGGACTGATGGCCGTCCCATCCCAAGAGCGTAGCCCTTCCCGTGGCCGCGCTAATGCGAGAAGAATTCACCTGGTAACTTGCTCCTTTGGCCTCCAAAACTACTGCATCTTCAGGCGTGTTGCGCCGAATCCAATCGATCGCGGCCTTTTCGTCGGCGCCGATATGGGCAAGGCCGTTGAGGGTTGGCTGGCGAGTGCCGAAGCCGTTGATTTTGGCGTACACGCCCGCCACAGGATAGATCAGGCACGAAAGGATAAGCAAGAGCGAGAAGGCTGGAATGAGGTATCCGGGAAAGGGAATTGAGACGCGGCCCGTTGCGAACCAGGCGATGGCAAATGCGGAGGCGATCGCCAGTAGCAGCCAACTTTGATAGTAAAACTTGAAGATTGTATTCATGCGTATGCCAAAGTGGTCCCGCAGATAGGTGAACTCGGGGGCATAGGCAAGAAGGATACCGATCGCGACGAGGCAGAGTACGAAAGCTGTTGTTCGCGGCGAGTTTTGCGGCCCAACAAGCCGCTGCCAGAGCATCGCCAACGTCAAGGAGAGTAGGGAGCCCAAAAGGAGAAAGGTGAGGGGCTGTGAGAGGCGGCGATGGATGATGATTTCACCGTAGCCGCTTGCGCCTTCAGGCAAGGGGGGCGCCGCGGCAGAACCGCTCACAGTCAGCAGCCCTGCTATGAAGAGATAGACTACAGGCAGACCGAAGACGTAGATGGCGAATGTGACCAGGACGACCACGGACGGGGGCTGTTCGCGCCATGCAACGAGCAAGAGCCCGGTGACTGCGACCAGGAAGTGGCCGAACATCAGCAGGAACTGAGGCAGGCGGGTAGGGTGGAACAGATTGGGGAGGATTCCGGCGGCCTGGCTTTGTGCGGTCAACAAATAAGGCAGATAGAGAAGCAGGGTCCCGCCGATGAGCGCGACGCTCATGATACCCATGCGAGTCAGCGCGGCCCGGAGGGGTGCCAGATTCTCGGAAATCTGCCATGCGCCGGTGAAGAGCGCCGCGATCAGGATCAGTAGCAGATAGGGAGGAAAGTCCCATGAATTGAGAAAGAAGAGGGCGCCGGTTGCCGCGATCAGCAGGCCCAGCCCTACCACGCCCAGAGGCAGGCTGCCGATAAGAGAACGAAAGTGACGAAAAGGTGTTTGCGGTCGGACGTCTTCCCGCGTGCCTGCGCAAAACCAGTTCAACGCGATAGCGATAACCAGGATGACAAAGGGCATGGCGAGCACATGGGGATGATTGTCTCCGAGGATGTAACTGAATACGGGGAATTCGTCGATGATCTCGATGTGGTTGCCATCGAAGTCGAGGTCCTCGATGACACGGCTGGCCCGCCACCACCAGGTCCAACCGCTGTCGATGTACCAGAGACGTGAGACTTGCGCCCTCTCCGGGAAGTTATAGACATCTACCAGGCGGAGCAGTCCGTCAAGGCGGACGCCCTGGGCATACAGCCATTCAAGCAGCACGTGCAAATTGGAGGTCAATGCGACGGCAGTCGCAGTCAATAGCCCTGCGGCCACGGGCAGCCCCCGTGGCAGAGCGGGATTCGGGGCGCCATTGGCCAGTGAATCGTCACCGGTATTGGTCTTGAGATCAGCGGCGCCTTGTTCGGCTTCAAGGTCTTCCAGCTCTTCCGCCTGTTCGGCCATCTCTGTTTCAGAAGATTCGTCTGGTACTTCGTCATCGTCCTCTTTCTCGGCGTCGTCTGCCTCTTCGTCCGACAGTTCGTCTGTGCCTAGAACGGCTGCGGCGGCGTCCGCTTCCACTGCTCGCAACCGCAAGAGGTTGTAGCCGAGCCCGAAGCTGCCGGTGAAGAGAAGTCCAAACCAACAGGCCTGGCCCACGTTGTAGGCGATCTCCGGGGGTTGGCCGGCAAGACGCGCGAGGGCGGTTATCATCCAGTATCCGAAGTAGTAGTAGCTGATGGCATAGCCGGCCAGCCACGGATCGCGGGGGGGATAAGTAGGGCTACTCCAGATGCCGCTCATGAACATCAGGTCCATCGGCTGCTCGGTATGGCTGATGGCGGGGTCGCGGGCGCGCACCCATGTCCACGCGGCGAAGGCGCAAAGGAAGAGCAGTTCGACGGTCAGCACGTAGGTCCAGCGGGGGACTTGAAATCTGGGACTGTTGGGAGTTGTGTGTGTCTCGCTTGGAGGCGCGGTTCCCTTTCTTAGCGCAAGCCAAAGGCACAGGAAAGCGGTGACAAAGAGTGCAAGCCAGACGCCGCCAACGTTGTTGCGCAGCAGGCCGTAGCTAGTGCCCAGCCAAAGCAACAGGCTGACCAGCAGGATGCCCAGTATTCGTGCAAATGTGTACCCGTTGTCGGGCAGATTGCGGAAATAGCGCAGCGTGAGCGGCAGCGCCGCGGCTCCGACCAGCTGGGTGACCAGGTACCAGGTCAGAAAGGGCAGAAAGACTTCACGCATTTGGGGAGTCTCTGTTTTCGCCAGCGGCAGCTTTTGAGCGGCTGTCGAGAGAGCAATTCCCGCCCTCTGACAGACATTCCCGTCGAGCGCCCAAGGCCTGCTCGACTACTTTCTTGTGGAACCGCTCCATAGGCGGTAACTCGTCCTCGGAAAACGGGCGGGCCTCAACGATCTCAATCGGGTCGATCGCCAGTTGGCCGCCGCTGATCCGGCCTAAGAGGAAGAACTCCAGCGTGCGCGACGTTGAGCGATGACCGATGATCTCTTCGACAACGATTTCCAGCGCCAACTCTTCTCGCACTTCGCGCCGCCAGCAGGCAAATATCGTCTCGCCCGGGGACAGCCAGCCGCCGGGCATGCCCCAGATCCCAGCCTGGTGGAAGCGATGACGCAGGAGCAATACCTGCTGGGCATCGGTCAAAAGTACGCCGCTAACACCGACAATGACTTTGCCGGTCACCGCCCAGGTTATGGCGCCGCGCAGCCGCGGCGGCGCCATCCGCCAAATGCGCGCCAGCAGAGGTATGACAGTTGCGGTAAGGCCCATAGATGCGACCGCCTTCACTGGCCCGATGGTTCGGTCGGCCACTGGGATGGTACAGCGTAAATCGTTACTTTTTGATTTCGGAAGACTGTTTGCAGAAAACCGATTGCATTCAGTTGTTCCAGTCGTGCAGGCGCGGCCGGGTGTTGATGGCGCTCCAGTTGTCCGACATAGATGAGGTCGATGTTCAGCTCTCTGATGATTTCTTCGATGCGACCGAGCTCGTTGGTACTCCAGAATTCGCTGAGTTTTCCGTGGCGCTGCCCAACGTCTTTTGCGAAGCGTTGCTCTCCTGCGTGCATGCCCAGCAGTCCGCTAAGGCCTGTGAGGCTTGCTACGCGGGTGCCGCCGGCCCTGTAGTAGTCGATCTGCGCCGATTCAGCAACAACTGCATTGCCGCGGACATTCTCCAGAATCCACCGTATAGCCTCCCAATCGTAGCTCAGCTCGATAGCGTTGTCGCTGTCGGGCCATAGGTAGGTCCCGTTTTCCATGAATGCCATTCCGTCCAAGGTTCCGACCGGCGGACGCCATCCAGGGAAACGTTGTGCCAGGCGTGATGGCGTTCCCCAAAGCGGAAAGGCCAGGCTGGCGGCTAGAAGGAAGGCAAATGCGAGGCTCCAAGCGCGTCCAAGCGGCGATAGACGTCCGTTAGTCTTCCAAACGGGTCCTCCCCGGGCCGGCAACTCAAAGCCGGTTGAAGCATGCGACCGTCCCTTGCGGGCGGCCGTGAGCCTGGCAAAGATACTGGGCAGTGCTATCGCTGCTGCGACACCCCACAAAACCCACACCTGGCTGTAGTACTTGAAGAGAGTATTCATGCGATAGGCGTTGCCGCCCTGAAGAAAGTCCTTCAGATAGATTAGCTGCGTTCCAGCCAGGACGGCCAATCCGACCGAAGTCAGCAGGGCGACGCTTACCGTACCTGTATCGGACGACCGGCCCCGCCGCAAGAGGAGCGGAAGAGAGATACCCAAAGCCGGCAGGCAGATGGCGAGAATGATCTGGTCACTAAATGCCAGGAGCAGGGCTGATGCAAGGAAAAGGATAGGGCTGAGTACGGTCCCGGTGAAGTAGACCAGCGTACATCTGCTGACCAGCAGCCTGTGCAGATTGAGGAAGCGAAGTCTGCGCCATTCGCTTCGCTCAACCAGCAGCCAGGAGAATAGGACGAAAGCGAAGAATCCCCAGATCTGCGCCCAATGCCCCAGTTCGTCCGGGGCCCGTACCAGCCCAATGCCGCCGGCGGCCACGTTCGTATAGCTGCGAAAGAAGGGCAGGAACAGCAAGTAGGCGCCCGCCAGTTGGGCTGCCCCCAGAATGATGACACGGCCCAGCAGAAGCCGGCCTCGTTTGCGATGTAGTGCGACTGCCAGCACCAGGACCCCGAGGCCAAAGTAGGTGGGTAGTTCCCACAGGTTGACGGCGGTCAGAACGCCCAGAGTGAAGGAGAGGCCGCCCAAGAGGAGCGTGAGGTATGGCCAGTGCCGCCTCCAGTCCAGTTTGAAACTGTTCAGGAGTGTCAAAGCCAGTGCGACGAAAAAGAGCGAAAATGGGATGCCGATCATGTGCGGGTGCAGATCGGCATAGGTGAAGCTCCAGTAAGGAAACTCGTTTATTGTTTCAGGAATGACACGGCTTGGCGCCCAGAAATCATAGTTCGGAAGCGCGGCGCCTGTCGTCAGCGTCCGCCACAAGCCGCTGGCGGCATGAATCGCCCTTTCGAAGGCGGGTATGCCGAAATTGAAATGGCTTTGGCTGGCCCTGCTCAATGAATGCAGGAGCTGCCCAAAGCCGGCCAGATTGCCAAGAATGGCCACGAAGAGCGGCGCCAACAAGGCGGAAGCGATACCCACGTGCCAGGGGATAGGCCGCGCGTTCGCGGGGTCTGGGTCAGGCGGCGGGTCGTCCGGCATCATCTGCGAACGGGGCTGCGCTTCCTCGGAGGTTTCGGTCTGGGGGAACTCGGACATACGGGCAGGTCCCGTGTAGACCGTAGTCTCGCTGTCAAATTGGATCTGGTCGGGAAGACCTCTCGCGTCGTTCCTTCTCTCCAATGACGGCCTGCCATCTTTGACCGGCGTTTCCAGACGCCTGACCTTTGCCTCGAGCGATTCGACAGGAGGATCCGACTGTACAGGAGCCGTTGTTGGAGCGGGCCTGGTGTCCGGTTCCTGAGGTTGGAAAGGAAGGATTCCGGCTCGGGAAAGGCGCTCGCCGAGCCGTTGCCGACCGGAGACCGAATAGGCCACGGCGAAGGCGTTGAGCACAGTAAGGGCGAACAGCGTGGGAATCGCGAGATTGAACGCGACTTCGGCGTAAATGCCGGTCAGTTTGACCAAGTAGCCGACCAGGTAGATGCCGTAGTAGTAGTAGTTGATGTAGCCGCCGGCGAAGTGCGGGTCGACGGGTGGGAATGTGGGGCTGCGCAGAATGCCATTGAGGAAGGCGAACTCCATGAACTTTTCGCCGCCGAACCAGGGTTGCCACAGGTCCGGGTTGGCTCTGCGAACGAAGACGAAGAAAACGAAGGCGGCTGCAAAAAGTGCCTCGCCAACCAATAGGACTCCCCACATTCGTCGAACGAACGTAAGGACGCTCCGCCAGGTCCGAGCCAATATGAGCGCGTTGACAAGCGTCACAAGCGCGACGGCCAGCCATGCGTTTCGCACGGTATTGTGCGCGAGTTCCAGGCTGGCGAACAGCCAGAGCAGCCAGCCGCACAGCAGCCAGCCGAGCGTCTTAGCCAACAGATAGCCGCGGTCGCGCAGGCCGCGAAAAAGGAGAAAAGAGAGAGGCCAGGCGGTCCAGCCGAGTAGCGAGACGACAAGCCACCACCATGATACGGCAAACAAGGTGTTCTGGCTGGCGACCCGGTTCCACCTGTAGTTGTCGACCAAAGGCAGCTGGTCCAGGGGCGTTTCCAGCAGGAGGGATGGCCGGCCTTCTTCCTCGCGGCCGGCGGGCGGCTGCGGTTCTCCCGAACGGGCTTCCTGACCCTGGAGCAGCGAAAATACCATATTTACCAGCCCGCTCTGCTCGTTTTCCGGCGCGCTGCCCAGCCCCAAAGCGTTCAGCAGCGGCGATAATGGGGGGTCTTCTCCGCGATGCCAAGGGATTGCGCCTTCCCACGAGGCGTAGAGGAGCGCGTCATACTCGGCTTCGCTTAGCTCGGCCTGCTTGGCGAAAATCGACACACGCGGATGATCATAGAGGCTCCAGCTCTCGTCGGCCTCGTGGTCGGGAAAAGTAAATCCAAACAGTTGCGGGGGCGAAGTAAAGTCGGCGGCATGGACGAAACCCAGGCGCTCGCCGAACATCAGATCATAGTAGAGGATTGTCATCGGGTAGCGCTGCGGCAGCTCGTCGACGCTCTCGTAAATGCGCTTGGAACTGTATATGACGTAGTCGGCTTCCTGCAGCTTCTGCCGCAGAATGAGGTACTTTTCTTCTGTGTCTTCTTCGTAGGGCGACCAGTCGATGTGACGCAGCCCGTGGCTGCCCATGTCCATACCTGGCTCTCCAGGTATGCTCTTTGGCAAAGGGTCGTCCCATGATTCCCAGAGGATAACCGAACCGGGCGAAGCGTTGGCGTAAACCCAGCGGCTGGCCGTAACCCAGGTGTGCTCGCGCGCGTAGACGCCGTTGACCAAGGAGAGGGACCAGAACAGAGCACCTCCGACCGAGACCAGCCCGAGCAGCACGGCGGGCAGACGGACCGGCAGGCGCAGCCGCCGGCTTTCGCCGCGTTTCCAGATCCATACGATCATGCCTGCGGCAAAGAGGAGGACGAAGGGCAGGATGGGGCTCATATAGCGGTTGAATTTGGCCAGAAAGGCGCCGGTCAGCCCGAAGTAAGGGACGACCCAGGCCCAGACCAAGAGTTCCCCAAGCCTTGGCCGCAGCAGGAGCGACTTAGCCAGCGCCCAGAGGCTCCCTGCGAGCGCGATGAAACCGAGAGGCAGGCCCATGCCCCAAACCACCTGCTGCCGGATAAAGTAGAGATATGGCGTTGTGGTGCGGTATTGGCGCGTGAAGGGGAAGTCGACGATTCCGCGTACCATGCGGCCCTGTTCCACGAGTGTGGCCTGGATAAAGCTGTGCCAGTCGAGAATAGCGTAGGGGCTGGTAAGGAAGAAAGAGATAAAGGCGACAAGTAGGGCGACCGGAGCGCCGACGAGCATTTGGCCGGCACTTCTGCGGTCGGAAGCAAACTGCCCGCTTGCGTAGGAAACTTGAGTTCTTTTGGACTGCCAGCCGGCGGCCAGGGCTGCCACAATTGGCACGCCAAGGATTGGCAAGGCACTAAACTTAGCGGAAACTGCCAGCCCTGCGCCGACGCCTGCCCAGACTACCCCGCGCCAGGAACGATCCTGGACCATTACAATGCCGCCGTAGACGGACAGGACGACGAAGGTCGTACTTGACGGGTCCATGGCGAAGAAGTGACTCAGTTGGACGGCCTGAGCAGTGAAGGCGTAGAGCGTTGCTGCCAGCAGGCCGGCGGCGGCGCCGTAGATTCTGCGTCCAACCAGGAAAAGGAGAAGGACGGTCAACGTGTCGAACAGGGCCATCAGGAGGCGGCCGGCGACAGCCACGCCGCTGCAGGCGTGGTTGGCCCGCTCCATAAGATTGAGGACGCGGTCGGATAGCGGCAGGTGCGAGGCCGGCTCTGCCAGGCCGCTCAGCAGCTCACCGGTCAAGATCCCGAGGTAGAGGGGAAAGTGGCCGTAAGTGAAGGAACGGCGGCGGTCATTTTGCCGGTCCCACAGAGGGTTGAGGGGGCTGCGTTGCGGATCGAGGAACTCGTCAGATGAGGTAGGCCATTGAACCGAGGGCGCGTAGAAACAGGTGGTGCTGCGTTCATCGGGATGCGCGTTGAGCCCACCGTCGAAGTTGACGTTCCAGGTGCGTAAAGTCAACCCGGCCAGCGCCACGACGCCGAGAGTCAGACATATGAGGAATGAGCGCATCGTGCTCGTTTCTGCGGTGTATCAGGTATTGGGCATATCAACGACCCAGAACGCAAAACGGACTACGCTATGCGCGATGGATTCCGGTCATGGCTCAATTGGCCAGTCTGGCACGACCCAAACGATCTGATGTTCCGGCGGAGGCGGCCACAGAAGGTAGACGTCGACCCAGCTGCTCCACAGCTCAAGGTTGTCGTCGTCGTAGCCGAGGTCGATACGCCGGATCTTGATGTTGCCGCCGGTATCGAGCGCGTCGCCGATGCCGTAGCCGGGCACATACACCTTGGTTCGCAAAGGAATGTATCTCGGGTCGACGGCGACAACGCCCTTGCGCATCGGGTCGCCTGTTCGAGTGATTCCGAACCAGGGTACGCTAGTAGGGACACCGGCGGTCGAAGCGCTATAGCTGGTGGCCCTCATGCGAATGGAGCGCCAGTAGACGATTTCCTTTCCATCATCGGTGATCAGAGTCTGGGGGATGATATTCTGGCCGTAGACGATTACCCGGTCGCGCGGCTCCTGGGCCACCCAGACGTCTTCGAGCACGCGTTCAACTTCCTCGCCGTCAACGAAGCGGGTGCGATAGCGCCGGCGGGTGATGCCGTAAGCCCCTGGTTCGACTCTGCGGGTGTCGATGAGGAGGTCACGATCCCCGATCCAGACTGTTTCGAAAGGAGCGATCTCCTCTTCAAGGTCGATTTCCTCAATGATCCGCACAATTGAGATCTGCATATCCGGAAAAATGATCGCATCCAGCGAAGGCGAAACTTCGTCCAGGCCGGCCAAACCGATACCGATTTCGGCGAGCGCTTCGCCTACGGTCCGGCTCAGGGTGCGGGTCTTGTAAAGGCGGCCATCGGCCAGCAGACTGATGGGTGTGCTGCGTTGAATCAACACTCTCATTCCGGTACTAACGGGCGTACCAAGGCTGGGCTGGACGTTATCTCCGAGGTAGATTGTGATCTCGGCGTCCAGCAGAGCTTCTCCGACCGTCTCGGACATCGTATGAATTGTATATGGAATTGAACCCTCATCGATGACGAGCAGCGCGGAACGATCGATTTCTATACGAAGCGGATCATTGCCTATCTGGCCCCAGAGGCTGCCGATGCCAAAAAGGGAGGGATTCAACTTGGGCGGGTCCCTGGGAATCTCCTGGTCCCAGCTCGTCAGCTCACCATTGATTGTCAAGCGGTCGTACGAGTTGAATGGGATGCCGGCGTCCCGCAGGAGCTCGACGGGCGTCGAGGCCCAACTTGAGATCAAGGTCTCGCGGCCGTCGGCAGAGATGTGAAAGGGGCGCGGGCGTTCAACGCTGATTCGCATCCCGTTCACGATTCTCGTATCGAGGCTGTGGGAAATCCGCACCTCTTCGAATTGCCTGGTCGAGCCCTCGCCTGCGCCAGTACCTGGTCGGAGTAGGCCAAGGGTCGCGACGGTCCCGACTTCTGTTTGCGCGGACTGTGGCTCGCCCAATTGGTCCAGCGAAAGACCGAGGTCGGTCAGGAGGGAGCCGACAGCCCGACGATGCGTATTGATTGTAAGTGAGTGGCCGTCAACCACAATCTCTACCGGGGTTGCGGTGAAGTTCCAGAGTGCCCAAAGGCCAACGATAGCGGCCACCACAAGTGATAACCGTACCATCAGCCGAAACTGCCGTCCCGGCCATCGCCTGACTTGGGAATGGGCGACAGTCACATCAGGCCTTACCCGTCGAGTGACAGTAGCCATGGCTGTATTTTATCCAATGAAATATAAGAGTGAAAAAATCCGAGTCCTGTCTATCGATTCCTTAGACTGTGGGAGTGCCGGAAATGTTCCCGAACTGGAGATATTCGTTTGCGTTGAGGTTACCGAGGGGCGGAGTGAGGAAGGGGGTAAACCGGGCCAGCGACGCGGAGGACGGCTCTTCAGCGGTCCCGGCGTCTGGGGTTGCGGGGAGCCTCACTCTACAAGGCGTTGGAGGGCGTTCCTTATTCTCGCTTTGATCATTCGCCGCGCGGGGGGCAGTCTGCGCGGTGTCAAGCGAGCGACCGGGAATCGGTATTCAGGAAGGCACAGGCCGAACGGCTTCCCAGGAGAGAAGCGTGCCGAAAGTAGAAGGGCCGTGCTATGCGAGCCAGTTCATCTCGTTTCGGAGGGGCCAGCGGTAGCGTTCTTCCGGCCCGGTGTGACGGGCCCAGGCTTGGAGAATCGGTTCGTCGGCCCTCTTCTGTTCCATCTTTCGTCGAACGCAGTCCGGGTCCCAGTCGCGCAGGGTTTCGGCATGCAGGTCCTGCATGATAGACCGGCACCGGGGGTCGTCCGAGCGATCCACGCGTTCGTCCGGGTCCTCTTTCAGATTGAATAGCTGGGGAGGCTGGCGGTGATAGTAGATGTATTTCCAGTCTTCGCGCCGGATCATACGTTGAAATGCGCCTTCGGGCGGGCCGAACCTATCTGTACAGTATTCGGAAAAGGCGATGTCCTCCCAAATTGGGGGCTGAGGACGACCGTCGACATGGGCGAAGAAGCTGCGGCCGGCCGCGTTGGGAAGCGCCGGAGCGCCGAGGGCGTCGAGCATCGTTGCTGCCACGTCGACGGCGCTCACGACACGCCGGCAACGCTGCCCTTGCGGGATGCGGCCGGGCCAGCTCATGATTAGGGGGACGCGCACCGACTCTTCGTAGAAGACGTGCTTCCAGAAGAGGCCATGCTCGCCCTGCATATCACCATGATCGGAGGTGTATATGATCAAGGTATTGTGGTCGAGCCGGTTGGCCCTGAGCGCGTCCAGAATCTGGCCGACCAGCGCGTCGGTGCGGTAGACAAGGCCGGCATAAGCAGCCCGCGCCCGCAGCGTCTCGGCTTCGTCTAATTTTTCGATTCCCGTAGCGGTGCGCCACCAGCTCATGAATGGATGATCTTTTCCGGTAGGGGGAGGCGGCTTGCGGGGGGGCGCGATTGCGCCGGCGTAGCGCTCGAAGTCTTCGGCGCGAGCAACATAGGGAGGATGCGGCAGCATCAGCCCGACAGAAATGCTGAAGGGTTTGTCAAGCAGGCCGGCCCGTTTCTGCACGCCGAGCTGGTTGAGGCGTGCGATGGTGACGGCGGTGACTTCCTCGTCGTGAACCTGGTAGCCGCTCTGACCCGGGCCTGAGCGGGTAAGGCTCAATCGTTCCGGGCCGGCAGTGCCTTCGAGGACGCCCCGATCGGGGCCGGGGTTGCCAGGGTAGTTGGCGCTGTGGTCGCCGACAAAGCGCGCGGCGTAGCCATGCAGCTGGTCGGGCCCCAGCGCATGCATGCGGCCAACGAGCTCCGGCCTATAGCCTGCCGCGCCCATGGCGTGTGCAATGGTCGGAATTGTCGAATCAAGCGCGTGCTCGTTGGTCCAGACTTCATTTTGGAAGGGGTGGCGGCCGCTGAGCATCGACATGCGTGAGGGGACGCAGATTGGCGAGCAGCAGTAGGCGTTGTCGAAGATCACGCCGCGGGCAGACAGCTGGTCGAGATTGGGTGTCTCCACGATGTCGTTTCCGTAGCAGCCGGTTACGTGCGGGCTGTGCTGGTCGGAATGAATATAGAGAAGATTCGGCCGGGGCGAATCGCTCATAGCGGACTCCGTGCAGGCTTAACAGAAAGGTGGTCGCGGCGGATTGAACTGTGAGTCGGCGAGACTTGCCGCTAGCCCGCAGCCACGATCCATCCTAAACGCGGAGGCCCCAGTTTTGCAACAGGCCCGGTTGGGAGGGGGGCGCTTGCTTCCAATGGCGGGCGACATTTTCCAACTGGCAGAAAGGCCAAAAGGTTTGGCAGCAGTGTCTTGATGCAGGATAATAGATTTCCTAATGACAGGTAGTAACGGGGGCAAAACGTGGAGGCCAGAACGGGCTTGGCGGCCAAAAGGACACTGCTGACGGCCAGGCGGGGACGCCCTGCGCGGTGATAGGCATACGCGAACGAATCTGCGCACCGGCGCGGATTTGGTCTTCCGGACTGAATGTCCAAATATGGCGTTGAAGCAGAGCGAATGACTGGAATTCTGAGGTCAGGCGGCGACTTTCCAGGAGAAGAACCGGATATCGGGTGCGCGGGCTGCGGTTACGCGAATCGGGCCGACGCCAACTTCTGCGCCTTTTGTGGGCGGCCGATGCCAACTAAGCAACATTGTGACAGTTGCGAGGCAGAGATGCTGCCAGGTCAGCTCGCGTGCTGGGCATGCGGCGCGCTGACGGCCGCCGCGCCGGAGGGCAAAGAGGAGTGGCTGGCGGAAGACGGAGGGCAGACTCCGGCCGAGTCTGGGGAGGTTGGGAGCAGGGATAACTGGAGGGAACGGCTGCAGGACGTCGCCGCCACCAGGATGCGTTCACTGATTTTTTTGAGCGGCAGCCCCATCCTTTTCGCCGCCATCCTGGTTGCCGCTGTCGCGAAGGACAGCCTTGGCATTGAGGGGGTTTTTTCCGGCAGGGGAGGGGAGACCTCCGCCATCTCCGCCGTAGAGGGGCATCCTGGAGGCCAGGCAGGCGCGGATGACGGGGCGATCTTCGGCTTGCCGATCGGCAGTACGACGCTGCCTGACGGCGAAGAGAGGACGACAGTCTTTGAGCTCGTCAATGACAGCTTCAGCCGCCCTCGCGGAGTCGCCTCAGCCAACGGCAGGATTTACGTTGTGGACCCGGAGCAGGTCTCCCTAATCGTGCTGAATTCGGACGGGCTGGAGGTGGGCCGGTTCAATGGGGCAGACCGCGACTTCGTCGAGCCTGTTGACGTCGCCGTGGACGCGGCCGGGAACGTCTACGTATTGGACGCGGGCGGAGGCGGACACATCAGCATCCACGACGCGAACGGTGCATTCGTCCACGCGGTCCCGATCGCAGAGAACAGGCTTGATCGCAGCAGGGGGATTGACGTGGACTACCAAGGTCGCATTTGGGTCGCGCTAACTCCGGCTCAGGATGTGGCGGCGTTCGATACAGGGGGGCAGGAGCTAATCCGATTCGGGACCGACCTAGAGGGCAGGGATCTTCAGCCGGTTGATGTCGTTTACCAAGCCGATGATGCAGTCTTTGTTGCCACTGTAGGTCTGACAACTGTGATTCGTTTTGAGCTTTCGGGCGAGCCGGTCAGCCTGTGGTCGTTGGTCAGCGCAAACAGTGTGGACGGTCCGCATCTGGCCGCGGACGAGGACGGAGTCATATACGTCACGCAGCCCGAACAGGGCGGGCTGCTACGCATCGACGGGGACGGGATGGACTCGTTGCAGGCTTGGGTGCTACCGGCGGGGCCGTCGATTCGCAAGCTGGTCGGCATTGCTGCGGGGCCGGACGGTGGGCTCATGGTGACCGATAGTGAGAACGGCAGCGTCTATCGGATTCCGACTGGGCAGCACGATCAGGCCGACGGGTAGGTTAGAAAGGGGAAGAGGCCGGAAGGTGAGCAAACCGAGAGGGCTTGTGACAGAAGAGGCAGGCAACGGAGAAGGCAGGGGGCGCGCATTCTTCAATGAACCAGACACAGCTGGGCTTATGCACCGCGCGTTCACTCGCTCGCTCGGCTTTGACAAGGCCGATATGGACCGCCCGCTGATCGGCATTCTCAACACGTACAGCGAGATGAACAACTGCCACGCCCACTTCCCCGAACTGGTGGAGGCGGTCAAAAGGGGCGTCTGGCAGGCGGGAGGATTTCCGCTGGAGTTTCCCACGATCAGTCTGGGGGAGATTTATCTGACGCCGACGTCGATGCTGTGGCGGAATCTTGCGGCGATGGACGCCGAGGAGATGATACGGGGCAACCCGATGGACGGCCTCGTGGCGCTGTGCGGCTGCGACAAGACGACGCCGGCCGCGCTGATGGGAGTAGCCAGCGCCGACGTGCCGGCGATTCTGGTATCCGGGGGCCCAATGCTCAACGGCCATTGGCGCGGCCAGACGCTGGGGGCGTGCACCGACTGCCGCCGACTGACGACGGAGTACCGTGCCGGCAACCTCAACGATGAAGAATACCTGGAAGTCGAAGAGAATCTCGTGCGCAGCCGGGGCCACTGCATGGTAATGGGCACGGCCTCGACGATGAATTCGCTTACGGAGGCGATGGGAATCTCGCTGCCCGGCAACGGGGCGATACCGGCGGCGGACTCGCGGCGGATCCTGCTAGCCGAAAACGCTGGCCGCCGAATCGTCGGGCTGGCCGCCGAAGGGGTGCGGCCGTCGCAGATATTGACGCGCAAGGCGCTAGAAAACGCGGTTACGCTGCTGTGCGCATTGGGCGGCAGCACGAACGCCGTCGTACATCTTCCTGCGCTGGCGGGACGGCTGGGGATCGATCTGCCGATCGATCTCTTCGACCAGATAAGCCGCCGTACGCCGTTGCTGGCCAATATTCGGCCCAGTGGGGCGTACCAGATGGAGGACCTGTTCTACGCCGGCGGCATCCCGGCGATATTGCGAGAGCTGCTCCCTCTGCTCCACAGCGACGCGAAGACGGTCACAGGCAAAACGCTGGCGGAAAGCGTGGCGGGTTGCGAGATCGTCGATGCAGACGTTATCCGTTCGTATGACAGCCCGCTCAAAACGGAGGGAGGGTTGGCGATCCTACGAGGGAACTTGGCGCCGTCGGGTGCGGTGATCAAGCATGCGGCGGCATCGTCCGAACTCATGCATCACAGGGGGCGTGCGCTGGTCTTCAGCGACATCGCCGATCTGCAAGCAAGGATCGACGACCCCTCGCTCGACGTGGAGCCGGGAGACGTCATGGTGCTGCAGAATGCGGGTCCGGTCGGCGGGCCGGGAATGCCTGAAGTCGGCAACCTGCCGATTCCAAGGAAACTGCTGAGCCGGGGCGTGCGTGACATGGTGCGCATCTCCGACGCGCGGATGAGCGGCACGGCTTTCGGGACGATCGTACTTCACGTTGCGCCCGAGGCTGCGGTCGGCGGGCCGCTTGCCCTGGTCCGGAGCGGCGACGAGATCGAACTGGATGTGACGGGGAGAGGGCTCAATCTGATTGTCAGCGAGGAGGAACTCAGCCGGCGACGCGCGGCGTGGCGTCCGCCAGAGCCTGGTTACAAGCGGGGTTACGGCAAGCTGTTCCTGGATCACGTGCTGCAGGCACCACAGGGCCTGGACTTTGATTTCCTGTTGGGTCGGGATCCTGTGGAGACAATGGCCCAACCAAAATTTTGACAAGCCGCGACGGTGCCGGCCTGGAAGTGTTCTGAGTTGTGGAAAGAGTGCAAATCCGGCGACGGCCGGATCAGGAGGAGTAGAGACGATGGCGGAGTTTCCACCGGTTGAGGAGCAGATGGCGATATTGATGCGGGGCGTCGAGTTCGGTGATGAACAGACCCGCGTCAACATGGAAAAGGAGCTGCGAGAAAGAGTTGCGGAGAGCCGCAATGAGGGGCGACCCCTGCGCGTCTACTGCGGGTTCGACCCGACGTCCAGCGATCTCCATCTTGGTCATACAGTTCCTCTGCGTAAACTACGGCAGTTTCAGGAACTGGGTCACACGGTCATTTTTCTGATCGGGACATTCACGGGGACGATTGGCGACCCGAGCGACAAGGAGAGCGCGCGAACGCAGCAAAGCCTTGATGAGGCGTTGGAGAAAGCGCGCGGCTTTACCCAGCAGGCGCAGCGGGTGCTGGA
Organism: Caldilineaceae bacterium; assembly: GCA_022827195.1. Taxonomy (GTDB): domain Bacteria; phylum Chloroflexota; class Anaerolineae; order Caldilineales; family Caldilineaceae; genus Bin5. The sequence continues at coordinate 41,182 of JAJDTL010000037.1, forward strand.
CCGGGAGAAGACGACTGTCGACTACAATCACAAGTGGCTGGGTGCGCTGGACTTCGGCGACGTGATTCGGCTGGCGAGCAACTTCACGGTCCAGCAGTTTCTGGCAAGAGATAATTTCAGCAAGCGCCATGTCAGGGGCGAACCGATCTGGCTGCACGAGTTCTTCTATGCGCTGATGCAGGGGTATGACGCCATCATGCTAGACACTGACGTGCAGATAGGAGGCACGGACCAGCTCTTCAATTTAATGGCGGGGCGAACACTGATGAACGCTCACGGAATGCGTCCGCAGGTGGTGCTGACGTTTCCAATCCTGGTAGGCACCGACGGGCAGCGGCGTATGAGCAAGTCGACCGGCAATCACATTGGCATCGACGAGCCGCCGGGGGTGATCTTCACCAAGGTCGTGAATTTGCCCGATCACACGTTTGCCAACTTTGCAGAGCTGGTTACCCGTTGGAGCCAGGCAGAGATCGATCGGATGACTGCCGAGGTGAAGGCTGGCGAGATGGAGCCGCAGGAGGCGAAGAGGTCCCTGGCGAAGGAGATTGTAAGTATCTTCCACGGCGAGGAGGCGGGTGAGCAGGCGGCCGTGGACGCGGCCCGGATGCACCAGGGCGCGGCGCCCAGCGACGCGCCGCATTTCATACTTTCGCATGAGATGAGTTTACTGGACCTGATGAGCGCTTCCGGCCTGGTGCGCAGCAAGGGAGAGGCTCGCCGTCTGATTCAGCAGGGCGGTGTGCGTCTAAACGGCGAGACTGTGGCGGACGGCGTAACGACCTCTCTTGCGCCGAATGGAGAGGAAAACATTGTCCAGATTGGCAGAAAGAGGTTTTTGCGGATTGTCTCCGCTTCGTGACGCGGCAGGCGAACAATGGGAAGGGCCGGCTCATATCCGGCGGGAAAAGGAAAGGAACCGGATGCCACGCTTCCCCCGATAGTGGCTTCCAACCACAACGTGACAACTCGGTCCCTATACAGTAAAGAATAACATACTTCTTCTGGTTTGTAAAGGGGCAATTTCGTGAGATTTCCCGTTAACGTGAAGTTGTGTCACCGATTTTGGCCGATTTGGTACAGTTTGCGTTTTTCCAGCGAGGGTTCAAACTCGATATAAGACTTTGTTGACAACTGCGACAGCCAGCGTTGCGCGGGTGGAGGAATCTTCGTGAGGCGCCCGACCAAATCAACCTGAAACATGGAAAGGTGTAAGGAGTAACTGATGGGTTCTTTCGAAGGGAAGCGGGGCCTGATATTTGGCGTTGCCAACAAGAACTCGATTGCCTGGGGAATAGCGCAGGCACTGGCAGAGGAGGGAGCAACGCTCGGTTTCAGCTATGCGGGAGAGGCGCTGCAGAAGCGGGTTGCGCCGCTGGCAGAGAGCGTCGGCAGCAGTTTTGTCGAGGAGTGCGATGTAACGGATGACGGCGCGATCGACGAGCTGTTCATGAAGGTTGAGGAGCGGATGGGCAAGATCGATTTTCTGGTACACTCGATTGCATTCGCCCCTCGAGAGGACCTCGGCGGCAGATTTGTGGAGACAAGCCGGGATGGTTTTCGTATTGCGCTTGACATCAGCTGTTACAGCCTTGTGGCGCTGGCAAGGCGGGCGTTACCGCTTATGTCCGGCGGCGGCAGTATCATGGCGATGACCTACTACGGAGCGGAGAAGGTTACGCCCAACTATAACGTTATGGGCGTTGCCAAGGCCGCTCTGGAAGCTACGATTCGCTATCTGGCCTGGGACCTGGGCAAAGATCAGATTCGGGTGAACGCGATCAGCGCGGGGCCGATTAAGACGCTTGCCTCGGCCGGCGTAAGCGGTTTTCGTAAGAGCCTCGGTTATGTCGGTGCGGTTGCGCCGATGGGAAACGTTACGCAGGGAGACGTGGGGAACGCGGCCCGCTTTCTCCTGGGGGACTGGGCGGAAAAGATTACAGGCGAGGTTGTTTATGTTGACGGCGGCTACAATATCATGGGCGCGCCGGACCTTGACGCCGCGGAAGCCTGAGTAGCCGGAAGCGGTTTCAGCAGAAAGAAAACGGGCCAACCCGCACGAGGGGTTGACCCGTTTTTTCATGTCTTGATTTGGGAGAAACGGGCCTGAACGCGCTCCCTCTGCTCTTTGGCGAGGGCACGTATTCATTTGGACCACACTCCCGGTCTCCTTCTGGTCTGGCAAAATGACCTCTGCCGTGGCGGGAGCGACGGGATTTGAACCCGCGACCTCCGGCTTGACAGGCCGACATGCTAACCGCTACACCACGCCCCCAGCAGGAATACGAGACATGTAAGCGGTAGGATAACACTGGCGCACGGACTTGTCAAATGAAGGCCAACCTGGCTGCGTCTCTAGTAGTGACCGGGCTGTGGACAGCCGGCTGTAAGGCGGGAGAAGATCCACGAAGAAACACGAATTTACACGAAGAACGTTCCAAGGGAAGGGTGGAGGGAGCTAGGTTTTGTATCAGGGGGATTTGCCCGAAGCTTGGAAGCATCCGAAAGCCATCGATTGCGCGCCGGGCTCAGCGAAACGCCGTCTCAGTCGCTGCGGGGGGTACGGCGTGCGATCTGTTTGCGGATTTGTTGTAGCAGGCCTGGCTGGGCGGTGGGCTTACGTGGCTGCGACGGCTGTTTCTTGTCGGCAAGGCGCGGCTTGCGGGAGTTTTGGACAATCCTGTTTGCAGCCTGACGTCCTTGCGTCAGGGCTTCATGGTAGAAGCCTTTCATCAGTTCGGGCGTGATCTTGCGGCCTTCGGTTGCCCACAGTACGACGGCTCGGCCGATGGCCCAGGTGCCGGCGTAGGAGACTGCGACTTTTGGTACAATCCCCACAACCGGAATGAGACCACTCATTTGCCGCGCGAGCTGGCGGAAAAGAAAGCCCCCTCCAAGGACGCCGGCGATTTCGCCCAACAGCTGCTGCGGGGAGCCCTTTTTGCCAGAGACAAGAGCGATCTTATAGGCCATTATGAGCTGGTTCTTGGTAAGAACGATGGCATCGCCGGCTCCGAGGACAAAGCCCAGCCCTGGGACGGCTTCGCCCAGGCCGGTGGTGAATGAGTAACTGGCATTGGCCTGGGAGGTCTCCTGAATGAGCAGATGGAAAGCAGGGGGACGCAGCGGGGGCAGTCGACGGGCCAGTGGCAGGCGCAACTCGGCGGGAGCGATTTCGACCAGTGCGCCGGCCAACCGGGCGACCGCAGGGGCGGACAGATCCGGGACCGCGACGCGCGCCTGTTCGCCGCGGCGGGCGATTTCGGCACCTGCTTTCTGCCCTTCCGGGCCAGTCACGACGATTAGAGAGGGGATCGACTGGGCGTTTAGGGTTTGGAGCAGACTGGCCAGGTCCGCGCTGAGTTCCATTTGGGTGGTGACGAGGAGGACGCAGTCGGGTACTGTGCGCGGCGCTCCGGGGGGAGGTTTCCGGGGCTCTGCGGCGGAGGGCACGATGTTTGTGCTGTCGGAGCGCAGTCCGGATCCGGAGCCGTCGGTGACGGTGATCCAGGGATGGACGAAGTCGGCGGCGGGGCCGCTGAGTGAACGTGCAGCATGCTCGGCCACTGAGCCGTCATCGGCTGCGATCAGCAGATGGAACGTGGACTCTAATTCGCGTTGGATTTCCGCCAGGTTGATTTCGCTGACGATCTGCCAGATCGAACGCAGCGGCAAGGCGCGCATCGCCTGTTCAACCTATCCGTAGACTCGCACGCCATCGCCGCTGCCGTGGTCCTGAGACTGGAAAACGCGGGCAAAGGCGTCAAGGGTACGCTCGATGTCGTCCGAAGTGACGGAGAAATTGGTAACGGCCCGGAGGTGCGTCTTGTTGGTGGGATTGACGAGCACGCCCAACTCTTTCAGGCCGGCCGAGAGCTGCGCCGTCGTCAAATCTGCGCGGGTCAGTTCGAAGTAGACGATGTCAGTCTCAATCGTTTCGGGGTCGACCAGGATGCCGTCAATCTGTGAGAGGCCCTGGGCCAGCTGACGCGCGTTGGCGTGATCGTCGGCGAGGCGTTCGACCATCTCGGTGATGGCGACGATGCCGGCGGCGGCGATTATTCCGGCTTGGCGGGTGCCGCCGCCGAGGACTTTACGCATACGCCGAGCACGGCGAATGAAGCCGGCGCTGCCGGCCACGACGGAGCCGACCGGTGCGCCAAGCCCTTTGCTTAGGCAGACGCTTACACTGTCGGCCTCCTGCACCAGCCGCGCGGGAGGAACGTTCAATGCCACTGCCGCGTTCCAGAGACGGGCGCCGTCGACGTGAAGTCTCAGATCGTGCTCGTGCGCCAGTTTTCCGACCGCGTCCATGTAGGCCACGGGAAGACAGCGCCCGCCGCTGCGATTGTGGGTATTTTCGACAGCCAACAGCCGCGTTCGGGGGTAGTGTTCGTCGTCGTTGCGGATGGACGATTCGACCAGCTCCAGGTCCAGCGTGCCGTCGGGCTCGGTTGGCAGGGTGTGGGGATGGACACCGCCCAGGGCCGCGGAGCCGCCCTGTTCAGATGAGAATATGTGCGCCTGGTCGCCGAGGATCATTTCATCCCCACGACCGCAGTGGCTCAGCACAGACGCCAGGTTGCCCATAGTGCCGCTCGATACAAAAACGGCGGCTTCTTTTCCCAGCATCTCGGCGGTCAGCGCTTCAAGGCGATTGACCGTCGGGTCTTCACCGTAGACGTCATCGCCGACGGGCGCGGCGGCCATTGCCTTACGCATGGCGTCAGTGGGCTGGGTGACGGTATCGGAACGCAGGTCAATCGTTTTCTGAGTCAAGTCAGAGACCTCGCACAGAAGTTCTGGTTGGCAGTTTTGCTTCGGCGTGCGATGTTTCGTTCACATCGCCTTCCCCCGCTCCAGGTCGGTTGCAGCAAAGCGAGGAGAGGGACGGTGGCGGCGGTCTTACTGCTTGACTGCGACGCCACCATTCTCTCTCCTCGCTCGCATTAGTGTTTTCTAGCGACTACTCGGGCCGGAAAGTCCCGATAATCTGATTGATTTCCTGCCGTCGATTCCGGACCTGGTTTTCGGGAACGGCGACTACCAGGATGTAAGCTGTGTCATTGGCTCGCAAGGCAGTGATCTCGATATGAGCGCTGAACAGGCCTTGCGCGGCCAGATCGGCGGTCGCCACGCCGTTGATCGAGGGTAGGTTATTGGTCGTGCCAGCCTCAAGGCTCTGCACTTCCACAGGCACAGGCAGCGGCAGTCTTTCGAGCATGTCGGAAAGCCAGTCGACCAGCCTTTCGGATGAAATGTCATCGTCGAGGTTGGGGAAGATGCCGACGCCGGCCAAGGCAGCGATTGGCGGTCTTGAGAAAATGGCGACCTGGGCGGAAAGATGGCCGGCGTACTCGCCTCCCTCCCCGCTCAGCGCGTCATCGACCTGCTGTGCGGCGGCCGGGCTGACGAAGCGCATGATCTGGCTGAGCTGGCCGCTCTGCAGATCGAAGCTCAACCAACCTGGCGGTACGGCGTAGGAGAAGCCGAGTCGCTCATTGACAACGGGGCCCCAGCCTCTGGGAATCGTTACCTGCGGTTCGGGGGCGGGTGTCGCGGTTGGCGGCTCGGGCGTTGCGGTTGGCGGCTCGGGCGTCGGAGTGTCGGTTGGCGGAACCGGCGTCGGCGTGTCGGTCGGCGGCACCGGCGTATCGGTCGGCGGTACCGGTGTATCCGTCGGCGGCGGCGGCTCTGGCGTAGCGGTCGGCTGCGCCCGTCGAAAGATATTGCAACTGGTGATTGCAAAGGCCAAGACCACTGCCATCAGAACGACCCAGTATGATGACTTCCGGGGTACAAGCCGGCTCAACCATCTGGTTCGTTCAACTCTCGAGTTCTGCATCGTAATCCTCCATTTGGATAGTTAGAGCCGCAACTGCGACTTCAGGAAAATGTGTGTTTCTTCTTCTCCACTACTGTAGCTGAGCCAAATAAGCAGCCCTCCATCAAATGATTGCAGAACACCTTGTGTTTGTGTTGGTAGTCCGGTCGCCCAGCCCAAAGCCTCTCTTATATAAGGGCTATCTTCCCAGATCTTGCCAATCCCGCGTTCGGGTTCGAAAAGCCCATCGGCGGGCCCCTCGTTCAACTCCAGGTCATCGGGCAGGCGTGTTTCCCCCTGCCAGCTATGTTCGCGCTGTTCCCATTCGTCGCTGTCGAAGTCTTTCAGGTCACTGTCGAAATCAATATAGACGGTAGGCCTATCCAGTCGAGCCAAAGCCATGCCAAACTGGAATTCCTGGATCTCAAAATCCGGGTACGAAGGGTCGTTCGGATCGAGAGACTTAGACGGGTCAGTGGGCACGCCATTGGGACAGCCCAACTTTTCAGCGACGTCCTGTCTTTCGCTTAGAAAATCCTCGAATTCAGCGGCAATCTTGTAGGGGCAAGTGTCGAAAAGGCCTTCTTCCAGCGCGGCGGGCGCTTCACTTTCGTCCTGCAACGGCGCAGCGGTATCAGAATTGGTGTCAACGGCTGCCTCGGGCGCGGCGGCGCTGGCGGTCGATTCGGTAGGTGAATCGGCTGCAGGTGAAGAAGATGGAAGGACGGCCAGTGCAGCGGCATCGGTGGTCCCGGCGGGCGCAGGGCTCCGAGGTATTTGCCTTGCGGCAAACAGTCCGATGAGTACCACGAGCGCAACAATCAGAAGGCTGCCAGCGACGGCGTAAGTCAGAGGCGGGCGCGGGCGCGTCGGGGGAGGCGGTAGGCCCTTTTCGTGCGGCGCAGCCCTGGTAGGGAGAGCGGTGTCCTCCCTTTCATCGCCGGCGGGCACAATTACCGTATCGGTGGTGATCTGTCGCGGCGGCGGAAGTCCAACCGACGTGAGCGATACAAGCGTCAGGGTGGACGTCTGCTCGGCGAGACTGTTTTCCTGCGACAAAATGCGAACTGCGACGGCCGTCAGGGCGTCGGCCATCTCGCCGGCGTCTTCGTAGCGGTTTTCCGGCTCCTTTGCAAGGCTGCGGCGCAATACATCGACCAATTCTGGCGGTAGAGAGGCGAGCAGGTCATTTGGCAGTGAGAGCGGCGCGTAGACATGGGCGTGCAGAATCTGGGTTGTCGAGCCGGCAAATGGCGGCCTGCCGACCAGACAGCGAAAGAGGACTGCTCCGAGCGAATAGATATCTGCCTTTCCGGTCACGGCGCGCGTGCCTGCGCACTGTTCGGGCGCCATGTAGGCGGGCGTACCAATTGTTCGGCCTTCGCTGGTCAGTTCAGGCGTATCCAGCGCGCGGGCGATGCCGAAATCGGAGAGCAGAGGCGCGACCGGTTGATCGGCAGCCATTCGGCCCGCTTCAGTTGTCAGATCGTTCGAAGAACCGTCGAGCAGCCGTTCAGCCTCGTGGACTGCAGAGGCGGCCAGCTCGTCTCGTTGCAGTATGCCGAAGGCATTGGGGTTGACCGGTCGCAGCAGGACATTGCTGGGTTTCACATCTCGATGGACGATTCCCTGTGAATGCGCGTAGTCGAGTGCCCGTGCGATCGGCGCAAGGAGGTTACAACTTTCCGCTGCGCTCAGCCGCTCGCGGCGGTTGAGAAGCTCGGAAAGACTGTCGCCTTCGACCAGTTCCATCGCGATGTAGGCGCTGTCCTCGACGGTAGCATCTCCTACCTGGAGAGTCTGGACGATGTGCGGGTGCCGGAGGCCGGCGACCAAACGAGCTTCCTGGCGAAAACGGTCTCGCAGCGCGTGGTCGGCATTGGGCGACAGGAGCTTCAGCGCGACAAATCGTTCCTGGATTTGATCGTACGCCCGGTAGACGCTGGCGGCGCCGCCGCTGCCAAGACGGTCACCCAGCAGGAAGCGACCGATCCGCTGGTCGGTAGGCGCGGCGGTTTCCCCGTCAGCCGGGGAATTTGGGGGCATTTGGCCTGATTCCCCAGTTCGTTCATCGCTCTTGTATTCAGATTCCTGGCTTTCGTTTCGCTCGGCCAAGCCGGCAGAATCCTTCGTTTCAGGTACCATTTCGGTTCGGCTTCTTCACCTGCTTCTGCAGTCCGCGCCCTTCTCTTTCCCTGCCAGGGGTTCTGCGCCGCAGGCTTACCTGCGTTGCGGCAGGCAACTAGAACTGGGAGTCTAGGACGGAACCGACATTGCTGCCCACAATCGGCGGCGCAGCAGATTACTCATTGCCACCAAGGCTGGCACGTCAACGTTGACGAAGGCCGAAATGGGCGAGAGAGTTGATGAACTGCCTATGGCGTAATATAATACCAGACTATAGGGAATAGGGAAACAGCCGTTGGGACGCATTGCCGCAGTTTTGGAGCCGATCTCGTCGAAGTATCCGGAGTAGTTGAGCGGTATCCGCCATTGCGTAATCTGTAAACCGGCCAAGTCGTTAAGGTGGATCGTAAAGCGGGGAGGCCTTGCGATTGGGGCGCCGTTGAGCGGTGGGAAGAGGGCTGCAATGCCTCGCCCTGCCGGTCGAACTGAGGAGCAATCGAGCGCGTGAGCCAGAACGCCAGGTTGGTCTGCCTAAGCGGACCGGATGCGGGCACCGAATACGAACTCTCCAAGGAGGTTTTTGTCATCGGGCGCTCTCCGGGCGCCGACATCAACATCAACGACAGTTTCGCCAGCCGCCAGCACGCTGAACTACACTTTATTGATAGCGCTTACCGCCTTCGGGATCTTGAAAGCAAGAACGGCGTGTTCGTCAACGGCAGCCGAATGGCGCCCGGCGCGACGGCATGGCTTGAGGATGGTGACGCGCTCCAATTCGCCTCAACACGCTTCCGCTTCCACGACCCGTCGGCTACGATTACCGCCCCCTTTATCGAGGCATTGCCAGAGTCCGGCCTGCGCGTGGAACCCGCTACGAGGCAGGTATTGGTCGATGGGAAGGTCCTCGTCCCTCCGCTGAGTGTAAAGCAGTTCGATTTGCTCTGGTATCTCTATCAGAATCGCGGTCGCGTGGTCAGCAAAGATGAACTGGCCAATCAGATTTGGTCGGAGGTTAGCGGCGACGTATACGACGCCAGCATCGACCGTATGGTGAGCAGGGTGCGCAACCGCATAGACACTGTCCAGGGAGCCAGGGAAGCGTCGCAGTCCCGGTTTATCGTCACTGTGCGCGGCTATGGGTACCAGCTTACCGATAAGTAGCCGGCCCTCCATCCTCTCTAGAGTCCCGACAAGACCCAAGAACTACAGGATAAGTTTGCGAGAGGGGTCCGCCTCTCTCGCGATTGCGTGATACGAAATCAGGATCGTAGGCGAACGGTCCGGTTTGTGTTGCAGAATGTTCAGACTTCGGCCCTTCCCATGGCGTATCTTTGAGCCGTTGCTACTTTTGCCGCCTCTTTTGGGCGGCCGGTCAGCCCGGCTATTGAAAGGATATCCCGATGGCCCCAAGTCATGATGCAATCGCATTGGACCGTGAAGAGTTCGTTTCCGCGGCTGGTCGAGGAGAAATCGACGCCGCGATGTCGTCTCCAAATGCTCTAGTACGCGCAGCCAGAGCTGGGGACGAGAGGGCGTTTCAGGGCTTGGTCGAGGCATATTGGGGCCAGGCGACGCGTTTGGCTGGGAGCATTATGAGGTCGGAAGAGGCCGCAGCCGATGCGGTGCAAGAGGCGCTGATCAAAGTCCACCAAGCTATGCCCCGTTTCAAGGATGGCAATTTTCGCGGATGGCTGATGCGGATCGTGACCAACACTTGCTACGACCACTTACGCGGTCAGAAACGCCAGGATGCTGTCAGCCTGGACCGGCTGTTGGAAGAGTCCGAATTGGAGACGCCCGACCGACGCATTGAACATGATCCAGTGGGTCGCGCTTTGCGTCGCGAGCGATTGGAGGTTCTTAGCGGCATGGTCAAGCGGCTGCCAGCCTGGTATCGAGACGTGGTGATTCTGGTAGACATCCACGGGTGCGACTACGCGGAGGCCGCGGCGATTCTGGAGCTGCCGCGCGGCACGGTCAAATCCCGCTTGAGCCGGGCCCGCGCCAGCTTGCGCGACCGGTTGCTGGCTACAGACTTGCTTGACCAGCCGCGCGATTGACGTCTACCTTGGCCCACGGACGACAAGGGGAGGCGAGTACGCCGCGCCCTAGCCCAATTCGCGGATAGCTGAAGATAGCCGCTGGATGTCTGACTCGTCATTGAAGAAGTGCGAGGAGACGCGCAGGAGCGTAGGGTCCGGAACGGAGCGGATCAGGACGCCTGCTTGTGCCAGACTCTCAACTGCCGCGTCGGGCGCGACGCCGTCGATCGTAAAGCTCGTCAGGCCGGCGTGCGTTGGTGTGTCGACGATACGGACCGAGGGTATAGCGGCGAGCGCGGCGCGCATCTGACGTGTGATCGTCTGGGTTCGCTCGAAGACCCAGTCCAGGCCCAGCTGCTCCAGCCACTGCAGGCCGTTGAACATCCCCGCGATCGCGGGACGGTAAGTCGTGCCCACTTCATAACGTTTGGCGCCTGCGGGCGGCAGGAAAATTCCCGTCTCGTCGAAAGCGTCACCACTTCGCAGGCTAGGATAGCCGACATAGGTCTGAAGCAGTTCCCCCAGCCGGATTCTGTTGACGTAGAGAGCGCCAATGCCCTCCGGCCCGCAAAGCCACTTCTGTCCTGGAATAGCGTAGAAATCGGCGTTAAGGGCCTCCATATCGAGCCGCATCGCGCCGCCCGACTGGGCACCGTCAACCGCGATCAGGCCGCCATGCGCGTGTACGAGCGCGGCGAGCCGCTCAATTGGCAGAATGACTCCAGTTTTCCACGAGACGTGGGTGACCGACACAAGCTTCGTGCGGGGACCGATGGCGCGATCAAATTTGTCTACGATTGCATCTTCATCGTCGTCCAAACTGAGGGGCACGACACGCACGACCAGATGGAAACGCCGGGCGACAGCATAGACCGGCAACAGCCCGCCGGGATGCTCCCACGAGTTGGTAACGATCTCATCGCCGGGACTGTACTGCACGCCCCAGGTGGCGATGTTCATACCGTCGGTCGTGTGATGGGTCAGGGCAACTTCGTCGTCTGCGCAACCCAGCACGCGAGCAAAGCTGCTCCTCAGCGCGGACGCAGTGGCCTGGTTGGCTTCGCCGACGCTGAAATTGAGACGACCACCATTGAGCTGTTGATTGTTGGCCTCTTCGATCGCGGCAGCTGCCGCGCGACTGAGCGGCCCGTAGGAGCCGGTGTTCAGATAAGCCGCGTCAAGTGCTGCCGGCAACTCATTTCTGACTTTGTTTAGGTCGGGTGCCATTTCGCTTTCTCGCTCTATGTCTTTAATTCTCGCCGCCGAAGTTCTGCTGATTTCGCCGGCCTATTCTCGCTCAGCCCGAAAAGGCCCACTGGCCGGGTCCATGTGATTCCAAATAGAGGTCAACTGCCGATTCGGGGTTACTGCGCAGTTTCGAGGGCTGGTCGCGCAGCCACTGCGGAAAGTCACTGATCCAGGGAAGACCGTCCTCGAGCGTGCGCAGCATCAACTTGGTTACGGCCTCGCTCGCAGCCGATTGCCCGCTGGTATGGAAGGCGCGCACGAGCCGGTCGCGGTCATAATCCAGTTGGCGCAATTGGGGCTGCCAACTGGATTCCCCGTTCTCCTCGACCAGATCCAAGAGGAGATAGTGGGCGCGCGGGTCGCCGTTGTAAGGGACGCCTACACTGCCGGGATTCAGGACTCGTTGCCGCGCGTTTCGCTCAGGGCCATCAGCCGACGCCACACGTGGTCCGTCGATGGTTCGATCCAAGGGCTGGTGGGTGTGGCCGCAGAGGATGACCGGCTCGTCGTAGACAGCGATGGAGGCGGCAATGGCACTGTGATCGGCCGCCGGGGTGATGCCGGAGAACGGGTCGCCCGGCAGACCGTGAAACAACCGCAATGGCGGCGCATCATCGATTTCTATCAGCAGGTCATGCGGGAGATTAAGAAGGTAGTGAATGTCCTCTGGACGCAACTGTTCCCAAGTCCAGTGGACAATAGGAAAACGGTTGCGCTCGTTGAAGACCGGCCAGCAGTCCGGCGTGTGCAGCAGTGAGATGACAAGATCATGGTTGCCCTGCACCGAGAGCCACCCGCGCTGGCGTACGATGTCCAACACCTCCTGCGTCCAAGGGCAGCGGTTAATCAGATCGCCCAGGAGGAAAACTGCGTCCGGCGAATTCCGGTCGATGTCATCGATAACGACTTCGAACGCGGGCAGGTTACCGTGAATGTCGCCCAGAATGGCGAGACGCAATGGGCGACTCATGTTGACAGCGCTGCCTTCAGCGGGTCTCTCTCATTCACAAAGTTTTCTCGTCCTGTGGCTTCGCGATAGGTGTCGAAAGAGTGTTTGATATCTTCGGCTTCTGGATCGTGTCCGTTCGACCTGCACCAGCGGAAAAACTGGATAATCTCCGGCTCGGCGGTCACGAGCTCCCAATAGAACAGTAGGGCAATAGCCCCGCCTGCCTCCAGCAACCCCTCGCTGTGGAAGGCATCAAGTACAGGCCGGCGGTCGTATGGGACGCGCTGATGCTGCACTCTCCAGCCGCCCGGCTCCTCGCTTTCCAGAGCAGAATCGAGCAAGGCAAATTGTGCGTGCGTATCGCCGTTGAGGGGCAGTCCGATGCTGCCGGGGTTGACCAGGTGCCAGTGGCGCTTTGCACCGTCCGGCTGACCAGCCGGCGGAACAATCTCTTCAGCAGGGAACTCTTGTTTCAGCAATGCTTTGCCCTCGTGCGGATCGGTCAACGGATCTTCGAAGTCGGGCTTGTAGAGATGCCGGTCCACCTGCACATGCGTATGCGCGGAGATGACGGTGCGCTCTTCAATATCTTCGATCTCCTGAATAGCCTTTTGTACCGGCATCGACTGGTAGAAGCCGACCCGGTTTCGTCCCGGTACGCCGTGGGCGACCCGAATAGGCTGGCAGCCTGGAAAACGCAGCAGAAGTTCGTCGGGCAGTGCGGCGAGATAGTTGGCCTGGTCGCTGCCGATACGTCTCACCAGCCAATGAAGAATGCCCCAGCGTTCGGCGTCGTCGGCGCCCGTGGGCGCCGGATCGGTGCCGTGGTCGAGCAGGTAGAACTCGTGGTTGCCGCGAACGACGGCCATATCGGCCGCCCGCACCTGGTCGACCACGTAGTTATTGAACGGCATCGGGTTGATCAAATCGCCGTTGAGAAGGACAAAATCGGGTTGCAGCCGCTCCAATTCAGCCTGCACTGCCTGCAGCGCGGGTAGGTTTCCGTGAATATCGGCAAGGACGGCCAGTCGCATGAGATTGTAACCCTTGGGACGCAGACTCTCTGCGGGTTTCTGCCCGCTATGCTAACCGCTGGCCACAAAACCGTCAAACGAAAGCGGCCTGTGAATGTCTTTGAAACACCTACGGCCAGCAGGCCTATACTGCAGTTTGAAGGTCACTTCAGTTGACAAGCGGGCTGCCAGTGGCTAAGATCGAAAACCGTTGCAGATGGGTTCAACACGGCTTGGAGCGATAGCTGGAGGGAACAATGTGTGGCCGATTTGTCCTACGGGCCTCGCCGCAGAACTTGCAGACTCTGTTTGACCTTGCCGAGGCGCCTCCTGCGGCGCCGCGGTACAACATCGCGCCCACGCAACCTGTCCTGGCCGTGCGCGCGAATCCCCACGGGGGGCGGAGAGAGGCGACCTACTTAAACTGGGGTCTGGTCCCGTTCTGGGCCAAGGACCCCAAGATTGGAAGCCGCATGATCAACGCTCGTTCTGAGACAGCGGCGGACAAGCCATCGTTTCGCGCCGCGTTCAAGTACCGCCGCTGCATCGTCCCGGCCGACGGTTTCTTCGAGTGGAAAAAGGAGAACAACGCGAAACAGCCGTATCTGATCGGCCTGGAGTCGGGTGAAATCTTTGGCATTGCCGGCCTATGGGAGCACTGGGAGCAGAATGGGTCGGTGATAGAGTCTTGCACGCTGCTGACAACGGATGCAAACGAGCAGATGGCGCCGCTACATCACCGGATGCCCGTAATTCTTGAGCCGCAGGACTTCGACGAATGGCTCGACCCGGCCGTGCAAAAGGCTGATTCGCTGCTGCACTTGATGCGGCCGCTCGGCGGTGAAGAACTCTGCGCATTCCCGGTCAGCAGGGTCGTCAACAACCCGCGAAATGACGAGCCCACCTGTGTAGAGCCGCTTGAGCATTAGAGGGAAGCCAATCGTCGCGCTGAGGCGGGTCAAAAGCAGATTTGCCGACTTTCCGGCAGGCCGCCATCGTTTCAACCTGTTCCAACTCTTGGAGGACCATTGGGGTTATCGACGCCTATGACGACGACTGCAAGGGTTAATGCAACGGCCGCCGGGTCTGCCGCAGAAGGCGGTCAATTCGAAGGTGCCAAAACACCGGCAGACAAACCGCCGCAGAGGTTGTTTGTGCCCGGCCCGACCGACGTACATCCAGCCGTTCTGGCCGCGCAGGTCGCGCCGATGATCGGCCACCGAAGCGACGAACTGGAGTCACTGTTTGGCAAGTGCAGTGGGCAGCTGATGCAGCTCTACCACACCGGCCAGCGCGTATTCACCGTGGCAGCTTCCGGCACGGGGCTTCAGGAGGCTGCAATCCGCAACGCCGTCGACCGCCGGGTGATCAACTTTGTTAACGGCGCGTTCAGCAAGCGCTGGCACGAGGTTGCAGCCGGCTGCGGGAAAGAGGCGATTGCGGTCGAGCTGCCTTGGTGCACCGCGGTGAAGCCGGCCCAGGTTGAAGAGTCCTTGCTTGCGGCGCAGTCGGAAGGCCCAGTAGACGCGGTGACCGTCGTCCACAACGAGACGAGCACGGGCGTTGCCAGTCCCGTACAGGCGATATCCGAGTGCGTACGGAGAGTGAGTCCGGATACCTTGATTCTTGTGGATGCAGTTTCTTCATTCAGCGGAGTTTATCTGCCTTTCGACGACTGGGAATTGGACCTGTTGCTGACATCTTCGCAGAAGGCGCTGGCTGTGCCGCCCGGGTTGGCCTTCACTGCGGTAAGCGACCGACTCATGGCGCGTGCGGCTTCATTGGATGATCGCGGCTGGTACTTCGATTTCTTGCAGCTTGAAAAGTACCGGCAGCGAAACACGACTCCGGCAACGCCGGCAATCTCACTGTTGCGGGCGTTGAGCCTGCAGCTGGACCGCATATTCGACGAGGGACTGGAAGCACGCTTTGCTCGCCACACGTATTGCGCCCGGATGTGCCGTGATTGGGCAGATGCCGGAGACTTTGGCCTGATGGCGGAGGCCGGCTACGAGTCCGACACGGTGACGACGGTTGAGAACTGTGCGGGGCTGGACATCGGCGCTCTCAACAGGTTCCTGGGTGAACGGAATATGCAGATCGCCAACGGTTACGGGCCTTACAAGGGCAAGGCTTTCCGCATCGGCCACATGGGCGAGGTGTGGCCGTCAGACCTTGAGCGTCTTTTCACCGCGATTGGGGATTTCATGGGTGCCGTGTAGGGGAATAGGAAAGGATCCGCAGGTCATGCGCGTGCTTCGGTTGGATTGGCGCCCAACGCCGTGCGGGATTCTGCGGCCCGGCCCTGCCTGATCCGAGACATTCAATTGTGCTCTACCTCGTCGCCACACCGATCGGCAATCTCGCCGACATCAGTCTGCGTGCGCTGGAGACGTTGCGTTCGGTCGACTTGATTGCGGCCGAGGACACGCGCAAAACAGGCCGGCTGCTGCGCCACTACGATATTGACACGCCTCAGATTTCCTACCACGAACACAACGAACGCCAAGCCGTCGAGAGAATTGTAGCCGCGCTCCGCAGCGGCAGGACGGCGGCAGTGGTCACAAATGCGGGCACGCCCGGTATCTCCGACCCGGGGTTTTCCGCAGTCCGGCGCGCCTTAGAGGAAGAGATTCCGGTTTCGGCGATTCCAGGGCCGACCGGATTGATTGCTGCGCTGGTACTGTCAGGGCTTCCTCTGCACAGCTTTACGTTTCGCGGTTTTCCGCCGCGCAAGACCGCGGCGCGGCGGCGCTTCCTGGAAGTAGACTCGTCGTCACCCCATACGCTTGTCTTTTATGAGAGCCCGCACCGCCTGCGGGCCTTCCTTGTGGATGCTCTGGCCGTCTTCGGCGACCGGCCTGCAGCGCTCGCCAATGACCTGACCAAACTTTACGAGCAGGTGCAGCGGGGCAGCATCTCCACACTGATCGAGGCGATGGAGGGAAGGACGCTCCGAGGGGAGTACATCGTCGTCGTTGGTGGAGACGTCTGAGCAGGCCTTAATCCAGAATCCCGACAATTCCAGATTGCGCAAGAAGCAACCCGGCAGATCACCGCGGTCGTGAGACGATTGCGGGATATGAAATTACTTGCTTCCCTACGCTGCTTCAGGGCGTTGCGCCGGTCCGCAGTCGCCGTCTCTGTAAGACGGGCACAGCGGTTACGAGAACGACGCCGACTAGAATACCTGCGCCGCCTAGAAGCTGCTGACGGCCGGGAAATACGTCGAACAGGAAGAGCGACCAGAGGATCGCCGCAACTGGGCTGGCCGCCAGCGCAATTGAGAAGACGCTCATATCGAGTTGGCGAAGCGCCCAGTAGTAGAGAAAGCGGCTAATCACAATGTCGATGGTGGCGACCAGCAGGATGAATGGCAAGGCCTGCGCGCTAGGCAGAGCAAAGTTTCCGCGCACGCCGTTAGCCAGTGCCAAGATCGCGGCTGTCAGCAGCAGGCGATAGAAGAAAAAACAGAGCAGATCCACCTCGCCTGTGTATCGCTTGGTCAGTGCAGTGTGCAGCGCGTATAGGAAGGTGGAAGCGAGCACCATAATGGTGCCCAGTCCGAAATAGTCTCCTGGCTGAAATGAAATTACGGCAAGGCCGATCAAAGCAAGCAGGGCGCCCGCACCTTGCACGAGATTGAAACGCTCTCCCAGCCACAGCATCCCAAGGCCGAGGCTGAAGAGCACCGCCATCCTGCTGACCATGGCGGCTACGCCCGGGTCGATAAACGCCATCGCGGCATAGTTGAGGTTGGTGCTGGCCGCCACGCACAGCCCGATAGCAACAAATGCCGGCCAGAGCCGAAGTAGAGGGGCAAGGCGTAGGCGGCCGAGGACCAGCCCGAGGAGACCGACTTCAAGCGCCGCGAAGCTGATCACGTAGAAAGCGCCCAAGCCCGGCTCGATATAGGGAAACAGGAGGCGTGCGAAGACAAAGTGCATGCTGTCGATCATCAGCAAGCTGACCATCAACGCCATACCGCGCGCGCTTCCCAGCTCCTTCCCGACGCCTCCTGTTCCCGGCGAAACGTTCCGGGCGTCGCTCGGTCTCTCGGTCATCGCTGCTCCTGCCGCGTTTGGAAGATGGGCAAGGCGAAACGTGTCGCAGTCTCTTGCGTGTGCTCGAACATCATAGCTGCCCTATCCGGCGCAGGCCAAAAGAGGCTTGGGCCACCTGTGATAGAATCAGAGTAGAGAACGCGGGGCACTTGACCTGGAACGAATAGGCGATTGCTACCAGTCAGGAGCTGCCAGCGATCACTCGTTAGGCAGGTTCTGTCCGGCATCGCTCGGATTGCCCGCAGTTATGGTCCGCAAAATCATCCACTTCGATCTTGACGCGTTTTACTGCGCAGTGGAGGAGCAACGTCATAGCGAGCTTGAGGGCCTGCCATTTGCAGTAGGGGGCCGGCCCGAAAGCCGCGGCGTAGTCTCTTCCTGCTCCTACGCGGCGCGCCGCTTCGGCGTCCGATCGGCAATGGGTATGGCACAGGCCGTGCGACTGTGCCCGCAGCTGAGGATCCTGCCGCCAGACATGCGAGAATATGCGTTGGTGTCCAGGCGTGTGATGGAGATTCTACACGGGATGACGCCTCAGGTGGAGCAACTCTCGATTGATGAGGCCTTTCTGGACGTAAGCGAGCGCTCTGAATACGCTTCTGTGCTGGCGCGTAAACTGCAGGCGCAAGTGGAGGAGAGTCTGGGGCTGCCTTCCTCATTGGGCGTAGCGACGAACAAGCTGGTGGCGAAGATTGCCACCGATGTGGGCAAAGCAGCCTCCAGCTCCGGCGACTACCCGAGGGCGATACAGGTCGTGCCTCCGCGGAGCGAGGCGGAATTCCTGGCACCGCTCCCGGTTGAGGCGCTCTGGGGCGTCGGCCCGCGAACGCGCGAGCGGCTGTCGGCCATCGGCATCCTCACAGTTGGGGACGTAGTGGCCGCGTCGCCGGATGAATTGGGCCGCAGGTTCGGCAAGCTGGGACGCGACCTCTACCGACAGGCGCAGGGAATCGATTTGCGGCCGGTGATAACGGAGAGAGAGGCAAAGTCGATAAGCCAAGAGACAACCTTTGCACAGGATGTAGTAGATTCGGAGACGCTGAAGCGGGCGTTGAGGCAGCAGGCAGCCGAAGTTGGTGCGCGACTTCAACGCAGCGGACTTGCGGCGCGTACGGTCACGCTCAAGGTTCGTTGGTCCGATTTCACAACTCGCACGCGCCAGGTAACAGCGGCGCGGCCTGTGCACGACGGCGAGGAGATCGGCAGAATCGCGCTCGACCTGCTGGCTGCGGTTCGCGAGAGGGGGGAGGCGGTGCGGCTCATCGGTGTGGGCGGCAGCGGGCTCGTGCCTGCGGTGCGACAGATGAGCATTTTCGACACGGCTGACGATGCAGCGTCGATTGAGAGAGCCGCGCAGTTGAGAGATGCGGTGAAGAGGCTGCGTACGCGGTTCGGCGAGGGTGCGATAAAGCGGGGGAGCGAGTTGTGAGGCAGGGGCGGTTGGGAACATCAGGGAAGGTCGGCGCGGGAAAGGGTTTTGCTTGGAATTGGCACTTGACAGAGTGTTTCTTTGTGCTATACTAACTATAGTTACTAATTTAAGTGAGTATCAGGGATGAGCCTGAAACACGCGCTGCTGGCCCTTCTCGACGAGAAGCCGAGTCATGGATACGAGCTTAAGAGCCGCTTCAGCGACGCTCTTGGCCCCCTATGGCCACTGCGCGAGGCGCAGATCTACAACAACCTTCGCATATTGGAGCGGGACGGGCTTGTTGTACTCGATGAACAGGACACAAAGGATGGCGGAGCCGAACGCAAACCTTACTGCGTAACCGATACCGGTCGCGCCGCGCTGACCGATTGGCTGGAATCGCCGGTGAGAGAGAGTCGCAAACTGAAGGACGACTTCTACCTCAAGTTGTCGATACTGGCTGCTACAGGAAGCGAGGACCGTCTCTGGAACCTGCTCTGGCAGCAGCGCGAGGTTGTATTACAGCGGCTGCGGGAGCTGGAGCCTGCCCTGGCACAGGCAGAGGTTGACGGTGAAGCCCTGAATGCCTCGCTGCTGGAAGGCGCGATTCTTCACACAGAGGCGGACCTCGCCTGGCTGGATCGGTGCGAAGAGCGACTACTGGGCGGAGGAGAAGAGTGAATCAGATGGAAGGGCGCGAGAGTCTGGCCGGCTCTTCGTGGTCA
The DNA here is from genome assembly GCA_022827195.1 of Caldilineaceae bacterium. Classification (GTDB taxonomy): domain Bacteria; phylum Chloroflexota; class Anaerolineae; order Caldilineales; family Caldilineaceae; genus Bin5. Next base: position 60,585 of record JAJDTL010000037.1, read on the forward strand.
ATTCATCGTTGGGGGCGGGTGGCCCGCTTCGCGCCCGGCTACCTGCGCAGCGTGGTTCGCCGCGAGCGGCAGCTGGTCCTGCTCGCTCTTGGAGGCCTTGCGCCTGGCGTCGCCGTTTTGACTGCATGGCTCAACCTTGCCCATCACCTGCGCGAGGTGGGCGTTTCGACTTCCTCGCATGCCGGCTGGCTGCTGCCGGAGGTGGTACTGGTAAGGCTTGGACTGGGCGGTGTGCTCGTAGGGGCCGGCGTTGTGACGCTGCTGATTGGGGGACTTGGCCTGGCAAACGCGTACCTGGCGAGTGTAGAGCGACGTACATCTCAGTTGGCCCTGTTACAGAGCTCCGGCCTGAACCGCCGAGAGGTATCCGTGTTGCTGGTCCTGGAGGCAACAGGCGCCGGGCTGCTGGGGAGCGGCGCAGGGCTATTCGGCGGGCTGATTCTGAGTCCTCTGTCCTGGACGGCGGCTGGGCAATACTTCGGATTCGACAGCCCTTACAGACCGGATCTATTAGCGATTGTGACAGCGCAGGTGGCAGGATTTATGGCTGCTCTGCTATTCATGGGAACAACCGCCATTGCCTCAATCCGGATCGAACCGGGCCTGGTTTTGCGGGGTCAGAGCGGGCCATTGCTCCTTCGTTCCTGGCGCCGGCGAGAGACAATTGTATATGGCACGCTGTACGCGTTAGCCCTGGTCCTGGTGGCCGGGTTGCCGGTGCTGCCTGCCAACGCACTGATCCTACTTTCAGGGCTTACGGGGATACTCGGGCTGCTGCTCAATTCGAGCGGCTGGCTGTTGACCTGGCTTTACGACCGCCTTCCCGCGCCTGTCTTCGCGGTTCGCTGGCGTCTGGCCCTGCAAGGTCTGGCCCGCTATCCCCGACACACAGCCGGTCTTACACTGGCAATGATTGCCGGGGCATACGCGGTTGGCCTTGCGGCCCTCGCCACGAGCGACGGGATTGCCTTCTTGTCCTTTCCGGCGTGGGTAGCCGGGGGCATTCTTGTCGCTGGCGGCGTGCTTGTCCTGACGGCCGCCTCCTTAGCCGCGTTGGAACGACGACAAGAACTAGGCCTTTTCGTAGCCCTGGGTGGGCGTCCGAGCAGAGTCAGGAAACTGATGCTACTTGAATATAGCATTGTTGCCGTTTGCGGGGGGTCGTTGGGCGCGTCATTGGCGTTAGTCAATTGGGCTTGGGCGGGTGGCGGTAACTGGGTAACGGCGCTCTTGATCGCGTTCGTTGACCTGGTGGCAACCGTGATCGCGGCGTGGGCGGGTGCGCTTCCGGTGCTGTGGCGATTGGGCCGCCGCCCGCCAAATCGCTAGGGAATATTCAAGATTTGGGCAGGAGCGACCAAAGTGACTAAGTGTACAACCGCGCTTCTGCCATTTATGCCTCAAAGTTGACGGTCAACTGGTGCGTAGCGTTGAAACCCGCGCCAGTGACGCGCTATCGGGGCAATCGAGGAGAGTGCTATGACTGAGTCAGATGGAGTCTTGGTCCAGACAAAAGGACTGACAATTCGTTACGGGGCGGTCACTGCGTTGGATAACGTAGAACTTCTGGTAAGGTCCGGTGAGTTGGTGGCGCTGGTCGGCCCGACGGGCAGCGGCAAGACATCGCTTCTGAACTTGCTGGCGGGCCTGGAAACGCCGGACGGGGGTACGGTTACCTTGCTTGGGCAGAAGCTGGACAGTTTGAGCGAAGATGGCAAGGCCGATCTCAGAGGGCGCGCTGTCGGCATGGTCTATCAATCTATCAATCTCTTCTCCGGCTTCTCAGTGCGGGACAATTTGGGGCTGCCGTTGCGTCTGATGGTTCGGCCGCCCTACGATGCAAATATGCGGACAGGGGAACTGCTTAACGAGTTTGATCTGACAGGTTTGGCCGACCGCTTCCCGGCCGAGCTCTCCGGGGGCCAGCGGCAGCTTGTGGCAATCGCCAGAGCGCTGGCTGCCCGGCCGCCTCTGATTTTGGCGGACGAGCCGACCGCCAATCTGGACAGCGCCGCATCCAGGCGTATCACAGCGCAACTGCGAGCGCTCGCCGACAGCGGCAGACACGGCGTTCTCCTGGCGACCCACGATCTTCGCATCGCCAGCCAGGCGGACCGGGTCATTTCGCTGCGAGACGGCCGGATTGCGAAAGAAACGGTGCTGCAGCCGGGCCGGACTGCGCGCGAAGTTCTAGCGGAGCTTGCATAAGATGAGCATACGAGCACATTCTCTACCCTCGGTACGGGCATGCGCCTTCGGTCTGCCCACTGGACTCGCACTGTTCTCCACCGCTGCGATCCTGCTCGTGATGGGAACTATAAGGATGACTAGCCAATAAGAAATCTCGGCCTGCAGCACGCCGGGATTCTGGTTTCTATTCGTCCTCTGTGAGGGAAGGGCGGAACACGTCCCTGGTTCTCTCGGATATTTCCCGGTCCCTGATCCGTTGTTCCTGCCAACTATCCTGCATGTTCCCGCGGGTCATGGCGTCTCTGCGGTCCTCATACTCGTCCAGTTCTTCTTCGGTTGGGATAGGTACGTGGCGCCCGCGGTCCTTTCTTGGCATGATGTCACTTCCTCCGGCTGTTCTTGTTGTTTCCTCTCCGTTCCTCGGTTCGCTGTCTGTCTCTCTCTAGCTGGGGCCTAACCGGTTTCCGGTCCCGTTTCTTCTCGGCCGGCGGCGGGGCCAGCACCGCGTCGACCATGTCGTCGAAGCGTCCGTACAAATCGTTTTCCTTACTCATCTATACCCTCCAGGTTTTGGTTTGACAGAGCCATTATACCTTTAATAGACGTTTTGTACAATGCCCATTGTATGCTACGGTGGCCGGGCCACAGCGGAGAACCCTTGTCGATTGGGCAATGGGGGCATTACGCCTCCTTGCTGGACGACAAGGTTCATGGACCGCTGTGGCAGGCATCCATTGCCCAACTAGCAAGGAGGCTTCTCTGCCTCCTGGGGAGGGTATATGCCGAGGTTATGCTCTTTATGTCCGGCGTTGCCGTACAGGGAACTTTGGGGGTATCCCCAACTTCTATCAACCTCGTAAGACCTGGAGGTGCTGTATGGCTAACTTTGTGGTCAATGCCGTCTGGTTTTGCACGTTGGGCTGGATTGTAGCGGCCTTCATGCTGCTTCTCGGTATTGTGTTTTGCTGCACTGTGATCGGCATACCTGTTGGCATTGCCTGTTTCAATCAGGTCATGGCCGTCTCTTTTCCGTTCGGACGTCAAACCGGCGGCTCCGGCGGGATCACTATCGTCAATGACAACAGTCGGAAACGGTAGACTATGCAACCGCCTCAAAACAAGCTAATACTGTTGCCGCTTGTGTTTCTGATGGCTTGTGGCGTCTGCCAACTGGTGCAATTCGTTGTATCGCTATTTTGACCTGAAAAGGAGGAATGACCAGATATGAAGAAAACTCTGATTGTCATTGCGTTGCTTGCGCTGATCGTCCCTGGCGTATTGCTTGCGCAAGAGGACCTTACCCTTGAGGGCCTGGCTGAAACCGTCCAGGGGATGAATGCCGATTTCGGCCTGTTCGCTCGTGAGCTTGCTAAGGTGAACGCCAGGGTCGATGCCCTTGAAAACCAACTAGCGGCGGCCGAGGCAGAACCCGCGCCGGCCAAGTCAGCCGGGACCGCTACCGGCGCTCCCTGTATCGTCATCGCCGGGTCCGGTTCGATGATGACTTTAGGAAGCCAGCTGCGCCCGGAAACTCTCGACGCCTACTTGAATAAGTTCGGAAGCAGCCTGGAGGACGTGGTGGTCAAGTATGCCCGCTTCCATCCCCAGGACGGCATCCTGGAAGTGCGGTACAAGCCTATGATGGACTTTGGAAGCAGCCTGGAGATCGTCGAACGCTGGCGGGGCTGTAAGTTCCTGGGCGTCGAATTCGAGCGGGGCTAAATCAAAATCCGGCCAGCCTGCTGTGCGCAGCAATGCGTGTACCCGGGAACCTTTGTCCACCTGAGAGGCCAGTAGCTCCGTGGAACGGCAGGCGGCCGGACTATACCTGGAGAGTATCGTGGCTTTAACACCAGAAGATGTGGAACATAACATTGAACAACTCTACGGGGAGTTGCGTTTTGCATCTGCTCTTCTAAGCAGAATGCTTTCTGCACTAGGGAAAGAGAGAGCCGGTATTCTCGTTGATGAAGTTGCCGGGTCTCTTCGCTTCGAACATTCAGGGCAGAGGCTTGGGGCCGTAAGGTTCAAAGAGCGCGTCCTGCATGATCTCTCTAACCAGAGGTCGAATTAGCTCCTTTAGCCAACTGCGAAACCAGAGTTTCATAGTTCCTCCAATCAAGGCTGACCTACCAGCTCCCGGTAGGTCAGCCGTATTCCGATCATTCGGTCGAATGTCAGGGCCAGGACGTCCGGCGTGTTGCCTGGTCCTGCGTTTTGTCTGTGTGTGTACTCTGCGACGTAGCGGTGGATATGCTTGACGGACCACCAGTGGTTGGTTCCGTGGTATCCCCGCTTTAGCAGCGCCCAGAACGATTCTATGCCGTTCGTGTGGGCGTCGTCCCTCACGTATTCCCCGGCACTGTGGTTGATGCTTACCCGGTTGACTCCCGTGATCTTGTCATAGCTGGACATCTCGTCGGTGTAGATGGTGGAGCCGTCCTGCACGTTCCTGGCGATCTCGGCGTGCAGTGTCTGTCTGCGGACGTTGGGTATGGGGTAGGCGCGCACGGTGCTGTTGCGGCGGTTGCGGAATCCCAGGACGGCCTGTTTTCCGACCGGGCCGCTGCCGAGCTTCTTCTTCTTGCGGCGGTGCTTGTTCTTCTCTTTGCCGCCGATGTAGGTCTCATCGATCTCGAAGGTTCCCGATATCGGATGCCCTTCCTCGATCATGGATTCTCTGATGCGGTGCTGGAGGAACCAGGCGGCCTGCTGGCTTATGCCGAGGTCTTTCGCCATCTGAATGCTGGAGACGCCTTTGCGGGCGGTGTGCAGCATCCAGATGGCCATGAGCCACTTGTGGAGGGGGATCTTGCTGCGCTCCATGATCGTACCGGTGCGCACGGAGAAATGCTTGCGGCATTCCCGGCAGCGGTGGGGCATGGGTTTGGCGTTCTTTATCCGGGCGGTATTGCGGGAAAGGCAGTGCGGACACTGCGGTATATCTCCCCAGCGGCGCTGCTCGAAAAACTCGGCGGCCGCCTGCTCGTCCGGATACTTCTCTAGAAATTCGTAGCGGCTCATGATATTTTTCATGGCAGCCCTCCTGCCATCATTATACCACTACTGTTTGGCTAGTCATCCTTATAGTTCCCCTCGTGATAGGGGTCGCCGCATTGGCGACAGCTCTCTCGGTCATCATGTTGCCCCATGAGTCGAAGGCGCTCGGCCTGGAATTGGCGATCCCGCAAGGGTTTCATCCCCGCCAAACGCTTGTGCCCTTCATCATCCACAACCGTGTCTCTTTCGGTGGCCTGCTGGTCGTGAATGGCCTCCCATACTGGTGGTTTGCACGGGAGACGTCCTAGGCAGGACGGCGCTGGATCTGGCGGGCGCTCAGTCTGTCCGGGGCGTTGGTGTTGCCAGCTATCTCGCTTACTATCCTTACGGCTATTGGGGCCGCATGCACAGCTTGGACAGGCTCGTCATTGCCGCGGGGTTGGGTGTCGGACTTGCCCAGACCTGGTCGCTGACAGACGGCCCTATCTTCCGTTGTCGGCCAAAGGCGGTGCTGTGGCAGCGATATCTTCTTCCGAAGCGCTATTGACGGTGTGGGGTGGTGGAACGCTCCTGGGTGGCCTGACAGACGGGGCGTTTCTTATGGCATTGGTCTCCTACCGAAAAGGCCGGTGAAGGCAACGCATTGGATTGGCGTGAGGTCGACAATATTGCCGCGAAAAGGGACCTGATCGGGCTGGGCCTCATGTGCCGCCAACACATTGTGGTTGCAAAAGTTGCCTGAGACCTGGACGTTGGCCCGCTGGTCCTCTCCTTCCCTTCGTTTGACTCTGTCCTGGTTGGCTAGCCAGCCGACGCATCGCCGCGCCAGGAAGTGTCGATTCCGACATATTCCTCAACCATCGGTTTCAGATGTTCGGGAATCGCTTTGATGAAGGCCCGGGCAGTTTCGGAGAGCGGCCAGGGAGCGTTTAGCGGGTAGCCGCGCGGGCGGAAGCCGACGCCGCAGGAGAGACGCACTCGGTCGACGCGGTTGGGGAAAGCGGAGTGATAAGTGCGGTCGGCGAATACAATCTCATCACACGGGTCGGTGAACAGGGGTACGAGGCCCGGCACGTCGAAGCCGATATGACCGTGAGGCTCGGTCCCAACGGGATGGAAGGAGCCTCGGTCCGGGGTGAGCTGAAAGCCTTCAGGGCCTTCCCAGTCTTCGACATGCGAATCTTCAATAACAGCCAGACCGCCATGGGTGGGATGGGAGCCTGTGATATAGAACCAGAGGCCGGACGGCCAGGGCCCGCGGTTCAGCACGTCGCCTGCATCGATGGGGGGGCGTCGGGAGAAGCCGCGCCAGTCGGAGTGCCAGCGAAGCGGATCGGAACCGGGATTGCGAAGAATTGCGGCAGAGCGGTTGATCGTCAGTTCTTCCGCTTGGCTGAATACGCGCTGCGCTTTCATGAACGGCTCGTGGTCAAGCATTTTCCATATGGTGGGTGAGTGTTCGATGAAGGACGTATGGGTGAAACTGTTGCCCTCGCCCAGCGCACCGTCCGGGTCAAGAACTTCCTTTACCGAGGCCTGGAGCTCCTCAACCAGTGCAGTGGGAAGAACATCCTTGACGATGGCAAAGCCGTGGGCTTCGACACATGCTTGGGCGGCATCCAGCTCATCCAGGCTAAACTCATAAGGATAGCCCAAATCAGGCTTTTTGATGTGGCTGTAGTCCATGTTAGACTCCTTGATTCGATGAACGGGGGTGCTTAAGGCTGGCGACATGGACTGGGCATCAATGCGGGCTGCGCAACCGACCCAGCTGATGGAAAAGAGCGGATGCGCCTGTGGGCTAGTGCGATCTCTATCCGGGACTCGAGCTGGCGTCAAGGAGCCTAATCACCTCAGCGTCCTTTACCTGGCGGAAGTCGTCGTACCATGCGCCCACGCCCCAGAATGGCGAGGGTGTCAGCAACGCCACAGCTTGGTGAACCGGGGCTGCGGGCGAGGCCCGCATGCTGCCGGCCGGTGTCGGGCATGAGGAGTTCAGGTCTGCGACAGCTTGCTGCGGCGCGACAGGAACGGCGGGGACAATTGCGTGTGGTCTCTGGTAGCTCAGGGCGAGGATTGCGGCACGCATCGACGCGCCGGTGGCCATGCCGTCATCGATGAGAAACACGGTCCGGCCAGCGATGGTGGCAGGCGCGCGTTCGCCGCGGTAGAAGCGAGCACGACGGGCCAATTCATGCTCCTGTTGGCGTGCAATCTGGTCGATCAGACCTTGGCCGAGCCCGGCCTGGCTGATGACTCTCTCGTTGAAGACCTGAACGCCCCCGTCGGCAATAGCCCCGAATGCCAACTCGCTCTGACCGGGTACGCCCAACTTACGCACAAGAAACAGGTCCAGGTCGGCTCCGAGGGCCTGAGCGGCTTCGAAGGCGACCGGTACGCCCCCCCGCAACAGGCCAAGCACGAGAGGATCTATTGACTCGAATTGAGCCAGATGTGCTCCGAGCAGAGCACCGGCCTGCTGCCGATTGCGGAATCGTTTCAGCTTGCCACTTGTCAAAAAGCAGCCTCTACAGACGATATTCCTGACTCAGACAGGGAAAAGGCAGTGAAGTGGGAAGGAAGGAGCTCCGGGGCAAGGAGCGTGGAACGAGGAGCTCGCGCCTCGTCCCTTACTCGCTGATCTCCTGTTCCTGGTCGCGCTCGGGATCGAGCAGCCACTCGACCAGGCCCTGAATCTCTACTTCGCTCAGCTTGTCGGCGAAATTCTGGGGCATTTCCCCCACGTCTTCGTAGGTCAGAACCACAAACGCAGCGGGATCTACGATGCTCTGGTAGACGTACTCTTCTGCAGTCATTCCTTCTACGCGGCTGCCGGCCCGTTCAAAGAGGTCGGCCAAATTGGGGCCGTTCTGGCCGGGCTCATCATCTTGTCTGGCCGCCAGATTGTGGCAGGCGAAGCAGGCCTCGGACTGCCACAGCTCCTCGGGTGCTCGAATGCTGCGCGCCTTGTACTCTTCGAGGGCGGCGCTCTGCTCCTCCTCGCTCAGGAAGAGGAAGGCGGTGTGTTGAAATTCAACCGGCTTGAGTACATCGTCAAAAGGTTGAAAGGGGTCTTCTTCGGGCGTCTGTGCCAGGGCGGACTCCTGCCAGTTCATCACGTAAAGGGTCAGATCTTCGACCTGATCGCCGCGCAGAGGTCCGCCAAACTGGCCGCCCCAGGTAGGCATGATTTCGGGCCACTGGCTGTCGGTCTTGCTGGGGCGACCGGCGGCGATGGTCAGCTTCACGTAGTCTTCGAGCGAACCGGCCCATCCGACATCGGCCAGCCGGCCGGTTGGGGTGAAGAAATAGTAGCTGTTCAGGCCCGGGGCTCTCCCCAGCAGCCCTTGGCCGTTCGGGCCATGGCAAGTGGCGCAGTTGCTGTCGAACAGGGTGGCGCCGTTTTCGACCGAACGGCCCTGCCAGTTTATGGTCTGCGCCTCCATGCGGGGGACTTCGCTCACCAATACCAGCAGCAGGACGATGATGCCCAAAAGCGAAGACAGAATGCCCCACATCACTTTGGCGATAGGAGACCTGGTATAAAGACGGTGCATAGTTGCTCAGCTACTCCCCTGCATTCGCGCCGGAAAGCTGATTCCAACCGTCAGCAACATAGTCGAAGAAGAGATGCTTCCAGCCGTACTGCTCCCAGTATATGGAGTCTTCATGCAGCCAAAAGCTCTTTTCGTAGTTTCCTGCGGTTCCCTGGGCGTCAAACCAGAAGATCTCCCATTTCAGCTTCTTGAGGCCGGGTTGGTCCTGGGTGATCGTCACCTGGCCGACGGGTGCGTTGAAGTCGGGATCAGTGCGCCGGTAGAAGTCAACCGCCTCATAGAATTCGTGCAGGAGCTCATTGAATTCGTGGTCGTGCACGTCGTACTCTTCATCGGTGCGCCAGACGCCGAGCGGGAGGTGCTTGTACCCGATCTCACGCGAAATGCCGGAGCCTTCTTCGGGCATCACATCCTGAACGATTTCGACGGATGGGGCACCCTGGACCGCGTATTCGGGCGTGCCCATCCAGCTTAGAATGATCATCACGGTACCGGCGACGATTCCGGCCACGATGGCGACCTTGCGGTCCTTGCCGCGACGGCTGGGATTGTAGTCAAGGTAGGGTATGGCCATCAGAAGCACGAGCAGCACGCCGGGCAATAGGACACCGGCGATAAACTTGTCTGCGATTTTGAGCAACCCCTGCAACCAATAGAAGTACCAGGGCGCGACCGTGTGCAGCGGCGTCGATTGTGGATTGGCGATGTGTTCGAGCGGCGCCTGGAAGAAGAAGACCGTCAGCAGGATCAGCAGCGTCGTGATGACGGTCATAAAGCTCATTTCATCGACAAACACGTCGGGCAAGTAGTAGACCCGTTTGTCGGCCGGCACGCGGTTGGCTGTGTCTTCCCCCACCTCCTCTTGGTCGGCGGGCAGGCTAATGCCGAAGTGGACGACCTTGTAGTAGTGAACGAAAAAGAAGAGGACCAGCAGCAGCGGCAGGAAGAGAACATGCAGCAGGTAGAAACGCATCAGGCCATTGGCGCCGATATCCGGGGCGCCGCGGGCAAGCAGGTTCACGACCTCGCCGACGACGGCAGGCGGCACCGCTTCTGCCATGGAAGTGCCGATCGTAACGGCCCAGAATGCCAGCTGGTCCCAGGGAAGCAGGTAGCCGGAAAAGCTGAGAAACAAAGTAAACACGAGCAGCAGCACGCCGGTAAACCAGGTGAACTGGCGCGGCGGTTTATAGCTGCCGGTCAGATAACAGCGCACCATGTGCAGCGTCACGATCGCGACCATCGCCTCGGCACCCAGACGGTGCATATCGCGCAGGAACTGGCCGAACGGTATATTGGTCAGCAACAGGATCATGTCGGGGTAGGCGCGTTCCGGTGTAGGCGCGTACCAGATCATCAGCAGGATGCCGGTGATCGTTTCGACGATGAAGAGATAGGTTGAAAGCAGACCCAACCGGAATGTGTGGGTAAAGCGGGTGACGCTCTCGTGGTAATAGGTGGGCTTGATATGGAGCAGGAAGGACTCTGCGTGGGGCTTAAGGCGCGGATTGGGGCGGCCCGGCGGGTCGCCCTGCAGCATGCGGCGAAACTCGCCGGCATCGATTCCGGCAGTGATGCGGGTGAAGACGCTATCAGCCTGGGTGGCGACGGCCCCGATTAATCCTTTTTCGCGAATGTCTTGTTGGACACCCATTTGGATCTATCGTCTCCTGGTCAGAACATGTGCTGAAATGGCGGTCGTACTATGTCAGTCGGCTTCATTCTTGGCTCTGGCCGGCGACATAGCGGCTGGCAGGCCCCGGATGCGGTCGCCGGTGTCGACAACGATATCTACGCCGGGCGTATCGACGGCGGGGGCCAGGATCTCTTCACTGCCTTCATCCGTTTTTGTCACAACAGTGTCGCCGTCGACGACATCAATACGGAACTGATCGAGTGAGCGCGGCGCGGGTCCCCAGATATAGTGCCCCTCGCGGCTGAACTGGGAGAAATGGCAGGGGCAAAGGAAGCGATTGTTGGTAGGGTCCCACTTGTAAAGGCAGCCCAGATGCGTACAGACCATGTAGAGGGCGCGTGGACCGCTATCGGTATTGACCAGCCAGAAATTGCCCGCTGTGTTGGGCTGCGGAGCGAGATCGGTTGACGGCAGGTTCGCGGCCGACCCAAGATGGAACTCGCCGCCAAATGTGCCGGAACTGAATCGGGGTGACATAAACCTGTAGGTAGCCAGGCCGCTTTCCAGTGTCAGCAGACCGAGCGCACTTGCCCAGGCGTAGGTGAGGAACTCGCGCCGGTTTATGCCTTCGCGACCGACGTTGAGAGTTTCAAGTATCTCTTCCCGGCCCAGCGGCGCTACCCTTTCGGCGGCCGCTGATATATCGACTTCACGCCCAAGCACCTGCTGCCGCAGATCCTGTTGGACAGTCATTTGGATATGGTTTTCCTCTCAGCAAGGATGCGTTTGTCATCGTCTTCTAACGCACTCGCTATATCACTTCTCCTCTGTTCCAGGTTTAAGCTGTTGCATCATCGTCCGGCCCTGGCACGAACGCGACTTCGACGGCGGGAGACAGCGCCTTTGGCTTTCCTTGGATGCGCTTGCCGGTGTCGACCACGATTTCTGCGTCCGGCCCTGGCGTTCCGGGGGCGGAGATCGACTCGCCCATATCTTCGGTTTGCGCCACGACAGTGCCGCCCTGCACGATCTCAATCAGGAACTGATCGAGGGAGCGGGGTGCCGGACCTTCGATGTAGTGGCCCTCGAGGTTGAACTTGGAACCGTGGCAGGGACATTCGAAGCGGTTGTTCGATGGCTCCCACTTGTAGAGACAGCCCAGATGCGTGCAGACCATATAGAGCGCGCGCGGGCCCTCGTCGGTATTGATCAGCCAGAATTTGCCGGTTGTATTGCCCTCCGGGTCGATGCCGATTCGGGGCAGGGCGGAGGCGGCGCCTAGCGGGAACTTGCCACCGAACTCGCCTTCGCGGAAACGAGGATACATGAATTGGTAGGTTGCCAGCCCGCTTTCCAAGGTTAGCAGTCCCAGCGCGCCGGCCCAGGCATAGGTCAGGAACTCGCGTCGATTGATTCCTTCCTGACCTTCCTCGAATGTTTCAAGCACCGCGGCGCGGCCTACGGGAGCGACCCTTTCTGCCGCGGCGGCCGCGGCGCTGCCATTGCTCTGTACAAGTGAAGGAGGCGGCGCGGTCGCAACTTCCTGCAAGGGGTCCTCCTGCTCTACGACAGCGGCCTCGGGTGGAGCAGCTTCTGCGACCGGTGCGGGCGCGGGCTGTTCGGGAGGCGCGGCGGCGGGGGCTTCGCTGGCGACTGCGGCTGCCGCCGGTTCAGGCTCGGGTGGCGGCGCAACTTCCTGGCCGGGCGCGGCTTCCTGAGAAGGCCCAGCGCTACCGTCGCGCGGAGGGTCCATCGCGCTGACATCGACACCGAGGCGCTCGGCTGCCGCCTGCTGAGCACGCTTCACTCTGTCAAGCCATACCGGATTTGATTCCGCCATAGTGTCCGGTCTCCCTGGAAAAGAGCGCGACCTGCGCGAATCTACCGCCCTTTCCCCGCCCCAGATTCAGTCAAGATAGTGCAACTTTCCGGAACTGGCCGGTGATCGCTGCGTTGTCCACCAAAGATAGGCTGAGTATAGCAGGCGGTCAATACATTGTCAAAATTATCACAAACGCTACGGCAAGGCGGCCCTTGTTGCGTTTGAAGCGTCTTCAGAAGACCCGGCCGCCGCTCAAACAGGTGCCTAAAGGCTCCTATAATCCAAGTTGCGAAAGGCTGGCGGAAACCTGCGCGCGCTGGGCTTCAAGTTCCTTCAGTTTGTCGCGTTCGCGCTGTACGACTTGCTCGGGCGCCCTGCCGACAAAGTTCTCGTTACCCAGCAAGCCTTCGGTACGGTTTATCTGCCCTTCCACGTTTGCCAGCTCTTTTTCAATCCGCTTGCGCTCGGCATCCAGATCGACCATGCCGGCGAGGGGCAGATAGGTGGAGATGCCGCCGGCCGAGAGCTGGACACTAGTACCGAGGTCGATTGCCCCGGCGTCGCCTTGAACGGTGACTTGTGCTTCGTCGAGCCGCGCCAGGTTGGTGAACAGGTCGAGATTCTCCTGCACGAGGCTGCTGTTTCCGGAGGCAAAGATTGCTGCAATGCGGCGGCCCGGCTCGACGTTGTATTCGGCGCGGGCGTTGCGAATGGCGCGTACGATCTCCTGAATGCGGGCGAAAGCTTCCTCGGCGGCCTCGTCCCGCGGCAGCTTTGAATGGGGCCAGCGTTGGGTCATGAGCGCCTCGGCGGCCTCGGAAACGCCTGGCAGATGGCTCCAGATGGCTTCGGAAACGTAGGGCATGAAGGGATGCAGAAGGCGCAGCGACTGTTCGAGCGTGAAGGCAAGCACCTGGCTTGTGGCCTTGCGCGCGGCCTGATCACCGCCGTAGAGGCGGGGTTTGGCGGCTTCGATGTACCAGTCGCAGTACTCGTTCCAGAGAAACTCGTAGAGCTGGCGGCCGGCTTCTCCCAGCTGCCAGTTATCGATCAGATGGGTTGCATGGTCTTGCACGGCGCACAAGCGGCTGAGAATCCAGCGGTCGGCCAGAGCCAGCTCGGAGGCGGGCGGAAGGGCAAAGGTTGTGCCGTGGCGGCCATCTTCGTCGTCCAGCTTAGCTTCGGCGGCATCCAGATTCATCAGAACGAAGCGGGCCGCATTCCAGATCTTATTTGCAAAGTTACGGTTGGCCTCGATGCGGTTGACGCTGAGCTTCATGTCGTTGCCGGGCGTGCTGCCTGTGAGGAGCGTAAAGCGCAGGGCGTCGTTGCCGTAGCTGCCGATGAGGTCGAGCGGATCGAGGGCGTTGCCGAGGCTCTTGCTCATTTTGCGCCCGTCCTCGGCGCGCACGAGCCCGTGCAGATAGACGTATTCGAATGGCGGCTTGCCGGTGAAGTAGAGGCCCATCATGATCATGCGGGCGACCCAGAAGAAGATGATGTCGTAGCCTGTTTCCAACACCGTTGTCGGATAGTAGCGGGCCAGGTCGGCGGAAACAGGAAGGTCGTTGGTCGCTGCGGAGCCGCTGCCGTCGGGCCAGCCCAAGGTGCTGAAGGGCCAAAGTCCGCTGCTGAACCAGGTATCGAGAACGTCTTCATCCTGCTCCAGCTCGACCGTTTCGCCGTAGTGTTGGATAGCCTGTTCGAGCGCTTCGCTCTCGCCGTGGGCGGCGAACTGCTGGCCGTCGGGCCCGTACCAGATGGGGATGCGGTGCCCCCACCAAAGCTGGCGGCTGATGCACCAGTCGCGGATGTTCTCCAGCCAGTGGAAGTAGCTTCGTTCGAAACGCTGGGGGACGATCTTGATGCGTCCGTCCTTGACAGCAGCGCTGGCGGCTTCGGCGAGAGGCTTTGTTTTGACGAACCACTGGGTGCTCAGGAGGGGCTCGACGATGGTCTGGCAGCGCTGGCAGTGGCCTACCTCGTGGACGTGAGGCTTTTCGTCGACGACGAGGCCCGCGGCGCGCATATCCTCCCACAGCTTTGTGCGGGCTTCAAAGCGGTCGAGACCGGCGTAGGGCCCGGCCGCGGCGTTGAGGCTGCCGTCTTCGTTGGTGATGTTGACGAAGGGGAGGTCGTGGCGGAGGCCGATCTGGTAGTCGTTGGGGTCGTGGCCGGGGGTGACTTTGAGCGCGCCGGTGCCGAATTGGGGGTCGACATGTTCGTCGGCAATGACGGGGATTGGGCGTGCCAGCATCGGGACGAGTGCGGTCTTGCCGACGAGGTGGGCATAGCGGTCGTCCTCGGGATGGACGGCGACGGCAGTATCGCCGAGGATGGTCTCCGGGCGGGTGGTGCTGACTTCAACCGAGCCGCGGCCGCCGGCGTCCACCTCCTGAAGTGGGTAGCGGAAGGTATAGAGCTTGCCCTCGATTGGCTCGTGTTCTACTTCGAGGTCGCTGATGGCGCTTTCGCAGCGGGGGCACCAGTTGACCAGATAGTTGCCGCGATAGATGAGACCGTCGTTGTAGAGTCGGATGAAGGCCTCGAGCACGGCGTCGCTGAGGCCGTCGTCGAGGGTGAACCGCTCGCGGCTCCAGTCGCAGGAGATGCCCATACGGCGCTGCTGTCCGCTGATCTGGGCGTGGTATTCGTCCTTCCAGGCCCAGACCTCCTGAAGGAAGCGTTCGCGACCCAGGTCATGGCGGGTGGCGCCGTTTTCGGCCAGTTTGCGCTCGACGACGTTCTGGGTGGCGATGCCGGCATGGTCGGTGCCTGGCAACCAGAGGGTGGGCCGGCCGGACATGCGGTTGTAGCGGACAAGCATGTCTTCGATGGCGCTGGTGATGGCGTGGCCTAAGTGGAGCACGCCGGTGACGTTTGGAGGAGGCATCGAGATGACGAAGGGCGGGGCGTCGGGATCGGCGAGGCCGCTCTCGATCTGCTGTTCGGGCCGGAAGAAGCCTTCCGATTCCCACCATTCGTAGAGCTTCTCTTCCCATTCGCGGGGTTCGTAGACTTTGGGCATCTGCTGTGTCATGCGATTTTGCCTTTGCGTGCTGTCCCGTTCGGGAGCCCGGAACAAGAAAAGTCATTTCATCCAAAGGACGAAATGACTTCGCGGTACCACCTTTGTTAGCTGCCGGTCTCCGCGTTATGCAAAGAGGCCGGCTGCTCTCTCTGCCGCGTTAACGGGCGGACCCGGGGAGAGTTATGTGCTGCGTGTCTTCACTCTCCCAGCCTTCCCGGCGACATTCCCCCAAGAGGACACAGTCCTCTGTGCGCTGCGATCACGGACGCCTTTTTCAGCCACGGGGGCGTCTCTCTGTCGTGTGCGGGCGCGGGTACTCCTCCGGTGCGCTGCCTTTCGAATTGAATTTTGCTTAGTGTATAGCGTGGGATAGGCCTTGTCAATTCTGTCGGCGCGGCGCGTATGCTTGCGCCCACCTGGTCTCATACGAGTGTTTGGGAGCGTTTACGGGCGTATTACGAGCGTATACGAGCGTTTGCGAGCTTTTTCTTTTGAGCGGCTGTAAACGTGGAACGTTTCCAATGATAAATCATTAATTTGAAATGGGACTGCAAGGGCTGTTGCTCCGGGTCCATAAGAATTGCGAAGCTGAAACGGCATATATCTCCTCTTGTTGCTTGATGGAGCAGGTAGCTTGCGGCCTTGGCAGATTGTCATGTTTTGCGGTCGGTTGAAGGACTTTTTGTTGCGCTCGTTTCGAAAGCAAATGAGAATTGATGCGGGCAGACCATCTACCCAGGGGTCTGCCGAGCTCTTTGGCATTGCTGAAATCGTTGCCAAGACTTTGAAAGGTGGCTAGACGATGGGCAGGAGAGTCCGCCCAAGGCTGACTGCGGCGACGCGAACGGGAATCCTTTATTTCTTGCGGGAGAGGAAGGGGTCGAAGGCGAGGCTAACCTTGCCAACAGTTCTCAGCGCGTTTATGCCTGTGCGGTAGTGGCACACTATGCGACCACCCACAACGGAGGAGAAGATCCGTACGGCAGAGGATAAGATTGGCGGGAGGCTTCCTCCTCAGCTGCGGCACTTGTACACCTTAACGAGCCGCGGGTGGACAGAAGATCTGGGCTTTTTACCGCTGGAAAAGGAGCCAGATGGGATTGCGTGGGCGGGCTTGACCAGGGGTAGTGAAGAGTTCGTCGAAGAGGGTTAGCGCAAACCTGAAGAAGTGCGAATTCTCGCCGGCGAAAGGGAAAGTTACAAGTACGGGATGTGGCTGCCCGACTCGACGAGCCCGGTATACAACAATCCAACAATCGAACTGGCAAGGGAACTGATCAGTGAAGACGGCTGCATGACAATCGCGGGAACGAATCTGACGTCGTTCCTGTTGGCAAGGTGCGCTTGCTACATTAGCGAGGGTAGCAGCAGAATGCCTAGCCAGAATAGGGTAAGGCAGGATGCCCTGGACGTTCTTGATGTACCCATAGCAATGAGAAGAAAGATAGTTTGGGCAAGCTACAGACAGCCGATAGCAAAGAGGATTCCAGATGGCGACGCCCGAATGGAAGCGCTGCGAGCATGGACCGATCCGCTCTTGCCAGCTCCTCGCGGCGATGCTTTCGACCACATCTTCAGCATCGCAGACTTGAAGAGAGTTCTGGGTTAGACAGCGGCGTGAAGCGTCCAGAAGAGGGGGGCGATTCGGGCGGCGGGAACTCAGCCGGCGAGACTGGTGCGGGCCGTTCTTCGTGTGTTCATTATGCCTTCCAGAGAGTATAGGAAGAGAGCGGCCCAGATGAAGGCGTAGCCGACGAGGTCGGCGGTGGTGAAGGGTTCTTTGTAGAGAAAGACGCCGAGAAGGAACTGGGTGGATGGGGCGAGGTACTGCATGAGGCCGAGCGTCGAGAGGGGGACAAGGCGGGCGGCGGCGCCGAAGCTGACGAGGGGGATGGCAGAGACGACACCGGTTCCAAGCAGAAGGGCGATGCGGACCCAGCCGCCGCTTGTCATTGCGCCACCGCCCTGTTGCCCGGTAACGAGCAGGAAGAGAAGGGCCGGCCCCAGCAAGAGCGTCATCTCCGAACCGAAGCCCTGGGGGCCGCTGAGATCGATCTTTTTTCTGATCACCCCGTAGATGCCGAAGGTAGAAGCCAGGGAGAGCGCGATCCAGGGCAACTCGCCGCGGCTGAGCGTGAGGTAAATGACGCCGGTGGCGGCGACGAGGACGGCAGCCTTCTGAAGGCCGCGCAGGCGCTCGCCGAGAAAGAGGCGGGCGAGGAGGACACTGAGCAGCGGGTTGATGAAGTAGCCGAGGCTGATCCTGGCGACGAAGCCGGTGTTGACGGCCCACATGTAGGTGAGCCAGTTGACGAAGGTGAGGAGGGAGGCTGCACCCAAGAGCAGGAGCGTGTGGGGGGAGCGCCTCAGCCTGTGCAGCCAGGAACGGTCTTTCAGAAGGGTGAGAAGGAGGAGCATGGCGACGGCAGACCAGACCAGGCGGTGGGCGAGCGTTTCCAGAACTGGCAGGTCCTGCAGCTGCTTCCAGTAGATGGGCAGGAAGCCCCAGGTCGCGTAGGCGAGGAGCGCGTAGAGGTAGCCGCGAGTTGACGAAATCTTCATGCCGGCGAGGCATGAGGACAAAGTTGCCCGCGCCTACTGCTGGAAAGGGTCACGAGCGGCTGCCTCGCAGCACGAGACGATGGCGGGTCACCACTTCAACGGCGTCCCGGGTCCAGGGCATCTTGTGGTAGGCGCCTTCGAGCCACATGGGGATCTGGTCGGCGTAGGTGCGGCTGACGGGGTGGCCGGACTGTCCGCTGGCGGTGACACCGAGGGCGGCGTCCCAGTTGCCGATATCGAGGATCTGCCTGTAGGCGGCCTGGACCTGAACGAGTCCTGGAGGCAGTTCGGGCATGGAGCCGGTCTGGTTGGGGGTCGTGCCGTCGCCGCCAATGGGATATGGGCCGCGGTTGAAGAGCCAGCCGAGTATGGGGGCGTTGCCGAGCGTATGGCTGTAGCGGACCTGGTGCATTTTGCCGTAGGCCCACTTGCGGGGGGTCGGGTTCACCTCGCGACGCAGACGATGCACGGACAGTTTGAGCGCGTCCTCGATCAACTCCTCTCTTGAACGACGGCGTCCGGTGACGGCGTCGGCATACCAGGGCGACTCTTCGTGGTTCTGCAGCAGCTCAAGCAGCCGCGTTTCGGCGCGCAGCATGAAGCCGTTGATCAGAAAGATTGGGCTGTTGCCCTTGCCGAGATAGGACTCGGCGGTTGCGCCTAGCTTCTGCCCGAAGGTCAGTTCCAGCAGGTGGAGGAGCGTATAGCGGAAGACGAGGGCGGGCCCGCTTTCCTGGTCCATGCGGTAGCCCCAGTCCTGGAGCATATTGACGGCGACGCGCACATAGGGATCTTCGCTGAGATGGCGGGTCAGCAGGGGCGTCAGGGCCTCGGCATAGAGGCTGGTTACGTCGAGCTGGATCTGCTCCATGTCGCGCAGTGAGAGCTTCTTTTTCTGGCCAAGCATCTCTTCGATGCGGCGGGCGCGCCAACCGGGCATGGTCTCGAAGGTAAGGACGTAAGGGTAGTCATCGCCCGTTATCTTGTTGTTTGCAGTCGCGACGAAGCCACTGGAGGGGTTCAGGACGCGGGGTAGCTCTTCATCGGGGATCAGCCCGACCCACTCGTAGTCCCTGCACCAGCCGGGCACGGGGACGAGGCCGTTGCCGTTGCGGCGGAGGGGAACGGCGCCGGCGAGGCGGGTGGCGACGTTGCCTGCGCGGTCGGCGTAGACGAAGACCTGGGAGGGTGCACTCCAGTCCGCCAGGGCCTGATCGAACTCCTTCCATGTCTGCGCGCGGTTGATAGCGAGAACGGCCCGAATCACCTTGCCCGGGTCGTGGCCGATCCAGCGGAGGGCTAGCGGGGCGACGGTGAGGGCGGGATCTTCGGGAAAGCCTTCAGGAGCCGTTTGCGGATCGAGCAGACCGCTGAGCAGAGGGCCGTGGCGTGTTATCGCGACCTCTTCAACGTGAGGTTGGATGCGGTTGCGCAGGTGGATCTCCTCGCGGACGATGGTTGCCTCTTCCCATTTGCCCTCGTATTCGAAACGGGGGGGCTTGCCGGGCCCGTTTTGTGGATGGGGGCGCTCGATGTAGAGGTCCTGGACATCGGGAAAGGCGTTCGTCATGCCCCAGGCGATCTGTTCGTTGTGGCCGATGATGATTCCGGGGGCGCCGGCAAAGGAGGCCCCGCTGACATGGAGAGGGGACGCAGGCGAGTCGTCAGACGCGGAGCAGCTGAGATGCATTTCATACCAGGCGCCTGGCATGGTCATCACGAGGTGGGGGTCGTTGCAGAGAATCGGTCGGCCGCTGGTTGTCTTCTCGGCAGAGACGGCCCAGGCGTTGCTGCCCTGCCCCATGCCCTCGCCGCCAAACGGTAGCCAGCTTTTTAGCTGCTCGTATTCGCTGAGCATGAGGCCGGCGGTGTGCAGCAAGCGCATCGACTCGGTGGTGCCTGCTCCTTCGGACACGGCGGGATTGGCGGCGGGATAGTCCGGCTCGAGGTCGGCGGCCAGCGCCGAGTCCATTTTGCCGGCCAGCTGCAGTCGGATCAGCTCGCTTTCCCAGTTAATGCAGAGACTCCAGGCCATCATTTTGCCGAAGGCCAGGATGTCGACGGGCGACCAGGGTTGGGGCTGGCGGCGGAGGAGGTTGAACTCGGCGGCCAGCCTGCCGCGGCGGCTGCGAATGTAGGCGTTGACGCCCTCGCAGTAGTGGCCCAAAGTGGCAATCGTGGCTTCGTCCAGCGCCGCGAGCTCGGCTTCGGCCGCGCGGCGGAAGCCGACGATGCGGCTGAATCGGTCGACGTCGAGCGCGACGGGACCAAAGAGCTCGGCCAGCTTTCCCAGGGCGACGCGGCGGTTCTGGTCCATTTGCCAGAGCCGGTCCTGGGCGTGAACGAACCCTTGTGCGCGCCAGAGGTCGGCCTCCGATTGGGCGTAGAGGTGGGGAATGCCGTGCTTGTCGCGCAGGACCTCGACGGGCGCGTCCAGCTCGGGCAACTCCAATTCGCCCCGGTGTTGGGGCGCGGGCCGTTGAACCAGCCACCAGTAGACGTAGATAATCAGTCCGCCGCTGAGAAGAATGAAAACGAAGAGGATGGCGAGGGCGAGGATGACGGTAATCGGGTTCATGGGCTTGCGTTTGTAGCGTTTCACTGGACTCTGATTCCGTTACGGTTCGAGTTCCACTGCCTCACCTGGAAGGGGCCCTGCGATCGGAGATGGCCGCCGATTCCCGTCCGCCGCACGCTTCCCCGATTCTAACACCTGTGATAAAAGCAGGTGAAATCGTCCGACAATCCAACTTGCTACTCCGAGTTTTCGGCGGTCGATAGGCAGGAGGAGGCGTTGCCAGCTGCGAATGGGCAGAGCTCTTATGCGCACCGAACTATTCGACTACGACCTTCCCAAGCGCTTTATCGCGCAGCGGCCGGCTGACCCGCGCGACAGCAGCCGTCTGATGGTGCTTGATCGGGCGACGGGAGGCATCGAGCACCGCCGGTTTTGGGAAATCGGCGCGTTTTTGCGGGAGGGCGACGTGCTGGTTGCGAATGACAGCCGGGTGATGCCGGCGCGCCTGCGGGCCCGCAAGGCCACAGGCGGGGCGGTGGAGATCTTTCTACTGCGCGAAGTGGACGGGGATGGTCAGTCATGGCGCTGCCTGGTGCGGGGGCGTGGTCTGCGGGCCGGCGTCGTTGTCGAGCTGGAGGCGCGACCGGTCCGGGCGGAGATTACAGGGGAAGGCCTGGGGGGTCTTCGGACGGTGAAGTTTTCGCAGCCGATTGGGGACGAGCTGGCGATGCTGGGTGAGATTCCGCTGCCGCCCTACATCCACGAATTCGGGGGAGACAGGGAGCGTTATCAGACTGTGTACAGCCGTATGGCGGGCAGCGCGGCCGCGCCGACGGCAGGCCTGCACTTCACGCCGGAGCTGCTGAGGGCCCTTGCCGAGGATGGAGTCCGCTGGGAGACGGCTACCCTGCATGTGGGCTTGGACACGTTTGGTCCGGTCACGGCTGAGCGGGTATCGGAGCACCGGATTCACCGAGAATGGGCGGAGCTACCTGCGCAGGCAGCACGGGCGGTCAATGCTGCCAAGGCGGGGAAGGGGCGGGTCGTCGCGGTCGGCACCACCTCGACGCGGACGCTGGAGTTTGCTGCCACGAGCGCGCAGGGGATCGATCCATACGGGCCTAATTTCGGAAGGGAGGCGGTCGCGCCGTTTGCGGCAGAGGTCGACCTGTTCATCTATCCGGGGTACCGATTTCGCGCGGTTGACGCGCTGCTGACGAACTTCCACCTACCGCGCTCGTCGCTGCTGATGCTCGTGAGCGCATTTTTCGGGCAGGCCCATGCGGAGGACGTGGACAGGGGACGGGAGATACTCCTGGAATCGTATGAGGCGGCGAAGGAGGAGGGCTATCGCTTCTACAGTTTCGGTGATGCGATGCTGGTCCTTTAAGGAGTATATGCCGCCGCTTCATGCCGCTGGGCTGTCAGACTGCGACCGGGGCAGGGGGCGTGGAAGGCGTTGTCGCGTAGCGGGGTTCGCGGTGGGCGCGGTCTTGCAGTTCGGCGATTGTGGTCGCGTTCTGCGCCGCCATCCACTGTTGCAGTTCAGCGCGAACCAGCTGGATGGCGTTTTCGCCGCGCTGGTAGATAACGCTGCCGACGCCGACGACGGTTGCGCCGGCCATGAGCATCTCTACCGCGTCCTGACCGGTGCTAACCCCTCCGGTGCCGATGATGGGCGTGTGGGGGCAGGCCTTGCGGACGTCGTAGACGGCTTTGAGCGCGATCGGTTTGAGTGCGGGGCCGCTGATGCCCCCGCTGCGGTTGGCGAGAATGGTCTGGCCGCTGTAGGGATCGATGATCAGGCCTGGCATTGTGTTGATGGCGCAGAGCGCGTCGGCGCCGGCCTGCACGACGGCAGCGGCGATACGGCCCACGCTGGGCACGTTGGGCGCCAGTTTGACGATCACCGGGATCTGCGATTCGGCGACGGCTTCCTTCACGAATTGGGTGACGGCGGCGGCCGAGTCGGCGTTGGCGGCGAAGGGTTCACCGAAGCTGTCTTCGACGTTGGGACAGGAGATGTTGACCTCGATTGCGTCGGGCCGGGCCTGGGCAACGCGACGGGCGACCTCGCCGAACTCGGCGGCTGTGCCGGCAAAGATACTGGCGAGCACAAGGACGCCGCGTGGCTGCAACCGCGCTTTGGCCTCGCTCAAGAGGCCGACTTCTTCGTCCACGCCTGGGTTTGCGAGGCCGATGGCGTTGAGAAGCCCCCCACCCCAGTCGATGCATGAGGGGTTGACGTGTCCGCTGCGCGGTGACGGGCCGCAACTTTTGGCCGTGACTGCGCCGCAGCCGGCATCTGCGGCCCGGTCGAGCAGGCTGACCGTCGTGCCCCAGATGCCGCTGGCCAGGACCAAGGGCGAGGAGAGCTCGCGGTCGAGGAAAGTGACAGACAGACTGGGCATCTTCTCGTTCAAATTGCTCACCGGCACCCGCTCCTTGTGTCGAGAGCCGCACCACCCTCCTCTGCGGCAGTGCCCAGCAACGATTCCTGAATTTCTGCCGGAATGTGTCCCGTTGACGCCAGGAGCTGCAGGACCTCGTCGAGGGCGAGGACGCTGTGGACGCGGATGCCGGCTTTCTGAAGATTCTCAACGCCGCCCTGCTGCCTGTCGAGAAGGACAACGGCGTCTTCGACGACGAGGCCGGCGCTGCGAAAGAGCTCGACCGAACGCACGATGCTGCCGCCGGTTGTGATTACGTCCTCGATGACGACAACGCGCTCGCCGGGCTGCCAGATGCCCTCGATATCCTTACCCAGTCCGTGGCTCTTGGTCTCTTTGCGATTGTAGATCAAGGGGACGCCGCTGGCGAGCGAGACAGCCGCGCCGATCGGCAGGGCCGCGTAAGGTATGCCGGCGATGCGGTCGCAGTCGAGACGTTCAAGCAGCCTGGCGTAGGCGCGCGCCGCAGTCTGCATAAGGCTGGGCTGGCTGACGAGCAGGCGCAGGTCGACGTAGAGGGAAGAGCGCTTGCCGCTGGCGAGCGTGAAATCGCCGAACTGGAGCGCGCCTAGCTCGGCAAGGCCGATGATCAGTTCCCTTTGCTGATGATGCGAGTGAGGAGCGGAGGCCGCGTCCGCTTCACCGGGGTTTGTTTGCATCGAACTTCTGACTTGGTTGATCCGCTCATTCAGCTCCTGTGCGGCTCTGCGAGGGTCCTCAGCATGGGTGATGCCCCGGGTGGCGGCAACGAGGGCACCCATCCCGTCGCTGCGAAGTCCGGCGGCAAGAGCTGCTTCCAAATCACCTCCCTGTGCGCCAACGCCGGGTACAAGCAGCCAGGCCTCAGGCGCGACAGTACGCACATCGGCCAATGCGCCGGGATAGGTGGCGCCGACGACCAGCCCTACATTCGAAGACCAACTGACCGCTTCTTTGGCAACCTGGAGAAAGAGTGGCAGGTCTCCGCTGCAGACCGGCAGATTCTGCAAGGCGCCGGCGCTTGGGTTGGAGGTGTGGCAGAGGATGAAGAGGCCCTTGCCTTCATAGGCGGCGAAAGGCTCGATGCTGTCCCGTCCCAGATATGGGCTGAGCGTGACCGCGTCTACGCCAAGCTCATCGAAACAGGCGCGTGCGTAGGCGGCGGCGGTGGAGCCGATATCGCCGCGCTTGGCGTCGAGAAGTACTGGAATCTCATTGGGTACGGCGGCAATTGTCTGGCGGAGGAGGGCCATGCCTGGCTGCCCCAGGGCTTCGTAGAAGGCGATGTTGGGCTTGTAGCAGCAGACCAGATCGGAGGTGGCCTCGATAATGGAGCGATTCCAGCGCAGGAGCGAGTCGCAGACGGCGTCGCCCGCGTCAGCTGATTCAATTCGGACCGGCAGATCGACGTCGGTGAACTGTTGGGGACAGGCTTCCAGGGTCGGGTCGAGGCCAACGCATAGCAACGTGTCATTGCGGCGTGCGGCCGATTCGAGTTTTGCGTAAAAGGACATCGGGCCCCCTCGAATAGACGGGGCCGATCTGCGTATCGCCCCATGGAATGCGGTTGCGCCCATGCTACGCTACGCGGATAAATCGGTCAAATGGGAGAGGAAATTTGGCTAGCGCACTTGGCCGGTCCGAAGCGAGGCGCTACATTGCGGCCAGCGAGTCGAGACCAGCGTCTGCGAGTTCGGCGGCCATCATCTCCTCTTTGGCGGGGGAAACTGGCTCCTGGGGAAGGCGGGGGTCGCCGCAGTCGAAGCCGATGAGTTTCAGGGCTACGCGCATGGCTGCGGCGACCCCATGTTCGATCATCACCGCGGTCAATCGATTGGCCCGCTTTTGCAGGTCCAGGGCCTGCGACGTATCTCCTGCTTCGTAACTGGCGCGCATCAGTCGGTATGGGCCGGGCATCACATTGAGCGTTGTACCGATGTTGCCAGGGGCGCCCATCATCAAACCGAAGAGGCACTGCTCGTCCATGCCGGAGAAGATGGTCCAGCTTTTGTCGTGCTGTTGCGCGTCGCCAAGCTCGATGATCTGAGCCAGCTCGAACATGTTGGGACTGGTATACTTTGCGCCGCAGACGCTGGGGATACGGCAGAGGAGCTCGCGCATCAGTGATACGGCATCAATCTGGCCTCCGAAGAGGTAGGGGAAGAAAGGTAGGCCGGGCGCGGCCGCGGCGAGCGCCTCATAGTGGCGGTAGGTGGCGTCGAGGCCGCCAAGGTAGACGGGCAGGACGGAGCTGACTCCGTCGGCGCCGGTTTGCTGGGCGTGGGCGGCGAGGGCAGCGGCTTCGCGGGTATTGATGCTGCCGACGTGGACGATTATTGGGATGCGGCCGTCAACCTGCGCCATGACCGACTCGACGACGGCGCAGCGGTCAGCGGGGGGTAAGAGGAGACCTTCGCCGGTGCCGCCGCAAAGGTAGAGACCGTCGACCTTCTTTTCGAGCAGCCAGGCGACCAGATCATTGAGTACGGCCATGTTGACGCCGCCGTCGGCAGTTGCGGGCGTGACGAGAGCGGGCCAGGCGCCGTGGAAAACCTTGTTCATTTTGGATTAACCCTTGATGGAGCCGAGCATGATGCCCTTGACGAAATAGCGCTGGATAAAGGGGTATATCATCAGGATGGGCGCGGTGGTAACGACGATCATGGCGGCCTTGAGTGACTCGGCGGGCGGCGGGTCTATCAGCTCGGTCATTTCTGCCAGGCCGGAGGCGTCGCCGTACTGGCCGGTGCCGAATTCGAGGATGCCGCGCAGAACCAACTGCATGGGGAACTTGGAGGGCGTGTTGAGGTAGATGGCGGCGTCGAACCAGGAGTTCCAGTGCATGACGGCGTACCAGAGGCCGACGGTGGCGATGACGGGCATGGAGAGCGGGAGGTAGACGCGCAGCAGGACGGTGAGCGGGTTGGCGCCGTCTATCACGGCGGCTTCTTCGAGCTCATCGGGAATGGCAAGCATGAAGTTGCGCATGATCAGCAGCCACCAGGGGTTGATCAGGGGAGGGAGGATCATGGACCAGAAGCTGTTAAGAAGATAGAGCTTTTCGACCAGGACGAAGTTGGGGATGAGGCCGCCGCTAAAGAGCATGGTGAAAAAAATAAACATCGTGATGGGGACGCGGCCGTAGAGATTGCGCTTGGAAAGGACGTACGCCAGCGGGAAGGTGAGGAGCAGATTGAGTCCTGTGCCGATGGTGACGCGACCGACGCTTACCGCAAGAGAGGTCCAGACAAGCGAACCCTGGCCCAGCAGCAGTTCATAGGCGGTGATGACAGGCTTTTGGGGATAGAGGATGAATAGGCCGCGCAGAGCGTACTCTTTGCCGCTGATCAACGAGGTGGAGACGACCGAGAGGAAGGGAAGCAGAAAGAGAAGTGTCAGCAGAGCGAGGAGAATGATGTTGATCCAGTCGAACAGTTTTTCGCCTGGGGAGTATTTCATGGCGGCGCCCCTACCAGAGTCCCTCTTGGCCCAGCTTCTGGGAAATCTTGTTGGCCATATACATCAGTGCGAGGGCGAGAACGGACTTGAAAAGACCGACTGCAGCGCCGAATGAGTATTGACGGCCTATCAGACCGGCGCGGTAGACATAAGTGTCGATAATGTCTGAGACGGAGTAGACCGACGGCGAATAGAGCAGGAGTATCTGCTCGAAGCCGGCGTCGAGCATACCGCCGATGCGGAAGATGAGAATAATCACGATGGCGAAGGAGATGCTGGGCAGAGTGACGTGCCACATGCGCTGGAAGCGGTTGGCGCCGTCCATGGCGGCGGCTTCGTACATCTCGGGGTTTATGGTGGCCATTGCCGCGAGAAAGATGATGCTGTTCCAACCGGCGTGCTGCCAAACATCCATTGTCACGATGATGGAGCGGAAGAGGTCGGGGTCTGTCAGATAGGCTTTGGGTTCGCCGCCCAGCGCGACGACGAGCTGATTGAGCAATCCGCCCTGGGGGGTCAACATGGCGCGCACGATGCCGGCTGCCACGACCATCGAAAAGAAGTGCGGCAGGTAGGAGATGGTCTGGACAGTGCGCTGGAAAAGACGGATACGCACTTCGTTGATGAGGAGGGCCAGGATGATGGGCACGGGGAAGCCGAATACCAGCTTGTAGAGGCTGATGAGCACCGTGTTGCGCATCACATTCCAGAAGAAGATCGAGTCAAAGAAGTTGCGGAAATGCTTGAAGCCGACCCAGCGATCGAGGCGGAAGATGTCGGTTATTCCCAGGAAGGGGTCGTAGTCCTGGAAAGCGATGATGACGCCGACCATGGGAAGGTATTTGAAGACGACAAAGTAGAGGAGGGGGATGGCGGCCAGGGCATAGAGGAAGCGGTCGCGCTTGATCTGGCGCCATGCTTCGCGCCAGCCTTTGCGCTCGGTGTAGGAAGGGGAGGCCGGGTTTGCGGTCAAGCCTGGCTGCTCGCCACCCAGGTGTTGCATCTATCTGCCTCCAGGTTCGAAGGGCGTGCAGAAGGGAGAGAGGCGATACAACGCCTCTCTCCACAGTTCATGCTTCTCGTCTATGCTGGGTGATAGAGCCGGTACTGCTGGGTGTAGAGTTCGCTCCAGCGGTCGAGGCCGGCGCCTTGCAGGTCGCCTACGAAGCTATCCCATTCGGACAAGGGGCGAGCACCGGAGATGAACTTGATGCTCTCCTCGTCGATGAATCGTTCGAGGTCGACTTCGCCGGGGAACTGGTCGCGGATGGAGGTTCGGTCGTAGGGAACGTCGAAGTCGACGGGCATGCGACCACCGTCGTACTGGTTCCAGTAGGTGTTGATGTGCTTCCAGTGACGATTCCAGAAGATGCTGCCGTCTTCCTGTTCGACCTTGACCGCGGTGGCCCAAGTTTCCGGCCCCAGCCCCAACGTAATCTGGTAGTCACGCGAGTACTTCTCTTCGCAGACGGCGCTTCCCGCGCTGAACTGGCGGGCGATCTTTTCCGTCTGGTCTATCCATTCCCAGTCCTCGCCGGGGATGCCCCAGGAGGCGATCAGGTAGTTGGTCACGTCGTCCGGGCCGCCGGAGTAGAGCCAGTTGACATACTTGATCACGGCATCGGGATGCTCGGATTTGCGCGCAATCATGTAGGCCTGGTTGGAGCCGGCGTTGTTGGTCTTGGCGATACCGGAGGGACCGACGATCTTGAGGGAGAGGATGTAATCTTCCTCGACATAGCCGGCGTCGCGTCTGATATCAGACCACCAGCCGGTGATGCGTGAGTACCAGCCGAGCCAGAGGCCGATGGTCAGGGTCTTGAGCATCGAGCGGTAGTCGGGGTTGGCGAAGGACTCCTGCTGCAACCAGCCGTCCTCCCACCACTGATTCATGCGGGCCAGCCAGTCAGGGTAGCCTTCCTGCAGTTCAGGCGGCTTGAGCATGTTGTCGGCCGGATCGATCCAGCGCGAGTAGCCATGGTCGGTGAAGGCGCCGAGCGTGTTGTACATGAGGTGGCGGCGGCCCATCGTCGTGATGACGGCTTCGGGGTTGTTGCCGCGCATGGCCAGGTAGGCTTCTTCCATGCCGTCCCAGGTATCGGGCACATCGAGTCCGGCTTCGGCCAGCCAGTCGGAGCGGAAGTAGGGGAAGTGTGTGTGACCCATCAGGCCGAGGCGAGGATAGCCCCAGGTTGTGCCTTCAAAGTCCTTCATCATCTTCCAGTCCAGGTCGGAGTGACCGGCCAGAATGTTCTGGCCGCCAGCTTCAAGCAGATCGTCGAGCGGATGGACGATGCCTTTGAAGTCGGGCCAGGCGCCCTCGAAGACGTCGAGGGGCTCGGTGCCTGAAGCGATAAGCAGGTTGAGCTTTTCGGTCCTGGCGCCGCCGGGAGGCAAGAGGTAGGCATTGACGCGCACCCCGGTCAGCTCGAGCAGGTGGTCGCGCACGGCTGCGGTGCGTTCGGGGTTGCCGCCGCCGGGGCAGGGCGTGCTGGTCGCCACCCAGATATCGGGCGGCTCCATCTCGCCGTCTTCAGCCATGCCTGCGGGCGCGCCGGCGGGTACACAGGCGGCCAGAGCGGCGCCCGTTGCCGCAATCCCCATGCCCTGCAGCAGCTGTCGTCGATTCAACTTTTGGGTCTTCACAATCGATGCTCCTTTCACTATGGATTGGATGAACGAACTTCACTTCTAAGCGGAGTAGACCAGGCAGTCAGCGCCGAGCTGAGGCCTTGCCAGTCTACGCGAAACGCGATTGTGTTGGCAGGATCGCCAGCTGCATTTGACCGGAACCGCCGCAACTGCCTATCAATCGTCTGCCGGGGCTGTCTGCATCTCAATGAGCTGCATCTCAATTACAGGTGTACCGTCCAACTCGACCCAGCGGCCGCACATGTCTCCGCCGTCGCTGACATCCAGCTCGACGATCGAACCGTCCATTTGGATGATGGGATGGAAGTATTTTGCGACTTCCTTCGCTTCGCCGGCTATATAGTGGCCGATGAAGGCGCGGCGGAAGCGATCTGCGCTTGTATTGGGGTAGCTGCCGTGAACGACCTGGCCGTTGAAGAAGACGACGTCTCCTGCCTGCATGAGGACCGGTTCCGATTTGACGCCGTCGGGCAGATCTACGGTAACGTCGGTGAAGCTGACGGAGGTGTCGGCCTTTTTGGAGCAGAGGAGGGGCCAGTTGTGGCTGTCGGGCACCATTTGCAGGCAGCCGTTTTCCTCGTCGCAGTCGTCGAGTGCGAGCCAGGCGGCGATGCAGGTGCCGGGCTGGACGCGCAGGTAGTGCTGGTCCTGGTGGAGGGCCTGGCCGCGGGCGCCGGGCGGCTTGAAGTAGAGCATTGTCTGGACCGCAAACGGCTCGCGCCCCAGAAGATCGGTCATGCAGTCGCGCAGGCGCGCATCGAGCATCCAGTGCAGGCTGAGTTCGTCCCAGCGGTGCATGTGGATCATGCGCGGGAACCGCTTCAGGGGGTCATGGGACCTGTTGTCGACGCCTGCCGAGTCGCCGGGATAGCTTCCGGCAGCGCGCAGGTCCATGAAATGGCGGCGGAATCTCATCACCTCTTCGGTGGAGAAGAGTTGCGGGACATTGAGGAATCCCTGGCCGTCGAATCGCTGTTTCTGTGCGCCGGTGAGCATCGAGCACTATCTTACATTTTCGGTGAAACCCAGGTCAACCCGGTCTGTTCGGCTGCTGTACGGACGGACCGTGGTTCGACTTCACGAACTGTCTTCTCGTTGAGCCGGGATGAGTCGGACGACTCCGTGATTGACTGAATTCTGGCGTAATTTTACGCACTTTCGCAGATAGTGCAAAGTTGGCGAGGGCTAGGCGGCTACTGCTCACTTTTCGGGTGGGGTCGTTCAGGAGGGCAATTCATGCCGTCGGCGGGTGGGCTTGTTTGCCCGTACTGCCAGAGGCAGAGGGCAGGCATAAGGCCTGCCCCTACCGTAGGCGCCGCGTTCGCCGACTCGGGGGGCGGCGCGACGCCCTCACACTTTGGCATCGTGCCCGCAGCGCGCCGGCGACAAGCTGGAACTGCGCACGCACGGTGGAATATCACAGGGGGGCGTCGCGGGGGGAGTCCCCCCGCACAAGGGAGGGCTGGAACGGCCCGACCGTCCAAGGGCCGTGGATAGTGATTAGTGGATAGTGGTAAGTGGCCAGGAACTGCCGGAACTGGGAACCAGGACGGCCTAGACGGCGATGCGGGGACACGGTTGCATCGTCCACGCTGGCATCGGCGACAGAAGGTAGAATCAAATGGCGGGTCTGTCATCTTCGAGCGCCGCGCCGGGCTGTGGCTCGTCCTGTGGTTGGACGCGGGTTTGAATTCGCCAGGTTAGCGGTAGGAGAGTCTCAAGCTGGTCTCGCAGCGGCGGTGGATCGAAGCCGAGCTCGTAGGCGCGGCTGCTGTCGAGGGAAACGTTGGCCGAGCGGGCGGCGAGGGACTGCGTCGATTGCTGCCCTGAATATGTATCGAGCAGGCTGACCGGGATGGCGAGCTGCTCATCGAGCCCCAGGATTTCCAGGGTGAGAAGCCCCATTTCGAAAAGGCTGATCGGCTCGCGGCCGCCGAGGTGCAGATGCCCGACGGCGCGTTCGATCTCGGCAATATTGACATCGTCTTCGAAGCCGCTGCCGGCTGCCTGCAACAGGCCCCACGCGGCGACGGCCGCGTTGACCGGAGTACGGATGCCATCGCCGAAGAGCGTGACCTCTTGCCCGGCGCGGAAGGCAGCGGTCATTCCTTGGAAGAAGGTCTGGCGTCCGAGGCGGGCATAGCCGATCAGCATGGGCAGGCGACAGATGAGCGCGTCTCCGTAGGCGGTCAGGATCCCTTCTTCGGCCATGGCCCTGTGCTCACCATAGATGTTGATGGGGGTTGGGGCATCATCCTCTGCGTAAGGGGCCTTGGTGCCGTCGAAGACCAGGTCGGTCGAGGTGAAGACAAATGGGATGTCTTTGTCGCCGCAGAGGGCGGCCAGGTTGACCGCTGCGAGCATATTGATGCCAAGGGAGTCGTCCGGGTACTGCTCGCAGAAGTCGAGATCGCTGATGGCGGCGGCATGGATGACGGCCGCCGGCTGGACGTCTGCCAGCATTGCCTTGGCTTCGCTGAATTCGGTCAAATCGACGCGGCCGTTGTCGATTTCACCGAAGAAGAGCTGGGCGTTGCGACGGGTTGTGCGGTGGTAGGTCCCTACTGGGTGCCAGTATTGCTGCGCGGCCTGCAGCAGATGGGAGCCGAGGAAGCCGGTCGCGCCGGTGATGAGCAGCTTCGGCGCCATTTCACCAGTGCCAGATCTGATTCCAGGCAGCCATCCAATCGTCGCCGACGCTATGGACGCGATAGGGCGGCTCGAGGCGGACGCCGGGCCGGCCCCTGAAGGCGTCCAGGTGGTCGGGGCTGCCCACGTCGAAGGTGATCGTAGTGGGGCTGCTCAACGCGTAAGGGGGGACGGCGGCCAGGTTTTGCAGGGCGTAGCGAGCGCCTTCCTCAATCAACTGGCGGGCGCGAACAGGTGGAATCTGGCGGGCCGCGTAGCGAGACAGTCCCTTTTTGACGGCCACAGTGGTCAGCCCTTCTCCCAGGAGGTCGATGGACTCCCGGCAGACCGCCTCGTCGCCGGTCACCAGCAGGACGGGCGCATCGTAAAAGCCGCAGAGGGCGGCATTTACGCCGACCTCACCCACCTCCTGGCCGTTGAACCAGAGATGGCGCCAGCGAACGGTCGAAATCGTGTGGCTGAGCACGCCATCGGCTGTGCCGGCCTTGGCGTGCATGCCCACCAGGAGAACAGCGTCGCAGCCGCTTTCGAGCATATCGACGTAGCGGCTCCAAGTGTGGTGGGCGACCCATTCGCAGCGGGGATCGAGGAGTTCGGGGACAAGCGAGTTGAAGGTCCAGGGGCCGCCGGCTCCATGGCAGTCCACGACCACGATTTCGGTCGCGCCGGCCGCGGCTGCACCGCGTACGGCGGCGTTGATCTCTTCGGTGTAGAGGCGGCGCCCTTCCTCGTACATCGACTCGCCGCCGTTTACCTGCTCCCAGGCGACGATGCCGCTCACACCTTCCATGTCGGTCATGATCTGCACGCGCATGGGAGTTCTCTCTGATCAGCGTAACACTATCATTTCGATAGCACGCTCGGCGAAGGGTCCCATGGGGCCTGCAGATCTGTCGCGGCCGGAATATAGGTTCAGATGCTCTCTACAGCGGGGTTTTGGGCCCAGTCGACGGGCACGGGAGCAGGAAGCGGCCAGTCCCGGACCGGTTCGAACTCCTCCTGGGCTCTTGCCTCTTCGGCTTGACGGGCGCGTTCCTCGGCGACACGACGCGCGCGGATTCCCCGTTCGATCGAATCGTCGACGCGCTGCTCGATCTGTTCCCAGCTCTGCTCGAGCGCAAGGGCGGTTTCGGTGATCAGCATCGCCCGCGCCTCTTCGAGCGCCTCTCTGTCGGCCTCGGTCAGGTACTTGGCCGAGTCGCGCCAGGTCAGGTCTCGCACTGCCGACGCGACCTGGTTCGGGTAGCCCGAGTGAATCTGCTTATGGACATGGGAGCGGCGCAGTCTGAACTCGTCGGGAAGATCGACGGGAAAGGACTCCAGGGTTTCAAAGACGCTGAAGATGAGTCCGGCGGGCATGACGGGACGAACGCCGATCTGTTCAAGGCGCGGTTCGGGAAGATGCACCTTCAACCGATTGCGAATGAACTCAATGACATAATAACGCTGGAATCCCTTGACCAGTTCTTTTTCTTGAAATGCGACTATTGTGCCTGCGCCGTGCGCCGGGTGGATTACGCTCTGCCCGATCATAAAGCTCATTTGACTCTCCCCGTTTTCTCATATGTTGACACAGGTGCTCGGTCGGTTTTTGGCGCCGCCCGTACATGCGTTTCGGCTGCATTTCCGTCGCTACCCGGAGCTACTCGATCCATCGCAGTCCCCGAAGCATTCGCAAATCGAAGATTGTCCTGGCTGACCTTCTTCAGCTAGCCAATGTGGGCGTAAACTGCCTTACGCAAGCTACTCAGACGGGCACTTCTCGTTCCGCCTTGCCCCATAGGAACAGCAGCGCTTCGGTAACGAATGACAGCTGACATACTTGTAAAACTTGCCGGTCGATCTCGTTACAATTTGTGAGGTTAAAGGAAAGTTCATCTTATCACGATCAGAGACGGCATTCAATCGAAGCAGGGTCAGTGCCAATATCAAAAAGGGAGGTCTGCATCCGGATTTTTGGACGGTCAAAATACACTGGTGGGAGGCAGAAATGGGAGGAATGACCGGAGCATTTCGACCCAAAAGTAAGGTCAAAACATGTAACCGATGATTGGTGGGCGATATACCTACGATTGATCTACGGGATATTGGACGGTACCAATGCAGCGGAAGAAAAGGGAAAGAATAGGCGCCGCTGGGATGCGGCAGTCGGCGCCACGGGAGGGCAATTCCGCGAGCAGGCAGGTGGATACCAGGAGGGCACGCTCCAGCTTTTCAAGCCGGAAAATCTCCGTGGCGCAAAGGACCGGAGATGCAGACAAGCTATTGCAGTGGTGGCAGGAGGCGGGGGTCGCTCAGACCAGTTGGTAGCCGTGCCAGAGGATAAATGCGGCTAGACCGCGCCATGGGCGCCAGCGCTCGGCCATGGCGTCCATCTCCGGCCTGCTGGGCCGGTCGGCAAGGTTCTTGACCTTTTGGGCGCCGAGGATGACGCCGAGGTCGGTGGCGGGCCAGGCATCCGGGCGGCGGAGCGCAAAGAGGAGATAGATTTCTGCGCTCCAGGGCCCGATGCCCGGCAGGTCAGTTAACGCGGCGCGCACTGTGTCGTCGTCACTGCGGCCCAACCGGTCGAGATCGAGCCTCTTCTCTACGAGCGCGGTTGACAGAGCGCGCCCGTAGCGGCTCTTCTGGCGGCTGAATCCGATCGAGCGCAACGATTCGTCGTCCAGCGTCAGGAAGGCGGCGGGTTGGGGGGGTCCGATCGCGGCGCACAGTTTGTCGTACATGGCGGCAGCAGCCGAGCGAGAGACCTGCTGGCCCAGGATGATTTGGAGAAGAGTGGCGAAGCCGGGCGGCTGACGGCGCAGCTTCGGCGGACCAATCCGATCCAGGATTCGCGCCAGGTCGGCGTCCTGGGCTGAAAGGTAGGCGAGGCCTTCGGCCATGGTGTCGTCGCTCAGAGTGATCATCTGTTCCTCGGCGTCAGGATGGAATGTAAGGAGTGCGCTGCAAGCCGATGATGTGGCTCAAGAGGCGGCCAGCGTGCGGTGCAGGTAGCGGCCGTTGCCGGGGCAAGCGATGAACTCTTCGTCGCGCACGAGCAGTTCGCCCCGTTGCAGGACAGTGCGCGGCCAACCCTCTATTCTCATGCCCTCGAAGGGGCTCCAGTCGGCGGCTTCGTGCAGAGTTGCCGCGCGCAGCGTTTTCACCCTTTTTGGGTCGAAGATGACGATGTCGGCGACCAGACCGGGCTGCAGCGCGCCGCGGTCCTGGATGCCCATGCGGCGGGCGGGGGCCGTACAGCAGGCCGACACCCGCGAGGTCAAGGCCAGGTCTTGTTCGTTGACGCCGAAGTGGTGCACGAGAAAAAGCCGCGATTCGATTCCTGGAAGGCCGCCGGGCACTTCGGAAAAAGAAGCCTTGCTCTTTTCGGCGCGCGTCCACGGGCAGTGGTCGGTGCTCACGGCGTCAAGCCCACCTTCGCTCAGGCCCTGCCAAATCGCATGCTTGTCAGCGGCCCAGCGCAGCGGCGGCGCGCAGATGAAAAGATGTCCGTCAGCCCGGGTGAGATACTGGCCTGCGGTTAGCAGAAGATAGTGCGGGCAGGTCTCGGCGGTGATGTCATATCCCTTTGCGCGAGCGGCGTTGACCGCTGCCAGCGCGCTGTCGGCGCCGACGTGAAAAATGTGAAGGGGACAATCGGCAAGCGCGGCAATCTCTGCGGCCCGCTGGACCGCGCTGGCCTCCAGGCCGGCGGGGCGAGTGCGTTCATGCCAAATCGGGGCCGAGTGTCCGGCGGCGACTGCGTCGGAGCGCAGCGCGTCGATCAGTGGACCTGTCTCGCTGTGCAGGACGACGCCTCCTCCTGCCGCGGCCACAGCGCGCATCACGTTCCCGAGGGCGACGTCATCGAGCGTCATCCGTTCGTATGCCTGGTAGAGCTTGAAGGTAGCGCATCCTGCGGCCAGTGCCGCTGGGATTTCGCGCAGGGCCTCGGGCGATGCGGCGTGCCAGGCGGGGACGGTCATATGCAGGCCGTAGTCCACGGCCGCGCTTCCGTCGGCCTCGGCGCGGCGCGCGCGAAGGGCATCCATGACCGATTGTCCCGGCTGGGGATCGACGAAATCGATCACCGTGGTCGTTCCACCGCAGGCCGCGGCGACGGTGCCGGTCTCGAAGCTGTCGGTACTGGTCAGTCTGTTCAGCTGCATTTGCAGATGCACGTGGCAGTCCACGCCGCCGGGGAGCACCAGGCAGCCGGAAGCGTCGATCGTATGCGAGGCGTTCAGGTTCTTCCCGATGGCCGCGATGCGGCCGCGATCGATGGCAAGGTCTGCAAGAACAGGGCCGTACGGGGTGATCAGGCGACCGTGCCTGACTGCCAGTTCATGCATAGTCGGGAAAGGGCGCGCCCCATGTGCCTCCAAAGACATGCTCGGACAGCGAATTGCGGCTGCGGGGGGCCAGCTCGCGGTCCCGTATCTCTTCGGGCAGGGCTGAAGGATCGGCCAGATAGCCGATTGCGGCGGAGACGACAGGATCATATCCTGCTGGGATCGCGAGGGCTTCCCTGGCCGCGTCCCGGCGAAAACCGCCCATCTGGTGAATATAAAGTCCGCAGGCCAGCGCCTGAATTGACAGGTGGGCGATGGCCTGGCCGACGTCGTAGTGGGCGTAGGGGTTGGCGCGGCCGCCTTCATCGGGCTTCGGCTTTGTCACGGCAATGAGTAGCAGGGAGGCGTGCTGAGCCCAGATCTGGTTTCCCTCCATAAGCGTGCCGAGGATGCGGGCAAATCCTGCGGGGTCGCGATGCCGTGCGGCGATAACGAAGTGCCAGGGCTGCAGGTTGCGCGAGGAGGGGGCCCATCGAGCCGCTTCGAAAAGGCTTCCGAGTACATCTGCCGGAATCGCGCGGTCGGCGAAGGCCCTGGGGCTCCAACGGGAGGCCAGGAGCTCGTGGATGGGGAAGGCGGTGTCTGCACGTTTGTCCGGGTATGCCACGGAGTTTCTCCTGGAATTCAGTTTGGTTGGATGCGAAGCAGGACGCAGTCGGTCTCAGCCTGGAGCTCGAATGCGCCCAGAGCGGCAGGCAGGAGCAGCCAGGAGATGGCTGGTAAGGCGACGGGCGCGCCGGCCCAGCGCAGCGTAGCGCTTCCGGAGAGGGCAGCCCAGATTTGGAAGGTGTCACCGGCGCAGATGTCGGACCAGTTCGAGCCGGGCCGTCCGGTCAGTCGTTCGACCTGAAAATAGGGACAGGCGGTCGATGTTCCGGCCGGGACGCGCAGGGCCGGCGGTGACGGGCCGCCAATTGTTCGCAAATCTGAGAGTAGCTCGCGGGTCCATCCCTCAGGAGACGGCAGGACAGGCGGCCGGGCGATTTCGGGCTCTATCATGTGCCAGTCGATTACGTCCAGAGCTTGGCGGATGTGCAGAGGGCGAGCAGCTCCATCCGTACCGGTGCGGCCCCAGTCGTAAAGGCGGTAGGTCGTGTCGCTGTTCTGCTGGATTTCGGCCACGATGGCGCCGGGCCCGAGCGCGTGGACTGTCCCCGCGGGCAGATAGATCGCGTCGCCGGCGCGGATCGACACACGATGCAGAAGCGATTCGATGTCTCCTTCTACAGCGGCCTGCGAAAGCTGTTGCCGGTTGACGCCCGCCTTCAGGCCATAGATCAGCTCGGTGCCGGGTTCGGCGTGGAGAATGATCCAGAGCTCGGTCTTGCCCAACTCCCCGGCATGCTCGCGGGCGTATGGATCGTCCGGGTGCACCTGGACGGACAACCAGCGGGTTGCGTCCAGCAGCTTGACCAGAAGTGGAAAGTCCGGGGACGCCGCCGCCTGTCCCATCAGCCGCTCGCCTAGATGTTCATTTAGCGCGGCGAGCGAATAGCCGGCGAGGGGCCCGGACGCGACTTTCGACTGACCGTGTGGGTGGGCAGCTACTTCCCAGCTTTCGGCCACGATGCCTGGCGGGATCTTCCGGCCAAGCTTCGTGCCGAGATTGCGGCCTCCCCAGATGTAGTCCTTATAGACCGGCTCGAAGGAGAGCGGGTAAATGTGGGGTGTGAGAATCTGCGATTGGAGCTGTGGGGAAGGCTCTGCGGCCGAAGAATCGGACGGGTTGCCGGTTTCGCGGCTCCTGGTCTTAGCCGGTTCCCTGCCTTCGTCTTCATCGGGAAAGGGGGGCAGGTCGAGCATCTTGTGCCAGGCATAGTTGCCGAGGATGCGTATTGAGGCGACTACGGGGGCTGCCAGGACTGCGCCGAGCAACCCGGCGAGCGAGGCGCCCATGATCACGCTGACAAGGACCAGCAACGGGTGCAGGTTGAGCGCGCCGCCGACGATACGGGGCACGAGTAGCGTGTTCTCGATCTGCTGGAGCACGACCATGGCCACCGTCACCGCGAGCGCGAACTGAAGAGGCGTCATGCCGAATGGGTGAACGCCCTGGAAAAGGGCGACCAGAATCGCTGCGCCCGCGCCGATGAGCGGACCTACGAGCGGCAGGAACTCCATAGCACCGGAGAGCAGACCCAGCCCGAGCGCGTTGTCCACGCCCATGGCGCCAAGAACCACGCTTACGAGCACAAACATAACAAGCGCAAGCAGGGCTTGGCCGCGCATGTAGGCCGCCCACACCTGGCTGATGCTCGCCGTGAGGCGCTCTGCGTCCTGACGATAACCAGGTTTTTGGGCGAAGTTCCCGATCATGCCGCCGATGCGGGGAATGTCGATGGCGACATATATCGAAATCAGGAAAATCAAGAAGACCTGGCCGAGAACCGCCACCGTGCCGGTAACAAAGGTGGCGGCAATACTACCGCCGCGACTGAGAAGGGGCTGGAGGAGACCGAAGGCCTGGCCGAGCAGATCCTCCCAGCCCGGCAGCTGGGGGACCAGGCTGGCGACGGGCAGGGTCAGCGGCCCGATCGTCAAGCTCTCTGGCAACTGTGTCAGCAGCGATTGCAGCTGGGCTACGGCATCCTCAAACCATCCGGGCAGCCGGCGGGACAGGTCCATGGCTTGTTGAAAGGTCGTGACGCCCACGAGCGAAAAGGTTGCTATAACTACGAGAGCCAGGACGAGGTATACGAGGAGAACTACGCTGACGCGGTTAAGAGGTGTGCGCCGGTCGATGAACGAGATCGGAGGATGGAGAAGATAGGCCAGCAGTCCGGCCAGCACCACCTGCTGCAAGAGGCCGCGAAATACCCAGACCAGGAGGCAGAACAGTGCCAGTGCCGACACTGCGACGATGGCTTTCGTCGTTGTATTCCAGGGAGGAGAGCTTGAAAGCGACATCTGTTCCCGCGCGCCTCTGAGGTGGCTAAAGGACCTTCAAGTTGGCTCTGGAGGCCATGAATTTCTTGACGCCCAGGCCTTGAAATGCGATCGACACTTCCTCTTCACCGCCTATTACGATGCTGTCGATGACCATACCGACGCCGAACTTTGGGTGCTCGACGCTCTGGCGGCGCTTGAACTGCGTTTCAGCCTCGGAAACAGCGGGCCTGCGGCGGCGCGGTCTTCGCTTCGACCAGTCTTGCTGGCGAGGCTCGTCCTGACCGGAGGAGACTCCCTCTTTGCCGATGAAGCCGGTTGGCTTCTCAGAATTGCTCAATGCCTCCCGCCACCTGCCGACCGCCGCCGGGCCGTCCAGCCAGCTCGTTGAGCGTTCATACTCGGCCGCATGACGCTTCTGGCGGTCGACCCTTCCCTGCAGCAGATCGGCGGGAATCTCGTCAAGAAAGCGGCTGGCCCCTTGCACTTCGCTGCTGCCCCACATGCTACGCCATCGTGCGTGGACCAGGTAGAGCCGGCGTTGTGCGCGGGTGATGCCGACGTAGGCCAGCCGGCGCTCTTCCTCCAGATCCTCTTCATCATCGCTGTTCAAGCTGCGAGAATGGGGCAGCAATCCCTCCTCCAGGCCAATCATAAAGACAACGGGGAATTCCAGCCCCTTGGCAGTGTGCAGCGTCATCAAGGTGAGGGCGTCCTGGCCTTCGTCCAGGTCGTCCTGTTCGCTGACGAGGCTGATCTCCTCAAGAAATAGCCCGAGCGGGTCCTGCCCCGGTTCCAGTTCCTCCAAGCCGGGGCGATAATGGGCGGCGACGCCGCGCAACTCATTGATATTTTCAAACCGCTCTTCGCCTTCATCGCTGCCGTCGCGCAGGCGGTCGAGGTAGCCGCTCTCGGTCAGAATTCGGTCCAGCAGAGTGGCGACGCTCTCATATTTGCCTTGGGCTGCAATCTCTACCCAGGACGTCAATGACCGCGCAAATCTGACAAGCGCGTTGCGAGCGCGAGCGCCGAAAGGTGGGGGCGAGACTGCGTTACGCGCAATGGCCGGAGAAGCAGAACGGGCGTCCTCCTCCTTCTCGAGGAGAAACCGTAAGGCTTGCCATTCGCTGACATCGGACGAGGCGGCCCAGTCCTTCAGGCCAGTGTAGGTGCGCTGGCCTATTCCCCGCGGCGGCTTGTTGACAATACGGTCCATTGCCATGGTGGCTGACGGGTTATGAACAAGCCGCAGATATGCCAGCACGTCCTTGATTTCGAGGCGCTCGTAGAAGCGGGTCGCCCCCACCAGGCGGTAACGCACGTGCCGGCGCACACACGCCTCCTCGAGTGCGCGGCTCTGCGCGTTCGTGCGGTAGAGCACGGCCGCTCCTCCCAGTTCCAGCCGGCTGCGATCGCTAAATCGGGCGACTACGTCGAGCACATATTCTGCCTCTTCGACTTCGTTGTAGGCTTCATGGACCGTCACCATGCGGCCCGCGCCGCCGTCTGTGTGCAGTTTCTTAGGCGTGCGATTCGTGTTCTGGGAAATGACGGCGTTGGCGACATCGAGAATGCTTTGCGTGCTGCGGTAGTTCTGTTCGAGCAGAACGACCTTCGCATCGGAATGGTCTCGGCGGAAACGCAGGACGTTGCGATAGTCGGCGCCGCGGAAACGGTAGATCGACTGGTCCTCGTCGCCGACCACAAAGAGGTTTTTGTTGCCTTCAGGCGCGCCGACCAGGAGGGCCGTCAGATCGTACTGGGCCGTGTTCGTATCCTGGAACTCGTCGACCAGCACATATCGCCACTTCTTCTGATACTTGCTCCGTATCTCCTCGTTCTGACGCAGGAGCAGAACGGCGTGCATCAGCAGGTCGTCGAAATCCATCGCGTTGTTGTGGCGCAGAAGCTGCTGGTATCGGCCGTAAACCCGTTCACAAATTTCCTGCATGTAGCCATCGGCTTGCACGGCTTCTGGCGCGATGAGGGCGTTTTTCCAGCCGCCGATCTGTCCCAGTACTGCCCGGGGATTGAACCGTTTTTCGTCGAGATCCATCTCCTTAAGAGTCTCGCGAATGAGCGACAACTGGTCGGCGGTGTCGTAGATCACCCAATTGCGCTGGAAGCCGACCGACTCCACTTCTACGCGCAGGATGCGTGCACAGATGGAGTGAAACGTGCCGATGGACAGTCCGCCAAGGTTGGGCCGCTGCCCTGGTTTTGAGGGAGGAAACTTGTGGCCAATCAGCGACACCACGCGTTCAGCCATCTCGCGGGCGGCCTTGTTGGTGAATGTCACCGCTAGAATATGCCACGGATCGACTCTCCGTTCTTCTATCAGAAAGGCGATGCGGCGGGTTAGGACGCGCGTCTTGCCGGAACCTGGGCCTGCCAGGACCAGCACCGGCCCTTCCGTGGCGCGAACGGCCTCTTCCTGCTGCGAATTCAGTTCGGCGAGAATGTGGGACATTGAGAGAGTTGCTTAGCCGACGACAATGTGACGCCGGCAGGCGGGCTTCGATTCGGGTACCGTGGGAGGATTTGTGGCGGTCACCACTCCTCCAGCTGGAAGCTTTCTCCGTTCAGGAAGCGTACGTAGCTTTCGTGGCGCTCGGCTGAAATATCGCCGTCTCTCACGGCCTGGCGGACCGCGCAGTGCGGTTCGTGGTCGTGCGTACAGTTGGGAAAGTGGCAGTCATTAACGTAGGGCTTCATTTCAACGAAGTAGAAGGCGAGACTGCCCTGGTCGATCTCATACGGCGCCAGCTCGCGGATACCAGGTGTGTCTGCGATAAAAGTCTTGTCACCAATTGGCAGGCGAAAGAGCTGCGCGCCGCGCGTCGTGTGCCGGCCCTTTCCTTCGAATTTACGCAGGTCGCCGACGCGCAGGTTCAAGTTCGGATCTATGGCATTGATGAGTGCGCTCTTGCCCACGCCGCTTGGCCCGGTCACCACCGTTAGCTTGTCGAGCAGCAGGTCGCGCAACTGACCGAGGCCGGAGGATTGCACCATCTCTGCCGGATGATGATGGAGTACGGCTTCCGTGCGCTGTGTGGCGCTGACATAGAGGAGCGGATAGCCCAACTCTTCGTAGACGCGAAACTTGCTGCGGGCCGCTTCGAGGCCGGTCAAGTCGATCTTGTTGACCGCAATCGCGGCCGGAAGCTCATTGGCCTCGGCGATCGCCAGAAAGCGGTCCAGCATGCGCAGATGGGGCTCCGGCTCCCGCACCGAGAAGACGATCAGCACCTGGTCGGGATTTGCCACGATTACGTCTTCGGCCGGCCTGGTCGTACCGGGCAGCTGACGGCTCAGCGACGATTCGCGCTCTTCGACAGAGTCGATAAGGCCCCGGCGCCTACCCTCCAGAACTACCTGCACACGGTCGCCGACTGCGACGAGTGTCAGGTCCTTGGTCCGCTCCTGGAGCAGCCGTCCGCGCACGCGGCAACTGATCACCCTCTCGTCCGCGGTGGTCACATCAAAGTGATGGCCTCGGGCGCGCGTCACAATGCCCGCGACTGTCCGCTCCCTCTTCTTCTTTGGTTTTGGCTTGCTCTTGGCCGGGGCGTCGAAGTAATCGTCCTCGAAGACTTCATCCCATCCTTCGTAGGCTTCAGGATTTCTGGGCAAAGATTTCTCCCGGGCGCGTTCACGGAACAGGTGTGGCGGGCCGCCTCGAAGTACGCCAACGTCGCTACTAGTGTATCAACTCGTCAAGGCATTTTGCAACACGCTGGTCAATTTGGAAGTCTCCGCGAATCAGCGCGGCGAAGTGCGTTCTGTCTCACAGCAACAGCGAAATCCGGTTTGTGCACGGCAGACCTGATGCGAGACACCCCCGAAAGGAAAGCCAAGCTCTGACAGCAGGCGTAGAAGATCGGCCGCGGGAAGGCCCATGACGCCTGCGGGGCAGCCTGCGAGGCTTTCCACGGGACTGAAACGCTTGTCCTGGATGGCGTAGGCGCCGGCCTTGTCCATAGGAGAACCGGAGGATACGTAGTTTTCAATTTCAGCGTCGCTGTAGGCGCGCATCGTTACGATTGTCGAGTTGACAACACAGCAAGCAGCTTGGGGTGAGGCGCCGGCAAAGCGGACGGCAGCCACGGCCGTATGGACATAGTGGTTGCGGCCGCGTAGGCGCTGTAACATTGTCCTCGCTTCGTCGGCATTCTGAGGTTTGCCAAGGGATTCGCCGTCGAGGGCTACAACCGTGTCCGCGCCGACAATGATCTGTATCGAATGAGAGGCAGGCGCGTTGTCGTCGGAGTATTTACGTTCATCCCGCCCGCAGCCTTCCTTCATGAGGCGGTCGCCGACCGAAAGTGCCTTTGCCGCGGCAAGCCGCTCGACCATTGAAATCGGAGTTTCTCCCGGGGCCGGCGCCTCCTCTATGTCGGCGGGCTGGATTGAGAATGGAATGCCAAGGGCCTGGAAGAACTGTTGTCGACGCGGGCTCGCCGAAGCGAGGATGACTCTAGGAGGCATCATTTGCGGCCTGACGGAACTGCATGAAGTGAGCAGGTGAATTCGGCATGGAGTTGGGTGCGGCGGGCCGCCGGGACCCCGCCGCCATAGGGGCTATCGTGCGGTTGCTTCAATGGACTGGCTCAACGTGGCAGTCATTCTCAGATTCGTGTCTGCCGCGCTTCAACATTCTATGAAAGGGACGGGAGTTCGCAAAATTTTCCAGTGCGACTCCGGCAGGGTATGATTGGGCGACCCGTAGGAATCCTGTCGGGCTTTGGAACGGATTCCCGCAGTTCGGAACCCAGGAACATCACAAGGCCAAACCGTAAGCAGGCGTATGCTCTGCACACGGAACTGTTTTGGGCCTGTATGGTAGACAGCACCATTTCGGTCAGGAGCAAGTCGATGGCAAACGGCAAGTCAGACGCGGGGTCCTCCTGCGTACGAATGGCATTCATTGGATGCGGCGGAATGGCGCGCAGCCACACCCGCCGCATCCTCAA
Source organism: Caldilineaceae bacterium (assembly GCA_022827195.1). Classification (GTDB taxonomy): domain Bacteria; phylum Chloroflexota; class Anaerolineae; order Caldilineales; family Caldilineaceae; genus Bin5. The sequence continues at coordinate 104,283 of JAJDTL010000037.1, forward strand.
GCAGCAGGATACAACCGAAATCAGTATGGTATGCGAACCCTCGGCGCAGGCCTACGAAGTATTTTGCGAGTTGTTCGACGAAGCGGGTCAGGCGCCGCCTCCCAATGTGCCGGAGCTGGCAGAGGTGCTGCGGTGCAAGGAACTTGATGCAGTCTTCATTATCACACCCCACGCACTGCATTTCAGCCAAGCAAGCGCCTGTCTGGAAGCAGGTCTGGATGTCTTGCTGGAGAAGCCGATGGTGATGAACGCGGAGGAGGCGGTCGCTCTCATCGACGTGCAGAGGCGAAGCGGCCGGCTTCTGTCGGTAGCCTTCAACGGCAGCATGTCGCCGCAGGTTCGAACCGCTGTCAAAATGCTCCGCTCGGGGGCACTGGGAAAGATTCTGAATATTAGCGCGGTAGTCTGGCAGAACTGGCTGGTCCCCACCCGCGGCCTCTGGCGCCAGGATCCGGAAATCGCCGGCGGCGGCTTCATGTTTGACACCGGTGCCCACATGCTCAATACTATCTCCGATCTGGCGGGCGAAGATTTCGCTGAGGTGGCCGCCTGGATGGACAACCAGGATGCCCGCGTCGACATACTTGGAGCCGTGATCGCCCGGCTGGCTTCGGGCGCGCTCGTGTCGATGAACGCCGCGGGCAACACCGGTTGCAAGATCGGTTCGGACGTACGCGTCATGTGCGAGAAGGGGATGTTGCAGACCGGCGTCTGGGGCGAGAGGCTCCTGGTGCAAGGACCCGAAGACGAGGCACTGAAGCCTGTCGAGCTGCCCGCTTCTCTTGGCACATGGCAGCAATTCCTGCGGGTAAGGTCCGGTGAGATGGAGAACCCCTGCCCGCCGGAGATCGGATTGCGGATGGCCCGTCTTTGGGATGCGATTCGGGCCTCTGCCGCCCAGGGGGGCTGTCCTGTAACGGTCGGTGCTTGCAGTTGAAATAGTTCAGAACGCAGCAGGGGCTGCACTTGTCATCAGACGGAGGAATCTGGATGGGCGACATTCGCATTACGGTCTGGAATGAGTATCAACACGAAAAGGTAAACGAGTTTGTTGGCGGAATCTATCCCGACGGCATTCACGGGGCCATCGCCGAAGGGCTAAAGCAGCACGGGTTCAATTCCGTCCGAACTGCTACGCTGGACGAGCCGCAGCACGGCCTAACCGATGAAGTCCTGGCGGAGACCGATGTGCTGACATGGTGGGGTCATCGCGCCCACGCGCAGGTCTGTGACGAGGTCGTCGACAAGGTGCAGAATCGCGTGTTGGAGGGGATGGGTCTGATTGTTTTGCACTCAGGCCACTTCTCGAAGATCTTCCGCAAGTTGATGGGCACGACGTGCAGTATCCACTGGCGCGAGGCGGACGAGAGAGAGCGGATCTGGGTGGTCAAGCCATCGCACCCGATCGCGCACGGTCTGCCGCCCTACTTCGTCAATGAAGAGTGCGAGATGTACGGAGAGCTGTTTGACATCCCGACCCCGGACGATCTCGTGTTTGTCAGCTGGTTCGAGGGCGGCAATGTGTTTCGCAGCGGGGCTTGCTTCCACCGCGGCAACGGAAAGATCTTTTACTTCCGACCGGGCCATGAGACCTACCCGATTTTCCACCAGCCGATAATTCGCAGGGTGATCGCCAACGGCGTCCGGTGGGCGGCGCCTGCAGGCGGACCGGAATTTCCGTATACTGTACCTGGTACGGTCGGGCACATCGGGATCAACGAGAAGGAGCCGCACGAGACAATATCCGATAAGGGCTCTCTCCGAGAGAGGGTTGGCTAGCGGGAAAGTTTCGGAAAGTCCCAGCTGGGCCAATCAGCCGGCGCGCTGGAAGCAGAAGACCGCGCTGCGGAATGCTTGACTCATGGGTCAGCGATGGCGGCGTCTTCTCTGGGATGTTCTGTCTCAATTGCTGTTTCTGGCGCGTGGCAACCTGTTGCGGGATGCGCTGTATACTTGAGGAGAAGACGGGCGCATGCGCCCGTCTTTGTCTTGTAAGGCACCCCCTGTAGGAGTCGAACCTACGACCGACGGATTAGAAGTCCGTTGCTCTATCCTCTGAGCTAAGGGGGCGTATTTGGACCGGGGCAACGGTCTTATCGCCCGACCACCTTTCTCTGCCAGTGCTCCATCCTCACTCTTCGCCGCCAAATTCCTGCAGGCCTGCGTTAAAGAAGAATCGTGCTCCGAAAAACGGAACATTGTTTACTCGGTCCCTTCGGTACTATCGCTTTCGTCGGCTGGTTGCTGGTCCTCGCCGAAGGGCGACATATTGGCAGGTCGTTGCAGCAAGCTGCCCATGCGAACGCGGGCAATTACGGCCAACTGGGGATTGCTTTCCGCAGCCAGTTGGTAGGCCTCCTCGAAGAGATCGAGAGCGGCGCCGGTGTCTTCCTCCGCTTCGGCCACGCTGGCCAAGAGAAAGTAGCCCTGGGGATTGGTGGGATCCATCGCTATCGCTTCGTCGCCGACGATGCGCGCCTCTTCCAGATCGTTTATCCACAGCCGGATGGAGCCAACCGTCCACAAATAGGACACGTGCTGATCGGAGGGCACCATCGCCCTGGCCTCCTCCAAGGCCTGCCGGGAGCGCTCGCTCTGCCCCAATTTGTCACGGACGACCCCCTCCCATATCAGTAGTTCGGCGTCCGGCTGCGTCAGCTGGGCCTTGGCCGCTTCGATCGTCGACAGTGCATCTTCCCAGCGCCCCTCGAAGGACAGCTGTTGCAACGTTGTGATTGCCTCAGACGTCACAACCGTATTGGGGTCCGGTGGAAAGACGTAGGTGAGCAGCGCCCAGACGACTGCCAGCACCGCGGCGATGGTTCCGACCGTGATGCCCAAACGTCGGATAAGACGGCGCCGCGCGGTTGCGACGACTGCATCGAGCTGCCACCACATGCCCTCCGCCGGCGGATTGGCCTTGCGCAGTTGCTCCAACCCGCCTGCCACGTCAATCGAGCGCATGACGCGGCCCGCCTCGCGGCTCAACTTACTGAGAAGACTGCCCCAGCGAGTCTGTTCCGGCCGGAGGTCCAGGCCGCTCGTCTCCAGCAACGTGAAGCTCCCGTCGATCCTGTCCATCAGCTGCAGAAACGCTTCTACGTTGTCCCTGCGCAGCTGAACGATCAGGCGTTCCGCTTCGGCGAGATCTTCCCGCAAGCTGGTGGCCAGGCCCTGGCGCTCTTCGCGAACCGAATAGGCCATTACAGCTCGGCCTCCTGTTCGACCTCCCGTCCTCCGTTCTGTTCGGACTGACCGATTGTTGGTGCGGGCAACGTTGCAGTTCCCGGCATCAGGGCGGGATCCGCACTCTGTTCACGCACCAGTACCGTGGCTGGCGCTGGAGGCGCGAATGCTCCGTTGCCCAGCTGGGCGCTGGCCATCTCTTCTTCCCGCTGAATCTCGCGATAGACCCGGTTGATACCAGACTTGATCTGGCTTTCAATCTTTGCCTTGCGCTCTAAGGGCACAGGGAACAACTCCAGCATTTCTCCAACGAGGCCACTCTTGGCTTCATTTTTGGTCTTGCCCGCGCGGTAGTAGTCGAGCACACGCCGACGTTTGTACTGAATGTACTCCTCCACTTTTTCCGTGTCCTCCGGGCCGCACACCGGGCCGTGGCCCGGGACAAGCATCTCCGCCCCCAGTGAGCGGATGCGGCGCAGCGCATCGATCCATTCAAGCGAGTCGGCCTGGGCCATGTAGGGATGCTGGTCCACCCACAAGATGTCGCCGACGAATGCGATCTTCTCCTCCGGCAACCAGGCAATGCTCGTGGCCGGCGTGTGGCCGCCAACATAGATCAGTTTCATCTCCCGTCCCCCGTACTGCAGCCGTGCGGAGTCGGTAAAGGTGACGTCGGGCAGAACGATCTCGATGTTGGTCAGCTGCTCCTGTATATCCGGCTCCCTCTTGAAGCTGTTGTAGACGCGTTCCTTGAAGTTCTCGGTGTAGCCCGACATTTCTTTGAAGGCGCGCTCGTGGGCAATTACGGTCGTCGGCAGAAAGTACTGGTTGCCCAGGGCGTGGCCGCGGTGATGATCGGTGTTGAAGACGTAAAGGATTGGCCGGCCGGGCGCCTCCAGTTCGATCTGTTCACGCCAGTCCTTGGCCTGCTTTGGGATCAATGGCGTGTCAATCAGGATCAACCCCTCGTCGGTCACCATGAAACCCGGCGTACAGCCGCGATAGACGGTGTTAATGAAGACGCCCGGGGCAATTTCCTGCCGTTCGCCCAGGCCGGAAACTCCTATTCTGAATGATGCTCTGCGTCTGGCTGGCATTATCATGACCTCTGTTCAACCGAAGAGGGTAACCCGACTTGACCCCGACAACGACAGTTTCCAAGCCAATCTCACTAAACTCAGTCCGAATTGCGCCATGAAGTTTACATTTCAAGGGGCCGATCTGTCAAAGGGTACCGGGCCGCGCGGGCCGGCGGCAGATGAAGGAGCTCGGAATGGAAGGCGGATCCCTTATGGATGGCTGCGGCGAATGTAGGTTATCAAGGCTACATGCTATAATGCAGGGTGACAGCATTGCCTCTCAATCGGAGGCGGCTATTGGGTGAATCTTCGCCGCGAATGGAGGGCGGCAAATGGACTCAGATACACCGGCTCGCCTTGGCGTACTCACCAGCGGAGGCGACGCGCAAGGTATGAATGCAGCTGTGCGAGCGGCGGTACGCGCGGCGCTGGAGGTGGGAGCAGAAGTATACGGCATCTTTGAAGGGTTTCAGGGAATCATCGAAGGAGGCAGCCTGATCCGCCCCTTCTCTTGGGACTCCGTTGGGGGCGTGCTGCAGCAGGGCGGGACGCTCCTGGGAACGGCGCGCAGCTCGGACTTTCTGCACCGAGAAGGCCGCAAGGAAGCCGTTTACAATCTGGTCCAGGTGGGAATGAACCGCCTTATTGTTATTGGCGGCGATGGCAGTCTGACAGGTGCGCAGGTGCTGCGCGAGGAATGGACCTCGCTCATCGAGGAGCTGGTCGCCGAGGGGCGGCTTACGCCGTCAGTAGCTGAAAGGCATAGCTTTCTGGCCGTCGCCGGGCTGGTCGGTTCGATCGACAATGACATGTTCGGAACGGACCTGACGATAGGAACCGACTCGGCCCTGCACCGGATCACCGAGGCGCTCGATGCCATCACCAGCACCGCCGCCAGCCACCAAAGGGCCTTTGTCGTTGAGGTGATGGGCCATCACTGCGGCTACCTGGCGCTGATGGGGGCGCTGGCCTCGGGTGCGGACTTTGCCCTGATCCCCGAGAGCCCGCCCAACCTCGACGAGTGGGAAGAGAAGATGTGTTCGATACTGCGCTCCGGCCGCGAAATGGGGCGGCGGGACAGTATCGTTGTGGTGGCGGAGGGTGCGCACGACCGGCATGGCAATCCGATCACGAGCGCATACGTGAGGGACGTGTTGACAAAATACCTGGGCGAAGAGGCGCGGGTGACGGTGCTTGGCCACGTGCAGCGCGGCGGTTCGCCCAGCGCGTACGATCGAGTGCTGGCAACGTTGCTGGGGGCTGCGGCTGCCGATGCCGTGCTCAAAGCGGGGCCGAGAGACGAGGCGGTACTGATCGGCATCCAGAACAACAAGATTGTCCATCAGCCGTTGACCGACTGTGTGGCGCAGACGAGAGAGGTCAACAGATGCATTCACGAGTGCGACTTCGAAGAGGCGATGCAGTACCGCGGCAAAGCGTACATTGACTCTTTCCGCATTCTTCGCACGCTGATTCGGGCCAATCCACGCCCGCCTCGACCGGACCAGAAGCGGCTTCGGGTGGCGGTCATGACGGGCGGGGCACCGGCGCCGGGCATGAACGCGGCCACCCGCGCCATGGTACGGCTGCTGGAGGACAGCGGCCACATTCCGCTCGGCGTCAAGAGGGGCTGCCGCGGCCTGATCAACGACGACATTCAGGAGATGAACTGGATGACGGTCAACGGTTGGGCGCCGACGGGCGGATCCGAGCTCGGCAGCAGCCGCAAGTGCCCGGAGGGGGCGGAAATGTACGCTGCCGCCCAGTCGTTGGAGAGGCACCGGGTCGACGCAATCGTGATGATCGGCGGCTGGGCCGGCTATCACGCCTTACATCGACTCTACGAAGAGCGGCACAACTTCCCGGCCTTCAACATCCCTCTGCTTTGTATTCCAGCCAGCATCAACAACAATTTGCCGGGCTCCGAGTTGAGCATCGGCGCCGACACGGCCCTCAACAGCATTGTCGAAGTCGTGGACAAGATCAAGCAGTCCGCCGTGGCCTTCAACCGTTGCTTCATTGTCGAGGTGATGGGCCGCTACTGTGGATACCTCGCGCTGATGAGTGCCATTGCCACCGGCGCGGAACGCGTCTACATGCATGAGGAAGGCATCACACTGAAGGATCTTGAACGGGACATCGAGCTGTTGAAGCAAGGCTTTCAGCAGGGCAAACGCCTGGGCCTCATGATCCGAAACGAGGCAGCCAACTCCTTCTATACCACGCCGTTCATCGCAGCCTTATTCGACGAGGAGGGCGGCGACCTTTTCGAAGTGCGGCAGTCGATTCTGGGTCATCTTCAGCAGGGCGGCAACCCTTCGCCCTTCGACCGGATCCTGGCCGCACGGCTGGCTTGGGAAGCAGTACGCCGCATCGAAGAGATGGATCAGCGGCATCAGGCCAAAAGTTATACAGAGGTGGGGGCCATGTGTCTGGGAATCCAGGAGGGAGATGTCAGGGCAACGCCGCTCTACATGGTGCCGCGCCTGATGGATGCAGAATTCCAGCGGCCGCATGAGCAGTGGTGGATGGAGCTGCGGCCGGTGGCGCGCATGTTGGCGCAGCCCAGCCCTGCCTACTTCCGTAAGGCGGAATTTGCGGGGGAGGCCAGTTGACGAGGGAAGCGAGGGAGGCGAGCGGTCTTTGACAGATTACAGCTCCGTTTACAACTCTGTCACCATTGAGCTCAAGAGCGCCTATGACGCCCGCGCCGAAGAGCGGGACAGCCGCCCGGTCCATGCATGGAAGCAGGAGCAGTGGGCGAAGTTCCTCGATCGCTTGCAGGTCGAAAACGCCACCCGCCCGCCCCAAGGTCAACAGGAAGGCGGAGGGGAGAGCACGATCTCGCTGTTGGATATCGGCGCAGGAACCGGCCCGGCCGGCCGCTTCTTCCAGGATGCGGGTCTGGCGGTCGTTTGTACAGACCTATCTCCGGAGATGGTGCGGATGTGTCGAGCGAAGGGGCTCGAAGCATACGTTATGGACTTTCTGCACCTGGACTTTCCTAGCGGACGCTTTGACGCGCTCCTTGCCCAGAACTGCCTCCTGCACGTGCCCAAGGTTGAGTTTGAGCGGGTACTCCAAGCGATCGGGCGCGTCGTTCGCACCGGCGGCCTCCTCTTCATCGGCGGCCATGGCGGACAGGAATTTGAGGGCGTTTGGAAGGAGGACCACTACGAACCGAAGCGATTCTACGCCCTTTACTCGCATGAGAATCTGCACTCGATCCTCGAACGTCATTTCGACATCATAGAGTTCGAGGTGATTCGGTCGGAAGGGGGGCGTTTCGGCGACATTCAAGCGATCACGCTTCGTAAACGGGAGCAGCAGACATAGCGCGCGCACCATGAGCCCCACCGTCCTCTTCCTCTGCACCGGCAACTACTACCGCAGTCGCTTTGCGGAGTACTACTTCAACGCGCTTGCCTGTCAGAGGAAACTGGAATGGCAGGCCGAGAGCCGGGGCCTGCAGCCCAGCATCGAGAACATCGGCTCAATCTCGTCGCATGCCCTGGCGCGACTGCGTTTGCGGGGAATCCAGCCGCCACGACCGTTACGGCCGCCGCAGGACCTAAAGGAAGAGAATCTTGCCGCCGCGGCGCTCGTCGTGGCGGTCAACGAAGTGGAGCATCGACCGCTGATTCAGGTCCGCTTTCCCCACTGGGCGGAGCGAGTTCGCTATTGGAAGGTTCACGATCTGGACGTAACGGATGCGAGCTCAGGGCTGGCCGCGATAGAACAGGCGGTGCAGGAGCTGCTCGCTGAACTCAGCGAACTTTGAGGACGATCTTGCCGATATTCTCGTAGTTTCGCATGATCTCATGCGCCTTGTGAGCGTCGGCAACCGGGAGGACGCGATCGATAACCGGCTTGATCGCACCGCTTTCGATCTGCTTCCAAAACTGCTCACGAAAGCGTTGGATGATCTCGGCTTTTTCTACGACCGGGCGGGGGCGCAGCACGGAACCTATCAGGCGGGCGCGCTTGCCCATAAGCTGGCCGATGTTGATCTCCGCTTGCGAGCCGCCGAGGGTCGATATAAAGACCAGGCGTCCCCTCACTTTCAGCAGGCTGACATTTCGTTCCAGGTACTCTGCCCCCACCATATCGAGAATCAGATCGACACCTTCGCCGTTGGTAAAATCGCGCGCGGCCGCGGCGAAATCGTCGCGGCGGTAGTTGATTGTCAGATCGGCTCCCAGCGCGCGGCAGGTCTCCACCTTGTCGGGCCGGCCGGCCGTGGCAATAACGCGCCCGCCGGCCAGTTTGACCATCTGGATCGCCGCCGTGCCCACACCGCTCGCCCCGCCGTGGACGAGGACCGTCTCACCCGCCTGGAATCCGGCCTCCATGAAAATGTTGACGTAGGCGGTCAGATAGACTTCGGGCAGGCATGCCGCTTCTTCGAAGGACCATCCCGTTGGAATCGGGATCAACAGCCGCTTGTCCACGGCAACGCGCTCGGCGTAGCCACCTCCCGGCAAGAGCGCGCAGACGGTGTCCCCCGCTTGCCAGTCCTGCTCCTGGTCGGCGACTGCCTCGATTTCTCCTGACATGTCCAGTCCCATGATGTGCGTCGCGCCGGGGGGCGGCGCATAGTTGCCGGCCGCCTGCGACAGATCGGCGCGATTGAGCGTGGTGGCACGGGTATTGACAAGCGCCTCGCCCGACCGCAGGATCGGTTCATCCACCTCGCGCCAGACGAGTACGGGCCCGGATGGCGTTTGATCGACTTCGATTGCATACATTTGATCTTACCTGTTCCTGGTGAGGCCTGATTCGCTATTCTGGGTCATCCTTGCCGAAGGGAACGGGGAGGTCTCAACTCGCTTTCGGCGCGGCGGGCCGGCCGCATTTACGGGGGACCTATTGGTAGGCTAGCGAACCGTCAGGGCGCCGAAGGAAAGGACGGTGCCACGAACGGCCCGGTTGCGCGGCGAGGGCTTCCAGGTTCAGGTCGATGCCGAGTCCGGGCCGCTGCGGCAGCTCCAGGTAGCCGTCCACCAACTTGACGGGCTCATCCACGATGTCGGCGCGCCGGCCTTCGTCCGCCTTGTATTCGAGGACTTCGAAGTTTGACGTGCTGGCGGCGAAGTGGACGTTGACCGCAGTGGCGACCGGCCCGCAAGGGTTGTGCGGCGCAACGCTGGAATAGTGGACTTCGGCCATGGCCGCGATCTTCTTCATCTCCCACAGGCCGCCGGTTATGCATATGTCCGGCTGAATGATGTCGACGGCGTGATGGCTGAGAAGCTCGCGAAACTCGTGGCGGCTGTAGAGCATCTCGCCGGTTGCAATCGGCACGTTGACTTTGTGGCTGAGCTTGGCCAGCGCTTCGTAGTTCTCCGGCCGCAGCGGCTCTTCGACGAAGAAGGGACGCATTGGCGCGACCACGTCGCAAAGTTGGGCCGCGCGCCCGATCTCCAGAATGCGCGCGTGCGGATCAAGACCGATGTCGACGTCGGGTCCGACCGCGTCGCGAACCGCGTTTACACGGAGCTCGGTCTCTCGCAGGACCTGGTTCCAGGGCATTCGCTGCCACTCCGGCGGTAAGGGACCCATCTTGAGAGCGGTATAGCCGTAGGTCTGGACGAGACGCTGGGCGTCTTCGGCCAGCTCTTCGGACGTATCTCCGCCGACGCTTTGGTAGACTCGCACGCGGTCGCGCGCTTTGCCCCCGACCAGGCGGTAGACCGGCAGACCGGCGGCCTTTCCGGCGATATCCCACAGCGCGTGCTCGATGCCGCTGATGGCGGCGTTGACGACAGAGCCGCCAGGGAATCTTCCGCCCACGTACATCAGATGGTACAGGCCCTCTATGTCGCGCGGGTCCCGTCCGATCAGCCACTCTTCAAAGTCGTGAATCGCTGCAACCGTCGCCCTGTCCGGTCCGCAGGAGAAGGGTTCGCCGACGCCGTGAATTCCCTCGTCCGTGTGGACGACGACGTAGGGAATCGAGCGACTGGCCAGCTCTGTAAGGTGTGTGTCGATACGTGTGATTTTCATGGAGTTTGCTCCGCAGGTGGTTGGCAGAAATTATCCGACAGGGCTTCGTCGGTGTCAAACATTGAGGCGGGCGCGCTTCAGTCCCAATTGACAGATCGGTGCGCCTGTGATTAGATCGCTGCCAAGCGCATGCCCATCTCTCGCGCCGGATTCGGTCGCCTTTCATTCTTCAATTGGCTGACTCTGGCGGCCGGTCTCACTGACCTGGAGACGACCTCAGAATCGTCCACAATAGTCGTCCACAACAGCTGTCGGAAAGCGCAGTTCGATGAACCGGATGGAGATCCAGATCGCGGTCGCCAAGGTTTCGAAATACGCCTCCAGCGAAAGCGGCGATACCGTGGAGGTAGTCGAACGGCCCCATGGCGGCATCAGCATCGTCGTTTCGGACGGTCAGCGCAGCGGGCGCAGCGCAAAGGCGATCAGCAATCTTGTTGCGCGCAAGGCGTTGAGTCTGCTGGCCGAGGGTGTTCGCGACGGCGCGGTGGCGCGGGCTACACACGACTATCTGCGTACGCATCGCGGCGGCAAGGTCAGCGCCGAACTGGTCATCGCCAGTGTCGACCTGGTTACCGAGACGCTTGTGCTCAGCCGCAACAGCCGCTGTCCGGTGCTGGTGCGGAGGCAGGGAGAGAACTCCTGGCTGGATGAGCCGTGCGACGCCATCGGCATCTACCGCAACACAAAGCCCAACATCGTTGAGCTTCCGCTTATGCCCGGATTGACGGCCGTCGTTTTCACCGACGGCATCTGGAGCGCAGGCCACCGCAGCGGTGGATCGATGGATGTTGCCGGCGCGGCTGCGCTAAGCGACCTCAGCTGTGAAGATTCTGCAGCTGCAGTGGGCGGCAAGAGCGCACAAGAGATAGCTGACCGCGTCCTGGATGCGGCATTGACGTTGGACCGCGGCCGGCCCGGCGATGATTCGACTGTCCTTGTCGTCAAGGTGGAAACGCATCAGCAGGAGCAGAAAATACGGCGCATGGAGCTTTCATTGCCTATTTGAACCGCTTCCTCATCAAAACCCAGCGGTTCTGTCCAACGGCCGCGGCGGCGATACGCCCACGAGTCAAGGACGTCTCTGCTCCGAGAGACCGCAGTTTACAAAGGGACCCCGATGACATTCCAAGGACAGACAACCAAGACCAACCCAGAAAACGAAATGCCATACAAAAGCCTGCGGCGCGAGCTATAGTAGAACCATTACCGGCCGCACATTGCCCAGACCCGGGCGCCGCCAGCACGACTGCAAATTCTAAGAGATCGCCAAAACGACCGGCGACTGACGAGAATTGACGAAGAAAGCCACATACCGAGCAAATGGCTTTCGAATGTGCTACGCTGGTATCAATGTCAACTCGCGGCAATGGCAACGAGAGACGAGAAACTGAAGAGCAGGAACGAAGGACGCAAGAGCCCATACAACAACCATCCAATCTCCCTGCGTCCGCAACCAGGAGACGGTCGCTTCTGCCGGCTCCAATCGCCGGCAAAAAATGGACCAGACCTTGTCCGACTTCACCTGACTTGACCGCTTGTGACGCGGGCCTTCGTGTGAATTTGTGTCCTTCGTGGATCGTTAAGCTGATTCAGGCGCCATCTGTCAGGACACCTGGCGAACGAGGAACGCCACTTCGAACAAGAGACTTGGCGGGCACACCAAGAACCAAGTACTGAAAACTCAAAACTGAGAAAACATCCCCTTCCGAGAAAAAAATATTGGGCGACATTGGACGACATTGGGGGACATTGGGGGACATATGTCCCCCTTTCACGCCAAAACGAAAGGACCTCGTTCGAGCAAGACAGAGGATCCGGACGACCGCTGTTTCAGTTTCACACGCACGCGAGCGATGGGACCAACTGCCAGAAGAACCAGGACGTGCCAGCAAGGTTGAGAACGTCGAAACACTCGGCTTTATTGAGGAAATAGCTTAGCTGCCGGAAAGAACCGTTCTGGCCGCCGATGGGGGCGGCACAATGCAGACAGACCTGGTCAAGGTTGCAGGCGTCAGCGCCGCCGGAAAGACAACTCTTGTCGCGGCACTGAGAGAGCGCGGTTTTAACGCCCGTCCTGTAGCCCAGGAGCACAGCGAAGTGCCGGATATGTGGCAGCGCATCCGCCCGCCGCAGTGGCTCGTCTTCTTGGACGCCGACCTGCCTGCGCAAGGGGCGCGGCGTCCGGACGTCAAATGGAGCGAACCGTGGCGGCGGACCGAGTTGGCGCGCTTGGAGCACGCCCGCGGCCATGCCGACCTGCTCATCGACACCAGTTCATTGACAGCGGAGGGTGTTTTGCGACGGGCAGTCAATTTTCTACGCGTGAACGGCGTTCAACCGGCTCCAGGACCGCTGGTTGAGTTGCCAAGAACGGGAGGCGTGTGGCGTCAGTCCTGAACCTGAGCAGGCTGGAAAGGTTGACAGGTGCACGACGGCGTGCTACAAGATGGCTGCGGATGCCGGAGGCACCGGATGCTGGCACGGACGCGCCGGCATACGCGCCGGGCCCCTTCACGTCCCACCGTCAATCCTGTCCCTGGCAATGAGGGGAAGGAAACGAGTTTCAATATACCTACCTGATTGGAAAGGGCATCGATATGTCAGTGCAAGCCGTAAAGAGGTTATTCTCCTACAACCAGTGGGCCTGGAAACGGGTCTTTCCCAGCCTGGAGGCGCTACCGGCCGAGGAGTACTTTGCAGAGCGCCCCTTTTTCTGGGACTCGCTGCACGGCCTGGCCGTCCACGGTTACGGCGCAGAGCAAGCTTGGTTGCAGAGGATTGGGGGCGACTTCCCGTCGAGGCTGACTTTGCCATCCGAATTCACAACATTTGCCGAATTGCAGGCGGCATGGGAGACGCTGTGGGATGAGTGGCAGGCGTACGTTGACTCGCTCACGTCGAGCGAGCTGGATCGGCGCCTTGAATTCCGCAATACCGAAGGTGTCGAGATGTATATCCTGATGGATGACGTGCTGCGCCACGTCTTCAATCACGCGACAGAGCATCGCAGCCAGATTACACCAACGCTGGCGCAACTGGGACATCCGACTGAGCCGCTCGATTACGCCCGATTTGCGAATGAGAGATGATGGATTCTGCCAATCGGGTGGTCATCTGTTAGAGGTCCTTATGAAAGAAGGTGAGAATGCGATATACGGCTGATAACATTTTGGTCGGCCCGCAAGATGACGCAGGTGACCAAGGGCTGATTCTGGAGGTTACGCCGCAGAGCGCCGGATGGGAGTTTATCTCGTTCCAGGCGCGGCGGCTGGATGCGGGCGGGGTCTGGTCCTTTGACACGGGAGAAAACGAGTTTGCGCTCGTCAATATGAGCGGGCGCTACCGGGTCGAAAGCAGCCGGGGAACATGGGAAGGGATTGGCGGGCGCGCAAATGTGTTCAGCGGGGGCGCGCACGCGCTCTACCTGCCGCGACGGACACAGTTTGCGATGACGGCGGAGGAGGGCGGCGAATTCGCGGCAACGTGGGTGCCTACCGACAAAGATCACGAGCCGTGGCTGATCAGGCCGGAGGATGTGGCGATCAGCATTCGCGGAGGCGACAACGTCAGCCGCCAGATCAACGACCTGCTGCCACCCGGCTCACCGGTGCATCGCATCGTGCTGGTCGAGGTGTACACGCCCAGCGGCAACTGGAGCAGCTATCCCCCGCACAAACACGACGTCCACATCGAGAACGAGGCCGGCGCTCTGATCGAGGCCGACCTGGAGGAGGTCTACTTCTACCACATCGACCGCCCCGAGGGGTTCGCCTACCAACGCGTCTACACCGACGAGAGCTCCCCAATGCACGCGGCAGGCAATCCAATCGACGTGCTGGTGCGAGTGGGCCACAACGAGGCGGTGTTGGTGCCGGAAGGCTACCATCCGGTCGTGAGCATGCCCGGCTACACGACCTACTATCTGAACGTCCTCGCCGGCAGCGCGCAGAGCCTGGCCAACCAGGAGGACCCGAACTTCGCCTGGGTTAAGGACAACTACGCAGGCGTCGACGGACGTCTGCCGCTCTACTGACCAAAACAGGAAAACCCTATCATGGCGACAGATGACCGAGCGAGGACCTACGACTCACTCCACATGGGGAGGTCGTCGATCGACCTTTACAGCAACGACGTCGGCGCCCCCTTTTCGGAGATTGGCAGCTTCGCCGCCTACGTGGGCGGCTCGCCGACCAACATCAGCGTCGGTGGGGCGCGCCTCGGGTTGAAGACGGCGCTTGTCACCGGCCTGGGCGAGGACCCGGTCGGTGATTTCATCGCCGATTTCCTGACGAAGGAGGGCGTCGACTTCAGTTTCAGCCCGCGCAAGCCGGGTCACCGCACCAGCGCGGTTGTCCTCGGCATCGAGCCGCCGGACCGCTTTCCCCTGGTCTATTACCGGGAGAACTGCGCCGACATCGAGCTCACGATCGACGACGTGCTGGCGGCACCGGTGGCCGATGCCAAGGTGTTCCAGTTTGCCGGCACAAACCTGAGCAAGGAGCCGAGCAGAAGCGCGACCATGTTCGGCGCCGAGTTCGCCCAGCAGGTGGATACGACGGTTATCTTCGACCTCGATTTCCGCCCGGACCAGTGGCATGATCCGAGAGCGTTCGGCGTGGTAGCACGTTCAGTGCTGCCGAACGTGGACATTGTCATCGGCACGGAGGACGAGATCAATGCGGCGGTACTGAGCGATGCCAGCCAGATGTCGTTGACGCACTCGCAGGTATCGGACGCGAAGGTCGAAGGGGACGTCAAGGCGGCGATCGATTGGCTGCTGCAGCTGGGGCCGGAGGCGGTGGTCGAGAAGGTGGGCGCGCTCGGCTCGCGCGTGCATCTGGCAACGGGCGAAGTCCTCGAGGCGCCCGGCTTTCCGGTGGAAATCTACAACATTCTCGGCGCGGGCGACGCGTTCGGCGCCGGCTTCATTTACGGGTTCGTCAACGACTGGGGCTGGCAGCGCTCGGCGCGGCTGGGCAACGCCTGCGGCGCGATCGTGGTGCTGGCGCACGGCTGCGCCAACTTCATGCCGACGTATGACGAGATGATTGCGTTCGTGAATGAACGCGGAGGGTTTTAGCGCCGCGGTTGCGACAGCTGCGAGCAGAGCGATTCAGGCTTAACAAGGTGTAACCTGCCTCAAAATATGATAGGGCCTGGCCTCCATGACTACGGTCCAGGTCTCGGGGATCTACGCAAAGTTCGGCAGAATCATCGGACTGTCTCAGCTACGATAGGAAGGTAAATCATGCAAGTACGAGTCGCCTCTGCCCCTTGCTCCTGGGGCGTGCTGATGAAGGACACGCCCAATGTGCCGCCCTACAGCCAGGTGCTGGATGAGATTGAGGAGGCCGGTTACAAGGGCACTGAACTGGGGCCCTACGGCTATCTTCCGTTTGAAGTATCCAAGCTGCGCGACGATCTGGAGCGGCGCGGGCTTACGCTGACATCGGCTTTTACGATCTTCAACTTCTTGGAAGCAGAGAAGGACGAGGGCACGTACCGGGAGGCAATGGAGACGGTCCAGGTATTGTCGGCGTTGGGATGCAAGCACCTTGTTCTGTCGGACGTGCTCTTCGAGGTGAAGAATCGCGCCCAACGCGCGGGCCGGATCCGCGAGGAGGACTCGTTGAGCGGGACGCAGTGGGACGCGGCCGCGCGCAATGTAGACGTCTTCGCCAAGATGGTCTTCGAGGAGCATGGCATGAAATGCGTGGCCCATCCCCACGTGGGCGGCTACCTGGAGACCGACTTCGAGATCGACGCCCTGCTGGAGCGCACCGACCCCGGGCTCGTAGGCATGTGCTTCGACATGGCCCACATCGCCTATGGCGGCGGCGACCCGGTCGCGGTGCTTGACAAGTGGCGTGATCGCACCTGGTATCTGCACATCAAGGAGTGCGACACCAACGTGAGAAAGCAGGTAATCGGGCGCGGCGGGGACTACTACGACGGCGTCGAGTCCGGCGTCTTCCCCGAGTTGGGCAAAGGCACGATCGACTGGCAGTCGATCAACCGTATTTTGCATGAGATCGATTTTGACAGCTGGGGAACGGTTGAGCAGGATATCATGCCGGCAATGGGCCTCGATGCCCTCGGCAGCGCCAAGAACAACCGGGCATTTCTGCGCAACGAGCTGGACTGGTAACGGCTGTTTCTGGAACGGGGCGGATAGCGGTTCGACGGGCCTGCCGGTGTACGGCCATCTCACTTGAATGGAGATGTAAACAATGTCAACGGATCCCAGTTCTCTCGAAGGCAGGTACGCTGTGGTCACTGGAAGCACGCAGGGGCTAGGCGAGGCGACAGTGCGGCTCTTTGCCGAGCGCGGCGCGGCCGGAATCATCGTCAGCGGACGCAACGCGGAACGGGGCGACGCGGTGGCGGCGGACTTGCGGGCGGGCGGTTGCGATGCGCATTTTGTTCAGGCGGAGCTGGCCGATGCCGATGCCTGCCGCACAATCGTGGCCGCGGCGGACGAGCGTTTCGGCTCGCTGCACGTGCTGGTGAACTGCGGCGCGCTGACGGCGCGCGGCAACATCTGGAACACAACCCCGGACCTTTTTGACGAGATGATGGCGGTCAACGCGCGCGCGCCGATGCTGCTGATGCAGGACGCTTGCAAGCTGATGCGGCGCGAGGGCAACGCTGGTTCAATCGTCAATATTTCCAGCGTGGCTTCATATGGGAGCGTTCATGTGTTGCTGCCGTATACTGCGTCAAAGAGCGCCCTGAACGTGATGACGAAGAATGTCGCCTATACGGTAATGCGCCATCGGATCCGGGTCAACTCACTGGCTATCGGTTGGATGGACACGCCCAGCGAGCATGTCATCCAGCGAACGTTTCACGGCGGCGGAGACGACTGGCTGGAGAAGGTGGAGAGCGCACAGCCGTTTGGCCGCCTGTTGCAAACGGACGAGGTGGCGCGGGCCATCGCCTTTCTGGCGTCCGACGAATCGGGGATGATGACAGGCAGCGTTATCGACTTCGACCAGTCGGTGAGAGGCGCCGGGCCGGTCCCGCAGCCGCCGCCGCTGGACGATCCCCATTGGAGCGACGGAGTGCTTGACTGACGCGCTTTCCGATTTGAAGTACGGCTCGAACAATATTTTCGATTGGAATCGAAAAGACCTCGGGATCCGGAACCTACCTAGGACCCGGACCAACTTTCAGCTAGGGCAGAAGGCATGATGCACACGGGGGCGGTGAGGAAAGGAGCGGAATGAGCGCTAAAGTCAATGTCGGCCTGGTCGGCACGGGGGGAATGGGCGGACGGCACGCGGCCAACCTCAACGATTCGGTTGCCGCAGCCGATGTCGTCGCGATCATGGACGTGGACACGTCGCGTGCCGAGGAGATCGCGGCGCGCTGCGGGGGCGCCGCCGTATACGGGGACGCCGACGCGCTGATCGCGGCCCCGGAGGTGGATGCCATCCTGATTGCGGCGCCGGACCGCTTTCACGCAGGGATTGCGCGTTCCTGTGTCGAGGCCGGCAAGCCGGTGCTATGTGAGAAGCCGCTGGCAACCAATGTCGCCGACGCGCAGCGGGTCGTCGAGGCGGAGGTAGCAGGGGGCAGGCGGCTGGTGCAGGTCGGATTCATGCGTCAGTATGACCCGGCGCACGTCGCCCTCAAAGAGGTAAGCGACAGCGGTGAGCAGGGCAGAGCGCTCGTCTTCCGCAGCGTCCACAACAACCCTGAAAAATCTGCAATTCGTCCGCTGACCGACGTCGTAACCAATTCTCTGATTCACGATATTCACTCGGCGCGCTGGATGATGGGTGAAGAGATCGTGCGCGTTCAGACCGCATATATCCCATCTTCTCCCGACCATCCGGAGAGTGC
Organism: Caldilineaceae bacterium; assembly: GCA_022827195.1. Taxonomy (GTDB): domain Bacteria; phylum Chloroflexota; class Anaerolineae; order Caldilineales; family Caldilineaceae; genus Bin5. Next base: position 122,402 of record JAJDTL010000037.1, read on the forward strand.
GCGCTTCGTTATGGCCCAGCTGCAGTATCGCAGCGGCGCGCTCGGCGCTCTTGAGTGCAACTCGGAGGCCGGATATGGTTACGAAGTCATGGTAAGCATCACGGGGGAGACGGGGGTGGCGCAGACGAGTCCACTGCAGAGTCCGGTTGTGCGGCACAGCAATGCCCGGCGTCAATGGGTTGAGCAGGACTGGCTGCAACGCTTTCAGGTCGCCTATCTCAACGAGGCTCATGCGTGGGTGCAGTCGATCGTGGACGGGCGCGCGGTTGGGCCGAGCGGGTGGGACGGTTATGTATCGATTCTGGTCGCGAACGCCTGCATCGAATCGGGACTGAACAGGGTACCGGTCGACGTTGAGGTGCCGGAGAGACCGGCGCTTTACGGGTGACCATCATACGGGGCCGGCAAGGTGCGCTGCCGGCAGGGTAAGGAATCGGGAGGACGAAAATGACGACCGAACGATTGACAATGGCGCAAGCGATTGTCCGTTTTCTCAAGAACCAGTACAGCGAGCGGGACGGTGTGGAGCAGCAGTTTTTCGGCGGCTGCTTCGGCATATTCGGCCACGGCAACGTGGCGGGGATGGGGCAGGCGCTGCAGCAGTACCCGGATTTCCGCTATTACCAGACGCGGAATGAGCAGGCGATGGTGCATACGGCGGCTGCGTACGCGAAACACTGTAACCGGATGCGGACCCTGGTGTGCACGACTTCTATCGGTCCCGGCGCGACCAACATGGTAACGGGCGCGGCGACGGCGACGATAAACCGGCTGCCGGTTCTGCTGCTTCCTGGTGATATATTTGCCCGCCGCAACGTGGCGCCGGTACTGCAGCAGCTGGAATCGGAGCACAGCCAGGACATTTCGGTAAATGACTGCTTCAGGGCGGTCAGCCGCTACTGGGACCGCATCAACCGGCCCGATCAGCTGATCACCTCCCTGCTCGAGGCGATGCGCGTCCTCACCAGCCCGGCCGACACCGGCGCGGTGACGGTATGTATTCCCCAGGATGTGCAGACCGAGGCCTATGACTATCCGACGGAGCTGTTCGAGAAGCGGGTCTGGCGCGTGCCGCGCAACCGGGCCGACAGCGGGGCGCTGCAGCAGGCAGCGGCCGCGATCCGCGCGGCGCGTAAGCCGATGATCATCGCAGGCGGCGGCGTCCTCTACAGCGAAGCGACCGATGCATTGAAGGAGTTTGTCGAACGCTTCGGCATTCCGGTGGGCGAGACGATGGCGGGCAAGGGGAGTCTGCGCTACGACGAACCGCTTCACCTGGGCGCGACCGGCGCGACCGGCACTTTCGCGGCTGAGCAGGTGGCGGATGAAGCGGATCTGGTGATAGGCATCGGTACGCGCTATAGCGATTTCACCACAGCCAGCAAGACGGCCTTCAAGAACGCCGACGTTGAGTTCGTGAACATCAACGTGGCCGAGTTTGACGCCTTCAAGCACAACGCCATTCCGTTGGTGGGAGATGCGCGCGTCACGCTGGAGGAGCTGTCGGAACTGCTGGATGGCTACCGCAACAGCGACGAAAGTGTCGCCCAGGCGCAGCGTCTGCACGAGGAATGGGATGCTGAGGTGCAGCGCAACTACGACACGCATGAGGCTGAGAGCGGCCTGCCCTACCAGGGCGCGCTGATCGGCGCAGTCAACGAGCAGGGCGACCCGGACGCGGTGATGATCTGCGCGGCCGGAAGCCTGCCGGGCGATATGCACAAACTGTGGCGAGCGCGCCATAGCAAACAGTACCACCTGGAGTACGGCTACTCGTGCATGGGCTACGAGATTGCGGGCGGCTTGGGCATCAAAATGGCGGAGCCGGAGCGCGAGGTCTACGTGATGGTGGGCGACGGCAGCTATCTGATGATGAACACCGACCTGATCACGTCGATTCAGGAGGGCTACAAGCTGACAGTCGTCCTGATGGACAACAGCGGGTTCCGCTCGATCGGCGCGCTCAGCCGCGGGCTGGGTCAGGATGGGTTCGGCACGCGCTACATCTACCCGGACCAGGTCGAAGCGCGCCACCGCAACGGCCAGTCCTACAACGGCCTGCCCACAGACGAGTCCGGTTACGACGTCGACGTGCTGCCGGTGGATTTGGCAACAAACGCAGAAAGCCTCGGGTGTCACGTCATCCGCTGCCAGAGTGTGAACGACCTGGTGCAGGCGCTGCAGGATGCCAAGTCGGTAGACAGGACGACGGTGATCTATGTGCTGAACGACCGCTATCTGGGCGTGCCGGGCTACAGCTGGTGGGACGTGCCGGTCGCCGAGGTGAGCGAGATGGACACTGTCAACGCGGCGCGCGAGGAGTGGGAGGAAATGCGTGCGCAGGAGCGGTATTACATCTAAAGGTTTGGACGGCTGGAGGAAAACGTCCTCCATATCCGTTGTGCAGTATCCGAAAGAGTAAGGAGTCTGGAAAACCAGGTCGAATGGGGCCGTCAAGTCATGGCAAGGAGAGCGGCAAAGACACATATACCACCATATAAGGGACCGGAGGAGGTTTACGAAAAGGAGCGCGGTAAGCCCTCGCCGAGTTACAATCACTTCTTGGTGCAATCGCATCTGCAGTATGCGTTGCAAGCTGCATGTGGGGACAGATACATCGTAGGAGGGGAGCTTACGCTTGCAACTGAGCCTTCAACCACGCCCGATATCTCGGTTTGTTACTTCAAAAAACCTGACTGGTTGCACGACGAGGTTCGCGCGTCGGACCCGCCGATCACGGTTGCCGAGATCATGTCGTCATCTCAAAGCGTGGAAGACCTTGTTCCCAAAATAGAGACGTATTTCCGATTCGGAGTACAATCGGTGTGGCTGGTGCAGCCGCCATTGAAGCAGGTTGCAGTTTTCAGGCCGGACTTGGAGCCGCAGGTCTTTGTTGAAGGCGAAGTCGTTGACGCGACGCTGTCCGTCAGGGTGGCACTGGCAGACGTTTTCGTCATTCAAAGCCCATCGAACGCGCCATAGGCAATTCGGATACAGTTGGCGGGACATGTCGGTGGAGGGGGTGAGCGAGACGGACACGGATGAGGCGGCGCGCGAGGAGCGGGAATAGATGCGTAAGCAGGAGGGGTATTGCATTTGATGGTCTGTCTGGCGAGCGGGATGAGGGTTGTCGTTTCGAGGTAGGCATGAGACCGAGACCATAAACGTGGATCGCGTCTTCACGCGATCCACGAAAGCGGGGAACGCGAAGCTCAATGATTGTGACGCTGCCAACGGCACGTGCCGGCCCACGACGTGATCGGACCAGGCTCGGTCAGCACGGTGGGGGAGAAGTGAGTAAAGAGGAGAGGCAGGAGAATAACTGAACAGAACGCAAGTGTGATAGTACGATTCTATCGCGGGCACATCTGAACTGAATGGTTTGTTCGCGGCCCATTCCTGGAACGGAAAGAAAGCGACGGAGAGCTGACCCGCGCGCGTTGGATCTAGGCCGAGAAGGGGACAAGGAAAATGGCGCTGGTACCGGAAATACAACTGAATGAAGACTACGAAAAAGAGCGGGGAAAACCGATGCCGAGCTGCAATCACGGGATAGTGCAGACTAACCTGATTGTGGTGCTCAGTGCGGCCTGCCGGGACCGATTCTCAGTAGTGAGTGAGCTTTCTCTGGCCACAGAGCCGCCCAGTACACCTGATGTATCCGTGTGCAATCTGCGGCAACCGGATTGGCTGCACGACGAATTACGCGTATCGGAGGCCCCGTTGAACGTTATCGAAATCGTATCCCCTTCCCAGAGCATTAACGAGTTCATTCCCCGCATCGAGAGCTACTTCCGTTTCGGTGTACAATCAGCATGGCTAGTGCAGCCCCCCTTAAAGCAGGTGGTTGTTTTCACACCGAACATGGAGGCACAGGTCTACAGCGAAGGCGAGGTCGTCGACCCGGCATTGGATGTGGGCATCGCGCTGGATAAGATTTTCACTTAGCAGAGGGACAAGAAAATGTCACAGATACAGGAACTTCTCAACTTTGTCAACGGCCAGTGGCAGTCCAGCGGAGCAGCGGAGGCGCTGGACGTGCTTAACCCGGCCACCGGCGGCGCAATTGCGACGGTGGGCCTGTCGCCGGCCGCGGAGGTGGATGCAGCGGTGCAGGCAGGGCTGGCGGCCTACAAGGAGTGGCGGGAAACACCGGTCGTGGACCGGGTGCAGCCGCTCTTCAACCTGAAGATGCTGCTGGAAGAACACTTGGACGATATCGGACAGATCCTCACCAACGAATGCGGCAAGACCTTTGTCGAGAGCGTGGGCGAGATGCGGCGCGGCATCGAAAACGTCGAAGTGGCTTGCGGCACACCCTCGCTGATGCAGGGTTGGAACAACGAGGACATCGCACGCGGCATTGACGAGCACATGATACGTCAACCGCTCGGCGTGGTGGCCGCGATCACGCCGTTCAATTTTCCGGGCATGATCCCGCTCTGGTTTCTGCCCTACGCGGTGGCGACCGGGAACTGCTTCATCCTGAAGCCGAGCGAAAAGGTGCCGATGACGACACAGAAGCTGTTCGCGTTGATCGAGGAGGCGGGATTTCCGCCGGGCGTGGTGCAGCTGGTGAACGGCGGTGCGGACACGGTGAACGCGATCCTGGACCATCCGGACATTCGCGCGATCAGTTTTGTTGGCTCGACCGCGGTGGCGAAGTATGTCTACAGCCGGGCCACGGCGAACGGCAAGCGCGCGCAGTGTCAGGGCGGGGCCAAAAACCCGGTGGTGATCATGCCGGACGCCAATATTGAAACCACGACGCAGATGATGGGGGACTCGGCCTTCGGCTGCGCGGGCCAGCGCTGCCTGGCGGTCTCGGTCGCGGTGACGGTGGGCGAGGCCAAGGACCCGTTCACCGAGGGCATAGCCGACCTGGCAGCCAGCCGCAAAGTCGGCTATGGGATGGACGAAGCGACCGAGATGGGTCCGGTCATCACACGCGAAAGCAAGACGCGCATCGAGGGCCTGATCGAGGACGGCGCGCGCGAAGGCGCACGCGTTCTCGTGGACGGGCGGCAGAAGAGCGTTGCCGGATACGATGACGGCTATTGGGTCTTTCCTACCGTCCTGGACGCGGTCGACCCTTCGAGCCAGATCGCGCGCACCGAGATTTTCGGCCCGGTCCTCAGCCTGATGCACGCCGACACGATCGACGATGCGATTGCTCTGATCAACGATCGCGGCGTCAGCGCCTACGGCAATATGGCCTGTCTATTCACCAGCAGCGGCGCGACCGCGCGCCAGTTCCGTCACGAGGCTGACGCCGGCAATATCGGAATTAACATCGGCGTCGCCGCGCCGATGGCATTCTTCCCTTTCAGCGGCTGGAACGAAAGCTTTTTCGGCGACCTTCACGCGCAGAGCCGTCACGGGATCGAGTTCTACACGCAGACCAAGGTGGTGGTCGAGCGCTGGCCCCAGGAGTGGAGCCGCAGATTCTGAGCTTGGTCACTGCGGCCGCGCGCGCGGCCACATTGCAATGAGGATGGGGGCTCATGGCACAAGAGATTGGGATTGGCGTCATCGGCATGGGCTGGATGGGTACGGTCCACAGCCGTTCCTACCGGCTGTTGAATGACCGCTTTCACGACAGCGGTGTTCGGGTGCGGCTGGTAATCTGTGCCGACGACGTGCCGCACCGGGCAGAGGAGGCCAGGATCTCGCTTGGATTCGAACAGTCGACGACCGACTGGCGCGACGTTGTGGCCCACCCGGAAGTGCAGGTTGTCAATATCGCCGCGCCCAACTCCCTGCACAAGGAGATGGTGCGGGCGGTCACGGCAGCGGGCAAGCACGTATTCTGCGAAAAACCGGTCGGCCGGGGCCCGCAGGAGACGGCGGCGATCGAACGGATGGCGCGCGAGGCCGGCGTAATGAGCTTTGTCGGCTTCAACTATCGCTGGGCGCCGATGGTTCAGCATTGCAAGAATCTGATCGAGGAAGGAAAGCTCGGCCAGTTGACGCATTACCGCGGCCGCTTCTTCACCATGTATGGCAGCAACCCCTACGGTATGTTGACATGGCGTTTCAAGCGGGACGAGGCGGGGCTGGGCGTTCTGGGCGACATCATGTCGCACACGGCGGATATGGCGCACATGCTGGTCGGGCCGATTCGACGCGTGGTGAGCAATCGCCGAATTTTCATTCGCGAGCGGCCGCTGCCGGTGCCCGGCGAGGGCACGCACTTTTCGGTAGGCAAACCGGGCGATCCGACCGGCGAGGTCGAGAATGAGGACTACGTAGGCGCGCTGGTTGAGTTTGAAAACGGCGTACAAGGCAGTTTCGAGGTCTGCCGGGCGGTCTTCGGCCCGAAGTGCGAGATGTCGTTTGAGGTCAACGGCACCGAGGGCGCGGCCAAGTACAATTTCGAGCGCATGAATGAGCTGGAGCTCTATATCCCGGGCGCCGACGGCGTGCATGACGGCTTCACGACGCTGATCGGCGGGCCCTCACACCCGTGGCACGCACGGTTCAATCCTGGCGACGCCATTGGCCTGGGGTATGAGGAGCTGAAGGTGCTCGAGGCGCACAACTTCGTGATGTCAATTGCCGAAGACGTACAGCGGGCGCCAAGCTTTGGCGACGCCCGCCGGCTGGCCGAGGTGCAGGAGGCGATGGCCCGCTCGTGGGAGAGCGGTGGATGGGAGGACGTACGTCCGATCGAGGAAGAGGACGCCGGGTAGCGTTACGCTTGCGCAGAACGCGCACGGCCTGACCCCGTGCCTTCGCAGTTGCGCCCCGTGCCAGCGCCCTTTGCGGGGCAATCAATCCGCAGGGCTGCCGCACGTCGACAGTGCTCAATGGGAGAAGTGAAATGTCAAGGAATGTTCGCGTGGGTGTGGTCAGCACGAGCTGGTGGGCAGATTCGATGTATTTGCCGGCGCTGTCGCCGCATCCGCTGGCTGATGTCGTAGCGGTCTGCGGGCGCAACCGGGAGCGAGCCGATGCATTTGCCGCACGCTGGCAGATTCCGCAGGTCTACACTGATGTTGACGCGCTGATCAACAGCGGCGAAATTGAGGCGCTGGTGGTCGCCTCGGGTCACGAAACACACCATCCGATCACGATGAAGGCGCTGAACGCGGGCCTGCACGTGCTCTGCGAAAAGCCGCTCGCGTTGACCTACGCCGATGCGGCGGAGATGGCGGGGCTGGCGGCGGAAAAGGGGCTGATTCACTGTACGCCCTTTACCTACCGCTTCATGCCATCGAACCGCTACATCAAGGAGTTGCTCGATGAAGGTTACATTGGCAGGCCCTTCCATCTGAACCTGCGCTACTACACTGGGTATTCGCTCAGACCAGGTTACAGTTGGCGGGATGACCGGGCCTTTGCCGCAACGGGCGTTCTGGGCAATATCGCATCGCACTTCTTCTATCTGGCCTATTGGTGGTTCGGCGACGTCACTGACGTGTTTGCGCTGACGGGCGAGTTCGTTGAGCGCCCGGAGGTCACGCCTGAAGGCAAGCCCTATGAGCGTACGGAGGACGGGGCCTACACATTGCTGAAGTTCGCCAATGGTGCGCAAGGGCTGGTGCATGCGTCGTCGGTCTGCACGGAAGAGACCGTGTTTGGCCAGAGGCACGAGTTTGACCTGCACGGCGAGGACGGTACATTGCGCAGCGTGATAGATTGGGTGGATGGACAGGAGGTACACGGGACGCGGCGAGGTGAAGGGCCGACCCGTCATCTGCCTATGCCGGACCACATCTGGGGCAAATTGCGGCGGGACACGGTCCACAATACGTACCGCGACGTCTTCCGCGTCGAGGACCACATGACCCGCGGCTGGATCAACGCCATTGCTGACGGACAACCCTTCAAACCCAGCCTCGAAGATGGCGCCATCGTGCAGAGAATTACCGACGCGGCCGCCTTGAGCGGGCGCACCGGCCGCTGGGTCTCGCTGGAAGAGATCGGGTGAGAGCCTGGCGATGAGTTTCGCGGCAGAGCGAGTGCGGTTTGGGGTCATTGGCGCCGGGCGCGTCGGCCGGCTGCACACAGAGAATCTGGCGCACTACATACCCGAGGCGGAGGTCCTGGTCGTTGCCGACGTCAACGCAACGACTGCACGGGAGACGGCGGCGCGTTTTGGCGTTCCGGAGGCCAGCGTCGATGCCGCGGAAGTCTTTGCCAGTGACGCGATCGACGCCGTTGCCATCTGTTCCAGCACGGAGACGCACGCGCCGTTTATCATCGAGGCGGCACGAGCTGGCAAGCATGTTTTCTGCGAAAAGCCAGTCGCGCTGGATCTGCCCTCGGTCGATAGGGCATTGGCGGCGGTGGCCGAGAGCGGCGTCAAATTGCAGATCGGTTTCAACCGGCGCTTTGATCCCAACTTCCGCGGCGTGCGCGATGCGGTGCGAAGCGGCGAGGTGGGCAAGCCCTACCTGGTGCAGATCACCAGCCGCGACCCGGCCCCACCGCCGCCTGGATACGTCGAAGGCTCGGGCGGCCTGTTTCTCGACATGATGATCCACGACTTCGACATGGCCCGCTTCCTGCTCGACGACGAAATCGAGGAGGTCACGGCGCGCGGGGCGGTGCGCGTTGACGAGTCGATCGGCGAGGCGGGCGACATCGATACGGCAGTCGTGACGGTGCGTTACAGCAGCGGCGCCCTGGGTGTCATTACCAACTCGCGCCAGGCGGTTTACGGCTACGACCAGAAGGTGGAGGTGCTCGGCTCGCTGGGCTCGGTCCTGTGCGAGAACGAGACGCCCGACCGAGTTATCCGCCAGACGGACGCCGGGGTCGTCCACTCGAAACCGCTGTACTTCATCTTTGAGCGTTACCGGCAGTCCTATGCCGACGAGTTGCGCTCCTTTGCCGGCTCGATCTTGAACGACAGCGCGGTCGAGGTGGGCGGGCGCGACGGTCGGGCGCCTGTTGTGCTGGCGCTGGCAGCGGGTGTCTCCCTCAGAGAGAGACGGACGGTCGCGGTCAGCGAATTCGCCAGCTGATCTCTCCTTCTGCGGTGTGGGTGGCGGTAAGCTGGTCAACTCCTAAGGCCTTCCCCGCAGTTTACAAACTTTAAGCATCTGCCGGCTCCAAAAAGCAAGCATCCAGAGCTGCTACCTTAGCAGTCCTTCCTCCTAAGAAGATCTTCCTCGCAAAAATGCTTGCCCGGCCCTGTTCGCTGGCGAACATGGAGTCTTGATCTTGACGGGAACAGCGAGACGCCGGCGATTCTTAGAACCTGAATTGCGGGTCTAATTGGGGGCGCCAGGGAAGGCGAATCAAGACGCTAAAGGCTTATCCCAACAATATGTCGCGCTATTATTCAATGTCGACCCGTGTGGTACACTTGTGAGACCGGGTTGTATCCGCCCTCTCATTCGGTAACGTCTTCTTGCGGAAAGACAGCCAGCAACGAACGGACGCAGGTTTCATGCAACGCATACGCGCCGGCTTCAAACGCACTCGCTCAAATTGGCATGCCAAAGGTATTGTCCGTACAACAGAAGATCTTGCTGCCTTCCGAAGACACTTCGCCCACGTTTCGCTCTTGATGATCCCGATCGTGCTCGCAGCGGCGCTGCTCCTGCTGACGGCCGGCTGGGCAAGCGCAGGCGTAGAAGCACGCGCCGGGGAAGGGGCCCGCCTCTGGTCATCGTCCTTCTCGATCTCCATGTCGAACTCGGACTCTGATTTGCGTCAGGCTGCTGCAACGCAAACGGCAACGCCGACGGAAACGGCCACACCGGCGCCGACCGCAACGCCGTCCGCGACCCCGACCGGAGCGGCGCTTAGAATCTCCGACTTTGGCCTTGCCTTCGTCAACTCGGCTGAATCGAACAGCGGTACGCAGCGGATCCAACGCGGTCTTGACACCGGAGTAACGATGGACCGCTTCCCGATCTATTGGGAACAGATCGAAAAACGGCTCGGTGAATTCACATGGACCGGACAGGACAACGCGATCAAAGCCAACGAAGCCCTGGGAATGGACACGCTGGGCATCCTTCTGGGGACGCCCCGCCATTACCGAATTGGCGGACGCGCCGTCAGCACGTCGCTTGGAGGCTCTTTCTCGCAGGTGCCGGCGAACCTGGCCCCTCCTGCTGGCAATTGCAACGTGCAGGAGGCGGGAGGCGAGTGCGACATCATAGGGGTGACAAACTTTGTCCTGGACGATGTTCAGGGAACCAGCGCAGAAGGCGGCGAAACACCATATACTCCGCAACTGAAAGCGCAGTCCGGCAGCTGTCAACGTTCGGACGGTCCGCCGGCCCCTTTCGGGCTCTGGAATCCCATATTCACCAACGGAACGGACGAGCCGTCGACCGACACGCGGCTGAGCCCGACCAACCCGTGGGCGCGTTTTGTCGGCGCGGCGGTCTCGCGTTACATGCCGGGCGGAACGGCGGAAACCAACATCCGCCACTGGGAGATTTGGAACGAACCGGACCTGTGTCACTTCTGGTCCGGCTCGCCGCGCGAATACGCCCGCCTTCTGAAAGTCGCTTACATCGTCATCAAATGGGTCGACCCGCAGGCCTTTGTTGTCTTCGGCGGCCTGGCCCACTTTGCAAATGGCAACTGGATGAATCAGATGCTCGATGAACTCAAAGGGGACTCGTTGAGCGCCAAGTATCACGGATTTTTTGACGCGGCAGGGACGCATCACTATTCCCTTGCCTATGTTGGCTACCAGTACACGAACCGTGTCCGCAGAGCGTTGGACGGCCGGGGCTGGCAGGACAAGCCAATCTGGATTACGGAGAGCGGCGTACCGGTGTGCAACGACTATCCCGGCCCGACCTGTCCGAGCCCGTGGCGCGCGACCCCGGACGAACAGGCTTCCTACGTCTGGCAAAACATCGCCTATACACGGCTGGCGGGCGGAGGGCCAATTTTTCATTTCATGCTGCATGACGACTGCGGCAACGTTGTGGCGGTCGACTCGCCGGACGGATTCGGTCTTGCAAAGAACGAGAGCTCCAGTTTCTGTTCGCCGTCAAACGCTGAGACTCGGCTGGCGTATTCTGCCTTTAAGCTGGCGATCGAGCATCTCACGAATACGGAGGTCTCATGGGGCGATATCGACCGCTTTCTGGCACGCCGCGTGGCGTTCTACCACTCCGGGACGCAGGAACGTCGGCTGTTGACCTGGGCGCTGAGCTCGCAGCAGGTTACCGGCAACATCCCGGCTACCGGAACCAGCGCGCGCATGATCCAGATGGACGGCACGGAAACTACGCTGACTCCGACTGACGGCATCTACCAGGTCACTTTGGAGGGGGCAACCAATGCGAACTGGCCTGATGGGAGTGGGGGCTACGGCAGGGGCATATTCGGTCAACCGGTCTTATTGATCGAGAAGGACACGTTGGCTCCAACTGCATCAATCGTAAATATGCCGACCTATTCGCCGCTCAACTTCACTGTGACCTGGCGGGTAATCGACTGGGGATCCGGCGTAAAGTCGGTCTCCATCTATGCCAAAAAGGGGGACGGTGACTGGGAGCTGTGGAAGGAGAGCGCAGCGGCCTACGACAGCGCAGTTTACAACGGGGAAGTGGGAGAGAGTTACAGTTTCAGCATCGAGGCCGAGGACCGTTTGGGACACAGGCTTGAGGGCAGGACAGTTCTGGCGGAAACGACGGTGGCGGAAAATAGTGTCGTGCAGGGCAAGGTCATCAATCCAGCGGGCGAGAACGCGGTTGGGGTCGAAGTACAAATAGGCGACAAAACGGCCACCACCGACGCAAACGGTCGATTCGCGATAGATGTGCCGATCGGCAGTTGGAATATATCGGTCAACGGCCAGCTGCTCATTCGCCGGCGGGAGTTCAGCACCAGCGACAATCTTGCACTGCTCTACGCGCCCAGTACAAACGCGATTGCGAACGGAGATTTCGAGAACGACTTCAACAGCTGGACCAAGTCTGGCAGCTCAACCTCGGCGATAGAAGGACAGGCAGGCACGTCGGACCATGCGCTTCGCCTGGCCAGCGGTTTCGTGCCCAATGACGGCGTTCCTGGAACAGAGGGCAGCGACGGCGGGAACAGTACAGTGTCGCAACGCGTGACCGTACCTACGGGCAGGCCGTATCTGGCCTTCGCTTACAGTGTCGAGACCGATGAACCGACCGGCGGAGGCGACGGGTTTGAGGTAATCGCGACTGAGGATGGCCAGACGCCGAACTATATGCTTGTCCAGCGAACCAGCAGCGGCTGGCAGTACCGGTCGTTCAACATGATCCAGTACGCAGGCAAGGAGATTACCCTCATCTTCAATGTATATGAGACTTCACCGAACCGGCGTACGACCGCGCTGATCGATCTTGTTACGTTGAGCGACGTGCCTTCGCAGTCAAGCCAGAACAGCGGTGCTGCAGCGCGACCTCGGCCGGCCGACTCAGCTGCGCCGGGAGTTGCGCCGCCGTCGGACCAGCAGCCGGCCCAGAGCGGCTTCCGCATCTACCTGCCGGTTGTGTATCGGGACGAATAAAGTACCAGCGTCAAACGCGAAGGACCACTGTCCGCCTTTCCCTGTGCGCTGCCGCTTCCATTTACAAGCCGTCTTCCAGGCCTACAGATTCCTCATCGCGGGACAGCTCCCGCCACAGACACCAGGACCCGGATCGGCGCTGCCCTTTTGGCGCACGATCGTAGTAAAGATCAAATAGCCTGCCGGTCTCCGTTCTGACGCGGTAGTAGACCCGGCCCTGTCCCCATGATCCCTGTGATCGCCCGCTTCGGAGATAGTAAGGAGGCCGCCCACCTTGAGTGCGTAACTCGGGCTTCCCGTAGCGGTGCCACATGGCCAGCATTTCACTCACCAGATGCAGTTTTCCCTGCCAGCGAAAGGATTCGGGGACCGGTGGCTTCTTTTCGAGTGCGAGGCCGCTTGGCAAGGTAACAGTAATCTCCTGTCCAATGAACCGCATGTAGGCTCCAGTCACCAAGGGTCGAACCGCGAAGGGAACAGGGTCAGTGACCGGCCGCTAGTTGTTGACGTCCGGCCAGACGCGTATCAAGGATAGCGAGTTGTACTACTGTCACGACGAAAAGCAAGGCGGCGGCGCCATAGACGGGGGCGAAGCCCAGTGCACTAACCAGTGTGAAGGCAAATAGGGGCCCGACGGCTGAACCGAGGTCGGAAGCGGTGGCATAGGCGCCAACAAACATCTGCGGTTGGTCAGTTACCAGAGCTGCTTGATTGGCGTAGGCGTCGAGCACGACGTGGACGCCCGTGCTTAAAATGAGGACGGTAACCAGCGCGAGAATCGACAGGCTTGTGGATACCCATAGCATAGTCGCCAGCCCAAGGCAGAGAAATAGAAGGAGCACGATGGTCAGACGCATACGCCCAACCCAATCGGCCAAGGTGCCGATGACTGCGCCAAATGCGAGGTCTGAAAACCAGCGCGAGCTCACTACGATTCCGGACAAGACGCTTATTTGTATCCCAAACTGGACCGATGCCGGGCTGTCTTCGAACCGGCTGGCCACAAAAATGGAAGCGGTTGCAATCAGGATCGAGTTCAGGAGAAGCTTGAAGAAACCGACGAGGAGGATGGATCGCTGGAGAGGATCTGAAATCGCGGTGACCAGCGAACGGTGACCTGCGGCGAGCACACTGCGCCAGCCCAATGAATTTGCCGCCTGACCGCCAGTTTCTGCGGGTGGCGACGCGCTGGCAGGCCATGTGAGGCCGAACGCAATGGGTATTGCCAACGCCGATAGGGCAGCAATCGTCCACACTGTTACTTCGTAGCCAAAGTAGCCGAAGAGAAAGCCGCCGAGCAAGGCGCTGACGCCGCTGCCGCCGCGCACAATACCCCATGACAGCCCCATCAAGCGGCCTGCGTCGGCGTTCTCCCCGGTCCAAATCGACTGAAAAGTACCCTGACGCAGACCGGACCAGCTGACTCCCCAAGCAAGGCGCGCGAGCAGCAAGACGACAAAGCCCCAACCGAGCCCGTAGGCGGCGGTCGTCAGGACGCCCAATATGGCTGAAAGGACAAATGCCCTATAGGGCCCGAAGCGGGTGAACAATGCGCTCAGCCAAGTGTTGGAGAAGAGGCGGACGAGGCGGTTGGCGCTCAAGAGGAGGCCGACCTGAACCGGACCCAATCCTAACTCGACGGCAGCAAGAGGAAGGATTACGTAGAGCAGCGAGTCGCCCATAATGGCGAAACCCACGGCTCCCGATACGATCACTACCAGTCTTGTGGCCGACTGTCGGCGCGGGGCCGAAAGATCGGAAGCTGGTTCGTCGGCGGGCTGTTGCTCGAGTCGGGACATTTCGGCCGGTAGTTGGCTGAAACGAGGTCTGAAATAAGCCAATTGTAACATATCGTAGGTGCATAGAAGCATCTTGGGGGCGGCTTGGTGGTATTGACATTGTTGGCATCAACCGCTAGTATCAGAAGGAAGCAACGCGCTTACTTCAACGCAGTTGCTTGCGTACTGCGCCAACTCCCCATTCGATCAGGACTGCCCAAGACAACGCTGGTTTGTCGAATCCATTAACGGCTATCGAGACCGCCATTCCAGGAGGGACAAAGTGATTGTAAACACAGCCAAACAGAAGATGCTTGACGGCCAGCCCGCTTTCGGATTCGGCCTGGCGATGGGGTCATCTCTGAATGCGGAGGTGTTGAGCCGCAGCGGGATCGACTTTGTCATGATTGACCGGCAGCACGGGTCGTGGGGGGAGGACAGCGCCATCGCCGCGCTCGTCGGCATTAACGGGAGCCCTGCGATCCCAATGGCGCGCGTCGCCCGCAATGACTACACTTTCATCGGCCGTCTACTGGACGAGGGCGTGCTCGGCTTAATTGTTCCGATGGTCGATACGCCTGAGCAGGCGCGCGAGGCATCGGACTCCTGTCATCTTCCGCCAGCTGGCAAGCGATCTTGGGGATGGGGACGGGCAAAGTTATACGGAGACGACTACGCCGATTGGATTGATGAACAGCTCTTTGTGGCGGTTCAGTTGGAGAGTGTAGAGGCGGTCAACAACGCGGAGGCGATTCTGAGCACGCCGGGAATAGACGGCTGCTGGACCGGACCGGGAGACCTCTCTCTCTCGTTAGGTTTTCGACCGTCGGAGATGGACGACCGTGAGGAGCACGCTCGGGCGCTTGAGGCGATTCTAGAGGCGTGCAAGAATACGGGGAAGATCCCTGGCATCGCAGGACGCAGCGTTGACGATGCCATCAACAGAGCCAAACAAGGGTTTCGCTTTGTGACTGCAGTCAATGACGGTGGCCTGCTGGATTCAGGCGCAAAGGAGGCGGTGGCCCGTCTCAGCAGCCTGACGACATAGAGCGCGAGGGCCGGACGAGGTCTGTTGGAGCAAATCTCACGAATAGAAAAAAGCCGAGTGCGAGCCCAGGCCGAACAGAGACTCACGCGAGCAGCACAATGAACAGTTCATCAGATTTTCTCGTCGTCGGCGCCGGTATTTTCGGTGTAACGACGGCACTGGAGTTACGCAGCCGGGGCTACGAAGTAACAATGATCGATCCTGGCCCTTTGCCCTATCCACTGGCTGCTTCGACCGATGTCAGCAAGGTTGTGCGCATGGAGTACGGGGACGATCTCCAGTATATGCGCATGGTGATTCGCGCGATCGAAGGCTTCCATCGCTGGAACGAGGAGTTTGGTGAAAATCTCTATCACGAGACCGGAGTAATGGTAGTCTCCAAGACGGCAATGTCAGGCGACGACTATCTCGAGAGCAGCTATCGCGCGGTGTTGGAGGAGGGACTAAAGCCGGAAAGGCTGTCTGCGGAAGAGATCGGGAGGCGGTTCCCGGCCTGGGACACCGGACGTTACGTGGACGGTTTTTACCACGCGAGAGGGGGTTATGCCGAGAGCGGTCGCGTCGTAGGAAAGTTGGTGGAACGGGCGGAGCAGGCAGGGGTTTCAGTGCGGCCCGGACAGACCGCGGATAAAGTTCTGACAGATGGAAGCCGCGTCCTGGGTGTGCGAACGCGCGAAGGGGAGAATTTTGCGGCTGATCACACTGTGCTGGCGGCCGGCTCATGGACCCCCTGGCTGCTGCCAGAGCTGCAGCGGGTTATGACCGCGACAGGCCACCCCATTTTTCATTTGAAGCCCAAAGACCCGGCCATTTTCAGGCCACCTGGGTTTGTCGTCTTTCTGGCCGACACGCCCAATACCGGCTGGTATGGATTTCCGCTGCTACGAGAAGGGATCGTCAAGGTCGCCCGCCATGGCGGCGGCCCTTCGCTGCATCCGGAAGATGACGAGAGGGTTGTATACGAGGAGGATTTTGCCCAGATGCAAATCTTCCTGGAGGAGTCGATACCTTCGCTTCTGGATGCCGAGGTCGTCTACACACGCCGCTGCCTCTACAATGACACGCTTGACGAGCACTTCTGGATCGATCGACACCCGGAGAGGGAGGGGCTTAGCGTAGCGACCGGGGGAAGCGGCCACGGGTTCAAGTTCGGGCCGGTCTTCGGTGAGCTGATTGCCGACACTGTAGAGGGCAAGGCGAACGACTGGGCGCCAAAATTTCGCTGGCGCGAGTTGGACGCGAAGACGCAGGGTGTCGAGGCGTCCCGTTTCCACGGAGATGCCGAAGAGGCCTGATCAGTGGCGGCGCACACGCTTGCCGGCGCGTCAGGCGCCCCTTCCTTTGAACCACCATGCTCTCCCAATTTGAACTTTCAGACTATGATCGCGCGGCAGACTTTATACGCGATCAGGCGGGAAGCCACCAAGGGCGACTCGCCGAGCTAGACACCGTTGGCCTGGTACTGGGCAGCGGTCTCAACGCGCTGGCGCTAGCGATAGGAGACGCGGTTGTAATTCCGTATGAATCGATTCCACATTTCCCCACCAGCACCGCAACGGGCCATGAAGGGCGGCTTCTGATCGGGACCCTTGCGGGCCGGATTGTTGTGGCTATGCAGGGCCGCTTCCACTTTTATGAAGGTTATTCGGCGGCGGAAGTCACGTTTCCCATCCGGGTGATGCGCCGCCTCGGCGTCGACAGACTGATCCTGACAAATGCTGCCGGAGGTCTGAATCCCGAGTTTTGCGCCGGCGATTTTATGCTGATCGTCGACCATCTGAATCTTGTGGGGATGGCTGGACACAGTCCGCTGATCGGTCCCAACATTGAATCTTTCGGTACGCGCTTCCCTTCGATGACCGAGGCGTATGCGGGCTCAATGCGTCGGCTAGCATTGGAAACGGCCGCGGCGCTGAAGATAGAGCTACGTCAGGGTGTGTACGCCTATCTGGCCGGCCCCAATTTCGAATCGCCGGCAGAGATCCGATTCTTACGCCTTGCGGGCGCCGACGCGGTTGGGATGAGCACTGTGCCGGAGGCTCTTGTGGGGAACCATGCGGGCATGCAGGTGCTCGGCATAAGCACGATCACCAATATGGCAATCGATCAGCTTGATACGGACCGCGACACCAACCATGAGGAGGTCCTGGAAACAGGCGAGCGGGTTGTGCCGCTGCTGACCGCCCTCCTTTCCGGAATCCTGGAACGATTGTAGCGCTGCTAGAATCTGGCTGAAAGGCAACAGGGCCGTAGAGTCGGTCCGTGGGCCGCGATTCGCTACTATGCGATCTGCTTGAGCAGTCTAGATAGCGGCAACGCCACTATGTGCAGCACCGCCCCCAGTCTTTTCCTCGATGGTCAGGTGCGCATCCTCAGGGCGTTCCTCCCTCATCTGCTTCACAAAATCGATGTGGGCGGGTTGACGCACAAAGCCCATGCGATCGTTGATGTCAAGAATCACTTTATTATTGGTTTCGTTCCAGGTCCTGATCTCTTTGAAACCCTGCTCCCGGGCAAATTCGACCGATCGCAGTTTGAGCGCCGTCGCGATGCCGCGTCCCCGGTGCGAACGAACGACGCCGGTGAGGCCTACATAGAGAAGGTGAGGCTCAGCCTTGCTCAACCAAACGTCCGTCGAGCCGACGTATTCGCCATTGTCCAGCGCGACGAACCAGGCATCGGGAACGTGATTGGAACGATCCCAGACTTTCTGAAACTCTTCGAACGAAACCTTAGCCGGAGTTTCGGAACTGGGAACATCCTTAACTATTGACCATTCCAATTCATATAGCTTGCGATCACGGGCCGGATCGGACTCCAATTCGACGACAGACTTGATCTGGATGCCTTGCTCGGCCATTCGTCTAGTGTATCGCTTCCACTCTGAGGGATCGAGGCCCGCGGTTTCCAGGCGTGACTCCCAGTCCCGCATTTTTTCGGTGAAGCCTTGCTTCAGAGCAAAGCGGACGCCGTCCTCGTAATCTTCTCTCGTGCTTGTGCGCAACCGCAGCGGATCGAATTGCTCAACCTCGCGGCAGAGATGTTGCCACAGTGCGGTCCCCGCTCCGCGATTTCTGAATTCGGAGAGCACGAGTACACCCACCGAGAGTTTTCCCGGATGGTTTACCCAAATGGACTGGGCGTAGTAGGCATAGCCGATGGTTTTGCCCTCAAGTTCGGCAAAATATCGGCCCCACTTCTCCGCCCTTGACCGCTTCGCGTCCGATTCCTTCCACTCTTCCACAGTTTCGGGATAGTCAGGCCAGACGGCATTGCCGATATCGACCGCCAAGCGGTAGTCCTCGTCGTTCATTTCAAATGGTCGAATTGCAATCAAGATAGTCTCTCCGTGCGTGCGATTCTGCGAAAACCGGGGCTTGAGAGCGGCGCGAAAGCCAATTCGTTGGAATCAGTCCCCTGGAATCCGGTCTTGCTCTCTAACCAAACAAAAAACCGTGGAGCGGCAGTTTTGCGCATCCACGGTTCGGAAAAAAGTTCGGGGCCGGCTCAGCCGGCAGGCACAGTTCTTCCCGGTAAGGATGCGTAACAGCCGTGTGTGAAAGTCATTATTGCTCGCATCGTGTTTGCACCTCTGCATGCGCTCTCGGCACCGGTACCTGCGAAGGCAACCAGTTTTCGTGAATTGGACCGATCCGCATAAAGGAGCGCCCGCACTGTATCACGCAACGCGAACCGCGACAATACCTGGGCGCTGTCGATCTGGCAAGGTCCTCTATTGCAACGGGTCGGTCTTAATGTTTTCAAGGACCCTGGCCTCTTCGGACTCCACAACTTGCGCGATCTGATCGACCAAACCGTCGAGGGGAAACTCACGCGAGTCCCGGCCGCGGCGCAGCTTCAGCTCGACGACTCCGTTCTTCAGGCCCCTCGCCCCAATCGTCAGTCGTACGGGAATGCCCAAAAGGTCGGCGTCATTGAATTTCACGCCTGCGCGTTCGTCGCGGTCATCGTAAAGCACCTCAATTCCGGCCTCCGTCAGTTCGGAATAGACTCTGTCGGCCGCTTCGGTCACCTCTGGCGTGCGTCGTGTTGCAAGGCTGACAAGATACACTTGCTGGGGGGCAATTGTCATCGGCCAGACGATGCCGTCGTCGTCATTGCTGGTTTCGACGACACTGGCCATCAGGCGACCGGCACCGATGCCGTAACAGCCCATAACCAGAGGCGCACTCTTGCCGTCTTCGTCCAGGAAAACTGCCTCCATGGCCTCGCTGTACTTGGTGCCCAGCTTGAATATATTGCCTACTTCAACGCCGCGCACCGACCGCAGGGGAGCAGAGCAGACGGGGCATGGATGTCCATCGCCGGCTGCTACTACGTCCTGGATGAGATCAGGTTCGTAATCTCGGCCGCAGTTGACATTCTTGAGGTGCCAGCCTTCACGATTGGCGCCGGCAACGAGGTTGGGGCTGCGGAGGACCAGATCGTCGACCACCAGCAGCACGTTTTCCGATTGGATTCCGATAGGAGAGCCATATCCCGGCTCGGCCCCTATCGCCCTGATTTCATCCGGCTGCGCGGGACGCAGCTGGCGCGCCTTGAGGGCGTTCGACAGTTTTGTTTCATTCAACTCCATGTCGCCGCGCACGACGACGAAAACAAACTGCTCCTTTTCCTCTCCATCCTGCTCAATTGTTGCCACGAGAAACAGTGCCTTGGCGGTCCGACTCTGGGGGATTCCGAGAAAGTCCGCGAGCGCAGCAATCGTATCGACGCCGGGCGTGGCGACCTCCGCCATTGGCAAAGGATCCGCACTTGCATCGGCGCCGTCTTCCGGCTTCGTGAAAGTTGCGACCTGTCGATTGGCCTTGTAGCCGCACCCGTCACAGATCAACAGAGTGTCTTCGCCAACTTCGGTCAGAGCCATGAACTCATGCGCCATGGTGCCGCCCATCATGCCGGTATCGCTTTCGACCGCAATCACGTCCAGCCCGGCGCGTCCAAAGATATTGAAGTAGGCCTGGTAGACGAGGGGATAGTAGTGGTCCAGGCTGGCGTAACTGGCGTGGAAGGAGTAGCCGTCCTTCATCGTGAACTCGCGCACGCGAATCAGGCCGCCGCGCGGCCTCGGTTCGTCGCGAAACTTAGTCTGAACCTGGTACAGCATGACCGGCAGCTGCCGGTAGCTGCTGATCACGCCGGCTGCCAATTCGGTGATCACCTCTTCGTGCGTCATTCCCAGGACAAGCTCGCGACCGCCCCGATCGGTTAGTCGAGCCAAGTCATCACCGATCTCATACCAGCGGCCGGTGCGCTTCCACAAGTCGGCGGGCTGCACGACGGGCATCACGATCTCCTGCCCACCGATAGCATCCATCTCTTCCCGCAAAATCGCTTCGATCTTTTTCTTGGCGCGCAGGCCCAGGGGCAGGTACTCAAAGATGCCGGCCGCGACCTGACGCACTAGCCCCGCCCGCAGCATCAGTTGGTGGCTGCGCACGTCGGCGTCGGCGGGAGCCTCCCGCAGCGTTTGGAAAAAAAGTTTTGACATCCGCATAAGTGTCGGTCCTTATTCCGTTACTTGTAGATAATGTCAAGCATTACACGGTAAAGCGATGGCGGTAGCCAGGGGCAGGGGGATGTCAACCCGAAGATTCGCTATCGCTCCAATTGGAGTCCTCCACTCGCGGTTGCGCGCTGCTATTGGCGAGTGGAGGTTGCCGGGTCTGGGGAAGGATCGCGGGGGCTGGGATCTGAAGACAGGCTTGAGGTCGCTTCGAAAGAGGGAGGCCGGAGGGCCAGTTGGACGAGGATGCAACTTTCCACAACGTCCAGCCCGCGTTCCAGTGCCCATTGAACTGCTTCGGCATTCTCAGCGCCAGGCTGGAACCATATGGCCTGCGCGCCGGCTACCTCGGCCTGCTGCACAACGGCAGGCGCCTCGTGGGGTGGGACCACCATATTGACAACTGTGGGAGGCTCAGGGAGATCGAGGAGCGAGGCATAGGCGATTTCCCCCTCGATCTTCTGCTCGCGGCGGTTAACCGGATAGACTCGGTAGCCTGCTTGTTTCAGCTTCAGATAGATGCGATTGCCGTATTTGGCACGGTCGTTGCTAGCGCCAACCACGGCCCACACAGGCTCTTCGACGTACTTGCGCACCAGCGCTTCGGTCTCCTGCATTATCGCGCTCGCTGTGTAGAATCTTCGATAGCGCTGCCTGCGGAGGACGACCACCAAACACGTCCTGTTCCCAGAGCAAGTATACTTGCCTCCATTTGGACGTGTCAAAGTCAGCGGCTTCGAACACAACAGGATTCTTTGCGATTGACAACTATGTGCAAAAAGTCAGGCGTGTAAGTCTTGAAAGTCCGGGCGTCAGGCCGGACCTGGGAAACGACCTATAATTGACCTCATTGCCAACCAGTTGCGCCCTTTGTTATAATTCCAAGACATCCAAGAGTAGAGTAGCCCGCGCATCTCCATGACAAAGAACGTCCTCAAGAGTGCAACGCAGGGTTGAGGGGTTATCAGGAAAGGAGAGTAGAAAGCCATGTCCTTGTATGATCAGAAACCATGGGTGGAGAAGTATGAATCGGGTGTGCCGGAGGCAATTGAATATAACGGCCAGTTGACACACGAGATGCTGGACGCTTCGGCCCAGACCTATGCAAACCAGGTATCAACACGCCTGCTGTTGTCGTACCTTCCCCTAGGTATCACCGTCCAGGCCACACAGACGTACGCGGCACTCAAGGATAGCGTCGACCGTCTTGCATTTGCATTCCGCAAGATTGGACTGCAGCAGGGCGACCGAGTTGCGATCATGCTGCCGAACATCCCCCAACAGGTGATTTCTTTTTTCGCGACGCTCAGGGCCGGGTGCGTTGTGGTCAACACCAATCCGACCTACACGCCGCGGGAGCTGGGTCATCTTCTCGAAGACAGCGGCGCCACGGCGATAATCGTCCTGAGTGGCTTCTATGATCGGGTAGCGCAGGTGAAGGACGGCACCGACCTTAAGCATGTCATTGTCACCGACCTTCCCGAACCGCTCGGTTTCCCCTTCAACAAGCTGGTCGAAAAGAAAGTGCGCAAAGCCGGCATGATGGTGGATGTCCCCGACGGCCCAGGCGTCTGGAGATTCGACGATCTCATCAGTACGAGCGAGCCGGACCCGCCGGCCATCGACGTTTCGCCGGACGACGTCGTACTGTTCCAGTACACTGGGGGCACGACGGGCTCGCCCAAAGCAGCAATGCTGACACATCGAAATGTGATGTCCAACGTCCAGCAGATTGAGGCGTGGTACCGGGACCTGCAGTATGGGGGCGAGAAGGTCCTGGGGGCGATTCCGTTCTTTCATGTTTACGGCATGTCGGTGGCAATGCTGTTTTCCATCTACACGGGTGCGGAGTTGATCGTGACGCCTGACCCGCGCCAGACCGATCTGGTGCTGGAGATCCTGCAACGGGAAAAAGTGACGATGTACCCCGGCATTCCGACTATGTACACTGCGATCATCAACCATCCCAAGGTCGATGACGCCGACCTCAGCTCGATCAGGGCGTGCCTTTCCGGCGGGATGTCGTTGCCTGGAGAAATACAACGTCGCTTCGAACAGATCACCGGTGGCAAACTGGTTGAAGGGTACGGCCTGACCGAGACCTCTCCGGTGGCTTGTGCCAATCCGATCAACGGGATGCGAAAAGAAGGCTCGATCGGTTTCCCCGTGCCCAGCACAGAGGTTGCGATTGTCGGCCTCGAGCGGAATGATGAAGGCGAATTCGAGCCTGTTCCTGCGGGTGAAGAAGGGGAACTGATCATCCGCGGTCCACAGGTGATGAAGGGCTATTGGAAACGGCCGGAAGAGACGGCTGAGGCGATCAGCGAAGAGGGATGGTTTCACACGGGCGACATTGCCCGTATGGACGAGGACGGCTGTTTCTACATTGTGGATCGGAAAAAGGACCTCATCATTGCCAGCGGTTACAACATCGTGCCGCGAGAGGTCGAAGAGGTGCTATACACGCACGAGAAGGTGCAGGAAGCCGTCGTCGTTGGCGTACCGGATGAGGTCAGGGGCGAGAACGTAAAGGCTTACATCGTGCTGAAGGCAGGCCAGTCGAGCACACCGGAAGAGATCACTGAGTTCTGCCGTGAACAGCTTGCCCCATACAAGGTCCCGAGGCTGGTGGACTTTCGCGACGAACTTCCCAAGAGCCAGGTGGGAAAGATTCTGCGACGGGTGCTGCTGGAAGAAGAAAAGCAGAAGCAGGCGTAGCTGGGGGCCTGCCCCGCTGGCGTGACGGGTAGCGGTGATTGAGCCGACACAGGTGGGGCGCATTTGACAGAATCTCTGTCAAATCGTATGATTGCAGGGGTGTGCCCCCGTGGTGGAATTGGTATACACAGCAGGTTGAGGGCCTGTGCCCTTCAGGGCATCTCCGTTCGAGTCGGAGCGGGGGCACCAGAGACGAGATGCGTGAGAATTCCACTCACACATCTCGTTTTTCATTGTGAAGACTCGGCAAGGTGCAGGAATGCGGCCATCCCCGGATAGTAGGCGGCGTCCCCTAATTCTTCGTCGATGCGCAGGAGTTGATTGTACTTCGCGACCCGGTCGCTGCGCGCGGGGGCTCCGGTCTTGATCTGCCCTGCGTTAAAGGCAACAACCAGATCGGCGATTGTGGCGTCTTCGGTTTCGCCTGAGCGGTGGCTGACTACCGCTGCCCAACCCGCGCGACGGCTCATTTCAATTGCATCAATGCTTTCCGTCAATGTGCCAATCTGGTTGACCTTGCAAAGCAGGGCGTTGCAGGCGCTCTCGTCTATGGCCCGCTCGATCCTGTTCACGTTCGTTACGAGCAGGTCGTCGCCCACGAGCTGCACGCGCCGGCCGATCCTGGCGTTGAGCAGCTTCCAGCCTTCCCAGTCGTCTTCGGCCATGCCGTCTTCTATCGAGACAATTGGGTAGCGTGCGCTCCAGTCTTCCCAGAGGTCTACCAGTTCGTCGCTGGACAGCTCTTTGCCTTCAATCTCCAGCTTATAGCGGCCCGACGTCTCCACAAAGAGTTCGCTGACGGCAGGGTCAAGCGCAATGCAGACATCGTCGCCGGGCCGGTAACCCGCCCTCTCTATTGCTTGAAGAATCACTTCAATTGCAGCTGCGTTACCGCCCAGACTCGGGGCGAAACCGCCTTCGTCGCCGACGTTCGTCGCAAAGCCTCCTTCGTGCAAAACGTCTCTGAGGGCGTGATAGATTTCCGCGCCCCAGCGCACCGCTTCGACGAAGGTGGGTGCCGCAACCGGCATGATCATGAACTCCTGAAAATCGGTGCTATTGACGGCATGTTTGCCTCCGTTGAGGATATTCATCATCGGAACTGGCAGGGTCTTCGCGTTTACCCCACCCAAATAGCGATACAGAGGCAAGCCCACTGCTTCGGACGCAGCCTTTGCCACCGCCAAGCTGACTCCGAGAATTGCATTTGCGCCCAGTCTTCCCTTGTTATTGGTGCCGTCCAATTTGACCATGCGTCTGTCGATCGCGGCCTGATCCAGAGCGTCCGCGCCTACCAACTCTTCGGCCAGAATACGATTGACATTCTCTACCGCCTGCAAGACTCCCATTCCACCAAAGCGCGATCTGTTACCGTCACGCAGTTCGACGGCCTCATGAAGGCCTGTGCTAGCCCCGCTGGGAACCGCCGCACGGCCGGAGGCTCCGCCGCTCAGATGGATTTCGACTTCGACCGTCGGGTTACCCCGGCTGTCCAGGATTTGACGCCCAACTATTTTTTCTATGAAAGTCATCTCTTCGCCCTCGGTTTGGTGCGCTGATCTGGCGTCCCAGGCCCTGAATCCTATCCGCCCGGTTGCTGGATTGAAGCTTCGATTGTGTCCCCTCGCGCACGCGCCCTTGTGAATAGCCGGCTGCCTGCTTGACAAAGGTTCACCGCTGCTATACGATATTGCGTTGGCATCGATCTTGCAAGTTGCACATTGTTCTGAACGTACTCACGGGCCGGCGAAATGACATTCATCTACTTGGATCACTCGGCGACGACACCTCTGCGTCCTGAGGTTATTTCGGCGATGGAGCCCTATTACGGCTCGACCGATTTCGCGCATGGCGCGAAATACGGCAACCCGTCGAGCATCCATCACGCAGGACGAGCGTCCTATGCCGGACTGAACGATGCCCGGCGCACGATTGCCGAAATTCTTGGCGCCGATAGCAATGAGATAGTCTTCACCGGGTGCGGAAGTGAAAGCGACAACGCTGCGCTACGAGGGATCGCGTTGGCGCGGCGAAAGAGGAGCGGCGCCAAACGCATCATCACGACTCCAATCGAACATCATGCAGTCCTGTATACTGCCGAGGACCTTCGCGAACTGTTCGGCTTCGAGGTAACTCTGCTGCCTGCTGATGGCGACGGGCTTGTGCAGGCGGATGACTTGGCCGAGGCCATGGGTGACGGGGACGATGTTGCGCTTGTGAGCGTGATGTACGCCAACAATGAAATCGGCAGCATACAGCCTATCAGCGAACTTGGGTCGCTGTGCCGCGAACGCAATGTGCCCTTTCACACTGATGCTGTGCAGGCGGCAGGAAAGCTACCGCTGAGCGTGAAGGATCTCAATGTCGACGCCCTCAGCGCCAGCGCCCACAAGTTTTACGGGCCAAAGGGCGTCGGCTTCCTCTACCTTAGGCGGGGAACGCCCTTTCATCCATCCCTGACCGGCGGAAGCCATGAAGGCAGGCGGCGAGCCGGTACGGAAAATGTGCCCGGCATTGTAGGGATGGCCGCGGCCCTGGCACTGTGCGAGGCTGAACGTGATTCGGAAATGGCCCGTTTGCGCTCGCTGCGAGACCGGATAATCGGCGAGACTGTGGGGGCGATAGAGGGGATACGGTTAACCGGAAGTCCTACGTTTCGGCTGGACAATCACGCGAGCTTTGTCTTGCGCGATGTGGAGGCCGAAGCCATATTGATTGGCTTGGATTTGGCGGGCATCGCGGCCAGCAGCGGGAGTGCCTGCACCAGTGCCCGCCAGCGGCCCAGCCACGTACTGGAGGCTATCGGCGTCCCCGCGCAGGATTTGGCCGGTGGACTGCGACTCAGTCTCGGCCGCAGCAACACGAGTGAGCAGATCGAAGAGTTTCTGGATATCTTGCCGCGGATCGTTGACCAGCATCGTCAGGTTCCGCCGCCTGCCCTATAGCGAGAGAGCTAGGCCTCAACTTTCTCGGCTCGGTCAGCTCGAGCGGAACATCGATCGCTGCAGTTTCCTCATCGTATGCAAGGCATTCCTCAGGCGCAGAATCAGAAGTCGCCCCAACCCTCTCACGACCTCGGGCTGTTCAGGCTGCTCAGCCTAGACCTGCCAGCGATCGTCAGCCTGCTTTTTGTACTCGGCGCGCTGATCCCGTCAGCACTTGTCCTGACCCTAGGCTATTTGCCGGTAGGGTTCTTCAACACAGCGTTAGGGCGCGGCGACATGGATCGACTCGTGTTCGGAGGCGGAGAGACCCTTCTGCTGGTATCTGGGGCTGGCGTTGTCATATTTCTGGCCGGACCGACATTCTTCTGGCGGGTCCACCATTTCCGCCGGATCTTGCGCTACACAACCTTGGCACCGGGGCAGATCACGCGCCTGAACGTAAACATACTCGAGTTCCGCGTTGACTATGTGTACCGGTTCCAACAGAGGGTCTTTTCAGGCCACAATTCGATTCGCCGAAATCACCGTCGAGAGCGGCGCGTCAGCCTGAGGCCGGGCCAAAGTATCACCGCGCTTGTAGACAGTTTTCAGCCGGAAGCTTCGATAGTGCTGGAACTATATACGAATGTCGGCAACCTACCTTCAGTGCGATGATGAGCGAAAGAGGCCGGAAGCATCTCCGGAAAGCCAACTGTTGGATGCTGCCAAACCTGCCCTTGACCGAGGCGAGATTGGCGATGCGCGTATTGCACTCCTCTTGCGCTATACTCTATGTAGCATGGACCTTGACTGGACGTACAAGCCGCGCCGCCGACGTCGTAGCGGGTGTTACGTTTGGAGCGGTCTGGCAGTGCTTCTGGCCGTCTATCTGTTCATTCAACGCCCGGACTGGCTCATAAGGGAGCCGCCGCCACCGCTGACGACCCCAACTCCCAGCGCGCTTTATTGGCAGACAAAGGCGGAAGCGCACATTGCCGCCGGCAACTTCGGAGAGGCGGAATCTGCTCTTGAGCGGATGGCAGAATTGGAGCCGGAGAATGCCTTTCCACTCGTAGCTCTGGCCGAGTTGCACTTAATGGGTCGGAGAGTCGAGCGGGCATTCGAACTCTCGCAGCAGGCGGTACGAGTCGATCCCGAGAACGTTGCCGCCCTGACCGTACACGCGCGTACGCTCGATTGGCTGGGGCGGTATGATTCTGCCAGCGAATTCGCCTTTGAGGCCCTGGAACTGGCGCCAGACAGCCCAAACGTGCTGGCAGTTTTGGGCGAGATCTACACTGACGTGGGCAATTGGGCTCTGGCGCAGGAGTATCTGGACGAGGCCCTGGAAATCGATCCCAAAAACGTCCTGGCCAGACGCAACTACGGTTACCTTTATGAATTGCAACGTGACTTCGAAGGTGCAATCGAAGAATACAGCAGCGCGATTGAACTGGCACCTCGACGCCCCGATCTCTACATCGAAAGGGGAAGGCAGTTCCAACACCTTGAGGACTGGGAAGCGGCGATTGGGAGTTACGCAAAGGCCGTGGAGGTAAGCGAAAGCAGTTTCGCTTTGGATGCCCTCGGATGGGCCCTATTCCTCAGCGGCGACCACTTACAAGCGCTGCGGATTTCGCGACGTGCGGCCGAGTTAGACCCGCAGAACGGCGTTGTGCTGGCCCACCTGGCCATGGCCTACTACGCCCGCCTCAACTTCGAGAGCGCGGCAGAAACGATGGAGAAGGCATTCACTTTTCTGGATGACGACGAAATCAACGCCCAGTTCACTCTGACATTGGGGCTATCCCACATATACAAGAAGCCACAGGAGTGCGACCGGGCCCTCCCCTGGTTGCACAAGACGCTTGAGTTTGCGCCGGGATTGCCTGCCGCATATCACGGCCTTCGCAGGTGTGCTGCCAGTGCGTAAGACATACGACTTGCTTCTGGTTTCGCGGCGAGGAGATCTGCTGTTGCGAGTTGGACTTTGAGAGACATTCTATAAATCGCCACTGTCATCTGAAATGTCTTACAACCGCGCCCGCCTGAAGTCCTCTCTGCCCCGCCCCACGATTGCTGCACCAACACGCGACAGCGACAAGCGCCCTCCTGAAGCCCCACAAAAGGCGGTATCGCCCTCGCGCCCGCCTCAACCAGCGGAGCGGGGCGCCTTGATCCGGGAGAGAGTTGCGATGCGCACGGTGGCTTCCAAGCGCCGGTTGCAGCGTCCCGGCACGCCTCTGAAGGTGTTGCAGCAACCGATCCAAGCGGGGATGCGCAAGGTTTTCGACCTGCGCCGGCTTCTTTTCGTGGTTGGCCTGACGTTGATCGTCCTGCTCTTGCCGACGCCGGCAGGATTGAGCTTGGAGGGGCATAAGGCGATTGCTCTCTTTGTATTTTCGGGCTTGATCCTGGCTTTGGAGCCGGCTCCTCTGCCTATTGTGGCTTTGCTTGTGCCGATCGTGCAGATTGCCTTGGGGGTTGATGACGCCGGCGGTGCGTTTGCGCCTTTCGGAACACCGGTCGTCTTTCTTATCATGGGCAGCCTCTTTCTCGCTGAAGCGTTGCGTAAACATGGTCTCACCAGGCGCCTGGCGCTACATGCGATCGTAGGCAGCGGGGGGCGCTTCGGCCCGCTGCTCTTAGCACTCATGGCCATTACCGGCGGGCTGAGCATGTTTGTACTCAACACGGCGACGGCCGCCGTTTTGATACCGGTTGCCATAACGATTGCGCAGCAGGTCCCGCGCCCCGAAGACGGGCGGAAGGCGCTGGCCGTCCTGATTCTGGCCATAGGATACAGTTCGAGCATCGGAGCAATCGCCACGATCATGGGCAGCGGCGAAAACGCCATTGCCAGCGGCCTGTTGCAGCAGCTGTACGGATTCGGCTTTATCGACTGGATGAAGTACGGCCTGCCGGTGGCGCTGCTACTGATTCCACTTGCGTGGTTGCTGCTGCAGCGGCTTTTCGCATTGCCGAATTTGACGATTGACATCGAACCGGCGCGGCGGGAGATCGAGCGGCTGGGGAGGCTTTCCGGACCGGAGAGAGAGATCATCGCCGTGCTACTTATTTCGGTGAGCCTGTGGGTGGCGGGCGGCTACATCGAACATCTGCTGAAGCTGCCCACGACGCTATTGAGCAGCGCAGTAATCGCCATCGGGGCGGTTGCCGTTCTCTCAGTCGAAAAGATCGTAGACTGGAGCGATCTGAAGGGCGTGAATTGGGGGGTGTTTTTTGTTATCGGCGCCGGGCTGACGCTGGGCGATGCCCTGGACAAGACAGGGGCCAGCGGCTGGTTCGCTGATCTAATGGCACCGACTTTTGAAGGGCTTCCCTTCGTTTTCGTACTTGGTGGCCTGGTCTTACTAGCCTTTTGCATCACACAGTTCATGAACAACGTGCCGCTGGGCGCGATTCTTGCTCCTGTATTGATTACGCTGGGCCAGGCCTCGGCGATCGATCCCCTGCGCCTGGTGATCCCGACGATATTCGCGGTCGCGCTTGCATTTGCCCTGCCGAGCGGTTCCGCGCGGATGATATTGATCGCGGTGACCGGCGTCGTTAACAGGCGCGAGATGTTGCGGGCGGGCATCATTGTTGGGTTGGCCTGTGCAGGTGTGATTTTTGTATTCTTTTATGCGCTTAGCCAGTTGGGCTTGATCTGAAGGGATACCCTAGTGAGGCAATCTGTAGGGGACAGTTGGCTGCTTGGCTAAGCGGCGAACCGTCCGCGAACTCAAAGTCCGAGAGGTGAGACCATGCGAGTGTGGCTCATAGGTGCCGGCAACGTCGGTAGCGTCGCCCTGCGCCAACTGCAGAAAAGCTCGTCGGTGGAAATCTTTGTCAGCGACCCTTCTGACCAGCCGGAGGCGGTGCGCAGCGGGCTGATCGAGCGCGTCGACCTGGTGGAGAATATTACGCCTGTCAATGTCAATGAGATCGCACGCCGTGTGCGGCCTGATTTGATCTTGTTGTCACCTGGAATTGGAGAACAGGGATTCGGGGCGATTGAGGGCAGCAAGGCCCTTTCGGAGGCGCTCAACTACGAGACAACTGTCGCCAGCGAATATCCCTGCCTGATCCTGTCGCTGTCGAATCAAAGTTGACCGGCAATTCTGACTGAAGGTTGATGCCGTCCGGCGCTATGCAAACGCGGTGAATCATGACAGAAGAGAGTCCGCGCATCCTGCACAATCTGGGTGTTTACCGATTGCGGGGCTTCAGCGGGCGAAACGCTGAACTGAATACCTTATGCGGGTGGCTGCTCGAAACGCATGAACAGCCTGCCCTTGCGATAAGCGGTGGGCAGGGCCACGGCAAGAGCACAATCGCGACGGCTGCCGCTTGGAAGACGATTCATCACTTCCCCGACGGAATCATCTGGGTGGGGGCCGCGGGCGGGGACAGATTTCGCATGTACGACATCGTGCGAACGCTGGACACCGTCCTCGGCACGACTTTGACGAGGGTCAGCGAGGACCGGTGGGGTATTGGCATCCTTGAGCAGCTCTACCGCCGACGCCGTTTGCTCATTCTCGACGAGCTCTCGGGCGCAACCGACCGCGAGATCCAAACGCTGGCAGAAATAATAGGGCATCTCCACGACTCCGGCGGTCAATCTCACATTTTGCTAATCGATCGCGACATTCATCCGGAATTCAGCGATTTGGTCGACGACAGGCACCTGCAACTGGGGGGGCTGTCGCTGGCTGAGGCGGTAGGCTTCGTTCATGCGCGGGCACCGGAGCGCGTTCGGGACACTGCTTTGCGCAACATCGAGGGCCTATACAAGCGTACGGGCGGCAGACCTTTGAGTATGCGGCTGGCACTGGGTCTGCTGGTTGATCTTGGCGTGTGGAGCGATCTCGATCAGCTTCTAGACGAGCTGCCTGAGTCTGACGACGCGGTCGAGATGCCGAGCATCGCGGCCTTTGCCGTGGAAAACTTCGCCGCGTTTTGGCCGGAGGCAGGCCTGATTCTGGACAGAATGGTCAGTGCGGCAGGAGGCGCAACATATCAGGCTTTGACGGAGCTGTTTACGCTTGGCATGGGGACCGAGGATGAGAAGCGGCGGACGTTTGAGGCGCTGGTGGAGCGTGCGCTGGTCGAGGTGGACTACTTCAATCGCCGGATTGTCGTACAGCCTGCGGTGCGCCGCCATCTCGTCGAAGGCGCTGTGATGCTTGGTGAGGACTGGTTCCGCCAGCACTCTCGCTATTATTTGCAGTTTGCTCAACGCTATCAGGAGTTGCCGATCCAGCGGTGGAAGGAGATCGACCCATTTTGGGGCAATGTTCATTGGGGCGCCGACTGGGCCACGGACCGGGTTGAGCGCCTTTTCGGCCGATCTGTTGAGGAGTTGATCAGCGAGCCGCTGGAGAACGAGGGCCTGCGCGACATGCCGATCAATTTCATGGAGGTGCAGAACGACCTCAAATTGATGCGGGACTATGCGCTGGCGCTTGCTCACTATGCCTTTTGGCGTCACCCGCCCGGCATCTGGCGCTGGCTCTGCGGAGGGGCGGTGGCTGCGATTGCGCTCGGCGATGTCGACGACTTTGGATTGATGCTGGCCAATATAGGACGTCAACGATTCTTCAACGGCGAGGTCATGGAAGCGATCGAATGGTTGCAGCGGGCGATGCGGATATTCGACGAACGGGACATGCTGATGGCGATGGCTTACGGGCATACCGACCTGGGCACGTCGTTCCGCGTATTGGAGGAGCCGCGACAGGCGCTGGACCACTTCTGGCTGGCTTTCGAGGCGGCGGCGCAACAAGGCGACCCCCGTTCACTGGTGCCGGCATACATGAATCTTGGCAGCGCATATTTGAGTCTTAACAACTTTGAGCGTGCAGTGGAGTATCATCGCAAGGCGCTGCGAGTGGCGCTGCGCCTGGGCGATGAGCAGCTCGTAGCAAGCGCGCATAATAACCTGGGGTTGGCGATGGAAGGAATGGCAATGTACGCCGAAGCGCAAAGGGCTTACGAGTCTGCGCTGACAGTCTTCCTGCGCAACCGCGACGAGGCGGGCATCAGCACATGCTATAACAACCTGGGCTCGGTGAGCTATGCCAGAGACGAGTTCGCGGCGGCGCTGGACTGGTACGAAAAAGACCTGGAGCTTTCCGATTTGCGGGGCGCCTGGATGGATAAGGCGGCGACCCTCCACAACCTTGGTCACGTAGCGCTTGAGCAGGGCAATTACGAGCACGCGACCGAATATTTTGTACGGAGCCGCGAGCTGTATGCCGCCTTTCAACTGGAGGAGTACGTTGCCGAGGAGGACGACATGCTCGCCTACGTAGACGCTGTATCCTCACCAGACCGTAGCTAACGCTAACGAAACGCTTACATATTCAAACGATCGGAATCTTGTCATGCGACAGGAACTATGCTACACTTTCTGATGGTTTAGCACTCAGGGCACTTGAGTGCCAAGCGGCCCTGAATATGCCGGCCTGACCTCGAGTGGCCGCCCAAAGCGTGAGCCACGACAGGACGGTTGGTTGAAGTCGAACCGATGCACCCGCCTCTTTTGGCGGGCGAAGCAATTAACACCGTTTACCAATCAGGAAGCGTCGCAAAGCAAGGAGGAAGGTCGCATGAATCTTAAGCCGCTTGGTGACCGGCTGGTAGTCCAGCCTCTGGAAGGGGAGGAGCAGACTTCCACTGGTATCTATCTGCCGGAAACTGCCAAAGAGAAGCCCCAGCAAGGCGAGGTGGTCGCTGCGGGTCCCGGCGCACGGGACGAAGGCGGAAAACGCATCGATATGGAGGTCTCCGTCGGTGATATCGTGCTGTACGCGAAATATTCCGGCACAAACATCAAGCTGGATACGACCGAATATCTGATTCTCAAGGAGTCCGATGTTCTGGCGCTGGTAGAAAGTTAGTCGTTGTTACAATCGAAACTGAAAGGGTTCAGATTCCCCGCCATTGAAGAGCGGGACAAACCGGAGGAGATAGACAGCAATGGCAAAGCAACTTGTTTTTGAAGAGGAAGCCCGCCGCAGCCTGAAGCAGGGCATTGACGCTCTGGCGGATGCGGTGAAAACCACGCTTGGCCCCAAGGGCCGCAACGTGGCGCTCGACAAGAAGTGGGGCAGCCCGACCGTTACTCACGACGGCGTCACGGTCGCCAAAGAGATCGAACTTGAAGACCCGTTCCAGAATATGGGTGCGCAGCTGCTGAAGGAAGCGGCGACGAAGACAAATGACGTCGCCGGCGACGGCACGACGACCGCCACCGTGCTGGCCCAGTCGATTGTAAATGAAGGCTTGAAGAACGTTACTGCCGGCGCAAACCCGATGCTGCTCAAGAGGGGCATCGAGGCCAGCTCCGACGCGATTGTCTCCGCGCTCAAGGACATGGCGACCCCAGTGGCCGGTCAGGAAGAGATTGCCCAGGTCGCCAGCAACTCGGCGGCCGATTCGCAGATCGGCGATCTGATCGCGGAAGTGATGGCCAAGGTCGGCAAGGACGGCGTAATCACGGTCGAGGAGAGCAAGGGTCTTCAGTTCGAGACCGAGTACGTCGAGGGTATGCAGCTGGACCGCGGCTACCTCAGCCCCTATTTTGTCACTAACAATGAGCGGATGGAGGCGGAGCTCGACGCGCCCTATCTTCTGATCACGGACAAGAAGATCAGCAGCGCGCAGGACATTGTTCCTCTACTGGAGAAGCTGGTCCAGGTGGGCAAGCGCGAGCTGATCGTGATTGCCGAGGACGTGGACGGCGAGGCGCTGGCCACGCTGGTGCTGAACAAGCTGCGCGGCATGTTCAACGCGATGGCGATCAAGGCGCCCGGTTTCGGCGACCGGCGCAAGGCGATGCTGCGCGATATTGCCATACTGACCGGCGGGCAGATCCTGTCGGAAGAGGTCGGACGCACGCTGGAGAGCGCGCAGCTGGAGGACCTGGGTCAGGCCGACAAGGTGATCAGTTCGAAGGACGCAACGACGATTGTGGGCGGCCACGGCGGCACGGATGAGATCCAGGGCCGGATCGAGGAGATTCGGGCCGAGATCGATACGAGCACGAGCGACTACGACCGCGAGAAGCTGCAGGAGCGGCTGGCGAAGCTGGCCGGCGGCGTTGCGATTCTGCGCGTCGGCGCGGCGACAGAGACCGAGCTCAAGTACCGCAAGACCCGCGTCGAGGACGCGCTGAGCGCCACGCGCGCCGCGGTCGAAGAGGGTGTTGTGCCCGGCGGCGGCGTTGCGCTGATCAACTCGGTTTCCGCGCTGGAAAGCCTGGACATGGACGATGCCGACGCGGCGACCGGCGCCCGCATTCTGCGGAGAGCGCTCGAGGAGCCGATGCGCATGATCGCGAGCAACGCCGGTTTGGACGGCGCGGTCGTGATCGAGAAGGTGCGCGGTCTGCACGAAGGTGGCCAGGCCAACACCGGCTACGACGTGATCCAGAACGACTACGTCGACATGATGGATGCCGGCCTGTCCGACCCGGTGAAGGTGACGCGCAGCGCGGTCGAGAATGCGAGTTCGATTGCGGCGATGATCCTGACCACGGCGGCACTGGTGACGGACATTCCCGAGGAAGAGAAGCCGATGCCTGCCGGCGATCCCGGCATGGGTGGGATGATGTAAGTTTGGTCGGTGTGCCGAAGTAAACTGAGTTGATTTGCGGCGCCGGGGATGAAAAGTCCCCGGCGCCTTCTTTGCAATCTAGGAAGAGAGCGATTCCTGCAACCGCTCAAGACCTATATTCCGAATCTGCGGCAAGTATTCTTGGGTGACGGATTGCGCTCAATGACTGTTGAAAGGAGTGATATGGCGCGAAACTATAGCAAGGGCGCCTCTATGGATGCACGACGAGATATCCGCCGCCGGCGCAGGCGCGGCAAAGAGCGCGGCCATTCGTTTCGACCTCGCGCTCGTTGATGATCTCCTCGCCGCACATTCCACACTTGGCGCGGGCGGCGGCGCGGCTGACGATTGCGGCGACGGGCTGCGCGAGTCTTACCGGCTGGATGGTGAGCAACTCTTCGTCGGGCATGCGTTGGTAGCCGTGGAGCATGGCGAAGTAGCGGCGCGCCTGCTCGGGCGCGTAACGATGCGACTTTTCACGTACGTCCAATTGCGGGGCTACGCGCAGCGCCTGTTCCGTTTTCACGTCGACGAAGGTGGCCGCCATCTTGCCGTAGTCCTCGACGCGCAGTGTGCGCCGACCGACCGACACGCCTGCGACGGCCTCGACGCCATCGACGAAACAGCCATCGGTTTCGACGATCACCAGCAGCCTCTTGTCGGCGCGGGGAACGTCGAGATTCAGTGCCTTGGCACCTGCGATGGCGGCGCGGGCGCCCAGCACCTGGCGCGGGCAGAGATGCTTGTGGCGGGCGGAAGCGAGTTCGAGCGCCTTTTGCAGCGTGGGGGCAATCTCAAGTTCCTCGGTTTCAGGCAGCATGGCCATCTCGGCATCTCCTTGCGTGCGACGGATCCGGACTGAGGTCTCCCGGTCCGGCCGGCTTCGGGGCTCTCGCAGACTCAAGCGCGTACCAGCATTATACCACTTCCGGTTCGACGCGAATTCCATTTGCAGCATAAGCGTGGGCGAAAAGGACAGCTTCAGTCGACGCGAAAGGGGTAGCCCCGTGTCGGAAGCCCGGCGGCTGTGTTAGAATACGGCCATGATGGACGAGACAACAATGCAAAGGGAAGGCAAAACTCCATCCGAGACGACGGTCGTTGTCGCAATGAGCGGGGGCGTCGACAGCTCGGTCGCGGCCGCTCTTCTGACGGAAAAGGGGTTCCGCTGCATCGGCGTGATGATGCGGCTGTGGGCGGAGGTGTCGAGCGGGGAAGGCTCGGGAAACAAGTGCTGCGACGAGGAGAGCGTGGACGATGCCCGCCGCGTGGCCGATCGGTTGGGCATGCCATTCTATCTGATCAACGTCGAGACGCCGTTCAAGGAAAAGGTGGTCGACCTCTTCATTGATGGCTATAGCGCCGGGCTTACGCCCAACCCTTGTTTGGCCTGCAATCGGCACATTCGCTTCGATTACCTGCTCAACTATGCCCGCCGCCTGGGGGCGGATTTTCTGGCAACAGGCCACTATGCCCGCTTGCGGCGGCAGACGGACGGCAGCGTGCAGTTGCTGCGAGGGACGGACGCACACAAAGACCAGTCCTATGTGCTGAGTATGCTGGGGCAGGCGGAACTGCACGACCTGCTCTTCCCCGTCGGGGAGTACACGAAGGAAGCGGTGCGGGGGATGGCCCTGGCCCGCGGACTGCCCATCCACAGCAAGCACGATTCGATGGACCTTTGTTTCGTGGTTGATGACGACTACCGCCGTTTTCTGCGTGCGTGGGCGCCCGAGGCGATGGAGCCGGGCGCGATCGTCGATTTGAGCGGAAAGGTGCTGGGCAGGCACGATGGGCTGCCGAACTACACGGTAGGTCAACGGAAGGGGCTGGGCCTGAGCGGCACGTCGGCGCCGCTATACGTGGCCGCCCTGGACCACGACAACAACCAGTTGGTCGTAGGTCCGGCTGAGAAGGTGGGCAGGACGGAGATGATTGCGGAAGGGGTCAACTGGACACTGGGAAGGCCGGTTGGAGCCGGAAGCCGCGTACAGTGTCAGATCCGCTACACGGGCCGTCCCATTGACTGCCTGATTCATCACCTGGAAGACGGCTGCGTTCGCGTTCTGTTCGAAGCGCCATTGAGCGGGATCAGTCCCGGCCAGGGCGCAGTCTTTTACGACGGCGAGACATGCCTGGGGGGCGGGCTGATCGCTAACATGGGCCGTGACGAGGTAGGAATCGGAGGCAACCGGACGGTTGGCCAGCAGGTGAATTCGGGAAATTAACGTCAGAGCAGTCTTGTTGGTTCTCGGTACGCCGCCCATGCCACTATCGCTCAATCCGACCATCCTGCTGGCAACCCTAATGGCGGCGGGCTACGCAACTGTCTTCCACCTGTGGACAGGCCGCACCTTGCGCGATCTTTTGCTATTTCTGGTAGCGGCTTCGGCCGGGTTCGGGTTGGGGCAGTGGGCCGGGACCTCTTTGCAGTTGGGAATCCTGCGGGTGGGGCAGCTATTCCTTTTGGAGGCGACGGTTGCATCGGTGCTTGCCCTCATTCTAGTCAGTCTGTTGATAGATTAGCCAGAATATGCTTGCGGCCCGCCAGAGTTGCGCTCAGGCCGCAGAGGCGAATGTTCGTTCGGCCTCTTCGAGAAGGAGACCGTCGTGGTCAGCGCCACAGTTCGGGACATTGCGATCATTCTCGTCGCCATAGAAATCCTGATCATGAACGGGCTGCTCATCGTGCTCGTCTGGCAGGTATGGCGTCTCATCAAGATGATAGGCGCCGAGATAAAGCCGGTAATCAAAGATGGTCAGGAAACGGTCGGCACGGTGAAAGGCTCGGCGGAATTTGTCAGCTCGAGCTTTATCAGTCCCCTCATTTCCGCCAGCAGCAGGCTGGCCGGGCTTCGCCGTTCTGCGCAGGTCATGAAGTCCGAACTTGAGAGCTCGATGGGAGGGGTGGCGCCTTCCCAGCGGCGTTCAGGAGCCGCTGATGGAGACCCATCTCAGCCCAGGCAAGGGGACCAGCCTCCGCCATCCTGAGGAAAGGCGCCCCGAAGTCCTCTTTGCAATAGGGGGCGTCCCACTCCTGCTTTCGCCCGTCGCAAGGCCTGTCCAGCGGCCTTGTGCACCCTACCGATACATTTGCCAGAGTAGAGTAGCAGGTCGATTGTCGGATTCAGATTGACGATTCGGCGGGTATTTCTGCACCTGATGTAATGAGAGTTTGGGGGCCCAGGAAGAATGAGGCAACCGGAACACGGGCGAAGGGGCTTTCAAAGAAAAGCATGAACTACTGGCAGACCGAGTTGGTTCGTTTGCGGGGCGTGGAGCCTGACGACGGGGAGATCTTCTGGCGTTGGAACCAGGACAGCGAGATGGCCCGCAATCTGGATTTTGTGTGGCCACCGGTTTCAGCTGCGCAAGTGCGTAGATGGGCTGAATCGGTGGCGGAGAAGAAACTGGAAGGGGACAGCTTCGATTGGGTCATCGAGAACAGCGAGGGAGGGCAGGTCGGCTTTATCCACACGCACAATTGCCAACCCCGCAGCGGCGTTTTTAGGTATGGAGTCGGCATCGAGGCACGCCACCGGCGCAAGGGGTATGCCGCGGCTGCGATTCTGCTGGTGCTGCGATATTACTTTCAGGAGTTACGTTACCAGAAGGTAAACGTAACGATGCACAGCGAGAACGGGGCCTCGCGAGCGCTGCATGAGCGACTTGGTTTTTTGCATGAGGGCACGATACGGCGGGCGGAATTCACCGGGGGCCGCTATCTGGATGCGTTTTGCTACGGCCTGACAATCGAGGAGTGGGAGGAGCGATACGGAGAGACCGGCCGATGACTCTGACCCTCTGCGCCACGCGCGTTGACGATGGAGCCGACGACTGGCCGGCTCGGCTGCGCGAGATTCGACGCCGGTTAGAGGACCGGCCTACGCTTCTGCCTCACCACTTTCTGGAGGTTGTCCTACCAAAGATTGGTGGTTCTCTCTTTGCCTTGCGGGACATTGGGGCGCAAAACCGATCTGCCGAATCGGGCTACGCCTTTCTGCTGCCGCGCGACATCAAGGGCCCCAGCGCGGAATACACACTTCGGTACGAACATGTGACCGGTCACCCGGTTGCCCGACCGGAGGAGATCAACGAAGCAGTGGAACGGGCTCTTCCGACGGGCGACAGGACGGTTTTCTACCGGGCTGCCGCTGCCCCGCGCTTCAAGCCGACCCACATTGACACTGGTGGCGTTGACTGCGGCCGTCCTGATGCGGCGGAGGGGGCCGTGATCCGAGCAATGCAGCAGTCGATCTGGCGCAGCGCGGCCGACGGGCTGTACCCCAGCGATCTGTATGGTGAAGAGGCTGGCACAGGTTGCTCTCTGGTGGCGAGAGTGGACGGCACGCTGGCCGGATTCCTTTTGGGGTTCTATAGCTTTGGCCGCCTTCAGCTGGAAGAAGCCCCGCAAACCGGCCGCAAGGAACTGCAGCTGGAGTCCCAGTTGCTGGCCGTTGCCCCAGAACAGCGGGGACGCGGCATTGGTCTGGCGCTCAAAAGACTACAAGCCAGACAGACCCTTGCAGCGGGAATCGAACGGATCAGCTGGACGGCGGACCCGCTGCTCTTCGCCAACGCGCTTCTCAACTTTACGCGGTTGGGCGCGGTGGCTTACGAATTTCAACCCAACCTCTATCCATTTCGCAACGAACTGAATCTAGTCCCCGCGTCACGTCTCAACTTGATGTGGCCGCTTCGATCGCGAAGGGTACAGACAGCGCTAACAGGCGCGGGCCAGACCGGACCGCGAGAAGTCGAGAGGGACCCCGAGCTGACAATCGTCAACCAGGCGGACGGTTCGCCGGTTCTTGATGCCGCATCCAGGCGCGTAGGAATCGAGATTCCTGCCGACTGGGTTGCTCTACAGCGCGCCGACCTAACGGCTGCACTTCGGTGGCGGGATGTCTCAAATCGGCTTCTGGACCGCTACCTGGGACTGCAGCCGGGAAGGTATGTCATCATTGGTGCGGGTGTCAGCGCGTCGCGGCGCTATCTGATCGGCGAACGTGTAGATGACAGATTTCTGAAGGAAACAATCGGGGGGACGAACTGAGAATGCATGCTGCAGCCGTCCGTGCCGTTAAAATAACCGGTGGCAGTGGAGACAAGAGCTCCTATACCAACAGGTGGTCGATCTCCTCGACATGGCGCGTGCTCCGGGCCTGGACGGCGGCGCGCTTGCGGAGGAGGCGCGGCAGCCCGAGAAGACCGGCCGCCTGACCGCGCAATCTTGCACGCGCCGCAGGTCCCCGAAAGTTACGCAGCGCGTCAGCCGCAATCGAAAGTTGAGCGGTGACGATCTGCTGCGCGTGCCGAAGGAGAAGAGGAGTCGGCATGTTTTTGGCCAGGGTCCAAAGCGTATTGCGGCCCACGTAGAAGCTGCTGAGGCCGTCGCCTCCGCTTGCTCCCAATTTGTGATATACCCTCGCCCCCGGGGCGAAGACGGTCTGCCAGCCCATAAGTTGCGCTCGAAACGAGAAGTCGGCGTCCTCCAGGTACATCCAGTAGTCCTCGTCGAAGCCCTCAAGCGCATCCCAGATTTCGCGGCGCACGGCCATGGCGCCGCCGCAGCCGCCGAACACTTCTTGCGAGCCGTCAAATTGGCCGCTATCGATGGTCCAGACACCGCGATTGCGGGGAATGCCGTCCCGCCCCATCATGTCGCCGGCGGTGTGGATTCGATCGCGTTCATCGAAGAGTAGCAGCTTCGCGGCCACGATTCCCGCCCGGGGATGGGCGCAGATGGTCTTGGCCAGTTCGGCCAGGAAACCGGGCTCCGGCTGCGTGTCGTTGTTGAGCAGCACGATCACTCTGCCTGACGCGGCGCCGGCGGACCGGTTGATCGAGGCGACGAATCCGCGGTTTTCCCGGCTTGCCAATACACGGGTCTGGGGTGCGTTTTCCTCTACCCAGGCCACGGAGTCATCGCTGCTGGCGTCGTCTGCGAGGATAACCTCGAAGTCGGTGAATCTCTGCGTGTTCAATCCGGCAAAGAGATCGGGAAGATGACGGCTGCCGTTATAATTGGGAATGATGACTGAAAAGAAGGGCGGCAAACTTACGGCCTTTCGCGCCGGGCCAGACTGATGCATTTGGGTTCCTTTGTTCATCGTGAGTCCTAAATCAGTGGCGGTATTGGGCCCGCACATAGTCCGCCAGCGCCTCGCGCCAGTCACGCAGAGTGATACCCAGGGCTGCGCCGGCCTGATTGATCAGAACAGCGTGCGGCGGCGGCATCGTCGGCCGCGGCCACTCGTGTGCGGCGATAGATGTGATGGGCAGAGACTCGCGCCCGATCAGACGCATCAACTCCACGGCCCATTCGTAGCGGCTGGCGCAGCCGTCGTTGACGAAATGGTAGATGCCAAAGCGCCGATTCTCGAGCATACGGGCGACGGCCGCAGCCACATCCGGCGCGTAAGTTGGGTTGCCGAACTCGTCGCTGACAACGCGTAACGCTCCCAGCCGGTCGGCCGCGGCACTGATTTTGGCGGGAAAGTTAATGCCGCCCGGCGCGTAGAGCCATGCCACTCTAACGATGTAAAGGCGATCCAGGCAGGCTGCAACGGCAAGTTCACCCGCCGCCTTGCTGCGGGCG
This sequence comes from Caldilineaceae bacterium, assembly GCA_022827195.1. Taxonomy (GTDB): domain Bacteria; phylum Chloroflexota; class Anaerolineae; order Caldilineales; family Caldilineaceae; genus Bin5. The sequence goes on from JAJDTL010000037.1 coordinate 164,089, forward strand.
TATGCGCTGCCGGGCGAGACCTGTTCGTACTCGCGATAGTGGCGTCCCGCCTCACCGGCGAACACTTCGTTGGTGCTGATTTGTACGAAATCTGCGCCGCAACGCGCGCATCCTTCCGCGAGGTATTTGGGGCCGAGCGCATTGACGGCGAACGCGTCTTCGGGGGCTTTCTCGGCGCCGTCAACATTGGTCCACGCGGCGGCGTTGATCACAATGTCGGGGTCTGCTTCCGCTACCGCACTGGCGATGGCCGGTTCTGCTATGTCATGCCCGGGACGCGTCCAACATGTCAGCCTGTTTGCAGAAGCGAACTGCGCGACCAGGGCACGACCAAGTTGACCATTTGCTCCTGTGATAAGGATGTGAGGCATGCAGTCCCTGCGCGTCCTTCGCCGCTGCGGAATGGAGCGTCGTGCGATCCTCATGTGTGGATGCGCTTCAGTATACCCGACATTCCAGCCGGTTTGGCAATTGCTTTGCCCTACTTGACGACATTTGAGACAGGAAGCGCCGACTTATAATATGGAGAGCTTCTCACGTCTCTCAATGTTCAACGAGACACTAAACGACGTTTTCCTGCAATACTCAGTCGGTGCAGTTGTCCTGTTCCAGAAGGGGCACGACCAGTTCCGGCAGGCGGCTGTGCAAGGGGAAGAGATCGTTGTAGCCTACATGCCCGCCATACTGGAAGACGTTGACCCGAAGCAGCGGATGGGAGGGCAAGGCGGCGATGTCGCCAGGCGGGATTATCGGGTCATTGGCAGCCGTGAGGATCGACAAGGGGACGGACAGGTTGGCGATGTCGCTGGGCCGCACGCTGTAGGCGTTCAAGTATTCGTCTACGTTGATGAAGCGATCTGACTGCTTGATCAACCAGTCGCTCATCTCACGAATCGTTGGGATCGACTCCAGGGCCGAAAAGTCGTACAAGTCGGGAAAGAGGTGTTGCTTCTTTTGCAAGGACTTGAGCCAGCAGTTGCGGAAATAGGGCCGCAGGAAGGCATGCTGATCCAGAAGCGTGCAAGTACGCTGGGGGTTAAGCACTGGATTGACAGCGACTGCACGGCCCAGGTTGGGAATCGGGTCGCGTGCGTTTCGCAGAGCCATCCGCACAACAAAATTTGCGCCAAGAGAAGCGCCGATGAGAAAGAAGGGCCGTCTCCCGGCCAGGAGGCCGGCCTGTTGCGCTGCGGCGTGAATTTCCTGAACCAGGGTAGCATAGAAGAGACCCCTGTTGAGGTGGTGCGTAGGGCCGTGGTCGCGCATATTCAGGCGCAGGACGTCGTAACCAGCTCGAACAAGCGCGCTGCCCATCGAAAGATTGTAGGCCGAATGGCTGTCGCCTTCCCAGCCGTGCAGCAACATAGCCAAACCGCGCGGCTCGCCGGCATCAGGGCCTAGTCGTCCAGGCGTGTAAAAGCCGAGCAGACGCACCGAGCGCCCTGGATCGAAGCCGGTGTGATCGGGTCCGGCGTCGAGCAGAAGCATTTGCTCCCCTCTTGTTACGAGGTGAGCGTCAGGGCGAATATGACGACTCAGAATCGTCTGCACATTGCCGTTGCGCAGGAAAAAGTGGGGTCGATAGTTGACGAGGGGTTCCTGCGTTCCCTTGTTCACTTGATTTGCTGTCCGAATCATTTGTTGGCCAGGGAGTGAAACGGCGGTCTCCATCCCCGTGGTTATGCTGTCATCCATGGCTGAGAGGCACGCATCGCGGCCGGGAATGGCGGATTTTTGCGCCACTTTCGAACTCTTTGCACAATGCACAACATTGCGCTACAATTCTATGATATTATTCTCGGACGGTTGCGGAAGTCAGTTGGCGAGATTTCCGTAGCCGGGCAGACAGTGGCCACACCCTTATTCCGCGCCATTTCTGCATTCGTGAATTATACTGTATCGGAATATGAGGTCTTATACAATGGTTGATCAGGCAACGCGCCTCAGACCGGAGCCGAACGGGATACATCCCGAAGGCATTCCCCCGGCGGCCATCGAAGCTCCACCTCTTGAGTCCTTTCTGAACGGCTTCGACGACATAGACGATCCCTTTTCGCAGCGAATCCAAGCCTGGTGGGAACGCACAAAAGAGGCCAAGGCGAACGACCTCTACTACTACTTCCAGCCGGTCGACGCGCTGGAAGGGCCTTGGGTTCATACCGAGGGCAAGCGCAAGTTGATGTTTGCCACCTACAGTTACCTGGGGCTGATCAGTCACCCGCGCATTGTGGCCGCGGCCAAGGCTGCCGCCGACAAGTACGGTACCGGCACGCACGGGGTACGTATTCTCGGCGGCACGCTGGATTTACACACCGAGATGGAAAGGACGATCGCTGACTTCGCCCGGCGCGAGGAGGCAATCGTTTACAGCTCCGGCTACGTGACCAACCTGGCGACAGTCAGTACAGTGGTAGGGAGAGGGGACTGGGTATTTTCCGACAGGTGGAATCACGCCAGTATTGTGGATGGCTGCCTGCTGGCGCGGGGCAAATTTGCGCGCTTCCGTCACAATGACATGGATGACCTGGAGAAGCAGTTGCGCCGTGCGCCTGAGGGCGCCGGCAAGCTTGTAATTGCTGACGCGGTGTTTTCGATGGACGGTGACATTTTTAATCTGCCGGCGGCGCATGAGTTGTGCCGCCGTTACAACGCCCGGCTGATGCTTGACGAGGCCCACAGTATAGGCGTTTTGGGCAAGACCGGACATGGCATCGAGGAACATTTCGACATGTACGGTTCGATCGATCTGAAGATGGGCACCCTCAGCAAAGCGATCCCTGGAATCGGCGGCTATGTTGCCGGAAGCGAGAAGCTGGTTACTTATCTGCGTCATACGGCACGCGGCTTCGTATTCAGCGCTGCATTGCCACCCTCGGTGGCTGCCGCCATTACCGAGGGTTTTCGCGTGATTGAAGATGAAGGCACGGAGCGCAATCGAGTCCTCCTCCGCAACGCAAAGCAGTTCACCAGCGGACTACAGGCCGCCGGCTTTGACACCGGCTTGACCGAGTCACCAATAGTTCCAATTATGGTCGGCACGGAGGAGCGGGCATTTGCAATGACGAAGTTCTGCCAGGACAATGGCATCTTCGTTTTGCCCGTTCTGCCCCCTGCTGTCAAAGAGGGTACGGCCCGCCTCAGGGCCAACGTTACCGCCGCGCATACAACGGAAGACATAGAATTCGCGCTGAGTGTCTTTGTCGAGGCAGGACGCCACATCGGCGTCATCGACTGAGGACATTGGGCGGAGGAGCGCGGGCCGAGCGCAGGCTCGAGTTATTTGCGCGCCAAGGAACCAACGGCGAAGCCGCGATGAAACATGTCGTCTCCATCAGTTTGGGTAGCAGCCGGCGCGATAAACGCGTCGAGACTACCATACGCGGGGAGCCGATCGTGTTGGAACGGATTGGCTCGAACGGCGACCAGAGGCGTATGCGGCAGCTCTTTCTGGAATACGACGGCAAAGTGGATGCCTTTGGTTTCGGCGGCACAGACCTGGGCTTGGAGGTGGACAACCGTTACTTCCCGCTCCACTCAGTCCGCAGTATTGTCGAGGGAGTCCAAACTCCGGTGGTGGACGGCGGCGGCATCCGCGCCGTTGTCGAGCGCCGTACGGCGGAGCAGTTGCAGGGGAGGCTGCCCCCCCACCCCAAATGTGCGCTCTTCTGCGTCGCTGTTGGCCGCTACGCCATGGTGCGCGGTTTTCTCGACCAGGGATACGAGCCGCTGTTTGGCGATCTGGCCTTCGGATTGGGCATCCCTGTGTTTTTGCGCAGTCTCGGCGCGCTCCACACATTGGCCAGGGTCCTGCTTCCGATCATGGCCCGACTTCCCTTCGAGTGGATCTACCCCACCGGCGAGAAACAGAATCAGATCGTACCGAAGTTCGAACGCCAGTACCGGTGGGCCTCAGTCATTGCTGACGACTTTCACTACATCAAGCAACATTTGCCGGCGCGCTTGGATGGCAAGACGATCGTTACCAACACAACAACGGATGAAGACGTTGCGCTGCTGAAGGAGCGGGGCGCGGCCTATCTTGTAACGGTCACGCCCAGGCTTGACGGTCGCAGTTTCGGCACGAATGTTTTGGAAGCCGCTCTCACTGCTCTTGCCGACAAGGGACGTTCGCTTTCAAATGCAGAGCTCGAAAAGATGCTGGGCGAAGAGGATTTGACGCCAACCATCCTCACTCTCAATTGAATCTCGTGCGCATACGGACGTCGGCCGACCCTCCGACTAAAATCTCCCTACATTTGCGTAATCGAATAAAGAAAGCCCGCCGAGGGCTAACTCAATTCAGGACCTGAGCAATCTATGACAAAGCGGACCTTGATAACGAATGCCGAATGCCTCGTGACGATGAACGCGCAGCGTGAAGAGATCGCAGACGGTGCGATTGTCATTGAGGATGAACAGATTGCGTGGGTGGGCACCACCCCTGATTTGCCGGCCCAATACGCGGACGGTGCCGACGAAGGGCCCGCAAGTGTCGAAAGATTGGACGCTCGCGGAAAGCTGGTCCTGCCCGGTTTCATCAACACGCATCACCACTTCTTCCAAACGCTGACCCGGGTGGTCCCTGCGGCACAAAATGCAGTGCTGTTCGACTGGCTGGAGGCTCTCTACCCCATCTGGGCGTGCATTGGCCCGGAGGATGTTCATGTCAGTACGCAGGTGGCATTGACGGAGCTGCTTCTCAGCGGCTGTACGACGAGCAGCGACCACCACTATCTTTGGCACAACGGTTCACGGCTCGATGATCAGTTCGAGGCGGCGGCGGAGATCGGTGTCCGATTTCACGGGGCCAGAGGGAGTGTCAGCCTGGGCGAGAGCGATGGGGGCCTGCCCCCGGATTGGATGATCGAGAAAGAGAACGAGATTTTGGTTGAATGCCGCAGGCTGGTTGAAGAGTTCCACGACGCCTCCCGCTTTTCCATGCGCCGGGTTGTGATCGGCCCGACCAGTCCGTTCAGCGTGACCCAAGACTTGATGCTTGAGAGCGCATCCCTGGCGCGTTCATTCGGTCCCGGGATGGATATACACTTGCATACACACTTGGCCGAGACGCTCGATGAAGAGGAGTTCTGCATCGAAAGATTTGGTTACCGACCCGGGACGTACGCAGAGGTAGTGAACTGGCTTGGGGACGATGTGTGGCATGCCCATTGCGTTCATCTCAATGAGAGGGACGTGAATCTTTTTGCGGAAACGCTCACAGGCGCGGCGCACTGTCCGACGAGCAATATGCGCCTCGCCAGCGGAATCGCACCAGTACGGGCAATGCGCGACGCGGGCGTGCACGTGGGATTGGGTGTTGACGGCAGCGCGAGCAACGACGGTAGCAACATGCTGGAAGAGGTGCGTCAGTGCCTGTTGTTGCAGCGGGTGATGGGGAATCCCAATGATATGACGGCACGAGAGGCGCTGGAGATTGCGACGCTTGGCGGAGCGGCGGTGCTGGGCCGCGATGACGTGGGCGCGCTCGCGCCCGGGATGGCGGCGGATGTAATCGGATTCGACCTATCGGCCCTGACGTATGCGGGCGGCGCGGTGCACGATCCGGTGGCAGCGCTGGTCTATTGCTCCCCAAGGCCGGTTAATTTCGCGTTTGTCAACGGGCGGCTACTGGTCGAAGAATCTGTACCGAGACACATCGACGTGCCTTTGCTCGCGGAACGCCACAATCGCGCGGCGATAGCGCTCATGCGCCGCGCGGAAGGCGGGTAGCCGCCTGGAAGGACACGCCGGGGACGTTCGTTGGCGGGCAGTTTTGTTTCGCGTTATTGCCGGGACTGGATGCGTAGGTCTCTTGAACGGCGGACTTTCCGGTATCAGCCGTTCGGCACCTGGAGATGCGATTCACAAGAAATCGGAATGAGGGCCCTCATCGCAGCGCGCACGCGCGCATGGCTCGCCTCCAATGGCCCCGGCCCGTTAGGGATGTACAGGAGCGGGTTTCGTTCGCCGGGACTAGCTTCGGGCACACTCCTTCCACCCTTTTCTCAGTACTACCTTCATCCACCTCGGCCGCGGTTGAGAAGGGGGCACCTTCATTGCCCCCAATTCCTTTCTCCTGTAACTGGATTTGCGTCCCGATTGCAACTCAGCTCTCACTCGAATCTGAGCGACCGGGTTTCTTGCGGGCGGGCTTGCGCATCCAAGTCGCGCGGCGTATAGTACGCAGCGAAACCTGACTATTGCCAGTCCGACTTCGCACATGAGCGGCCGAACGGTCATACTGACGCACGAACACGCTGACTTTGACGCCATTGCGTCCCTGCTAGGCGCGTCCCTGCTCTTTACTGAAGCGCAGCCTGTGCTCCCTCACAAGATTAAACGGAACGTTGCCGGTTTTCTGTCGCTTTATCTCAATCAGTTTCCCTTCGTAGAGCCGCGGCATTTGCCGCGCGGTCGTGTTGAGCGGGCAGTTCTGGTCGACACGCGAAGCTACAACGCGGTGAAAGGGATGGACGAGAGCACCGACTTTCTGGTCGTTGACCATCATTCGGCAGCGCACCCTCTTCCGCCGGGCTGGGCGGTCTGGCAGGAGTCGCTGGGGCCGCACACGACCGGTGCCAACGCCACTCTTTTCGTTGAGCGGCTGATGCACCAGAACCGGAGGCTGTCTTCGCTCACCTCCACGCTGCTTGCCCTGGGCATCTATGAGGATACCGGTAGTTTGCTCTATGCGTCGACAACACATCGGGACATTCGCTGCGCCGCCTGGCTCGTGGAGCAGGGAGCGCGGCTGGAGGTGGTTCGCCGCTATCTTCACTATCCTCCGACCTTGGCGCAACAGGAGTTGACCGCCCAGTTAACGGAGAGTGCCGAGCACTTGACAATAGCGGGTCGAAATATAGTCTTTGCCGTAGCCGAGGCGCACAAATATGAGGATGAGCTGAGCGGGCCGGCGCAGGTGTTGATGGACCTGTTCGACCCGGACGCCTTATTCCTTATCGTAGACATGGGGCCCCACATTCAGGTTGTCGCCCGTAGCAGCACCGACGCAGTAGATGTTGGCATGGTTGCCGAGCGTCTCGGCGGCGGCGGACACAGGCGAGCCGCCGCCGCGTTGCTGCAAGGTACAACCCTGGCGGAGGTCAGGCGCCGGATCGTCGACCTGATTCAAGAAGATGCGAGTCCACCTGCAACCGTATCCCAGATCATGAGTCGCGGCAGGCCACATACGCTAGACGAGGAGATGCCAGTCGGGGAGGCGATGGATCTGATGAAGCGTTACGGTCATGAAGGCTTCCCTGTCCTGCGAAAGGGAGGCATTGGCCGCGGACAGCTGGCGGGAATCATGACGCGGCGAGACGCCGACCGCGCGCTAAACCATCGCCTGGGCACGCTACCGGTGCAGAAGATAATGCGCCAGGGGAGCCACGCTATCGGTGCCGACGCGCCCGTTGGTGAGCTGCATCGGCTGATGGTCGAAAGCGGGTGGGGCCAGATCCCGGTTGTGGACGAAGCGGGCGCGCTGACGGGCATCGTAACACGCACAGATCTACTTAAGCTGTGGGGGGAGGAAGGGGAGGCGCAGGCGCAGATTCCAGACGTCAGTCGCGAACTTGAGCAGGCCTTGACCGAGTCGCAGCACAGGCTTCTGGGAATGGTTGGCGGGACCGCGGCCGAGATGGGATATGCTGTGTACATCGTTGGCGGGTTTGTGAGGGACCTGATTCTGGACCGCGCAAATACTGGCCGAAAGTCTTCTTCGATCGACATGGACCTGGTGGTGGAAGGCGACGCCATCCTCCTGGCGGAGCAGATACAGGCGAACTGCGGCGGACGCCTCGTCACGCACGGCCGCTTCGGCACTGCCAAATGGATTCTTGACGAATCGGACTATCCGCTAAGTTGGGGAGACCTGCAGTCGCCAGGCCAGGAAGGTGGTCAGGAGGGTCTACCGGCGCATTTCGACTTCGTAACCGCGCGCACAGAGTTCTATACGGAGCCTACCGTACTGCCAACCGTCGAGCAGGGAAGCATAAAGCTGGACCTGCACCGGAGGGATTTCACGATCAATACCCTGGCCATTGCGCTGACGCCTGACCGGTGGGGTGATCTGTTGGATTTCTACGGGGGCCTGACGGATCTGCGCACTGGACAGGTGCGCGTTTTGCACAGTTTGAGTTTTGTTGACGACCCGACGCGCATCTTGCGAGCCGTCAGATACGAACAGCGCTTCGGGTTCAGCATCGAGACTCGAACTGAGGAGCACTTGCTGGACGCGGTGCCCCTGCTAGAGCGAGTCACGGCGGCGCGCTTTCGACAGGAGTTAGACCGGATCTTCCAGGAAGCAAGACCGGAAGAAGCTATATTGCGGTTAGACGAATTGGGCGTGCTCAAGCAGATTCATTCCGACTTGCGGGCAGGCGCGGCATTTGCTCGGAACTGCGCTGCGCTGCGAACCAGACTGACTGCAATGCATCAGTTCAGCGACCAGATGGAGGCATGTGAGTCCGGTCTCTATTCGGATGAGGGCCGGGAGAAAGTTGAGGCGGCGGCGACGGCGAGAGTTGCTCGCATGGCAAGCAGCGAATCAGGCTTGGAGGCCCCTATTGAACGGCTCTATTGGGGGGTTCTCATCTACGATCTGCTGCCCTCGGAGCTTGAAATCGATAGGAGTCCGTCCGACGTAGAGTTGGCATTGAGCGAAAGGTTCAGGTTGCGCGGCGAGACTCGCCAGCTGACGAGACAGCTTCAGCAGTTGAAGATGAGTTTGCCGCTTCTGGCCGGAAAGAAAACGGTTCCAAGTACGGTTGTACATATCTTGGACCAAGCGCAACCGGCGGCCCGAGTGCTGCTTTCAATTCTGGAAGTTGACCCGATTTTGCGAGAGCGCTTGCTGTGCTATGCGCAGACATGGCGTCACGTCAGCCCTTCGATGGACGGTAAAGACCTGGAGAAGCTCGGCTTGAAACCCGGCCCGCTTTACGGAGAGATCCTGCGCAGATTGCGTGCGGCACTGCTTGATGGAGATGTGCAAGCAGGAGCGGCCGAATGGGAGTTCGCCAAAGGAATCGTGAGTGAGAAGTTGGAAAAGTCGTTCGAATAGACTCCAGTGCGACGCGCCAAGGGAAGACAATCGATGAGAATTACCGCAGTCAGACCGATACTCGCTCAGGGAGAGCGCCGCTTATTCGTATTCGTCAAGGTGGAGACCGACCAGGCGGGGCTGGTTGGCTGGGGTGAGGCCACAGTCGAGGGAAAGCCGCGGGCGGTAGCCGGATGCGTCCAGGACATGGAGCCGATGGTATTGGGGTATGACCCGCTGGAGGTGGAGCATTGCTGGCAGGTACTCTACCGCGGCGGCTTCTGGCGACAGGGAATCATCGGCCTGTCGGCCCTTTCCGGAATCGACCAGGCGCTTTGGGACATAAAGGGCAAGGAGGCGGGGAAGCCGATCTATGAACTATTGGGCGGCAAGGTGCGGGAGCGGGTGCGAATGTACACGCACTTTGGCGGCAGTACGCCGGAGGAAATGGCCCGGAGCGCGCGGTCCAAAGCGGATAAAGGCTGGAACGCGATCAAGACGGTGCCTGTTCCGATTACAAACATAGTGGATGGGCCGGCCGTTTTGGACGAGGCCGAGGCCGGCCTGCGGGCTGTTCGGGAGGCTGTCGGGAACGACGTGGACATCCTGCTGGATATGCACGGGCGGGTAACGCCGCAGATGGCGATTCGCTACGCGCGACGATTTGAACCGTATGAGCCGTTCTTCATGGAAGAGCCTGTACAGGCGGAGAACCCGGCGGCAATGGCCCAGGTGGCCAAGGCCACGAACATTCCGATCGCCACCGGCGAGCGGCTCCTCACGCGATGGGGGTTCCGCGAGATTCTTGAGACCGGTGCGGCCAGCCTGCTGCAGCCGGACGCGTGCCATGCAGGCGGCATAAGTGAAGTGCGGCGGATCGGCGCGCAGGCCGAAGTCTATTATGCGGGACTTGCGCCCCACAATCCCTATGGCCCTATATCGACCGCGGCCTGTGTTCAGGTAGATTTTGCGACGCCCAACTTTGTCATTCAGGAGATGGTGGACCCGGATGACATGCCGATTTCGATGACAGAGTTTGTCGAAGAGCCGTTGAAGGTGGTTGACGGCCATATCTTGCCGCCGGACAGACCGGGCCTCGGCGTTGAGCTTGATGAAGCCGCCTGCGCCCGCTGTGAACCGGACTTCAGCTCGACGGCTGTTTTGAACTCTTATCGCTCGTATCTGGCCCGCCACAGCGACGGGGGCGTGGCAGATTCATAGCGCGATATCGCGCACATTCACAGTTCGCAGTAAGGGAAGGACATAGTACGGACCGGACTCATGGCTCCAATTCTCTCGGGCAAACGGATCATTCTGGGCATTAGCGGCGGCATTGCGGCCTATAAGTCGGTAACTCTGGCCAGCCGGTTTACGCAGGCAAACGCGCTGGTGGATGTGATCATGACCCACTCGGCGGCGAAGTTTGTGGCGCCCGTGACCTTTCAGTCGATCACCCAGCGCAGCGTTGCGACCGATACGTTTGAGTTTTGGCATGACGCGGGGCGGTTGCGAATCGGTCATGTTGCGCTGGCGCACGCGGCCGATCTGTTCATCATCGCACCGGCCACTGCGCATACGATTGCCAGACTTGCTTTGGGACTCAGCGATGATTTGTTGAGCATCACCGCTCTCAGCTACAAGGGCCCGATGCTGCTGGCGCCGGCGATGGAAACGAATATGTGGACACACCCGGCGACGATGCACAATGTGCAGACTTTGCGCGATTGGGGCGTCGATTTCATCGGGCCGGCGGAGGGGCGCCTGGCTTCGGGTGAAGTTGGAGAGGGGCGGGTGGCGGAACCGGAGGAGATATTTGAAGTCGCCTGCAAGGTAATCGGGCGGGGAGGCCCTCTGGACGGATTGCGAGTCCTGATCACCGCCGGGGGTACGCGTGAGCCGATCGACCCGGTCCGCTTCATGGGCAACCACTCTACGGGCAAGATGGGGGCTGCGCTGGCGCGCGCGGCGCGTGATCTGGGGGCAGAGACCGTTCTGGTCCACGCGCCGCTGGCGGTGCATCCTCCCGGGGGGGTAACACTGGTGCCGGTGCATACGGCCCATCAGATGTACGGGGCGGTGATGGAAAGGCTGCCCAAGACCGACGTCTTGATTGGTGCGGCTGCGGTGGCGGACTACCGGCCGACGGACAGTGCAGACCGCAAGCTAAAGAAGTCGCCCAAGCAGCAGATAATCACGCTCGAGAGGACACCGGATATCCTCCAGACGGTCGGCGAGCGGCGGGAGGAGACCAGGCGGCACCCGCGACTGGTCATCGGTTTTGCTGCGGAGACGAATGACCTAGAAGCCAATGCCGTCGACAAGCTGACGAAGAAGAACCTTGACCTCATCGTCCTCAACGACGTAACGGCGCCGGACAGCGGGTTTGCCGTGGATACGAATCGGGTGACGCTGTTCGAGCGCGACGGCAGCCGCGAAGCCTGGCCGCTGATGAGCAAGGATGAGGTGGCCCAGGCGATCATGCAGAGGGTTGTGGCGCGGCTGGGACGGCGCAATTGGAAGAGGCCGCGGCAGCCGTCCCAGGTTGACGAGCCGTAGGTCCAAGGAAAGCGGCCTCGATGCGATGCGCCCGCGTTTGCGGCGCTCTGCCGGTCAGGTAGAAGCGGTGCAGCGGCTCTCGCGGCCACCCGCGAACTTCGGACTTTCGGCGTTGGGAGGAGATTGGACCCCTCCGTTTTCCTCATTGCGGAACTTCGACTTCAGTTCGGCGTACGCTGCAAGTACAGTTTTTACTTCGAGTTGCTGCAAGGTCGTTGCCTTTGGCACTCGCAGGCCCGCAGGAAGCGGCGGGGCGGACGGAACGGCTTGGACGGGCCGACTTCAGGCAGGAAGCCCGAGGAAACAGTGCCGGGACGGGCCGCCGATTTCACACTTACGCCGGTCCTGCGGCGCGGCGTGCGACCCGGCTACCTCACTCTTCATCCGCCACGATCACTACCATTTCGGTGCCTGACCTGCCGAAAGTCTCAGGTGCATACATCTCCTCCGCTTTGGCTGGCGGCGCGACGAAGGTGCCCGGCGTCGTGGCCCTCGCCATATAGCTGTATTCGTATACCCCTGCCCAAAGATACGAAGTGAAGGCTTCGGCGCGCTCGTCTCGCAGGTTCTGGTGCTGGTACCAGCTGCCCCACCACCGGCGGTCGCGATTTCGGTCCGGCTCTTCAGGCGGGTTGGCGGTGACGGCGAGTTCAGGGTTGAGGATCTCCAGACCGGCGGGCAGCGGGTCGGCCAGTGCGACATGGACGCGACGCGAGGGCGCGGCCATGGTGAGCTTGATGCGGACGCGGGCGCCGGCGCGGATATGCCATACACCGTCATCGTCGCGGCGGACATCGGCGGGGTCGTCGACAGCTTCATAGACGCGCTCGACGGCAAAGCCGTGGTCTGCTGGCGCGAGGCGGAGGTCCAGGGGGGCGTAGCGCAGGCCCAGCCGATAGTAGAGCCGTCCCTGGCCTTCTTTCTGCAGGACCAGGGGAAGTTCTTCGTCCGACCGGGTCGCGCCTGTCCGGAGGAGCTGCATAGGCAGGTCAAGATTGACGATTTCGGTTGAGCGGCCCTCGAATGTATGGCCGCCCGCGAACTGTTCGCCCAGCCAGATGCGGGCGACGAAGTCGGGTGTCATCGACTCGAAGGTATTGAAGTAGCGGTCCATGGCCAGCAGCACCCAGACGTTTTCCTGGGTATTGCTCCAGCGGCCGGCGGTGCGATGCCCCAGCAGTCCTCGTACCAGCTTTGAGATCAGATCGCTGTCGGGCTGATCGACGACGAGGGCTTCGAGCAGGACGGCGTCCGAGCGCCGGATTGAATGGAGCAGCAGGTAGTCGCCGTCGCTGTAGCCGGAGGCGACTGTGGCTGCGCCGGCGGTCTCGGTCACACGGTTGTTGAGGAAGCGCCTAATCTCATCTACTGTCTCACGCAGGGCCGTTTCGCCGCTCAGCACGAACAGGAGCCAGCCGATGCTTTCGAGCGACAGATTATCCAGGCCATTTGTGTCGATCAGTCTTCTTGCCTTGGCCGGGTCATGGTCTCCGAGAAGCGTGCGGACATAGAGTGCGTAGGAGGAAAGCCCGCGCCGGACATCGGCGCCGTACCAATGGGGGAAGTGATCTTCGACGTTGCGCAGGTAGTCCAGCGAGCGACTCAGCACTTCGCCGGGAACTTGGTAGCCTTTGAGGCGGGCGCGGGCCAGGGCATGGGCGACGTGGATGCTGTGGTAGGGCCAAATTTCGCCGCCGCGCCGCCAGATGGGGAAGCCGCCGTTGTGGTGCTGCAAGGTCTGCAGCATCTGCAGGTCGCGTTCCATGGTAGTTTCGATCTCTGCGGGAGATGGCAGCCCCTCGGCGTCGAATGCGGTCAAGACGTCGCGCAGCGCGGCCACGCCGAGGATGCGGGAAGCGATCTGTTCGGTGCACTCGTAGGGGTACTGGACCAGGTAGATGTAGGCGTCGGTCAGCGCCTGCAGGGCGGTTGAGGAGAAGGTTACTTCGAGGCCGCCGTAGTTCGGGACCGTGTCGGCAGGGGGCCGCAGGGTCTGTAGTATTGTGCCGCTGGCGTCAATCTCGCCGTAGACGGCGAAGGCCTCGGTTGTTGCAGGCGTGTAGACCGGAAGATCGATTTCGGCTGCGTCGGCAGAGGAGGGCTGATTGGCGTCGGCTGCTGCGAACTGAAAGCGGGCCGTGCCTGGGCTGGCGGTTGTCGCCGGGAAGCGGACTTCGACGCGGTCGTTGGCGGGCACGGTCAGGGCGTAGCCGGCCGCTTCTTCTTCATCATTCTCGTCCAGCAGGTCGGCGTTGGCGGCGCGAACCACCACGTGTGCAAGCAGGGGTTCGTCGGTCTGGTTCTGAAGCACGACGGGCAGATCGAAGCTGTCGCCGAAGTTGAGGAAGCGGGGCGGGGCGGGCCGCACCATCAGGGGCAGACGCGCGGTCAGATTCGATTCGCCGGTCCCAAAGTATTTGCCGCCGGCGACGGAGACAACCAACACGCGGTAGCGGGTCAGATTGTCGGGCAATGTTACGGTTACACTGGCCAGGCCGTTTGCGTCGGTACGTACTTCAGGCGCAAAGAGGGCCAAGGGATCGAAGTCCAGGCGGAGGCGAATCTGGGCCGTTCCGTCTGCTGACGCGCCCCCGTCGACGGCCATCTCTTCCATTTCCATGTCGGCCGCAGCAGCCGGCGCTGCCATTGCAAAGGCCATCGACCTCTGCTGCATTTCGGGTTCCGGGGGTGGTTGGGGGGTACCGGTCGGTGAAGGTCCGGCGGCCTGGAGCAACTGTGGACTGGCGAGCTGCAGATGGGCCCGATTGTGGTAGTTGCTGACGCCGGGACCGCGTTCGCGGTAGAAGTGGCTTACGGGGTCTAGCAGCTGGTAGCCGGTCAGGGCCAAGATTGCTTCGTCGACAACGACTATGGCAAACTCAGCGTCCGCGACGGGTTTGCCGTCTGCGTCGTGCACGGACACGTCGATGGTGGTCTCCCCGCCCGGCTCCAGCTTGAGCGATCGTGGGGCGGCGGCGACGTGCAGCCTGCGGCTAAGTGGTGGGACTGAGAGGTTCAGCCGTCCGCTGGCGTAGGCGGGTCGGCGCGGCAAGGCGAGCAGGTCGTTGCCGGCATCGTCTACCCGCAGCGTCGATCCGACAAGGTCCACTTGGAGATAGACATTCGGGATGTGTGCGTCCCCTATCGGCACGGACAGGGTATGGGTCGGGTCGTCCATTGTGAAGCGTTCGCTGGTCATCATGCCGTCGCGCCGCAGTGTCAAGAGGCCTTCAGCAGGGAAGAAGGGGGCCTGCACAAGGATCTGGGCGGTATCGCCGGGTGCGTAGGTCTCGCCGTCCGGTATCAGTTGCAGATTCTCCTGCTCGACGTTTCGGCTCGGCGGACGTTTTCCGCCGCTCACCCAGCGCGTCATTTCGGTCAGATTGCTGCGGCCGGCAGCGTCAACTACGGTGGCGCTGATGCGGTACTCTCCTCCCAAGGCTGTATCGAAGGTACAGCTCGCGAATTCGCGATCCTTGCTGTGGGGATCGGAAGCGGCCGAGGACGCAGCCGTGCACTCCTGAACATCCTCCTCTTTCTCGCGCCAGCTGCCGTCGCGGAACGCCCAGGCGAGCCGCGCGGCACGAACGGTTACGCTGTGACCTTCGATCGGGTTGCCGTCAATATCGGTGACCACAAGCTCGACTGGGAGGGGCTCGCCCTGTTCGACAAAGTAGCGGTCGGTGCGCAAGCCGACGTAGCGGTCGGCCGGATGCAGCAGGAGGTTGGCGCGGCTGGACCAAGCCTGGCGGTTGACGTCAAGTACGGTTGCGGTCGTGTCGAGGCGGACGGGCAGATTTCCGGTTGCTTCGGCGGCATCACCGGCAGGGAAATCTATACGCAGGTTGTGTTGGCCGGCGGCGTCTGTGCGTGAAGTGAAGGAGGCGTAGCCGATGTAGCCGTAGTTTTCGTCATATCTCCACCACGGAGACCACTTGCCAAAGACGAAGCCGGACCAGTTGGGGGGTTCGTAGAAGCCAGACGAGACTTCGACTCCCCATTCCACGTCGGCGTTGGAAAGGGGGCCGCCGGCGAAGTAGGCGGCGCTAACGGTCGCCAGGGCGTGGCCGCCGGCGACGTGCGGGCCTTCGCTGACGCGAGCGCTGACTTCAAATTCGGGACGGCGAAACTCCTGTACCTGGATCTCATGATAGTAACGCGCGTCGTCCCGGCGGAGGGTGCCGGACGAGGGCTCCAGCTCGATCCAGGCGTAACCCAGGTTAACGTTTTCGGGAAGTTCGAAATCGAAATGGAATCCTCCCAGGGCGTTGACTGCCGCTTCTCCTGCGCTGATCTGGTTGCGAGACGAATCATGGACTACGAAGGAGAGGCGGCGGGCCGCGTTTTGCAGGAACAGGCTGAGGTCCCCTTCCGGGCCGGGCTCGACACGGCGAATCCAGCCTTTGATGCTGACAGTCTCGCCAGGACGGTAGATTTTGCGGTCGTCGAAGACGTAGTAACGGACTTCGGGGCGCGGGGTCGTTCGGGACCAGCCACGATTCTCGTCTTCATCCCGGTGAAAAAAGTAGTCAAATCTGGGCAGGAAGGCCACATCGTTGTTGTGGCGGGCAATCAGCAGCTGTGAACTTATAGACGGGAGAGGGAGCCGTGCTGTGCCGGTCTCGTCCGTTGCATCTTGCGTGTCTGTCGGCCAGAGTTGTACGGTTGCACCTTCAACAGGCGCGCCATCGGACAGGCGATTGGTCCAAACGAGCATCTCGTCGGCATCGACAAAGGCCTCGACGCCAAGGTGCGTCACCTGCACCCATCTGGAAATACCCATCTGATCCAACCGCCGATTGAATGGGTCGGGGGCGGCGGCTGAGGTGACCTCCTCCGGTTCTACCACCAGAATGAGGTGGCCGGTGTCGCCTTCCAGCGCGTCCGACAGGTCGATGCTCGTCTCGACTAGTTGATCATCGGCGGCGCTAATTTGCAGCGTGCGTTCGAGGATTGGTTCGCCGGGCGGCTCTTTACGGAGGCCGCGCGAGTAGTCGTTGCTCCATTGCAAGTAGGTTCTAAAGTGCTCCGGCAAGACGCGAAATGCGCGCATGCTGACAGTCTTGAGGTTTACAGTGTAAATTGGTAAAGCCGGCCTGGCGTAGGGATCCAGGGTGGCTATTGGGCCACCGCTGTTCGTCGTCAGAATGACCTGCGCAGGCCCGACGCTGAACTGAACGCTCAGGTCTTCGGTCAGCGACTGGCCGAAGCTGTCGGAAAGTTCGGCGGGAACGGTTACGCTGTATGTCGCACGGCCTGGCACGACGGCCCGTATTTCGACGCGATTGCCATACAGGTCATAGGAGACGGCCGGCGGCTCGGGCTCGATGGCGAAGAGCGCCGGGTCAAACTTTTCGGCGTCGATGGAATTGTTGAACTGGAGGAACCAGGTTGCACCGGGGGGCATTCGCCGTCGTAGCCGCATCCGGTACGGCGCAGGGCAAACGGGGGGAGCGTCTGGAAGCTGAAGCTCTGCGGGTGGGCGGAGACGAGGGGCCCTTCCTCGGAGGGGGTGCCGGGGGGGAAGGTCACGGTAACGGTCGTGTCGGCCGGAAGGGGTTCTTCAGCCACAAATGCCAGCCAACGGTCCGGGTGGGCCGCGGCAATCAGACCTTTTATCCGGTTTTCGGAGGCGATCTCTTGCTCGTTGGCCAGGCGGACGGCGTAGCTCTGCCCGCGCGCGGTAACCTGCGCGATCTTGATCAGTTCGGCTGGGTCGATGCGCTGATCGAATTGGGCAAACAGGACCGGCTCCAAGGGCAGTGGGCCGCCTGTGGGGTGTCCTGTCTGCAGGGTGGGCGGGGGCGTGCGGAAAGTCCAGGTGACGGTCTCTTCGAGGGCGGACCCTGCGGTGGACTTCGTGCCGGCCGGGATTTGAACTGTGTACTCGGTCGCCATGGGCATGCGGTCGGCGCCGTCGAGGGCGGCTTCGAAGAAGAGCGTCCTGGTGCCGACCCAACGCCAGTGTCCGGGAACGGCCGGCGTGATGACGGCAGGGGGATCCTGCTGGCCCAGCTCCTGGTGGCTGGAGAGGGCAACCATGGGCTGGTTGAAGGTGACGCTCATCTGCGGGGCAAGCGGGACGTCTCCCCGCGGGGAATAGCGCAGGACGGCGAGTGGCGCGTCGCGGTCGAGGCCAGGCTGGGAAGCGTCGTGCGGCGGAGGAAACGGCAGAGCTAGCTCCTCTCCGGGCCGGGGCGGAGGAAGACTCTCCTCGGGCAAGCGGGCCTGCTCGGCATCGCTGTGTACCGCCTGGATGGGTGGCAGGCGGTCCAGCAGGCTCTGCAGCTGTGCCGGCGTGAGGTCCGTTGTTTGGGCGCGGGCGGGCCGCGCCTCAGCAGCGTCCCAACCGGGCTGCCCTTCGCTCAGGGTGAAAGGGAGAGGAGCGGAATCCCGTTCGTCAACTTCGATAAAGTCGTCTTCATAGTAGGCGGGTTCCCTGCGTTCGGAGCCACCGGACATGCAGCTGAGGGATGCCAGCGCGAGCATCAGGATCGGGATTGACAGGGCTGTTCGGCAGTTCATGGAAAGATTCTCCTAGGGGAGGCGACCAAAACCGATCAGACTTCCCCCAACAGGCAGGCATTCCGTGCGCGTCGGAGAACGGGTATTGGGGAGCTCTTGCTCTTGACGTGTGAATCGATTGCAGTCATTCCCGGAAGCTCAAATTGTGTCCCTTGTGAAATGGAAGACTTTGATATTCTCAAATTGCCGGTTCCATCCTGGTTCATCTGGCCGTTGGTACGACTGATTGCTTGTGTGAACCTCACATTGTGAGCTTTTGCATCCTTTGGCTTACGGGACCGAGGTCCTTCCGTTGATGGCGTGAAGAGTCGACATATGTCGACCAAAGTCGACCAATGTCGGCCAATGTCGACCGACATTTTTTTCTGGAGAGGGGTGCTTTCCTAGTTTTGCATTTTGAGTTTCTAGCTTTTGGTGTACTCGTTAGGTCTATTGGTCGCATTGGCGTTGCTCGGCCGCCAGGTGTGCTGATAGATGGCGCCTGCAACAGCCTGGCGATCCACGAAGGACACGAATTCACACGAAGGGCCGCGTTGCGTCCGGTCAGGTTCGGTGAAGTCGGGTCAAGTCCTGTCAAGTCGGGTCAAGTCCTTTTTTCCGGCGATTGGAGACGGCAAGAGCGGCTGTCTCCTGGCAGTGAATGCTCGGATGCCTGATGGTTCTTGTCGGGGCATCTAAGTTCTTCGTTCCTGATTCTCAGTTTCTTATTCCTTGTTGCCTCAGCCGGCTGTTGATATCAGCTTAGCACAATTGAAAGCCATTTGCGCGGGTTTGGAGCTTTTTTCTGCACCTTTCATCATTTGACGTCATGAGCCGGTCGTTTTGGCCGGTTGTGCAGTGGAAAGGCTGGGCCGAAGTTGCCAGGAACCGGATGATGTTCTGTGCCGGTCAAGTTGCCTTTCCTGTCGGTGCTGATGGTTGTCGCGCCGGTCATGGTTCCAGTATAGCGTGCGTGGCGGGCCTTCGCAGGGGATTTCGGAGAATTGGTCAGTTTTCGATGTTCTTCATCGGATTCTCATCTGGGGACCTCTTCGAGCTGCGGATTGTCAGAAGAGGGGCAGGCTGGACTTTTGGGCGGTCCGCCGACGCGGCCGCTGGGCAGAATCTTCGGGTCTCATTGAAGCGGCCGTTTGGTCGCGGTTTGTCACGAAATGAAGTATTCTTCCTGCTCGACTCTTGGGTGGTACCGGAGAGGTTTGGGTAGGTCAGAGCTGGTTTGGAATAAGATACGTTGCGCTGCCCGGGTAGGTCGCGGGGGTCTCGGGCCGTCGAGGGTAATGAAAGTCCAAGTCAGGGGGTGAGGGCGCCGGGATTCCTGCGCGACGGGCAGGGCTTCAGCCTGAGAAAGTCTGCCATTTTCCTGTAAAGGAGCAGATTGCAGGGTAGTCGCGGTGATGCGCGGGGCGCGTGTTGGATTGTCGTACTTCAGAAATGTGGTCTCTTGCAAGGGTTCGGGAGAAACTGGCCAATCGAGATGTTTACGATCCGCCAGGCAGCCGAAGGGAGCAGGGCGGCCGGAATGGCGCGGCCCCTAAGAGCCAAGCGAAGCGGTGGTTGGTGCGGGACACTGCCGTGAGAAATGGAAATCAGAAGCCGAGCATTGAGCGTATCAAAGGAATTGATTCGGCGCCGAGATAGGCGACCAGGACGTGCTTTATGATCTTCCCGGTGATCACAGGCAGCAGAAAGCGGTGGATGGGCAGCCGAATTGCTCCTGCCAGGATTCCGGCGACATCAAAGAGGGGCGTGGGGATAATCGCCAGGACGAAGAGCACCGGCATGGTATAGCGGGTCGTCAGGCGGTGGAATCTGGAATCGATACGGCGCTGACGAAACATCCCGCTGCCGGTCGCGCCTGCCAGGTAGCCTGACAGTTCCCCGAGACCGCTGCCGCAGCCGGCAACGATTCCGAGCAGCAGGGGATTGAGGCTGGCCCCCAAGGAGAGGACAACGGCCAGGCCGGGGGCGGGCAGAATCACGGTTGCGTTGGAGATCAGGCTGATCAGAAAGCTACTTGCATAGCCCCAATGACTGAAGCGCTGGACGAGCTCGTCATTGAGGGCCAGCCAGATGGACCCGGCGGTGATTGCGAGCAGCGCACCGACCTGCCACACGAGATGGAGGGAGTTGCGCTTCGGGACAGCCTCAGGGGTCTTCTCGCCGGTTGTAGCGGCTGCTTCGCCGCCCGTAATCCAGTTCAACGCGCTGCGCCAAAACCCGTCACTTCGGGTAGGGCCCATGTGCAGGATTCCTAACAGTTCGTTCCAGTCCCGCGACAAAGGATCTACGGGAGATTTCAGCAAGCAATTTAGATTTTTTCGGGTGGAACCTGCTACTGCTCAGCCTGGTCGATTTCAACGGTTATCAGCAGGTCGCCTGGAAATTCGGAGGCACCGGCAGCCATCGGGTCCCTGATGGTGAGAGAGAAGAGTACGTCGGTTCCCTCCACGACCTCGCCGAAGATCGTATGGTTGCCGTTGAGCCATGGGGTCTCGGCGAAGGTAATGAAGAACTGGCTGCCGTTCGTATCCGGCCCGGCGTTCGCCATTGCCAGGAGGCCGGCGCGGTCGAACTGCAGGTCGGGGACAGTTTCGTCCTGGAATTGATAGCCGGGCCCGCCTGCCCCGCTGCCGGTGGGGTCCCCGCCCTGGGCCATGAAGTTCTCCAACACGCGATGAAAGTGTGTGTTGTTGTAAAAGCCGTCACGGGCGAGGAAGATGAAGTTGTTGACGGTAACGGGCGCCTGGTCGGCGAAGAGACGTACGCGCATGTCGCCATTCTCGGTCTTGAAAGTGGCAAAGTACACGGCTTCCGGGTCGATGGTCATCTCGGGGGCTGCGTCGTACAAATTGTTGCGTGCGGCAGGTTCGAGCGCAGCCGCCTTGCCGTTCGCGGGCTGGGCCGCCTCACTGGCAGCCTCATCCGGCGCGCTGGAAGGCTGTGCAGAAGCGCCGCAGGCGGAAATGAGGAGCGCTGCAATCAGAAGAATTGGCAGGAGGTGCGATCCCAGGCCCGAGCAGTGCATTTTGGAGCGGCCGGAGAAAGCGACCTGGGTGCGAGTGGTCGTACGGGAAGAGAGCCATAAACTATTGCTGAGAATGTTCAAGACGGGATCCTTTCCTAGGGGTCATTGTTCGGGTGTGCTGGCAGACGCGGCGGACTCGTGGTCGGAAGCCAGCTTTTCGAGCCGCCAGAGGGCGTAGAGTGCCAAGATCAGGAAGGCCAGGGCGAGGCCGAGGGCCTCTTGCAGATTGGCCTGGGTCAAGAAGACGGAAGCCAGCCCAGTTGCACCGGCGATAAGATAACAGATTAGCACAGCTTCGCGTTGGCTGCCCGTTACAAGGGCGAGCCGATGGCTGAGGTGGTCCTTGCCGGGGGTGGTGAGGGGATTCTTGCCGCGTCGGAGGCGGCTGACGAAGACCAAGGTCGTGTCGAAGATTGGAAGCGCCAAGATGAAGATGGGAATCAACCAGGTGATGCCGGCGCTGTTCATGGGGAAACGCAGTTTGATGGCGACGGCGGCCAGCAGAAAGCCGAGGAAAAGGCTGCCGGTATCGCCCATAAAGACACGGGCCGGATTCCAGTTATAGACCAGAAAGCCCATGCAGGCGCCGCAGAGGGCGGCGGCCATTGTACCGACCAGGTATTGACCGCTCATGGCGGCGAGGAGAGTGAAGAAGGCGGATGCGATGGTAGCGACTCCGCTGGAGAGTCCATCCATATTGTCGAGCAGGTTGAAGGCGTTGGTAATTCCGATGATCCAGAGGAGTGTCAGAACGATGTCCAATGCGCCGTTGAAGAGGCGGACCTGGACACCGCTGACCACGAGGACAGCAGCGGCGGCGAGCTGGATGGCAAGCTTCAGGTAGCTCTTCATACCGCGCCTGTCGTCCAAGGCGCCGGCCAAGCTGACAATGGTTGCGCCAACGAAGATGCCGACGACCTCATTCACGTAGGTGCGATCGCCCCAAAAGGCCAGGGCGGCGATAAAAGCGAAGTAGATGGCGGCGCCTCCCATGAGCGGGATGGGCGCGGGGTGGATCTTGCGACCGGACGGTTGGTCGAGGATGCGGAGTCGCAGGGCAGCGAGGCGGACCAGAGGTGTACCGCCGATGGCAATTATGAGGGCGCTGGCGGCCATCAAAAGGAAGGGGCTCACATTCTTACTCGATTGCGGGTTAACGACAAACTATTTAAGAGAGTCGACGAAGGCCTGGATATCCCGTTTCACGTTTTCGGGCGCGAGCGCCAAAGCTTGTTGACCGTAGTGAAGGGCCTGCTGCAGATTGCCCAACTCTTTCTGGAGATCTGCCAACCTCAAGGGCGTTCGATAGTTCTCGGGCGCCAGGTCGAATAGTATTTGCAGTTGTGCAGCGGCGTCGTTCAGTCTTCCGTTTTCATGATACACGTCGGCCAGCAGTTTGTAGATGTCGGTGTTTCCGCTCGGCTCCTCGTTGCCGTTTGCCAGCAATTCAACGACGCGGTCTGCCCAGAGCATGGCCGCTTCATGGCGGCCAAGCTCGACGTAGATAACGAGCAGGTTGCGCAGCGTTCCCAGGCTGTTCCGGTCCCTTTCGACGAGCAGCAGATTGGTTGCAAGGGCTCCTTCGAGATCGCCTGCCCGGGATTGCGCCACTCCCAACTGGCTGAGCAGGTGCGGGTTGCCCGGCAGGTTGTCCAAACCGCGGTGCAGAGTCTCCACCGCATTATCGACGCGGTCCATCCGCATGTACAGATCTGTCAAGAGCACGTAAGTGGCCCCGTAACGATTGTCGAGTGAGAGACTGTGCAGCAGGGCCTCTTCCGATTCCTCATTCCTTTCCAACGATGCGAGGGAATTGGCTTTCTCATTCCAGAGATGGGCGGCATTGGGGCTGAGCGTCAAGGCCGCCTCGTAGTGCTGCAGGCTGCCTTCGAGGAGATTCCGGCGGGATTGCGGTTCATTGACCAGATCGGACCAGCTTCGGTAAAGACGCGCCAGATTTGCGGCGTGATCGGTGTTGAGCGGATTGACAGCCTGGGCCCTTTTCAAAACAACCTCGGCGTATTGCAGCAAGTCTTCCTTGCCCATCTGCTGCAAGTCGGAACCCTCTATGCCAAGAGCGTCAGACAGAGAGAGATCGGGCGGCGGGACGTGGGAGCCTTGGACCGGCGCTTCGGCGGCTTTTGCCAGCAGGCTGCGGCCGTAAAAGAGCATGTAGTAGTCCTCGGCCGGCCGCACTGCCAGCGCACGCCTATAGAGATCGGCGCTGATCTCCCAATTGCCTGCATTGTCGTAGACCAGTCCCTGTTTGTAATAGACATCGGCGCGCACCTGGGCGATGTTGACATTGCTGACGATAAGAAAGGCGGCGAATGTAGCAAGAAGTGCTCCGCTCGCCGCGGCCATGGTGCGGCCGGTAGACGCCCGCCGCATGTCGGAGCTTCGGCGCCAGGCAATCACAAGGCCTGCGCCGAGGCACCAGAGCAGAACGGTCCAGGTGACAAAACTATAGTGCCCTGCGACCAGCTCGAGGAATTCGCCGATATCGCTGACGGTCCTGTTGCGCAGCAGACGAAGGGAAAAGAGCAGACCATACACGAGCCAGCCCAAAAGCAGGGACAAACTGTACAGGCCCAGCGTCTTCGTCCACGATGGCAAGGTGTTTGAGGTCCCTACGGGTCCAACCGCGACCCCTGCCCGCTGCGGGCTGGAGGAGGCGTTCGATACCGGTCTGGAGGGTCCGGGGACTTGCTGTTGCAGGTAGCCCGCTGAGGTACCCAATACGGCGGCAACTACTATGGTAAAGACAAATAGCCAGAATACGGGTGCGCCTCCGGTCGGCCCCTGACTCGTGTCAAACATGGTGAGGCTTCTAAAAAAAATCGAGAATGCATGGGTTGAGCCTTGCACGTCTTTGACAAAGAGAAAGAGGACGGTCCAGAGCACAAGAAGGTCGGGAAGGGCGGTTGCCGGGATAGAAGCGAAGGAAGTGAATCCGGAAGCGGTATCTGGGCGCCGCCTGCGGCCGGACCTGGAACGTGGTGGACGCCGATCTCCTCGGGTTCGTTCGGGTTTCCGGGCCGTTCCGGTTTGGGCGGACGACTCATCGGCCGCATACGGCCCCGGCGCGAGCCATCGCATACCCAGCGCCAGGAGCGTTGCGGCGATGATCCAGAAGTAGGTGCGCGTGGCGACTATCGCGATCCCGAAGTGAATCTCCACATAGTGGGCGATGATGGCGGCAAAGAGGGCGACGATGAGGAGCTGCCGGCGGCGTTCGTCGGGGGCTGTCTGTGACTCCGGCTGTATGAAGACAGCGAGAGTGACGTAGGCAATCAGTCCTACAACGAGGCCGGTCGGCCAGTTCACACCCAGGAACCCCGCGCTGACACCGAGTGCGAGGAAGGAGAGGCTGAGGAGCAGTCCGCCTCCAATCGAAAGGGAGAAGAAGAGTGCGACATCGCGCCGGGATCGGATCAGCCCCAGCCAGCGGAGCGCCCAGAAGAAGACCGACAAGAAGAGAAGAGAGTTTGCCAGAAAGCCCAGGCCGCCCGTAATGGCGAGGCTGTCCCATGTCTCGTTGTGAGACCGGTCGGGTGTGCGGTTACGGGCCTCCCATTGGGCGAGCTCGGGCTGGTAGAACCTGTTGTAGGCCAACCACATCGCTTCGGGCCCGTAGCCAATGAGCGGGCGCAGGAGATTGAGAGAGTCGCTCCTTCCGTCGGGAAATGTCAAGGGTTCATGGGGCGCGACCAGTTGGGCCACGCCCTCCCAGATCAGGACCCGAACGCGGCCGGTGCCGGTGCCGCTTTCCAGCATAGTCGCCATTCGGCCCCAGATGGGGACCTGTCGGAAACCGGCGCCCAAGGTGGTGATGTTGAGGAGGATGAGGAATACGGCGCCGGCTGCCCCGAGCCCCACCCAGACTGCCGTCCAGGCGCGGTAGTCGCGCGGGCGCAGACCTGTCAGGAAGAGAAGCACGAAGATGTAGACACCAACGGCCAGACCCAACATAGGGCCGCGGCTCTGCGTCCAGAAGATTGCAATCAGTTGAACGATGAGCACGAAGAGGTAGCAGCCAGCTGCCAGGATGCCTGCGAGGGAATAGTCATGCGGTGGAAGTGGTCCGTTTTCCGTCTCACTGGACTCTTCAACAGTTTCGGAGCCTTGTCTGAGCAGAAACACGAAACTGGAGACGGCCCTCTCGAGCGTAAGAAAGAAGGCCATTATGAGATACGCGGCCAGGAAGATGGCGTTGCCGGCATTGGCGGCGACGCGGGTTGTCACATCTTCGCCCCATGGCAAGGGGTCCCTTCCAAAGTGCTGAATCACGCCGTAGATGGCGATGGGCAGGCTGGTGAGTACGATGGTGTGCTGCAGGCGGCGCAATTGGGAGGGGTGGCGCAGGTGGGCCGCGGTCAGAACGGTGATAGTTAGGTAGCTGGCAAAGGTGTAGGCGCCCTGAAGGCGGTGATAGGATCCCCACCAACTTACAGACGGGGAGATGCTGAGAACCGTACTGATTGCATAGGAGACGATCAAAAGGGCGAAAGGCAACAGGAGAGGCTGTCTCCACCAACCGGCCAGCTGCCCTCTTCCGACTGCGATTTGCGCGCCGCTGCCTTCTACCCGCTGGCCGCGGCTGGTGGAAGCGTCTTCCCCTGCCGGCAGCCAGAGCCTTCCGCCGTCAAGAAGCTTCACCAGGTAGGCGAGCAGCATGACGAGCGCAATGGAACGAAGTAGACTGATTTTGTCCGGCTCGAAGACCCGGCTGGAGTATACATTGAAGAAAAGCGGCGTGATGATCAGTGCCGCCAGCCAGCAGGCCTCAATTGTGGACTCGCAGTAGTTCTGGATCTTCGAGCGTTGCATGAAAGGAATCAGCCGAAAACGCGGTTCAGATTGAAGTGAATGTAAGTGTCATTTTACAGGAAGTAGTGCTAGTTGGCTTTGCCCAGCTCGGCATGGGCGCTGCGGAGAACTTGACGCAGAAGGGTAAAGTCATCCTCGCGCCTGGGAGTTACGCCAGATTTTTTCCAACGCGGTGAACGCCAGTGCCGGGCGATTGGCCCGTCTCTCATGATTTCGGCCGGTATTGTAGGTCAGGATAAGTTCGCGGCGGGCGCGGGTGATCCCGACGTAGAGGAGGCGCAGTCGCTCTGCGGCCACCTCGCGGCGGGCTTGGCGCGTTGCCTGACCGTCTTTGAACTCGTCGAGCGTGCCCATGTGCAGCTGCTCGGTCTGGGCGAGCGCCTCCGCGGTCAGATTGAGGCTGTCGCGCACGTACCAGCGCTCGCCGCGGTACATGTCGTCGTCGCCTCCGCCTGGAAAGTCATATTCGCTCAGCGAAGTAAGATAGACGCGGTCCCACTCCAAGCCCTTGGCCGCGTGCATCGTAGCGATTGTCACCTCGCCGGCGGGCGGCTCGAACCCGTACGCGTCCTCGACGAAGTTGAAGAAGCGCCGGCTATTTTGCCCGATGTCTCTCAATGTCTGCCAGATTTCATGCAGGCGGAGGTCGGGCCTGTCGCGAACCAGCCCTGCGAGGTGAACGGCAACGCCATGCGCGAGGGCCAGCTCGGCCGGTTCCACAAAGAGGTCCTGTCCGAGCGTCAGGACCAGTTCATCAACTGGTAGCTCGGAGGCCTCGGTCCATCGCTTCAGCTCGGTGCGAAAGGCTTCGACGAGGGGTCGAAAGCCCTGGTAGTCGTCAATCCAGGTGATTACGTTCAACCAGTCGTCGCCGGCAGCTGGAAAGAGGAAACGCTCTGGCTGACGCAACTGGCCCAGCGCGCGGGAGAATGTTTGCACCGGCTTCGGCCCGCCGGCCTCTTCCTGGGAGGCCTGATCTGCGGCGGCTTCGGTTGGCCTGCCGTCATTGCCGGTGTCTGCCAGAGGAGACATGAAGGTCGCCATATGGGGATGCGTAGCGACGAGCAATTGGCCTCGTCTGGGCCACCAGACATTTGTCCAGACATCCTGCAGGTGCTCAGGTTTGTGAGGTTGGCTGACGAAGCGCAACAGCGTTGCGAGGGCATCGATGGCATTACGCGTTGTTCTGCTCGATCGCAGCAGTAAGTCATTGTAGGGAATCGAGGCCTGGTCAAGGGCGGTTCGAAAGTCGTCGCCGCGAAAGTGGTAGGGGACCAGGACGGCAACTGTCTTTTCGGAATTGTCAGGCAGCCAGCGGCGGAGACTTGTCTGGATGGCTCGCACCTCTTGGTCGGGGGTAAGGGCGCGATTGTGAAAAAACACGGCAGGGTCGCCGGGAGGCGGATTCGCCTGAGGGTCGTTTGCCCCCGTGGGCAGAATGTGTGGGGGCGCGAGGGCCGATTCGCGGGAGAGGAAGGGATGCTCTTGGCGTGTCCAGTCGATCAGCTGATTTGCCAGATCGATGATCGGCAGGGCGCTGCGCCCGGAGTTGGGAAGCGGCAGCTCCTTCACGTTGCGACTGGAGACAAATTGACGCAGGTATTTGGGGTCGGCGCTGGTAAAGGAGGCGTTTATCGATTGATTGGGATCGCCAACGCGGACCCAGTTGCCGTGCGCGGCGGACAGCAGCTTGAGCATCTGTTCCTGGAGGGGGCTGCTGTCCTGGGCCTCGTCCTCAAGAACATATGGCCACCGTTGCTGAAGGCGGGCGAGGAAGCTGCCGTCGGCTTCAAGCGCCTGCAACGCAAGCAGTATCAGGTCATTGAAATCGACTCCGCCGCGAACGTCCAGCCCGCGTTGGTAGTCCTCCAGGACTTGCAAGCCGAGCAGGAGCAGCGGCCAGGTGCCTGACTGCCGATTCAGGACTTTTTTCAGCGTTGCGGCGCCGGTACGCAGATCCTTTGCCCGGCGAATGACTGCCTCGGCGACATCTTGGGCTACTTCAGGGAGCTGTCGGTTCATGACAGTCCGATTGCTCAGCTGATCGGGCTTGATCATTCCGCTCAACACATCAGGATGGTTTTGCAAGTATCTATTGACGGCCTGCCGTTTCATCTCCTGGCTGGTACGATCGTCGACGATGTCAAAGTCTTCGGACAGGCCCACCAGGTCCGGCCGTTCGCGCACGATGTCGTAGGCCAGGCTGTGGAGCGTTCGCACGCGAAAGCCGCCCGGGAGCAGTCTTTTGCTTTGGATAAACTGATTGATGCTGGCGCGAAAGTTTTCTACTGCGGCGTTCGTGAAAGTGACTACGAGCACTTCACGGCCGTCGAAGGGCCCGGAGCCCGCCAATCTCTGAACCAACTGTGCGGCCAGCAGGCTCAGCGTGAAGGTCTTACCGCTTCCGGGCACTGCGCTGACGCCAAGCCGCCCCGTTTTGTACCGGAGAATCTCCTGCTGCGCCGGGCGGAGCCTTAGTTCGGCGGCCATGTACTTTTGGCAGAGTGGCTGGGTAGAAGTGCTGTCCGCGACGGTGGGAGCTGCTCTCCAAGGCGGAGTTCGAGGCTAAGTATGCGCAGAATGGGTGTGGGCGAGCACGCTGACGTCAGGCAAGCTGTTCCAGCACTCTCAGTACGCCAACAAACCGGCCTTCTGCATCCAGGCTGGCATGGGTAATCAGGGCGGGGGCGGAGCGGCCGTCTTCCAGTTTAACCGTCATTTTGCGGTCTCTGTGGAGCTCTACCATCATTTCTGACGCGTTCAGGTTCGCTGTCTGGTAATAGATTCGAACCCGTTCGCCTGCCGGGTGGTTGTCGCTGTCGAATTCGACGACTTTTACGTCATCGAGGACTGCAACCGGCTCAATCATCTGATCGAGGTAAAGCATCGCTTTCATGGAAAGCCTTTCGCCATATCGACGCGAACCGGTTCAAGCGGCTTGCGTCACGAAACCTGAGATGAAGCGTTTTTCGCACGGCGGTCCGCCGCGCAATCAGGAGCGCCGGAGGGCCGGGGCCTGCTACAAGCAGTGTCATTCTAGCAGAAGGCCAAGGGCCGGAGCAAACCAGCGGTCGCTTCCGGGTGCAGGCCATTCGTGATGTGGGATTGGTCTGGCGGTGTGTTCATGCCAGCGGTGGCTGGATCTGATTGGCGGCTTGGGTAGAGGCACAGGGCTCTCCCGCCGGCGCGTTAGCGAGGGGTGATGCGA
The DNA here is from genome assembly GCA_022827195.1 of Caldilineaceae bacterium. Classification (GTDB taxonomy): domain Bacteria; phylum Chloroflexota; class Anaerolineae; order Caldilineales; family Caldilineaceae; genus Bin5. The sequence goes on from JAJDTL010000037.1 coordinate 193,276, forward strand.
TGGGCCGCAAAGCAGACGGTTTAACTGCAGTGGTAGGTGGCCAGTGGTCGGTGGTCGGTGGCCAGTGGTCGGTTGCCGGCGGTCAGGAGAGACAGGGGCGGTGGGGGAGAACGAGCGGGCGGCTGGGGACGAGGCGGCACGGTGGCACTACCGCCCGGTCGCTGACACACAAGCTGAGGACGCGCGCGCACGGTGGTATTGCTACACGGGGGGGCGTTGCGGGGGGAGTCCCACCGCACAAGGGAGGGCCGGAACGGCCAACGGCAGTGGTCAGTGGCCAGTGACCAGGGGCCAGTGACCAGGGGCCAATGCTCAGGGCTCGGCTGCTACCTGAGGCGCGGGGGCTTGCGCCGCAAATTGGGCTGGGCCTGGCGATTGCAGGGGGCGACCGGGGCGGAGTTGAATCGGCCCCGCCTGCCAGATGCGGCAGTTTGCCTTTACTCAGGAGATGATGCAAGCAACTAAGGGTGCGCCAGGTCAGGAGGGCGTCCAGGCCCTTGGGGCGATGCCTTCGACATGGGTCTTGACGTCTACAACGACTGGTCTGCCGGCATTGAAAGCCTGGTCCAGGGCGCCGGCGAGCTCGCTGTGCTTGTTGACGGTCAACCCCAGGGCGCCCATTGACTCGGCGATCCTGGCGAAATCTGCGTCCTCGAACAGCCAGAGCTCATCGGAGCCGGCGGTGCGCCCTCCGTAGGTATCTTCGACTCCGTCCTGTTCCTGATTGAGCGAGTGGTTGTTGTTCACGAGGATGACGGTGTTTATGCCGCAGCGCGCCGCTGTCTCGATTTCGGCGAGGTGGTACCAGATTCCGCCATCGCCGGTGAAGCAGAGAACGGGGCGGTCTGGCTGGGCGCACTTGGCGCCGATGGCCGCGGGCAAGCCCCAGCCAAGCGAACCAGCGCAGCGAATGTAGCTCTGTCCAGGGTGTTTCAGATCCAACAAAGTGCCGGTCCAGATACCGGCGTGCCCGGTGTCGGAGACCAGAATCGAATCAGACGGCAGGAGGTCCGAGAGGTCGCGGCAGAGGCGTTCGGGGCGCATGGGGAGGATATCTGAGTTGACGTGATGGGCAACGCTGTCCTTCCAGTCTTGGACCAACTCCTGTACGCGGGCGATCCAGGCTGTACGTGCGGGGGCGGGAGATGCGCTGTCGATCATGCGCCGCAGGCTGGTCTTGACGTCCCCTTGCAGGCCCACTTGAACGGGATAGTTGCGCCCAATCTCTTCCGGGTTGATGTCGAGCTGGATGATGGGCGTGCTCTGGGGTGGAATCTGGTAGAAGTGTGTTACCTGTCCGCCGGCGTGGCTGCCGACGAAGAAGACCAGGTCGGCTTCATGCACTACTTGATTGGAACAGGCGCGGGAGTAAGAGCCGGGCACGCCCACAGCCAATTCATGGTCGCTGGGGAACATTGCTTTGGCGTTCAGCGAGGTGGCTACGGGAACGGAAAGCTTTTGGGCCAGCTCGATCAATTCGGCGCGGGCGTCGGAAGCCGTCACACCGCCGCCGGCAACGATGACTGGACGGTGGGCGCTGTTGAGAAGCCGAAGCGCGGCCTCGATTTGGGACGGTTCCGCTTCAGGGCGGAAGGGCGGGAGCTTTGTGAAGGCCTCTTCGACGAAAACCTCAAGTTCAGCTTCTTCCTCCATCACGGCCTGGCCAGCAATACCTTCAAGCTCAATGTGAGCAGGCCCGGGCGTGCCGGTCGTTGCTACGCGAAAGGCTTGGCGGAGGTAGACGGGGAGGTGCTCGGGCGTGGACACGTAGGCGCTGTACTTCGAGACGGCAGAGAAGGGATTGACGTGGTCAACTTCCTGGTAGGCGTGGCGCTTCTGGTTGCTGAGGAATTCGCGGCCGGTCATGGCAACGACCGGCGCACAGGCCAGATAGGCGTCCTGCAGGCCGGCGGCCAGATTGAGGGCGCCGACAGCCTGGGCCATGCAGAAGGCAGGGCCGCGGCTGACTCGAGCGTAGGCGTCGGCCATGTAGGCGGCGGCTTTTTCGCCGTGGGTCTGCACTCGCTTAATGCCGAGCCTTTCCATCTCCATTAAGGCGCGCGGGCCGATATAGGGCATGAAGAACACATGGGAGATTCCGTAACCATGAACTGTTTCGGCGACGAAGCGGGCGCCTGTCATGCTTGGCATGTTCTCTTCTCCTGATGGACTCGGTGGGCAAGCAGAACCGTAGCAGCGTTGGCTCAGCCAATTCATAACATTTGTTGGGCAACTTTGCAATCCTTCCGGCCGAAGATTCGCGATCCGAACCTGCCGGGCATTCGACCGGGAGGTTGCGGGGCCAAGTCCTCAGCATGCAGGCAGGGGAGAGAAAGCTTTTGCGGGGCATCGAAGGCCATGCGCGGTTGAGCCAGGCGACCAGTCATGCTATGATCGGCGCGAACAGAATGCCGGGGTAGAGATACTTGAAAGGAAGAGGGTGTGTCCAGAACACTAAAGGTCGGTGTTGTCGGGGTCGGCGGCATTGCAAAGGCCCACATGCCCGGATGGGCGGCGTCAGAGTTTGCGGAGGTGGTAGCCGGGTGCGACATCTCGATGGAGGCGCTGGAAAAGTGGGGTTTGCTTCACGGCGTTTCCAAGCTCGAGCAAGACCCTTCCGGGCTTTTCGGGGATCCCGACATCGATATCATCGACGTCTGCACGCCGAATCGCTATCACGCGCCGATTGCCATCGGGGCACTCGAGGCAGGCAAGCACGTTTTATGCGAGAAACCGCTTGCGCCCACACCGGCGGAGATACACCGGATGATCGAGGCCCGGGACCGGTCCGGAAGGCTTCTGATGACCGCCCAGCACTTCCGATTTTGGGGAGATTCCCAGGCGATGAAAGCCGAAATCGCCACGGGTGTCCTGGGTGAAATCTATCATGCGCGCAGCTGGATGTTACGCAGGGCAAACCTGCCGGTCCGTCCAGGTTTCATATACAGGAAGCACAGCGGCGGCGGTCCGACAATCGATGTGGGCGTACACATCCTGGACCTCACACTCTGGTTGATGGACAACCCCCGGCCAGTTGCTGTATCGGGGGTGGCGAAGGCGCCGCTGGCGCAGCGCGAGGGGGCATTCAGCGCGTGGAGACTTGACACTGTGCCGCAGGACATGGACGTTGAAGACTTTGCTGCCGCGTTTGTCCGCTTTGAGAGCGGGGCGACCCTGATCCTGGAGACAAGCTGGTTGTTGCACCACGACACGATGGGGGAGGATACGCAGATTTGGCTATACGGCAGCGAGGGGGGGTGCCACTGGCCAAGCGCCAAGTTTCTGGAGACGAACTATGAAACGAAACAGTTCTACAACCGGTTCCTGCAGCGGACGCAGGATAGGATGGAGCCTCATGCGCTCGAATGTGTAGCTTTCGCGCAGGCGATCGCCGAAGGCGCTCCGTCGCCGGTGCCGGCTGAACAGTCGTTACAGGTCCAGGCTATCCTCGACGGCATTTACCGCAGCCAGGCGGAGGGTAGAGAGGTACGGATCGGGGATTGAGGGTCGACAAGCCGCCGCGGGCAGATGGTTCGTCTTGCCGGCTCTTGCAACTTTCGAGGTCTGCGTGCGTAGAGTGTTGTCGAGAGCGCAATCCGTATTGGAGATGATTCCGACTTCTCCGCCTTCTGCCCTAAGGAGTCAGTTATGAGCGAAACTACGCCGAATCAGCCAGCAGAACCGACCGTTGCAGCGGTCCAAGAGAGTCCTGAGGCCGAGGTAAAGCTGCAGGCCGCAGGCGCGACCATTGTCGTGGAGACCGAAGAGAGCATGCCCGAGAGCGGCACCGCTGCCAAACGGTCACCATGTCTATACCGCCACCCTGAAGAGAAGCTAATCGGCGGGGTTTGCGGCGGACTGGGGGACTGTTTCGGTATCGACCCTATTTTTGTACGCGTGCTCTGGGTAGGGTTGACGCTCGGCACAGCAGGTGCGGGTCTATTCGCCTACGCCGCACTGTGGCTGCTGCTGCCGGTTGGCACGGCGGGTGAGGGCGAGCGCGCGCCGGCGGCATTTGAACTAAACCAGCGGAATGTTGAACGGGCGGGGCTGTTGCTGGTCGTAGCAGGCAGCCTGTGGCTGCTGGCAAACTTGGGAATACTGCCGGCACTATGGGGCATGTTCTGGCTCCTGATCAGGCTGCTTTTCTGGCCGGCGCTGCTGATTGGTACGGGTCTTCTGCTGCTCAACAGTCGAAAGGCCTGGCGCAGTCGATTTCTTGGCGCGCGCGCGCAGATGCAGGGCAGAACCAGAAGGGCTTCCTCCATATTTAGCCGCGATTCGGTCAGGGGCGGTCTGCGGAGAGCCAAGGCCGCCATACCACTCAAGCGCAGCCGTGAAGACAGGCTGGTTTTCGGCGTTTGCGGCGCGATTGGCAAGGCCATCGGTCTGGACGCCAACCTGGTGCGGCTGCTTTGGGTGGCATTTGCCGTAGGCAGTCTGGGCACACTGTTGTTGGTGTATGTGCTGGCCGGCTGGATCCTGCCGGAAGAGACGCCGGTCGTGGCTGAGGTCTATAGTCCGGAGCCACAGGATGTAACCATCATTGACGGCAGCGTCGGTTAGGGCTGTGGCGACGCCGCCCAATACTGGCAAAGCGGTTGCATTCGCCGGCAGGGCAGAAAAAACAAACCTTGGAGAATTCTGCAGTGGGTAAAGCCGAGAACCTGGCAGTTGGGCTGCTCGTCGGTGCGGTGATTGGTGCGGTTGCGGCCTACTTATTTGGACCCTCGCGCCGCACTACCTTCGACGCAGGATACCAGTCTCGCTGGGACCGTGCTTTGGCGGAAGGGAAGGAGGCCGAAGCAGCGCGCAAGGAGGCATTGGAACGGGAGCTGGCGGAGGCGAAGCGTCGCAACACACCTGGACGGCTCTAACGTGGCGGTCTTCGGGGCCCCGGCAATGCGCGTACCTGGTTGCATCTTCGATTATTTCTGACATTTGGGACAGAAGTGTGTGCTGCGCTGGCCCAGCACGATACGACTGATGGGGGCATTGCAGCGAAAACAGGGTTCGCCGCCACGGCGAAACACTTGAAACTGTTCTTGAAAGCCGCCTTTGCCCCCTGTCGGCGGCGCATAGTTTTGCAGCGAACTGCCCTGGGCCTCTATCCCCGCCTGTAAGACGTCCCGCAGCCCTTGATGGAGCCGCACAATCTCGCCGGCGTTCAGACGTCCGGCGGCGCGGCGCGGATCGATCCGTGCGCGGAAAAGCGCCTCGTCGGCGTAGATGTTGCCAACGCCTGCAATGATGGACTGGTTGAGCAGCAGTGACTTGATGTTTGCGGTGCGGCGGGCCAGTCTCTCCTCAAGATGCTGCGGCAGGAACTCTGCATCGAGCGGCTCCGGACCCAGCTTGCCCACGACGGTCTCCTTGTCTGTCACCAGCCAGATTCTGCCGAATTTGCGGGTGTCGCGGAAGCGCAGCTCTTCGCCTGTATCCAGTTGAAAGATCACGTGTGTGTGCTTGTCGGAGGTGGAGGCCGGCAAGAGTGCGGCGGAGTCGACAGGGGCGGAATCATGTTCCACTTGCTGTCCGGCAGGTTTGTGGATGCGTAGCTCGCCGGTCATCCGCAGGTGGACGATGAGCCATTCGCTGCTATCCAAGCCGAACAGCATGTATTTCCCGCGCCGGTGAAAAGAGGCAAAGCGCCGGCCGCGGACAAGGTCGGGAAAGAGGGATGCATCTGGCGCGGCGATGGTGCGAGGCCATCGCACCTCGGCTTCCAGAATGGTCTTTCCGTCGAGCAGTGGCTTAAGCGCGCGAACGTAGGTTTCGACTTCGGGCAGTTCAGGCACCGCTATGTCGGGGTCTGCGCCGGCTGAGCAGCCAGAACACGATTATCGCCAAGACCAGAACAATTCGTGCGGACCTAAGAAGAGAACGCAGTGGAGAAAGGACGACGCCCGAACCTTCATTCCCTGTTTGGTCGGGTGGGGCGACGACTGTGGGCACAGAAGGCTGCGGCGTTGACTGAGGAATACTCGTATTGCTTTCCTCTCCAGTTTCCGCGTTCGAGGATCTGCTTTCCGTCGTGGACATGACTTGAAAGCCGTCATTTCCTTGTTCCTCAGGAACAGCGGTACCACTGCCACCGCTTGTTGAAGCGGCTCCCCCCACGGAGGTCACCTGGATTCGAGGCGTAGCGGTCTGGGCCGCCGACTGGCCGCTGCCGGTTGAGAGATCCCCGATCTGGCCCTGCTGCAGTGGAATGTCGGCTGCGACAACAACCAGCAGCAGGACAGCGGCCACCATAGCGGCGTTGCGATACAGGGGATTCCCGCCGGCCAGAAAACTGAGCAAACGCTGCCACGGAGTCTCGGTGGAGGGTGCTTCGAGCGCGGGCGCGGGAGAGGGGTTGTTCCTTGCGCGGCGTGCCTGAAGCACGTCTTCGACCTGACTTTCCGTCAGGACGAACGAGCGAGGCAAGGCGGCTCTCGGCATCTCGCGCAGCAGACCAACTGTACGGCGCAGGGACTCCACTTCCCAGGCGACCTGCTCGCTGGCAGCCATTGCCGACTCGACCCGAATTCGTTCCTCGGCTGTAACTTCCCCGTCTATATAGGCCGCGATCAATTCTTCGTCGATCGAATGTGAGAACTGTGCCGACATGGTCTATAGCTCTGAGATGCTGCTGTCCGTTCTAAACCACTGTGCAGTCTGACCGCGTCTGGATTGCCCGCCTGCGCGGTCCCGTTCAATCTGCCCTTTCCGAACTGCCGCAAAGTCCGGAAGATGCAATTCCGCTACTTTCTAGAATGACGATAATCGGCTGGCAAAAGTTCCGTATGTTGGTTCAGATAGTCCCTAATGCGGCCGCGAGCTCTGCTGATGCGGGATTTCACCGTACCGACGGCGACACTTGTAATGTCGGCAATCTCCTCGTAGGCGTAGCCTTCGATGTCGCGAAGGACAATCGTCGTGCGCAGGACCTCGGGTAAGGAAGTAATCGCCGACCCGATCAGGGCCTGCAGCTCTCTTCGTTCGGCGAACTCTTGGGGGGATTCGCTGCGGTCGGTAAGTTCTGCAACATACTCCTCCTCGACCGGCAAATCATCGAGGCTTTCCGTCGTTTTACGTTTGCGGTGGCGCAGGTGGTCGTAGCAGGTGTTGACAACGATGCGCGTCAGCCAGCCCTTGAAGCTCCCGCCCCGGTAGTTGTCCAGCCCCCGAAACGCCTTCAAAAAGCTGTCCTGGATGGCATCTGCGGCTGAATCAGCGTCATCGAGAAGACGGTAGGCGACGTTGTAGCCAAATCCCTGATATTCGATTACCAGCTGGTTGAACGCCTCGAGATCTCCGTGCTGCGCGCGTTCAATCAGATTGTCCAGGTTCATTTCCTGCCCGCTTTGGCACACGAACGGCGGAATGTGTTGCCTTCCAGACCTTTCTGTTTCGATGCTACGACACAGAATACGGAACTGGAATGCCGATTGGCATTGGTAGGCAATGGAATCGAATGCCCATAGAAGAACGGGTTAATCCGACGTCACTTGACTGATAGAACGCCAAACCGCTATACTTCATATGGGCCGAAGTGGCGGAACAGGCAGACGCGCACGACTCAAACTCGTGTGGGGAAACCCGTGTGGGTTCGACTCCCACCTTCGGCACAAAGATGCAGGGGAAGAGCGTGCCCAGGAAGGGCAAGTCCCTGCTGCCGTCGCCACAGTTTCCCGGACACGATTCAAGGCGGTTGGCGGGGGATACCGGTAGGGCGGGCGGTCTGCGTTGAAGGCAGACCGTTTTGTGTCCCTCGACGAGAGTGAGCCGCCCTTTCACCGGGGGCGCCACGTCCACTTCGTTCGACAAGTTCAGGCCAGAGTTTATTATAGCAGTTACGTTAAGGAATCTCCAGTATTCCGGACATCCTATCACTTCTCCTCTTGATTGATCAATGAAGACGCTGCCGCCATCTCCATAAAGCTTGCGCAAAGCAGGTGCAGGACGGGTTAATTCGGAGAATTGGCAGGTCTGCAAGTGTGGGCAGTTCAGGCGACGCGGCTGAGGCCCGCTGACATCCATTGGAGAATTCATTGGTATTCGGGCAGAATAGAGAAAACCCTGCGACAGAGCCATCGCGTTCGAAAGGAGTCTTCATGTCCGTCGAATTCCTGCGCGCAACGCCACTATTTCAGGGCTTGTCAGACGAAGAACTGCGCGAGGTTGTTGTAATCTTCCGCGAAGAGAAACAACGTGGGGGCGCTGCCATATTTCGAAGTGACGAGACCTGCAACGAGCTCTATTTGATTCGCAATGGCTTTGTCCGCTTGCTAGACCCGGATGGCTCAGTGCTGGCGACACTCGGCCCGGGAAGTTTGCTGGGTGAAGCGGAGTTCCTGCGCGGGCTGGCCCACAATACCAGCGCGATGGCCGCTACGGACGTACAGATGTGGGCTCTACCAGACGCAAACTTGCGGACCCTGTTGCAGCGGCACTTCAACATTGGCGTAAAGCTCAGCCAGAACTTTGGCGAACAGATCGCTCAGCTGGAAGACTATCTTGTGGCGCAGCTTGCGAAGACGCGTGCGCTCGGGGAGTTGCCTCACAAGGTACTGTGGCCGGTTGCAAGAAGTATGCAGCCGCACCAACTGGCGCGGGAAAGTCTTCTCTACCAGGCCGGGGAACAGGCCGAGGCTCTATTTCTGCTAGAGAGAGGATCGCTTGAGCTGCGGCAAACGCCAACTCCGGAGAATCCCAGTCCGAAAGCAGTCCTGGTTGAATCGGGAAGTCTCTTTGGGGTGCTGCCACTGCTGACAAACAAGCCCTACGATACCAGTGCGTATGCCGTGGAAGACTGCCTTATCTGGACGTTGCCGGCCGCCACGTTTTACAGCTTGAGCAGTCAGTTTCCCCTGCTGCGCCGTACGCTCGGGCGCCACAGCCGCAGCCGCCTGAGTGTCGCGGACCAGACGCAGGCGGTTGTGAGACTTGCGCAGACACCTCTTTTTGCCCAGCTTGAGCCGGCCAATTTGCATGCGATTGTTCAGCGGTTGGTCCTTCAGCATGTTCCCGCGGGCGAGCCGATTTACCGTTTGGGAGACGCGAGCGACGCCATGTTCCTGGTGGACCAAGGCGAGGTCGAACTGACCGCGGAAAACGAGAGCGGGGTCCTGCAGGAATTGGCTCGAGTCGGTGTCGGCAGTTTCTTTGGCGCGATGAGCCTACTTACGGGGGAGGACCGTCTGGAGAACGCGACGGCGATCCGCAATACGAACCTGTGGGTGCTGTACCGGACGGATCTTCAGGAGTTGGTGGGCCTCCACCCTGCCATAGGATCGGCACTCGACCAGGCCGTATCGGCGCGCATCAGCGGACGTCAGGACTCGATGGACGAGGGACGCCTGCGCCGATTCCCGCTGCTGACCGACCTTTCCTCGCAAGAGCTGAGGGAAGTAGCGAGTCATTTGCGACAAGCTCATAGCCGTGCCGGCGAACAGATCTACCAGGCAGGGGCGCCCAGCGATGCGTTGTACCTCATAGAGAGTGGGATCGTACGGCTGCAGCCGATCAATGGCTCAGGGAGTTGGACGCGCGGCGAGGGCGAAATCTTTGGAGAAAGGGCGATTCTTTCTGATGAACCCTACGGGCAGAGCGCCTTTGCCGAGACGGACCTGGACCTGATATACATTGAGCAACCGGGGCTGGACGCCCTCAAGTCGCGGCTGCCGTCCCTTGCCTTCAATTTGAGTCGGATCCTGAGCTATCCGGCGGCAGAAGGTGAGGCGTTCGCGGGTGCGCCACAGTACCGCGCCGGTGACACTCCGGTTGAGTACGCTGATGCAGACTACGGCCGACAATCCTCGATGCACGCGGACGATATTCCTCGTCCGCGTCCACATCGCGACGGGGCGAGCTGGCTCGGGAATCTCAGCGCGTGGGGGAAGGTACGTCTAATTCTGGTCCTGATCCTGCTGCTGTACCTCGTCATTGTCGTGGTGCCAAGTCTTCTTGGTTTTTCCTTCTGAAGCAGTTTCCTGCCTGGGCAGACAGGCTAATGGTTATTCCAGAGCTGGTCCGAGCCGGGAGATACAGTCAACGACGGTGAGAGGGCAGTTGGAGTTCTGACCTGCGCGCGCTCTTCACCAGCCCTTCGCCAAGATAGGCCATTCAAGTTCGACTTCCCCGTTTCTATGGCCGACCAACCGTGAGAAGAGATTGTTTGAGACGCAGCAGTGGTTGGCGAGCACCGTGACGCGTTCACCAATCTCCGGTTTGCGCGTGCAGCGCGAGACGTCGACGTGGGCGTGTTCCTCAGACAGCTTGAAGAGCTCCGCCTCTGGATATTCGATGATCAGTCCGTGCCCCGAAGACTTTCGGGCGCTGTCGGCGGCCAGCGACTTACTGCCCGAATCCAAAACGACTCGATCATCGGTGGGCCGGCTGACGACGGTTGCCAGCACGAAGTATGAGCACTGATCCAGGGTCATAGCGCCGGCATCGACAAGGTTGCGGTCGCCATAGACGTACATGCCGGCCCGATATTCGGTGAATTCGGTGAATTCATGGGCCTGCCACATTACGAAGGAACTGCCGCCGCTTACGCGCTCCGCGGCCAGCCCGTCCTGGGCGAGCAGCATTTTTGAGTCGGTCATAAAGGCGTTGGCTTCCGGGTTGCAGGGGTATACCATGAGCCCGCCAAAATGCAGATTTGCGGCGCTGTCGATTTGCCGGGCCAAAGCGCGCACCTCTGCGGTTGTCGTCACACCGCAACGCTCGTAGCCTCCGTCCATTTCTATCAAGACAGGCAGAGTCGTACCTTCCTGCGCGGCTGCCCTGGCGTAGCCTTCGACGGTGTGCGCGGAGTCGGCGGTAACGCTGATCCTGGCTCGACGCGAGAGAAGCATCAACCGTCTCAATTTGGTCTGGCTGAGCAAATTGTAGGGGAGGAAGATGTCGCTGATGCCTGCGCTGCACATCACTTCGGCTTCGCTCAGGGTCTGGCAGGTGATGCCGACGGCGCCAGCCTGCATCTGCATGTGAGCGATGGCCGGAATGCGGTGTGTCTTTATGTGGGGCCGGTTGTCGATGCCGTGCTTGTCCAGGTATGCTTGGAGCCGCTCGATGTTGGCGGAAAGCCGGTCCAGGTCGACGACGGCTACCGGAGTGTCAAGTTCCTCGATGCGCATGGTCTTACCTCTGTTTGACAAGCAGCAGCAGGAGCAGAATCAGTTCAATGGCTTTGGTAAGCAGGCCAAAACCGCTGTCCAGAGGCTGTGGGTTTACCACAAAGTAGGCGACTATCGTGACGGCGGTGTAAGCCGCAAGCGCCCAGCGAATGTGGGTCCTGAAGTTGGCGAGCTGGGGGACCAGGTAGAGGGCGGCAACCAGTGCGATGAAGCCCAGGCCGTTGAGGATGAAGATTGGGATCGCACCCTGGATGCCAAGCAAGAGATGGATCAGGCCCGTCAGTAGCGCAAGCCCCATGATGCGGTATGACTGTGCATTCAAGGATCGGAATTCGTCCATTTTCTCCCGCCTCCCTTTATGGCCCTGGCATGAGAACTCCGCCGCTTGGCGAAGGTCGGTCCACAGTATACTCTCATAGAATTGTTCATTTCTCAACGCCTGATTCGCAACGGACCTTCGGGCCGGCTAGTCATCTACAATGGCGCCGATTCGCAGCCAGCGTTCTTCCGGGATCCAGAGTGTGAATTGGCCGCTTCCGAGGACTATCAGAAGAGAAGAAATGAATAGGAGAGCGAGTCCCAGTGCGGCCTGGCCGGCGAGAGCGTAGCCGAGGTAGGAGGCCAAGCTGACAAGCCCTGCTGCCGATCTGGTTGCTACGCCCAGCAGGACGGCTGCGCCACCGAGTGCGCCGACCAGAGCGATGAGCAGGTTGGCGACCGCCGGCATATCTGACGATCCGGAAAGCAGTCTCACCACGAGTAGGGAGGTGAGCGCCGCGGCCAGGATGCGCAGACCGACCGGAAGCCATAGGAGTGACCACTGCTTCAGACGGGCGCGCCAGATCCTGTAGGTCAAATGGCCGGGACTGATCCAGCCGATGTTTACGAGCCAGTCGCGTACAAAGCTGAGCGTCACCGCGCCGCCGAAGACCGCGCCGACGACATAGGTTTCGGGTGGCCTGAAGATCGGCCAGAGCACGGTGGAGAGGAATATCATGAGCAGACCGGCAATGATGCGCCGCTGGTTGCTCTCAGTCATTGGGTAGTTGGGCAGTCCCATGCGTGTCCGCAACAGCATCCCCCCGACGAAGAGTGGGCGTGCGAAGCCCACCAGCAGAAACACCAGAGGCAACTGCCCGTACTGTACGGCCAGCATGCAGGCCACGAGCACTCCCAAGCCGTCGGATTCCATGTCCAGCGTCTCGCCCAACTTGGAGACGCGGTCTGTCTTGCGTGCGACATAACCGTCGATGGCGTCGGTGATGCTTGCCGCGACGTAAAGAATAGCCGGCAGCCAGTCCATTGGTCCTCCCGGCCTCGGCAGGAGGAGAAATCCTGCCATCCAGGCGTAGGCGAGGCCGCGATAGATTGTCAGGAGGTTGGCGGCGCCCAGGTCAGGATATAGCCGGTCTGAATTGGGGTGGTGATTTTGGCGAAGGACCCGACGCAGGTACCAGAATTCGGCGGCGACGACGAGGGCTGAGAACATGAGCCAGCGCCGTGCGTTGAATTCGGTGTTTTGGGCTGTAAAACGCAGCAGCAGGACGGCGACGAGCAGGGTCGCGCTGCAGATCAACGTATGAAGCCTAACACTCTTTTGCAAGAGCGCGACCTTCTCCGCTTCTTTCATCGCCTTCTCCCGGTCGGTGGGGCCGTCGGCGCCACCATAGCATAGTATGGCGCAACGCTCAATCTCAAGCCTTAGGTCATGGCCGTTCGGAGCTCCCAGGAGGGCCGAAAACAGTTGGTTTGCGCTTGTTGTCCTGTGCTATGATGGAACAAATAGACTACCATTTGTTAGGAGAATAGCTTGTCCAGTCCCATCCCGTTGGTAATCCATGCAACGCATGAAGCGGGTACAAAGGTGGGCGGAATCGGTTCCGTTCTCGAAGGGCTATTGGGCGCGAAAGAGTACAATGAGCAGGTTGCACGAACCGTACTGGTCGGTCCGATGTTCGGCTGGGACGCACTCCAGATGGAGAGGCTTACCGACGCGGTTAACGGGGTGCAGATTCGGTACAGCAGCCTTCACGGCGTTTTCTACGGGGTCAACGAGGAAGTCCAACGGACACTGCGGACAGTTGAGGAGACCTATCAAGTGGGGATTCTCTACGGCGTCCGCCGGTTTGGGGCGGTGGAACACGAGATTCTGCTGGTAGATGCAAGCAACCCGGCGATTGAGCAGGTGTCGAGTTTCCATTTCTACCTCTGGGAACACTATGGCATCGATAGCCGGCGATATGAGCACGATTACGAATACGGCCTTTATGTCTCAATAGCCCAGCCCATTTTTGAGGGACTGAAGGCGCTGGAAGTTGACGCGGGACTCTCGCCAAGCGAGCGGGTGATCATTGCCCACGAATGGCTGGGGATGCCGGTAGTCTTTGCTGCACAGATGAGCGAGCCGGAGCAGTGGCGCACGGTCTTTTACGCGCACGAAATGGCGACAGCCCGTATTCTGGTTGAAGGTCACAGCGGTCACGACACCCGTTTCTACAATGTCATGCTGCGCGCCCGGGAGTCACATTTGCCGCTGGAGACTTTGTTTGGAGACCAGAGCGCGCATTTCAAGCACGCGCTTGTTCGGCGGGCGGTCCATTGCGACGCTGTTTTCGCGGTGGGCGACCTGGTCAGAGAGGAGCTTCGGTTTCTTGGCGGGCCCTTTACCAATTGCAGAATCGATCTGGTATACAACGGAATCGACGCGAAGGTCAATACGGCTGAGGAAAGGAGGAAATCCAGGCGCCGGCTAAGAGAATACTGTGAAAGGCTGCTAGGCTTCAAGCCTGACTACGTTTTCACGCATGTTGCGCGGCTGGTTTTATCGAAGGCTCTGTGGCGAGACACGCGTGTAATGATGCATCTGGAGCAGTTATTGGGTTCGGCAGGCAAGAAGGCGGTGCTGTTCGTGCTTGCCACCAGCCAGCCAGCCGGCCGGCCGGGGGAGCTGATTCGCCGTTGGGAGGCGCGATACGGGTGGCCGGTCGGCCACAGGGCGGACAACGGCGATCTGACCGGCGAAGAGGCGCCGTTTTTCTTCAGCAGCGTAGAACCGTTCAATCATAGTGCACGCAACAGTCGAATCGTATTGGTCAATCAGTTTGGCTGGAGCCGGGAGCGATGCGGCGAGCGGATGCCGACTTCCATGGAGTTTCAGGATATCCGCCGCGGCAGCGACGTGGAGTTCGGCCAGAGTATCTACGAGCCTTTTGGCATCGCGCAGGTTGAGCCGGTCAATTTTGGCGCGATTGCATGCGTTAGCAACGTGTGCGGCTGTATTGGATTCCTTGAACAGGGGGCCAGGGGACTTGTGAGAGAAGGGCTGTTGGCGGGCGGAAAGGTCGATGGGCAGCCCTTGCGTACAGATGCTGCAGCCGGATTGCCAGGTGTGGAAGGCGAACCGACTTTCATCAACGACAGAGGCTTCCCGCTGGTCGTTGCCGACTACATTGGTCTACCCGAAGACGAGGCGCCCAGCTCAGCGCAGGAAGCGCTCGTGATAGACCAGGCGGTGCGAGACAGAATCGAAATCCGCAATGCAGGAGCAACTGCCCGGCAGATCTTCGAACGCCTGCCGTCGGTGCGCGGACGGGTCGCGGAGCGGATTCGCATCGGAAACGCTCTGGCCGCAAGCATGAGTTGGGAAATCGTAGCAAGCAACTATTTTTTGCCTGCGCTGAGGAGAGTATGTCTCTAAGCCAGCCCGTTGCGAGCTGGGATGGTGGATTCAAGGTTGCCGGGAGCTTCTACCACCGGACGTCCAGACCGGCTAGCGAGTGTTGGCGGCGCACGTCTTTGGGGAAGATAGCAAAAGAATAGAAGAAGGGCGCTGAAATTTGACCGGGTCCTGGTTCACGGATGACGAGGCTTACCTGTTCGGTGAAGGGAACTTTCTCCACAGCTTCCGCAAGTTTGGAGCACATTACCGGTCTGTGGACGGCGTCAGCGGCGTGCAGTTCGCGGTTTGGGCGCCGAATGCCCAAGGTGTCAGCGTAATCGGACAGTTCAACGGTTGGGACCCTCTCGTCCAACCGATGCGCGCTCACCGCGAGGGAATCTGGGAACTCTTCGTTCCGACCGAGTTTGAGCCGGGAAGTACATACAAGTACTCGATTCAGCTTCCGCTGGTGGACTTCCGGATTGACAAGTCGGACCCGTACGGCTTTTACGCCGAGGAGGCACCGGGCACCGCGTCCCGCATCTGGCCGCTGGGAGGATACGCGTGGGGGGACAAGCCCTGGCTGGAAGAGCGCGCCGCCAGGCAGGCGTTTTCCCAACCTCTGAATGTCTACGAAGTCCACTTGGGCAGCTGGCGGCGGGCGCCGGGGGACAACAGCACACTTGGTTACAGGGAGTTGGCCCACCAGCTGGTCGCCTATGTGCTGGAGATGGGCTATACCCACATCGAGCTTCTTCCGATAACGGAGCACCCCTTTGAAGGGTCCTGGGGTTACCAGACCACAGGGTATTTCGCGCCGACCAGCCGCCTTGGAAGACCAGACGATTTCAAGTATTTCGTCGATTATTGCCATAGGAACCGCATTGGCGTCATCCTCGACTGGGCGCCGGCCCACTTTCCCAAGGACGCCCACGGGCTGGCTTTTTTCGACGGCACCCCGCTATACGAATATGAGGATCCCCGCCGCGGCGAACACCCTGACTGGGGGACGAAGATCTTCGACTACGGGCGGAACGAGGTTCGCAATTTTCTGCTTGCAAGCGCCTTGTTCTGGGCGGAAGAGTATCACATTGACGGCCTAAGGGTTGACGCGGTGGCCTCGATGCTCTATCTGGACTACAGCCGCGAGGAGGGCGAGTGGGTCCCGAACCAGTATGGTGGGCAGGAAAACCTTGATGCCATCGCGTTTTTGCGGCAAGCCAATGAGATGCTTCACGAAAGGGCGCCCGGAGTCTTGACCATCGCCGAAGAGAGTTCGATCTGGACGAAGGTTACACGGCCGGCTGATGCCGGCGGACTGGGA
Source organism: Caldilineaceae bacterium (assembly GCA_022827195.1). Lineage (GTDB taxonomy): Bacteria > Chloroflexota > Anaerolineae > Caldilineales > Caldilineaceae > Bin5. The sequence continues at coordinate 209,387 of JAJDTL010000037.1, forward strand.
TTCGACTACAAATGGAACATGGGCTGGATGCACGACAGCCTGAGCTTTTTCAAGATGGACCCACTGTACCGCAGAACAAATCATCGCCTAATCACATACAGTTTGAGCTATGCATTCAGCGAGAAATTCATCCTCCCATTGAGCCACGATGAAGTCGTCCATCTAAAGAGGTCGATGCTCGGCAAGATGCCCGGTGACTTGTGGCAGCAGTTTGCGCATCTCCGTCTCTTCTTCGGCTTGATGATTGCGCATCCGGGCAAAAAGCTGACGTTCATGGGAGGGGAGTTTGGCCAGTGGCGGGAGTGGACGGAGATGGCCAGCCTGGACTGGCACCTCCTTGAGCGTTCCGACCACCGGAACTTGCAGCGATTTGTGCGGGACATCAACAAACTCTACTGCTGGGAAAAGGCGCTACACCAGGTCGATGACAGCTGGGAGGGTTTTGAGTGGGTCGATTTTCAGGACGCCGATCATTCAATCATCAGCTTTTTGCGCCGGGATGCAGAGGGAGCGAATAGCATTCTCGTCGTATGCAATTTCACGCCCGTGCCGCAACATGGTTATCGCGTTGGGCTGCCGGGCCCTGGCCGCTACGATCAGATTCTTAACAGCGATTGGGCGATCTATAGTGGAAGCGGGATAGACAATCCGTTTCCCTTGGAGGCTGAAGAGATACCTTGGCAGAACTCCTCGTGGTCCACGATTATGGAGCTGCCGCCGCTCGGCATTTTGTATTGGAAGAGGGTAAATGAGCCGCCGGATAGGGAGTGAAATGAGTTGAACAACGATGAGATGACAGCGGGTGCAAGCAAGGTAAACGGCACGGCTGTCGCCGGCATCAGCGGCCTGACGGCTCGCACGGTCTTCGGCACGGTGGCGGCGCCGCCTGGTCAATCCTTCGCGCTCGCATGCGATGGCGGATTGATCGGAGCCTGGTTAAGCGAAGAAAGAGAGGTTGACGGCCCACTGCTTGACGGGACTGACTGCATTCTGGTGCCCGGATTTATCGACGTTCACATCCATGGGAGCGGCGGCGCGGATGTGATGGACGCGACGCCGGAAAGTCTTGCAACGATCAGTAAATTCCTCGTACGGCACGGCGTAACCGGCTTCTACGCAACCACAGTGACGGCATCGCATGGCGATACGCTGGCCGCTGTTTCCAATGTAGCGAGATTCTGCAGACATACATGCTCTGACGCGGGCGTTGACTCTCCGGTTGGCGCGCGCGTTCTCGGCGTCCACTTGGAGGGGCCTTACATCAGCGGGAAGTTCCCCGGCGCGCAGAATCCTGCTTTCGTACGTCCGCCGTCTGCCAATGAGTTTGAGGAGCTTTTGGGAGCGGGGCCGGTGCGGATGATCACTCTTGCGCCGGAAGAGGAGGGGGCACAGTCTCTGATCGAAATGGCCTTGGAGTCGGACGTACGCGTGGTGCTCGGCCACACGGCAGCCACGTTCGATGAGGCAAGGACGGCCATCGACGCGGGCGTATCGCAAGCTACGCATACGTTCAATGCGATGAAGGGTCTGCATCATCGCGAGCCGGGCACGGTGGGTGCGGTGTTGAGCGACGACAGGATCTACGCGCAGCTAATTGCTGACGGGATCCACGTGCATCCGGCGGTGATGCGCATGTTGGGTCGGTGCAAGGGGCCGACGCGCACAGTTCTGATCAGCGACGCGATTCGGGCGACGGGCATGCCGGAGGGCCGCTATGATATGGGCCGGCTTCCCGTCGTCGTCCGGAACGGCGCGTGCCGTCTCCCAGACGGCACGCTTGCCGGTTCGGTCCTGACGCTGGATGCGGCTCTGCGGAGTTTTATGGCGGCGACGGGCTGGCCGCTTGTGCAGGCATGGCCGACAACAAGCCTCTCGCAGGCACAGGCGATGGGGATAGATGACGAAGTGGGCCGCATCAGCAGGGGGGCGCGCGCAGATTTGACGCTTTTGGACGCGACGGCACAGGTCGTGGCCACAGTGGTAGGCGGGCGTGTTGCCTTTCTACGGGACCAGTGGCGGCTGCTGGGCACCGCTGACTAGCGGTTAACCGCCAACTTGGGTTACGATTGCGCGCGCCGCGCCTTCGGCCAGGAGTGCCTCGCGAACCAGGCCGATTTTCTCTCGTTTTACCACTGCAATTAGGTTGCCGCCGCGGCCGCCGCCGCTAAGTTTTGCTCCGGCCGCGCCAGCGTCCTCTGCGGATTCGATGAGCCGTTCGAGGGAGGGCGCGCTTACCTCGAGTTGACGCAAGAGCCGCTGATTTTCCCGCATCAGGAAGCCTAACGTCTCCAGTTTTCCGCTGGCGATGATCCGCTTTGCCCGCTCGGCGATAGCGCCGATGGCATCGAAGATCGCGTCGTAGCGGGCAGCGTCTTTCTGCCGCGCCGCGCGCACATCGGCCACCACTTGGCCGGTGGGACTGGCTATGCCGGTGTCGGCGATGACCAGGTGAAAGGGCTTGGCGATGTCGAAGATCTCGGGCGGCCTGCCGCGTACAAACCAGACGGGCTGCTCGTATACTACGACGGTATTGTCGATGCCGCTAGGCGTGGCATGGTGTATTCTCTCGACGGCGTAGACGATGCGGTTAACTGTTTCGGCGTCGGGACAGCCGCGGAAGGTTGGGGCACTGGCGAGGACTGCCCGAGCGAGCACCGCGCTGACAGCGGCGCCGCTTCCCATCCCGCCGGCGATGGGAATCGTGCTTGAAACGGAGATATTCCAGTCAGGTTCAGCATCGACTCCAGCGGCCGCCAATGCGAGGCGTACGGCCAGTGCCAGGGGGTTGTCCGGCGCTGACGGAAGGCGAATTCGAACGCCGACGTCGGGGGCAGAGATGGTGCAGCCCGATCCGGCCGCCGCTGCCGCCACGGCGGCTGTAGCCTGAACTATGGTCACAGGGACGGCGATGGCCGGCCGGCCGTAAACGACTGCATGCTCGCCGAAGAGGATGACCTTGCCCGGCGCCGTTGCATTGGCCAAGTCTACGCGTTTGCCCACGCTGGCGTCTTTCTCATGCATCGGAGGGCGAGGCGACAGGTCCGGCTTCCGAGAGGGCCTGCCGGATCGCGTCGGGCCGATCGGTGATGATCGCATTAACGCCCAGAGCCGCCAGTCGACGAGCCTCTGTGCCGCAGTTCACGGTCCAGGCGTTCACGATTTGACCGCGGCGGCGCGCCTCTGCCATGAGAGCAGAGTTTATGGACTGAAAATGCGGGTGGAGGGCATCGGGCGCCAAGACGGAGGCCGACCAGGTGCGGAAGAGATGGAAGAATAGATGGTTGGGCGACAAATTGAGGGCCGCCGCGATCAGAGGAGTCCGCGGGCCTATAGGGCGCGGCAGTTTGGGCTTGTAAAGAAGGCCCAGGGGAATATGGGGATCGAGTTGGCGAACTTTGCGGAGGGAGAAGGGATTGAAGCTCGAGACTATGACCTTGTCGAAAAGGCGGCGACGCTGAATCATGCGCGTCAACGGCCCCGCTTCAGGACCCCCGTCCCAGTCTATATTCTTGATCTCGACGTTGACGATACAGCGGTTCGCCGTCAGTTCGAAGACCTGATCCAAAGTGGGGATCGGCGTACCTGAGAAGGCGTCGTTGAAGCGGATGCCGGCATCGAGGTCAGAGAGCTGAGCCAAGGTATGTTTGCGGAGGCGACCTCTGCCGGTTGTCGTGCGCTCCAGGTTGAAGTCGTGGAGCACGACGAGTTCGCCTTCGGCGGTGGCCTGCACGTCAAGTTCTATGCCGTCTGCGCCCATTTCCAGCGCCTTTGTGAAGGCGGGCAAGGTGTTTTCGGGCGCGACGGCGCTGGCTCCTCTGTGGGCAAAGATCAGCGGCTGCGAGGCCATGGCCTGCCTCCGCGGACGGTGCGGCAAGGGCTGAATGTCAAACACAAGGCGTGCTTGAATCCGCCTGCGCGTGCTTGGGTTCCAGGCAGAAGGCCGGAGGCCGGAGACATGACTTCATCCCTAACCCTGGAGAATGAACATCCACTCTTCCAAGTCGTCATCGTTGGGCTTGTGCTCAACGTAGCAGATGCGGAAATTATGGCGTTCGATGATGGTGAGAATGTCGATCAGCGAACGGCGCTCTGCCTTGGCCGGGTGGTACTCCAACTCGCCGATGGAGACTTTTACGTCTTCCTTGATGAGGCTGTCGCCCAGCACTTCAATGCGCCAGGTCTTGCCAGCGGAAGTTTGGCGGGCTTTGGTCTGCAGAATGATTGTGTGCATGATTCCCCTTACGTAACGAACGGAGCGAACTGTTTCAGTGTTTCGGCAGGCCGGGCTTGTTGCCTGGCGTAGGAATGCCGAGGCGTCGCGTGACCGACAGCAGGACCTGTTCCGCGGCCTCCGCGCGCGCCTCGACTTCGCCAAAGGGATCGCTGACGCCGGCCTCGTCGCCGCAAAGTGCACGGAGGGTGGAGAGTACGCAGTGCGGCAGGGCATCCAGATGGTATCCACCTTCAAGTGTACAGATAAGCCGGCCGCGGCAAAGCGCGTCCGCTAAGGCGATCAGCTCCTCTACAAGCTTAGCGTAGCCGGTGACGCTAACTCGATGCTCGCTTAGGGGGTCCAGCCAGTGACCGTCGAAGCCGGCCGAGAGGAAGATCACGTCTGGCGCGAATTCGTACGCCAGGGGCGTCAACACCTGGCGCAGCGCGGCAAGATATCCGGCGTCGCCGACGCCAGCAGGGAAGGGCACATTCACTGTGTAGCCTTCACCGACGTCGCGCCCGATTTCGTCGATGGTCCCGCTGAAGGGGTAGTGGGGATACTGATGGATGCTGAAGAACAAAACGGAGCTGTCGTCGTAGAACATCTCTGCCGTTCCGTTGCCGTGGTGCACGTCGAAGTCGACGATGAGGACGCGCTGCGCGCCGTGCTGCCGCTGGGCATGGCGTGCGGCTACGGCGACATTGCCCAGCAGGCAGAATCCTTTGGCACTGTTGGGCCTGGCATGATGGCCCGGCGGGCGTACCAGGGCAAAACCATTGGCCGCCTCTGCGGTCATGACCGCGTCGGTTATCGACAGTAGACCGCCTACTCCCCGCAGCGCAGCTTCATAGCTGGCGCCTAGGATGTACGTGTCCTGATCCAGCCAACCGGCTGCGCCAAGATTGTCTGTTCTTGATGTACCGCCCCCGCTCCTGGCCGCCAGATCCTGACAGATGTCTTCCAACTGTGCGACATAGTTGACTCCGTGCACGGCCAGTACCGGGTCGAGTGTGGCAACGTTTTCGGGCAGGCGAGTCAGTCTGTCGAGGATGCCGTCCCGCTCCAGGAGAGCCAAGACATGCTCCAGACGGCGATGGTTCTCGGGATGGCCGTCGAAGGTATGGTTAAGCTCGAAGGGATCGTAGACGTAAGCGGTAGTCATTGTGGAAGCGGAAGATGGAATTGGGTCGAAAGGACGGCACTGGGCTCAGGCTAAGCGGTCTCATTTGATTGCTGGAACGAACAGTTCGCTGCCCAGGCGAAAACGCAGGTCGAAACTATTCTCGTCGGACCCGAAGGCCCGCACCTGGGACTGAATCTCGGTTGGGCCGTCGAACGAAATCGGGCGCGTGGTATGCAAAGTTTCGCCGTCCCAGAGCAGGCTGATCTCGTCGTTCTCCTCCAGGGCGGAGTAAGGCAGGCTCATCAGCGCCCACCAGTCCCATTCGGACGGCCACTTTCTTTTCAAGGTAAGATGCCCCTGGTCGGCCGTGATGCCCAGCAGGTCCCAAATGGTCGGCTGGACGTTCGGGGAACGCTCAGCGGCGCTGGCCGCCATCGATTTGGCGGCGCGCGCCCAAGGCGCTGCTTCGGCGTCCGGACCCAAGTGAGAAGCGAGCGCGCTGGCCGCAGTGAGCGCACGGCAGGCGGCCTCCAAGGCTCTCGCATCCGGGAGGTCCCGGTCTGGAGATGCGCGGTGGGCTTCAAAGGCGCTAAGCAGTTCATTTGCGCAGCCGGCGATCGCCTTCTCATGTGTCGTCAACCAGTCGAGATTGGGGTGGCGACTGTGATGCGCTTGCAACGCGGACAGATATGCGGCTGATGTATATGGCAGGACGGCATCGGGCGCGTCGACAGGTGAGCGGGGCAAGGCGGGGAGCTTCAGGGGCAGCGCGCCGCCGGTCCGTTCCGCGACGTGACGGGGCGTATCAAGCAGTGCGCGGCTCTGATCGGGCAGGAATGAGTCGAAGAGATCGACCAGGCCCGGCAGGGCGGTGATGTTGCTATCGGCAGGTGCGAAGCCGGCGCGAGACCGTGCAATGGTCTGTACGGCGTCGATCTTGGCGTCCTGCACGGTGCGGTTTGCCGCGGCGTCGGGGGACCACAGGCGGCCGCGATGTGTGACGTCGTGCCAGCGGCTGCGGCTGCGTTTGAAAGCGCGTGAGATGTCGCGTTGGACGAGGAAGCCGTTCCAGGCCACCTGTTCACCGACGTCGCTGAGCGCGAGTATGAGGGGCAGGTCCACCTGCCCGGCGACCAGCACATGGTAGACGAGCCGGGCCTGGGAATCGGAGGGGAATTCGACCAGGTCGGGGCGGCCTTCGGCCGCGCCGAAGACGCGCGTACTTTCGGCGTTACGCTGGCCATGGGCGCCCCTGGCCTCGCCGGGGTCGCTTTGGGCGACGAGGAGGCCGTCTACCATACGTTGCACGAGAGGCTCGCCCCAATCGATCTCGACACGAATCTGGATGAGCCGGTCGCCTTCGGCCTGCGCCTCCATCATCCAAAGGAGTGAGCGGTCGTAGTAACTGTCGAGCGGGGCGAAGATGCGTTTGCTGACGATGACGCCTTCGACACCGTAAATTGTCTCCTGGTAGCCTGGATACAGCTGAAGAGCAAGTGGGAGAACGTCGTCCAGCTGTTCGCTGCTGATGCCGCTGCTGGTATAGATTGGCGCGTCGATGCGGATACGGATGGCGCGGGCATAGGCGCGGCCGTGCCAGTGCCAGTGCAGATCGAAGAGGTCGCTGTCCCGGTCGGCGGAGAATCGAAGCTCGCCGTTGGCGTGGGGGAAGAGGGCATCCTCGTTGATGTCGTCGTACTCTTCGAGTGCGGGTTGGTCGAGGGCGGGATCTGTCACCTAATCGTTCTCTGTCGGTTCAGCAGCAGCGGTATGGTGCGAATCGGGTTGGACTCCTGCCATCAGCAGGCCGATCGCGGCGCGGCTGGCCTGATTGCGGGGGAGGACGGCGCTGATGCGGCCGTTGAACATAACTGCAATGCGGTCTGACAGTGCCATTATTTCATCCAACTCATAGCTTACGAGGAGGACGGCGACGCCTTCGTCGCGCTTGGCGACGACCTGGCTGTGGATGAATTCGATTGAGCCGACGTCGATGCCCCGGGTCGGCTGGGCGGCGATCAAGAGGCGAATGGGGCGGCTGAACTCGCGGGCGACGACCATTTTTTGCTGATTGCCTCCGGAGAGGCTTGCGCCCGCGGTCCTGACGGAAGGGGTGCGCACGTCAAAACGCTGCACCAGCTCTTCGGCATGTTGGGCAATCGCCTGCTGGTCCATGGTCAGGCCAGTGGAAAAGGGGCGCTGGTAGTAGGAGCCGAGGACGAGATTGTCCGCGACCGAATAGGCATCGACCATGCCGTAGAGGTGGCGGTCCTCTGGCACGTGGCAGATGGCACCTTCCTCGGTGATACGGCGCGGGGGTGCGTTGGTCATGTCGAGGTCGTTCATGTGTACGGCGCCGGCGGCGGCCGGGCGCAGGCCTGTGATCACTTCGACCAGCTCTGTTTGTCCATTGCCCTGGACGCCGGCGACGCCGACGATTTCCCCGCCGCGCACGTCGAGCGAGACGCCGCGCAGGGCAGGCTCGCCAAGATCATTGGTCGCATGCAAGTCGTTGATCTGCAAGAACACCTCGCCCGCGGCTGCAGGCTGCTTCTCTACCTCGAGCGTGACCTTTCGCCCAACCATCATTGCAGCCAGTTCCTCCTGAGAGACGGATTCAGGGTCGGCTTCGCCGACCAGTTCACCTCGCCGCAGCACGGCGATGCGGTTGGCGATGCGGAGAACCTCCTTGAGCTTATGGGTGATGAAGATAATCGCCTTTCCCTGGCTGCGGAGCAACTCCATCACGGAGAAGAGACCTTCTATCTCCTGCGGCGTCAAAACGGATGTCGGCTCGTCGAGAATCAGGACATCGGCTTGCCTGTAGAGCGCCTTGAGGATTTCGACGCGTTGCTGAAAACCGACTGGGAGGTCCTCGATTATTGCGTTGGGGTCGACCGGCATGTTGTACCGTTCGGCCAGTTCACGGATGTGTGCCGCGACGCTCTCCCTGTCGAGGAGGCCTTTGCTGACGCTCTCGCTGCCCAGCATGATGTTGTCGACAACACTCATCACGGGCACCAACTGGAAGTGCTGATGGACCATGCCGATGCCCAACTCTATTGCGTCGCGGGGCGACTGCATTTGTACGCTGCGTCCATCGACCAGAATTTCGCCCTCGGTAGGCTGATAGAGGCCGTAGACAATGTTCATCAGGGTGGACTTGCCGGCCCCATTTTCGCCGAGCAGGGCCAGTATCTCGCCGCGACGGAGCGTCAGATCGATCTCCTTGTTGGCGACGACTCCGGGGAAGAGCTTGGTGATCTTACGAACTTCAAGTTTGGCTTGCATGTCGCCGTCTTGGCGGTCGGGCGCGTCTTGCAGCCGGCTCATGCGCTTCCCTCCGTCTCATAGACTTTGCCCTCAGCGGCGGGCGGGCGAACGCGTCCGACGAGGCCGGAGACGGCGACGATGGTGACAACGTAGGGAAGCATCGAGATGAACTGGCGGGGGACCTGGGTTACGCCTGCGAGAAGCAGCTCGTTTTGCAGCGCCTGTGTGTAACCGAAGAGCGCGGCGGCGCCGAGGGCGCCGAACGGATTCCAGTTGCCGAAAATCATAGCGGCCAGAGAGATGAAGCCCCGCCCGGCGGTCATGCCTTCCTGAAACTGGCCGACCGCTTCCAGGACAAGAAAGGCGCCTGCCAGCCCTGCCAGCATACCGCCGAGGGAGGTGTTGACGTAGCGATAGCGATTGACATTGATGCCGACGGTGTCGGCGGCGCGGGGGTGTTCGCCTACGGCGCGCGTACGCAGTCCCCAGCGGGTATTGAAGAGCCCAATGTGGACAATGAGGACAAGGAGCAACGCGAGGTAGGTAATTGGGGGGTTATCGAAGAGGACAGGGCCGATGACGTCGATCTGCGACAGGCCGGGCAGCGGGATGGAACTGAATTTGCCCTCGGCGATGGCATCGCGGTTGTAGAGATAGGAGGAGGTCCCGAGGGCGAGAATGATGATGACGGTGCCGGAGATAATCTGGTCCATGCGGAAGCGGATGGAGAAGAGCGCATGGACTGCGCCCATGAGCCCGCCGGTGGCGACGGCGACGGCCGCGCTGAAGATGAGGCTGACCATGAGCGGCCAGTGGTTGGTGCTGGTCTTGGCGACAAAGCCGGCGAAGGCGCCGGCCAGCATCATGCCTTCGATGCCGATGTTGATGATGCCTGATCGTTCGCAGAGAATGCCGCTGAGCGCGCCGAGCACAAGGGGCACGGTGGCGCGTAGGGTAAAGTTGAGGGCGCTGATGCCGAAGAGGACTCGCAGCCAGGTATATTCACCCAGCGGCGTCTTATTGACGACGACTGCCATTGCGACGAGTGCGAGCGCAAGGACCAGGGAGATGACGGCGCGGCGGCCCAAGCGGCGTGGGGTCGAGAGTTTCGAGACTACACTCACGAGCCGCCCCAGCTTGTGCTTACAGTAGAGGCTGCTTCTTCCAGCGTTTGCCGGCGGAGACGGAAGATCATGCGGATGATCAGTGGCGCGGCGACGAATGCCAGCACGAGCGCCTGGATAATCTGGATGATGTCGGCGGGAACACCGGACTCGAACTGCATCTTGGAGGCGCCGCCGTCGAGCGCGCCGAACATGAAGGCGGCCAGCATGACGCCGAGTGGATGTGTCTGCCCGAGGAGCGCGACAGTGATGCCGTCGAAACCGACGGCGCCGCCGAATTCAGGGGCAAACTTATGGTTGAGGCCCAGGGTCTCGATGGCGCCGGCCAGCCCAGCCAGGCCGCCGGCGATCGCCATGGTCAGGATGATTGTGAAATTGACGCGGATTCCGGCGTACGCGGCAGCTTTCATGTTGTGGCCGACGGTCCGCATTTCGAAGCCGAGCGGCGTCTTGAAGATCAGCCACCAGACGAATAGCGCGGCGGCGACGGCGATGAAGACTCCATAGTGGACGCGATATGGCGGGCCGAAAAGCCAGGGGATCTGGGCAGATGCCAGGACGTCGGGCGTTTCGGAGATGGCGCCGGCCGTCTCGTCCCAGAGGGGGCCGGGGGTCTGTCCCTGCGTGCCGCCGGCGTAGACGGTCCAGCCGCCGAAGAGGGCGGCCACATAGTTGAGCATGATGGTGACGATGACCTCGTGGGCGCCGGTGTAGACTTTGAGGATGCCTGGGATGGCGCCCCAGATCATGCCGCCGACTATGCCGGCGATCAGGGCAAGGGGCAGGTGGACAAAGACGGGCAGGCCTTCGAAGTTGATGCCCACGGCGACGGCGAATATGGTGCCCATGACGAACTGGCCGGAGGCGCCGATGTTGAAAAGGCTGACCTTGAAGGCGACTGCAACGGAGAGCCCGGTGAGGATAAACGGGATGGTCTTGCGAATTGTCCTGGCCCATCCCTTGCCGTCGCCAAAGGCACCCTGGAAGAGGCCGCTGTAGGCGGCGAGGGGATCATCGCCGGAGAGTATCATGACGATTGCTCCGGTCAGGAGCGCGGCCAGGAGCGCGAGCAGGGGGATGAGAAGTGCTCGCAGCGTACGGGAGAAGGCGATTTTCGGGTAGGCGATCGCCATTGTCCAACTCCGTCGGGGGACGACTCTCGGGTCGGCGGCTCAGGTTGACCGGGCGGCCTCTGCGGGCGGGACTGCAAGCGGCGCTGGAATGGGGCCGTTGCTTGCGGCCGCCGCCCTGTAAAGAGAAGCGGGAGGCGTTTGGGGCGGCCTCCCGCTCCTATGGGATTGGCTCCGCGCTGGTGCTGAAGGCCGGACGCCGATCAGTGTCACTGCTTCAGGACCGGGACGGCTCAGTTGCCATATCCCGTGTCGATCGATCCTTCGATGAGGCCGGCCTTCGTCTCTTCGAGCAGGTCTTTCAACTCCTGCGGAATCATGTCGTCAAAGTCGTGGAAGGGCGCCAGGTCGGCGTCGCCAAAGTAGTTGCCGCCGGGGAAGGCGCCTTCGCTGGCGAGGTTGACGAGGTCAACGACGCCGGGCGTGATGAGTTTCATGGCGCTGGAGACGAGGCAGGGATGGGCGGCGGGTACGGTGTTCCACTGGTCGGTGTCGACGCCGATGCAGAATACGGTTTCGCCGGCGCCTTCGGCGGTTGCGATCTCCTGGAGGGCGCCGTTGCCGGTGATGCCGCCGGCGCCGAAGATGACGTCAGCGCCCTGGTCGAGGGCCTGCTTGGCGGTGGCCGCGCCCCATTCGGGATCGACGAAGGCCTGGGAGATTTCGCCGGGATGGTAGGTTGAGATGACGTTGATGTCCGGGTTCACGGACTTGGCGCCGGCGATGTAGCCCTCGTTAAAGGCGACGACGGGGGGCACGAGGTCGGTGCCGAGGACGGCGGCGATTGTGCCGGTCTTGGAGAGGCTGCCGGCGAGTACGCCGGCGAGATAGCCGGAGTGGTCCTCGTTAAAGATTAGCCCGGCGACGTTGGCCATTGTCTCGCCCTGGAACTGGTCGACACCGATGAAGTAGACATCGGGGTTGTCCCTGGCGGCGGTGAGGGTTGCATCGCCGAGGGCGAAGCCGACGCTGACGATTACGTTGTAGCCGGCGTCGATGAACTGTTGGATATTGTCGGCGTAGTCTTTGGCGTCCTGCGTTTCGATGTACTTGAAGTCGTCTTCGGCCAGGCCGAGGCCTTCTGCGGCAGCGACAACGCCTTCCCAGGCGGACTGATTGAAGCTGCGGTCGTTGACGCGGCCGACGTCTGTAACCAGGCCGACTTTGAATTCTCCGGCCATGCCTTCTTCAGCGGCTGCGCCGGACTCTGTGTCGGCGGCCGGCATGGCGGCGGGGGCAGGGCAGGCGGCAAGGAGGAGGGCCAGCGCGGTGAGGACAGCGAATAATGTCGTCAGACGGGAAACGTTCATCGTGTTTCTCCTTTTGAAATGTAATTGCGATGCCCAGCGCCGTAATCGGGCCGGCAGAAGAAGAGGGTCTGGGATATCAGACCAAACCCTCGCGCTTGTTCCAGGAGATCTTGGGTCTGTCATTGTGCCGACTCGGCGTCAATCGTTGCTGGGTACCGCCATGAACGTTCAAGCATTATACGCGAGTTGCGGTTCAACAGCAAGACTTTTGGCACTGTCACAGGGTGCCTGGGAAGTTGTCGAGAGGCCGGCTTCTTCAAAGAATCTGAATCATCAGGGGCCTGTTTGGCCGCCCATCGTCAAGTCGGGCCAAGTCTGGTAAGGTCCGGCCAAGTCGGGTTATGACGATTCTTTCTGCGTGAGATTCAGACAGTCCTCTTCGAAAGCCGGCGCGTTTTGGGGCAATCTGACACGCACGACTCGCTGCGGTTCTGGTCTCGTGTTGTGGTGCCGCGTGGTCCTTCGTGTTCTCTGCTTGCAAGATACGCCCCTATCGTCGCGTGTGCCGGGCGATGGGCGCTCGTCTTCCAGGTCTGGCGGCGTCCGGGTGGAAACAAACACACACTGTCAAGAAAGGGCAGGCTGGCGGAGGCTGCGAAGCCGTCCGCGTGGAGAACCTTTCGAACACACTCTAGGAATGTGCGATGTGCAGTGTGAGGGCCGTCACATTCGACACGACGTTCCCATAGGTGGTCAGATTGTAGGGTCAACATCCTGACTGTGCCCCGGTCTTTCATTGGAACAGTAGCACTGTGTTTTGCAGAGGCCTGCAAGGTCTCGGGTAGATTCTTGTTGTTACTCGACCCAAGGGGGTGCATCCCAGATCAGAGGAAAGAGATGCCTGTCCGGGATTTTGCACCATTGTTGGCTGGGTAGCTGGGCGCGGTGAGCGACCATCGCCTGAGCACAATCACATGACCTGCAGGTACACGCCTGTCTCATCCGCTGCTGATTGCAGGCTGCGACCCGGATAGAACGGTTGCGGGATGGGGGCTTCCGGCCTATTGGGCGCGTAGAGGGCCTCGTCGCGGGCCACTTCGCCTGCGCGTGCCGAAATCAGCGTTGCCTTCTGTGGTGGTGTCAGTCTCCTTTTCGGGAGTGCCGCGCACGTGCGCAAGAATGGGGCCGATTCTGTCCGATATTGGCCCAGGAGCGTCCGGATGTGACGCAAACCGGCTGCGATTTTTTCGGAATTCGGGTATCGGCAGGGTATCGATAGGGTATCGAAATGCTCGTTCTGTCCAGATGGGCCTAACTATGAAAAAATCTTCTCTCTCCTCGTGACAGGATATTGGCATGGACTCTCGTAGCAGGATGCAGTTGCGGTCAGTTCCCTGTCGTTTTTGGACTGAAAATGCGCAAAAGATGTCGTTATGGTGCAGAAAGTGCGCAATATCGTGTCGGTTGCATGCTTTTCGTGACAGGATACCGAGGCGGGTGGCGGCAGCGCAGGCATGGGCGGCATGCCGCGTCTCGTCCTGCTGCGGATGGGGGGCGCGGCGGACGGCCGAGTGGTACATTGCCGGTTGGTAGCGGCTGCACCCGGAGCGATGTGCGCTGGGGGCAGGGTTCGGACGTTCAGTTCAGGGCAGGTCGACATGGCGGGCGGCCTGGGTAAGGTAGGCGGGCAGTTGTGAGATGCGGTGCGTTCGGGTGGAGCCTGGTTGTGTTCGGGCTCAACCTTGCAGTATAGCACGTTTCGGAGACTCTTGCAGGGGGCGTTGGGAGCGGATTAGGGCACTGCAGTGAATAGTGGATAGTGGATAGTGGATAGTTGCCAGTGGTCAGTGGCCAGTGGCCAGTGGCCGGGAACTTCAGGGGCCAGTGCGGGCTGGTCGGACGCGCGATCGGTTGGCGGCGCGCGGACACGGTGGCGTTTCTTCCCGGTTGCTAACACACCAGTTGGGGACGCGAACCCGCGCTGGCATACACAGGGGGGGCGTTGCGGGGGGAGTCCTCCCGCATAAGGGAGGGCCGGGACGGCCGTGATTCGTGACTCGAACTGCGGGAGCCGCGCAAGCTCGCTGGCGTCGGCACGGTTGCGCGTTGGCGGCGAGATGGAAACGCGTCGGCACGGTCGGTTTTACGACGGTGGCGTCGGCGACAGGCTGGCATCGCGCGGGCACGGTGGCATA
>JAJDTL010000031.1 GCA_022827195.1 Caldilineaceae bacterium
CCATTGCTGGCGAAGACGCTGGGCCCGTCTTCCAGCAGCTGCCGTTTCCAGGCCCGTATCATGTTGGGATGAATCTCGTGTTCACTCGATAACTGGCTAATCGTCTTGCTGCCTTCAAGCGCTTCCAGCGCAATCCGAAACTTGTAGGCCGCCGAGTGTCGCCGCCGTTTCTTGACCATCGTACTGCCCCTCCACAGGCTCGGTGAATTGCTCCATCATCCACCTTAGCTTGTGGTCCAGTTTTCGGGGCCAAGCTCATTTCAGTGGGTATGGCAGTTCTCCCGGCGGTGTGAGGCATCTGGCATTCAAGTGTGGTCACTGAGTCGAGAAGGTAAGTTGGTTGAAATGAGGCAGAGGATGTGTGTAAGGTGAAAAGAGTTTTGGGAATTGCGGGCTGGATTTTGTTGGGCACTGTGGTAGGGGGCGTTGTGGGCTATGTGATGGGGTCAGGTGAGGAGGAACTGAATGTGACGCCGGTGGTGGTGACGGTATTGGTTACGCCAGAGGTTGTGGCGGCGGCGACTTCTGTTGATCGCAATGGTTCTGGTGGGTTGGTGCCGAAAGTCGTGATAAAGAATTACGGCGTAGCGATCATGTCGGGTCCCGGGGCAGTTTATAGCGTTATGGGCCACGCGTCTGAAGGGGACGAGTATAGGATTGTGGGGCGGAATCAGGCCGGTGACTGGTGGAAGATTATTTTTGTGGACAACAGGGGTAAGGAGGCGCAAGGATGGTTGTATGCGGCATTCGAAAGGGCTGTGAATACCGATCTGGTTGAGGTGGTTGAGGTGCCGCCGACGCCGACGATTGAGGTGTTGACCACAATCACGCCAGGTGTTGATTGAGTCCCCGCGATGCCCTCGCCACCCTACGGGAACTTGAAGACTGCGTGGCCCTAAGGCATACAACTCCCAAAAATAAGGTACATCCAGACGGATGCGGTCGGTTCTGATCGGCAGCAGGCGGTCTGCCGCCCTCAAGGCACGAAGCGCTGATCAGACGGCGCGCGACCTGTGAGACAGTGCTCGATCGTCTTGCTTCCTTCGAGCACTTCCATCGCAATGCGAAGCTTGTAGGTCGCCGCGTGTCGGCACCGTTTCTCGATCATCGTTCTGCCCCTACACAGGTTCGCTGAATTGCTCCACTATTCATCTAAGTTCGTGGTCCAGGTTTTGAGGCCAAGCTCAGTTTGCAGCGCGCAGACAGTGTAAACTGCGACTGCGCTGCAGTTCTACCCTTCGCGTGCGAAGTTCATGGTGTCAAGCGTAGTTACCACTAGAGCATTCCCCTATTCCTCGTAGTAGCCGCTTGCCTGCAACTTGAACATCCGGCTGTACAGTCCGCCCGTTTGCATGAGCTCTTCATGCGCCCCGACCTCGGCTATCTCTCCTTCATCCAGAACGACTATCCTGTCCGCCGTTCGCGCAAGGGCCAGCCGATGGCTGATGAAGATAGCCGTCTTGCCGCGCGCCATTTCGCGGAACAGTTTGTAGAATTCGTACTCGATGTCCGGATCAAAGGCAGCCGTCGGCTCATCCAGGATCAGGAGGCTGGCCTGGGGGCGTCTGAAGAGGGCCCGCGCGAGGGCGATGCGCTGCCATTGGCCTCTTGAAAGCTCAGTCCCACTTTCCAGTTGTTTGGTCAGAGGCGTTTCGAGATTGTCGGGTAGGGATTCCAGCAGTGATGTCAGTCCTGAACTCTGCGCCGCGCTTGCGATGGCCGCGTCGTCATTCAGCCCTTCCAGGCGGCCAAAGCCGATGTTTTCCCGGGCCGTCGTTGGAAACTGGGCGAAATCCTGCATTACGACCGCGATATTCCGGCGCAAGGTCTCCAGATCAATCGAACGAATGTCGGCTCCACTCCAGACAATCGATCCCTCCTGGGGGTCATAGAGACGGCAGAGCAGCTTCACGAGCGTGGACTTCCCCGCGCCGTTCTTCCCTACAATCGCCACCGTCTCGCCCGGACGAATCGCCAGGCTGATCTCTTTGAGCACAGGCCGTCCGCTCTCCGGATAGGCGAAGGACAGTTTTCTTATTTCGATGTCCAACTCCTGTCCGACATTCGTTTCGGGGACCGCTCTTTCCTGCAGCGAAGCGCGCAGCCCCAGCAACCGAAGAATTGGCGTCGTGCCCAGAGCGACATCGTGGGTAACGGCAATGTTGGCGATAATTATGTAGAGAGATCTTCGGACCTGGAAGACGATTCCCGCGTAGAGGGCCAGGTCCCCGAGTGTGTAGATGCCGTTGCTCGCGGCCCAGACGATATAGATGAACGGCGCCCCCACGCCCATTCCTCCGAACAGAGACCACAGCAGGATTACCCGTGTGCCCTTCTTGCGAATCTGAAAGGTTTCATCAAAGACGTCCCGGAATAAACTACGCCAGCGGTCGAGGAAGAAGGACTGCAACTGAAACAGCCGGAGCTCCTTGGCGTATTCCGCCTGCGTCAGCACGTCTTCGTAGATCTTCATCTTCCTGACATTGCCTGTCTGCGCCCTCTCGACGCTCCAACCCTCCTCTTCAATACGGATCTGTACAACGATGGAAGGGACAGCAAAGAGGAGAATGACCAGCGGAACCCACCAGGCAATGGCGAAGGACAGGAGGAATATGGGAATGAAACCAAATGTCCCCCTGATGAGGTTGCCAACGATGTTGGAGAGATGACTCAGTCTGGAAATCCCGCTTATTGCCAGCTGTACCGTATTGAGCAGTTCCGGGCTTTCAAACAGGGCAATGTCTTTGAATTCGGCGATCTTCTCAAAGAGTCTCAACTTAGTCTTGCCAATCACACTTACGCGAAAAGTGTCGACCTCAAAGCCAATGATTGTTTCGACCGAATCAAGCAGAAGATTGACGAGGACAAAGCCGGCAATACTGATCCAGATAAGCGGCCGCTCGGCTAGCCAGGCGAGAAAACCGCTTCCCGGCAGTCTCGAGCCCGCGGCGATCTCGTCAATAATCACCTTTTGCAGATAGAGTACGACCGCTGGGCCTGTACCGGACAGCAAGTTCAGTAAAACGACTCGAGCCAGATTCTGCGGAGCGGCTCTCGCGGCAAGAAGAATACATTGATAAGCCTCTCTCAGTGCATAGCCGGACACCCTGATCCCCCCTGAATAGTTGTTTCGTCGCCGCCAATCAACTTCCTGGTTTGCAGGGACACCGGCGGACCGGTGGCCGAGGCGCGGCTCACTTCGGCTCCCCGTCCGCGCGCAGACCGCGACGCCGGGATTCGGCCGCGACCGCGGCGCGCACCGCATCGGCCGTCGAAGGCTCCGGCCATTCGCCGGGATACCTGGCCTGGACCGCGCACTAGGTCAGTTCGGCCAGTTCCGCGTGCTCAGCCCGGATGGTCAAGCTGTCCGGCAGCAGGTTGCGCAGCGCGTTCAGGTCGTGGGTGAAGGGAAAATCGATCCCCTCGAGCACCAGGGCCGCCTTCAACGCCCTTTCCGCGGCCTGCTCCGCGTGCCAGCAGACGTGACGCGGGGCCGATGACCGGTCCGCCTGCATACATTGCGCTTCATCGAGGTCCTCGGTCGCGAAGCGTAGCCAGCAGTGGGCCTCCTGCTCCAGGAGTTCAGGGCCGCTCGTAGACGACCTTCCCCCCGCGCAGCGCCGCACGCAGAACGCTGCCGACGACGTTGCCCCGGCAGTTGTCCGTGCCGCGGGCGCGCGAGCCGAAGAGCAGGATGCTCGCCGGCTGGAAACCTGCCACAATACTCTCTACCAAGGTATCGACGACGGCCTGGTCGGTCACTGTGAGCCTGCGGCCGTCCTGGTCCCTGGCTACTTTGTTGGGTCCATCGTCAGGTCTTCGCCGAACCACTTCATCGACAGACTGCTGAGCGTGCCATCGTCGTGCATGGCGACGATGATTCCGCTTACCTTCTCAACCAGGCGAGCAATGTCTTTGGACGCGCCCCTGTCGAATGCCACCGCCAGGTTCTCGGAGAAGACCGGCGTGCCGACCTTGTGGACCGGGACGCCCTCGGCTATGGCCGCTTCAACCACCGTGTTCGATGTCAGAAATGCCGCGAACTCATGGCGGCCGGCTTGAATCTGTTGCGCGCAATCGTTGTCCACGGTCAGAGGAATGATCGACGTGTCCGCCGGGGGGGAATCAACATAATAACTGGCCGCCGGCAATCCCAGCCCCTCCATGTCTCCCATCAGCCAGGACTCGTATGTCGTCGAGACGCCGACGCAGATCGTTTGGCCGTTCAAGTCTTCCAGCGTCTCTACGCCGGAGCCGTCAACCGCAGCGAATTGGGCCGGGGTGTAGTAGTATGGCGGTGAGGCAAAATCGAGGACCTTCTGCCTAGCGGTCGTGACGGTCATCGAACTGACACTCATGTCCCACTGGTCGCCCCAGTTGCCCGCCGTAATCAGGTCCCAGTCCGGCGTCACGAACGCAACCTCTACGCCAAGCCTTCCGGCGATCTCCCTGGCAACGTCCACGTCAAACCCTTGGAAATTTCCGCTCTCATCCAGAAAACTCTGCGGGGCATAGTTGGCGTCTGCAGTGATTCGGATCGTGCCGCGCGACATGATTTCGGCCAGCAGGTCGTCCGGCTCCGTCGACGCCGCGCCGGAATCGTCGGCGGGCGCGGACGCCGGCGGGGTCACGCACGCGCCGCCCAGGAGAACATATATCAAGAGAATGGGTATAAGCTTCTTCATAGGACAACTCCTTCCTGATTCAAATACTATTCGTCGTGTTGACCTGTCCCCAAAAGCTGGTCCAGGAAAAATCTTAGTGTATGGCCGTAGAATGGGGGAAATGTGGCCAGGTGGAACCATTCACCGGACCAGATGACCAAGAAGCGGTGGGGCAAGCTGGTCGACGACCGCGGCCATCTCTCTCAAGAGCTCTTTGAACAACCCTTCGCTCAGGGGCTGCAATTGATGGCGGCAGACAGCCCGTTGCCGATCACACCCATTCGCAAAAAACATGCAGAATCGACTCGTCGCTCTCGAAGACAAGCTGCTCACGCGTAAGCGCTTCGTCATCGCGACCATCGTTGACCAGCTCAAGAACAACCCGCAGATTAAACATACCCGCTATCGCAGCAGGACCAACTCTATCGTCAATCTTATCGCTGGTCTGATTGCCTACACTTGGCAAGCCGAGAAGCCATCCCTCCATCTCTCTGACAAAGACATGGCCTTCTTGCCGGCCCCAATCTAACTCCGAATTCGGGTTAGGTAGGGAAAGCCAATTTCTTGCCCGTACTTCAGAGATCGCGCCAACGCAGCCGCCACACGACTTCGCGCAGCAACGGCTCCAGCGCCGCGAACTCATCGCTGTGAATGCTGAACCCAAGCGCGACAACCATCTTGCCGTCCGGTGCCAGGAGCCAGACCTGCCAAACTTCGCAAGGGGTTCCCCACTCGCTGTACCGGATCGATACCACCTCTTCGCCCGCCGGCCTCAACCCTTGCGCCAATTCAACAGTGGCGGGCTCCCAACTGTAGGTCTTCCCGGCGGCTGCCTGCGCGTAGCTTTGCAGGCTCTGCCCCTCGACTGCGAAAGAAAAGACGAGCATGAAGTTGCTGGCCGCGCTGTCCGCCGGGCCGGACTGCAGGCCAAGCCCAATCACGGCATCGTCACGCCGGGTGCTCATTGTTGACACCATCTGGCCCATCCCCGCGACGTCGACCTGCTCGCTGCCGTACCTTCTGGCCGCGGTGAAGAGCGCCAGGTCGGCCTGGGTGGGCTGCGCCGGATCAAAATAGCGCCATCCCGGCGGATAGGACAACGAAAGACCGCGTGCATCATCCTCATACGTCAGCCAACCGGACTGATCCGCCTGCGGCGCATCTGACGCGTCAACCGACGGGGTCACATAGCCGCCATGCACCCAAGCCAGTCGACCGTTGTACTCGATCTGCCACCAGTCGTCGGCCGCATTCCTGCTGATCACAGCGTACTGCTGCCCAGCTGCCGCCTTGCCGATGATCGGATGGTCGGTGCCTGGCCCCCCGCGTACATTCATGTTGTGATCGATCGCCACAGTCGGCCCAGCACGGGGCTCGTAGGCAGGATCTGCCACCCACTGGACCCGTCGCACCACCTCAAGCAGAAACAACTCACTCCTTCCGGAATTCTCGCCCCAAGCGTCGAACGTAACCGTCAGAAAGGTTCCGCCGTCGGGCGAGAGCAGGACAACCTTCCAGCCATCCACGTCCGCGTCCGGCACGGTGACAGCCCGCTCCCCGAGGGCCTGCATGCCGTCGATCCGGAACCGGATTGTCGCGGTCTCCTCGCCCCAAGGCCGCAGACCGGGACCGATTTCGATGCTCTCCACCGCAGCGAGTCCGGACGCTTCCAGTTGGTCGGTCAGCTGCCGCGCAAACGTATCCAGGGTCCGGCCCTCACTGGGGACGGCGAGGAGATGAAAGCCATTGGTGCCTAACGACCAGAAGTTCGGGTTGGGGAAGCCCATGCCGGCCCAGAGGTGCTCCTGTCCCGCAGGTGTCAGCGATTCGAAGTAGCTCGCCCTCTCTTCAAGGAAAGCAGCGGCCGTGGCCGCGTCGCCAAGTTGCGGGCGCAGCGAGAGAAGCTCCTCTTGTGAGGACGCGAAGAACCACTCGTATGGATGGAAGATTCTCAGGCCGTGCTTCTCGACCTCGACCCCCGGCGGCCAGTCATGGAGCGGTCCCCCCGAGGACGTGACCGTGTCTCCAGTCTGGACTACCAGCGGGTTGTGGATCGATAACAGCGGCGCCGTGCGCGTGGGCGCGCTGATTGGCTTGTCGACCTCCGCAGTTATGGATTCGCAGGCGGTGAGCAACAGGGCGGCAATCGTGACGAGCGCCCAGGAAGCGGTACGACGGTTGGCAGCCATAATTTCTCCTTCCATAGCTCCGTAGTCGGATCGCAATTGACGCAATCTCGGGTTTTTTGGTACTCCCTCTTGCGCCCAGTCACCATATCATATCAAGGAGGACGTTCTCTAGGAGGTAGGGCATACGCATCTGATTCTGAATACTGGTTCCGACTAAATTCTGGACGGAGGTATGCGCTGTTGAGTGGAAATCGTCCTCTGTTCGCTGAATGCTGACGAGAAATCGCCGCAACTTGACCTGGGCCGGAAGATCGCAACGACTCGCCGCTGCGTCCGCTCACTGTCCGCCACCGGACGCGGGCGCTCCCAAGAACGGTTACCTCACGCCAGCCGCTTCGCCGCGCCTGCGCCTGCCTCCGCGCGCGTGTAGACCACCACCATCTTCGCCGTCTTCCAGCGCCCCTGCGCCATGATCCCGTGCGCCGGCTGCGGCCCGATCCTGCAGATAGGCTCGCAACGTGAGCGGCTGCGGCGAGATCGTGTGGACGCCCAATAGTGCGGCCCAGCGCGCTGCCGTAGGCGCGGCGCCAGCCGGGCGCGAGCGCCTTTAATGCTGCCTCGAACCGAGTCGAGGGTTCGAAGTCAAGAGGCCTGACAAGGCCGGGCGCGGCCGCTTGCGTGTTGACCAGCTCGGCCGCGCCCGCGTCAGGCCCTGCAAACTCGGCGGAAACACCGACGCTGACACCTTGACCCTGGGCAGCCCCTTCGCCGGCATCTCACGGGCCGGAAGAAGCGCGCGGGCGCGGGGGCGAATCACATCCAAGTTCGTCGGAACTGCCCAAATCATCCCATGTCCTGAACGCCAGCCGTGCGTCCCTCTTGATTCCGGGGATCTCGGCCGAAAGTGTTATCGTGTCAGCCTCTGCCGACACCTCCAGGTCGGCGCCTCTTTCCAGCAAGGTGCCTGTCGGTAATATCTTCCATACGCCGCCCGCCGCCCTGCTCTCGATCGGAACAGCGGCCTTGCTGTCACTTTCGGAGCTGGGCACAATGTAATAGGCGGACAGCAGGGCGTCAAAGCCGTTGTGGCCGGTCGTGCGGTCGTTGTCCACGTCGATGGCCGCCCCCCAGCTGTACACCATGCGGTTGGCCCTGGCACCGGTCCGATTGAATGTCAGCCTCTCCGGCACGTCCCGCAGATGGAAGACAACCGTCAGCCTTTCTCCGGACAGGGCGCTGCTCGCCGCGGTGATATCTATGGGCGCAGCAGTGGCGCTTCCCTGCGGAGCGAATACCGGCCCAAGCATCTGCGTCTCGGGTGACCTGTCCGGATCGGCTTTCGTGGTATCTGCCGCCGCGTCGGACACCGTCCGCCCCGCTGGAACGGCATACGCGCCGGCTTGGCACCACCAGGAGCTTGCAACGTGGCTGTACGGAGGGTGGCACTCTATGTGGTCGGATGCCGCATAGTCAAGAAGATCCAGGGTCTCGAACGATAACCGCGATTGCGCGGTGATGCCGGGTATGACGGCGTTGAGAGTGATTGTGTCACTCTCGGCTGACACTTCAACATCGGCCCGCCCTCGACCGCTATAGCCGGCACGGTCTCTTCCCCAGGTGTCGGCCTGCAGGATCTCCCCGATCGGGGCCACCTCGTCCCGCAACCGTTCTGACGCACCTACAACATGGTAGGCGGACAGCAGGGTACCAAAGCCGCCGCGGCCGGTTCCGCGGTCGTTGTCCACGTCGACGGCCACCCGCCAGAAGTACTCCATTGCGCCCGGCGGAACCCAGGCCCGATTGAAGGTCAGGAAGTTCGGAAGATCTCGCAGATGGAAGACGACCGTCAGCGATTCTCCTGACAGGGAAGTCTCGACGTCGGTGATGTCAATGTGCGCGGCGGCCACGTCCGCGACGGCATCGGTTGCCGAATCACCCGCTGCAATCGGCTCCACCGCAGCGCATGGGTCTGGCTTGTACGCGCCTGTATGGATTGACCCCGCAGCCAGCAGCAGGGCAAGGAGACGGACAACCCGCCTGATCTTCACCGTCCGTTCTCCCGCAAAACCGGGGCGGTTTGACGACAGCCGCCGCCGGCCCGGCGCCCCCAGGCCATCCCTCCTTGACCTGCGACCCCCACCAGCCGTTCCACCAAGAACCCACCACCAAAAACTGTCCACCAAAAACACGCCTCTCCCACCACCAGCCAACTCCGCCAAGAAGCGACCATTAGAGGCTTAAATCTTAACTAACCTGAATTCGGAGTAAATGAGCACCTTATCAAGCTGGTAGATTAGAAGTTCGCCAACCAATATTCTCCAGCACAGAAAGGTGCTCAGAGATGAGCATATGCAAACTGTTCTGTCATGTCGATGACTTCTGTCAGTGGTTGGTTGCAAGGGAGAATGCCAAGCTGTTCGGTGTGACGCGCAAGCGAGGACCGGCCCCACGACTGAGCTTGAGTGAAGCAGTGACGATTCTGATTCACTTTCATCAGTCGCATTTCCGCGATTTCAAGGCCTACTATACGCAGCACGTATGTGAGCATACGCGCAGTGGATTCCCAACGCTGGTCAGTTACACGCGCTTTGTGGAGTTGATGCCATCAATCCTGGCGGCGATGTGTCTCTATCAGCGTGTGCGCCACATCGTCGCTGGGCCGGATCCTACTCGGGCAGGCACGAGACGCCATCATGTGCATCAAGCAGCATGTCCACAGCGATAAGTGTCAGATCTGAGCTGGGTGAGATTCCGGAAATTTCGCTGGTGAGAGAGATGGTGTTCAGTTCGTGAGAAATGGACATGGAAGGATCGGTCGGGACGGATTCCAGTCTGTCAGGCGATCGCATCTTCCACAGGATGACTTGAAGTCCTTCATCCAATGGAAGCATAGTGGACTTTCCACCTGTCATACCGATATTCATCATGGCGAAGGCCCCGAACATATACTCGAATCGTTCGAGTTCAGGTTCTTCGATCAGGTCTGTATCTATGTGAATCATCCACATGTATTCGGGTGAATCAGAATCAGCGCCTTTCCGTGAAAATTCCAGTTGTTCGGGCAGATCTCTTAGGTGGAGGGTCGCTGTAAGGATTTCACCGTCCAGAGCCGTTTCTATCCTAACAATATCGATATAGCCGGGAATGTTCATGGCGACGGGATCGTCAGCGCTCTCGCCCGCCTTCAACGAAAGAAAACCGTACGCTTCCTGAATTGCTGTAACGTCGGCGGCGGTTGCGTCGGGACAATCGGAGTAGTTTTCGGATGCCAGTCTTGGCATTGTTCCTGAATCCGAATAGCTGCCTGGTGTTGGGGTCGGTTCAGGCGGGGGGGATTCGAGCGTAGCCGGCTCTGGCGTAATGGGTACGCAAGCCATCACGAACAGAATGAAAGGGAGGGACATAAACTTGCGGAGCATCCGTTGCCTCCATTCGACTGAAAATGAAAGGGCGTCGCGAATCCTGTTGCCTGCACGACGACCGTATCAGCCCGCGTCCATCTTAGAATACCACCCTGAAATGTCATAAACATGTAATCCAGCAGGTCTTTTACGGCAATACTGTGTCAATTTGCCTGGGACCGGCATAATGGGGACGCCTGTGCCATGCGCGACTCCAACCAGGGCCCGGCGCCGGCCAGGCCGCCCGCTGGCTGGCATAGCAGGGCCAACAGGAGCAGAGAACGGGGTGAAAGCAGAACGACCGGCCGGATCGCGTTGAGCGCTCCGGTTCGGCTCGACGCTGTCGGCGGACGCGTTCCCCGCGCAGGGGTCCGATTTCATGCTTTCGACCCCCCTACGGCAAGAGTTGGAAGGGCGACCTGGAACGGATGGGCGGCAGGGCGGGCATTCGCGGTCCCTGCTTCGTGGTTGGGCATGACGGGAACCCTGAGATCTCGCTGGTGACGCGCTCGAGCAACGGGCAGATGCTCTTTCCGGGCCTGTCCCGATAACGAGACTGCCGAGGATAGAGGATGGAGGCTAAACATGTCATGGCTGATGAGACTCAAAGCGCGTCTGTGGCCACGCATCATGTACTTGGAACGGAGAGGGACCCCTGGACGGTCTGCATACGGCAGCGTTGACAACTCACCTGCGGACCCGGCATACGGCCGCGTGACCAACCCCGAACGCTTTCGCCCGTTGCATGCCGCAATGCTGGCCATCATCGACCGGCTGGAGAGTGACTTCGAAGTCGAGCGTGCCGAAGGATTCGGTCTCGACGAGAAACTGGAGAGGGGGCTGGACCTCGCGCGTGCTGATGTGATACTTACCCCGAGAGACTCTGGCGCCCCTCCTATCGCGGCCGTGTTTACTGCATTTCCGGGTCTTCGGCTCCGGTTGGGACGATGGTACATCGAGTCTTTCCCAGGCTGTGGCTGCGACGCCTGCGATGAGTCAGCAGAGGGCGAGATTGAGCGGCTGAGGGATATTGTCGACGACGCAGTTGCCGGGAGGTTTCGCGAGGCGGTCGAGATCCCCTTGATCTCTTTTATGGGCTCCGGTTGGGTGAAGGCTAGGTCCTGGTCGCCTGACGGGAGGAGAGCGCGACGCAGGTCTCGTGTTGAGCGCCGCCGCGCGTTTGAGATGTCCGGCGGGCGCAGCCGACTGGCTTTGAACTGGAAGCCATGGCCCCGTAGACAGTTGGCGGGTCGCGGCAGCCGTGGTTTCAGGTCCAACTCCCTCGGTTGAGCGGAACAGCGATCCCGCGGCTTCTCGCTGCCAGACGGAGTCTACGGAACATGTGGAGAAGGCGGGTTGTGGGATCTGCTTCACCCGCCACTGGCGGCTCCGAGTTGGATACCGGGCATTGCGTCACCTTG
Source organism: Caldilineaceae bacterium (assembly GCA_022827195.1). Lineage (GTDB taxonomy): Bacteria > Chloroflexota > Anaerolineae > Caldilineales > Caldilineaceae > Bin5. The sequence goes on from JAJDTL010000031.1 coordinate 11,616, forward strand.
GGGGCCGTCCCATTCGGAGCGCAAAGTGATAGAGGGCGTGGTGAACGCTTGCGCGCAAAGGGGGCTGGCCGGGCTTGCCCCAAGGGTCAGTCCAGGTCTCTGCAAAACTCCACTGACAAAGTCAAGAGGTGGTACATCTGTCTCTTGACTTCCAATTCGACCTTTTGTTTGTAATCCTCCGGGTACATAATGCCCGACATAAAAGTTGACAAGGAGTACATAACCAGGACGACCATCTCTTCGTCAGAAAACTCCTTCTCAGATTCGTTCCCTGAATTCTCCAACCCTGTTCCAAACGACAAGAAGCACGCCTCGAATTCGAGCAGACGAGCCAGGTACTCGGAGGCGTCGTCATGCTGATCCATCTTGGCAAAGACGCTTGCAAGCTCCTCCAGGCCGCCTTTGGCCCTCGGCTCCGGCGCCTGTGGATCGTCGGGCTGAATGGGGACGCAAGCTGCGAGCGCGAAAACGGTGATCAGAATGGCAATCCGTTTCATCCCCCCGTTCTCCGTGTCTTTGTTTGAAGACTGTGGGCGAAAGTCATCATTGTGGTAGGCGACTCCGTCCGACGTCCCGGTGCCTTAAGACCTGCTCCCGTGCACATTTTGGGGTAGACCCTGATGGGGCTGGTCAGGCCTGGGTTGGGATGCAAAGGCATCGTGGGCCGGATGGCCGGGACGAATCAGAACGCAAAGCACTTCTGCTTCACTCGCTCTTTCGCTGATTCTCTGTGGCACAATCGTAAAACCATTGAACGTGAGCCGTAACCGCGGGAGGGTCGTCCCCCAGCCTCGTGTTCAGCCATGCTTCCGACAACGCAGCCATATCCCGTGCAAGCGCGATGCTCTTTTCGGAGAACCCGTGTTCCCGCGCCCCATTCTCATCAAATCGTATTTCGGTGTCGGTCCCAGACATGAAGAGCGCATCCATTTGCGACAAATCCACAGCCCGCTCAGCGTAGTTGCTGCAATCTTCATCCGGGGGCATGGGAGTAGGGATGAGCAATGGAAAGGTCGTGCCCGGTGAGCAGGCGGACGTGAGGAGCGCAACAACGAGTATGTCTGCCGAGTGTTTCATTCTGACCTCCCGTAGGCGGGCCGGTCCAACCAGCAGTTTCCAGCCCTTGAGTGCCAGAAACAGGACGGCCAGCAATGTCGGGACCGCGAATATATCCGCCTGAACGGCCCACGGAAGGCTAAAGTGTAAGATCGTCGAAGCCTTCCCCTGTGCAGGTCAAAAGGAAGGCTTCTGCGATGCGGAACAGGGCGTCCGCAGCGACCGGCGCCATAATAAGGGTGGCCGCGAGTGCAATCTGATCTCGCTTCTCTGCTAGGAACATGGATGGGATGACGGCCAGCAGGTAAGCCGCCACCAGCAGTACGGGCATCACGAAGAAGCCCATGTCGCAATCGAATCCGCGGTTCCACCGGATGTACGGCTCCGCGTAGCAGTCGAGTTTGTCAAGCTCCAGGACTACGACCCTGTGGGAATACGCATCTTATTGGGAGAGGACCCTTAGGAGATAGTCAGTTTTCCAACCGGCTCGTTTGCGTTTGGCAGCGATACCGATTTTGACGCTCTTTGCTTTGCGTAGGAGGTTGAGAGCTAAGCGGCGTAAGATGGCCAGGTTGAGCTGCGCATGGCCCTGTCGAATGCGGCTGTCGTCCTCGCGAAAGGCGACATCAGCAAATCCGTTTTCTTTCTCCAGCGTGAACATCGTCTCAACAGCTTCATGCAACTGTGGCTGATTCTGTTTGAGCGCCAGAACGTAGTCAGCGCCGCTCTCTGTGATCTGGTGCGCAATCGCTTTCTGACA
>JAJDTL010000046.1 GCA_022827195.1 Caldilineaceae bacterium
CTGGCCACCGGCAACTGCAGTTACTGGCCACCGGCAACTGCAGTTACTGGCCACCGGCAACTGCAGTTACTGGCCACCGGCAACTGCAGTTACTGGCCACCGGCAACTGCAGTTACTGGCCACCGGCAACTGCAGTCAAGATCTTGGACTTATGGCAGAAATGACTGAAAATACCCGCAAAGGCGAACAACCATGGAGGGATACGTGAGGGTGGCCGCAGCCGCAAACATTCCCGCCGGAGACCGCCTCCTGGTCGAGCTCGACGGCGTCCGCATCGCCGTCTTCAACCTGGAGGGCAGCTACTACGCCATCGAAGATCTCTGCACGCACGACGGCGGCCCGCTCGTAGAGGGGGAAATCCTGGATGGATGCCAGGTCGAATGCCCCCGCCACGGCGCCCGCTTCGACATCCGCACCGGCGAGGCCCTAAGCATGCCCGCCTTTGAGCCGACCCCCGCCTACGAAGTGCGAGTTGAGGACGGCCAAGTTTACGTGGAAGAACCCTACTGAGGAGAAGCGAACCATGAGCGAAAATACAGTCCCAACGCCCGACGAAGTCCGCTCCGAAATCCGGACCCACGTCAAAGACCCCGAGCTGATGATGAATATCGTCGACCTCGGTCTCGTCTACGACATCGAGGTGACCGAGGAAAACAATATCGACGTCACTATGACCCTCACCAGCCCCGGCTGCCCCGTCGGGCCCCAGATAATCAGCGACGTCCAGCGCACCGCGCACAACGCCTTTCCCAACGTTAACGAGGTCAACGTCCACCTCGTCTGGACGCCATTCTGGAATCCCGACATGATGTCAGAGGATGCCAAAGACGAGTTGGGCATCTTCTGAGCGCTGTTTCAGGCAGCATGACCTCCGTGATATGGCATAAACCGCAACGCCCCGGGAAACGTACGGGCCGCTAACGGCCGTCGCGTCACCTGTTTCTCCCTCAACTCCTGCATCAGCTCCTAAATTTCGGCGACTAACGCCTTGCCGCCTCCTTCCTACGCCAACTCCAATCCCGTCCTCAGGTCGTCGACCGCGCCGTCATTTCGACCCACTCTGGCCATGGCATAGCCGCCATTGTACAGGCGGCTGCATCGTCCGGGCGCAGGCGCAATGCCTCGTCAAAGTCGGCGACTCCACTCACCATCCGTTCGATCTACGCTTTCGCATAACCTCGCTTATGGGTCGCATCTGCATCCTCCGGCCGTAGCCGGACGCCCTCGTCAAAGTCACCATCGGAAATGGACGTCACTCGCCCGCTCCTCTACGGGGTTCGGTAGAGCCCGACCCACCGATGAGCGCTGAAAGAGCATTGGCTGCCCTCTAGACATTTGCCGGCGCTCCAGAATTTGGTCCCAAGTTCATCACTCTTCTGTACCCTGCCTGGCATGCAATCCACTCCATTTCCCGCCGTCAGCGGAACGGGACCATGTTCAAGAAATCTTTGAGTCCGAAGGCTGAGCCCGACGTTCTCTCTTTCAGCAGTTCAGCGCCCACGCTCTTTCCTCCCATGCAGGCGAAGCTGCCCTCGGTCGGACGAATGTTGCATGAGGCCGCCCGCTGTACGCGGCTAACCTCGCCCTCTGTTTTCTTCAAGGGCTTCGCGAACTGATTCCATGCTTATTTCAAGCTTTCTCCTGAGGTCTTCGTCTCCCCCCATCTCCTCTACCTGCCGCAAGGCCTCTTCGAGATCACTGATTGACTCGTTTAGCATCCCAAGCCTTGCGTTTGCAAGACTACGCATGTAATAGGCCCCGACGTTATTGGACTGCAGCCGGACGACTTCCCCGAAGTCACCGACGGCCTCTTCCCACTGGTCCAGTTCAAACTTTGCCCTTCCCCGCTCCAGACATGCTTCCGCATTGTCCGGCTGCAACCGGACCGACTGGTCAAAGTCAGCAACTGCTTCCCAAAGGCGCCCAAGGTCCCTCTTGAAAATCCCTCGCATGTAGTAGGCGTCGGCGCGGGACGGCTGAATCTCCAGTACGCTGTCAAAGTCCGAGATCGCCGCTTCGAGTTGACCGTTTCCGGCTCTGGTCAGGCCCCGCTCCACAAGAATGTCGGCGTCTTCAGGACGGTGCGCAATGGCCCGATCAAAGTCGGCAATCGCACCCTTTAGATCGCCCCGCCCACCCTGAATCTTGCCTCGGTTGAAGAGTGCTTCCCCGTAATCCGGTTTCAGGCGCACTGCTTGGTCGTAGTCGGCCAATGCCCCTTCCTCCAGGCCGAGACTTGCCTTGACTACGCCCCTGTTGAAGAGGGCGGGCGCACTATCCGGCTGCAGGAGCACCGCACGGTCAAGATCAGCCAGTGCTGATTCGGTCTCTCCAAACCTGTGTCTCGTTACACCCCGAATTACGTAGATTTCTCCGTTGTCCGGTTCGATGTTGAGCGCACGACTGAAGTCCGCCATCGCTTCCTCAAACCGGCCGAGGTTGTCTTTCATGACAGCCCGCATCACATACGCATCGGCGTTCTCAGGTTCCAAAGCGATCGCCCTGTCGAAATCTTCGACCGCGTCCTCATATTCGCCGAGCGCGTACTTCTTCAATCCTGACATTTCGTGCGGATTCCCGGACCCTCCAATCTCGCTCGGTTCCATGCTCTCGGTTGCGGCGTTCCAGCCCCGTTGGGAAGGACCGGTACTTTCCCTGCCCCCGGCAGTCATTCCCTTGCCGCCGCGACCAGCAGATGCGATAGAGGCAAACACTCTCAAGACGGCCTCGACGAATCTCTGCACGTCTCAGCCTCCCCGATTCCCGATAGCCAGCGCCGCCGTTATATCGGCTCTCGCCTCTGCAGTGCGCCCCAGCGCCGCCTTGGCCACTGCCCGGTTTCGGTACGCCTCCACATCATCCGGCTGCAGCAGAATGGCCTGATCGTAGTCCGCGATCGCCTCCTCGCAACTGCCTAGCCTCTCCTTCGCAGCGCCCCGGTTGAAATACGGCTCCGCCCGCTCTGGCTGCCGTCGGATCGCCTGGTCATAGTCGGCAATGGCTGCCCCATGCCGCCCCAGTTTTGCCTGGGCGATCCCCCGGTTGTTATACGCCTCCGCGTACTCCGGCCGTAAGCGGACCACCTGATCGTAGTCGGCGATCGCCGCCTCGAAGTGGCCCAGCGCAACCAGTGCCGAACCACGGTTGTTGTAAGCCTCCGCATAGTCCGGATTTAGCCGGACCGCCCCGCCGTAGTCGTTGACCGCCTCCTGATACTGTTCGAGCGCGGCCCTCGCCTTCCCCAATTCGAAGTAGGCGCTTGCGAATTCGGGCATCAGCCGTACAGACTCGTTGAAATCGGCCACAGCCTCTTCATACGCCTCCAGGCTCAAGCAGACTAGCCCCCGGTTGAAGAACGCAAGTCCATAGCCCGGTTGTCGCTGGATCGCCAGGCCGAAGTCCGTGATCGCTTCCCGGCTCCGCCCAACCGCCGCCTTCGCATTGCCCCGATTGCTGTACGCCTCCGCGTAGTCCGGCCTTAGTTCGATCGCCACGTCGTAGTCGGCGATCGCCGCCTCGTACTGTCCCATGTTGCACAGCACATTGCCCCGGTTGTTGTACGCCTCAGCATACCCTGGCCGCAACCGAATTGCCCTTTCGTACGCGGCAAGCGCCTCACGGGAATCTGCCTGGCCCGCCTGGCTCAGCCCACCTTTTGGCAAGAAATATGCGCGCGCGTCTCTGCCTGCCAACATCAAGCGCCCCTGCTCCTCTGCTCGGAAAGGTCGCCAACCGAACGATGGGCCAGTGCCGCCAAGTCGTCGTTGCTCCCTGCAGCCACGCTTGCAATCTGCCGCCACCGCTCGATCGCTTCGTCAATCCTCCCGTCCTCTGCCAGCTGGCGCGCCTCCGCGATCGCCGACGCTCCCACTCTGCCCGGATCAAGCGTGGTGTCCTCTCCGGTCATGACTAGCGCCGGGCCCGAGCCCGCGCTTCCCATACCCCGCAGGACTTCGCCCGTATCTTCTCCATACTGCCTCATCTCCTCCAACAACCGGCGCGCCTCCTCCGCGTGCCCGCGCGCAATCGCAACCTTCTCTCGCATCTCGGCGGCAATCTCCTGTATCTTCCTGACACTCATATAGCAACCGGCCGCCACTCCGATTGCAAGTACTGTCAGCAGAATCGCAATGCCGGATAGCCACCAGTCCAGGGCATCGGCTCGGTCATCCAGGACTTCACCCCGCAATTCGTTGAATCGCCGCTCAATCTCGACTTCAGTCGCCTCTTCGTTCGCCTGGACCTCCCGGGCGTCCGGAGTCTGCGCCAAACTCGACGGCGTCCCCACAAGACTGACCGCCAAAGCCATGCAGAAAACCGTCGCGGTCAAGACGATGCCCCGCCACTTCGCTTTATTTCGCATTCTCAAATCCATCTTCCTCTCGAACGTCGCCCGTGCCACCGAGACATGAAGCTCCCCTTCAACTGCCCTGGCCGCGTAAGATTACGGCGAATCCATCCTCCCCCATGAACCCCTTCCCACCCGGCAGACCGCTCTCGGCCAGGTTGCCGGCGTTACCGGCGTTGCCCGCGTCGCCGCTGAAATTGAAATACTCCTTGTACCCGTCTACGCCGCTGGCATCCAATTCGACCTCAATGGTCTTAGACCGTTCAGGCCCTTCATATCGCGGCGTGTGGACCCTGATATCAGACCCGTCGATTCTCTTCAGTATTTCCTCCGTCAGCGTTCGATTGTACGAAGCGTCGATTCTATCATTGCCCTTCCATATCAACTCGTCATAGCAGTGAATCGCTTCTTCAAAGTCGCCGGACGCCGCATACAGGTTTCCCCTGTTGTAGAGAGCGTAATCGTTGCCAAGGTCAATCGCCTCGCGAAAGTCCCGGTCGGCATCGTCACGACAGCCCAAATGTACATGGGCGTTACCCCTGTTGTAATAGAGTGCCGACACTCTGCGACTGGTTCTTTGCATCAGGCGGATTGCTTCATCGTAATCTTCTCTGGCTCCTATGTAGTCTTCCGACGCCGCCCTGACATTCCCGCGGTTGTAGAAAATCGGCCAAAGAAGCGCCGGCAAGTCGGATCCATACTCCTTCTCCTTCCAGACCTCGAACAACCTCTCTTTGAATTTGAGGGACATATCGTAGTCCTCTCTCGCCTCCCTGAATTCGCCGACTTCTGCCTTGGCGTTCCCTCGTTGATAATAGGCTTCGCTCCAATTGCCGTCGAGTTCTATGCACTTGTCGTAAAGAGTGATGGCATCGTAGTAGTCGCCTTTACCCCAAAACTGATTTCCCCGAAACCAGCGAAACTTTGCGCTGCCTATCTCCCGTAGAGGCGCCTGAACGCCGTTTGCAGTAGAGAATCCCTGCACGTCGGCAAACAGGGTCCGGTCGCTGATGTCATAATGCTCCTCAAGCTCCTGTCGGATCTGCTCCTTGTCCGATCTGCTGATCTCGATCGTCCTGACCACCTCATCAGGAACCTTGGGCCGCCCAATAACGAAGACGCCGCGCTGGCGCAAAACACGCACCGCCCCATCTCCCTCCGCCGCCGCTTCAAAAAAGATCTGTTCCGTCTCGTCATCCGATTGTTGAAATAACTGCTCGACTCCATCCACCCTTTCATCAAATTGTATTCGTCGAAAACTGCTCCTGTCTCCCAGATCCAGTACAAAAACCCTTCCATCTCTATCGCTTCCGCCGCAGGCAAACCACAGAGCAACCAATGGGTCCCAGCTAAAGTCAATCAGGCCCGTCGCCGCGCCGTTTTGCTGCAACCTTGTAAGCAGTTGCAGGTCCGAAAGCGGCTGGCCGGCGTCGTTTCCCAGCCCTTGCGCACGTGCAGGTTCGAGCAGCACCGCCCGGTGATAGGTCGCATAAATGCCGGGAAACTGAGGTGCCCTGGTAAGGTTCTCATCTCCGTTGAAGTATCCAATCAGTCGACGCGTGGCGGCAGAGTGTAGGGCCCAGTTGCTGTCTGCCTGACCGCGAAACGCACACTCGCCTGGAAACTCGCGCACGCTGCTCAAGAAAGTTTTTTCAACGACACTCACCTGCATCCTCCTTTCTGCCCTGCCTTGCCGCCTGCAGCCATTTTGCAGCCGCGCCTACCAACTCTCTTTCCCCAATGCAACGCCCGAACTGACGCCATCTCTCCGACCCCGCTTTTGACACTGCTCCTCGCAGCAGACCGCGATAGGCCCGGCCAGGTTCAGCCCCCCCATGGCGAGGGCCATGCGGCCCCACTCGCCGTGGAAGTCCGTTTCCTCACGTCGTCTCTCCTGGCCCGCCAACACTCTTCTCAGGGTCACGAAATCCAAGCGCAATCATCTGCAGCAGCAGCGGATGACTGTGCAACGGCAAGTGGCGCAAACTTTCCGCCGCATAAACTGCGCGGCGTGCATAACCCTTCTGCCCCGCTATGTGCAGCCATCCGGCTTGCGCCAGAAGGGCCCGCCGCAGTTGTTCAGCCAGCCCCTTTGGAACGCCTTTCCCCGCTATCGAACATGCAACACTCTCCAGCGTCTCCGCTTCCAGCGCCTCACTTGCCTGCCTGACCGGCGGCGCACCACCATGGCCCGCCCGCCCACCGCCCTTGGCTCCAGCCGACCTGTCCACGTCCCCAACCGGCAATACCCAGCCCGCCATCGCCGGGTGCCCCAGAAGAGTTCCCGTTACCTGTGCAAGGTCCTCTTCCCCTTGCCCCCACAATGCCGGTCCCGAACCCAGCAGCTCGGTTATGTCGTCGGCCACTGCCCCCGCACTGTGCACAAAGATGAGCGGGCAGTAGAGCGCAAATCCCCCTACCAGCCCCCGTCCGCCCGCCTCCCAGTGGCTCTCAAGGCAGCTCTCCAAAGCATGCCGCGCGTATGCATAAGGAATGCTCAAAAAGACCTTGCGCTCCTCACGCGTCAGCGAGACCGACAGCATGTCACCAACCTGCCTCCTGGGCGGCAACTGCGTCTGTTCAACCTCCTCGTTGCCAAACGTGTCTAGGATACCCACTACCCGATTGATCCGCATGCCGATGAGCGTACCCCCAGCCTCCTCCCCATAGCGCACAAGCCAAAGATGCTGGGTCCCTTGAACACTGCAAGGTGAGATCAGCGCGGACCAGCCGTCCGCGAAATGCGGCTCCCATCCCACGCCGGCAAGGCTCAGCTTGCGCAACTGTCGCGCAGCCACCCGCGTCAAATCCGGTCGCAGACTGCATTTGAGAGCCCGGAGCGCCTCCGCGCTCTTCTCCGCAACCCCGGGCCCGCGCAACGCGCCCAGACGGGCCATCGCTGCCTCAGCCACAACGGCCCGGTCGTCGTACGCAATCAAGCGAAGCAACTCCGGCTGGTCCGCCTCCGCCAATTGACCCAGCAGGTCAAGGACCAGAAAAGCCACCTCCTCGCTCTCCTGCCTCATCTGAAGCACGTATTCCAGCAAAACCTGCCGGTTGAAGCGCCCGGCCTCCAGCGCCTCCTGCAAACTCTGCTTCACGACGAGGTGTGGATCGCTCAAATCGCCCATCAGTCCCGGCGGGACCTCTACGTTCAGAAACCTTTCCAGGATCATCGCTGCCGTCAGTCTGGTCTGGGTTGCGTTTTCGCGCCGTCCCGCCTCTTTGCGCAGCAGGGCAACCGATTCGTCATGCGGCAGCCGCGCGGCAAGGCGGCCCAGTCCCCCCCGCATCTGGCTGCTCTCAGAGTTGAGGTGTTTACGTAACGCCGGCAAGATCAAAGTCGATGGGTGCTTCCGGACTATCGCCTCCACTGACTGCACCTGCTCCACTTCAGAAGAGCACTCCGCCAGCGCGGCCACGGCCCTGTCGATCTCACGCCGCAACTGAAATGTATTTACAGTTTTTTCGCCCATTGGCAAAGTATACCACGAGCCGAAAAAAGGGTTGCGTTTGGCTCTGCTTTGGCCCGGTGGTAGACTGAACTGGGGATCTCCGGACGGCTTCGAGGTCCACGCTTCGCCCAGTCGCACCACCGTCATGGCCGGGAGCACGCAAGCATGGCACAGGCGCTGTATCGCAAATGGCGCAGCCAGACATTCGAAGATGTCGTCGGTCAGGAACATGTGACCAAAACGCTGCTCAACGCCCTGCGCGATGAACGAGTCGCCCACGCCTACCTCTTTGCCGGACCTCGCGGGACTGGAAAGACTTCCACAGCCCGTATCCTTGCCAAGGCGCTCAACTGCCTAGACGACGACGCCCGCCCCTGCAACCGTTGCAGCCTCTGTTCGGCAATCAATGAGGGCCGCCTCCTCGATTTGATCGAAATCGACGCGGCCAGCAACAACAGCGTCGACGACATCCGTGAGCTGCGCGAGAAAGTCGGTTTCCAGCCCAGCGAAGCCCGCTACAAGGTCTACATCATCGACGAAGTGCATATGCTTAGTTCCAGCGCCTTCAACGCGCTGCTCAAGACTCTGGAAGAGCCCCCTCCATACGCCCGGTTCGTGCTTGCGACCACCGAACCCCACCGCATCCCCGCCACCGTCCTCAGCCGTTGCCAGCGGTTCGACTTTCGCCGCATCCCTGTGACCGAAATCGCCGCTCACCTCTCCCACATCGCCTCCCACGAGGGCTGCAATGTCGACGATGCGGCACTCCTTGCCATCGCCCGCAGCGCCCAGGGCTGCATGCGCGACGCGGTCAGCCTGCTGGACCAGATGACCAGCTTCGGAAGCGCCGGTAAGGATGGCGAACAGACCGCCATCGGCCTCGAACAGGTGCAACAAGTGCTGGGCACTGCCGCCAGCGCAACCGTCGCTGAATTTGTCGACGTCCTGGCGTCCAATGACATCGCTGGCGGCCTGAAGCTGGTCCATCAACTGCTCCTGCAGGGGGCCAGCCTGCACGAATTCACCGGCCAGGTGGTCGACCATCTGCGCGCCGTCATGCATGTGCAGATGGTCGGTGACGGCGCCCTCTTGGAGGACCGCCCGCCTGAAGCACTGGAGACCTTGCAGCAACAGGCTGAACGCGTCCCCCATACGCAAACCCTTACGGCAATCAAACGCCTCACCCAGGCCATGACTGAGCTCAAGGGTGAGTACCAGCCCCAGTTGCCCTTGGAGCTCGCTCTCGTTGAGCTGCTTCAGCCCCCCCAACCGCAACCGCAAACGGCGGTCCAAGAGCGGCCTCAGCCTCAGACTGCTTCTTCCCAAACGGCAGTCCAAGAGCGGCCTCAGCCGCAGACTGCTTCTTCCCAAACGGCAGTCCAAGAGCGGCCTCAGCCGCAGACTACTTCTTCCCAAAAGGCAGTCCAAGAGCAGCCTCAGCCTCAGACTGCTTCTTCCCAAAAGGCCGCGCAGGCCGTCCCCGCCCCATCCCGCGCTCGGCAGCCCGCACAGTCAGAAGCGCAATCGGGCGCCGAGCCCGCTGCCGGCACCGGCACAACCCAAGCCCTGAACGCGGATGCTTTGCGGCTGCTGCGGCAGCGCTGGGGTGAATTCCTGACCGCAGTGCGCAGTCGCTGCGGACCAAAACAACAGGCCTCGCTGCGCTCGATTAAGGACCTCGCCATCGGCGCCGACTCAGTCGCCATGGCCTTCGGCAACAATACTTTCGCCCAGGGCGTAATCTCGGAGGCTGCAACTAGGGAAGCTGTCGCCGACATTCTTGGAGAGTTCCTGGGCCAAAAGGTTTCCCTCAGCTGTCAGAGCGGCGATAAAGCGAACCTTAGCGCAGCTGCCGGGCCCGTCCTCGAAGAAGAACAGGCCGCCGGCATCGACCCCTTAATCGAATATGCCGTCGCCGAACTTGGCGCAGAAGTCAACGACAGCCGTGCCGGTCACTGACCAGCACAACAAGATGCGATACAGACCTCATTCGGAGTGAATTCTATGGCCAAGAAAAGAAAGAACCGTAGGACCAGAAGCGGCGGCAATCCCTTCGGCGGCAGTGGCGGGGGCGGCATACCGGCCGGCGGCTCCCCCGGAGGTGGCGGCTTGGGCGGCGATCTCACTGCACGAATGCGCAAGATGCAGGGCGACATGGAAAAGGCGCAGGAAGAGTTGGCCGAAGAGGTCGTTACCGGCACCGCCGGCGGAGGAATGGTTGAGGTCGACATGGACGGCCATCAGACCGTGCACGCTCTCCGCATCAAGCCGGAAGTGGTGGATCCGGATGATGTCGAAATGCTCGAAGACCTCCTCGTCGCCGCCATCAACGACGCCGCCGAAAAGGTGAAAACGTTGACCGAAGAACGCATGGGTGGCCTCACCGCCGGACTGAATATCCCCGGCCTGGGCCTGTAAGAACGCACCATGACCCTCGCTCAGCCGGTCACCAATCTGATCGACGCCTTCAGCCGACTTCCCGGCATAGGGCCTAAATCGGCCTCCCGTCTGGCCTACTTTCTCCTCCGCAGCGACGATGAAATCGCCCAAAACCTCGCGACCGCCCTGCAGGAGTTGAAATCAAATACCCTTTTCTGCGCCATCTGCCACAATATCGCCGACCGAGACCCCTGCACCATCTGCGAAAACAGCCAGCGCGACCAATCCATAATCTGTGTCGTCGAAGAGCCCCTCGACGTGCAGGCCATCGAGCGCACCGGCGCCTTTCGCGGCCTCTACCACGTCCTGCACGGCGCAATCTCTCCCGTCGAGGGCATCGGCCCGGATGACCTCAAGCTCGAAGAACTGATCCGCCGCCTGAATCCAAATCATTCCAGCGGTCTCCCTGACGACGCCCTCCCCGCAGAACTGCTCGTTGCAACCAACCCCAACTTGGAAGGAGAGGCGACAGCAATGTACATCGCCAGGCTTGTCAAACCGCTTGGCATTCGCGTGACCCGCCTCGCGCGTGGCTTGCCCACCGGCGGCGACCTCGAATACGCCGACGAATTGACCCTGAGCAACGCGCTGGCCGGGCGGCTCGAAATCTGACCGGCCTCCGCCCATGCCGCAAAGGTCTATCGAGATGGCTCACTCCACAGGCGGGCCGCAGCCGGGCCCTACAGCCTCCCCCGCCCAATCCGCCAAACTGACAACCCTCATGCAGAACTGGCAGGACAATACCTTGGCGCCGGTCCTCAAAAGGTTCCCCGAACGCAGAGAACGCTTCACCACAAGCGGTCCGACCATCACCGTCCAGCCCCTTTATACGCCAGCCGACAACGCTGCAAACGGTGAACGCGGCGACGACTACCAGCGCCAGCTCGGTTTCCCCGGCGAGTATCCTTTCACCCGCGGCGTCCAGCCCAACATGTACCGCAGTCGCCTCTGGACCATGCGCCAGTACGCCGGATTTGGATCCGCCGAAGAGAGCAACCGCCGCTACCATTTCCTCCTGCAACAGGGGCAGACCGGGCTCTCCGTCGCTTTCGACCTCCCCACCCAGATAGGCCACGATGCCGACCACGACCTCGCCCTTGGCGAGGTCGGAAAAGTCGGCGTCTCCATTAGCAGCTTGCACGATATGCGCACCCTCCTCAGGGACATTCCCTTGGACAAGGTGAGCATCAGCATGACCATCAACGCCCCCGCCGCTATCCTGCTGGCTATGGTAATCGCCGTCGCCAAAGAGCAGGGCGTCCCGTCTGATAGGCTGCGCGGTACCGTCCAAAACGACATCCTCAAGGAGTACATCGCCCGCGGTACCTACATCTTCCCCCCGCAGCCCTCCATGCGCCTGATGACCGACCTCTTCCGCTACTGCGCTCTCAGCGTGCCCCGCTGGAACACGATTTCCGTCAGCGGCTACCACATCCGCGAGGCCGGCAGTACCGCTGTCCAGGAGGTCGCCTTTACCCTAGCCAACGCAATCGAGTACGTTGAACAGGCCGTCACAGCAGGGCTCGACGTCGACCGCTTCGCCTCTCAAATCAGCTTCTTCTTCAATGCGCACAACAATTTTCTCGAAGAGGTGGCGAAGTTCCGCGCCGCCCGCCGACTCTGGGCCAGGCTTATGCGCGAACGCTTCCGCGCCGCCGACCCAAAGACCTGGCGGCTCCGCTTTCACACCCAGACCGGCGGCAGCACCCTGACGACCCAGCAGCCGGACAACAACATCGTGCGCGTCACCGTCCAGGCCCTGGCCGCCGTTCTGGGCGGCACCCAAAGCCTCCACACCAACTCAAAAGACGAGGCCCTCGCCCTGCCCACCGAAAAAGCAGTCGAAGTCGCCCTGCGCACACAACAGGTCCTCGCAGAGGAAAGCGGCGTCGCCGACGTCGTCGACCCGCTCGGCGGCAGCTACTACATCGAATGGCTTACCGACGAAATCGAGCGCCAGGCCTGCCGTTACATCGAGCGCATCGACCAGATGGGCGGCGCCCTGCAGGCGGTGACCGACGGCTTCATCCAAAGAGAAATCCAGGAGTCGGCCTATGCTGCCTTGCGCGACATTGAAAGCGGCGCGCAGACCGTCGTCGGCGTCAACCGCTATCAGGGCGGGTCCGCCCTCCCTGAAGAGACCTTGCATGTCGACGAACTCGTCCAGAACCGGCAGATCGCAGCCCTCGCCAGTCTGCGCGCACGCCGCGATCAGGTGAAGGCGCGCGCCATCCTGCAAAGAATCGAACAGGCGGCCAGAACCGCCGCTGACCCGCTCATGCCTCTCTTTGTCGAAGCGGTCGAAAGCGATGTCACCGTCGGCGAAATCTGCGACGCCCTGCGCTCCGTCTTCGGCGAGTATCAGCCCTCCAGCTGGGTATGATGCAGAAGCAGCCCAATAGCGCCTTCTGCTTTGTCTGCGGAATCCAAAACGTCGCCGGCGTTCAGGTCCGCTTTTACGAGACCCTGGCCTGCGACGGATCACCCGAAATCCTGGCCCGTTTCTTCGGACAGCCCGCCCATCAGGGCTACCCCGGGCGTATGCACGGCGGCGTCCTCACCGGCGTGCTCGATGAGACCATCGCCCGCGCCGTCAACTACGGCTCCAGCGTCAATGTGGAAGAATGGGGTATCACCGCAGAATTGGCCACCCGCTTCCTCCACTCGGTCCCGCTCGACACGCAGCTAACCGCACGCGGTCGCATTCTAAGCCAGAGCCGGCGCATCTTCACCGGCAGCGGCGAGATCTACCTACCCGACGGCACTGTCGCCGTCCGCGCCGAAGGCAAGCTCCTGAAGTTGCCCCTCAACGCCATCTCAGGCCAAAATGTAGATCTGCCCGGCTGGCGCATCTATCCCGAGGAGGAGCAGTCCAATCCATAATGCGCCCTCGCACATGGCCCAACGCATTTCTGACCACCGCAAATGAACCCATTGCAACTAGCTGACGCCCGGCTGGACCACGTCGGCATCGTCGTCCATAACATCGACGCGGCGCTAGCCACCTACTGCGGCCTCCTCGGCTTCCGCCTGCTCGAGCGCACCGACGTCCCTGACCATGGCGTCGAAATCGCCTTCCTCGACGCCGGCCGCGCTACAATCGAGCTCCTATCGCCCACCGACGAAGAGAGCGGCACCGCCCGCTTCCTCGCACGGCGCGGCGAAGGCCCCCACCACGTCTGCTTCGTAGTCGATGACTTAGACAAGACGCTCGCCGAACTGCGCGCGCGCGGCCTCCGACTCATCGACGAAAAACCCCGCCCCGGCATCCACGGCCTCGTCGCCTTCCTCCATCCCCAGGCCGCACACGGCATGATGATCGAGCTCCTGCAGAAAACTGAGACCCTTTAGCTCCCATGGCATCAGCGATAGCGCGCCAAAAGCCTGGCATTCGCACCCAGCTCTCCCACTGGAACGACGTCGTCGACGGCCGCCTGGCCGCAAACCGCGCCGAAGACGCCCTGCCCCTCATACGCGTCCTTCTCAAAAACCTGCCGCGCCACCTGCCCACCTACTTCCGCTTCCTCCAGGTCGTCTGGCTCATGCGCCGCTGGGACGAAGGCCGCGACTGGGCGCTCCGACTCCTCCGCGCCGACCCAGGCAGCGAACTCGCCTGGGCCGTGCTCGCGCGCGACGCCGAGGCTCAGGGACAACTCTCTCGCGCCCAGCGCTACTGGACCCTCGCACTCGAAAACGCCCCCTACAACCGCTCTATCCGTCAGGGTCTCTCCCGCACGCTCTTGCGCCAGAGACGGCCCCTCATGCTCACACGCCCCGCGTTGGCCACACTCTATCGCATGGGTGGACGCTGGCACAGGGCCATCCGCCTCTATACCGAGCTCGCCGAAGCCGAACCGCACCGCCTCGACTTTCAATGCAATCTCCTGGAAGCAACCTGGCATGGCGGACTCACGCACGAGGCGCTCCTGCGCGCCCGCGACTTGGTAAAACGCGACACCTGCCTCCTGCTGGGCTGGGTCGTGTCCGCCCGCATCGGCGACGTAAACGACCAGGCCCTCGCCAAAGGCCCCCTGGCTGCCCTCGACCCCGACGGCGAGTACGCCATCACCCGCTTCGCCGACAAAAACGCCTTCGCCTTCCCAACTGAATTGACAGTCGCACCGGAAGACGCCGCCCTGCTGAAAGCCGCCCAAGAATCCGCCTGAGTGACGATCCGCTCTCTAACCGCGATTCTGCCGTAAGATCCCCCAGGGCTGGGAAGGTCAAGAAAGGGTCTCCTTCGTGCCAATTCGTGTACCTTCGTGGATAGATCCGCGACGTCAAACGGCCTGAAGCACCTGCTTCACGAAGTGCCCTTATTCGTCTTCCCCTCACAGTAGACCGCAGCCTGCTCCGCTCCAACACAGCCTCTTTCCCTCCCAATTCTTGTCAAAATTTTCGCACTGCGGTAGGCTGCGCACCAGACCGGCCCGTATCAAGTACGGTACTCGTTCACATAGAATCAACATGCAGCGGAGCTGCGACCGGCAGCATCCTCTGCCTTCCCCTCCTCGCACCGTAAAGGAGCCGTTTGTGCAGAGTCAGCAACAGTTCACGCAGGCGCTTATTCAGTCTGTTCAGCGCGACGAAGAGATCGCTGTCTTGCAGCCGCCCGCTATCGGGCAGACCGAACGCCAAAACGAGTTGCTCATGTTCATAAAGCCCGAAATCTTGGCTGTCACCGGCCAGGACAATCTCCGCAGCTCACTTGATCTCATCTGGGGGAAGCTCGCCCAGTTCAACGCAGCCGTTGCCGGCATCGTACTCGTCGCCGGCAAGGCCCTCGAACGCAAGGAGAGCATGGACCGCCACTATGGCGCCATCAACGTTCTCTCCAAGAACGCCTCCACCGGCCTGCACGCGGACGACCGCCAGAGCGTCTACGAAGCCCTCTCCGTCTCCCCCGCTGACTACCCCCTCTACGGCGGACACGAATATCTCGCCGCTCATCCCTCCTTCACACCGGCGAGCCTCGATACGCTATGGTTTACAAAAAAGTCGGAAAAGATACGCAGCGGATTCTACGTGCAGACCTATGCGGCGGAGGGCGAAAACTTCATCCTCGTCAACGGCTTCCACCCCGCCCAACTGGCCCACTTCACAGAACCATCGCACCGCATCGCCCTCATGCTGCTCCATGCCGATACCCCCTGGGCAACGTTGCGCGACGAAATGATCGGTGACACCTTCCCTGAACGAGCCGTCGCCGGTTCCATTCGCGGCCAGC
The DNA here is from genome assembly GCA_022827195.1 of Caldilineaceae bacterium. GTDB lineage: Bacteria > Chloroflexota > Anaerolineae > Caldilineales > Caldilineaceae > Bin5. The sequence continues at coordinate 15,470 of JAJDTL010000046.1, forward strand.
TCCACGCCCGACCACAACAGTACGGCTTCGACGAGGTAACAATCGCAAATAACGGCGTCCACCTCTCCGCCGGGCCCTTCGAGGCCATGTTCGAGATCGCCAACTTCTTCGGCAGTCTCCTCGATCTCGACACCGCCGCAGCGCGCCCCCACATCGTCGAAGCCATGCTCGCAGCCGGCATCTCCCAATTGGACGCCTTCGCGGCTTTGGAGAATCCCGAAGTCGAAGACGGCGCAGGCGGCTTGACCGACCTCTTCGACGCCACCGAGCATGTCGACACAACACCCGCCGTCGCCCTCTACAAGTCGAGCCTCTCCCCGGAGTAGCGTCGCCCCTCCGCCCCCGCATCAACAAGAAACTGTAAGCGCAAAATAGTAGACCGGAAGTCGGATTGGCCCTCTACAGGATCTTGAGCACAACCTGCGCATCGCTCCACAGACCTTCCAGGTCATAGTGGTGGCGCGTCTCCTCCGTGAAGAGATGCAAGATAACATCGCCATAGTCGGCCAGCAGCCACCCGCCCCCCTCCTGCCGCAGATCGTGCACGTTCAACGGGCGCATCTTCTCTTCGATCTGGAGCTGCTGCCATAGATCATCCCGGATCGAATTCGCCTGTCGCTCATTGTTCACCGTGCCCAGTACAAAATAGGTGGCAATACTGGTCTGCTCGCTCACGTCGAGCAGGACGATCTCCGCCGCCTGCTTCTCCTCAATAATCTCAACAATCTTTCTCGCCAGCTCGTTGCTATTCAGCTCAGCCTCCTTGTTGGTCCATACTGCAAAATCGGCCTTCCAGTATATCACAGAGCTTCCTCTCGTTGCCTGACTCTACCTTTGGGTGGATGCAGTCCAAAATAGAGGTACAAATCCCCTTCCCTCGGGAAGCAACCGAGTCATACCCACCCCCTGCAGTCCCCGGCCACCGGCCACTGACAACTGTCCACTGACAACTGCCGTTGTACGGCCGTTCCGGCCCTCCCTTGTGCGGGGGACTCCCCCCGCAACGCCCCCCTGTGTATGCCACCGTGTGTGCGCGTCCCCAGCTGGAGTGTCAGCAACCGGGAGGTAATGCCACCGTGTGTGCGCGTCCCCAGCTGGAGTGTCAGCAACCGGGAGGTAATGCCACCGTGCCCGCGCGATGCCAGCCTGTCGCCGACGCCACCGTCGTAAAACCGACCGTGCCAACGCGCAACCGCGCCGACGCCAACGCGCAACCGTGCCGACGCCAGCGAGCTTGCGCGGCTCCCGCAGTTCGAATCACGAATCACGAATCACGAGTCACGGCCGTCCCGGCCCTCCCTTGTGCGGGGGACTCCCCCCCAACGCCCCCCTTGTGTATGCCACCGTGCCTGCGCCTCCCCCCGGCTGGTGTGTCAGCGACCGGGAAGTAATGCCACCGTGCCCGCGCGATGCCAGCCTGTCGCCGACGCCACCGTCGTAAAACCGACCGTGCCGACGCGCTTCCATCTCGCCGCCAACGCGCAACCGCGCCGACGCCAGCGAGCTTGCGCGGCTCCCGCAGTTCGAATCACGAATCACGAATCACGAGTCACGGCCGCTCCGGCCCTCCCTTGTGCGGGGGACTCCCCCCCAACGCCCCCCGTGTGTATGCCACCGTGCCAGCGCCTCCCCCCCGCGGGGGGGGCCCCCACCGGGAAGAAAAGCCACCGGGCCCGCGCGAACACCGCCGGTCCCCCGCGCCACC
>JAJDTL010000047.1 GCA_022827195.1 Caldilineaceae bacterium
ATTCGAGGACGCCGGGGAGCTGCGGCGTGAAGATGAAGTTGTCGAGGGCATCGAGATAGGCCTCGACTGCTTCGGGGCCGCCCCACGTGGCCTGGTAGTCTGCGTCTTGCCAGACGCCGGCGTTGACCGGTTCGGCCGTACCGGAGAGGGCGATGTTCTTCTGGTTCTCGAAGTTGGCGAGGTAGGTAATGAACTTGAAGGCTTCGGCCGGGTGCTGGCTTTGCGTGGTGACGATGTGGAAGTGCATGGAGCCAAGGCCGGCGCTCTGGCCGGTGTTGGGCGAGCGGACCCAGGCGACCTGGGTGAGGTCGGCCTCGCTGCGACTTACCCAGTAGCCGGAGCCGCGAGAGGCGATGCCCTGGACGCCGGCGGCCCACGGGTAGATGCCCAGAGCCTGACCCAGGCCCTGATAGTCGTCCACGTTCAACATGCAGCCGTCCTGGCAGATCATGTCGACGGCGAACTGCTGGCCTTCGATGAACTCAGGCGTGTTCCAGGAGCCTTTCTTGTTCTCGACATCGATGAGTTGACCGCCATTGGCAACACTCCAGTTGACCAGGCCATCCTGCTCGATATTGCCGACGCTGAAGTTGGAGCCGATGATGTCTTCGCCGAGGTCGTTGATGGCGCAGGCGGCCTCGCGGTAGTCGTGCCAGTCCCACCATTTGTCGCCGTTATGATCGTGTTCCCAGGGCATGGGCACGCCGGCCTCTCTGAAGAGGTCCTTATTGATGCCCGTCATGACGATATTGAGCTGGAAGGGGACGGCCTTGACCTTGCCCGGCTCGTATCCGACATGATTGGGGATGCGGATCAACTCGCTGCCCTCCTTGCCGGGGAAGGGCGTGCCGCTGGCCTCGAAGTAGGGGGTGAGATCGGCGGCGATTTCATGGAACGCACTCAGCTGCAGATCGAAGAACAACATGATGTCGCCCCACTCACCAGCGGCGACGAGGATGGGCATGCGGCGGTCGAAGTCGGCGACGGGTTCGAAGATGATGCCGATATCGGGGTTCTGTTCGGCCCAATTGTCGAGAAAGCCGTTCATCAGCTCACGGCGCACGCCGGAGCCCCACTTGTTGAGGAAGCGCAGGGCGACGCGTTCGGAGGTAGGGCCTGCAGAATCCATCGTGGTTGGCGCAACGGGGGCCACACATCCGGCCACGGCTGCGCCCGCTACGACGCTACCAGACACTTTGAGAAAACTGCGTCTGCTTGACTTGCTGGTCATCGGTCATTCCCCCTTGGGTTGTGCATCGAGCGTACAGAAGTGTGTTACGTTGCCTTCAATCCCTCCTTTCACGTTCCTGGCAGTGGCGGCGGACAGGCCATTTCAAAAGTGAGATTCCAAAGCCAATGAACATCGGAAAATATAGCGCCCGTGAGAATCCTATTATAGAATACAGTTCATGCTGTGTCACACAGCAAAAAAATCCTGATATTTGCCGCCCCTGGAGTACACCACCCATGCAATTTGGAATCTGTCTACCGATTGCCGACGCGGGCATCGCGCATGCGGCCGGCTTCGATTTTGTCGAGCCGACGGTGCGATCGCTGTCGCCGCTGGACCCGGATTTCGACGCGATCCGGGCGCCTTTCGACAACGCGCCGCTGCCGACGCCGGTCTTCAATGTCTTTGTGCCCGCGGAGGTACCTGTTACGGGGCCAAATGTGAATTGGGAGCAGGTGGAGAGCTACCTGGAGGCCGCCATCGGCCGCGTGGCCGCGGTGGGCGGTGAGAAGATCGTCTTCGGCAGCGGCGGCGCGCGCAATGTGCCGGACGGATTCGACAAGGAGGAGGCGTTCATGCAGCTGGTGCGCTTCCTGCGGCTGGCCGGGAACGTGGCCGTGCGCAACGGCGTGACCATCGTCATCGAGCCGCTGAATTCGCGCGATTCGAACATTATCACCAGCGTCGCCGAAGGCATGGAGCTGGCGCGGGAGACCGCGCATCTGCGCGTGCGCCTGCTGGCCGATCTCTACCATATGATGGAGGACGACGAACCGCTGGAAAACATCACCACCTGCGCCGCATGGATCGAGCACGTGCATGTCGCGGACACGCATCGCGTTGCGCCCGGTGAAGGCAGTTATCCGTACGAGGAGTTTTTCCGCCGCCTGCACAAGGGCGGCTACAGCGGACGCATCTCGATCGAGTGCCGTTGGGACGATTTGGCCGCCCAGGCGGGCCCCGCCGGGGAGTATCTGCGCCGCATGTGGGACGAAACAAAATGACACAAAACGAACTTGGTTTTGCCATCCTCGGCGCGGGGATGGTGGCGGAGTACCATCTGAATGCGATCCAGGAATGCGCCGAGCTGGGCGCGCGCCTGGTGGGCGTCGGCCACTACAACCCGGCCCGCTACGAGGAGATTTCGCAGCGTTTCGGCGCGCCGGCCCGCTCCTATGACGAGCTGCTGGCGGACCCGGCGGTCGATGCGGTTTGCATCTGCACGCCGAGCGGTCATCACGCGCAGCAAGCGATCGCGGCCGCATCGAGCGGCAAGCATGTGCTGGTGGAAAAGCCGATGGCGCTGTCGCTGGCCGACGCCGACGCGATGATCGCGGCCTGCCGGGAGAACGGCGTGCAGCTGGGCGTATGTCTGCAGCGGCGGGCTGAGCCGCTCTTCCGCCGCGTCCACGACGCCATCCACGGCGGCGACCTGGGTGAAATCACGCTGGGCGTGGTGACGATGCCCTATTTTCGCGGTGAGCCCTACTACGCCCAGGCGGATTGGCGGGGCACGTGGGAGATGGACGGCGGCGGCGTGCTGATGAACCAGGGCATTCACATTGTCGATCTGCTGCTCTGGTTCCTGGGCGACCCGGTTGATGTGCATGCCTTCGCCGATTCGCGGCATCGCTCGGTGGAGATTGAGGATACGACGGGCGCGGTGCTGCGCTTTGGCAACGGCGCGGTGGCGACGATCACGGCGACGGTGGCCACGGAGCCGGGATTCCCGCACCGGCTGGAGGTCTACGGGACAAACGGCGGCATCCAGATCGAGGGGGAGTCGGTTCTGCGCTGGGGTCTGGCCGATCCGGCCAAGGAGACGGTCGAGCCGTGGCCGGTGGCGACGGAGCAGGTGGACCCGGGCATGGCGGGCGACCCGCGCGGCATTTCGACCAGCGGCCATATCGCCATTCTCAAGGACTTCATCGCCGGCATCGGCCGCGGGGAGGACCCGGTGATTGACGGGAGTGAGGGGAGGCGGAGTCTGGCGGCGATATTGGCGGTGTATGAGGATAGTTTCTAGTTTTTAGCAGTTAGTTTTTAGTGAACACCTGGGACCGGCGTGCGGTGATAGGAAGGACGCGCGGGGGTCTTGCACCGGTCGCTGGGGCACCTGCTGGATGGGCGGCGCATGGGCGGCGAGGCATGTTTTTGGGGGGGGCGTTGCGGGGGCGGAGCCCCCGCACAAGGGAGGCCGCTTGCGGCCGACCGCCCAAATGCGAGGAGAGAGTGAAGAGGAGTGAGGAGAGAGATGCGTTCGCTCGCCTCATTTTGAGTCACATATTGACATGATGGATGGCCTCATTCGGAGAGATATTGAGATATGACAACTGCATCCTTTACTATCAGCGCTTTTGGCGATGAGATCGCGGACGATTTGGAGTCACAGCTGGAGACGCTCAATGAGCTGAAGATTTCCTGCCTGGAGTTGCGGGCGGCGTGGGGGGAGAACGTGCTGCATATGTCGGACGGGCGGGTCGCGAAGGTGCGGGCGCTGTGCGACGACCACGGCGTGACGATCAGCGCGATTGGCAGTCCGGTGGGGAAGAGCCCGATCGAGGCGCCGATCGAGACGGAGGTGCAGAATTTGCGCCGCCTGAGCGAGATTGCCCGCCAGCTGGGCACCAGCAATATTCGCATCTTTTCCTTCCATCCGCCCGAGGGCAGCGACGATTACGACAGCTTCGTGGAGACGGCCATCGACCGGCTGCGGCGTCTGACGGAGGTCGCCGCGAAAGAGGGCGTCACCCTGCTGCTGGAAAATGAGAAGGGCATCGTAGGTGACACGCTCGAGCGCTGCGTGAAGCTGGTCGACGCCATCGACAGCCCGCATCTGGTCTTTCTGTGGGACCCGGCCAACTTCGTACAGGTGGGCGAGGAGCGGATCACTGAGCGGGGCTGGCCTGTGATCGGCGGCCGGGTGGGCTATGTGCATATTAAGGACTGCAAGCTGGAGGGCGGCGTGAAGGCCGCGGGGGAAGGCGACGGGCAGATCCCCGAACTGCTGGACCGGCTGATCAGCAGCGGGTACCAGGGGATGCTGGCGCTGGAGCCGCACCTGGCGATCGCCGCGCACAGCAGCGGATTCAGCGGTCCGGACGGCATGGCGTACGCGGTAGAGTCGCTGCGGAAGGTGATGAGTGCCGCAGGGGCTGTGGAGAACTGAGAGTGAACTGAGCACGCATTGACGGTGATATGGAAGTCCTGTCCGCCGAAATGTAATACATGTAAACGAGCTTGGGAGACCCAAACCCGATGATTGACCTTGATAATCTGCAATCCAAATGTGAAAGAACCATCGATTTTGCGGCCGGGCAGCTGCGCCACCTGGTGGAGGCGCACCCGGACCATTTCCCGATGTACACGCAGAACGGGAAGTGGATGCACAGCGGCGAGGCGTGGACGAACTGGTGTGAAGGCTTCCTGGGCGGACAGCTGTGGCTGGTCTACCAGGCCACGGGCGACGAGTATTTTCGCGAGAAGGCCGAGCATTATTCACGCCTGCTGGAACACCGCAAGACGGACCGCAACGTCCACGATCTCGGCTTCCTGTTCTTCTCCACCTGGAAGCGCTGGTACGACCTGACCGGCGAGGAGGACAAGAACGCGGTGGTCATCGAGGCCGGTCAGACGCTGGCCAAGCGGTTCAAGGAGAAGGGCGAGTATCTGCGCTCATTTGTCTCCGACGAGAGCCTCTTCATCGACATTATGATGAACGTGCCGATCATCTTCTACGCGGCGCAGGAGACCGATGACGAGGAGCTGTGGGAGACGGCCTACCGCCACTGCCTGACCACGCGGCGCTACCTGGTGCGGGGCGACGGCAGCACGTCGCACGAGGGCATTTTCGACCTGGAGACGGGCGAGTTCCTGCGGCAGACGACGCACCAGGGCTGGCGCGACGACTCCTCGTGGGCGCGGGGGCTGGGCTGGTCGCTCTACGGTTTCGGCACGGTGTACGGGCTGACGGGGGACGCCCGCTTCCTCAAGACAAGCCAGGACAACGCCTGGTTCTACATGGAAAACACGCCGGACCACGGTGTGCCGCAGAACGACTGGATGGAGGCGGAGCCGCAGAATCCGCACGAGAGTTCGGCCGCGGCCATCGCGGCCAGCGGTCTGATTCAGCTTTCGCAGCTGGTGGGCGATCCGACTCTGGGCAAGCAGTATAACGACTACGCGCTGCAGATCATGGATACGCTGACCGAGCCGGAGTTTGTGGCCTTCGACGATGAGGGCTGGGAGGGCGTGCTCAAGCAGGGCATGTATCACGAGCGGCTGGGGCTGGGCGTGAATGAGAGTGTGATGTGGGGGGACTACTTTTTCCTGGAGGCGGTGTGTAAGGTGCTGGGAGTGGAGTAGGGCAGTTTCTAGTTTTTAGTAGTTAGTTTTTAGTAACCCCAGTGGAGGGCGGCCGTTCGTTTTGGGCTGGAGACTGTGGAGTGGAAGGGTGGTGTGATGGGCAAAGTGGCATTGGTGACCGGTGCTGGACGGGGGATTGGACGGGGCATTGCGCTGGCGCTGGCGGAGAGAGGGTGGTCGCTGGTTATCAACTATCGCGGCAATGCGGCGACGGCGAATGAGACCGCTGGGATGGTCCGCGAGGCGGGCGGCGATGCGCTGGTGGTGCAGGCTGATATCGGCTCGGCGGCGGACAGGGCGCGGCTGGTGCAGGCGGCGCTGGACGAGTTCGGCCGTATCGATCTGCTGGTGAACAACGCCGGCATGGGGCCGCGCACACGTATGGACATTCTGGAGACGACGGAAGAGTCCTACGACGAGGTGATGAACGTCAATCTGAAGGGGCCGTTTTTTCTCAGCCAGCTGGTGGCGCGGACGATGCTGGAGCAGTTGGAAGCCGGGCCGGCGGAGGCCGATGGAGTCGCGCCGCAGATCATCAATATTGGTTCGATCAGCGCTTATACCAGCAGCCCGGCGCGCGGCGAGTACTGCATCTCCAAGGCCGGTGTCGGCATGATGACGCTGCTGTTCGCGGACCGGCTGGCGGAGAGCGGCATCAACGTCGTCGAGGTGCGGCCCGGGATCGTCGAGACGGACATGACGAGCACGGTGAAGGAGAAGTACGACAAGCTGATCGGCGACGGCCTGACGCCGATACGCCGTTGGGGGCAGCCGGAGGACGTGGGAAAAGCGGTGGCGGCACTGGCGGAGGGGCTGTTTCCCTTTTCGACCGGCGCGGTGCTGGACGTTGACGGCGGATTTCATATGCACCGGTTGTGAGACGGCAGTAGTCAGTAGTCAGGGGAGAGTGTAACGCATGAAACTGATCGTTTTCAGCAAGATGCTCCAGGAAAAGAGTATTGCCGAGTTGATTGAACTGGCGCAGCAGCACGGCTACGACGGCTACGACCTGGCGGTGCGGCCCGGTCATCCGGTCAACCCGGACAACGCGGCTGAGGCGCTGCCGCAGGCGCAGGCGCAGATGGAGGAGGCAGGCCTGCAGATCGGCATGGTCACGGGCAATTTCGATCTGCTGACGGCCGACCATCCTTTGGCGGAGCCGTTGCTGGCGGCGATGGACAGCGCGGACGTGCGGCTGCTGAAGCTGGGCTATTTCAGGTTCGAACCGCAGACGATGGACTACTGGGAGCAGGTGGACTACGTGCGGCGGGCCTTCGCGGCCTGGGAAAGACTGGCCAGTATCTACAACGTCAAGATCTGCTATCATACGCACTCCGCTTACTGTATGGGCCTTAACGCGGCGGCGCTGATGCATCTGCTGCGCGACTTCGACCCCGCCTATCTGGGCGCGTATCTAGACCCCGGTCACTTCGCGGTCGACGGTGAACCGTTCGACTTCGGCCTGGCGATGGCGCGCGAGCATCTGAGTATTCTTTCCCTTAAGGATGTCCTCGTCGAGCGTGTTGAGAAGAACGGCCACGGCGCGGCCAAACCGCGCTGGGTGGACGCCGGTGATGGGATCGTCGACTGGACGGCGGTATTCGGTGAGCTGCGCCGGATCGGGTATGACGGTTTTCTGTCGATTCACTGCGAGTATGACATTGAGGAAGGCGCGGACTGGTTCGAGACATTCGTGCGTGAGGTGGCGTTTTTCCGTAAGATGAGAGGGGACGGTGAGGAGTGAGAGCGTCTGTCGCCCCTCGCGGGTTGAGTATGGAGGCTCAAGCGGATGATAAAGAGTCTTAGCGTTAAGGGCCTGAACAACCGAATTGATGCCGACCTGGAGTTCAATGAAGACCTGAACATCATTACGGGTAAGAATGGGTCGGGTAAGACCACGATACTGAAGTTACTCTGGTACCTTATCAGCGGGAATCTTGAGCGCGTAATCTTTGAAATCCCGTTTCAGCAAGTTTCAGTGAAAGGCGATTCTCTTTATCTGGCGATTCATCGACGCAGCGCTAGCGAGATCACATTAATTTCATCAGATCTTTCCAATGGAGCACTGAAGGAGGGAACTGTCGAACAACTGGATGACACGCTGAAAAGACTCAACAAGCATATCGTGACCAAGTCGAAAAAAAGTTTGTTCTTCCCCACATTCAGAAGAATAGAAGGGGGCTTTTCAGGTCTCAGCGATGTCGACCATCCAGACAGATCAGCAACTTCGACAACGAAGATGTTTCAGTCATCATTGGAAAGGTTTTCCTCTGATATCTCGACCAACGGTCACAGATTTATCGCGTCAATCTCAACCCATGATGTTGGTACTCTGTTGACTCAGAAATACGCCGATATCAACGAGGAGATCAGAGACCGTCAGTCTCGGCTATTGAGCGAGATCTCACAAAAGTTCCAGGTGTCTCCCGGTGATGCCATAGGCTCGGAAATATCTCAGGCCGTGCCCTCCGTACTTACTGATATTCAACAGGTTGCTAAGGAGAGCGAGCGGCTTTTCAAGCCGTTTCTAGTGCTGTCCGAACTTACTCGAAGCATCTTAGAATACCAGGCAATTCAGGTTGTCGGACAAAATGCCCATGGTGAAATAACGAAGGGGATTACTCTGGGAGAAGGATCAGACGGGGCAACTCTTGAAACAACAAAAGGAGCAATTACATCTGACAAGCTCTCCGCAGGAGAGAAACAGATGCTGAGCTTTCTGTGCTACAACGCATTCAGCGAAAATACAGCTATCTTTATCGATGAGCCGGAACTGAGCCTGCACGTGGACTGGCAGAGGCTCCTGCTACCGACTTTACTGGAACAGGGGACAGGGAATCAGTTCTTCATTGCTACCCATTCACCCTTCATTTACGCAAAGTTTCCTGACAAGGAGGTACCGTTGGGGGACAAGGGAGGGGAGAATTAGTGCCGACGCCGTCCCCCACGGTAGAGGAGTTGGTCGCTACACTTCGTCGCTCCGCCCTGCCAACGATTCTTGTTGAAGGCCAAGAGGATATGCGCATCTATCGCTGGGTAGAGGCGCGCCTCGGTAATCGAGCCGCGAATGTGCTGCCTACAGGTGGTAGGGACAAATTGCTATCTGTATATGAACGAAGGCAGGAATTCTCCAATTTGCCGGTTGCTTTTGTCGCCGACAGGGACATGTGGCTGTTCTCAGGGATACCGACAAACTACAATGAGGTCATCTGGACAGAAGGATATAGCGTTGAGAATGATCTGTACGCCGGCGCTGAACTTGAAAACCTTCTAGACGCCGAGGAGGCGCAGGCACAACAGCAGTTGCTGGATGCCATTGCCGAGTGGTTCGCATTTGAGGTTGAAGAGTATCTTGCGGAAAGGCGTTATGAGGTCTCTCATCACTGCGACCGAGTTGTCCCGCGTGGACATACACAGATAGATGAGGATTTCCGCAAGAGCCGTGGCTTTCGTTCTCCTGGAGAGAGGATGCATCGGCAGATCAAGAGGGCGTATCAGCTTCAACTCAGGGGAAAGCAGCTTTTTCAAATTCTGGAACGTTTTTTGAACGCCCCCAACCGCGGCACCCGCTATAACGTTGCGTCGTTGCAAGAGATAGCACTCAAGATGACTCCCGCCCACCCACTGATGAGTCGTTTGATGCAAGAGATTGAACAAGCGGTAGCGGATCAGTAACCCGCTTTACGGAACGCCAACGCAGTAGACAATAATAGTTTTTCAACCTGAAAAGGATTACACACCCTTGCCTTATCCCTACCCACTTGTATTCAGCACACTTGGTTCGCCGGGCTGGTCGTTGGAACGTGCGGCGGAGCAGGCGGTCGCTGACGGCTATGCCGGGCTGGAAGTGCGCATCCTGGACGGCCAGGTAATTCCGCCGGACCTGCCAGATGAGCGCCGCGCCGCTATCCGCAGCCTGATGAAGCAGCACGGGTTGGTTATCGCCGGCATCGGCGCGTCCACGCGCTTTTCCTCGCCGGACGCGGACGACCGCGCCAAGCATCTGGCCGACCTGCGCGGCTACCTGGCGCTGGCCAGCGACCTGGAGGCGCCGATCGTGCGCACTTTCGGCGGCGGCCCGTCCGAGGGCCAGACGATGGAGGACGTGATCGATCTCGTTGCTGCCAGCCTGGCGGAGGCCGCGCCGGACGCTGAACGGCACGGCGTCACAATCTGCCTGGAGACCCACGACGCTTTCTGCCGCGGGCAGGAGGTGGCGGGCGTGTTGGACCAGGTGGATTCGCCGTGGGTCAAAGCGGTCTGGGACGTGCATCATCCCTTTCGGATGGGCGAATCGACCGAGGATACGTGGAACTACATCGGCGCGCGCCTGGCCCATGTCCACATGAAGGACGCTCTGCGGCGGGAGGACGGCAGCTGGGAGCTGAACCTGATGGGCGAGGGCGAGGTCCCCTGCCGGGAGATCCTCCACCTGCTGGCGGCGAAGGGCTACGACGGCTATATCTGCGCCGAGTGGGAGAAGGCGTGGCATCCTGAGGTCGAGGAGCCGGAGATCGCTATTCCCCAGCATGCGCGGGCTCTGCGTGAGTGGATGGCGGGGTGAGACTTCGGTTTTTAGTTTTCAGTTTCTAGTTTTTAGTGACGGCGTCTCCTGGAGTTAGGTACGGTCAGGGACTGCCGGAGCTAGGAATTGGGGACGGCGGGGTGAGTGGGGTTGCGATGGGGACGGAGAAGCCGAAGGGACTGTATCTGCTGGGGGAGAGCGCGTTTGCCCGCATTTACGGGGAAGACACGCGGCGGGATATTGAGGCGCAGGTTGAGATCGTTGGGGCGTTGCAGACGCCTGAGACGGTCGCGGCGGACGCTTCGGCGCTGGCGGATGTCTCGCTGATCTTTTCCGGATGGGGCATGGCGCGGGTGGACGAGGACTTCCTTGACGCGGCGCCCAATCTGGAGGCGATCTTTTACGCTGCGGGGACGGTGCGCTACTTTGTGACCGATGCGCTGTGGGAGCGGGGCGTGCGCCTGACCAGCGGCTATGGCGCCAATGCCGAATTTGTGGCGCCTTACACTCTGGCGCAGATCATTCTCAGCCTGAAACGTGTCTGGCATTTCGCCAACAAGCTGCGCCAAGAGGGAACCTACAGATCGTTTGATAAGGAGCCGCTGCCTGGACTCTACACCGGCGTCGTCGGCCTGATCTCGCTGGGGCAGGTCGGGCTCCGGGTTGCGCGTCTGCTGCAGGAGACGCTACCGGCGGTGCGCGTTCTGGCTTACGACCCCTTCCTGACGCCGGTTTTGGCCGCGGAGTTGGGCGTGGAGCCGGTCGGGTTGGAGGAGCTGTTCAGGAGCTGTGACGTGGTCTCGCTGCATACGCCGTGGCTGCCGGAGACGGTCGGCATGATTACGGGCGCGCACCTGGCCTCGATGAAAGAGGGCGCGGCGTTCATCAACACGGCGCGCGGTGCGGTCGTGAACGAGCCGGAGATGATCGCGGTGCTGCAGCAGCGGCCGGATTTGTATGCCTTGCTGGATGTCACGCACCCGGAGCCGCCGGCCGCGGGGTCGCCTCTTTACAGCCTGCCCAACGTGCTTCTCACTCCCCATATTGCCGGCGCGCACAACACCGAATGCCTGCTAATGGGCCGTACGATGGTGACCGAGCTGGCCCGCTACCTGGCGGGTGAACGCATGGAATACGAGGTCACGCAGGAGATGCTGCCGCTGCTGGCCTGATGCGGACCATCTTCTGGCCGCCCGAGCATTTTGCCCGCGCAGTCTCCGTCCCCGACAGGATCACCTATGTTTGTGCCCGGACTCGTCTCCATAACTTTTCGCCAACTCTCAGTGGAGGAGATCATCGCCCTGGTGACGCAGGCCGGTCTGGCCGCGGTCGAGTGGGGCGGGGATATCCACGTTCCGCACGGGGATGAGGCGCAGGCGCAGACGGTCGCCCGCATGGGTGCTGACGCCGGTTTGGACGCGGCGGCCTATGGCTCCTACTACCGCGTCGGGCATCTTGAGACGGGACCGTTCGAAGCGGTGCTGGCCTCGGCGGTTGCGCTGGGCGCGCTGCAGATACGCGTTTGGCCCGGAAACCAGGGCAGCGACGAGGCGGACGAGGCCTACTTTCAGACGGTGGTAGAGGACAGCCGCCGCATCGCCGACCTGGCCCAGGCCGAGGAGATCGGCATCGTCTACGAGTTCCACGGCAATACGCTCACCGACACAAATGCGGCGGCCTTGCATCTCCTGCAGAGCGTAGACCATGCCAATGTGCGCTCGCTGTGGCAGCCGCCCCGGTTCGCCGCGCGCGCCGACAACCTGGCCGGAATAGAGATGGTGCGGCCGTGGCTGGAACATCTGCATGTCTTCCACTGGCATCTGCAGACGGGTGAGCGCCGTCCCCTGGCAGAGGGCGAGGACCTGTGGCGGGACTATCTGGCGCAGGCGGGGGATCCCGAGCGAATGCGCTATGCGCTGCTGGAGTTCGTGGAGGATGACGCGCCGGAGGCGTTCCTGCGCGATGCGGCGACGCTGCTGCGGTGGGTCGGCGACTATCCTGGCGCGAGTAACTGACTACGGTCCTCTGAACGCGACCCATGGCCCACGTTCGCCAGCAGACCCCTACGGACCCGGATGGTTCTGACGCTGTCCTCGCGCTCATGGTCCGCCCTTGGGCGCCGGCAGCGGTCAGTCAGCATGTGCGCCTGGTGCTGGGGGATACTGAGTGTGCTGCGCGCGACGCGGTCTGGGTGGAGATCAGCTATGGGCTGGAGGGCGCGCCGCTGACCTATCTGCGTCACGTTCTGCAGGTTGACGGTTGGCGCTTAGCCGAACCGATCGAACAGCTGCTCAGCGGCGAGACCCCCTACGCAACCTGGCGGAGCGGTTGCCCGCCGGCGTTGCTGATGGCGCGTGCCGGGGACGCCGACGCGCAGGGCAATCCGACCTATCAGCTGACGCTGCAGCTGACCGTCAGCGGGTTGACCGACGGCGGCCCCAGGGATGGCTCCGCCATCACCTTCGCTCTGGACCGGATCGGTGGGGAGGAGCTTCTGCGTTTCGGCGAGGTGTTCGACCAGGAGCTGCGGCAGGCGCTGGAATACTGGGGGGCCGACGGTGCTCTGACTGGTGGAGCGGCGGCGCCCGGTCTGGAAGTGAACAGTTTCAGCGGCCGCGTCAACGCGGCGGCCTATGATGCGCTCGGCAGCGACTACAGCCATGACTATCTGGCCGAACCGTTTTTCCGGGAGGCGTTTGAGGGCTGGTTGGGGTTGCTGCCCGCCGGTGGCCGGGTACTGGAGGTCGGCTGCGGGCACGGGAAACCGATTGCGGCCGCGCTGGCGGACGCGGGACAGCGCGTGACAGGCATTGACCCGTCAGCGCAGATGATCGCCGAGGCCCGGTTGGCTGTGCCGGGGCAGAATTTTCGTCAGCTGGCGCTGGTGGAGCTGGAGGAAACGGACGCCTTTGACGGGGCCTGCTGCTTCTTTTCGCTGCTGTGCATGGACCCGATCGAACTGCGGATAGGTTTGGCACGGCTGCACAGGGCGCTGAAAGCGGGTGCGCCGCTGCTGATTGTGTCCGGTGTGCCGGACCTGTTTACGCGTACTTCACCCCTTCGCAGCGTGCAGGGCCGGACCACGTGGGAGTGGCCATACGATCACGAGGACATGGCCGCCGTTCTGTCCGCGGGCGGGCAGTGGCGGGTCGGGGCGGAGTCGGTGCGGTTTTACGATACGGATACGCTCAAGCAGATTGAGGCTGCCTCGCTGGACCAGTTGGCGGCTGATGCTCGTTATCTGCCCGGCGCTGAGATGTCTGAGCCACTGGAGTTTGCGACGGGGAAGCGGATTGTAAAGGGGGTATATGCGCTGGTCGCGCGCAGGATGGTAGTGGAATAGTCGGGTCTACTGGAATGGTCGCTGGAAAGTCTGTCAGGGATTCGGGGGGGCAACCACCTGTACGTTCTCGCTATTGATCGCATTTACAAGCGGCCCGTAAACCCACCCGGTTCGGTTCCCATAGCTGATCTGCCACCAGTCTCCAAGGCCAGGGCTCTTGCCGGTGATGACGTACCATTCGCCGGCCGCGGCTGTATCTATGACAGCGTAATTGGTGCCTGGACCTTCTCTCACGTTTACTGGCGTGTCTATCGTCACCCAAGACGTCAGTGACGTCAATGTAGCTGTAGGGCGGGCTTGTTCAACAGAGATTACGTACCCGGCTGGTGCCTGCGAACTTGGATGTACGTTTGTCACAGCTAGAACGTACTCCCCAGTGTGGGGCGCCTGAAAGACGATTCTTGGGTCCAACCCGAACAGGCCCCCACCGCTTCTCTCGTCTCTTACTCTCACCTCTAAGGCATCCCCCTGATAGCCCCACATATCTAGTCGAGCATCGGCCAAGATTGACCGCACCACAATCTCGACTGTCTCATTTCTCGCCAGATCCAGGTAATAGTAATCGACATCGTTAGGGAAATCGATGTTGCCGTGAAGGATCTGTCCAACCCGGATCTCCTTGTCTCTGTCTGGGTCATCGAACTGCACAAGGCGGTGGCTCGCTGCCAAGGTAACTTCTTCAGAAATTCGGTACGGAATCAGAAAGAGAGGTCCATAGTTTCTGGTGACAAAGGAATATGAATTGGTCTCGGCTTCTGCATGTGTGTTGCCATAGGAGTCGACGATCTGGAACCTGACATCGTTCCCACCGCTAAACTCGATCTCGATCGCGGTTCCAGGCGGTTCATTGATGATGTAGGCATCTCCATAGTTGCGCGGCGTCAGTCTAAATTGGAGGGAGCCGCCTTCCATGTCGAACTGTCTCTCGCCAAGGCCGGACGGATCCCTGCCAGCAATCAGATGACGAACGCGCGGCAGGAGGTCGGCGGACGAAGCGGCAAGTCCGAACTCCTTACGGAACGAAAAACCGCTGATGCCGATTACTTCACCCATATCGGATACGAGCGCGCCGCCACTTTGTCCCCCGGTAATCGCTGCATCGGTTTGGAAAAAAGTGATCCCAACCGACTCCCACTCTCGCAAACGCGACAGGATGCCCCGAGTCATCGTCGTTTTCGGATAGGCTTCGACTTCGCCCGGGTAGCCAATCAGGTACACTTCAGAGCCAATCGATATGTTCTCTCCGTCAAGCATAGGCACGGGTTCCACTTGGGTAGGAACTGGGCCAAGAACTGCTAAGTCCACCAACAGGTCCCAGCCTACTACTGGCACTTCCCTGTAAACGGAACCGTCCGGGAACACGACGATTACCGCGTTGAACGGCCAGACCACATGGGCGTTCGTCACTACGTATCCGCCTTCGACGAGCACGCCGCTGCCGCTGCCGGCACCTGTTTCAATGTAGGCGATGGCCGGCGAGACCATTTCGAAGATTCGAACTGAAGAGACCTGCTCTGTGGTTGCCGCAGATGTCGAAGTTGTCGAAGCCGTGGCGAAGCAGAAAGGCAACTCAAGATCCTCGAAATCATTGCCTTCAACGTTTTCCCAAATGGCAGGAACACACCCTTCCAAGCGGTTACCAGCAAGATAGAGCTGCTCGAGCTTAGCGAGTTTACCCAATTCTGGTGGGATATCCCCACTCAGGTTGTTGTCTGCGAGGCCTAGCCCGGTCAGTTGTGTGAGGTTGCCCAACTCTGAGGGCACAGATCCTGTTAACCGGTTGCCCCAGAGGCTCAGCATTGCCAGTTTTGCGAGGTTGCCCAACTCTGAGGGAATTGCCCCACTCAATTGATTCGAGTGGAGAAACAGGCTTTCAAGGTTACTTAGATTGCCAAGTTCTGACGGAATGGTCCCGCTCAGTTCGTTGTTCCCAAGATACAACGCTGTCAGATCTGTAAGTTTGTCTAGTGTTGACGGAATTGGTCCACTCAATCGGTTCTCAAAAAGGCTTAGCCATTCCAGGTTGGTTAGATTTCCCAGTTCAGCTGGAATTGCCCCTGTCATCTTATTTGAGTAAAGGCCTAACTCTTCCAGATTGGCTAAGTTTCCCAATTCAGTCGGGATCGTTCCGCTCAACTCGTTATCCCCCAGGTGCAGCATTTCAAGGCTGGCAAGCCTGCCTAGTTCAGGGGGTATTGGCCCGGTCAGTTCGTTACTCCAGAGACTCAACTCAATCAGATTGGAAAGGACGCCCAAGGCTGACGGAATCGGTCCGCTCAACTGATTCTCTGATAAATTCAGATATTCCAGATAGGTAAGGTGGCCTAATTCTGATGGAATCGTACCGTTCAATTCGTTGCCCGAGAGGTCCAATTCAATTACGCGATCACTTTCGTCTGTAACGACACCATACCAGGTCCCGATTGGCCTGTTGCTCAGCCAGTTTCGGTTACTCACCCAGTTGTCGCCGTCAGTGGCTTGATAAAGCGCTATCAGCGCGTCTTCGTCTGTGCAAAGTGGCAAGTCTACGTCGTCGAGATCGTTTTCCCTAACACGCTGCCATACCCCCGGTACACATCCTGTTAGACGGTTATCAGCAAGGTAAAGCCATTCCAGGCCAGAGAGTTGGTTCAGTTCCGCCGGGATTTTACCGATCAGGCGGTTGATATGAAGGGCCAAACCTTTCAGTTTGGTCAGGTTACCCAATTCTGAGGGAATGGTTCCGCTCAACCGATTCCCTGAAAGAACAAGCATCTCTAATTCGGGGAGCTCACTCAGTTCCAGCGGAATCATTCCGTCCAAGCGGTTCCACGATAGGACAAGCTGCTCCAGTTTGGAGGAATTGCTCAATTCTACCGGAATCGAACCACTCAGCTGATTCGAGTAGAGATACAATAGTGTTAATTTTGAAAGGTTTCCCAGTTCTGGTGGAATCGTCCTGCGCAGCTGGTTTTTTGCGAGGTCCAGCTCTTCAAGTTTGGTAAGGTAACCCAAATCTGGCGGAATCGTGCCACTCAGCTCATTTTCGGAGAGATACAGTCCGATTACGCGACCGCTGTCGTCCACAGTGACCCCGTACCACTCGCCAATTGGCCTGCTGCTCAGCCAGTTGTCGTTTTCGAGCCAGTTGTCACCGTCTGTGGCTTCGTAAAGCGTGATCAGTACGTCTCTATCCGAACAGAACTGCAAACCGACATCGTCCAGATCACTGTCTTCAATATCACGCCAGATCTCGGGCAGGCATCCACTTAATTGGTTGTCTGCAAGGTATAGCTGTGTGAGCCCAGAAAGGTTTTCCAAGTCTGGCGGAACAATTCCGCTCAGTTCATTACCCCAGAGGGTCAAGCCTTCCAAGTTAATGAGGTTGCCCAGTTCTGACGGGATCGTTCCGCTCAGCTTGTTGCCTCCCAGTTGAAGCCTCGTCAGATTCGTGAGATTCCCCAGGTCTGATGGGATACTTCCACTCAACTGGTTTCCCCAAAGGACCAATCTTTCCAGATTAGGGAGGTCGCCCAATTCTGACGGTATCGTCCCGCTGAGTCGGTTGTCGGAGAGGTACAGCCATACAAGGTTGGTGAGTCTGCTGAATTCTGATGGAATCGAACCGCTCAACTGATTCTCCGAAAGTATCAACAGACTCAGTTTCTTGAGTTCTGCCAATTCCAGCGGAACCGTCCCTCGCAAATTGTTTTCAAACAGAGCCAGCGCTTCCAGGTTGGTGAGGTTACCTAATTCTGGCGGAATCACACCGCTCAACCGATTGGCGTATAGGGATAGCGCTTCCAGGTTGGTGAGGTTACCCAACTCTGACGGAATTGTGCCGCTCAACTGATTATGTGAAAGGTCCAAATCTTCCAAATAAGTAAGGTTGCCCAACTCGGACGGAATCGTGCCGTTCAGCTCGTTTTCCGACAGATCCAGTTCAACGACGCGGCCGTTGCGGTCGGTTGTGACGCCGTGCCAGGAATCGAGCGACGCATTGGAGAGCCAGTTCCTGTTGTTCGTCCAGTTGTCGCCGTCGGTATCCTGGTAGAGCGCCACCAACGCGTCCCTCTCTGCATCCTTGGCCGGAGCAGTAGGTGACGATGCATGGGCCGCAGGGCCTCTCAGCCCAGCGATCAAGGCACACACAGCAAGGATGACAATCAGGACTCTGAAAGATGACTTCACGATATCCCTCCTGCTTGCTGAATGGACGGACCGAGTCAAAATATCTGAAACTTCAGAAGGAAATGATGCGAGGAACCAATCTTATTGTACAAAACTTTTACGAAACCGGGAAATTGGACGGAGAACAGGAAACCCCCGAGCCTGAGAGACCCGGGGGCGAATTACCGTTGTCAATTGGTTTCGAAGGCGTCTTCGCTCTCGTTTCGCTGTCGAGTTCAACCTTTTCGCAATCGGCGACGCTCTCGCGGTATGAGTGCAGTTGCGGAAACTGTCTCGGGATAGATGGCTCGAAAACTATACACCGCGAACAGAATCCTCCTCAGCCCGCATCCACGCCGAACGAACCCCGGACCGCGATCTTGAAGGCTGTCTTGCCGTCGAGCTCGTAGCCGCCGTCGAGGGCGTCGAAGCCCTCGGCGACGCGCTCCAGGGGCAGGACGTGGCTGATGACGGCGCTGAAGTCGACGTCACTGCTCTGCAGGACAGCTACGGCGCGTGTGAAGTGGTGGTAGCGGCTGCCCCAGACACCTTCGAGGCGCAGATTGGGGCGGAGGAAGTGGCGGTGCGGGTTTACCTCGATCGTGCCAACGTCGACGAAGTGGCCGACCTCGACGAAGACGCCGTCTTCTTTGACAAGCTCGAGTCCTTCGGGGAAGGCCGGGAGGAAGCCGGCCGCCTCGATGACCACGTCGGCGCCGGCGCGGCCCGGCGTCATCCCAAGCGCCATCTCGCGGCGCTCATCGGCGTCGGGGACGGCCATGATGTCGAGCGTCTCGTGTGCGCCCAGTTTGCGGGCAAGCTCCAGGCGGCCGGCAGGGCCGCCGATGACGATCAGGCGGCCCGCGCCGCTGATTTTGGCCGCGATCAGGCACATCATGCCGATGGGGCCGGCCCCCTGCACGATGACGGTGTCGCCGATCTTGACGTCGCCGCGCAGCGCGCTGTGCACGCCGACCGTGAACGGTTCGGCGAGGACGCCCACCTGGGGCGGCGCATCCAACTTGATCATGCAGGACTCGGGGTCGGACAGGTAGATGTAGTCGGCGAAACCGCCGCTGAATGGCTCGTCGGCGGGGCGGTAGCCGTAGATCATGCCGCTGTTGCGGGGATGAAAGACGACCCGGTCGCCCTCTCTGACCGGGGTGCCGTTGAAGTCGGTGGTCAGGCCTTTGCCCAGGGCTTCGATGATGCCGACGTTTTCGTGGCCCAGCATCGTTGCCGGCTCGATCCCTTTCTGCCAGTTGTGAATATCGGTGCCGCAGATGCCGCATAGCTCCTGCCGCAGCAGAACCGTGCCCGGCGCGGGGTCGGGCACAGTGTATTCGCCCATGCTGAACTGTTGTCCTTCTGTGGAAACTGCCAGTCCTACCCGTGTCATCGTTATCTCCTTATGGGTTCTATCTGCATTTAGCGCAAGGATTTGCGGCCGGGCAATTCGGACCAGACTCGCTACCATTGACTGTAGCGGGAACAAGCAGTGGAAACTGATGCGCTATCACGCGGTCGCGTTCCGGAGGTTGGCGTGAAAAGGGCGCTCAGGAGGCTCCAAACGCCCCCCGCACCGCTATCTTGAAAGCCGTCTTTCCGTCCAGCATATAGCCGCTGTCGAGCGCGTCGAAACCTTCCTGCACCCGCTCCAAGGGCAAGATGTGACTGATCACGGCCGCGAAGTCGATGCCGCCACTCTCCATGACCGCTACGGCGCGCACGAAGTGATTGAATTGGCTGCCGCGAACGCCTTCCAGCCGCAGATTTGGGCGCAGAAAGTGCCGGTGCGGGCTCACCGCGATCGTGCCGACGTCCACGTAGTGGCCGACCTCGACAAAGACGCCGTCCTCCTTCACCAGCTCCAGCCCTTCGGGGAAGGCCGGCAGAAAGCCGGCGGCCTCCATCACCACTTCGGCTCCGGCGCGGCCCGGCGTCATGTTCAACGCCATCTCCCTGCGCTCATCGGCGTCGGGCACGGCCATGATGTCGATTGTCTCGTGCGCGCCCAGCTTGCGGGCAAGCTGCAGGCGGCCGGCGGGACCGCCGATGACGATCAGGCGGCCGGCGCCGCTGATTTTGGCCGCGATCAGGCACATCATGCCGATCGGGCCGGCGCCCTGCACGATGACCGTGTCGCCGATTTTGACGCCGCCGCGCAACGCGGCATGCACGCCAATCGTAAACGGCTCGGCAAGAACACCCACCTGCGGCGGCGACTCCGACTTGATGATGCACGACGCCGGGTCGGACAGGTAGATGTAGTCGGCGAACCCGCCGCTGAAGGGCTCACCGGCGCCGCCGTGGCCGTAAGCCATGACAGTGTTGCGGGGATGGAAAACGACACGATCTCCCGCTCTGATGGGGGCGCCGTTATAGTCGGTGGTCACGCCATTGCCGAGGGCGTCGATCACGCCGACGTTTTCGTGTCCCAGCATCGTTGCCCGCTTGATCCCCTTCTGCCAGTTGTGAAGGTCGGTGCCGCAGATGCCGCCCAGCTCTTGCCGCAGCAGAACCGTGCCCGGCGCGGGGTCGGGCACGGTGTATTCGCCGATGCTGAACTCATTGCCAACGGTGACAACTGCCTGCCCTGTCCTTGTCATTGCGGACTCCTGTGTGTTTCAGGCACTCAGGGAGATGAGTTGCGGTTGGGCGACCCGGGTCAGCTCTTCAACCGTCAGTTGCAGCATGGTCCTGTCGTCGCCGCCGCCGGCGTAGACGAACCCGGGGGCCAGGTCCGCTATCGAACTGTCGAGCAGCACCTGCACCGCCGTGCAATGGCCGAACGGGGGCACGCCGCCGGCCGGGTAGCCGAGCAGTTGAAGCACGACATCGGGCGAGGCCAGCTTGATGCGCTTGATGCCCACGCCGTGATGGTCTGCCAGGGGGCGTTTCTCGACGCGGCGCTCGCCGTGGCTGATGACGACGAAGGGGGCCGGGGGGGCGTCCCGGTCGCCGGGTTTTTGGGCCAGGAAAAGGAGTGTTTTGAGGATGCGGTCCGGCTCCACGCCGAGGGCTGCGGCTGCGGCGGGCACGGTGGGCGTATCGCCGATTTCACGCAGGAGCCGGGCTTCGATCCCGTTCTGGTCGATGAATCTTTGCAGGTCGTCCGGTGTGCGCATAGGGTTTCTCGTCATGTTTGCAATGCAACGACTCGATGTTTGAAATGTACCAGTACACCAGGGGAAGCGCAAACGGATCAGGGCTGAATCGCCGGGTCCATGCCAGATTTGGGGTGGGGATAGTGCGGGGGAGAATTCATGGCGGCGGTGGTTGAAACTGTCTACCGGCTGTTGGAGAGGGGCGGGGCAGGCGCCGGGCCCGGCCTTATCGTGGGGTTCGTAAAATGGAGGGGGCGCGAGGGCAGGCACAAGGCCTGCCCCTACAGAGAGTTGATGGGACTGGCGGGACGTGGTTTGGCGAAACTCTTTCGAATGGGCACCTGTCACCAATGTCGAC
>JAJDTL010000025.1 GCA_022827195.1 Caldilineaceae bacterium
AAAAGTTCCAGTGCTTGATTCACAAGGGTTGGGAAGTCCACAGTCGGCGGCATAGGAAAGCCCCCCTACGGAAGTCTTGGAAGAGGAGAAAGAAAGGGGCACTTACTCTACGATATGCAGGCCAGATTGCAAAACTTCAGACGGTCCGGAAAGAGCTGGAAATTCGCCCCTTCCGTTCTTGCTCGTTTAAGCAACCGAGTTCTGATTGAAGCTACGATCCGAGTTGTCACAGAACCCCGGTTTGAAATATGGCACTGAGGCGGCGAGAGGGTAGGACTTGGAGAGTACGTAGAAGGGCGGCGGGGGTAACCTTTCTGTCCTGGAGAGCTTCTCGCAGGGTCTCCAACGCGGCTTCTCGCCCAATTAGACGTTGGAACCGGAAACAGTCAACAATCGTGCGGGCCGGAGAGGTTATGCGGGCCGGCACGTTTTCAAAACTCGTCTCCTGGACCCCGTAGGTCAGGGCAGCGGCGCTGAAGTGCACAAGACGAACTCCCACGCCCTTCAACACAGGAGCCTTTGCCTTGTGCGGGATGGCGATCCAGACTTGGCGTGGAAGTTGGGTGCCAATTTCATGCACCTGAAGCGCCGAGAGGAGGCAGACGATTGCGCTGGAAACCCGGGCGCACACCGAGGCCAGCGAATAGCGTTCGGTTGGCTCGGCTTCGGCCAGCCGGTAGAGACCCCATCCAACGCGCTCGACGGCCTCATGCGCCTCAAGCTGTCGAAGCCTGTGGTAGGGTATTCCCAATGGTTCCAGTTGGCTGGGGCGAAAAAAGTTGCCGATGCCGGCCTCTTGAAGGATGTCCTGAGTGAGTTCGATGGTCATTGCGGATCACTCCCGTCGTCGTTCGCAATTGTAATGCCAACATTCTACGAGGACGCAACGAGTGTGTAAAATTTGGTAGGCAAATGTGTGAACATTGCCGACCTTTTTTATATGCAGGCCGAGCAAAAATGGTCAACAAGACGCTGTCGCCGTGATCTCGCTCAGCATCCGAAGGATGTCCGCTTCAATGCCCTGTATGTCGGCCTCGATGTCCGCCAGCGGCCGCGGCGGGGAATAGCGGTAGAAGTAGCGGTTGAAATTGATCTCGTAGCCGACGATTTCAACCTGCTTGTCCTTGTGGTCCCGTCTGGATTCATCAATCCAGGCGTCGGGCACGTGCGGCTGAACTTCGCGCTCGAAGAAGTCGTCCACGTCCTTTGCCAGCGGCACGCGCTCGGTATCCCGTAGTTCGGGGTCCGGTTCTGGTTGGCCGTCCCGGTCGCGGCAGACGGCCGCCTTTTCGTCCCGCTCCGACAGAGCGTTCAGGACTGCCTTCCGAACCGGGGCGGAAAGCTTTGTGCCGGCGCGTTTCGCCGCGTCGTCGAGCGTATCCTCAAAGGCCCTGCGGTCGTTCACCATGGCGTCAGGCAGGCCCTTCAGCAATTCCAGGATCGACGCCTGAAGCTGCCGGCCCTGCGCCGCCTCTTGGTCCGCCGCGTAACCCCGTTTTTTGGACTTGGTCAGGTTCTGGAAAGCCCTCTCCTCCTCAAGCCGCGCGATACGCTCAGGGCTTGCCTGGAAGTTGAGACGAAGCGGGCGTTCTACGGTGACCCTGCGGAAGCCGAAGTGAGACGTGGCGAAGACGCGGCTCACCACAGCTTCCTCCTGGTTGCCGTTCCTGGCCACCACGCGGGTCTCCCCATCCCGAAAGCCTCGCAGAATCCTGATGATGTCCTGCGCCTTGTCAGGCGGTATCTGCCGGCGCTTGTCGCCCAAGCTCCGGGGCATTGGCGCCCAGAAGGAAGAGGCGTCGATGAGTTGCACCCTGCCCCTGCGCGCCGGGGATTTTCGATTCGTCAGAAGCCAGACATAGGTGGCGATGCCGGTGTTGTAGAAAAGCTGCTCCGGCAACGCGATGAGGGCTTCCAGCAGGTCGTTCTCGAAAATATGGCGACGTATTTCGCTCTCACCGCTTCCCGCGTCGCCGGTGAAGAGTGGCGAGCCGTTCATGATGATGGCGAGGCGCGAGCCGCCCTCCTTCGGGTCCTTGGCCCGCGACAGCATGTGCAACAGGAACAGCAGTTGCCCGTCACTGATGCGGGGGAGACCCGGCCCGAATCTGCCCGCAGCGCCCCGCTCATGCTCGCTGCGAACCGCGCGTTCATCCCGCTTCCAGTCCTTGCCGTAGGGCGGGTTGGCAATCAGGTAGTCGAAGGTCCTTGCGGCATGCCGGTCGTTGGAGAGGGTGGTGCCGAAGGCGATGTTGTCGGCGTCGCGGCCGGTGGGGTCTTTCATGAGCAGGTCGGATTTTGAGACTGCCCAGGTCTCCGGGTTCACTTCCTGGCCAAAGAGATGGATCTCGGCGTCTGGATTCACAGGACCAGACAAGAGGTTGCCGTTCTCCCGGTGGCCGCCGGTGACGTGCTCCTTGGCAATCATCAGCATGCCGCCCGAACCGCAGCACGGATCGTAAACGGTGCGAACGATTCCCTAGCCGGCGATGCTGTCTTCATCCCCGGCGAGCATGAGCGCGACCATCAGGTGAACCACGTCCCGAGGCGTGAAGTGCTCGCCCGGGTTCTCGTTCAGTGCCTCGTTGAAGCGCCGGATCAGTTCCTCGAAGATGGTGCCCATCGCGGCGTTGTCGATGAGGTCGGGATGGAGGTCCACGTTCCCGAACCGCTCCATCGCCTGAAACAGGAGACCCGCCTCGTCGAGTTTGCTGATCGTGTTGTCGAAGTCGAACCGTTCCAGGACCTCGCGCATGTTCTGACTGAAACCCGCGATATAGTTCCTCAAGTTGGCGGCCACGTTGGGGGCGTCAGCCAAGAGCCGTTCAAAGTCGTAGCGTGAGGTGTTGTAGAACGCCAAGCCCGAGGAGCGGCAGAGCTGGTTGTGGAGGTCTTCCAGCCCTCTCCCCCGCAGTTCGGCCTGACGTTGCAGCACGTCCTCTTTCGTGGGCGCCAACACGCAGTCGAGCCGCCGCAGCACGGTCAGGGGCAGGATGACGTCCTGGTACTTGCCGCGCTTGAAGGTATCCCGGATCAGGTCGGCGACGCCCCATATGAAGCTGACAATCTGGCTGTGGTTCATCACTCCCTCGTGTGCGCTTGCCAATTTTCTAGCGACCTGCCGCTAGAAAAACCGCGACAGCCGCACCTGCACGTAGTCATCCCGGCGCACGCTGTAGAGCAGGCCGGTTGGCGGCACGTCGAAAAAGGCCAGGGACTCCAGCTCGATGGTCCAGCGGTCGCCGAGGCGGCGGCTGGCTTCGAGGGTGACGAACGTTGCGCCGGTTTGGTTGTCGACGATGGCGCCGGCCAGAATGCTGGTGCCCCCCACGTCGTTGAAGGCCAGGCGGCCGCCGACGAACACGTCGTTTTCAAACAGCGTGCGAGGGGCCTCGTCACCGCGGCCGTCGTAGAGGTACTCAGCCACCAAACCGAGATCGAGTGCCGTGCCGAACAGGCTGAAGAAGCTGTACTCGAACCCGGCGACGACGGCGCTGAAGTGTTCACCGTGACCCCAGCGGCTGATGGCCTCGAGCTTCCACAGCCACGCCTCGACCGTCCATTGCAACTCCAGGCCAATCTGGTCCATCTGGTCGTAGATGGGAATGAAGCGGGGCTGGCCGTCAGCGCGAACGTTCAAGGTGAAACGCGGCGCCCGGCTGGTGCCTCTGAAGTAACCGACGGCGACGTCCCAGTCGCCAAGCGCGTGGGTCCAGCGGGCGGCGACATCGGGATGCCATTCCTTCAGCGACGACTCGAACTGGGGGTTGCCCGTATCCACGACGAACGGCCCTCGCAGCCGCCCTTTTTCACCGCGAAAGGTGCGTTCCCGGAAATAGGGCAAGGCAAAGAACGACAGCGTGCCCCAGTCCTGCGCGAAAGCCAGCCGCACCATGGGTTGCCCCAGCTTGTCCCTGCCGTCCAGGTCTTCCACGCGGTCCGTCTGGTTGATAATGTCCACCAGTTGGCGTGATTCCGTCACGCCCCAAAATACCTTGCCGACGCCCACCAGCAAGTCCCAATTCGGGGCGACGTGCAGCCAGTTGAATTCGCGCAGGTCGAAGCGTTGGCGCCGGTCGTCGCTGAAGTCCAGACGTGCCATCGGCACCACGGTCAGGCGATCGTTGCCGTTCGCCCAGTCGTAGGTGAACTCGGGTTGCAACAGGAGGGAAGGCAGTACCTGATTCGTGTCTTGTTGCGGAAAGATCGGCTGGTGCGGGAAGCCCTGGACGTCCAGGGCCACGAAACCCGACACGGACGGCTGGGCCGCCGCCGCCATCGCCAAGACCAAAACCAGCCAGGCGGCGCCCAGCCATCGCAGACCCATAGGGGTCACCGCGACCGTCTCAGGGCATTGCGCGTGAAGTCCGCCTCGGTGAGCCCGACGCGGAATTGCAGGTCGGTGTAGCTGAGCCGGGTGCTCTTGCCGGTCTGGTGGTTGTGCATGTCCAGGATCAGGGCGCGCCAGTACTGGTCGAGGTATTGCCGGTAGTCGGAGAACGTCAAGGTTTTCAGGAGGTCATTCTTGCGATCGTAGAAATCGATCTTCCAGAAGCGGTACTCATCGTGGTCGATCCAGCTCAGTTGCCGGGTGTAGCCGGAGTCCTTGTACACCGGCATCCGCTCGATCACGAAGCATTGCAGCCCGTCGCCGCAAGGCTCGTCGCCCACATACCGATGCGTGTACTTGGCGACTTCCTGCGACGCCAGGTCTTCGTAGGCGAACTCGCTGCCGAGGAACGGCCCGGACTTGTTGGCCGAGGAGATGCGCTTGACGCGCTTGAGCGCCGGCAGGTACAGCCACTGGTCGTCCGGTTCGTTGACGTGGGTGTAGGTGAGCAGGGCGGTGCCGCGCACGTCGGGCGGGCTTTCGATGACGCTCAGAATCTTGTCACCGTCGCCCTCGTCCGGCACCTCCAGGGTATTGAGACGCAGTTGGCGGGTACTCGTCTGGCCGCTGGCGTTTTTCAGGATCATTTCCATAGACGCTGCGGAATCGCCGAAGCCGAGGTCGCGGCGGTCCGCTTCCATCGAGATTTCCAGGCCCTTTTCCTCCT
Source organism: Caldilineaceae bacterium (assembly GCA_022827195.1). Classification (GTDB taxonomy): domain Bacteria; phylum Chloroflexota; class Anaerolineae; order Caldilineales; family Caldilineaceae; genus Bin5. The sequence continues at coordinate 5,058 of JAJDTL010000025.1, forward strand.
CCGGGCTCTGCGCCGCGGCGGCCAGCGGCAGCAGGGCGACGAGCAGCAGGCACGACCAGGACAGCAGGCGTCCGCTACGGCGCCGGTTGATGGGTTGCGTTTGATTGGCGTTGCGATCAGGCATGGGACGTATCCTCCACTGGGGTCACGAGAGAGCGGTTTTTGGTATCGACGGTCATCAGCAGGGCCGGCAGGGCCGTCAGATCGGCGATCAGGGCAAAGGCGATGGTCATGGCCGTCATGCGGCCCATGCTGCCGTTCATGTCGAACGACGACAGCGACAGGATCGAGAATCCGATGACCAGGATGACGGAGGTGACGATCAGCGCCCGGCCGACCGAGGAGAAGGCGTAGCGCACCGCGTCCTCGGCGTTCAGGCCCTGTTCGCGGCGGGCGCGCAGGTACTTGCTCAGGAAGTGCACGGTATCGTCAACCACGATGCCCAGGGTCATGGTGACGACGATTGACAGGCCGACGTTCACTTGTCCCACGAAGATGCCCCAGGCGCCGAACGCCAGCACCGCCGGCGCCAGGTTGGGCAGCAGGCTGATGATGCCGATCTTGAGGCTGCGCAGCGCCAGGATGAGCACGCCGGAGATGAGAATGAGGGCCAGGGTCGTGCCGACCAGCATGCTGTCGATGTTGCGCTTGGAAATGTGCGAAAACATGATGGCGCCGCTCGACGCCACCCCGAACATCTCCGCTGGGGCGTTGGCGCGCAGCCAGTCCTCGGCCCGCGCCGCCAGACCGCGGATTTCGTGCGTCGAGACGTTGGCCAGCGTGGCGGTGATGCGCGTCGCCGACTTGTCGAGATTGATCTGGTTGTTCAGGTCCAGTCCGTAGGGCAGTGACAACTCGTACAGCAGCAGGTATTGGGCGCCGAGCTGGCGGTTGTCGGGCAGGCGATACCATGCCTGCTCGTCGCCGTGCATGCTCTTGTTGAGGCGCTTCATCGTGTCGCTGATGACGTTGACGTGCGTCACCTCGGGCTGCGCGCGATACCAGTCGGCGAATTCGTCGAGCTTGCTCATGTAGTCCGGCTCGCTGATGCCGTTGGCCGAATCGCTGCCAACGGAATGCTCGCTCTGGTACAGGCCGCCGAGGTTCCTGATGGCGAAGTCGGTGTGGGTGCGGAATTCAACGCGTTCGCTGAAGTATTCGACGAAGCTGTCGTTGAGATCGTTAAGGGGGATGCACAGCGCCAGCCCCAGGATGACCGGGATGGAGCCGTACAACAGCGCCCGGCGGCGGCCGACAACGGCCTCGGCCAGCCGTTCGACGCTGAATCTGCCGCTGCTCGTGCGCTGCTTGACGCGCACCGGCAGCACGCTCATCACCGCGGGCAGGAACGACACGGACAGCACGAAGGCGATGCCCACGCCGGTAGCGGTGATGTTGCCCAGGTGGCGAAACGGCGGCGCGTCGCTGAAGTTCATGCTGAGAAAGCCGATGGCGGTGGTCAGGCTGGTGAGGAAAATCGG
>JAJDTL010000036.1 GCA_022827195.1 Caldilineaceae bacterium
GTTTCGGATTGCGCTGGAAGCGCTTGAAGGCAGCAAGACGATTAGCCAGTTATCGAGTGAACACGAGATTCATCCCAACATGATACGGGCCTGGAAACGGCAGCTGCTGGAAGACGGGCCCAGCGTCTTCGCCAGCAATGGCGAGCGCAAGCAACGGCAGCAGGAGGCGCAGGAAGCAGGGCTTTATGGACAGATGGCGGCAGCCCGCCCCTTGCGGATCGGGCGGCTCAAGCTGGAACTTGCGTGGCTGAAAAAAAGTTGCCTGCTTTGGTCCGTGAGAGACGGCGTATGGTCGATAGCCAGCCGGCGACCCTGAGTGTACGGCGACAGTGCGAACTGCTCGGGCTCGGTCCCTCCTCCTTCTACTATCAAGCGGCGTCCGTGTCGGCATTGAACTTGGACCTGATGCGCCTGATTGACGAGCAGTACTTGCGCACACCCTTCTATGGCTGGCGCAAGATGGTCGCTTATCTGCGTCGTCTGGGCTATGCGGTCAACGGCAAGCGGGTCAGACGGTTGATGCGTCTGATGGGCATCCAAGCCATCTACCCCCAGGAGAAGCAGCAGCTCTCCGGGCAAGGGGCACAAGCGCTATCCCTACCTGTTGCGCAATCTGCCGATTACGCATGTCAACCAGGTCTGGAGTGCTGACATCACCTATGTGCCGCTGCTGCGTGGCTTCATGTACCTGGTCGCTGTCTTCGACTGGCACAGCCGTTATGTGCTCGCCTGGCAGCTTTCCAACACCCTCGACGGTGGCTTCTGTCTCGATGCCCTGCGTCAGGCGCTCGTCAAGGGTCGACCTGAGATCTTCAACACCGACCAGGGCGCACAGTTCACGGCCGATGCCTTCACCGCTTGCTTGCTCGCCGCCGATATTCGGGTCAGCATGGACGGCCGCGGCCGCGCCCTCGACAACGTCTTCTGCGAACGCCTATGGCGCAGCGTAAAGTACGAAAACATCTATCTCAACCAGCATGACACGGTCCGTCAGCTGCACACCGACTTGATCTCGGCCGGCACGCGGTCGGACGTGGAATTGGCGGTCAGTTGCAGGGCTGCGCGGGCCTCTTCTTTCTTGACAATGCGTCGGCCGGCCGAACTCGCGGCGACTTGCGGCGCCTTGGGTCGTATCTCTTGGTTCTCCGGGCTGGGGCTGGCGCGTCAGAACGGGGCCGGATTGAAAGGTGTACGACACCTAAACGGGCAATTGCGGGCCTCTACGGGCTTCCTGTGCGGTCGGGAGTTCCGGATCGCGGCTGAAAGCGGCGATTGGGGCTGTTTGGGGTTGGGTTCGGCGTCAGGTAGGGTGGGGAGTGAAAACGCCCGATAATGACTTTATAGGGAATTCAGTCAAAACATTCGTTCTGCACATTCATACGTACAGGAAACGCCGTATGAACTTCGCTCCGCCCGCCGCGTTGCTGGCCGCTGATCAACAGGGCCCGCCCGCTGTCATCCCTTCCGTCGACCCCGAGGAGGTGCTGCGCTTCAGAGCCGCACTGGAAGCGCTGTCGCCTAATACGCGCCGCGCCTTTGCCAATGCCCCGCCTTTCGCCCTCGCCAGAGCCGCCGCATGCGCGCTAATCTCTCTCTGTCTCGCCGCCGCCTGCACCTTCGAAGTAGCCGGCCCGCCGGCCCGTGCCCCATCGCCAGCCTGCATAGACGAAGAACGCGTTCTCAACTTTGGCTTCTACGCCTTCTTCGCGCCCGTCAGTTACAGTGCCGTCGAAGATCCGGACGCCGAGGGATTTCACACCCATCTTGGCTATGAAGCCGATCTACTGACCGCGCTTGAAGCACTCGATGGCGCCGGCCTCTCCTTTTCTCGCCACCCGATCGCGACCTGGGATGACATCTGGCTGCAGGCGGCGACGACGCAATACGACATCATCGGGGGTGGCATCACGATTCTCGACGCCCGTACCCGGGACGCCGCAGGCAATCAGGTCGTCACCTTCACATCGGGGCACATCTCCTTCCGCCAGTCACTTCTCGTGCGCGCTGCAGACGCGACGCGCCTTGCCGCGTATGACGATCTGACCAGCGACCTGCGCGTCGGCGCCCTTGCCGGCACCACAGGCGAATTCCGTCTGCTAGAACTTACGGGGCTTGTCGATACCGAGGGCGTTCTGGCTGCAGGCGTACGCATTGACACGCCGGCGGGCACGGTGACCGCCGATGGCAGTCCGGACTACGTCATCACCGCAGCCGGCGAATCTCCCGTTCTTGCCGAAAGACAGCGCCTACACCCGCCTTCAGATACCATGCCGCAAGTAGTGTATCTTGGGGACCAGGCCGGCGAACCGGAGCTTCTCGACGCCCTCGAAGCGGGCACGATAGACGCGGTGGCCAGAGGAGAAATCGGCAACCGCGACGCCGCCTATACGCGCGGCGGCGCCTTCGTGGTCACAGCCCTCGACGAAAAGGTCGAACTTGGTGGCTTTGCGCTCGCCTCGGAGAATACCGAACTGGCTTCCTGCCTCAACCGCATGATCCACTGGCTGACCGATGACGGGCGCATCGACTATGCAAATTGGCGGGAAGACCCTGCGGAATTCATGCAGCGCGCCGCCATGTGGAATGAGGGGGCGCGGCGCGTGCCGGCATGGCGACAGGGAAAAGAGTGACTCCGCCGTCAAGCAGCCACAGACAACGTTTGTCCAATGCGCTTCTTCTTTCGCTGTTCATGGGAGGCGTTCAGCCGTCGACAAGCCGCAAGAGGAATGTAGAAACAGACGTGGATCGGAGCGAGGTCGGGAATTCAAAACAACACAAAGGAGATTCACCGTGAGAGATAGAAATCTTGCCTTAATCCTTTATGCAATTCTAAGTGGGCGCGGATGACCCCGAACTTATTTGGCAGATTTGTCAATGCGCCCTGCAAAGTGGCCACGGGACCACTCTTGTTGTTTCAATACGTCAACCCACTCACATTCCGCCATAATCCAACCCGTTGTATTCCGCACTATACCTGTGCTACCCTCAAAGAGACTCGCCATCCTCCCGCCTAAGTAACCCTCCTCTCTATCCCTGTAGAGCCATTACTGATGGCGGAACCTATCAGACTGGGAGCCACCCCAACATCACGCCAACTGCCGAAACAACTCCGCCTTTAACGGCCTGAGCGATTCAGGACCACCCTGCGCCTCCACAACCCCAATCGCCCTCGCCCACCTGCCCTCATCCTTCGCGACCTCCAGAAACCTCCAGCCGTTATTCGTAAACCCCGTGGGCCAAATGTTCAACTTGCCACCCACCCACTCCTGCGTCGCGGTCGTCATGATGAGCTTCGCCTTCCATAACTTCTCAGTGTTGTACGCAACGTTCTCGACGTTGTGGCGTTCAAAATCGTAGTACCTGGGTAAACTGGGCGTCCCACCCTCCCACAGTTCCTCTAGCCGTAACAGAATCTCCCGGCACAACCCATAATCAAGTTCCCGCTTCATCGCTACCATACCGCCTCCTCTCTGCTCACTCCCATGCAATCCTCTCTCGATAATCTCTTTTTCAACGCCCCGCTTTCAAAGTCCATCACAGCCGACTCCATCGCCTCAACATATACTTCCGTCTGCATCGGCCCTACATGAAACCTAGCAAGTAAATCGCGTACAATGTCTATCAACTCATCTTGGCTACCAGCAAATAGCCGACTAGGAATAAGACCCTCATTCCTTTCAATCCACACCTCTTCGATTCGGTCATCCCTTGTCATCCTTTGCTCCATTCATTTGACAACACTTGACGTGCAAACTCACCAAACCCGGCACATTCCGACACTTGACTCCCCGGCCCGCCCCTGCCAAGCTCACGCCATCGGATAACCACCACATCCTGGAAAAAAACCCCAGGTTCGCCCTGCCAAACCATCTGGAATGGTCATACCTTGGGAAAAAAATCGGATCTGGAGGCCAAGGCACTGTCTACCTCGTACACCACAGAGACGACCCCAACAAAACCCCGCGCGCACTCAAAATACTCAACAGCAACGCTCCCCAAATCGCACTCAAAAGATTCCAAAGAGAAATTGAAACTGTACACGAAATCGAACACCCCAACATCATCGAAGTACTTGACTATTCACCCGAAGATGAGGAATTCAAATTCCTCGTAATGGATTACCCCAAATGTGCCAAAACTATCGAGGAAAAATGCCTCTCACCCTCCGACCCCAACCCATTCCACGGCAACGTCCTTAAATGCCTCGAATTGTTCGAGGAACTTATGTCCGCCATCCATGCTTGTGAATCTCAACCTGTTCCCATCTACCATCGCGACATCAGCCCCAAAAAAATCTTGATTCTCCCCGACGACACAATCCGTCTGATCGACTTCGGACTTTGCCATACAGACGATGACTCCACCATCACGCTGACCGGCGAAAATATCGGAACCCGTAGCTACGCACCCCCAGAATGTGAAGCACGAAGCAAGTTAGAACCCGGAACCCACTCCGATATCTTCTCAGCCACTAAAGTCCTGTGGTCCATCATCACGTCACAACGCGTCTTCGGCCGAGAAGAAACTGATCTGGATGACAACTCCATGCAAGTCATGTTTCCCACCGATGAAGAAACATGGCATCTGGATCAAATGTTCAGACGAATAATCCGTTACAACCCCAATGACCGGCCCCAATCTGCAAAACACGTCATCCTCCTTATCAACTTGATCCGTTACGACATCAACAACAAACTCCCACCGCTAGAATCAGTCGCCGACCGTTGCCCTTCCTGTAGAAGAAAAGGAATTCAAAACACAAGCCTACTACACCAACTGATTGGAGGCGACTTAGACAAAGATTATACAGCCTACGAGTGCTCTACCTGCGGCTTCATATTCGCGCGCCGACACGAAACACTCAATAGAAATATCAGAAACCAATACGCCTAAACCTCCCCAACACAAAAACATACGCAGGCGTGGCCGCCTTAGCGACCACGCCCTCCAACACATCCCAAACTAACCCGCTACATGCCGTTCCGTGAAGTTGTGTGCATGGCGACGGCTCTATTCCATGCTGCCATGTTTTTTTCATTCATTCGTCTTGTGCGACACATCTCCTTTATCCTATCCCCATTCATTCTACGAAACGCCTTCGATTCTTTGACCAACCAATCGTATTCTGTTTTGGTTATATGAACACAGTCGCAAATCATAGGGTATTTTCTCCAAAAGAGGGGACTGAGGGGCACTACCGCTAAAACCTGCTTGCGTTTTTGTGCAATAACCCTATAAGTCCCAAAATTAAGGCGTTGCGGTTCTGGCGCCCCACCTGCTATAATGCGGGCAATTCGGGACCGGAGAAGCGCACCCCACGGTTAGAACCGGCCCCGGGCATAGTGAAAGCCTCAGAAAGAGTAGACCATGGTTGGCATGGAATTGGCGCCGGATGCAGCCCTTGGGGCCGCGTCCGCCTTGGACAACCTCAAGGACGCCGAAGCGGGCGATACATCTGTCAGCCCGGGTAGCAACGGCCTCGCGACCGACAGCCCTCTACTGCGCAGCATTCCCCTGGAAGCTGTTCCTCCCGTTAGCGACGGCAGGTTGTTTCTCCAGCCCCTGTTGAACCTGCACGAGGTCAAGTCGCTGGAAGAGTTGTATGGCAAGCTGCCCGGTTACTTCGGCGCGGACGATAGACTGCGGATACTGCGGGCTTATCTGGTCGCGAGCGACGCGCATCGCGAGCAGACGCGCATGACCGGCGAGCCGTATATCCTGCACCCGATTGACGTGACGAGCATCCTGGCGGAACTGCAACTGGACGCGGATACGCTGGCGGCGGCGCTGCTGCACGACGTGGTGGAGGACTCGGGATACACGATTCCCTACCTGAAGAAGAATTTCAACCAGGACATTGCCGAGCTGGTAGACGGCGTGACGAAGCTGAACCGCATCAAGGAGTTGAGCAAGATGCGGCACAGCGTGGCGGATGAGAAGGCCGAGAGCCTGCGCAAGATGTTCCTGGCGATGGTGGAAGACATCCGGGTGGTGCTGATCAAGCTGGCGGACCGGGTCCACAATATGCGGACGTTGCAGGGCCACCCCGAGCACAAGCGGCGGCGGATTGCGCGCGAGACGCTGGAGATCTTTGCGCCGCTGGCGAACCGGCTGGGGATCTGGCAGATCAAGTGGGAGCTTGAGGACCTCAGTTTTCGCTACCTGGAGCCGGTCACCTACCGAAACTTGTCGCAGGCGATGGACCAGAAGCGGGCCGAGCGGGTCCACTGGATGGAAGAGACGAAGGCCACGTTGACCAAGGTGCTCAAAGAGGCCGGCGTTGCTGCCGAGATCAACGGGCGGCCGAAGCACATTTACGGGATCTACCGCAAAATGCGGCGCAAGGAAGTGCCGTTCGACCAGATCTACGACATCCACGGATTCCGAATCATCGTTGACACAGTTGCGGACTGCTACGCAACGCTGGGCGTTGTGCACAGTCACTGGCGTCCGATTCCGGGCGAGTTTGACGATTACATCGCCAATCCGAAGGACAATCTGTATCGCAGCCTGCATACTGCCGTGGTAGGGTCGAACGGCAAGCCGATGGAGGTGCAGATTCGGACGCAGGAGATGCACCAGGTGTCTGAGTACGGCATCGCCGCGCACTGGCGCTACAAGGAGGGCAAGAAGCCCAACCAGTACCTGGACAACAAGATTGCCTGGATACGCCAGCTGATGGAATGGCGGCAGGACGTGACCGACGCGCAGGAGTTCGTGAGCGGGATGAAGACGGACGTCTTCCAGGACCGGGTTTACGTCTTCACCCCGCGCGGGGATGTTATCGACCTGCCGCGCAACGCGACGCCGATCGACTTCGCCTACGTGGTCCACACGGAGCTGGGCCACCGCTGCCGCGGCGCGAAGGTCAACGGGCGGCTGGTGTCGTTGGACTTTCAGCTGCAGAACGGGGACCAGGTGGAGGTGATTTCGGCCAAGCGGGGCGGCCCCAGCCGGGATTGGATCAACCCCAATATGGGGTATGTGGCGACGACGCGGGCGCGCGGGAAGATTCGGACCTGGTTCCGCAAGCAGGCGAGGGAAGAGAATGTTGCCCAGGGCCGGCAGATTCTGGAGAAGGACCTGAAGCGGCTGAGCGTAACGCAGCCGTTCGAAATGGTGGCGAAGCTGTGCGGCTTCGAGGAGCTGGACGACTTTCTGGCCGCGATCGGCTACGGCGACGTGACGGGCCAGCATATTGCGCAACGGGTGATCGAGCATGAGCGCAGCGAGCAGCTGAAAGAGGAGCCGGAGCAGCTGGCCGCGCGGCCGCAGCCGCGCACGGTCTCAATCGAAGGTGTGCAGGTTGCCGGGCTGGACGGCGTGCTGGCGAACGCGGCGCGCTGCTGCAATCCGGTGCCGGGCGACCCGATCGTGGGCTACGTGACGAAAGGGCGGGGTGTTTCGATCCACCGGACGAACTGCCCGAATATCACTGCGCTGATTCAGCGGGCCGAGAATGCGCGGCTGGTGGAGGTGCAGTGGGGCGCCAAGAGCGAGGAGAAGTATCCGGTCAGCATTCAGGTGAGGGCCTACGACCGGGCCGGACTGCTGCGTGACGTGACCAGCCTGGTCGCGGACGAGAAGATCAACATGCAGGCGGCGGCGGCGGAGACGGGGCTGCCGAACAACGTAGCCCTGATCTACGCGACGCTGGAGCTATCGAACATCTCCCAATTGACGCGTATCATGACCCGCATCGAACGGCTGCCGAATGTGCTGGAGGTCCGCCGCCAGGTGGGCTAGTTGGTGGCCGCAGGTTTTCTGCGGGTTCAGAAGATTCTCCTCTCGCGTAGTTTTCACTCCTAATTCAGTCTAGAGCGGACCAGGGTTGATGGATGCCTATTTCCGCGCGCACATTCCGGACATGATACGCACCAGGGGCGCCTTCAGTAGTCTGAGGGCGCCCCTGCATTGAAGTCCAGAGTGAGGGGCTGTGTGCGCAAGCCGGCTCAGGAGAGGGTCATGGCTTCCAGCTCGTCGATCATGTCGCGGATAACATCGAATCCGGCCTGCCAGAAGTTGGAGTCGGTCATGTCGATGCCGGCCGATTCCAGGATCTGCTGCGGGCGGGCGGAGCCGCCGGTTGCCAGCATGTTGAGGTAGCCGGGTTTGAAGGCGTTGCCCTCCTGCTGGTAACGGCGGTATAGGGAAAGGACGAGCAGCTGGCCGAAGCTGTAGGCGTAGCAGTAGAAAGGGGTATGGTAGATGTGGGGGATGCTGACCCACTCGTATTGGAACTCGTCGGGGAGCTCGACACTGTCGCCGAACTGCTCCTGCAGATTTTCCAGGTAGATGCGGTCCAGCTCCTGGGGTGAGGCGTTCCGGAGGATGGCATCGTGCGCCTCTTTTTCGAAGATTACGAAGAAGGCCTGCCGCATGACGGTGGCGTAGATGTCGTCGACGCTAGCGGCGAGGATCTCGCGGCGGACGAGCGGGTCCTTCTCCTCGGCGAGGAGCTGGTCGTTCATCACCATCTCGGCAAAGACGGAGGCGGTCTCGGCGAGGGGCAGCGATGAATGCTGGGTGAGGAGCGAGTGGTGCTCGGCCATCATGCTGTGGACGGCGTGGCCCAGTTCATGGGCGATCGTGGCGACATCGCGCACCTTGTTGGTGTAGTTGAGGAGCACGTAAGGGGTGATGCTTGGCAGGACGGTGGCACAGAAGGCGCCGGAGCGTTTGCCCTTGCGCACCTCGCTGTCGATGTGATTGTCGTCAAAGACGCGCTGGGCCTTGGCGGCGAAGTCGAGGTCGAAGCGTTTGAATGTGTCCAGGACAAGCTCGACCGCGTCCTCGTAAGGGACCTCGCGCGACGAGCCGGCCAACGGCGCGTAGATATCGTAGCGGCGCAGTTTTTCCATGCCCAGCCAGTTGGCCTTGAGCTCGAAGTAGCGTTGGAAGAGCGGCGCGTTGCGGCGGGCGACTTCGAGCAGCGCGTCGACCGCCTCAAGCGGGACGTCGTTAGTCAGGTTGCGGACGGCGATCGGCGAGTCGAAGCTGCGCAGCGTGACGTTCTCGTTATGCCAATCGCGCACGCGGTTGATGTAGATCTGTGCCAGGATCGGGGCCTCTTCTTTGTAGACGCTATGAATCGAACGGTAGGCGGCGGCGCGCATGTCGGGGTCGGAGGAGTATACGTAGGCCATGGCCTCGCCGCGTGTCATCCGCTTGACCTCGCCATCGACTTCGAGTTCGAACTCGAGGCGGTTTGTAAGCATCGTGTAGATGGTGATGAGCGCGTCGATTCCGTTAGTGTCCTTCACGTTGATAATCTGCTCCGAGTCCTCCTCCAGCATGTAGGGTTTGAAGAGCCGGAGCTCCTGCAGGTAGTGGCGAAAATCGGGGTGGTTGGCGGGATCGGGCAGGAGCGCTTCGGCGTCCTCGTCGTCGAGGCCCTTCCACCAAAGACTGAAGAAGAGCATCCGGTTCTGCATTTCGGTCAACACCTGCTGCATGCGGTTGGAAAAGGTGAGGGCGTCCGGCGCCAGCGTGTCGGCGGAGAACCAGAGGCTGCCGTAGGCGCCGAGCCGGTAAAGCTGGGCGGTAATGTTCTCGTATCGCTGCAATGCTGACACCAGCGCGTGCGGCTCCATTTGCGGCGAGAGGTGATCGCGCAGCGCCTCGAACGCGGCGATGTCCTCTTCCACCTGGGCCAGGCTCTCTTCCACCGCGGCGGGGGAGGGGGTCGAGCCGGAACCGTTTGAATCTGGGTCGGCCGGAAGCAGGGCTGAGAGGTCCCAGCCGGACAGTTGATGCGTTGCTTGATTTTCCTGTGAGCGTACAGCCATTCGAAACGATTCCTTTGCTATTGTTCTTTGACAAGACGGCGCAGCACGGTGTGCAGAATGCCGCCGTTTCGATAGTAGTTCACTTCCACCGGTGTATCGAGGCGGCTGGTGACCTGAAAGTCGAAGACGGTCCCCTGTTCGCGGGTGACGCGCACCGTGTAATCCTGGTTGGGCGTCATCTCTTCGGACAGTCCGATGATGTCGTAGGTCTCGAAGCCGCTGAGGTCGAGCGTATGCATGTTCTGGCCTTCGTTGAACTGCAGCGGGAGGATGCCCATGCCGACGAGATTGGAACGGTGGATGCGCTCGAAGCTCTCGGCGATCACGGCCCTGACGCCCTGCAGCCAGGGGCCCTTGGCGGCCCAATCGCGGCTGGAGCCGGTGCCGTACTCTTTGCCGGCGAGGACAATGAGGGGCGTACCCTCCTGCTGATAATGCGCGGCGGCATCCCAGATCGCCATCTCTGAGGGGCTGCCGGGGCTGGATTCGCCGCCTCCGGTCAGATGGCCCTGTGCAGGCATGTAGACCGTGTAACCGCCTTCGACGCCGTCGAGCATCTGGTTCTTGATGCGGATGTTGGCGAAGGTGCCGCGCATCATCACTTCGTGGTTGCCGCGGCGGCTGCCGTAGCTGTTCCACTCGGCGCGGGGAACGCCCCTCGCGGTGAGAAAGCGGCCGGCCGGGCTGTCTGGCGCGATGGCGCCTGCGGGGCTGATATGGTCGGTCGTCGTGCTGTCCGGCATGACGGCCAGGACGCGTGCGCCCACAATTGGCCGGACGGGCGGGAGCTCCGTGCCCATATCCTGAAAGAATGTCGGCTCCTGAATGTAGGTGCTGTCGGGGTTCCAGGCGTAGAGCTCGCCGCCGGAGATCGGGACCTGGTTCCACTGGTCATTGCCGGTGAAGACGTTGGCGTACTGCTGGCGGAAGAGGGCCGGCTTGAGGCTGCGATGGATTTCGGCCTGGATCTCCTGCTGACTCGGCCAGATGTCGCGCAGAAAGACGGGCTCGCCCGTTGGGTCGAAGCCGAGGGGATCGTTGTCAAGGTCGATGTTCACCGTGCCGGCGATGGCGTAGGCAACGACGAGCGGCGGCGAGGCAAGGAAGTTGGCGCGAACGTCGGGGCCGATGCGGCCCTCGAAGTTGCGGTTGCCGCTCAGGACGGAGGCGGCAACCAGGTCGGCGCCGTGGATGGCGTCGCGGATGGGATCGGGGAGGGGACCGCTGTTGCCGATGCAGGTTGTGCAGCCGTAGCCGACGGTGTGGAAGTTGAGGGCCTGCAGATAGGGGATCAGGCCGCTGGCCTCAAGGTAGCTGGTGACGACTTTTGAACCGGGCGCGAGGCTGGTCTTGACCCAGGGCTTCACGTCGAGGCCGCGTTCGACCGCCTTCTTGGCAAGGAGACCGGCCCCGATCATAACCGATGGGTTGCTGGTGTTGGTGCAGGAAGTGATGGCGGCGATCACGACATCGCCGTGACTGAGTGTGAAGTCGACGCCTTTGAAATCGACTTCGGCACTGTTGTCGAGCTCGGCGCTCTCTAGACCAAATCCCTGCGCTCCGACGGGAGCGGCGAGCATCCCGTTCCACTTTTCTTTCATATCGGAGAGGGCGATGCGGTCCTGGGGCCGTTTGGGACCGGCGAGGCTGGGCTGCACGGTCGCCATATCGAGTTCGATGATATCGCTGAAGACGGGGTCTGGTGTCTCTTCACTGTGGAAGAGGCCCTGCTCTTTGCAGTACCGTTCGACCAGGTCGATTGCTTCCGGAGCGCGTCCGGTGTTTTCGAGGTAGCGAAGCGTCTCCCGGTCGACCGGGAAAAAGCCCATGGTGGCGCCGTACTCGGGCGACATATTGGCAAGGGTGGCGCGGTCTGGCAGGCTGAGGCGGCCGAGTCCGGGGCCGAAATACTCTACAAACTTGCCGACGACACCGTGCTGGCGCAGCATCTCGGTCGCACGCAGGACAAGGTCGGTGGCTGTTGCGCCCTCGGGCAGCGCGCCGGTCAGTTTGAACCCGACGACGTCGGGCATGAGCATGTAGATCGGCTGGCCGAGCATGACAGCCTCGGCTTCGATGCCGCCGACGCCCCAGCCGAGGACGCCCAACCCGTTAATCATGGTCGTGTGGCTATCTGTGCCCACAAGAGAGTCCGGGTATGCCTCAGCGGCCGAGGCGCCGTTGCCGCCTGTGTTCGAAGTCTGCACGACGCTGGCGAGGTATTCGAGATTGACCTGGTGGACGATGCCGGTTGCGGGCGGAACGACGCGGAAATTATCGAAGGCGCGCTGACCCCACTTTAGAAACTCATAGCGCTCGCGGTTGCGCTCGAATTCGCGTTCGGCGTTGAAAAAGAGAGCGGCGGAAGAGCCGAACCGGTCCACCTGCACGGAGTGATCGATAACCAGGTCGACGGGGACAACGGGGTTGATCTTGTTGGCGTCGCCGCCCATGCGGGCCATGGCGCTGCGCAGCGCGGCGAGGTCGACGACGCTGGGCACACCGGTGAAATCCTGCAAGATGACCCGCGCCGGCTTGAAGGGGATCTCGACCGTGCCAGCCGTCTCCGGACTCCAGTTGGCGATGGTCTCGATCGCGTCGCGGGTGATCTCGAAGCCCTCGGCCTGGCGCAGCGCGGCCTCCAGGAGGACCTTGATCGAAAAGGGCAGCCGGTTGACACCGGCTACGGAGGCCCTTTCCAGCGCATCGAGTCGATATATCGTGACCGGGCCGCTCTGTGTGCTGAGCGAAGCGCGTGCGTTGAAAAAGTCCTGTCGAGCCATTTCGCCCTCCCGGGTGGCCGGCGCCGGTAGCAACGCGGCCATTCTTGATAAGCCAGCCTGAAAAGGGGCTTGCGGTGCTCTATGATACCCGTTGTGGCGTTGGAAGGCATAATTTTGGCGCGCAGAACGCGGGAATCTGGGCAGGGGATTGACAGGAAATAGAGGAAAAAAAGGAAAGAAAAAGGCGCAGGCGCGCCAGCTAATTCCGCGTTCTTAGGGTTTGGAATGGATCGGCCTTGACCCGCGAGGAACTCTTTGACGCGGTTTCCTACCGCAGGTGCCGCGCCAGTTGAATGGAAAGTTGGGGTCGTAACGGTTTCCCTGGCGCGACGCGGCCACTGGCGCTAAGCGGGTTGCTATGCACGTCGTGACGGGATAGGCGTCTGCCGGCGCGAAGCGATTCCGGCTCAACCACCAGGCTGGGCCGCGGTGTCCGCGCGCGGGCTGAGATGGGCCTGGCCGTCGGCGTGGTAGCTGCTGCGCACGAGCGGGCCGCACTCCATCCAGCGGAAACCGCGCTGCTCGCCCTCATCGCGCAGGCGGTCGAACTGCTCGGGCGTGTAATAGGCGACGATGGGCAGATGAAAGCGACTGGGCTGCAGGTACTGGCCGATGGTCATAATGTCGACCTCGTGGGCGCGCAGGTCGTCCATCACGGTCAGAATCTCATCCCAGGTCTCGCCCAGCCCGATCATGATGCCCGATTTTGACAGGGTGAGCTGGTCCATCTGCTTGGCGCGTTGCAGGAGTTCAAGCGATCGGGTGTAGCGGGCCTGCGGCCGCACCGTCCTGTAAAGGCGGGCGACCGTTTCGGTGTTGTGGTTGAGTATCTCCGGCTTGGCCTCCATCACGGTCTGGAGCGCAGCCCAGTCACCCTTGAAGTCGGGGATAAGCACCTCGATGGTGCAGCCGGGCTGCAGCCGTCGAATCCAATGGATGCTTTCGGCGAAGACCCACGCGCCGCCGTCGGGCTGCTCATCGCGGTTGACACTCGTCAGTACCGCGTGATGCAGGTTCATGGCCTGAACGCTCTCGCCGATGCGGCGCGGCTCCTCGGGATCGAGCATTGCGGGGCGGCCGGTCTTGATCTTGCAGAAACCGCAGGAGCGTGTGCAGGTGTCCCCCATGAGCAGGAATGTGGCTGTGCCCCGTCCCCAACATTCGCCGATATTGGGGCAGAGCGCCTCCTCGCAGACGGTATTCAGACTCTTTCCCCGAAAAAGCTGTTTAAGTTCTCGAAAGCGGGGCGTATCGGGCGAGCGTACGCGCAGCCAGGAGGGACGGCGCCCGCGGGTTAGCTGGCCCGGCCCACTGTTATCGGCCCCACTGTTATCGGCATTGACCTGCAGCGGCGTAGTGCCGGTCCCCCCTTTCGAAGTGCCGGCCACTTCAGTGCCTTGGGGACCCGAACCGGAAGGACGCGCCGGGACCGGTTCGATACGGACTGTGCCGAGTTCGTTTTCTTCGATTTGCAGCGCTACCGGTTCTCTTTTCATAGTTGGTTGCGATAAGCGGCAGCAGGCCCCCGCCCGCCAGCGGGATGACAGCTATTCCATCTCATTGCTATCCTCTTCGATATGTACTGTAGCGACGGCCAGGCCAATAAACAGCCAAAAGACAACGGTCATGTGGGGATAGGTCAGGTTGAACCAGTAGTGATCGCCGATTCCACTGACAAGGGCGCCCAGAATCCCGCCGCAGAAGCCGAGGAGCAGCGCTTCCCGCTCGGTTGCGACGCCGGCGCGCCAAGCCCTCAGAAAGACAACGAAAAAGGCTGCCATGATGAGCAGAAAGAGCACGAGACCTGTGATACCCATATTTTCGGCCACGGTCAGGTAGAACATGCTGACGCCGAGATAGATGTCGATATCGGGCACGCCCGAAAAACCGACGCCGAAAAGGGGATAGCGGTCGATCAGGATGAAGGCGTCCTTGTATTCACCGAGACGCATCTGCGTCGCGAGGTCCTCTCCGGTAAACCCTTCTATCACGCGGACCACATAGTCCTGAGTCTGAGGCAAAAGAAAAAAGGCGAGGCCAAATACGGCGCCGACTGGAAGCAGGCGGCGGTATTTGAGCAGAGCCGGTACGGAGAGCGCCGCAATCATGCCGAACAAGGCCGAGCGGCTGTAGGTCCAATAGAGGGCAAGGACTACTGTGGCGAAAGCCAGCGCGCTCAGCCACTTAGGG
Organism: Caldilineaceae bacterium; assembly: GCA_022827195.1. GTDB lineage: Bacteria > Chloroflexota > Anaerolineae > Caldilineales > Caldilineaceae > Bin5. The sequence continues at coordinate 14,762 of JAJDTL010000036.1, forward strand.
AAGAGCGGGCGCGGAGAGAGGATTTGCGGACCGATGACGGCTGCGGCCAGGAGCATCATTCCGCCGAGGACGTTGGGGTCCACCGCGGTACCGATGGCGCGCATTGTGCCGTCGGGGTCGTCTTCAATCCAGCGGAGGGCGCCGGCGCCGCCGGGATATTCGAAACGGGCGAGTTGGTTGAGCGCGCGAACGGTCCACTCCTCGGGGATGACATAGAACAGCACCGCGATTGAGCCGCAGGCCCAGGCGGCAAGAACCAGCCAGCGGGTTATCCAATTCAGGTCGGACTGTGTGCGAACGGTGTTAATGACGACGAAGAAGAGGCCGATGCCGAGCAGGATTTCACCAAAGCGGCGGATGATGGTGGTCGTGGGACGGCTGTGTGCCGTACCGAAGACAAAGCTGAAGACTGCCATGATCATAAAGAGGCCGACCAGCAGGCCGATGGGTGAGATGACGATTCGGCGGGCGGATCCGGCCAACGACCTGCCGGTCGTCGACAGTCGCGGGTAGGCCGGGTCGGCTGTTACCAGTTTGAGCAGCCAGGCGAAGACGAGCACGCCCAGCGCGGCGTCGAGGAAGGTGGGCCTGAAGCCGAGCCGAAAGGGCAGGCTGGCGAAGGGCAAGATATAGAGGACGCCCAGGAGCGCCACATAACCCCAGTTCGTATCGTACAGGATCAGGGCGCCGGCGACGATGACGGCGGCAAAGGCAAGGGCGATTAGCGGGCCGACAATGCCGATCAGGAGGGCGATCGCGAGGGCGCTGGCTGCGAGCAGGAGGGAGATTGCGCTGCGCCGCACGAGCGGTTGCGTCGAGAGCAAAGTGCCGGAAACAATGCTGTAGGCCGACTGAATCATGGCTGATAGTATACCACAGGGCAGGTATGTAGATCGCAAACAGATCGCCGGTTGCAGGGCGGTCTTGGCTGATTCCGGCGGCGAGGAGTTGGAGAGTCTCCAGGGCGAAATGTCATCCCCTGTTTCAGTTGGGAGAACGGGGTTGAACTGTTAGAATTCAGTACAGAATCTGCTTGTTCGGCCCTTCCATTTGGAACAGACTGAGATGAGCGAAGCGGAGCAGAAGCGGAGTGGAAGTACGGAAGACATCGTTGTCGCGGCAAACGATTTGGCGTTGATCGATCGCTATCGGGATGAGCCGGCGCCGCTGCTGCCTATCCTGCACGCGTTCCACAACCGGGACGGCTACCTCGGGGCGACTGCCATCGAAGCGATCGGCAAGGCGTTGCGCATTCCGCTGGCCGATCTGTATGGGACCGTCACTTTTTATCACCACTTTGCGCGCGAAGAGGGCGGCTTGCAGAGGCCGCGCGTTTGCACCGGCCCGATCTGCTGTCAGCGGGGTGCGCTTGAGGTATTGAATGGCCTGGAAGGCGCAGAGGAGATGCCGTGCGCCGGTCGATGCGACGACCCGGTGCCGGTGCTGATCGGAGAAGATACCTTCGTGGTGAGCGCTCCGTTTCAGACGCTCCAGCGGCGCACTTCCTCACCGCTGCCGGTGCCGAACCCGGGCGGCCTGGAGGAATGCGTCTTCGGCGCGATTCGCGAGCCTGGGCGGGCAACGCTGGCAGGGTACCGGCGGAGCGGCGGCTACGGTGCGTTGACGCGGGCCTTGCAAGAGATGAAGCCGACCGAGGTGATCGACGTTTTGAAGGCGTCGAAGCTGGCCGGTCGCGGCGGCGCAGGCTTCCCAACCGGCATGAAATGGCAGTTTGTACGCGAGGCCGCGGGCGGGCCGAAGAGCGTTGTGTGTAATGCAGACGAAGGCGAACCGGGCTGTTTCAAGGACCGTGCATTGATGGACCATGACCCGCTTGCCTTGATCGAAGGGATGACGCTGGCGGGATATGCAATGGGCGCGCCGCGCGGATTTCTGTATCTCCGCTACGAATACCCCGAGACGTACAAGCGGTTGGAACAAGCAATGGCGGAGGCCGAGACGGCGGGGCTGCTAGGGGAGAGCATTCTCGGGACCGACTTCAGTTTTCGAATCTATCTGCGGCGCGGCGCGGGGGCCTACATCTGCGGCGAAGAGACGTCTCTGCTCAATAGCCTGGAGGGCAAACATCCCTTCCCGCGCAACCGCCCGCCCTATCCCACGACACATGGCTTTGAGAACCTACCGACGGCAGTTAACAATGTGGAAACGCTGTGCGCGGCACCGCAGATTTTGCGTCGGGGCGCCGACTGGTACGAAAGCTTAGGGTTGGGCGAACACGCGGGCACCAAGGTGATCAGCCTTTCGGGAGATGTTCAGCGGCCGGGCAACTACGAGGTTCCCTTCGGGCTGGCCTTGCGCACGCTGCTGTATGAGTGGGCGGGTGGTCCGCTGCCAGGACGCAAATTTCAGGCGGCGACGATGGCGGGGCTATCGGGCGGCTTTCTGGGTCGGGAAGCGATCGAAAGTGTCACGCTCGACGAGCCGAGCATCCGGGGAGCGGGTTCGATGCTGGGCGCAGGCGGCATCATGATCTTCGACGACAGCCGCGACATTGTCGAGATGGCGCGCCAGGCAATGGCCTTTTTTGCGCACGAGAGCTGCGGCAAATGTTTTCCCTGCCGCATCGGAACGCAGAGGCTGCTGGAGCGGCTTTCCGGCGGCGGCCCCGAGAGGCTGGAGGCGTGGCAGCAGGAGGTGCGCGACATTGGCGAAGTGCTGGAGTTGAGCGCCTGTGGTCTGGGTGTGGCCGCGGGCTTTGTGAGCGAAAGCTTGTTGAACAACTTCCCCCAGCAAGTGGCGGCGTTCCGGCCGTGACCCCGCCTGCCGGTGCATTGGAGCGATGAACGGCCGGCTCCCTAAGATCCGAACAGGGAAGACCTGGCTTCGCCTTTTAACGAATGATGGAAACTGACCAATGCAGTCCGAGAATCTGAACGGGCGGGGGCCCACAATAACGCTCGACGGGGAAGAGGTCGGGTTTGTGCCGGGCGAATCGGTATACGAAGTGGCGACGCGTGCGGGGAAGGCGGTACCGACACTCTGCTATGACCCGCGGCTGGAGGCGTTTGGCAGCTGCCGGTTGTGCGTTGTGGAGGTGGCAGGCCAGCGCGTGCCGGTGGCTTCCTGCACGACACTGGCGGCGGATGGGATGGAGGTTACAACGGCTTCGGCCGATATCGAGAGGCTGCGCCGCACGCTGCTGGAGCTGGTCGCCTCGGAAAACCGCGAAGTGAAGGTAGACCCGCTGCGGGGCATTGCGTCGCAGGAGCTAACAACGCTCGTTGAGCGCTATGGGGCATGCCGCGGGCGATTTGACGGCGCGCAGTCGGGTCGAACCCGGGCGGACGACGGCAACCCGTTCATCCTGCGTGACTATGATCTGTGCATCTCTTGCTATCGCTGCGTGCGCGTGTGCGCGGAGCAGGAGGGGGACTACGCAATCAGCGTCGCCAACCGGGGTTTCGCGACGCAGATCACGGTTGAGTTCGGCGGCCACCTACGCGACTCGGCCTGCACGTTTTGCGGCCAGTGTGTGCAGACCTGTCCTACCGGCGCGCTGGCGGACAAGAAGGCGCTGCGCTTCGCCGAGAACGGCGGATAGCGCGACGAGTTAACTGCGGGATGGCGCAGGCCCTCCCGGCTGAAAGGAAGGATCGATGGAAACAACGGCTGCTGCGACAAAGACGACCCGAACGATCTGCGGATATTGCGGTGTCGGCTGCTCGTTGGACCTGTTGACGCGGGACAATCGCATCATCGCGGTACAACCCGCGTTCGACGGCCCGGCAAATGCCGGCGCGCTGTGCGTCAAGGGGCAGTTCGCTTACGACTACGTGCATCACCCGGACAGGCTGGAGCATCCCCTGGTGCGCGGGGAGGACGGTCAGCTGCGGCGCGCGAGCTGGGAAGAGGCGCTGGCGCGGTCCGCGCAGGGCTTCATCGATGTCCTTGAAAAACACGGGCGCCGCGCGGTCTATGGTGTGGCGTCGGGGCGGACGCCGAGCGAAGCGAACTACATGATGCAGAAGTTCATCCGCGTGGGGTTCGGGACGAACTATATCGACAACTGCAGCCGTGCTTGACACGCCCCTACGGTCGCCGGTCTGGCGGCAACAATCGGACGGGGGGCGATGTCGAATCCGCTGGCGGACATGGAGAAGCCGGATGTAATTTTCTGCATCGGCACGAACATGACCGAGGCACACCCGGTGGCGGCGACGCGTCTCAAAAAGGCGCTGGCGCGGGGAGCCAAGATGATCGTCGCCGATCCACGGCGCATCCGGCTGGCCGAGATGGCCGATCTCTATCTGCCGATTCGCGTGGGCAGCGATACCGCGCTGCTGCTGGGCATGGCGCATGTGATCGTTCGGGAGGGCCTGATCGACCGCAAGTTCATCGCGACGCGGACCGAAGGCTACGAGGCGCTGGTGGACCACCTGCAGGAGAAGACGCCTGTCTGGGCCGAGAGCATAACAGGCGTGCCCGCCGACAAGATCGAAGAGGCGGCGATTCTCTACGGGGCGAGCGACAAAGCCGCGATCTACTATACCTTGGGCATCACCGAGCACATCTGCGGCGTTGAAAATGTTCAGAGCCTGTGCAACCTGGCGCTGCTGACGGGCAATTTCGGACGCGAGGGAACCGGCGTCAACCCGATGCGCGGGCAGAACAACATCCAGGGGGCGGGCGACAGCGGCGCGCTGCCCAACAACTACGCCGGCTTCCAGCCGGTGACAGAGCCGGGGAATCAGGCCAAGTTTGAAAGGGCCTACGGCCGCAGGATCGACCTGCAAAATGGGATTACGAAAGTGACGGCGCTGGAGCAGTGCGGGGACACAGTCTTCGCCATGCTGATCAACGGCGAAAACACCGTCGTTTCGGACCCGGACCAGGAGCATTGCATCCACGCTTTGCAGAGCCTGGAGCACTTGGTCGTGATCGACATCTTTCTGACCGAGACCGCGGAGCTGGCCGACGTTGTGCTGCCGGCGACCTCTTGGGCGGAGACGGACGGCCACTTCACCAATACGGAGCGGCGCATTCAGCGGGTGCGTAAGGCCGTCGACCCGCCGGGCGAGGCCAGACCGGACTGGTGGATCATCAGCCAGCTGGGGCAGCGCATGGGACTGGCCGGGTTCGACTACGACTCGCCGGTTCCAATCTTCAACGAACTGTGCGAGCTTTCGCCGATCTACTACGGCGTCGACTGGGAGCTGGCCGACAACGGAGAATATCAGTGGCCTATCCCCTACCGCGGCCATCCCGGAACGCCGCGTCTGCACGAGGACGAGTTTATCAACGGTCGCGGCAAGTTCAGTTTCACGGACTACCGCGATCCTGCGGAGACAATCGACGGGGAGTTCCCGCTGTGGCTGACGACGGGGCGGCGCCTGGAAAGCTACCATACGCGCACGCAGACGGGACGCTCGGACGGCATAAACGAGCTGCTGCCGGAGGAGACGCTGGAGGTGCATCCGGCGGATGCCGCCCGCTACGGGCTGCGCGACGGCGGCTGGGCGCAGATAAGCAGCCGACGGGGCGCGGTGGAGGTGCGCGTGGAGGCGACCAGGCGCTCCCCGGAGGGGACGGTGTTCGCGAGCTTCTCGTTTGCCGACGTGCCGATCAATGTCCTGACCGGGTCCGGCTACGACCCTATCACGCATACAGCGGAGCTGAAGGTGTGCCCGGTGCGGGTTGAACCGATTGCAGAGCGAATGCCTGCGGCGGCGGATTGAGACGCCGCAGAACAGTTGGATTCAGGCGGAGAAACAGGGTCCGACTGCCGAGAGGGCCGGGCGTGTCTTCCGGTTGCGCGGTCATGCCGGATCCTGAAAATCAGTTGCAATGAATTCCCCTTTCGGCCCACTGCTGGACCCTTACCAGGACTAACTGCCAGAGTTTTTCCTGGAGCAGCATCTCTGCCCGGCCGATGCGGACTATGGAATCGTGTTGGGAGGGCAGATGCAGACCATCTCGCGTCGCCCGGCTTGGCTTTACCCCGTTTTCTGGCTCCAGTCGAAGTGGGACCTGTTCTTTCCTGAAACGGGTCAGGACGTTCCTGCCCCCCTCACCATCTCCCCTGGACGCAATCAGGCAGGTGAAGCGATTCAGGTCCAGGAGCACGGCATTTTTTCCAAACCGTGTATGCCGCCGCTACCGCCCGCCCATTGGTGGGCGGCGCGATTCCCTCACCGAGACATTCAGATCGTCCTGGTAGAGTTGGCAGGAAAGATACTTGGACCGATTGGGTTTGTTTGGGCGCTGGCAAACGGCAGCTTGCCCGCCCCATTTGGATGGACAATCCTGACGAACGAAATGACCTGGTGGCCGGTCTACGCGCTGTGCTTGAAGGACGTGGCCGCACGCGCAGGCTGTGTCGCTGCACCCCTGCGCGGCGAATTGGCGGCGGCGATCAGTTGCAGCCGGACTCCGCAGCCGTTGACCGCAGCCCCGCTACCTGCTACACTGTGGCGTGCAGAACGGGCATCGTGCAACAATGCCCGTGGAGACGGGCCGAGGTTTGAAGGCCGCGTCTCATGTCTCAGTGGACACGGCATCGCCGAGTGACGGCCTTGCGTATCCCTACGCAGAAACGAGTAGCGAAACGTGAGGCGCTGATTCTCCTCACTACTCGCTTTTCTCCCTTCTTGACATTCCGGTGACCGCCAGTGATAGCCCGCGTCGGCAGCAAAGTACGCACCCGCATCACGGTTGTGGAGCAGGGACGGCGCAAAACACGCGACGACCAGCTGGCCGCGGAAGAGCCGCTCGAGATACGCCTGCAGGCAGGGGCCGAGACCGAGACGGTCGCGGTGACGATGCGGACACCGGGACATGACTTCGAACTGGCTGCCGGCTTCCTGCACAACGAGGGAATCATTTCCGACGCCGCGTCCCTGAGCGGTATCAGCTACTGCGTGGATGCCGATATCGATGCGGAGCAGCGATACAATATCGTGAACGTGGGGCTGCGCATGCAGCAATTACCGCCGCTGGCGACGCTTGAGCGCCACTTTTACACCACGAGCGCGTGCGGAGTCTGCGGCAAGGCGAGTCTGGACGCGATCGAGATGCGCGAATGCCCGGTCCTGCCGCCGGGGCCGCTGGTCGCGCCGTCGGTCCTCACCGGCTTGCCGGAGGCGTTGCGTGCGGCGCAGGGCCTCTTCGATGCCACGGGAGGGCTCCACGCGGCCGGTCTTTTCGACGCCACTGGTTCTCTGCAGTGCCTGCGAGAGGATGTGGGCCGACACAACGCGGTCGACAAGTTGATCGGCTGGGCATTGATGCAGCGAATGTTGCCGCTGCACGGAACGATCCTGCTGGTGAGCGGTCGCGCTTCATTCGAGATTCTGCAGAAGTCGACCGTCGCCGGCGTGCCGGTGGTGGCCGCAGTCTCGGCACCGAGTCACTTGGCTGTGGAGGTGGCGCGGCGATTTGGCGTGACGTTGGTGGGATTTTTGCGCGGGGAGCGATTCAACGTTTACGCGGGCGGCGAACGGATTGCGTGGGACGAGGCGTAGCCCCGGAGGCGGATCGACGATCGCGGTATCCTCTTCTCAGACGCCAGGAACCCCAAGACAATTGATCTGACACAGAATTGCCCGCGAATCTCCACCGGACGGAGCGGGCGGCATTTGATCAATCTGTTCAAATGGTGTACTAATAATCGGACCGGCCCTTTCCAATTCTGCTCTGCCTCCGCATCGCTCCCCTGACAGGCTCGACGGATCGCAGAAGTGACGGAGACTATCCTTATATGAGACGGATTTCTCTTTTTGCCCTGTTTCTGGCCGCGTGCCTCGTTGCCGGCATCTACTTTTCCGGCGAACGGTTCGCGTCCTACGTCGAATCGAACCTCCTGTCGGACGGTGAAGACAGCTTTGGCAGCAAATTGGACCGGATCGAGAAGGCGCTGCTACAGGACGAAGAGGAGGTGGAATATGTGCCGGGGCAGGTTCTGATCCGCTTCAAAAGGACGGTCACGCGTTCGCAGATATCCGACTTTTACGCCGAATACGGACTGTCCGAGAAGGACAATCTGGACAACGACCCGGATGACGCCGACCAGGGGCTTCGGCTGGCCGGCGTGGCGGTCGACGTCGATGAACAGCTGATCGAGGTGCTCGAGGGCGACGAAAGAGTCTTATACGCAGAACCAAACTACTTCCTGCAGCTGAGTGAGACGCCCCCGGACGACCCGCTGTTCGACCGGCTGTGGAACCTGCACAATACGGGGCAGACCGGCGGCACGGTGGACGCCGATATCGACGCGCTGGAGGCATGGGATATCGGGACGGGCTCGAGCGACATTATCATTGCCGTGATCGACACCGGCGTGGATGTTACCCACGAGGACCTGATCGACAATCTGTGGACGAACCCGCAGGAATGTCCGCAGGGAGTCGGCAAGTGCAGGGCGGACGGTATCGATGACGACGGCAACGGCTATGTCGATGACTTTCACGGCATCAACGCCATAACCAACAGCGGCGCGCTGCTGGATGACTACGGCCACGGCACGCATGTGGCGGGCACTGCGGCGGCGGCGGGCAACAACGGCATTGGTGTCGTCGGCATCAATTGGAACGCGCGCATTGTAGGCTGCAAATTCATCTCGGCTTTCGGAACCGGCTCGACCTCGAATGCCATCAAGTGCTTCAACTACATCTACGACCTGCGCCACAACCAGAAGCAAAACATCGTCGTAACAAACAGCAGCTGGGGCGGCGGCGGCGAGTCCCGCGCGCTGCGCGAGGCGATGGGACGGGTGGACTCGCCGCTACATGTGTGCGCCGCCGGCAATTCCAACACCAACCGCAGGATGTTCCCTGCGGGATATGATCTGGACAATATCATTTCGGTTGCGGCGACCGATCACGACGATCTGTACGCCGGATTTTCGAATTGGGGCGAAGACTGGGTGGACCTGGCGGCCCCGGGCGTGAGCATCGGCTCGACCGTACCGACGGGCCGCTGCCCCATGTGTACTTCGTCAGGCTATGGCGCCAGCAGCGGTACGTCGATGTCTGCGCCGCACGTGACGGGTGCGGCGGCGTTGATCTGGTCGGAATTTGCCGGCCTGAATAACGAACAGGTGAAGCAACGGATCCTGTCCGGCGTGGACACGCTGCCGACTCAATCGAAGAAGACGTTGACGAACGGGCGTTTGAACCTGTTCAACGCGATGGAGAAGGACTCGACGCCGCCCGCGGCCGTGTCGGACCTGTCGCCGTCGGGCGTGCTGATGACGAAGGTGATGCTGGGTTGGACGGCAACGGGGGATGACGGCTTCACGGGTACGGCGATGTCCTACGATGTACGCTATTCGACGACGCCGATTTCGACCGCCACGTGGGACTCCGCGCAACGCGTGGACGAAGCACCGCAGCCCGGCGAATCCGGCTCGCGTGAAGCGCTCGAGGTAAAGGGGCTGGAACCCGACACGACTTACTACTTCGCGCTGCGGGTCGGTGACAATGTAGGCAACCTGTCCGACCTGTCGAATATCGTCATCGCGCGCACAAGCGCGGGGACAATCGTATTTGAAGACGACATGGAGAGCGGCACGGGCAAGTGGACGATAGAAGACGCGGCCTCCAGCCTGTGGCATTTTTCCAGTCTGCGATTCAACAGTCCGGAGACGGCCTGGTATTACGGACAGGAGCAGACCCGCAACTACGACACGGACGACGCAAATGAGGGCAAGATCACGTCGAGCGTGATCGATATTGCCGGCGCGGACGATGCGTTGCTGACATTCTACGAATGGAGCGAGCTGCAGAGGAACACGCGCTTCGACCGCACGCGCGTGCAGGTATCGACAGACGGGACGACGTGGAGGACGGTATTCGAGTCGCATGGCACCGAGGGACGCTGGGCGCGACGCGATGTCGATCTGAGCGAGATTCTGTCCGAGAGCGGCTCGATTCAGGTGCGATTCTGGTTCGACACGATCGATGAGACTTTCAACGAGTTCGAGGGCTGGTATATAGACGACGTGCGCGTGCTGACGGCCAAATTACGGCTACCGGGCGAGCTGCAGCTGATGCCCAACCTGGTGGCGCAATCGATAAACATCGGCTTCAATCCGGCGCAACCCTATGCAGGCCAGACGACGACCGTCCACGGGACGGTGATCAACAACGGCAATGCGGATGCGCGGGCGGTGACCGTGCAGTTTGTGGACATGAGTGACAACGAGGCGGCCGTCCCGATCGGCGAGCCGCAGATGATTTCCGAGATTCCGGTTGGCGGCAGCGGCGTAGTGGAAGTCGAGTATGACACTGACAAGAAGGCGGGCGAACGCAGCATTCGCATGGTGGTAGACGGCACAAACTTCATCGCCGAGCGGAATGAGGCGGACAACGAGGCAGTACGCCTGCTGACGGTCCATGAAGCGCCTGCGCCGAACCTGTTCATTGACTCAGACAACATCGGATTTGACCCTGCGTCGCCGCAGCCGGGCGCGCAGGTCACAGTATTTGCCACGATTGTCAACAACGGATCATCCGACGCGGAGGACGTGGTCGTCCGGTTCCTGGAGACGGGGTCGAGACCGATAGCCCTGAGCCAGGTGATAGAGAGCATACCGGCGGGCAGCAGCGCGGTGGCGCAGGTCACCTATGATTCGGGCGAGAGCACTGGGGATCCCAGCATCCTGGTAGAGGTGGACCCCGACAACTTCATACAGGAGCTGAGCGAGACCGACAACAGCGCGACCAAGAGCTTGGCGCTGCGGACCGATGCCGAGCCTAACCTGATGTTGAATTCGACCAACATTGGCGTGTCGCCGTCCGATCCGACGGAAGGCGAAGTCGTAACGATCTACGCGACGATTCTGAACGCCGGCGATACCGAAGTGCAGGATGTGCAGGTGCAGTTCCTGGACGGGAACAGGAGCCCGGCGACGCCGATTGCCGTACAGCAGATCATTCCCTCAATTGCTCCGGGGAGCAGCGGGGTTGCGTTCATCCGCTTTGACACGAGCGGGCGCGCAGGGGACCAGAAAATCCAGGTTCGGGTTGATCCCCACAACTTGATCCCCGAATCGGCAGAGAAGGACAACATGGCAACGGCGACGCTCAGCGTAGCCCACAGCCCCGCGCCTAACCTGGTGGTTGTGTCGGACAACATCGGGTTCAGCGCTACTGAGGCGGTGGCCGGAGCTGAGATAACCGTCTATGCCACGATTCTGAATACGGGAAGTGCCGCGGCAGAGTATGTCGCGGTCCAGTTTGTGGATTCCACAGGCGGCAGGGTCAGACCGATTGGCGAACAACAGGTGATTGAGCGAATTGCGCCCGGCTCGTCGGCGGTGGCGACAGTACAGTACAAGGCGCCGGGGGCGCGCGGCATCCGCTCGATTCAGATTGTGGCCGATCCCGGCAACTTCATCCGCGAGGGTCGCGAGGATGACAACACCGCGAGCGCGTCGCTGTCGGTCAGCAGCGCGCCGATTGCGAACCTCTTTATCCAGAGCAAGAACATCGCCTTCTTCCCCGAACAACCGGTCAGTGGAGAAGAGGTAACCCTGCGGGCAGTCGTGGGCAACAATGGGACGGCGGCGGCCAAGCAGGTGTCGGTGCAGTTTGTCGACGTAACCGGCGGCGAGACGCGGCTCCTGGGCAGCGAGCAGTTTATCGAGGAGATCGGCGTAGGCAGCAGCGGCGCGGCAGCGGTCACAGTTACGGAGTCGATCTCCGTCGACAGGCCGAACAGTTCGCGCAAGATCCAGGTGTTTGTAGACGCGAGCAACCGGGTCCGTGAGTCAAACGAAGAGGACAACACGGCGACTCGCTTGCTGACGTTGCTGCCGAAGCCGGCGCCCAATCTAGTGGTGCTCTCTTCCAATATCGGCTTCAATCCCGCCAATCCGCGCGTGGGAGAAACGGTGACCGTCCAGGCTGTGGTCCGCAATGACGGCGAAGTTGTGGCGAGAGACGTGTCCGTGCAGTTCGAGGACGTGACCTCAGGCCGCCCGCTGCCGATCGGCGCCACTCAGACTCTGGACAGGATTCTGGTGGGCGGCAGCGGCGTGGTAACGGTCAAGTTCACACCGCCGGAAGTTGCCGGCACCTACAAGATCCGCGTGGTGGCAGACCCAGCCAACTTCATCGCTGAGTCCGACGAGGTAGACAACAAGGGAACGCGCGATCTGGAGGTGGGTGCTGCGCCGATGCCGAACCTGGTGGCGCTGGCGGAAAACATCGGATTCAATCCGCCTGATGCTTCGGCGGGCGACGCGATGATCATCTCGCTGACCGTTCTGAACAACGGCGCGGCTGCGGCCGAAAATGTGCAGGTCCAGTTCACCGACACTACGGGCGGGCGGCAGAGCCCGATCGGCGAGGTACAGGTTTTGCCGTCGATCGCGGCAGGAGACAGCGCGATTGCCAGTGTGAGCTTCGGCACGGCCGGGCGCGCGGGCGAACGGCGCATCAAGGCAAGCGTCGACAGTCTGTCGATCATCCCGGAGAGCAACGAAACCGATAACAGCGCGACCCGTGAGATTGTGATCGGCCCGGGGACGGCGCCGAACCTGGCAGTCCATGCCGCCAATATCAGCTTCACCCCGCCGCAGGCGGACTCCGGCGATTCGATTCGAATCCGAGTCGTCGTGCGGAATCAGGGGAGCGAAGATGTCGGACAGGTTGACGTGCAGTTTCTCGACGTGACAAATGACCAGGCAGTACCGGTTGGACCAACCCAGCTGATCGAGGGCATTGCGGCCGGGAGCAGCGGATTCGCCGAGTCGGTCTTTGACAGCAAGGGGCGGTCTGGCGAGCGCAAGATCCGCGTTGTAGCCGACCGCAGCAACCTGATTTCCGAGTCGAATGAGGAGGACAACGAGGCCGAGGCGACGTTCACGATCAACCCGCCGTCGATTCCAAACCTGGTCATCGAATCGCGCAACGTTGGCTTCCACCCGAGCAGGCCGTACGACGGCGACCAGGTGACGATAAGCGCTACGGTTCTGAATGTGGGCGGGGGCGACGCCAGCGAGGTGATCGTACAGTTCATCGAGGGTAGCGGACAGGGGTTGCCGATTGGCGAGCCGCAGGTCATCGACAGGATTCCCGCTGGCAGCAGCGGCGTGGCGCAGGTTGTGTTCGATACGGCGGGCAAGGAGGACCCGCGCGTACAGGTCATCGTTGACCCGAACAACTACATCGCCGAGACGAAGGAGACGGACAACAGGGCGACCGCGGCCTTGAAGATGGCGGACCAGCCTTTGCCGAATCTGGCAATCAAGGGCACCAATGTAGCGCATACGCCGAAGGCGCCGCGCGAGGGCCAGCGGATTATCATCACCGCTGTGGTCGTGAATCACGGCAGCGCGGCGGCGCGTGATGTGGCGGTCCAGTTCATGGACGCGACGGAGAGGCCGGCCGTGCCGATCGGTTCCGCACAGTCGATAACGATGATTCCGGCAGGCGGCAGCGGTGCGGTGGGCATTGTTTACGATACAACGGACAAGGAAGGCGTGCGAAAGATTGAGGTGATCGCCGACCCCGGCAACTTTGTTGTTGAGAGCAGTGAGAGCGACAACGAGGCCGCGAAGAGCATAACGGTGCTGGAGAGGTCCGCGCCCAATCTGATCGTGCAGCCGCGCAACGTGGCATTCAATCCAGCCGCTCCGACGGAAGGCGACAAGGTGCTGGTAAGAGCGGTTGTGCTCAACGACGGAGCCGAGGACGCGGCCGACGTTGTTGTGCAGTTCCTCGATGTGACGGAGGCGGGCGTTTCGCCGATCGGGAAGCCGCACGTTATCGGCCTGCTGGAGGCTGGTTCGAGTGCCACGGTTCCTGTCGTTTACGATACGCTGGACAGGCCGGGCGACCGCCGCATTCGCGTAATCGTGGATCCCAGCAACTTCATTCGCGAGAGCAGCAAAGAGGACAATGTGACCGTAGTGACGCTGCCGGTGCAGCCGGCGGCGGCGCCGAACCTGGCGATGCTGTCGGGCAACATCAAGTTCGACCCGCCGTCCCCGGAGATCCACGACCTGGTCACGGTGTCGGCGACGGTGCTGAACAACGGTACCGAGACCGCCCACGACGTGCTGGTGCAGTTCGTCGACGTGACCGGCGGTGGCTCGGTCCCCGTGGGCACGGAGCAGCTGCTGGATGCTGTGCCGGCGGGCGGCGGCGGCTCGGTCGAGGTGACCTTCACCGACACGGGAGAGACGGGCAGCAGGCAGATCCGGGTCATTGTCGATCCGAACAATGTCATTGCCGAATCCAATGAGCGGGACAACCAGGCGACACGCGGCATGGTCATCTCTCCGCTGCAGCTGCCCGACTTGATTGTGAACGAATCGGACGTGGAGTTTGACCCTGAGAGCCCGGTTGCGGGAAGAGATACGAAGATTTCGGCGAAGGTCCTGAACCGGGGCAATGCGAATGCCGTAGGATTCGTGGTGCGCTTCATGGACGTAACGGAACGTGTGCCGCAACCGATCGGCGGGCCGCAGCGCATCGCGCTGCTGGGTGCAAATGACAGCACTACGGTCTCGGTGACCTACCAAACGCAGGGCAAGGCCGGAGAGCGGAAGATCAGGATCGTTGCTGATCCTGAAGACGCGGTGAGGGAGGCCAATGAAGAGAACAACCGGGCTGAGATGACGCTGAGAGTGCGCGACGAGTCGGAGGCGACGGAGGACGGGGCCAATCTGGTGGTGCTGGCTTCAAACATCCGCTTCTTCCCGGCGACGCCGAGGCCCGGGGAACCCATAACGATCACGGCGGTGGTCCGGAATCAGGGCGAGGCAGCGGCCGATAGCGTGCAGGTCCGCTTCGAGGACGTCACGAATGAGGATGAACCAACCCTGATTGGAAACTACACGATCGCAACCCCGATCCAACCGGGTGCGCGCGAGCTGGCGGTGATGCCGTTCAGCACCTCCGGCCTGAAGGGGGCCCGGACGATCCGGGTGACGGCTGATCCCGAAAACGAGATCGCGGAGACAAATAAAGATGACAATTCAGCGGAACGCACGCTGCGCTTCAGCGATTCGGCGACGGGGCGTTCGAATGAAGAGGGGGCCGACGCATCGGTAAACCTCACGTTGCGAGCGCAAGGGGTGGAGGTAAACGTGGTACCGTCCCAGGATTCGGACCTGGTGATCGTCGCGACGACGGTGCGGAACGAAGGCAGCAGCGACGTCGGCGGCTTTGCGGTCCACGTTCTCGATGTCAGCGATAATTTCAGTCCGCTGGGGTCACCGCAGACCGTCGAAGGTCTGGCCGCAGGAAGCGAAACGACCGTACGCACGGTCTTCCGGGCTGCGGGCGGAATCGGCGCACGGACACTGCAGGTGGTTGTAGATCCGATGGATGAGATAGCCGAAAGCTCGGAGCAGGACAACCGCGTCAGCGTCCTCGTCAACCCGACCGGTCAGGCCAGTCAGTAAGGCCGGCGGGCGAAATGTCCTGGGAAGGAGACGCGAAGTGAGAGTAGCGGGGCTTTTGACGGATAAGGCGCTCGCGCGCCTTCAGAAAAGGCCCGCTTGACCCTGGGCCAGCACGCGCAAGCGCGAATAGACTCTCCCGGCGTCGGGCAGAAGGATTTCGAAGGGAAGAACGGCGCCGGGGGAGATTCTCTCCTCTGAAAGTACTGTTTCGGCCACCTCCACCACTTCTCCATCCTCATCGTAGAAAGCGACCGCAACCACGATGGACGACAGCGCCATCTCGTGGCCGTTGTAGAGTTCCCCTACAACTACTGTACGCCCGTCGCGCTCGACCATGGCAACGTTCGACACTTCCGGTTCACGGTATTCGACGATGCTGGTCTCGTCAGAACTGATGCTCAGCTCGTAGCGGTTGACCGCAGCGGGATCGACGTCGGCAGTCATGCGAAACGGCGCCGGGCGCTCGATTTCGATTTTGGCGAAAGCGGCAGGCGCCTGGGCGGTAGCGATGAGGAGGCCTGCGCTGTCGAAGAAGCGGCCATGCACGATTACGGCAAAGACGTCGAAGGCTCCGCCATTGACCAGCTCGCCTACGACGACAAACTGCGCGTTCTGGGCGTAGCTTGTGTGGCTGCGCACGAAGACGGCCGATGGAATGGGTGTACGCGTTGACGTCAACGTGGCCGTGGCAGTGGCTGTCAGGAGAGGAGTTGGCGTTGCCGTCGCGG
Source organism: Caldilineaceae bacterium (assembly GCA_022827195.1). Classification (GTDB taxonomy): domain Bacteria; phylum Chloroflexota; class Anaerolineae; order Caldilineales; family Caldilineaceae; genus Bin5. Next base: position 30,863 of record JAJDTL010000036.1, read on the forward strand.
TTGGCTGCGGGGTCGCCTGGGTGGGAGTCGCGGTTGGTGTGTGGGTCGCGGTTGGCGGGGGAGAAAGGGTTGGCGTCGGAGTGGCCGTCGGGTCGGGGGGGTCCAGGGTAACCGTGACGGCGGGGGTTGCCGAAGGCGTGGGCGTCGGCGACTCGGCCGGCGTTGGTGTGGGCAGTTTAGCGTCGGTCGGCGTTGGTGTGGGCAGTTCGGCGTCCGTCGGCGTCGGGAAGGGCGTAGAGGATTCCTCGACTTCGATCTTGTCCGGCGCGGACGCGACCGACTCCGCCTGGGTGGCGGGACCTGTCGGCGCGCCGCAGGACGCGAGCAGCAGCAGCAGGGCCGGAGCGAAAACCAGCGAAAGACGTTGCATTGGCGTTGAGGGCGCTACCAATTCGCCAAGTGGGCGGATTCCGTAAACCCTCACCTCACGATCCGATGAACAGTTTACCGCCTTTCACCGGGTGAGCCAACACGGTTTCAAGGGCGCCGGTCCAGAATTGGAGAGATCACGCTCTGGCGGGTGCGAAGGGGAGTTGCAGAGGTCAGAATTTCAGTGCGCCCTCTGTCAGGCCGCGCTGGATTCGCCGGTGAAAGAGAATGTAAATGAAAATGGGAGGCCAAGCGGCCAGTGAAAGGGCCGCGACCTGCAGGCTCCACAGGCTCACGTATCTGCCTTCAAAGTGCATGATGCCGAGCGGAATCGTGCGCAAAGTGTGCTTCTGCAGGTAGATGAGAGGCCAGAGAAAATCATTCCAAAAGAAGACGAAATAGAAGATGGTCATTGTGGCGATTGCCGGCATTGCCAATGGGACCATGACGAGGCGCAGAATTTGAAACTCTCTGGCGCCGTCCACTCGGGCGGCATCCTCCAATTCGGGCGGAATTGACATAAAGTAGGCGCGGATGAAGATGATTGCGAGCGATGACCAGCTCATGTACGTGAGTATGACGGCGAGCGGGTTGTTGAGGAAGGCGATCGGCAGTCGTAGCGCCACAGCCCAAGACTCGAGTATGGCCATCAGCTTGAAGCTGGGCACCATGAGCGCCTGGGTCGGAACGGCCATGCCGACGAGAAAATAGACAAAGAGCGAGCGGTTGGCGGCGAAATGATAGCGAGCGAGACCGTACGCGGCGGTGGTAGAGACGGATATGATGCCGATAACCGAGGCGACGGCGATAAAGAGACTGTTGGCGTAAAGCCGGGCAAAATTTCCCTTCTGCCAGGCCTCGGCGACATTGGCGAATGAGATGCGGGAGGGCAGGCCGAAAGGAGATAGCATCACCTCTTCATTCGTTTTGAGTGAGGTGTAAGACATCCACGTAAGAGGATAGAGGATGCTGACGGCTGCGACAATCAGAATGAGGTAGAAAAGAAGCCTGACCGGCAGGCTGAGTTCGCGAAAGACCATTGCGGGTGCCTCAGGAGGTTACGGCTCCCCTGCCGGCGCGGGCAAGCGAGAATTGCAGGGTCGACATGGCTAAGATAATGAGAACAAGCACGAGGGCGATGGCTGTGGCATAGCCGTGCTGGGTGCGGGCGCCGCCGAGGCCTAGCTGATAGATGTAGGTAACCACGGTTTCGGAGCTGTGGTAGGGTCCGCCGCCGGTGAGCGTGTAAACCAGGTCGAAGACCCGCATTGCGCTGATCGATGTGATGACGGCCGCGACGACGAGGACCTCGCGCAGGAGAGGGATGGTAATGCGGGTTGACAGCTGCCAGGGGCTGGCGCCGTCGAGCCGTGCACTCTCTTGCAACTCTCGGGGGATGGCCTGGAGTCCGGCGATCAGCAGGAACATGGTGAAGCCGAAGTCGCGCCATATGTGGACGGCAATTACGACGAAGACATTGAGCGTTGTCGTACCGAGCCAACCGTACTTCGGACCGTCGAGGCCAATCGAGCGCAGTAGGATGTCGACAATTCCCAGAGTCGGGTCGAGAAGGAAGTTGAAGAGTATGCCGACGACAACCAGCGAGATCACAAAGGGGACGAAAAAAATTGAACGGAACAACCTGGCGAAGCGCGGTCCGGACTCCAGGATGATGGCGAATAGGAGGGCGATTCCGACCTGAAATATGAGGCAGCAGATGACGAAGAGGAAGCTGTTGCGCAAGGCGACCCAAAAGAACTCGTCCCCTGCCATCTGGATGAAGTTTTCGAGCCCCGTGAATCTGAGGGTTGCGAAGTTGATACCGGTCCAGTCGGTAAAGCCGATAACGACTGTACCGAATAGAGGCAGGACCAAAAAAACGGTGTAGAAGAAGAAGGCGGGCGCTATGAGGAGCAGGGCGAAGCGTCCGTCATAGCGACCCGTGCGCGGGCCGCGGCTCGAACCTCGCGTGAGCGGAGTGCGCCGCATCCCTCCTCCTTCTACAGCAAGACCGATACCAGTTGCAGGGGCGGAGAGGCTACATCCGCTCCTCACGCCAGTCGAGCACGAGGTTTTCGGCTCGTTCGGCGGCCTCGACAGGTGATAGCGCGCCGCTGAGCACGCCGCTTGAGCCGTGCCAGAGAATCTCCTGGCCGATATTGTAGTCTATAGCACGCTCGATCATGATGGTCAAAGCGGGTGCGTTGTCGAGCAGTTCGACGAGCAGGGCTGACTCGGGCCGCAGGTTTTCCATCGGTGTGGAGAGCGGCATAGGCGGCGCCTCGCCGGGCATGTAGTTGTACCAGATTCTGTGGGGCTCTTCCGACTGCAAATACCACTTGACGAACTCCTGGGCTTCGGCAGGATGCTCCGATTCCCTGGGCACGATCAGTGTGCGGGCGTTGAAGGAGACCTCATTTGCGTTGCTCTCGGCAATATCGTCGATGGCCGGCATGAGCATGAATTTGAGGTCGATTTCAGCATCAACATTGGCGAACCAGTCGCCCAGCAGCCAGCCTCCGGTCTGGAAGAAGGCGCCGTCGCCGCGGAAGAGCTTGCCGAAGGCAATGGGATAGTCGTCGGAGAGTACGCCCCTGGAGAAGTACTCCTTATCAAGAAGCTCCCTGATCAGCTCCCAAACGCGTACGCCGTTCGCATCGGTGAATCGTTTCTCTGACTCGTGCTCGACATAGAGGCCGCGCAGGAAGAGATCGACCGAGCCCTTGACGCCAAAGGTCCTGATGTAGAGATGCTGGGCCCAGTGGCCGCCCGGCCAGGCATTCTTTGCCCCGATCAGAACGGGCGTTACGCCGGCATCCTGGAAGGTCTGACAAGCGTCAGTAAACGCGCTCCAGGTGGTGAGCGACGCAGGATCGACGCCGTGCTCGCCGAGAATGCCCTCATTGTAGTACATGAGGTTGGCGATGGTCATGGCCCAGGGCGCGCCCCAATAGCTGCCTCTGTAAAGGACCGAGTCGAGAGCATCAGGGTAGATGGCGCCCTTGTTTGCCTCTACGACATCGGTCAGGTCCATGAGCTGGTCGGCCTCGATGAAGGCGGAAAGGGCGCCCGGTCCGGCATCAGTCTGCAGGAAATCGGGTACGGCCCCGCCGGCGAAAGCGGTCTTTGTGGCCTGCTCGTAGGCGAGGCCGGAGAAGCCGCTGTGCGTGACTTTGATGCCGGGATGCGTTTCATTGAAACGGTCAACGATTTCATTCATCCCTTCCAATCGGGGCGAGGTCGCCATCTCAGTCCACATCTCAAGTTCGGCGGCCATTTCGTCGGGCGCATCGGCAGCCATGTCATCGGACGCTGTAGGTGCGGCTACAGGAGCGCAGGCTGCGAGCAGGCCTGCGCCGGCCGCCCCGGTCGCGGTCATGAGGAAGGTCCGTCTGCTAATCTGATTCATCGCTTTCTCCTCTGCTGATGGAATCTTGGTGGTCTGCAAATAAGCGGCGCCTCCGGCAATTACCTTGATCCATACCATGAGGCGAATCGAGGCCCTCCGGAGTTGGCCGCGTGACTGGCCGTAGAAGCCAGCCTTCCTTTGCCAACGGCGCCAATATAGTTCATGGTTCGGCGGGTGTCAAGCGCGCCCGAATCGCCTCTCGTTGCGTGCAGGCGGCGCCTGGTAGTGAATCCATCGGTTCGGGATGCGGTTCCCTGCTTGTCATCCTCTGTTCTAATGTTACAATCAGCGGGACGCGCCTGCCCACAAAGGAACGGACCATTTCATGACAGCAAGACCGGACCGCCTCGCAAACCTGGCCGCAGCCTACAGCGACCCACCGGAAGGGACGGAGTTTCAGACCAGTGAAGTGCTCACCATCGCCACGGGACACTTTGTTCACGACATCTTCACCGCGTTCCTTCCGCCTTTGCTGCCCCGCATACGTGAAAAACTGGCGATCGACTACGCGGCGCTCGGCGCCCTGAATGTCTTCCTGCTGATACCGAGCCTGCTGCAACCGTTCATCGGTTATGCGGCCGATAAGATCAGTCTGCGCTACCTTGTTATCATCGCGCCGGCTTTGACGGCGACGATGTGCAGCCTGCTGGGCGTGGCGGACAGCTACGTCGTGATGGCTCTTCTGCTGTTCGTAGTCGGCATAAGCACGGCCGTGTTTCATGCGCCGGCCCCCGCAATGATTGGTCGTATCTCGGGGAACCGCGTGGGGACTGGCATGAGCTTCTTTATGGCGTCGGGTGAGCTGGGCCGGACGGTGGGGCCGGTCGTTGTGCTTGTGGGGATCGCCTGGTTCGGCTTGGAGGGCATCTGGCGGATGGCTGCCCTCGGTTGGCTGGCATCGGCGTTCCTCTTCTGGCGGCTGCACAAGGTTTCGGCACGCCCCGCGCAGGGGCGAGGGCTTTCGCTGCGGCAGATGCTGCCGGACGCGCGTCGCGTCTTTACGCCTCTCATGTGGATCATGTCGACGCGGGCCTTCTTGTCGATCGCGATGACGACCTATCTGCCGATCTTCATGCAGGATGAGATGGGTTACGATTTCAATGATGCAGCGCTGTCGCTGGCCCTGCTTGAGGGGGCCGGTGTGGTCGGCGCGCTGAGTATGGGAACGGCCAGCGACTGGTTTGGGCGCAGACGCATCCTGGCGGCACTCTTCCTGGCGGCGCCCTTCCTCTGTTTCGGATTTCTGAACAGTTCCGGCTGGCTGGCTTTAGTCTATCTCATCCCGCTGGGGTTCGTGACGATTTCGCCGCAACCTGTGATGCTGGCGGTGGTGCAGGACTCCTTCAGCGAGAACCGGGCCCTGGCCAACGGTATTTTTCTGATGGCCAACTTCGTCATCCGCTCGCCCGCGCTGTGGTTGCTGGGCGGACTGGCGGACAGATTCGGTCTTTCAACCGCATTTCTGATCAGCGCAGTACTGGCTCTTGCCACCGCCCCCGCCGTCTTCTGGCTGCCGAAACGGCAGCGGCAAGAATCGGGCTAGAAAAGACTCAAAGGATGAGCTGCCAGAGGCGCGGCAGAAAGATGAACAGGCCCGTGACCACACTGCCCGCTGCTGCCACCAGGATCGCAGCCGCGGCCGTGTCCTTGGCGGTCTTTGCCAGGGGATGTATTGACGGCGAGGCGAGATCGACAACGGCTTCGATGGCGGTGTTCAGAAGCTCAAGCGCAATGACCATGGCGATGAGCGCGGCGATGAGAGCCCACTCGAAGCGGCTGATTCGCAGGACGAGCCCTGCGGCGACGACGAGCGCGGCGATTGCGACGTGAATGCGGAGATTGGATTGGCTGCGCGCAGCATGAATAAGCCCGGAGAGCGCGAAGGCAAGACTCTGGCGAAGATTTCTGGCGCGTGCAGGCGTCTCCATTTCTCAGTCCTGGGCCGAGACCCGGGCCGTAAGGTCTTCGCGGGTCAGTCCTGCGAGGATGTGCGCCTGCTCGCGCCACATGGCCGCACGGCTCTCCTTTGAATCGTGATCAAAACCGAGCAGGTGCAGGGTGCCGTGGACAACCAGCAACTGCAGTTCTGCGGCCAGCGAGTGGCCGAACCGCCGCGCCTGGCGTGCGGCGTATGGGAATGCCAGAAACAGGTCGCCCAAATCGGAAGCCAGTTCGGCGGCCAGCGCCTGTGGCAATTCGGCCCGGGACGAGGACCCTTCCTGGATGGCGAAACTGAGCACATCGGTCGGCGCGTCCTGGCCGCGGTAGACGCGATTGTGATGCTGCACGACGGCGTCGTCCACGACCTGGATCGAAATGGCGCAGTTCGTCCGGCTGCAGGCCCGCAGCGTTGCCAGGGCAGCTTCCTCCAGCCGGGCAGCATCGACGCTGGCCTCGAACTGGTCGGCGATATGTACAAGGACATGGGCGTCGTTCATCAGTGTCGGATCGCAGTGTAAACAGGCTCCCGAAGCGCCGAGAATGCGCGCGGTCACAACCTGGCCGCGATGGCATGAGCCCGTCCCATTATAGCCCCCGGCGTGAATGGGGCAATTTCTTGCCGAAGCGAGATCGCCTCCGCTAGAATAGAGGCGGCCGCCCAGCCGCAGGTGGGACCGGCGGCCAATTTGAACCAGCCTTGAGCGGGAAGCGAAATGTTCTTTGATCGAGCTAAAATCCATGTGCAGGCAGGTGCCGGGGGAAACGGAATCGTCGCTTTCCGGCGCGAAAAATTCGTGCCCAAGGGCGGTCCGGCAGGTGGGACCGGCGGACGCGGCGGCGACGTCTACGTCATAGCCGATTCCGACTTGAACACGCTGCATTCGTTTCAGCGCAAAGTCCACTTCCGCGCCGGGCGGGGACGACATGGCGGCGGAAATCAGAAGGCGGGCGCAACCGGCGAGGACCTGCTGATTCCGGTGCCGGTTGGGACGGTCGTACGTATCGCGGAGAGCGATACTGTGCTGGCTGACCTCGTGCGTGCGGATGAGCGGGCCCTGGTCGCGAGGGGCGGGCGCGGCGGGCGCGGCAACGCGGCCTTCAAGAGCGGGCGCAACCGGGCGCCGCGGCTGGCCGAAAACGGCGAGGTAGGCGAAGCGCGCTGGCTAGCCTTGGAGCTGAAGATCGTTGCCGACGCGGGCATCGTGGGCGTGCCGAACGCGGGCAAGTCGACGCTGTTGAGCGTGATCAGCCAGGCCAGGCCAAAGATCGCCGAATATCCGTTCACGACAGTTGTGCCCAGCCTTGGCGTGGCGGACGTAAACCACGTTCAGATTGTATTTGCCGATATTCCCGGGCTGCTGGAGGGGGCCCACGACGGCGTTGGGCTGGGGTTGGACTTCCTGCGCCACGTCGAGCGCAGCCGTGTTCTGGTCCATCTGCTCAACGGCGCAAGTCCCGACCCGCTGGGCGACTTTGAGGTGATCAACCAGGAGATGACGCTGTTCAACCCGGCACTGGCGGAGCGCCCGCAGCTTGTTGTTCTCAATAAGATTGACCTGGCCGAAGCGCGGGCAATATGGCCTCAGCTGCAGGAAAAGCTGGCGGAGAGGGGCCATGAGCTCCACGCCATCAGCGCAGTTACCGGGGAAAACGTACAGCAGCTCCTGTACCAGGTCAAAACGTTGCTGGATGCGCTGCCGGCGGCGGATAGAACGGAGACGGTTGAGACCCTGCCGGTGCTGTCGCCCGAGGAGGATGAACGCGCGTTCAGCATTACCCGATTGGAGCGCGATCTCTGGCTGGTCGAGGGAGTAGCGATTGAACGTGTGGCACAGATGACCAACTGGGACTACTACGAGGCGGGCATGCGATTCCAGCGCATTCTCGCGGCGACGGGAATCACCGATGCGCTACGCGAAGAGGGGATCGAAGACGGAGATCGCGTGCAAATCGGTGTAGTTGAACTGGTCTGGGGATTCGAAAACGCGTTGGGAGAGTAGCTGACATTGAGCGCGCCGAGAGGATGAGTCCCGAGACATTGCAAAAGAGGATTGGCGTCTTTGGCGGGACGTTTGATCCGATTCACATCGGTCACCTGATTCTGGCCGTCGAAGCGCGGCATCAGCTGCAGTTGGACCGCGTCTACCTGGCGCCGGCCGGCGATCCTCCGCATAAGCAGAATAACCCGATTTCACCTGTAGGTCACCGGCTGGCCATGTGCCGGCTGGCAATTGCCGGCGACAGCGGGATCGACATCAGCCTTATCGACGCAGAGCGGCCGGGGCCCCACTACACCTCGGACATGCTGCGGCTCTTTCGCGCGCGCGTCGGCGCCGGAGCGGAGCTCTTCTTCCTGATGGGGCTGGATAGCCTGCGCGATCTGCCGACGTGGCACGAGCCGCTCTGGCTGGTGCAGAACTGCCGGCTGGTGGCCCTCCAACGGCACGATGTCGAAATCGACTGGTCGGCATTGGAAGCTGTTCTACCCGGCGTGCGGGAGCGGGTCGTCTTTCTCGAAATGCCGGAAGTGGAGATAGCCAGCAACGTCCTGCGCGAGCGCGTTCGGGCGGGGCAGCCGATCCGCTATCAGGTCCCGCTCGCGGTGGAACGGTACATCAGTGAACACGGCTTGTACTGCGGCTAGAAGGGGCCTGGAGAGGAGAGGAAAAGGCCCGCGGAGTCTCGCAGCCCGCGCGCATGGCTCATTCGCTCTTGGTGTCGACGCGGAAGGGCAGTGGGTGCGTTTCCGATTGGACAAGCCGCGATTCATTCAAGTTGACGCCCAGCTGCTCAAGCGCCTTGAGGAACTGTGTATCCTCCAACTCGGCCAGCTGGTCGGTCGTCATGCTTCGGAGCATGTCGGCATTGGTCATCTTGATGGCGGCTGCTTGCTCGACTTCGATGTCCGGCTGGACACCTTGTCCCTTGATCAGATTGCCGTCGGGAGTCATCCAGTTGGTGACGCCGAGAAGGATAGCGGAACCGTCGCTGAGATCGAACTGGTTGAGGACGGTGCCTGTGCCGAAGGTCGTTTCACCGATAAGGACGGCGCGATCGTTTTCCTTAAGCGCGCCGGCGGTGATTTCACCGGCGCTGGCCGTTCCTTCATTGATGAGAACGATCAACGGCATCTGCCTGGCGTAACCCCAACCGCGCGAACGGTGGACAGTCTGATTGTCGTGGGCATCGGCCTCGATCAGAATCACATCCCCCTCGGGAAGGAAGTGGCTATTCGCCTCAATCGCCTGGTGAAGGAATCCACCGGGATTGTTGCGCAGGTCCAGAATAATGCCCTGGTAGGTATTGGCTTCGGTAATCTCGCGCAAGGCGGACTCGACCTCCTTGTCGACGCCGAATGTAAACTGGGAAATGGAGATGTACGCCAATTCCGTGTTGGGAATGCCGCTCCATGCGACGCTGGGGACTTCGATTCGGTCGCGAATTATCGAAACCGTTACCGGCTCTGCGACGTCGGGACGGCGGACGGTCAAAACGACCTCTGAATCTGCGGGCCCGCGCACGAGAAAGATAACCTGGTCAAGGGACTTTCCTTCGACCGATTCCCCATCGACTTCCAGGATGATGTCGCCGGCGAGGATTCCGGCGGACTCGGCGGGCGACCCGTTGATCGGGGCAACGATGGTGACGTTCCCTTCCTCCATCGAAACGTAGGCGCCGATTCCTTCGAAAGAGCCCTGGAGGCTGGTTTGGTGGAGTTCGACGGCGTCCGGTGACAGGAAAGTCGTGTGTCCCTCATCTCCCAATGAGGCAAGCATTCCCTCTATGGCCCCGTAGGTCATGGCGGTAAAGTCGACGCGCTCGCGGTCGACGAAATGTGCCACGACGTAGTCCCATGCCTCCCAAAAGATGCCGAATTCGGCAGGGCGTTCGCCCGCGGCCTGCACCGAACGGATCGAGTAGCCGGACAGATTGCCGCCGACGAAGGCCAGGGCCATCAGCCATAAGATAAGGATCAACAGTGCAACGCGCCTAGCCAACGCGGTTCGGGGTACTCGTGTCATCACAGGTCATCCCATCGCTGATGTCAGTGCCTCAAGCGCCCATCGATCCCAGGACCTGCTCGCCCAAATTCGAGAAGAGCCAGAAACGATGTTTCCTAGATTATCGGTTACGCGAGGGGATCTCGCAAGCGCAGGAAGTGGCTTTCGAACTACGTGGGAGAGGCTTTTCGCCTACGCGAAATCGACAATTTGATCTACGCGGGCCCTACGACGAGGAGGAGAAAGTGCGGAGCGATTCGGCCGCCGAGAGTCTCGCTATGCGAAGCCTGTTCAAGTTCACCCGCCGCATCGGATCTACGGACGGCTAGTGCTTGCGGCAGACGGCAATGCCCTGACAGGCGACAAGCTCCAAGGGTGCCGGGACTGATGGCGCCGACCAGAGCCTCTTCCAAAAGAAAACTGTCCGCAACCTGGATTGAATGTGCCAATCCGGGTTGCGGACAGTTCATCATCTTACAGCACTGAAATTGACTCGTTCAGCGAGTGCGAGTGGGCCCATTGCTCAGGCCTGACGCCGCCTGTCTCGCGTGCAACTGAGACGGCGGCGGATGCGGTCCGGCTTGAGACGACGGCTCTCAAGGTCGGTCGGCTACTCGGCCGGCCGCATTCCCTGGCAGTTGACGAACGTTGGCCCGGTGCTCGCCTATACTCCCCAGCGCTACTGCATGCTGAGCATCAGGCTGCCGGAATCCTGCGAGATGTTGACATCGAATGGCAGCATCGGGATATTGGCGGCCAGCACAGCGTTGATCTGGGCGTTGACCGGGCCCAGCATGGCGCCGCCAACCGCGAACGGGCCGGCACCGGCCTGCTGCAGGTCGACCATCAGGTGACCGTCACTGAACATCAGGTTGCCAACCAGGTCCATCGAATTGCCCACCATCGGCATGCTGACGCCGTCCTTGAGGGTGACGCGGAAGTGCAGCGCGTCCGGCTCCACCCAAACCATGACCGTGTCGATCGGCTGATTCGGTCCGCTGTTGGCTTCGAGACCCTTGGTCAGGAAACTGCTGAACTCAGACTCGCTCAGCGTCACCGAAAAAGTCGCAAGGGCACCCATCAGGGCATTCTGCGCGGTAAGGGCCGCTTCGGTCGAGATCTCGATATCCCGATCGGGCGGCTGAACCGCCGCAGTACACGCGCTAAGCACTACCAGCACCACGGACAGTACAACGAGCGTGAGGAGTGGGGTTCGTTTGTTCATGGTTCTGTCGCTCCTTGAGAGAATTGGGTTAAGGGAACGGTACTCTTGATCTCATCACAAATTGATTGAGAAACAATTAAATGATGACCTTAGCTGTATCGTCGCACAAGAAGATTTCTTATGCAAGTCCGCGAAATGGGCACGACTCCATCGGATTTGGCTGTCCAACGAACGAATCCGAGGTTCCGATTCCTGTTCGCGGCAACATCTTCTCATAAGTACGGATATAGCACAAGTCCGATAATAGCAAGGGCGCGGTCCCTATCGGGGGCGATATTCTGACAAACGTCCGGGCAGCTTTGCGGGCTGTGTCGACTCGACCATCTCTTTGATGACCGTTTGCGCTCCACCGGGTTTGGGAGCCAAATTTTGGCCTGGGTGGGCGCCGAGTGCCCACATAATACACGGGGCGGGGAAGGCTGTCAAGCCCGAAAAATACACTGCCTATCCCTTTTCAGTCTGCTTTCAGGCTGGGTCCGGACCCATTGGTGGAATGGGCAAGGCATGTCGAGCTCGCAGCCGCGGCGGTTGCCGGATCGAGGTCAGCCTGTGCGCCAAGGAGATGCCGGGCTCTGCCGTGCATCATTCTTCTGTTTCATCGAGCACGTCTACGCCCGCGAGCTCCCTGTCCAGCAGGTAAAGCCCTGGTTTGAAGTCGCCGATCAGGCGAAGTTTCTGCACGAGGTCGTCGACCAGCTCCTCTTCCTCAACCTGTTCATCGACAAACCACTGCAGGAAGCTGTCGGTGGCATAGTCGCCTTCGAGGCGCGCCAGCTTGACGATGCGATCTATCGACTCGGTAACTTTCTGCTCCTGTTTGAGCGTGCCCTCCATCACCGCCTGGGGCGAGCCGAAATCGTGTTCGGGCGCGGGTACGAGATAGAGCTCGACGCGGCCGCGACGGCTGTGGATGTAACGGTAGATCTTCATGGCGTGCGCCATCTCTTCTTCGGCATGGTTGAAAATCCATTGGGAAAAGCCTTTGAGTCCCATGCCTTCAAAATAGTCGGCCGCGGCCAGATAGGTATAGTGTGCCTGCAGCTCCATGTTGATCTGTTCATTCAGCGCGGTCTGGACTTTGTCGACAAACATGTCTCGTGTTCCTTTCCGTTTTGACGCTTGTGCGCGGTCGGGAAGATTATAGCGTTTAGACCTGGAATACCCGGCCGCGAATGTCAGGGCATTGCCGGCAACTCTTCGATGCGCGATTCGGTCATGCTGCAATCACCGGGATACTCAATTTCAATGGTGATATGTGTGAGGCGGAGCCCGCCGAGCGTTTCGCGGGCCCGCTGCTTGATCTCCCGGATCTGGGCCTCATCCGCTGACTCATCGACGACAAGGTGCGTGGAAAGCACATGATGGTTGCCGTCGAGTGACCAGAGATGTGTATGGTGACAGTCTTCGACCAGGCGAATCTCGCGCAGGCGCTGGGCCAGCTGCGACATATCGACACCTTCGGGCGCCGCCTGCAGGAAGAGTTCCGCGGTCCGTTTCAGATTGCCCAGAACGTTGTAAAGAATGTACAGGGTGATAAGCAGCGAGAGAATCGAGTCCAGTATGTAGAGATCGATGAAGAGCAGCGTGATGCCAACGATTAGTACTGCGACCCAGCCGAGCACGTCCTCAAGCAGGTGCCACATAGCGACTTTGGCGTTCATTGTAGCGCCCCCCTGCAGCCGCCAGACCGCGACGCCATTGACGGCGATGCCTCCCAGGGCCAAGAGGATCATTCCAGGAGCGCTGGTGGCTTCGGGGGCGAGGAGGCGCGGAACCACTTCGGAAAGTACGAACAGCCCGCCGCCAATTAGTACGACAGCGTTGATGAAGGCGGCGAGCAGCGAAAGGCGGCCGTAACCGTAGGAATAGCGGGCCGACGACTTCTTGACGGCCTGCTTTTCCAGGGCCCAGGCCATGCCCAGCGCGATCGAGTCGCCGAGGTCGTGCAAGGCGTCGGCCATGATTGCGGCGCTGTTTGTCAGGAAGGCGCCTATGATCTCGACAACGGTGAAGCAGAGGTTGAGTAAGAAGACTGTGCGCAGTTTGGCTGAGTCGCCGATATGGTGGTGTTGGTGCAGGCCATGACCGTGATGATGGCCATGATCGTGGCCATGCGCATGGCCATGCCGGTGTAAGTGGCTGTGCTCGAGCCCCATCCAATTCCCTCTCTTCAACAACATCGCGCGCGGCATCGCTGGTGCAGCTTCCGACTGCGCCCTATCTTGCACCAGCGACGCCGAATTGACCAAACGCGCTCGGTGCCCCGGCCGGCCATTTCTGAACCGGGGTGGCAGGAGGCCGCTCAGGGCCAAAACTGCCCCGACTTCGTCAAATATATGCCTAGCGAAAACAAATGGACCGAACGAGATAGGCGGTCAGCCGTGAGGCCATGACGGCAAGTTCGGGCCTGTAGCGCTAAATGCCATGAGGCGACAGCTGCAAAACCTATAATCGACTTTCCCATGGTGAATCTGCCGCTCTGTCATGACCGCGCCGCGCCAGGCGCGTTCGAGGCGACTCTTGCCAACATCGCCTCGTGCTCTTCAAGCTGAATATGGGCCAGATAGAGGAGGGCCACCAGCTTAACTACCTCCAGACCAACATAGATCGAGTGAAATGATCGCACTGAAGGCTCGGACCCTTCGATAATCGCAATCGTGCGAGCATCCATCACCGTATAGAGCAGGGCGGTCTGTGTCGCCAGAAGGGTGACTATCAGAGCAGTGCTCAAACGCGCCCTAAGCGACAACTCGCCCAGCAACGTTATCGTCAAGATCAAAAATGAGAAACCAATCTCGATCCCGTTGAAGGTGTGAAAGTGGAGATAGGCGATTTCCATGGCGACCGGCAATGTGAGGGAAGGCGCCAGAAACTTGAGCGGCGTCGCCAGGAAGCTGATTGCGAAAATGAAACCGGCCCAGAGCAGCGTGAAGACAAAGATCCGTTTGCGTAAGCAACTCAGCAGTGATGACAACACGCATTCGTCCGTCTGTACGATCCTGTTACATCCAGGGAGGGGTGAGCGATGCCGGCGTTAGGGGAGGATCGTCAGGGGAGCGTCAGTTGAGAACGGGGGGAACCGGATTGTGCCGCGCTAGTTGGAGGAGTGGATTGGTCTCTTCGATGCCAGCAAGATTCAGTTTGGGCAGGACGCCGTCAACCATTTCAACCAAAAGGAGAAAGTCCTGCGCAGGCAGAATGATAGACATTTTGCCGACATTCAGGCGGCAGTGGCTCTGGCCGATCGGTTCGCCTCTTTCCTGCAAGACTGAGCGCGTGCGCAGCATGTGGGCGGCAAGACGATTGAACGCCTCTCCCGGAAGGTGCAATCCAACCCCGTCCCAAATCAGATGGACGGTGCCATGTTCGCACTGACTCACGTATTGCTGGGGGCTGCGTTCTGCCAGGATGACAATATGTTGGCACATCGTTTCATTTCTCCTGTATGTCAATCGACTCGGCAATTGTCACAGAAAGTTGGCGATTGCGGTGACTCCGCCGCTTACGAACTCTCCACAAACTGTTCGGAAAGAGCTTGCCCGTTTTGGTCGCTTCTGCTGCGTGTCCGCTGCTTTTGCTGATACTCGGCTATGTAGTAGCTGCCTATGACGAAGGCGGCCGCCGCGCCCTGACCACAGATGGTCTCCCAGGTCGGAAAGACGCCGAGCCAGAGGCCCATCCAATAAGGGAGGCTGAGCGACCCGACCGGGGAAATCGGCAGCCAGCCAACGGCCTGCATCGTGTGAATGGTGTTGCCTGTCATTACCAGCAGAACACCGCCGATCAGAATCCCGGTAATGACCAGCATTCGCTTGTAGGGCAGCCTGGTCTGAAGATGGAAGGTGAAGAATCCGACGACAGCCGTGCCCGCCAGGCCCAGGGCCACACCTTGCATCACGACGGCCGGCCCGGCGTCGAGCACGAGCGCCTGCAAAAAGAGTACTGTCTCGAACCCTTCACGGTAGACGCTGGTGAAGCCAAGGGCGATGAATCCCAATGCCTGCGCCGAGATCAGACTTTCGGCCGCACCGCCCAGGAGAACCTTCTTGCGCTGGTGAAAACCGGCTATCCAATCCTTCCAATACACGCGGTGGAAGAACCAGTTGGTTATCAGAAGCAGTACGCCGACGGCAATCAGGCCCACGACGGCTTCGAGGCGCTCGCCGAAACCGCTGAATGCCAGCATAAGACGCTGGGCGATCCACCAGGTGGCCGCGGTAGCGATAAGCGCCATCAGAACGCCGATCACCATCGAACGCCGAAAGGCTGCATAGGCACCGACCATGCTGGCGAGAAGAGCGGCGAGAATGACGATCGCCTCAAGCCCCTCGCGGAAGACAATTACGGCGGAATTGGTTATGATGGCCATTGGCGCGGCGCCGCTTCCAAGCACCGTCTGCGCTTCGGCCAGCCCGGCATCGAGCTGATCCCGGACTGCGGCCACCTCGGCCGGCGTACGGCGCTGTGCCACGGCCAGCGAAAGCCCCGGCTGTCCCTGGTAGCCGTGCCAGAATAGGCCGTCGAGGCGGGCAACCAGGTCCGGTGAGAAGGCCATCAGGCGCAGTTCGGGTCCGGCGTCGAAAAGAGCATAGGCCTGGATGCGGCTGCTTTCGGCCAGCTCGTACTCCCCGCGCGCGACCTGCTGCTCCATCTCGTTCAGCAGCGTCTCCACCACGTTGAAGATTCCTTCGCCGCTGGTGTCATGTACCGCGTCTCCCAGCGTCTGCTCGGTCAACATCAGGGCCTCTTCGACCATGGAGCGGACCGCCTGCCTCTCGCCGAGCGCGTCCATCGTTACCTTCATCTCCTGGAGCAGGCTGACAAGACGTCCTGCGGCAACGGGGTCGGCGGCAGAGATTCGGGGGTGGAGTTCGGCGAAAAAGACCTCGGCCTGGTCGCGGAATGTGAGGGCCTCTCGGTACTCGGTGTCTATCGTAATCTGCCCGTTGCGCACGCCGTCGCGGTACTCTATATAGACAAGGTCGATGAAGAGATAGAGCAGCTGGCTGCGGCGGGCGAACTCTTCTGGGGAAAGTTCTACCGGCTGGTAGGCGGAAAGCATTCCGCGCAGCTCGGAAACCGCATCGAAAATGTCGTCCAGCTGACTGGACAGCACGACATGATCAAGATCGGCCAGGGCTGTTTCGACGACCTGGGCTGCGGGCTCCCCCTCTTTGGAAACAAAATCAGGGCGCAGGATGGCAAAGTATCCCCGCAGCTGGCCCGTCCACTCGCCCGCGCGCGTGCGGTAGCCTTTGCGGGCGGCCTCTTCAAGCTTGTTCAATGCCTCGCGCAGGCGGAAGAAGTAAGTGTCGCGCAGGTCGTCGCCGACAACTGCAATCGTTGTCGCCTGGTTGGTTTGGCCGCCGCGAAAGGAGATTACGGTCTGGCGCGCCAGGTCGTGGATCATGTTTACCTTGGTGGCGCGTCGGAATTCGCGCAGGCGGAGCCAGTCGGCCGCGCGCGCGCCGTCTCCGGCCTCCAGGGCGCCGAGCGCAGCGATGGAGGCCCCCCAGAGCAGCCCTGTCCCGACGCGGCCGCGTGCCGAGGAAAGCGCGGCGCCGTCACCGGACTCAACAGCTTGCAACGCGCCGGCCAGCGCCTCCCTGACCAATGTGTCGGCGGCCGGTGCAGCCGCGACCAGGAGCGCTCCCAGGCCGGCAGCGTAGTTCTCGGTTGCGGTCTCGATGTGGGAAACGGCCTCGGCGGCCAGTTCAGCCCGCTCAGATTGCGGGGCGCGCTCGGCCGAAAAGAGCGCTCGTTGGGCCTCAAAGGTCAAGCTGCGCAGATCCTCGGCCAGCTGCCACAAGGGAAGCTGCTCTGTATCTTGCAAGGGAGCAGAGGGTGCGGGGGACAGTTCGCTCTCCTGCGGCGACTGCGCGCCTGCCGTTAGCGGAGCCAGGGTTGCGGCGAAAACGAGCGTAAGTGCTACGAGGCACAGAGCGCCGCTGCGCTTCAGATTGCCTGTCCTCTCCACAAGGCTGTTCACTGCCGGGTCCTCTCTGGCAAGATTCACGAAAAGTGGCCGGCGCTCTGACGAGCGCCGGCCGGTCCTGTTATGCCAGGTCGAGCGTGACGTTGAGGTCCGAAGCGGCCTGTGCAACCAACGCTGCCAGTGCGGTTGCCAGGTCCTGGGCTTCGGTGCCGAAGAGGTCGGCCTCTTCGGGGCTGAACTGCACGCCGCTCTGCTCCTGTGCGTATAGATCGTTCACGTAGGCGATCAGTGTATCGAAATCGGTGCGAATCTGCTGGTCGAGTTGCGAATCGGAATCGGACACAAGGACCGCAATGTTGTCGTAGGTGAAGCTGAGGCCGGCGAGAATGCCCTTGATGTCAAGCAGGCGGCTGACCGCGATGAAGCTCTCCGCTTCGCTGGCGCTACCGCTGACAAAAACCGACTCTTTCCACTGCTCAAAGTACTCGTTCATCGTCGGGATCATGGTGACAAGGGCAGTGAGCGCATCTTCAAGCGTTGGGTCCCAAGCCTCGATGGCCGCCTGCATTTCAAGCGTTGCGTCGTCCAGCCCTTGGGTGGCTCCGAGCAGCATATTGGCTTCCGGCAGCGCCTCGCCTACGGCAATCGAGCCGTCACCGTCCAGATCGACCTTGAGGCCCGTGAACTCAGGAATCGTGCCCCAGAGGGTCGGCTCCAGCAGGTTGTGAAAAAAGTTGCCGGGCGACTCGAGCACGCGGCCGTCGGGCAGTTCGAGCTGCCACTGCAGGGCCTCTTCCGGATCCTCGGATCCGGGCGGGCCGGCATCGATCCAGACGTCGAAGTGGACCAGCGATGGGACGCCAGCGACGATGCCTTCGTCGAGCTCATAGAATGTGCTGGCTTCCAGCCAGAGATCTCGCGCCCCGACCACGAGCGCATGGACCTCTTCCTGGTTCTCGTCCCAGATACGGGCGTAGGGATCGCCGTCGGCCTTTGCCGCCTCCATCACGAGGTCATAGTAGCGTTGGGAAACGTCGGCCAGAGCGGCCGTGGCGACCTGCATCTGGGCGGCGTTTTCGAGGGCGTAAGACTTGACGGCATCCAGATCGATGGCCGCGGACGATTCGGAGTCCATCGCTTCGGACGCGGCCGCGCCCAGGTCCTCGGCCGGGACTGCCTGGATGGTACACGCTGTAATGGTCAACAGCAGGGCAACGGAGATTGTGAATGAAACGGTTCGCTTAAGCATTTGGACATGGTCTCCTGTATAGGATTGTTCGATAGCGACGCATGTGCATTTAGGTGCCGAGTCGTCGTATCCGCTACCTTTGCCGGCAAAAGACATGTTTCAGTTGTTGTGAACCGTCCAACTGGAACGTGTACCGGAAGGCATCGGAATCCAGTCTTGCCCGTTGACAACAAAAGGCTGGACCGGTGCGCCGCCCGAACTGACATTGTCTGAGACTGGCGCGTGCGCTATACTGGAGACCGGTCCAGCACTGGCATTGGGTGATGGCTGGGGCAACAGCCGTCACTTGGACATCGTTTTGTGTTGGACTCTCGCGAAAGGTCGGCCCGAGTGGGGCCGACCTTTTTTTATCCGCTAACCGAATACCTGGCCCGCCGCCGCGCCAGTGCCATGTGTCCGCGGCGCAAGCGAATTTCTTTCTTCTGCCTCTCGTAGTCCTTCTCAGGCATCTCCTGCGGGGGATGCACTCTACGGACATTGAAAAGCAGATAGCCGACCGCGACGACGAGGCCAATTAAGAGAACAAGCTGCAGAATCCCGACGATCTCCATATTGCTCCTCTTATATAGCGGTTGTATGAAGGGCGGACGGTTCTGAGCCGCGCGAATTTCAGGCAACCGGCGCAACTCACAATGGGGAACAGTATAGCATTGAAAATTGGCCTGCGAGGGCGAATCTTGGCAGGATCTTGCGCTGCGAGGGTAAAGGGAAAGAAGAAAGCTCAGTTAACGTCAGAATTAAGCTAGGTTAATTCAGATCAGAACAGGCCCATTTGACCGCTCTCTTCGTCATCGGGCGGCGTCACGATTGCGGGATTCCACTCGGGCAGAGGCACGTGCATACCGACCCTGGCGCGCAGGCGTCGGACCGTCCCGGGCGCGTGGCCCTCAAAGGGATTGTGGACATAGCAGAAGACATCCCTTCCGGCTTGCAAGACGGCGGCAATCCGCTGCGCCCATTTGTCCAGGAGTTCGTCTTGGGGCCGGCGGAGCATGCTGTCGTCGGGCAGCGGGTCGCGGTCGCGGCCGATTAGGCGAATGTGCAGGGGGATGGTGGGGTCGGCGCTCTCGGCGGCGGCTTGCCAGTGGCAGAAGGTATCCGGCTGACCGACGCGTTCGACGGTGACGAACCCAATCCGCCTCTCCATCAGAAAGCGTACAAATGCAGGCGTCATGAGGTCAACGGCGCGCACCTCGACCGAGAGGGGAATCGAGGCCGCAGCCGGCGCAAGGCGGTCGAAGAAGCCGGCAAGGCGGCGCCCGGCGCGTGCGCGCGAGACGGCGGCGGGGAACTGGATCAGACCGGGGCCGGCGGCCGTCCCGAATGAGCGCACCACGTCGAGATAGGCCGCGGCCAGCTCGTCGACATCCACCAGCTGCCTTTCATGGGTGATCTCTCTCGGCGCCTTGAGCGAGAATGTGAACGCAGGGGACACGCTTTCCAGCCAGCGGCGCACGGTTCTCGGCGCGGGCAGGGCATAGAAGCTGGTATTGATTTCGACACTGTTGAACGTTGCGGCGTAATGGTTGAGCTGGCGGTCAGCCTGCGTACCGCGGGGATAGAATACGCCGCGCCAATCGGGGAAGCTCCAGGAAGAGGTGCCGATGCGCAACGCACCCAGATTTTTGTACGACATGGTCATCATGCGGGCTTGAACCGGCAAGAAGAGAACAATTTGCCACCCTCACTGCGTCAGAAAACACCCTTTATGTGCAAGTTGCCCAATAAGATGCGACCAAATTCATGCAGGATGAGCAGTGGATTCGACTTCGCGATCGAGTATCCTTGCTTGCAGTCGCCCGTTGAAGGCGTATTGTCGAATGTCTCTGTGCGGAAGAGGTGGAACTGCTATACCAGGCAACTTTGAAAACTCAGGCCCCAAATGTTTCGGCTGGCCCATCTACGGCACGATGCGCGCTGACGGCAACTGAACCAGGAACAGTTGCTGCACGACAAATCGGCAGGAGATGGGCGGTTTTGTTGAGTCTCACTTGAGGAAGGAGAACTTTTCGATGTCAACGCTTGTACACGCCATGAAACACAGTAGTGTCAAATTACGTGCCATTCCTATCGCCTTGCTTGGGCTGATCGTCTTTGCGCCCTCGGCCTTCGCCCAGGATGCCGCCCCGCTGAGTGTGGATGAGGTTGCCTATTCGATAGACAATCTGATCCTTTTCCTCTCGGCTGTGCTGGTCCTGTTCATGCAGGCCGGCTTCGCGATGGTCGAGTCGGGATTCAACTCGGCCAAGAATACCGTCAACATCATGTTTAAGAACATCATCGACCTGGCGAGTGGTGTTTTCTTCTATTTCCTGATCGGCTACGGCCTGATGTACGGCGGTTCGGTGCTGGGCGGTTTCCTGGGCTTCGGAGGTCTGGGCATCTCGGCGGAATCACCTGAAGCCGTCGCCGGCAACCTGCACCCGCAGGTCGACTTTCTGTTCCAGGCCGTCTTCGCGGCCACGGCAGCAACGATCGTATCCGGCGCGGTGGCCGGCCGCATGAAGATTTCTGGCTATCTGATCTACAGCATTGTCCTGACAGCCATTATCTACCCGATAAGCGGCTTCTGGAAATGGGGCGGCGGCTGGCTGGACCAGTTGGGCTTCTATGACTTCGCCGGCTCGCTGGTCGTTCATGCCGTCGGCGGTTTCGCGGCGCTGGCCGCTGTGATCGTGCTCGGCCCGCGCATCGGGCGCTTCGGCGGCGGTTCAACCAACCCGCTGCCTCCGAGCAACATGGCGATGGCCGCGCTGGGCGTCTTCATCCTGTGGGTTGGCTGGTACGGTTTTAATCCGGGTAGCCAGTTGGCCTTCGCCGGCGCGGTGAACGCTGACGCGGTGATGCTGATCGCCACCAATACGACGTTGGCGGCGGCAACCGGCACCTTGTTCGCCATGCTCTACGGCTGGGTCAAGACCGGTAAGCCCAACCTGAGCTATACCCTCAACGGCGCGCTCGGCGGGCTGGTAGGCATCACCGCCAACTGCGATTCGGTCAACAACATCGAGGGCCTGATCATCGGCGCGGTGGCCGGCGTGCTGGTCTGCATCGGCATGGAGCTGCTCGAGAACCTGAAGATCGACGACGCCGTCGGTGCGTGGTCCGTCCACGGCCTGTGCGGCATCTGGGGCGGCATCGCCACCGGCATCTTCGGCGGCCATCCGTTGGTTGCGCAGATCGTGGGCTCGATCGCGATTCCGGTGTGGGCCTTCGTTACCGCCTTCGTTCTCTTCAAGATCATCAAGGCGCTTGGCGTGTTGCGTGTCTCGCCGGAGGAGGAGCAGGCCGGTCTGGACCTCTCCGAGCACGGCGTTGGCGCTTATCATCTCGCCGGCGAGGAGTCCTGATGCACGTGGGCGAAGTGTCCGCGATCCCACGATGTGACCAGGGCAGATCGATCCGTGTGACGCGAGCCACAAAAGGGTCTCGTTGAAGGCATAACGAAGCAGTATAGAAATAGAAATATAGGCAGACAGCGCCCCTCTCGCCGAGAAACTGAAGGCGAGGGGGGCGTTGTCTTTTCGCTTGCGGGCTCTTCACATTCCGTTATACTTTACCGCCAGGGGGATAATGGCCGCTGCTATAAGGAAGGCAACGGCGCACACTCGACGTCTTATACGCGTTTGAGATGCGTTTGCTGACAGGAGAAAGGACGCCATGCCCAACACGATTGCAATCGGCAAAGTTATGCTGCTGGGCGGGGTGGACACGGCCGACTTTGAGAAGTTCGCGGCCGAGGAGTTCAATGCGTTCGGCCATCAGCCGGGAGCAGAGAATAACATCCTCAAAGGCGTGCGGGGCGACCGCACAGGTAGATATCTGCACCTTGTGAGAGGCGAGACAGTGAACGGCGCCTCTACTCGAAACAAGCGCAGCGAGGAACCGGCCGGCCGACAGGTTTCTGCACGGGACGCCGGAGACATACACATAGAAGTTCAACAGTTGATTCGGTCCGGCCTCGGGCAGGCAACTGCGGCAAAGTGGGATTCATGGGCGCAGACGGGTCTCTATACCGCCTACAGATCCGTGGGGAAGGAGATGACGGGAATGCCGGAGGAGGTCTTGATCGAGCCGGTCACGCTGCGTCCGGGGGTTACCGAGGCCGACTTTGAGCGGTTTGTAACCGAGCGGTACTACGCAATGTCCCGCCTGTCCGGGGAGGAAGGCTACCTCCTTAAAGGGGATCGAGGCGACCGGGCAGGCAAGTATATGCTCCTCATTGCCTACGATAGCGTGGAGGTGCGCAATCACCGGTCTACCGGCGGCGGCAAACTCTCGCCGGAGATGCGGGAGTGGGCGGACTCCTCCTTTGTGCAGACGACGGTCGCGATATGGGACTCGTTGGCGCATACGGGTCTTTACACATCCTATGTCGTTCTGGGCCGATAGAGGGTCACAGGGCCCGTACATGATTACGCCGCAAGCCCCGTTTACAGAGCCAAACCGCAGGTCTTACAGTCCTGTGCCGACATTGTAGGTTTAGTTGGCCAATCAAGGAGATCCGCATATGAAAATCTATTTTGACGACGATGCTTCATTGGAACCGCTGGCAGGAAAGACGGTAGCCATCCTGGGCTATGGAAACCAGGGACGTGCGCAGGCGCTGAATTTGCGCGACAGCGGCGCAACCGTCCTGGTAGGCAATCGAGAAGACAGCTACGCCGAGCAGGCGCAGGCCGATGGCTTTGAGCCGCTCCCGATCGCGGACGCGTCCGCCGCGGGGGACTTTCTGTTCATCCTGACGACGGATGAGTCGCAGCCATTTATCTGGGACGAGCAGATCGCGCCGGGCGTCGCGGCCGGCAATACCCTGGTCTGGGCGAGCGGCTACAATGTCGGCTATGACCTGATCAAACCGCGTTCGGATGTGGATGTCGTGCTGGTGGCGCCGCGAATGACGGGAAATATGGTGCGCACGCTGTTCACCGAAGGCAAGGGCGCAATGGCGCAGGCCGCGGTCCACCAGGATGCCAGCGGCCAGGCGCGGTCGCGAATGATGGCGATCGCCAAGGGCATCGGCGCCACGCGGGGCGGCGTAATCGAGTCGTCGTTCCGCGAGGAGGCGGAACTCGACCTGTTCGCTGAGCAGATCGTCTGGTCCGGGCTGGTGGCCTGGTTTGAAGAGTGTTTCAAGCTGGGCGTCGAGCAGGGCTTTTCGCCGGAGTTGATGGTGCTTGAGCTGTATGCCTCCGGCGAGGCGTCGGAAATTCTGGGACTGATGGCCCGCAACGGGTTCTACCGGCAGATGGCGCACCATTCTACGACCAGCCAGTATGGCACACTCACGCGTGCCGCTAATCTGCTCAACGACGAGATACGCGCCAAGATGCGCAATAGTGTCGTCGACGACATCAAGGGCGGGGCCTTTGTCGAAGAGTGGAGCCGGGAACAGGCCGAGGGTTCTACAGAGTTAGAGAAAATGCGGCAAACAGCTCTCGGCAATCCGATGAGTGAGGCTGAAAAGGGGATTATCTCACTGGTACAGCAGGCGCACGGTTTGGTCTGAGCACAGGCAAACAGCGCATAGCCGGTCTGCTTGGCGGTCCGATGAAGAGGGCATATTGCGCTTACAAATGCGCACGGAGATGGCGATGAGAATCGAGCAGGACAAATACCGTCACTTTTGGCAAAAGGGATGGGCCTCCGTGGAAGGAGTCTTTGAACCGCACGAAGCGGACAAAGTTGCCGAAGTCGCTCTTTCCGTCAGCGTCTCCGAGTTGGACGAGAATGAATCGTCCTATCACGTTGACCGTTCCGACGACGGGCAGGTGGCCCCTCGCAAAATCGACACGCCGTTTCTCAAACATTCCGCATTCGGGGAACTCGTGCTGGACAAACGATTGACGACGCTGCTGTCGGACCTGCTGGGCGGTAAACGCCCTTTGTTGAAAGGCGATCAGATCCTGATGAAACCTCCGAGATTTGGCTCCGCCAAACCGTATCACCAGGACAATTTCTACTTTCGCATCCATCCAGCCGACCATTGCATCACCGCCTGGATCGCGCTCGATGACGTCGACGAAGCGAACGGCTGCCTGCGCTACATCGAGGGCAGCCATAAGGAGCCGTTGCTGCCGCACGAGCCGCTGCCAGGTGAACCGTATAACCTGGTTCCCAAGGTGGAACTGATCGACTTCTCAAGAGAGGTGCTTGCACCGGTCGGCAAGGGCGGTGTAGTCTTTCACCACAGCCGCACGTTGCACACCTCGTATCGCAACGAGTCGGACCGCTGGCGCCGCGGCTACGCCACCCACTGGGTGACCGAGGGCGTCACGTGTGAGGACGACTCGCTTGCCAACGCATACTATCTGCGCGAAGACTACCCCGGTTGAAAGGCAGAGAAGGAAAGGAGCGGATGATGGCCGAAATTCTGGACAGGAGCCAGCGACGTGAGATCCTGGAGAGCAGGCGTCCGCAGAGGCCGATTCGCTACGAGCCAGAGCTCGGCGGCGTCTACACCGAAGATGAGATCGAGGCGGCCGTCAAGGCGATGCGCGATTCGATGGACTGGCGCGAGGGAGGCTTCGGCTTCATCGGCGCCGAGGAGATCCAGAGCTTCGAGCGCGCCTTCGCCGATTATGTCGGCACGGAATTCGCCGTCTCCATCAATGGGGCTGGGTCAGGCCTCGATATGGCGATGATGTGCCTAGACCTGGAGCCGGGAGACGAAGTCATCTGCCCGGCCGTTAATTTCATCGCCTCGGCCTACTCGATCGTCAGCCAGGGTGGAAAGCTGGTCGCCTGCGACATCGACCCCAAGACGCTAAACCTCGACCCGGAAGACGTCGAGCGCCTGATCACGCCGCGCACGCGCGCCATCTTCCCCGTTCACTTCGTCGGCCTTTCCGCGCCGATGGACGACCTGCAGGATATCGCCGAACGGTACCCGCACCCGAAGCATGGGCCGCTCAAGGTCATCGGCGACGCGGCCCGCGCGTGCGGCGCAACCTACCGCGGCACGGCCGTGGGCAAGAAGGGCTGGATGACGGTATTCAGCCTGCACACGCGCAAACACATGTCCACACTGGGCGAAGGCGGCATGATCACCACCGACGATCCCGAGTTGAACGCGCGGCTGTGCGACATTCGCCAGTTCGGCAGCACGACCGACAGCTGGGGGACCAACTACAAGATGACCAAGGTGCAGGCCGCGGTCGGCAACGTGCAGCTGCGCCGGCTCGATGAAACAAACGCAATGCGCGTTCAACGGGCACGCGAGCGGACTGCGCTGCTGCAAGGCGTCGACGAGTTGACCCTGCCCTACGAACCGCCCGACTGCGGCCATGTCTTTTATGTCTATCCGATGCTGGTCCCGCGTCACTGGGCCGGGGAAAAGCGCAACCGCCTGATGGAGCTTCTCCAGCAGGAGTACCTGGTCGAGTCTTGGATGGCGTCGGCGGAGCTGTACAAGACCCGCGGCTTCTACCGCCGGCTCGTGGGCGGTCAGGCGCTGCCCAACTCCGATGAAATCAGCGAAAGGATCGTCTGCACCTTGATCCACGCACTCTTGCCTGCAGAGGAAAACGAGTATATCGCCGCCGCGATCGCGGACGCGGTGGAACGCGTGGCCGCCGAAGCGTAGGCGGGCGAGCGCGGGTATTGCACTCGCGGCGAATACTGCAATGCGGCACACGATTACGGCTACTGAAATGCTTGAGCACACCTTCTGCCAACCGCCGCTGGAGGAAACGCTTTAGTGAAGGCGCAAGCGGTGGTCTTCGAGGACCGGAACCAGGTCGACTTCCGGGAGATCCAGGTGCCCGATCCGACGCCCGGCGACGTGGTGGTCCGGACCCGTTTCTCATGGATCAGCAACGGGACCGAAAGCTCCTACCTGCGCGGCGAACGAAGCAACGGCGAGAGCCCCTACCGTGCAGGCGGCCCGCCAATCTTTCCGCGCGTGCCGGGCTACCAGAAGACCGGGACGGTCGAAACGGTCGGCTCCCAGGTTGACGGCCTGCGCCGCGGCGACTGGGTCTTCGTCGCTGGCAGCCGCGTGGACTACGGGGTGACGGAAGCGGGCGGGCACATCTCCACCGCGGTGGCGGCGCCTGACAGCATATGGAAACTCCCTGCCGGCGTGGACCCGGAGGCGGCCAGCGGGCTTGTGCTGACGCAGGTCGGCTACAACTGCGGCGCGCGTCCCTCTGTCGACCCGGGTGACGTCGGAGTGGTGATCGGCGACGGGCTGGTCGGCCACTGGGCCGCGCAGACGTTGGCGAAAAGGGGCGCACGAGTCATTTTGATCGGGCGGCACAGCTTCCGGTTGCAATTGCTTCAAGTAAGCAGGGCCGCTACGATCAATGCAAGTGAAACCGACCCGATCGAGTCACTGCGGCAAAACGCGTCGGTATCGTCGAAAGGCATCGCCATCCTCGTGGATACGGTGGGTGACATCCGGGCGCTGAACGAAAGCCTGCCGCTGATGAAGCACGACGGGCACATCGTCTCCGCCGGCTTCTACGGGACCGAGGGAATGATCGATATCCAGAAGCTGCGCCGCGGCGAGCAGACGCTTCACTGTCCCTCCGGCTGGAGCCGCCCACGCATGGACCGGACGCTGCAGCTCATCGCGCGCGGCGAGCTGGAGACGAAATCGCTGATCACGCACCGCTTTCCGGCAAGAGAAGCGCAGACCGCATGGGACCTGATCCTGAATCGGCGCGAAACGTCGCTGGGCATCGTGCTCGAATGGGACTGACGAAACACCAACATGGGTGGACTGGCGGGACCGAAAGAGGTGAAGGAAATGATTAAGAACAGCTTTGCATTGGGGCCGGAAGGCTGGCACTCGTATGACTATCACGGTTCGATCGTGGCCGGGTCCGGCATCTTCGTGCTCACGACGTGGGAGAGAAAGGGCGGCGTCGACAATTCCGGCTTCGTCTGGGCCGACCAGTCGCGCTGGAGCGCCGATGTACCGGAGAGGCCGATTTCGATCCTGGCGCTGATTCACTACCGCGGCTGGGTCGGTCTGGAACCGGTAGACCTGCGACAGGCCGAGGTGTCGGTCTATCTGCGTGGGTACGATCTCCAGCTCTATGGGGCCGAATGCTTCTTTTGGGTCCACGCGCCGGGCGTTCGCTGGCACTATAGCGGCCGTCCGATTTTAATAACGCACGGGGACTGGGCGCCGCAACCGAGCCGGTTTGTTCTGGAGAACGAAGAAAGCCTGTGGAACCGCAGCTACAGCAGCGCCGAGTTCCAGCACCGCACCTATGCCGAGGGAGGACCGCGGCTCAACGACGTGCTGGGAGAGGTGCATAGCTACGGTTTTTCGCTTATCGGATTCGATCGGGAGGTCCAGGGCAGACTGGCGATGGACGAGTTCGAAATCACGCCGGCCGGGACGCAATAGCAAACGACCGGCCTTTTACGCTTTGTCAAGGGAGGTAAAGAGCCTGATGACGCAATCCCAAACCGAAAAAGGCGGCCCGATCGAAATTGGCGCCCGACTTGAGCCGTTCGTGGACGACTTTCTGATTGCGCGCCTGCACGGCGGCGCCAAGCTGCGGCTGAACAGGCCGGTTCCCCGCGAGCTGTCGCTGGTGACCGACAGGCCGTGGGAAGGAAACGCCTGCACTTCCTTTGCCGTCTTCCAGGACGGCGGCATCTACCGCATGTACTATATAGCCCGCCAATTCATAACGACCAAGGACGGTCTGGACGAAAACCCGCACCCCGATTTCGTCTGCTATGCCGAAAGCAGCGACGGCATCGACTGGGTCAGGCCGGAGCTGGGGCTGGTCGAGTTCGAGGGCTCAAGCAGAAACAACATCGTCCTCAGCAGCGAGAAACACGCCTTCCCGGTGCGGGCGTTTGCGCCCTTCAAGGATGCGAACCCGGCGGCGGATGCCGACGCCCTGTACAAGGCGTGGACCGTACGCATTCCCCGTCTGGACGGCTCGGCCCCGCGTCCAGGACACAGCCCCGAAGTCCCTGACGGCCTTCACGCCCTGAAATCGGCCGACGGTTTCGATTGGGCGCCGATGCACGATGGACCCGTCATCGCCGACGGCCTGCTGGACTCGCAGAACATCGCCTTCTGGGACACGGTGCGCGGCGAGTACCGCGACTACCACCGCAATGAGTTTCGCGTCGAAAAGGCCGGAGAAGAGCCCTATTCCGCCCAGGAGCGCCCGGGCCAGGCCGTGCGCGGCTCACGCCACGGCCGCGACCTGCGCACCGCTACGTCGAGCGACTTCACCAACTGGAGCGAACCGGACTTCGTGAGCTACAACCAGGGCCGCACCGACGAGATCTACAACAACTCGATCGTTCCCTACTTCCGCGCCCCCCACATCTTCGTCGGTCTGCCGACCCGCTACATCGACCCCGGCTGGTCGCAGGCGGTGGAGGAGCTGCCGGAGCTGGAGGAACGCCGTCTGCGCGCCGGCGTACAGGAGCGTTACGGTACCGCGCTGACCGACGGTATGTTCATGAGCAGCCGCGACGCTCAGACCTTCAACTTGTGGCCCGAATCTTTTATCCGCCCCGGCCTGAGGCCCATCGACAATTGGGTGTACGGCGACGGCTTTCCCGCGCAAGGCATCGTGGAGACCCGCTCACACTTTGCCGGCGCCCCGGATGAACTCTCGATGTACACAAGCGAAGGCTACTGGCGCGGCGAGAGCTTGAACATTCGGCGCTACACACTGCGCGTCGACGGTTTCGCGTCGGTGAACGCCCCCCTGAGCGGGGGCGAGCTGGTCACAAAGCCGCTGATCTTTGCCGGCGACCGGCTGCAGGTCAACTTTTCAGCCTCAGCCGCGGGCAGCGTGCGCGTCGAGTTGCTGCGCGATCAGATGAACACGCCAATCGAGGGCTTCGGCCTCGACGACTGCGTCGAACTGCTCGGCGACGACCTCAATCGCACCGTGCGCTGGACCGGCGGCGCCGACTTGGGCCGCCTGGCGGGTGTGCCTTTACGGCTGCGCTTCGTGCTGCACGACGCCGACCTGTACGCCATCCAATTCGTCGCGTCCTGAACCTGTTCCGCTCCGGGAGGAGAGAAATGACAAGCCTGGACAGCTCTACGCCAATTGACATCGGCAGTAGCCTTGAATTGCTGGTCGACGACCATCTGATTGCCCAACTGGTCGGGGGCGCCGAGCTGCGTCTGAACCGGCCCGTGCCGCAGGAGATCGCGCTGCGGACCGACGCGCCCTGGGAGGGCAACGCCAGCGGCGGATTCACCGTCTTCGAGGACGACGGCCTCTATCGCATGTACTACCGCGGGCAGCAGTTCGACTACAGCGGCAATCGTCTCAGCCGGCCCCGCGGCAAGAACATCTGCTATGCCGAGAGCGAGAACGGCATCGATTGGGCGAAACCGGAGCTGGGCTTGGTCGAGTTCGATGGATCGACCAGAAACAACATCGTCGTCGACGGTGGCGAGATTCTGAACGGTCTGTTCTCCCCGTTCAAGGACAGTAACCCAGACTGCCTGCCCGAGGAACGTTACAAGTCCTTGGCGCTGATGGAGCGCGGGGAAGCGAGAGGGCTGTGGGCGTTCAGCTCGCCAGACGGAATTCACTGGAAGGAGATGAGCGACTGTCCCGTCCTCACGTTCGGCCCGTTTGACACGCAAAACCTGGCCTTCTGGGACGGGGCGCGCGGCGAGTACCGGTCCTATCAGCGCAATGAGTTCAGGCTGCCGCAAACGGGCGAGGAACCCTACGGTGCGCATCCAACAGCCGGGGGGCAGAGTGGAGACAGGGCGGACGTACGCGGTTCGCGCTACGGCCGCGACATCCTCACCGCCAGCTCCCCCGATTACATACACTGGACCGATCCGGTCTATGTCAACTACAACGACGGCCGCCCGGATGAACTCTACACCAATCAGGTCTGGCCCTACTTCCGCGCCCCGCACATCCTGCTGGGCTTCCCAACAAGGTATGTCGAACGCTCCTGGTCCGACGCACATGAGGACCTGCCGGAGCTCGAACACCGGCGTATGCGCGCCGACATTTCCGAGCGTTACGGCGCCGCGATTACCGACAGCCTGCTCATGAGCAGCCGCGACGGCTACAACTTCCACCTGTGGCAGGAATCCTTCATCCGACCGGGGCTGCGCCCGGTCGACAACTGGACCTACGGCGACAACCATCAAAACTGGGGCATCGTGACTACGCGCTCGCCGTTCGCCGGCGCGCCGGACGAACTGTCGATCTACTTCAACGAAGGGTACTGGCGCGGCGAGAGCACCAGCCTGCGGCGCTATACGCTGCGCGTCGACGGATTCGCGTCGCTGCAGGCGCCGCTGAGCGGAGGCGAGTTGATCACGAAGCCGCTGATCTTCGCCGGGCGCGAGTTGGCGCTCAACTTTTCCGCCTCCGCCGCCGGCAGCGTCCGCGTCGAGCTGCTGCGCGATCAGATGAACACGCCTGTTGAGGGCTACAGTCTCGAAGAGTGCGTGGAGGTGCTTGGCGACGACCTGGAGCGTGTTGTACGTTGGAAGAGCGGGCAGGAGTTGGCCGGTCTCGCCGGCGTGCCGGTGCGGCTGCGCTTCGTGCTGAGCGACGCCGATCTCTTTTCTTTCCGCTTTCGCGATTAGACAGCACTGCGGGCATACAGGCGTTAGGGGGTTGCGTTCGGTGAAGATCACCTCTATCGAAACGGTCGCGCTTCTCGACCAGGGAAAGGCTTCGGAAACCGTGGTGCGCGTGCACACGGATGAGGGCTTAAGCGGCATCGGGCAGGCCGAGTCGCCGTCGCTCGTGATAGAGGCGATCATCCGCTGCGACGGCGGCCTTGAGGAGCTTCTGCGCGGCGAGGACCCGCTGCAGGTCGAGCGACTCTGGCAGAAAATGTACGCCGCAACCGGGCTGTTTGGCCGCCGCGGCGTCACGATTGCAGCGATCGGCGCGGTGGAGACGGCGCTGTGGGACATTGCCGGCAAGGCGCTGGGCAAGCCGGTCTGTGAACTGATCTGGCAATCCTGCTGCACCGTCACCGAACCGAGCGAGATCCGGGAGAAGGTACGGCCCTACGCCACCGTCTACCCGCCCGGAGAGGACCTGGACGAGATCGCTGAACGATTCAGCCTGGCCAGAGAGCGCGGCCTGCGCGCCATGAAGCTGGAGGAGTGGCCGGGCGGCTTCGCCCATGTCAGCCCCAAGCGCGACGCCGAAGTCGTGCGGACCGCGCGCGAAACAATTGGTAAAGACCGCGACCTGATGATCGACGTGCAGAACCGCTGGTCCGAGGTCGGACAGGCGCTCGACTCGATCCGGGCGATCGCCGAATATCGCCCCTATTTCATCGAGGCGCCGCTGCCGGCCGACAACCTGGCCGGGCTCGCGCGGCTGGCGGATACTGTGGAGACGCGTATCGCGGTCGGCGACTGGGGCTTTTCGACCCGTTTCGAATTCGAAGAGATCATGGAGAAAGGGCGGGTTGACGTGGTCCAGCCCAGTTCGGTGCGCTCGGGCGGCATACGCGAGATTACCCGCATCGCCGAGGCCGCCTACCGCCGCGGGCTGATCTGTGTGCCCCATGCCTGGTGCCACATGGTCGGCGTCGCGGCCGAGATCCACCTGGCCGCGGTCTTGCCCAACATGCCCTATTTCGAAGTGCCGATCGCCTTTCCCGATTCGCCGATTATCTCGGAGCTGATCGAGCCGGCAATAGAAATCGATGCGAGCGGGATGATCGAGGTTCCAAAGCGGCCTGGGCTGGGCTTTGCGCTGAATGAAGATGTGGTGAAGCGCTTCCGCGTCGCGCCCCATTGATGCTCCGGGCCTTCACCTGTGAGCCTGAAGACCAGCCTCGGCTGACCAATTCAGGACTTTCTCCCCGCAGAACCCGTTTACCTTCCTGGTCGGAGGCAGGTGAATGACAAAAATGTCAGCCGCGCGGGCGCTGGTTGAGTCGCTGCGTGCGCAGGGCGTGGACACCATTTTCGGAATCATCTCCAGCCACACGATGGAGATTTTCGACGCGCTCTACGACCACCGCGACGCCATCCGCTTCATCAGCGCACGACACGAACACGCCGCGGCGATGATGGCTGACGGCTACGCCAGGGCCAGCGGCAACCCCGGCATCTGCCTGACCAGCACGGGACCGGGCGCGGCCAACGCGATGGGCGGCCTGGGCGAGGCCTACTTCGCCTCTTCGCCCGTACTCACGATCACCAGTACACCCGCGGAGGCCCTCTACGAGCGCGGCCTGGGTATGATGCACGAGACCAAGGACCAGTTGGGCATGCTCTCGACCGTCACGCAGCACAGCGTACATGTCCACCGTCCGGAGGATGCACCGAAACAGGTACGCGCCGCCTTTGAACGGTTTCAGCGCCGGCGGCCGCGTCCGATTGCGATCGAGATTCCGGCAGACGTTCAGGAGCATGTTGCCGAGGTCGAGATCCCCCCGCAGGTCCGCATCCCGGCTGCGGCGGCAGATGAAGACGCGGTTGGAGCGGCGGCTGACATTCTCGCGGCCGGCGGACGCGTCGGCGTGCTGGCTGGCACCGGCGTTCACCGTTCAGGGGCCGCGCCCGAACTGACGCGCCTCGTCGAGCGGCTCGGCGCGCCTGTCTTCACCACCGCCAACGGCAAAGGCGCGATTTCCGAAGATCACCCGCTGAGCCTGGGCATGTTTGGCGGCGAGTACAACTTCCCGCCGGGCGGGCTGGAAGATCCGCGGCAGGTTTTCGCCGACAGCCTCGAAACGCTGCTGGTCGTGGCTTCAAGTCTCTCCCATTTCAGGGCTAAGTCACAGGGCTTACCTCAGCCGCCGCACCTCATACACCTGGACATTGACCCGGCGTCGATGGACAAATGGTATACCGCCGACGTGGCCCTGGCGGGCGATGCAAAGACAGTGCTGGCTCAACTGAACGCCGCCCTTTCAGGCAGGAACCTACAGAGCGATGCCGCCTTTGAACGCGAGGCCGGCGAGACCAGGCGCCGGATCATCGACTACAAACGCAGGACGATGCCCAACGAGACAAATATCATGACGGCGATCCGTGCAGCCGCGGCGAAGGACGCCATTTTCGTCGGCGACGTCGGCGTCTGCAACCACCGCGGGGCGAACTACTGCCTCGACATCTATGCGCAACGAAGCTACATTGCCCCGGCGTGGGGCGGCCTCGGATTCGGCCTGCCCGCGGCCGCCGGCGCCCAGGCGGCCGCGCCGGATCGGCAGGTCATCTGCATCACCGGCGACGGCGGCGTGCAGTTCAACATCCAGGAGTTGGGCACGTGTGTACAGTACGGGCTGAAGCCGGTCATCCTGGTCTTCAACGACAACGCCTGGGGGCTGCTGCGCCAATATCAAGAAAACCGATACGATGGACGTTATATTGCAAGCGACCTGCAAAGTCCCGACTTCACGCGTTTGGCCGCGGCGTACGGCGCGCGCGGCGTGCAGGCGGCGTCCCTGGCAGAGATGGTTACGGCATTGGAGGAGGCGCTCACCGCGGAGACGGTTACGGTTATCGACGTGAAGACGCCACGCGGTTTCGCCAACTTCAGTTAGACGTGAGGTTACTACCCGCAAAAGCTGCAGGCAATTTCCGGTCCGAGGAGTCACGCCGGTACAGGCGGAAGGGAGCACAAGGAGAGTCAAATGAATGAAGTGGAACGCTACGAGTTCGATCGTGTCGGCTATCTTTCGATTCCCGGCCTGCTGACTGATGAGCAGGTCAGCTCTCTGGCGGGCGCGGTCGACGCGCTGGAAGAAGAGTCGTCCTCACGCGCGGCCCTGCCGCCGCGGCGGATGAGCCCGACGGGACTACTGGAATACCATCACAACGCCGAAAGAGGCTACTATGTCAGCGGCGCAAGGGAGGCGGGAAACACGCTGATCATCGAAGACTTCTTCAATGCCGATCCCGCCTTCGACTTGCTGGTTGACCATGCGCCCACCATGGCTTACATCAATGCCATAGTCCAGGAACGGCCAGCGATCAACAACTCGGAGCTCCGCATTCGCTATCCCGGCAACCAGACGGGCACGCACATGGGCGGGCAGGTCAGCGTCAAGCATTCTTACGCCTTCAACCGGGCAGGCATCAACTGCATGATGGTGCGAATGATATACTTTGTCCACGATGTCGGGCCGGAAGATGGACCGTTCAGCGTTGTGCCCGCTACGCACAAGAGCAATCTGCCGGTCCCCTACGAGGGCCGCAACCCCGACGAGGAGCCGGGCATGACCGGCCTGCCGGCGCGAGCCGGCGACGGTATTTTGTTCACCGAGAACCTGCGCCACGGCGGGCTGACCAACCGGTCGGAACAGACTCGCAAGACTATCCATATTGGCTACGGCCCGTTCTGGATGAAGTCGCAGAATATCGCCACAATGGACGAAGACCAGTACATCCTGCCGCAGACCCTTGCCCGGTTTTCGCCGGAGCAGCGCCGGCTCTTCCGGGCCTGGCCTGATTCGGTCGAAGGCCCGTCGGAGGGGGAAGGCGGAAAGGGCTAGATTCGCCATGCTTGACATTGTCAGGATGGAGCTGGCGGGGATTCCCTCGCTCATAATCCGCGAAAAAGAGCTGGAGAGAGCCCCGGCTGTCATCCACTACCACGGCTGGACCGGCGACAAAGGCAGCCTCGAAAACCTCGACCAGTCGCTCGTGCAGCTGGCATCGGCCGGTTTCTGCGTCGTGGCGCCCGACTGCTACGAGCACGGCGAGCGCAGGACCGACGCCTGGTTCCGCGTGCAGTTCAACGGCTGGGCCTTTGTCTGCCAGGCGATGGACCGGACCAGGCAGGAGGCTCCGGAACTCTTCGACGCAGTAATGGCGCTGTCGTTCGTTTCACCCGATAAGCCGCAGGTGTGCGGGACGTCGATGGGCGGCCTGATCGCGCAGATGGTCTTCGCCGAAAACAGGGCATTTGCCTCCATGGTCTCGATCGTGGGCCGCTCAAGTTTCTTCCAGGCGGACGAATGGTGCCGCCAAGCGCAGCAGGGCACCTGGTGCGACGAATGGTGCAGCGAGTACGCGACCCAGCTGCATCCGGAGCGCTTTACCGACAGGCCCGTCCTCTTCATCGACGGCGGCCTCGATACCGATTGCCCGGCGGCAACCAACGCGGAGACGGTGCACCTGATCAACCAGCAGGGCGGGCGGGCCGAGCACTTCGTTGACCCGGAGGTTGGCCACGCTCGCTCGCCGTCGATGCGGTCCAGATTCGTGAGCTGGCTGATCGCACACGGCCGGCCGCCGCTGTCCGCCGCGTAACCGCAGCAGACAACTGCATGGAGTCAGAAAGGAGGAGTGCGACTGGTGGAAACAAGCTCTAACGGCAAACATGACGTAGCCGGTATCATCGCCGAACTGGACGAACGCGGGTACTGCGTTATACCAGATGTAATCAGTATTGAAAAAGCTGATCAGGCCCGCACCGTCCTCGAACGCCTGCTGGCAGAAGAGGCGACCGAAGGCACGTGGCGCACCCGCACCCAGCGCGTGGCCCGCATTGCAGTGAAGGACCCAATCTTCGTGGAGCTGATGGCCCATCCCCTCATCCACTCGATCTGGAAACAGTACCTCGATGAAGATGTGATCTGCTCCACCTGGACCGCCAACACCAACTATCCCGGTTACAACCGCCACGGCTGGCACCCGGACTTCCCCTTTCAGCGCGTCAATCAACCCTGGCCGGCCGACAACGTGAGCGGGCAGACGATGTGGCTGCTCGACGACCTCACCGTCGAAAACGGGGGCACAGGAATCATGCCCTACAGCCATCGCAAGGGCCACCGGCCGCCGCCCGAAATCGCCAGCCAGTGGATCGAAGGCGGGGAGATTCTGACCGGGCAGCGCGGCAGCGTGATGGTGATGAGCGGCAAGACCTGGCACACGGCCCGCCCGAACACCACCGATAAACCGCGTTCCGTCCTGCTGGGGATGTACACGCGCCCATTCTACGTCACGCAGGAGGACATGCGCGCCCAATTGGCCGAACTGGACAGCCCGACGGAGGTCGTGCAGCAGCTAATGGGCGCCAACCAGTGGCAGCCAGGCGTCGTCAGCAACAACTATTAGGCGATGCAGCCGAAACGGGTTCCAGGGCGGCAGCAAACGCATTCCACCACGACCCCGATTTTCGGATAGGCGCGATCATCAGTCCAGTAGAGGAGACAGGATATGCCGTTGATCAATTTGAAGCACGCTGAAACGTTTGTCGAGGGTCTTGACCATCCCGAAGGAGTGGCGCTAGGGCCGGACAGTATGATATACGCCGGCGGCGAAGCGGGGCAGGTCTACCGAATCGACATTGCCTCGCGCCAGGTTGACGCCTATGCCGACACGGGCGGCCTCAACCTGGGAATGGCGCTGGACGCGGCGGCCAACGTCTACATCTGCACCGCCGACCGCGGCGCGGTCTACAAAGTGACGCCCGCTGGGAAAGTCAGCGAGTACAGCGCGGGCAGCGAGCAGCGCCGAATGCGCACGCCCAACTACCCCGCGTTTGACGCCCAGGGCAATCTCTATGTAACCGACTCGGGTAGTTGGTACGGCGACGACGGCTGCATCTTCTGCGTCGCGGCTGACGGCACGACCACCTTGATTGATACCGAGAACAGCCAGTTTCCCAACGGCTGCGCGCTCAGCCCGGACGGCCGCTTCCTCTACGTCGCCATGTCGCTCAATCCACCGCGCATCGTCCGCTTCCCGATCGAGAACGGCCGCAAGACGGGGTCGACCGAGACGGTCGTCGAGCTGCCGCGGGTCGTCCCCGACGGGCTGGCCTTCTGCGCCGACGGCGGCTTCCTCATCTCCTGCTACCGGCCCGATACGATCCTGCGCGTCCTCCCCAACGGCGACCTCACCGTATTGATGGACGACTACGAGGGCACAGCTCTTGGCGCGCCGACTAACATCTGTTTCGGCGGGCCGGAACTGTCGGTGCTGTTCTGGGCCAACCTGGGGCGCTGGCATCTCGGGATGAACGCCCAAACCGGGCTGCAGGGGGCAGCGCTCTTCTATCCCGAATTGGGTTCGAGTGAGAATCAGGACTGAACAGATGGTGGATCCGGGCGCGGCCGAGCGATATCAACTGGCCGCGGACGATCCAGGCCAACCTCAAGCATTACCAGCCAAAATACAGAACGGTCATCCCGAACAGCGCATCGGGTTCGGCCGCAGGCGCTCGGCCTTGCGCAATGTGGTGCTCTGTGCCAACCGGAGCGCGTCGATGGCCGCTTCCGTCGTCTGCGCCGGCATCTTCGGCGCAGTGCTGGCCTCGCTGCCCTCCACAAAACCCATATCGTTGTCTTCGACACCGCCGTCGTCGACCTGACCGACCATCTCGATGACCCGGCCGAGCTCCTCTTTGGCACGCTGCTGGGGCGGCGGGACCGATATCGCCCGCGCCCTGACCTAAAGCCAGGGCCTCATTCACCAGCCCGAAGAGTGGAAATTCCCAATACAATTTACATAGACCGGCCCATCGGCTATAATGTGAAGCAGCATCGCGCGGAAGGCAATTCCCCAAGCCATAGGTGTTGAGCCTCTCCCTGCCGCAATAGTAACTGACATGTCCTACGGCGTACACGCTGAAGCCAACCTGCTGCCCATGACTTCACAGGTGGGCCGGTACCGCGTTCTGGACCCATTGGGGCAGGGTGCAACTGCTGTGGTGTACCTTGCGCAGGACCTGACGGGGCAGCGCGTGGCGCTGAAAGTCCTCAATCCTATGGCGGCAAGCCAGCCCCACATGCGCTCATGCTTTCAGCTGGAGTACCGCACACTGGCCCGGCTGCGCCATCCCGGCATATTGCGTGTCATCGACTCCGGGGAGGCAAATGGCCGTCTTTTCATTGCGATGGAGCTGATTGAGGGGGGCACGCTCGAGCAGTTCCTGCAGCGCGCCAACGCGATCGGCGAGGTGGCCGCCATCGACATTGCCCGCCAGGTCGCCGAGGCGCTCGACTATCTCCACGGCACAGGCCACGTACACCGCGACGTAAAGACCTCCAATGTTCTCCTCGGCTCCGCAGGACGGGCGGTCCTGTTCGACTTTGGCACGGTCTACAACATCCATGAACCGGCCGACAACGCACAGGGCATCTACGGGACGCCGGCCTTTCTGGCCCCGGAACAGATCGAGGGCGAGGAGCCCCTGGACGGACGCGCAGATCTTTACAGCCTAGGTATAGTGCTCTATTTGATGGTTGCGGGGCGCAGGCCATTCTACGGCTCGCGCGAAGAGGTTTTGGACGCGCATCTCAAGCAGGAGCCGCCCCCGCCTTCGGAGTTCGGCTGGGTCTCGCCTGAACTGGAAAAGGTCATTCTAAAGGCCCTCGCCAAGCCGCGCGAGGAGCGCTTCGAGAGCGGCGAAGCCTTTGCACTTGCACTGAGGGGCGTGGAAGTGGAGACGGAGACGCCGAAGCCGCGGCTGGCAACGCGTCTGCGGTCGTGGCTGCAGGATACTGTACGACCCGAGTGAACTGCAAAGGGGGGGCGGGCGAAGTCGGAGCGATCTTCGTCCGGGCGGACAACTACCTACGCCGACATCAAAGCCAGCTTGACCTCGCCAATGGCCCGCGTAACGTCAATCTCGCGCGGGCAGGCCTGAACACAGTTGAATACGGTGCGGCAGCGCCAGACGCCGTCGGCGTCATTGAGCACGCGCAGACGCAGGTCGGCGGCGGTGTCCCGATCGTCGAAGATGAAGCGATGGGCCTGCACGATCGCGGCTGGTCCGATGTAGTCCTCATTGGCCCAAAAACTGGGACACGAGGTGGTGCAGGCCGCGCACAAAATGCACTTTGTCGTATCGTCAAAACGGGCGCGGGCTTCCTGGCTCTGCACCCGCTCACCCGATTCCGGAATCTGGTCGTTGATCAGATAGGGCAGCACCGCCCTGTACTTGGCAAAGAACGGCTCCATATCCACCACAAGGTCCTTGATCAGCGGCATCGAGCGCAGCGGCTCGACCTGGCAGACGTCACCCACATCCTGCATCAGCACTTTGCATGCCAAGGCGTTGCGCCCGTTGATCACCATGGCGTCGCTGCCGCAGATGCCGTGGGCGCATGATCGCCGCAGCGTGAGCGAACCGTCCTGATACCACTTGACCTGGTGCAGGGCGTCCAGCACGCGATCCGACTCCTCCACGTCAACCCAGTACTCTCCCCACCACGGACTGGAGTCGGTCTCCGGGTTGAATCTGAGAATCCGCATTTTGATGCGCATTTTAGTAGGTTCGCTCCTGGGGATCGTGGATTGAAATGTTCACCGGCGCGTAATCGAGGCTGATCTCACCGTCAGTCTTCGACGCGTATGTATGGGTCAGCCAGTTCTCATCGTCGCGGTCTTTGAAATCTTCGCGACTGTGGGCGCCTCTGCTCTCCTGGCGCGCCAGCGCGCTGGCCGCGGTGATCTCGGCAAGGTCTAGCAGATTGTGAAGCTCGATCGCCTCCAGGATGTCGGTGTTGAATCGCTTGCCCTTGTCCATAATCGTGATATCTCGCGAGCACTCCTGCAGCTCACGTATGCGGGTCAGTGCCGCTCCGATGCCCTCCTCGGTGCGAAAAACACCCACGTTGTCCATCATCAGGGCCTGCATCTCGGTACGCAGATCGGCCACGTTGTACTTGCCGGAATGGCCCAGCATCCGCTGCAGCGTCGCCTGCGTAGGCTCCCACGTCTCCGACGGCAGTTCCGACCAGTCGTTTTGCTGGCAGAAGCTCACCGCCGCCTTTCCCGCCCGCTTGCCGAAAACGACAAGGTCCACGAGGCTGTTGGTGCCCAATCGATTTGCCCCGTGAACGCTGACACAGGCCACTTCGCCGGCAGCGTAGAAGCCGGGTACGATGTCGCCTTGGGCGTTGCGCTGCACCTCGCCGTCGACGTTGGTCGGGATGCCGCCCATGGCGTAGTGTGCGGTCGGCTGAACAGGCATCGGTTCAATCGCGGGATCGATTCCGAGATAGGTCTTGCAGAACTCGGCGCTGTCGGCCAGTTTCGTCTCGACCACCTCGCGGCCGAGGTGCGTGGCGTCAAGATGGACGTAGCGCGCGCCGTCAATGCCCTTGTTGTCGCGGACCTCAAGATAGATCGCGCGGCTGACCACATCGCGGCTTGCGAGGTCCTTCAAATTGGGCGCGTAGCGCTCCATGAACCGCTCGCCCTCGCGGTTGCGCAGGATCCCGCCCTCGCCGCGCACCCCTTCGGTGATAAGAATGCCCATCTTATAGATGCCGGTGGGGTGAAACTGGAAGAACTCCATGTCCTCGAGTGGGATGCCCTTGTGCAGGGCAACGGCGGGACCGTCTCCGGTCAGGCTGTGGGCGTTGCTGGTAATCTCCCACATGCGGCCGAAGCCGCCGGTGGCGAAGATGAGCGCTTTGCCATGAAAAACATGCAGGTCGCCGCTGTCGATCTCGTAGGCGACGACCCCGGTAGCCTGCCCGTCGTCGGCGAGCAGCAGGTCGAGAACGTGAAACTCATCGAAGAAGCGCACGTTACGGGCGATGCACTGCTGGTAGAGGGTCTGCAGGATCATGTGACCGGTGCGGTCGGCCGCGTGACAGGCGCGGCGCACAGGTTTTTCACCGAAATTGCTGGTGTGGCCGCCAAACGGACGCTGCGCGATCTTGCCTTCCGCGGTGCGGTCGAAGGGAAGGCCCATGTGCTCGAGCTCGTAGATGACCTCGACCGCCTCCTGGCACATGAGGTCAACCGCGTCCTGGTCGGCGAGGTAATCGCTTCCTTTGATCGTGTCGAAGGTGTGCCATTCGGCGCGGTCTTCTTCAAGGTTCCCCAGGGCTGCCCCGATCCCGCCCTGCGCGGTGCCCGTATGGCTGCGGGTGGGGTAGAGCTTGGTGAGGACAGCCGTTTCGCTACCCTGCCCGGCATAGAGCGCCGCCATCAGACCGGCGCCGCCGGCGCCGACAACGATCGTTTCAAACTTGTGCGTGTGGATCATCTCGTCCTCATGTAGCGAAGGGGAATATCGACTCGTGCTATCCCATCAGGCGCTCGAACAGTCGCCCGAGACCGCCGGCGCCAAGGATGATGGCCAGGCTCCCTAGAAAAATCAAGAACAGTCCGAGGCCGAAGACGAGGGCGGTCAGCAGAAAATTGAGAATCCTGTTATGCACATAGTCGTTGATCGTGAAGCGAACGCCGTTCATTCCGTGCCCCATCCCGAGAAAGAGCAGCGAAGCATCAAACAGACGCCAGAAAACGCCCGCCGGGCCTGACCAGCGGGCGTCGATATTGTTGAACGTTAGGTTGTCCACGCCGATGAACATGTGCATGTATAGCAGGTGAAAGACCACCGTTATAAACATCACCAGCCCGCTCAGCCGCATGAACAACCAGATTCTGCGTTCGTGATTGGGAGCGCCGTAGCGGAGTTTTCCATCGATTGGTCGACTTGATGACGTGGCCATTATCTACTCCTCAGAAGGCGCCGCCCAAGGTTACGATAGCGTAGGGGATGAGAATTATGACGACAATCACCAACTCAATTCGCACGACCGTCCGCTGATATTTCCCCAGCGCCGGGAAGAAATCGATAATGATAATCCGCATACCGTTAAAGGCGTGATAGATGACGCCGAAGCCCAGAAAAATCTCCAGCAACTTGGCAGGCGGCGACGTGTACAGGTACTTATGCACCCATTCATACGGTCCTGGCCCGATGGCAGCGATGAAGATGCTGACTATGTGCATATAGAGGAAGAGTACGATGCCAAGACCGCTGGCCCGGTGCAGAATCCAGGCCCACTGGCCCTCCGCTCCTCTGTAGGTAATGCCTCTGTAGATCGATGCTACCAGGGTAGCCACAGGCTTGGACCTCCTTTTCGCCGCACGCGAAATGGCGACTGGAGTTGCGTTCAGGATCCTCTTACCTGGTGAACAGGAATCTGTATTCGAATCATAATCTTGACCCGTAATCCTGTCAATTCAGAGCAGGGAATAATATGGACTGGTGACGTGCGCCGCCGTCTGTGCGGGAAGCGACGCGGAAGGGGTGGCCCTCGTACCCGGCACAGGCCACCCCCGAATTCATTCGCTCCACTGCTACACCCGTTACTACAAATTTTCGATCAGCGCCCGGCCAAACTCGCTGCACTGGAGCAGCGTTGCGCCTTCCATCAACCGCTCGAAGTCGTAGGTTACCCGCTTTTGACCGATGGTGCGCTCCATCGCACTGATGATCAGGTCGGCGGCCTCGTTCCAACCCAGATGACGCAACATCATCTCGCCGGAGAGGATCACGGAGGATGGGTTGACCTTGTCCTGGCCGGTATACTTGGGAGCCGTACCGTGCGTGGCCTCGAAGATGGCGCGGCCTGTTTCGTAGTTGATGTTGGCGCCGGGCGCGATGCCGATGCCGCCCACCTGCGCGGCCAGCGCGTCGCTGATGTAGTCGCCGTTCAGGTTGAGCGTCGCCACGACGTCGTACTCGGCCGGACGGGTGAGGATCTGTTGCAGCATCGAGTCGGCTATGACATCCTTGACGATGACGTTGCCGCCGTCCGCCGCCGGCAGCTGGCGCCAAGGGCCGCCGTCCAGCAGTTGCGCGTCAAAGCTGCGGTCGGCAGTCTCGTAACCCCAGTTGCGGAACGCGCCCTCGGTGAACTTCATGATGTTGCCCTTGTGCACCAGGGTCACACTCTCGCGCCCGTTGTCGAGCGCGTATTGAATGGCAGCGCGCACGAGGCGGTCGGTGCCCTCCCGGCTGACCGGCTTGAGACCGAAACCGGCGCTGTCAGGAAATCGCACCTTGGAAAAGCGTTCGGCGAAAGCCGCGCTGAACAGCTCCTTGAAGCGTTCGGTCTCCTCTTCGCCGTCTTCAAACTCGATGCCGGCGTAGATGTCCTCGGTGTTCTCGCGGAATATCACCATGTCGACGAGCTCCGGCCGCTTGACCGGGCTGGGCACGCCGTTGAAGTATCGCACGGGCCGCACACAGGCATAGAGATCGAGCCGCTGGCGCAGCGCGACGTTGATGCTGCGGATCCCCCCGCCGACCGGCGTAGTGAGAGGGCCTTTGAGAGCGACCATGTATTCGTCGATGGCGTCGAGGGTCTCCTGGGGAAGCCAAACGACCTCGCCGTAGACGTTATTGGCCTTGTCGCCGGCGTAAACTTCCATCCAGACAATCCTCTTCCGACCGCCGTACGCCTTGGCCACCGCGGCATCCAGCACCGGCTGGCTCGCCGCCCAGATGTCCGGCCCAGTGCCGTCGCCTTCGATAAAACAGACGATAGGATTGTCGGGCACCTGCAGGTTCCCGTTCTGGTCGATGCCGATCTTCCTGCCTTCGCCGGGAACGGCAATCTGCTCGTAGACCATCAGTGTTTCGCCTCCCTATTGGACTAAGTGAACCTGTTGTTAAGCCAGGTCTTTCTCAACTTGCGCAACCCAACGCGCGTCGGCGCGGCTGAAAACTTCGCCGGAATAGTCCCGGCTCCAGGGACCGACCAACCAATAGATCAGACGCGCGGCCGACTCCGGGGTCAGGAGGTCGCCCTGGCGGTGGGCTTCATGAAAACGGCTGAAGTCCAAACTGGAGCCGTGCGTGTCGACGCTGCGGATGTCGGCCTGCATTTCGGTGTCGACCATGCCGGGAGAGAGCGCGTTGACGGTCACGCCGCCTATGCGCTCGGCCTCCAATTCCACGGCAAGGCAACGAGTGAGCATATTGAGTCCAGCCTTCGACGCGCAGTACGCGCTCCAGCCGGCCGATGGATTCTG
The DNA here is from genome assembly GCA_022827195.1 of Caldilineaceae bacterium. Lineage (GTDB taxonomy): Bacteria > Chloroflexota > Anaerolineae > Caldilineales > Caldilineaceae > Bin5. The sequence continues at coordinate 74,676 of JAJDTL010000036.1, forward strand.
ACCTGCGCCGCTGGAAACGTTGACGATGCGGCCATAGCCCTGATCGAGCATCACGGGGAGCACGTTGCGCGCCATCTGGAATGGGCCGACCAGGTTGCAGTGGATGTTGTAAGCCCATTCCTCGGGATCGGCCTCGAAAACATGGTCGACCGGCCAGACGACCGCGGCGTTGTTCACCAGGATGTCGACCCGATCGTACTGCGTCAGGGCCGCTTCAACGACCTCCTCGATCTGCTCGGCGCTGGAGACATCGCAGGGCACGGCAATGGCGCGTCCGCCGCTCGTGCGGATCTCCCCGGCCACGGCTTCGATCTGGTTTTCGCTGCGCGCGCTGAGAACGACTTTCGCGCCGGCCTCGGCCAGCAGACGGCCTGCGGCCGCGCCGATTCCCCGCCCGCCGCCGGTGATAATCGCTACCTGTCCCTGAAGTTTCATCGATGTTCGGCGCTGCGCCATGGTTGAGTCGTGCGTCGCCGCCGCGCGTTCTGAACGCGAACAGCCGGTCCCTGTCAACTACCGATGTGCTAATCTGACGCGCCTCACTCGAGCGCTCGATCGTTGTGCAGTTTACCAGAAGCGCCCCAATTCCATAATATTTGGGTTGCTGAATACTGTTATATCGCAGCGCGTGGGATAATATCTAAAAGGGCGCGGAGAAGGGGCGCCCGTGACCAAGATTCCGGACTGGCAGAGAGGACCAAATACAAATGTACAACTTCATGACCGAGGCCCATGACGGATGGCACTATCTTGCTTCGCTGGCGCTGGCTGTTGCTGTAGTGGTCTTTCTGGTCAACTGGCTGCGCGGAAAGACATGGAGCCGGCTCGAACGGCTCGTCGGGACGGTAGCCATCATCGTCGTGGACATTCAGTTGCTGCTTGGATTGATTCTGTGGGGCGTGGGTGCGAGCATGGGCATCGTAGGGGCCAATATGGCGCGTACGATCGAACACCCAATAACGATGCTGATCGCCATCATCCTGCTGCACGCCGGCTGGATCTGGACGAAGCGGGCCAATGAGACGGCACGGCTGCGCAACGGCGCGTTGACCTTTGTCGTCGTCGGGCTCCTCGTGCTGGCCGGTCTGAACCGCATCGGGGTGATTTTCTAAGACCGGGACGGTCAGGCGCAACTGCCCTTCCCGAGCCGGGCGCCGGCTCGCCTGTTCAAGCCCTGCGTGTCGATGCCCTACGCAATCAGCCGTCATACTCGCCGAATACGGCCACGACGTTCTGGCCGCCGAAACCGAAGGCGTTGACGATCGCGAGGCGGACGGGATAGGAGAGGGACTCGTTGCCGACGACATCGACGCCAAGCGCCGGGTCTTCCGTATAGTTGATCGTAGGCGGAATCGTATTCTCGCGAATCGCCATGACCGCGGCCAGCGCGGATTCGGCCCCTGCGGCCCCCAGCGCGTGGCCGACCATGCACTTAATGCTGGTCGTCTTCGGCGTCGGCTGACCGAAGACTTGCCGTATGGCAAGGGCCTCGACTTCGTCGTTCAGTTCGGTACCGGTGCCGTGGGCCAGGATGACGTCGACATCCTCGGCGGCGACATCGGAATAGCGCAAGGCCTTTCTGATTGCGCGGCTGGCGCCGTCTGCACTGGGGTCCGGCGCTGTCAGATGATAGGCGTCGCCGGTCAACGCGCCGCCGAGGACTTCAGCGTAGATCTCGGCGCCGCGCGCCTTGGCGTGCTCCTCGGTCTCCATGATCATTGTGACCGCCCCTTCACCGCTGACAAAACCGTTGCGGTCGATGGAAAATGGGCGACAGGCCTTCTCCGGAATGTGCGTGTCTTTCGAAAGAGGCCCCATGTTGCCGAAGGCGGCAAAAGTCAACATTGATATGGCCGACTCGGTGCCGCCGGCGATCATGACTTCGGCTTCGCCCCGCTGCAGAAAGTGATAGGCCTCCAGAATCGAGTAGTGGCCGCTGGCGCACGCCGCGGCGCTGGTCATCACCGGCCCGCGTGCGCCGACTGCCATCGAGACGACACAGCTGGCCGCGTTGGCCATGGCGCTGGGAACTACGAAAGGCCCGACCGTCTTCCACGACTTCTCTACCAGTTTTTCGGTGGCGAATTCGATCTCTATGATCCCGCCGCCGCCGGTCGCCATCATGACGCCGACCTCGTCCCGGTTCTCCTCGTTGATCTCCAACCCGGCGTCCGAAAGGGCCTGCACAGTAGAAGCTACGGCAAACTGCGTCGCACGGGCTGTGCGGCGTATGACCTTGCGGTCCATGTACTGCCGGGCATCAAACTCCTTCACCTCGCAGGCGATGTTGTACGGCATTTCGCCGGCGTCAAACAGAGTGAGTGGACCGGCGCCGGACTTGCCGATGAGGAGGTTTTGCCAGAAAGTGCAGGGGTCATTGCCAATGGGTGTGATCGCGCCCATGCCTGTGATCACAATCCGTTTCATACCATCCTTCCTTCTTCATCCAAATCGCATCTGTGTTGTGCAAGTACAGATTCCAGGCAGCGGCACGAATCGGGGACGCAAAATGCAGTCGGTGCAAACGCCTTGAGCGGCGTTCGGACTTCCTGCGATCATCTTTCGGTAAGAATTCCGAAAATTATAGAGGAGAGCTTTCACGACGTCAAGAACTGTGGCCGATTTTTGGAAGAGTCTGTGGTTCGCGGGCGGCAAGCCGGTGAGAATTGCATCAGTTCTAAAGCGGGGTAATGGCCCTTGGCGCGTGCTGAGCAGCGTTCTGCTTTCGTAGCCAGGTTTTCGGCGGGCGTTACGCTTTGCCCAGAAGCGCAGCGAGCAGCGCCATCCGAATATACATTCCGTTGCGCATCTGGCGAAAGTAGGCGGCGCGTGGATCGTCATCCATGGCATAGCTGATCTCACCCACCCGCGGCAGCGGATGCATGACGATCATCTTTCTTCTGGCCCGCGCCATCAACTCGTCGTCGACAATGAAGAAATCTTTGACCCTGTCATATTCGGCCAGGTCGGTGAACCGCTCTCTTTGCACACGCGTCATGTAGAGCACATCGGCCTCGCCGATGACAGAGTGCAAGTCCTGCACCTGGCGGCATGAATGGCCGGAAGCCTCGACCGCCTCGATCAGTTCGGCTGGCAGCCGCAGAATCTCGGGGCTGACAAAGACGAAGGAGACGTCGTAGTTGAGCAGCAGTTTGGTCAGACTGTGGACGGTGCGGCCGAAGCGCAGGTCGCCGACCATAACGATTGTCAGGCCGTCGATCTGCTGCAGCTCCTCCTGCACAGTGAAGAGATCGAGAAGGGCCTGCGTCGGATGCTCGCCGATGCCGTCCCCGGCGTTGATAACCGGCTTGTCGGCGTAGTAGGCGGCCGTGGCCGCGGCGCCCACCTCGGGATGGCGGATGACAATCACGTCGGCGTAGCATTCAAGTGTGCGGACCGTGTCGGGCAGGCTCTCTCCCTTGCTGACCGAGCTGTATTGGACGTTGTTGATTGGGATGACCTGGCCGCCGAGACGTTGCATGGCTGCCGTAAAGCTGGAACTGGTCCGCGTTGAAGGCTCATAAAACAGGTTGGCCAAAATCTTACCCTGCAGCAGCTCCGCGCCTCCGAACCGCTCGACCAATACCCGCATTTCGTGCGCGACCCCGAAAATCGCATTCAAAGAAGCGCGATCAAACTGATCGACGCTGAGAATGTCCTGTCCTGCGAAACTCTCTATCGTATCTGCCATGTGAAACCTTCCCCCGGCCTCCCGTTACTGTTCGCTCTCTTGAAAGAGGACGCGCCCACTGCCCGGAGCGGCCAGCACCTGTTCGCCGTCAAAGACGGTCTGGCCACGCAAGACGACCTTTTCCACGCGGCCCTTTACATGCCGCCCGGCAAATGGTGTCCAACCACAGCGGGCCCGCGTCAGCTCGTCGCTCAAAACATGGACTGTATCAACATCCACCTCGACCCATGTCTGCGGCTGCTCGGGCAATGCATAGATGCGGCGTGGATTCTCGACGCAACGCAGCAGCAGATCGTCCAGTTCAAGCCGGCCCGCGTCCACGGCTGTCAACAGCAGGGGCAGCATCGTTTCAACGCCGGGTACGCCCGGCAGCGGGGGCCGGTCGGATGAGGCCGGCAGGTCCTCTGCCATGCCCTTTTCCGGAAGTGTGTGGGGCGCATGATCGGTGGCGAAAATGTCGATCGCGTCCAGATTCTCCCACAGAGCCTCGACGTCGTCGGGCGCCGCCAGCCGCGGCCGCATATCAAAGCGGTTCCCACCGCGATTGAACGACTCTTCACTGAGGAAGAGGTGATGGGGCGTCGCCTCACAGGTGACGGGCAGACCCTTTTCCTTAGCCGCGCGGATCAGCTCGATCTCACTGCGGCGGCTGACATGGACGACGTGGAGCGGTACATCGTAGAGTTGACAGAGGCTGAGACAGACGGGAACCATGAGCTCCTCGGCATGGACGGCGATCGGACCAAGCGTTGTGGCGGTAGTCGGGGCAGCAGTTGCAGCCGGTCTCCAGCCGTCCAGCTCGGCCGCGCGCGCCGCCCACGTCCGAAAGAGGCGGTGGATCAGGCCCAGCTCCTCGATACGAAGGCTGCCAAAGGTCTCATTGACGTAGATCTTGAGGCCGCACGACCGCGTCGCGGCAGGCAGATATGCGTCAATATCGGCAACGGTCGCGCCGACAAACAACCCCACATCACACACGGCCTTCGCCCGGGCCAGGTCGACCTTCTCCTGCAGCCGCCGCGGGGTCGAGGTGGGCGGCTCGGTGTTGGGCATGTCCAGCACGGTTGTGACACCGCCGGCCAGTGCCGCGCACGTGCCTGAGTGGAAATCCTCTTTGTGGGTATAGCCCGGCTCGCGCAGGTGGACATGCGCATCAATCAGACCGGGCAGCCGTATGGTCGCCATTTTCTCCTGCCTGTTACAGAACAAACTGCCCCATTCTACTTGAATGTTGCGCCTGCGGCAACAGACAGCTGCAATCCAGATGGGTTTACGTCCACGAGAGCGGTCTCACTTGACCGGGGTATACGCTGCTGCTATCCTAACCGAATCTCTGAAATGAAGCCTTCCCGTCAGGTCGCGGCCGGGAGGATCTCCCGTCGTGGGCTTTATGATCGATGACGCAGCTAGCGGTTCAGCCAGGCTTGAAATGTCCATGCCTCTTCACATTCGTCTCGGCAGCCGCGGTTCGGCCCTGGCGCTCTGGCAGACCGAGCACGTGGCGGCCTGCTTGCGCGCCAGCTATCCAGATCTGACAGTCGAAACGGTTGTGTTCAGGACCAGGGGTGACCGCTTCCAGGACAGACCGTTGCCCAGCATCGGGGGCAAAGGACTGTTCACACTGGAATTGGAGGAGAGTCTGCGCGCAGGCGGAATCGACGGCGCAGTCCACAGCCTGAAGGACCTGCCCGTTGCCGATCCACCGGGGCTGGCTCTGGGCGCGGTCCCCGTCAGAGGCGATGTGACCGATGCCCTCGTCGTGCGCGACCAGCCTGAAGAGATCGCGAAACCAGGCGAGTCAGACTGCTCGGGCGCGCCGGTAGCACGCCGGAATCTCGCCGTCCTGCCGCAGGGCGCCGCAGTCGGCACGGGCAGCCGCCGCAGGGCCGCCCAACTCATGGCGAAACGCCCGGACCTGCGCATCGTGGGCATTCGAGGCAACGTGGACACCCGCGTTCGCAAGGCACTCGACCCGGCCGGCCCCTATGATGCCGTGGCGCTGGCGACCGCCGGCCTCCAAAGGCTGGGGCTGGACACACTAATCTCCATGACGCTGCCATATGAAGTCATGCTGCCGGCGCCTGGGCAAGGCGCCCTTGCAGTGCAGTGCCGGCGGGATGCCAAATGGATGGCACTGTTCGGCGCCATTGACGATCTCTCTACGAGGGCGGCTGTTACGGCTGAACGCGCATTCCTGGCCGGGCTCGGCGGAGGCTGTCGCGCGCCTGTTGCCGCGCTCGGTGAGGGGACCGGGACCGGGGGCGCGACCGCAGGAGAGACGCGAGAGAATCTGCTGTTGCGGGGACGCGTCAGCACATTGGACGGCACACGCCAGATCGATGCGCAGCTGACCGGAACTTCCGGCGACGCCGAACTGTTGGGACGCCGCCTGGCACAGCTGGTCCTGGACGAGGGCGCGCAGGAGATCATCGATCAAGCGGCCGAGTTGACGGAGCCTAACCGGCAGCCGTAATCGAAGGCCACCGACCGCGAACGGACGGAGAATATTCCTGGAGAGATGGGCGCGCAACCGCTTGATGGACTTCGCATCGTCAATACGCGAGCCGCGCGCCAGGCGCTTTGCCTGACCCGGCTGCTGGAGATGGAGGGCGCAGAGGTCCTGCACTATCCGGCGGTCGAAGTCGTGCCCTGCGCGGAGAGCGGGCCGCTTGACGCGGCGCTCAGGACCTTGGCGGACGGGCAGTTTGACTGGCTGGTTGTGACGAGCGCAAACGCCGTCTCTGCCCTGGCGGAACGGATGCGGGCCTTGGGCATGTGCCGGAATGACGCGGCCTGGTCTGACACAAAGGTTGCCGCGGTCGGCCCGGCCACAGCCGCCGCGCTCCGCGAGGAGTTGGACCGCGTCGCCGACCTCGTGCCGGATGAATATGTGGCCGAGTCCCTCGCCGAAGGCCTGCGCATCGTCAGAGGGGACCGGGTCTTTCTGCCCCAGTCGTCGATTGCGCGGCCGGCGCTGGCGAAGGCGCTGCAAGCAGCCGGGGCCGAGGTGACCCAGGTGGCAGCCTACCATACAGCGGTGGGCCGGGGAGGCGAGGAACTGACCGCGCATCTTCGCCGTGGAGAGGTGGATGCAGTCCTTTTCACGAGTGCGTCCACGGTCGACAACTTTGTCGACCGTTTGCAGGGTGAGGCAGGCGGTTCGCCATCGCTGCGCGGCGCGGCGGTGGCCTGCATCGGACCGCTGACGGCCGAGGCCGCGCGGAGACACGCGCTCCCGGTCCAAGTCGTTGCAAAGACCCGCACTGTCGAAGGGCTGGTCGACGGCTTGAAGGCCTACTTTGCCTGCCGCACGGGATGAAAGACAGGCGATGCCGCGCCTCCGCTGGGGCCATGGCGCGCCGGACCATTGCGAAAGGGTCAAACAGCGATGAATCTAATTCAGCCAATGCCTGCCACTGTCTACACACAGCCGGCCGAGACGGATTCGGTGCGGCGCCCGCGGCGACTTCGTATCAGCCCCGCCCTGCGGCGCATGGTGCGAGAGACGACCCTTTCATCGGCCGATTTTATCTACCCGCTCTTCGTCCGCCACGGCAGGGGAGAGCGGCGCCCGATCGCCTCGATGCCGGGCCAGTTCCAGCTCTCGGTCGACCAACTGGCCGCGGAAGCCGACCAGGTCCTGGAGCTGGGCATCCCGGCCGTGATCCTGTTCGGCATTCCGGCGGAAAAAGATTGGTGCGGCAGCGACAACTTCAGCCCGCACGGCGTCGTCCCTGAAGCGATCCGCGTTCTCAAGGCGGCCGCGCCTGAACTGACCGTAATCTCCGACATGTGCTTCTGCGAATATACCGACCACGGCCACTGCGGACTGATCAACACGCACGGCGCGGACGACTACAGCGCCGGGCTCCCCGAGGGCTACCTGCTCAACGACCCGTCGCTCGAACTGCTGGGCCGGGCCTCCGTTGTCCACGCCGAGGCAGGCGCCGACGTGATCGCGCCCTCGGCGATGCTGGACCACATGGTGGCTGCCGTCCGCCGCGCGTTGGACGAGGCCAGCCTCCAGCATGTGGCGATTCTGAGCTACGCCGCCAAATACGCCAGCAGCTTCTACGGCCCCTTCCGCGACGCAGCCGAAAGCCCGCCCTCCTTCGGCGACCGCAGCCAGTACCAGATGGACCCGGCCAACCGACGCGAGGCGCTCAAGGAGGTCGCGCTCGACGTGGACGAAGGCGCCGATATGATCATGGTCAAGCCGGCCCTGCCCTATCTGGACGTGCTCGCCGCCGTGCGGCAGCAGTTCAACCTGCCCACTGCTGCTTACCATGTCAGCGGAGAGTACGCCATGCTCCACGCGGCTGCGGCCAATGGCTGGCTCGATCTGCGCAAGTGCGCGCTCGAAAGCCTGACCAGCATCAAGCGCGCCGGCGCCGACATGATCCTGACCTATTTCGCCAAGGACGCGGCCCGCTGGCTGGACGGTGGTCAATAGCCGGTGGCCAGTTGTTGACCGGGAGATGCCTGCAGGATTTGCCGATACCGACCCCTTTGGCTATACTGATTCGGCTTTTGGGTAGAGTTGCCTACATCTAGTCAACTGGCCGCTCTTCCAGTTTGGAGAGGTCGCATAGTCTGGCCGAGTGCGCGGGCCTGGAAAGCTCGTAGGGTGAAAGCCCTCGAGGGTTCAAATCCCTCCCTCTCCGCCTCGCGTGTTTGCATCGCTTCGTCAGTTGCCGGGTCCTGTGCGGCAGGACACCGTGAACCCCGTCAGGGCCGGAAGGCAGCAGCGGTAAGCGATTCGTCCTGGGTGCCACGGGGGTGCCTGGTGGCTGGCGAAGCGGTGCGAACACGCGACTCCCATCCTCCGTTCTCTAGCTTTCCAACCCTGTCAAAAAACGACGCAACTGCCGCACAGTCGGACCTGGCGGCGGTGTAGTGGCCGGCGCGTACGAATCTGAAGTCTCTTGCCTAAGCACAGTCCCACAGATATCTTTGTTATCATCAGCGGCGGACGTGCGTTCTTCAACGCGCTGGTCTTCACAATTAACCTGGTCTACCAGGTCGAGACTGTCGGACTGAACCCGCTGCAGCTCGTACTGGTCGGCACCGTACTGGAGGTTACGGCCGTACTCTTCGAGGTGCCGACCGGCACAGTCGCCGACCTCTACTCGCGCCGGCTATCAGTAATCGTAGGCATGGCGCTTATCGGCTGCGGCTTCCTGCTGGAGGGCTCGATTCCCCGCTTCTGGGCGGTACTGAGCGCCCAGGTCCTGTGGGGGACCGGCTATACCTTTATCAGCGGCGCCCTGCAGGCCTGGCTGGCCGACGAAATTGGCGCGGATGCTGCCGGGCCGGTCTTCCTGCGCTCGTCGCAGGTGGGGCTGGCCGCCGGTCTGGTCGGCACCGGCCTGAGCGCCTGGCTTGCGCGCGGCTGGCTGCAGCTGCCAATCCTCGCCGGCGGCGCGTTCTACATCGTGCTCGCCGCCTATTTGGCCCTGACGATGCCGGAGCGGGGTTTCCGCCCCGCGTCTGCGGCAGAACGCGATACGTGGAAAAGGATGGTCGCCACCGCCGGCGCAGGTCTGCACGCGGTCAGGAGTCACCCTGCACTTCGGATCCTCGTTGGGCTCAGTTTGGTAACCGGTCTCTACAGCGAGGGTTACGAACGCCTGTGGACACCACATCTGCTACAGAATTTCAGCTTTCCCCTATTCTTTGGCCAGGTCGATCACGTCATCTGGTTTGGCGTCATCGGGGTGGGTGCGACCACGGCCGGAATCGCGGCTACCGAGCTGGCTCGCCGCGGGAAGGCGGCCGAAGTACACGCGCGCCTGGTCGCCTGGCTGACGCTGCTCTATGCCCTGCTGCCGGCGAGTCTTCTGCTCCTGGCCTGGACGCGTGCCTTCTGGTTCGCACTGCTTGCGCTCTGGTTGATCAACCTCTGCCGCAGCACACTCGGCCCCCTGGAGAACGCTTGGATCGTCCGCATCACACCGAGTGCGCAACGTGCAACGGTCATCTCCTTGTGGGGGCAGGCGAACTCCACCGGCCAGGTCGTGGGCGGCCCATTTGTCGGCTGGATCGGAACGATTACCCGCATTCCCGTCGCGCTGACGGTCTCGATGATGATGATGCTGCCGGCGCAGTGGCTGCTCTTCGCGGCACGGAGAGGAGAAGCGCCCCATGCCAGGGCAGTCCAATCTGAAGAGAAACTCTGATAAAACGCTAACGCGTCCGGATTGACTGTCGCGCCGATTAGGGCTATAATGGGGTGCGCTAAGGGGATGAACGGCTTCGACGGGGCATTGTCAGGCCTGAGACTGCAAGCCGTAGAGCGTCGACTACGTTAAAAAGGCGCAAAACATACAAATGCCAAGAACACAGGCATGGCTTTTAACTTTGGCTTCACCCCGGCCGCTTCCGCGGCTGTGGCTGCCTAAGTAAGCCACCGGCCCTTTACGAAGGGCCACGGCCCGTCCCGGTGGGGCCAGCAGGCCGGGCGGTCGCCGTCATACACTGTGAGCTGCAGCAGCGGTACGCCGATAGCGTTGCCTAAGTGAATCGGCTAACCGGAGAAGCGTCTCGCGTCGATCCGAGGCCCGCCGGTGAATCTCTTGAAGGTCGACTATGCTTGTAGACGTTTCAGGGCGAATGTTGCGGACGCGGGTTCGATTCCCGCCATCTCCACCAGTGTAGCGGTGACCCTTCCAGGATTCATCGCCAGAAAAGAGGCGGTCCGGCTGAAATTCCGGACCGCCTTTTGGTTTCCCCTTCACGATTTTGCGGCAACGCCCGCGGGATGCCGGAACGCTAATGCAGGTCTTGTTCATGACTTTTCATCTGACGTCGCTAATCATGTACGCACGACCGTTTGTCGTATTGCCCGGTCCCCGCGCTGGGAGAATCTACAATGAACAGAAAGCAACTTCTGGGCCTGCTGAAGGAGCACAAACCAACCTTGGAGGAACGCTTCGGGGTGACTGAACTCTCCCTTCTCGGCTCGGTCGCACGGGAAAGTGTAAACGAAGAGAGCGATGTCTATATCCTCGTGAGGTTTGAGGGGCCCGCTAGTTCGCGGCGCTACTTCGGGGTTCAGTTCTACATCGAAGAGTTGCTGGGGCGTCCCGTCGATCTGGTAACTTCGTAAGCCCTGCGATAGGAATTGCGCACTATTGTGGAACGGGAGGCAATCGGTGTCTGAGGCCGACCTCGAAGCGCGAAACTGGGTGTTTTACATCCACAGGACACGATTTGTTTCGGCGGAAAGGTGCTTGCGTACACCGAGGGATTGGACCAGGATGCGTTCGTCGTCGAAGATCACATATGCGACGCCACCCTTCGCAATATTGAACTGATGGGAGAGGCGGGCAACCCGTATACCCGTCGAAGCTCGCGAGGCTCACCTAGAGATTCAATTGCGCCAGATTGTCGGAGCGCGCAACCGTGTCGCGCACGCGTGACTGGGGCTGGAGGACGACATCAACCGTACCGGCATCCCTCGTATTCTGCCTGAGCTTCGCAACTCGCCAAACGCAATGGGCGAGGATTCGAAGGAACACCAACAGGGCCGCTCCTGATCACCCCCGCAACTCCAGGTACGCTGTCTCCTCCGCCGTCAGCTCGATCTCCGTCGCCTCCACGTTCACCCGCACCTCGTCCGGCGTGCGCGCGCCCGACAGCGCATGAATCCCCTCCGGCTGGTTGTACACATACGCCAGCGCAATGTGCGGTACCGTGACGCCCTTGCTCTCCGCCAGCTCCTGCGCCCGGTCCATGCGCCGGAAATTCTCCTCGAAGCAGTAGACCTTTACCGCCAGCTGATCGTACGGCTGGGTCAGCGTATCGAGGTTGTCGCGGCGGAAGCGGCCGCTGAAGAAGCCGCCCGCCAGGCTGGACCAGACGAACAGCGTCACGCCGTTCTGCCGGCACCAGGCGCGCGCCGGCTCCCCCTCCGGTCCGCTAAGGCTCTCGCAGTCTATCCACGGCGAGACTTGCTGCACCGCCAGGCTGAACTGCGGGCTGCTTACAACAAAGGGAGTCAGCCCGTGCGCGGCCGCGTACTCGTTGGCCTCTTTCAGGCGTGCAGCGCTCCAGTTCGAGCCGCCGTAGGCATGAATCTGCCCGGCCTCCCGCGCCGCGTGCAGCGTCTCGACGACCGGACCGACCGGCTGTGCCGGGTCGTCGCGGTGCAGCAGATAAAGGTCGATGTGGTCGATCTTGAAGCGCGCCAGGCTGTCATGAATGTCCGACTGGATGTCGAAAGGCGTCACACGTTTGCGGTCCGGGCTGTGGTGCGCACCCTTGCCGAGGATCACAATCTCGTCGCGCACGCCGCGACTGTGGATCCACTGGCCGACCGTGCGCTCATTGTCGCCCAGGCCATAGATGTGTGCCGTGTCGAAGCAGTTGCCCCCAGCCGCCAGGAAGGCATCCAACGCGGCAAATGCACTGTCAAGTTCGCTGGACTTCATCCACATCGTCCCCTGCACCAGCCGCGAGACCGGCTTGTCGATACCCGGGATCTTCGAAAAAAGCATCTGCGAAACGCCTCCTTGGACACCGTCTTGTCACCCGCTATTCGGGTCGGAAACTGCCCACGATCTGCTCTATCTGTTCCTGCATGGCCTCCGCTTCGCTTGCCGGTACGGCGACAAAAAGAAGGTAGGCCCTATCGTTTGCCAGCAGCGCCGTCATCACCGCATGGGCATTGAAGAGTCCGTGTTCGCTCAGATCGGCCGTGACAACGCCCTGAATCGATGGCAGATTGTTGGTCGTTCCTGCCTCCAGCCGCGTAACCTTCAGAGGGACCATGTCGAACGTCTCAATCTCGTCCCTCAGCTGCTTGACAACACCTTCCGTCGTCATCCCGTCATCCAGCGGTGCGATGCCGACACCCGCGACAACTTTGAACGGCGGCCTCGAAAAGATGTCCAATCTCACCGCAACATGGCCTGCGTTCTCTGCCCCGGGCGTGGACAGAAGCCCGCCCGCTTCCTCTGCTGCGGCAGGGTCGATGAATCGCAAGATCTGGCCGAGCTGAGCGCTGTGGACGTCAAAAACAAGCCAGCCGCGCGGAACCGCCAGCGAATAACCGAGCCGTTCGTTCACGACGCGGCTCCAGCCCCGGGGGACCGTCACAACCGGGATTGGCGCAGGTGTCACGGTCGGTGTTGGTGTCGGCGGCTGTGTTGCAGTCGGTGTTGGTGGTGGCGTTTCTATTGGAATCGACGTCAGAGTTGCCGTCGGCGTTCGAATTGCTCTACTCGTCTGCCGGGAGGTCGGCGCTGAGGCGGGCGCCGACGTAAGTACAACCTGTGGCGACCCATATTCCGGAAGGAAAGTCGCGACGATCCTATCAATTAGCTCCTGCTTGGCCTCGACACTGTCCGACCGTACTGCGATTGTCAGCAAGTAGGCCTTCTGATTCGCGTGCACAACCGTGAAGATCAGCTGCGGCGTAAGGTCGATTTCCAAGAAACCACTGAGGTCTGCCGAAGCGACAGCCTGGAGGGCCGGCAACCCGTTGACCGTGCCTGTCCTTATGTTCAGCAGCTGAACATCACGGAATTCTCCTACTCTTTTCCTCACGTAAGCGACCAGATCGTCGCCTGCCATCTCGTCAAGCGTAGGAGCCATAGATACGTTGAGAAACATGGGGAAGGGCGGCCGCGCGAAGAGCTGGCTCAAGTCCGGCTCGATGGCGAGGACACCGACATTGGAGGCGTGCAGGATTTCGAGTATTTCATGCAGCGTGGCCAAGGCCTCTTCGCCGCCAAATATGCCGGCAATTGGGTTCAGGATTCCGTCTTGCAGGTCGAACATAACCCAAGGCAGGGGCAGCGCCAGCGAGTAGCCCAGCCGCTCATCCTCTATCCGCTTCCAGCCCTGCGGTATCCTCACAGTTGGCAGTGGAGCGGGCAGGGCGGTTACCGTCGGTATGGCGGTCGCTGTCAACGAAGCTGTAGGCACCGGCGTCGAAACCGGCGTGGGCGACGACACCGGCGCGGGTGTAGCAGGCAAGGAAACTGGAGTCCACTGCCCGCAGCTGCTCGTCTCAAAACCTTTGTCAGTCGGGGCGATTTCAACGATCGGCCGCACCGCCCCGGAGGCGCTGGCGATCACCTCATCGGACGTCCCGCCAAAACCGCTGAGCCGTTTCCAGTAGCACCGCTCACCACCGGGAGCCGCGTAGATGCCTGCGGACACTTCCAGGCCCACCAGCCAGGTCCCGTCCGGAATCGCGGCAAGGGGAAGTTCGATCACGGCAGTTGACTTCGCCGTCGGCGTTCCTTCCTGGGCCGACGCGTGGCCGGCCGCAGCGATCAGAAGGATGAGCACAAGAGTCGCTATTGGCCAGAACCGGCTATTCTCCACCGTTTCTGCCTCTCACTGTCTGCCATTTGACATTAGCCCCTGCTATTACGTGGCTGTCCCACATTCGGACGACCATGACCGAATGGGCGGTTCTTCGATTCACGTTTTGGCCCTAGCCTGTTCTCGAAGAACTGTCATACCGAATCCTCTCTTGCCCTCAGTTTGGCCGTCCTGGGAAAAACCTGCCTGTCTTCCCGACAGACAGCTCTTGCACCGCACTTATGACAGAACTTCCAGATCGAATGATACTGCCATTGGCCGTCGCAGAAAGGTTTTTTGCCCTCATTGGAATTGCTTTGACTGCCTCCCCAAAAGAGGAAAAAACTGGAAGCTGCTGCCTTTCGAAGACTGCCCACCACCCTAGGGCCAATTTGACTCCCCTCGCTCCCATGAGGGCGAAAGATGCCCCCTGAAGCACAAACAACACCGGAGTCAGTATTGGAATCATGAAAGGGAAGACCAGCGAGATGCCGACAATTATGCCGGTCGTGAAGAACGCCCCACCGCCATCCATGACGCCTGCGCGCACCACTCTTTGCACCATCTCACGCTTCGTAATTCTGCCCTCCGCATAGTCCAGCCCGCACTCCAGGCAGGCCAGTGCGCCGCCTACGACCACCGCCATTATCGCACCTTTAACCATACCGCCTGCCGTTTGTGTGACGGCGGCCCGAATGGCATCGGAACGCAGAACAGCTTTGGCGTCGGCTATGTCGGCCAGGCTCATCGGATTGGGCCCCAGGGCGTTGTTCTTTTCAAGACTCCACCAAATCGCGTTGTCCGCGGTCGATGGTCCTTTCCGCCATCTAGGGATGATGTGGGACCAACTCTTTCCATGGTGAAACTTCGACAGCGCGTCAGGGCCGCCCGCACGCACCTGTGAAGGAATGCTCTCCCAGACCCCACGGGCGTGGGCCAGATTCTTGTGTTCCCTCCCAGCCCACCGGTATTTCGATATCAATTCCCTTGGCAAATTGCTGAAGTTGAGGTTGCGGGCAAACGTATTGAGAAAGTGACCCACCACCCACAGCGCCCCAGCACTTGACGATAACAGTCCGATATAGGGCGCCCTAAACAACCTTTTGAATCTCTTGCTTATGCCGCTGTGGCCATTTTGAACTGCTTGTTGCATTTCTCGACCATACAGGCGCAAACGCCTGTCCCTATCGCCAAAGCTGTAGCCTTGCCGCGCACCGTAACTGAAGACGCGTCGTTGACCGTAGCTTCGGACTTTTGGGCCACCAAAGCTATAGCCGCGTCGCGTACCGTAGCTGCAGACGCGTCTCAAGCCGTAGCTGTGAGCGATTCGGTTGCTATAGCTGCGGGCGCGTCGGTCGCCATGTGGCCTCTTGGAACCTTGCGACGAACCATAGGAGCGGCTGCTCCTGGAGTTTCCAACATAGACTTTGTCATGTCCGTCCCGAGAATTCGGGCCATTGAGATGTATTGGAGAAGATACGCGAAGCGAACTAGGAGATACCCGGGTCAACTGCTCTTCGACCTTGGCGGCTGCGCTCTGAATATGTCGGGACGTAGAAACAGGTTTGGCGGCTTCCCGCTGGAGTCCGCAACGGGACGAAAAGGTGCCCTGTGTCACTACTCACTCCATTTGCTGTGGTAACGCTACATGATCAGGTCTTTTCATCTCTAGCAGATCGCGATTGGAAAGGGCAATCACCCCAACGCCATCCCCTTAAACGCCTCCACCTGCCCCCGAATCGCCCGCTCCGTCGGCAGCCGCTCGATGCTCGACGCGCCGAAAAAGCCCGCGATTCCCGGCATCATCTGCAGCGCCGTCCCGACATTCTCCGGCTCGTCGAACGGGCCCCCGTGGCAGATCACCATCTGCTCCGCGTTCACCTTCCGCCCCGCCGCGGCCATCTCCTGCACCTTCTCCACCGCCTCCTCCAGCGTGTAGGCCACCGCCGCGCCGATGCTGCCGGCCGTCGTCAGTCCGACGTGCGCCACCAGCAGGTCCGCGCCCGCTTCGGCCATGGCGGCGGCTTCCTCGGGCGTAAAGACATAGGGCGCCGTGAACAGATCCAACTCGTGCGCGATCGCGATCGTTTCGACCTCCTTGTCGTAGCCCATGCCGGTCCCCTCCAGGTTGTCGCGAAAGACGCCGTCGATCAGGCCGACCGTAGGAAAGTTCTGCACGCCGCTGAACCCGATCTCCCTCAGCTGCTTCAGGAAAACATGCTTCAGACGGAACGGATCGGTCCCGCAGACCCCGGCCAGCACCGGCGTGTCCTGCACGACCGGCAGCACTTCCGCCGCCATCTCGACGACGATGCCGTTGGCGTCGCCATAAGGCATCATCCCGGAGAGCGAGCCGCGCCCCGCCATACGGAAACGGCCCGAGTTGTAGATGATGATCAGATCGGCGCCGCCCGCCTCGGCAAACTTGGCCGAGATGCCGGTGCCCGCGCCGCAGCCGACGATCGGCCGGCCGGCCGCATGTTGGGCCTGAAGCCGGGCCAGAATCTCTCGCCTGGGGATCGACATATCGAAGGCTCCTTCCTGTCCGTATTGATGTATGTGGGCAAATCGGGGCGGGACCGACGCAGACCCTACTGCTCGTCGCGCAACATCCCCAGCAGCAGCTTCACCGCCTGCTCGGCAAATTCAGGGTCGTTGATGTTGGCGTCCATCTCGATCAGCGGGATGTCGGCGCGCAGGCCATTCTTGAGCGCGTCGAAACAGGCGCCGTCCGCGGCCGGATCCCAGAAGCGGTCGCCTTCGCTGTCCAGCATCGAGACGCCTTTGAGCGGGATCAGCACCGCGACCTCTCCCGGCGAGCCGGCGTTCGCCGCCGCCGCCAGCATCGCGCCCATCTGCTGGTTCTCCTCCTCGTTCGTGCGCAGCAGCGTGACCTCCGGGTTCCACTCGTAGAGTGTGCGCTCGCGGTAATGCTCCGGCACCGTCTCGATGCCGCCGAAGTTGGCCATGTCGACACAGCCGGGCACGATCACGGTCGGGATGCCCTGCCGCGGCGCCGCCTGCACCCGCTCCGGGCCCGCGCTGAACACGCCGCCGCAGATTTCGTCCGCCAGCTCGGTCGTCGTGATATCCAGGCAGCCCGCGATGTAGTCGGCGCCGATCAGGTCCTCCATCGTCCGCCCGCCGCTGCCGGTGGCGTGGAAGACCAGCACTTCGTACCCTTCCGACTCAAGCAGGCCGCGTGCGTGGTCGACGGCCGCGGTCGTATTGCCGAACATCGAGGCCGCGATCAGGGGCCGCTCGTGCGCGGTCGCTTCGGCCTCGGTCTGCACCATCCCCGCGATCGCTCCAGCCGCATTGGCATAGATGGCGCGGCTCAGCCGGTTAATGCCGGCCACGTCAACGACCGAGGGCATGAAAGTGATGTCCTTGCTGCCCGCGTACGCGCTGACGTCCCCGCCGCCGACGGTCGAGACCATCACCTTCGGCACGCCGACGGGAAGCGTGCGCATCGCCGTGGTTGCGAGCGACGTGCCGCCGCTGCCGCCCATCGCCAGAATGCCGTCAAACCGACCCTCACCGTAGAGCCGCTCGACGACCGAGGCCAGCCCCTCAGCCATCGTCCGCATCGCCTCGTCTTTGTGTGTTCCGGAGGCCAGGTAGGCCAAGTCGCCGCCTGCGGCCGCAGCCACCTCGCCGCGGCTGACGTCGGGCGCAAATGCCGGCTCACCCATCACGCCGAAATCGACCACAAGGGTCCGCAGGCCGGCAGCCTCGATCAGGTCCTTGACAAACGAGTACTCGACGCCCTTCGTGTCCAGCGCGCCGACGAGAAGAACGGTTCCGGACATGGCATTCCTCCTGTAATCTGTTGGCAACAGGCCTCAAACCGCCGCAGATCTCTTCGTACTGCCAAACGGCTCCTGCTTACCCTTCTTTGCGCGAGGACTCCAGTTTCGCAGATTCATCCTGGGCACCAAGTCTTCAAATGGAGGAGGCTAAGCGGCTCACGCCCGGATCCGCTCCTCTTTCTCCCGCGCAATACGCAGAAACTCCTGCACTTTGACAGGCTGCCCGATGCGGTTGCTTTCGATGGCTGCAAAGATCAGGGCAACCGACTGCAGGTTGTCCTCGACATTCGTCGCCATAGGCGGGCCGCCGTCCAGCCAGTCGAGGAACTGAGCAATCAACCACTCGTTCCTCCATTTGGATTGCTCAAGCAGAGGTATCTCCTCGCCCTGGCCCTCGCGGCTGTACTGCTTCGGTCGATAGGGGAATCGCTCGATGCGCCGGTTGTCCATGATCAGCGTCTCATGCTCGCATTCGGCGCGGACGTACTCGTGCGCCCAGCCGTTGAAGCCGCTGGCGTTCGTCTTGGCCCCCTCGTAGATGGCGCGCACGCCGTTCTCGAATGTCATCATCACGTGGCCCTGCGAGCCGGAACCATACTCGCCCCATTTCGGGTTCCATGTCTGAGCGTAAAGGGATTCGCAATTGGAGTCGACCAGGTCAGCGATGATGTCGAGGTGATGCACCGATCCTTCGATCATCAATGCCTCTTCCATTGTATGCCGAAAATGCGCGCCCCAATCGCCGAAGTTGCGCAGACCGCAGGTAAAGCGGCACACGACGTAGTCGATCGCGCCGGGCCGGTCCGAACGCAACTCCTTGCGCAGCGTCGTCTTGTCCTGGTCGAAACGGTGGCTCATCGTCACGCCCATTTTTTTGCCGGCCCGCTTCACCTTATCCGCGATGCGCACGGAGCCTGAGAGCGTATCGGCGATCGGTTTCTCGGAAATGATGTGCAAATCGTGGGCCAGCGCAATGTCCACCACCGCTTCGTGGAAGGCCGGCGGAACGACAACCGAACAGATGTCGGCCCGATTCTCGTCAAAAGCGCGTTCAATATCGGTGTAGCACTTCTCCGGGGGCAGCCCGAGATGCTGCTGCGCGTTGATGTGAACTTCGGGGTTGGTATCGACCGCCGCCACAACTTCGATGCGGCCGTCAGCGATGTTGGCAGGCAGGAAGCGGGCGCACCAGGCGTTGCCCTGTCCACCCGTCCCCACCTGGATCATGCGGTACCTTGTGGTCATGGGGCGTATCCTGTCAGCGGGGACCGGTCATTGCGAATCTGTCGACAAGGCTCAGCGCAGCGAACGCCACGGCTCCTCTTCAAAAACATCAACCAGGTCATAGCCTTCCTCGCCGATGCAGGGGCCGAGGATCGCGAGCAGCCTGGCTGGACTCCCGGACTTGTTGAAGGAGGCATGGACCACGTCGACACTGATGAAGGCTGAGTCGCCGGCGGAGAGCACCTGCTTGTCCTGATCGATCCACTGTTCGATCGAGCCGTCGATGACGTAGATCACCTCCTCCTGGTCGGGATGCTTGTGGAAGTCATGGCCCTGGCCGTGCTCCAGCGTCACGTCGACGACGACCAGGTTGCGCGCCGCGGTTGTAGCAGGTCGGCTCACCCAGCCCAATACGCCCCAATCCAAATGATCTCGCTCCATCGCGGCGGCAGTGATAAACTTACCATTCATAGCGGTTGCTCCTGACCGATTGTTCCTGTTGAATAGATCGACTGCAGAGGTGTCTGTTGCCGCGACAGTATATCATAGCGGCGGCGCGTCTACACCAAGGCCCCCTTTCCACCAACCGCTCGAAACCGAGCCCGCCGCGCGACACTCGTCTTGGACCGCGCGCCGTCTCGATGAACTTAGCCCAGCCACTTGGAGAACGAACCATGTCCGCCGAACGCACCGCCCACTGGACGCGCAAATTGAACGAGTCCCGCACTGCCCTTTTTGCGCTTCTCGACAGCCTCTCGCCCGAACAGTGGCAGACCAGAGTATTCAGTGAGGGCGACGCTTGGACCGTCTCCTCAGTCCTCGCCCATCTCGTCGAAAGCGAACAGGGAATGAGCATCCACGTTCACAAGATCCGCAAAGGCGAACCCACCATACCGGTCAACTTCGACCTGGAACGCTGGAACGCCGGCCTCACCCGGCGGACGGGAAACGTCTCGCCTGATGCGCTGATGGCCCGTGCCGAAGCGACCCGCGCCAAGACGCTGGAGGTGATGGACTCGCTCAACGACCACGAGTGGGTGCTGACCGGCCGCCACCCCTCGCGCGGCGAGATAACCGTCGCCCAGTACTACGAGACCATCCACGCCCACGAGACAATGCATTTGCAGGACCTGCGCGCGGCCCTGGGCGCGTGAAGGAGAGTATGACGCCATTCCCGCCCGAACACACCGGTTTGGAACGACAGCTGTCAAGAACAAGAATCAGCAAGCGGGTGGCGGCTTGCTGGTTCGAAGACTTACCGAAGACGGGCTCTATGCTTCAAAGTCTGTGAAGGAATTTGACAAGCTATGTGCTGTTGACATGAGTCGCTATAATGATACAAGGATTCAAGGATAGAAAGACTCGAAGGTTTTTCGCCGGAGGGCGAGTTCGAGAGTTTCAGGGCTTCGCAGATCAAGCTGTCCGCCGCTTGACGGTATTAGACAATGCAGAGTCTCTTCAGGATTTGGCGCAGTTGCCCAGCAACAGATTGGAGTCGCTCTCAGGATATCGCGCTGGCGAGTTCAGCATTCGGATCAATCGCCAGCGGAGGCTCAGCTTCCGCTGGGGACAGGACGGGCCCTACGACGTAGAGATCGTAGACTACCACACTTAGGAAAGTTGGAGATGAATGTAAGCAACGGTATGCGACCGGTGCATCCCGGCGAAATACTGAGTGAAGAACTTGACGAGCTTGGCATGACGGCCGACGCGCTGGCTGATGCGCTTGATATTCCCGCCGATACAATCCTGACAGTTCTGAAGGGAGAAGGCAGGCTAACTGCCGACATGGCGTTGCGGCTGTCGCGTTATCTGGGAACGACTCCACAACTCTGGCTGAACCTGCAAAAGACCTTCGAGTTGCGAAGCGCCGAGATTGAGAAGGGAAAAGAGATCGAAGAACGAGTATTTCCCAGAGAAATCGCCTAGGCCACCGCCACGACTTCACCACAGATCATTGCGCGAGCCGACGCTAGCGGCTGCCAGCAAGACTCCGGGCCGCCGCTGCCTCAAACTGCGAAACGGGCCACCGCGGCCTCGTCGATCTCGACACCCAGGCCCGCCTCCTGCGGCGCGGCGAAACGTCCCTCTTGCGGTACCGGATAAGAGTGCGCGATGCTTCCCTTCCACGCGAGCGCGTCGTGGCTGTGTTCCATAATCTGAAAGTTGGGTATCGCCAGCGAAAAATGGACCGTCGCCGCCACCGACAATATGCCGCCGCCACCGACGTGCGGCGCGATCGGCAGGTTGAAGCTGTCGCACAGCGCAGCAATTCGCTTGCCCTCTGAGAGTCCCGTTCGTGCCACGTCCGGCATCGCCACGTCGAACCCGCGCACCGCGATCCACTCCCGCCACTCCCAGACCGTCCGCAGCCACTCGCCCGTCGCCACCTGCAGCGACAGCGCGCGCGCGACCTCCGCCTGGCCGCGGCTGTCCTCCGGCTGGCAGGGCGCCTCCAACCAGCGGACGCCCAATGCCTCCAGCCCCTTGCCCAGTTCGATCGCGCCCGACACGTCGCGTGTCCCGTGCACATCCACCAACAACTCGATCTCCGGCCCCACGGCAAGGCGCACCGCTTCCACGATCGCAAGCAGCGGCGCATTGGGCATCCGCAGGTGCAGCTTGAGCGCACGATAGCCGGCTGTGAGCAGCGATTCAGCCTGGGCTACCGCCTCGGCAGGCTCCGCGCCCCCCATGCCCGCGTAAACCGGCACGTCCGGCCGGAACTTCCCGCCCAGCAGCTTGTAGGCCGGTTTACCAGCTGCCTTGCCCAGCAGGTCGTAGAGCGCCAGGTCAACAGCCGCCAGCGCGTCCACGTAGAAACCCGTTACATGTCCTCGCTCTCGCATCGCGCTGTAGAGACGGTACCAGAGATACTCCACGTCATATGGGTCCCGGCCGAGCAGGAGCGGCGCACACAGCTCATCCACGATCGCGGCCGTGACGCGCGGCGCGACCGGCGCCTGGCCCTCGCCCCAGCCGACCAGCCCGGTGTCCGTCTCCAGGCGCACCAGGCATGTCTCATGGTTGCGCGAATAGATTGACATCCAGGCATTGGCCGCAATCGTATAGTCCCCGTAGCTTTCGATCTCCTCGCTTCCACCGCCCGAACCTGTCTCCGCCGGCGGAATCTTCACTGCATAGGCCTTGACCGACGCGATTCGCATACGTGCCTCTCCTGTTCCAATTGAGTTGCTGAATAGATACAGCACTATACGCGCATCCGTACGAGCGCACAAAAGCAGCAGGCCAGCCACGCCTTTCCCCTTCTCCGCGGAAGCAGGGGTATGGCTACCTCCCCGGGAACAATGTGCAACCCCACAGACGTGCTCCCGAAAAGCATCTAACAGGCGCGATGTAGTAAATTAAATATTATATAATACATACCCAAATTGGCTCGGAGCCTCCCATTTCAGGTGCGCCTGCCGCACTCCCCCGTTCCCGCTTCGCCAGCCGCCGACAGCCCTTCGACTCCTGCCCAGAGCCAGGGAAAGACGGCGTATCGGTCCTGCACCGGACGATCGATCGAACGCCATAATGTGCGTTTTGTGCGCCCGGCAGCGGCAGGCGTCCCAAGACCCGCAACGCCCCCCGCGGGCACAGCGCCCCCGGTGGAAGCTGTTTGCCCATGGTCAGGTGGTACGCTATAATCCGGTGAATCATGTGAGGCACGGACATTTACGACCCCATTGCCAACTTTAGACCGGGTTGGCGGCGTGCCCGGCGGCGTTCCATCACCGAGCCGCCGTTCGTCCGAAGACACCAGGTAAAGAGAGCAGCTTAAATGGTTAAATTGGCAGGTTCCCACGAATTCGACGCACCCAAGGAAACCGTTTGGGAAGCACTACTGGATCCCGATGTCCTTTCGCGAATTCTGCCCGGTTGCAAGCAGTTGGACAGGTCAGGGGATAACGAGTTCAAGGGCGAGATCAGTATCCGCGTCGGGCCGGTTCAGGGCAGCTTCAATGGGACTGTCAATCTCAAAGACATCGACCCGCCCAACGGCTACCGCATGGAGCTCGCCGGCCAGGGCAGGCCGGGATATGTCAAGGGTTCGGGAGCGCTGCGCCTGGAGGGAGACGCGCCGACGACGCTACACTATGATGGCGACGCGCAGTTGAGCGGTCGCATTGCCAGCGTAGGGCAGCGGCTGGTCGACAGCACCGCGCGCTCGCTGACGCGCC
Organism: Caldilineaceae bacterium; assembly: GCA_022827195.1. Classification (GTDB taxonomy): domain Bacteria; phylum Chloroflexota; class Anaerolineae; order Caldilineales; family Caldilineaceae; genus Bin5. The sequence goes on from JAJDTL010000036.1 coordinate 97,901, forward strand.
AGGGGCTTCAATCGCTTGAGAATATCATTGCGGCGCGTCTGCAACCGCCGGAACCGGAACCGGCTGAGAGCGGGGCACCACAGGCTTCAAACGGCACCGGAGCGGCCTCCCAGCCCCACAAGCCGGACCCGCCGCCGCAGCCGAATCCGCCGCCGCAGCCGGACATCGCCACGCCATCGACAATGGAAGTCGGCATCAACGTGGCCAGAGACGTGGCCACCGACCTTGCCCAGGAGTTCAAGAGTAACCCGAACAGTCGCAAGGTAGTCTACGTTCTGGCTGGTTTCGCCGCGATAGTGTGGATGTGGCGTCAACTTTTCGGCAGAGCCAAATAGCATACTGAATCATCAGACTACAGGACCATCGAAGTTCCAAAAGAGGAGGAAGCTCTATGGGTGTATCCATCGAATTGGAGGTCAACGGCGCCAGCGTCAGCGACGAGGTTGAGCCCCGCCTGCTTCTTGCGCATTTCCTGCGCGAAAATGTTGGGCTGACGGGCACAAAGATCGGCTGTGACACAAGCCAGTGCGGCTCCTGCACAATTCTGCTGGACGGAAAGGCGGTCAAGTCCTGCACATTGCTCGCGGTTCAGGCAGACGGGGGCGCGGTCACGACGATCGAGGGTCTGGCCAACGGGGATTACCATCCGGTACAACAAGCTTTCTGGGACAACCACGGCCTGCAGTGCGGTTTCTGCACACCCGGCATGATCATCTCCTGCGTTGACCTGCTGAGCACGAATCCCCAGCCGAGCGAAAGCGAAATCCGCCACGGACTGGAAGGAAATCTGTGCCGCTGTACCGGATATCACAACATTGTGCGCGCGGTGCAGGATGCCGCCGAGACCATGAACGGCTAAAGGGGGAAACGAAATATGGCAGGTGAATCCAACGGCGCGGGGGTCTTTGGCAGCTCTATCCGCCGGCGAGAGGATCCCGAACTGATCACAGGGCATGCCAAATACACCGATGACTTGCAGTTGCCGGGCACGGTCTACTGCACGATTCTGCGGAGCCCCTACGCGCATGCGAAGATAAACAGTATCGATACCAGCGAAGCCGCGGCATTGGATGGCGTGATTGGCGTCTATACGGCCGCGGATATCGAAGAGAGCGGTACACCGGGCGCGATCCCCGTCGGCTGGCTGCTGCCCGACATGAAGATCCCCGATCACACAATGCTGGCAAAAGACACGGCCCGTCATGTAGGCGACGGCGTGGCGATAGTTGTTGCCGAAGACCAGTACACCGCGCACGACGCGCTCGAACTGATCTGGGTCGACTACGAAGCGCTCGACGGGATCGCCGACCCGCAGAAGGCGACCGCAGACGGCGCCCCCCTCGTGCACGAGATGGCGCCCAACAATATCGCCTTCGACTGGGAAATCGGCGACAAAGAGAAGACGGACGCCGCTTTTGCCGAGGCCGCCCATGTCGCCAGCCTTGACATCGTCAACAACAGGCTGATTCCGAATGCGATGGAACCGCGTTCCGCGCTGGCCGACTACAACAGCATCACCGGCGAGTTGACACTCTACATGACGACGCAGAACCCCCACATCCACCGCCTGCTCATGAGCCTGGCCTCCCTGGGCCTACCGGAGCACAAGATCAGGGTCATCGCCCCTGAGGTTGGCGGAGGGTTTGGAAGCAAGATTCATCACTATCCCGACGAGGCGATCACAGCATGGGCCTCGATGCAGGTCGGGCGTCCCGTTAAGTGGACGGCGACGCGCACGGAGACCTACGTTACCGATGCACATGGCCGCGACCATGTGACGCACGCCGAAATGGCGGTAGACGCCGACGGGAAGTTCATCGGCCTCAGAGTCGATACCTATGCGGCGATGGGGGCCTATCTCTCAACGTTCGCCCCGGCCGTGCCAACCTATCTCTACGGCACGTTGATGTCCGGCGAATACGACCTTCCCGCAATTCACTGCCATGTCTACGGCGTCTTCACGCATACGGTTCCGGTCGACGCCTATCGCGGCGCGGGCCGGCCTGAAGCGACATTCGTCGTGGAGCGGATAGTCGATGAGGCCGCGCGCGTCTCCGGCATCGACCCGGCAGAGATCCGGCGCCGAAACTTTGTGTCGCCCGACAACTTCCCCTACCCCACGCAGGTCGCGCTCGAATACGACAGCGGCAATTACGAAGGCGCTCTCGACAAAGCGCTGGCCGCGATTGGCTACGACGACTTTCGCCGGGACCAGGCCGCTGCCAGGGACAATGGCAAGTACCTGGGACTCGGCCTCTCCACCTACATCGAAGCCTGTGGCCTGGCGCCGTCGGCCGTGGTCGGCTCGCTCGGCGCGCAGGCGGGCCAGTGGGAGAGCGCCGTAGTGCGCGTCCACGCGACCGGCAAGGTGACGGTCTACAGCGGCTGCTCCGGACACGGACAGGGCCATGAAACGACGTACGCGCAGATCGTCGCCAGCGCCCTGGGCGTACCATACGATGATATCGACGTAATCGAGGGTGATTCGGGCGTCATGCCGCACGGATGGGGCACCTACGGCAGCCGCAGCGCCGCAACCGGCGGCAGCGCGATCGCCTCGGCCGCGGAGAAGGTCGTCGACAAGGCGCGCACGATCGCCGCGCATCTGCTGGAGGCCGCCGAGGAGGACCTGGAGTTTGATGACGGGAATTTCTACGTCAAAGGCTCGCCGGACCAGGCGCAGTCGCTTCCCGACGTGGCATTGCAGGCCTATCTGGCCCACAACCTGCCCAAGGGGATCGAGCCGGCGCTGGAGGCGACCAGCTTCTACGACCCGGCCAACTTCGTTTTCCCGTTCGGCACGCACATCGCCGTCGTCGAAGTCTGCGCCGATACGGGTCACGTGGAGTTGCAGCGCTACCTGGCGGTAGACGATGTGGGCAACGTGATCAACCCGATGATCGTGGATGGACAGGTGCACGGTGGAATCGCGCAGGGCGTGGGGCAGTCCTTGTTTGAAACGGCTGTTTACGACGAGGGCGCCAACCTGCTAAGCGGCACAATGCTGGACTACGCGGTGCCGAAGGCCCACTTCCTGCCCTCCTTCGAAACGGACCGCACGGTGACACCCTGCCCCCACAATCCGCTGGGCGTCAAGGGTGTCGGCGAAGCGGGCACCATCGCGTCTCCTGCAGCGGTCGTCAATGCGGTAATCGACGCACTGGCGCCATTCGGTGTTGCACACATCGATATGCCGGTCACGCCGGAGAAGGTCTGGAACGCGATAAACGGCTAGTATCTGGTTTTCGGTTTTTGGTGAATCCCTGCCTGCACGGCAGTTGCTGAAAACTAAGAACTAAAAACTCAAAACTGGAGAGAGAGAATGTACCCATCCAAATTTGATTACCACCGGCCGTCCTCCGTGCAGGAGGCAGTTCAGATACTCTCGGCCAACCCGGACGCCAAAGTGCTGGCGGGCGGTCACAGCCTTATTCCGGTGATGAAGTTGCGCCTGGCCACGCCGTCGGCGCTGGTCGACATCGGTCGCATTGACGCATTGCAGGGCATCAGCCGGTCCAATGGCAGCCTGCGCATCGGCGCCTGCGTCACCTACGACGAGATTGCCAACTCAAGCACCGTCCAGGAAGCGGCCCCGCTCTTGGCTGAAGCTGCCGGACAGATCGGTGACCGTCAGGTTCGCTATCGCGGCACAATAGGCGGCAATCTCTCACATGCGGACCCGGCATCGGACTTGCCGGCCGCGGCCCTTGCCCTCGGCGCGACACTCCATGTAACCGGCACCGGCGGCAGCCGAGCAATCGGTTCGGCCAGCTTCTTCGTCGATCTGATGATGACCGCGCTGCAACCGGACGAAATTCTTACGGAAGTAGAGATCCCAGCGGCAGGGGCAGGAACAGGTTCGGCCTACGCCAAGTGGGAGCATCCGGCGTCCGGCTACGCCTTGTGCGGCGCGGCTGCGGTCGTGACGCGCAACGCCGATGGCAGCTGCGCCAGCGCGCGTCTCTGCTTCAACGGCGTCTCCTCGACCGCGGTGGACGCATCCGCAGTGGGGGCGAGCCTGGCCGGTTCGGACCTGAGCGACGGGACGATTGAGAGCGCAGTCAACGACAACCTTTCCATCCCCGATGCGACGGGCGACATGTTCGCCTCGGCTGGCTATCGCCAGGAACTGGCCAAGGTGATGGGCGCCAGTGCCCTGCGCACCGCCAGAGACCGAGCTTAATTGTTATGGCTCGTGGATAGTTGCTTTTCCTATCTCAGCAACTATCCACGAGCTTTTCTCCCATATGTGCCGATGTATCGTTTTGTCGTGATCGGCGTTAGCGGCTGCGGCAAAACGAAATTGGCGCGCCAGATTTCTGCCAGAGTCGGCATCCCCCACGTGGAACTGGACTCTTTGTTCTGGGAGGCAAACTGGCAGCCGGCAGCAAGAACAGTATTCAGGGCACGCGTGCAAAACGCGACCGCCGGCGAAGCATGGGTCGTGGACGGCAACTACAGCCAGAGCCACGACATCGTCTGGAGTAGGGCCAGCCATATCGTGTGGCTGGACTACGGCCTCCTTACTATTATGCGGCGGGTCACATGGCGCACGCTCCGCCGCCTGTTCAGTCAACAGGAGTTGTGGAACGGAAATCGCGAATCGCTGCGCGGTATTTTCGGGCGCAACAGCATCGTCTGGTATGCTTTCACCAGCTATCGTCGCCACCGCGTCAGGTATGCTGCGCTTCTTGCAAGCAGAGAGTTCAACCACCTGAAAGTAAGACGATTCGGCAGCCCGAAGGAAGCGTCCGCCTGGCTGCAATCACTGACGCTCACGAGCCTTAACTAGGTCTCGTTGACGTTTGAAGGATTCTGTCAAAATGGCGACAATAGTAGGATGTCTACCTATAAGATTGCCGACCATCAGTGGCAGAAACTGTACGCATTTCTGCAAGGACACCCTCGTGCCTATGCGGGGCAAGAGG
>JAJDTL010000019.1 GCA_022827195.1 Caldilineaceae bacterium
CCGGCAACTGGCAACCGACCACCGGCAACTGGCAACCGACCACCGGCAACTGGCAACCGACCACCGGCAACTGGCAACCGACCACCGGCAACTGGCAACCGACCACCGGCAACTGGCAACCGACCACCGGCAACTGCCGTCATGTCCGATCCTCTCCTGCAGGCGCAGAGCGTCAGCCACACCTATCGACGCCGCAACCGCGTCACACATGCGCTGGCCGGAGTCTCTTTCGGCGTACGAGGGGACGAGTTCGTCTGCGTTGTCGGCAACAGCGGCAGCGGCAAATCGACGCTGCTGCGCATTCTCGGCGGTCTGCTGGCGCCGTCCGCGGGCCAGGTGCAGTTCAGAGGCGGGACCGTGCAGACGCCCCAGACGGAGATCGGCTTTGTTTTCCAGAATACCAACCTGATGCCCTGGCGTACCGCGCTGGAAAATGTGCTGCTGCCGCTGGAGCTGCAGAAGACGCCCGACGCGCAGGACCGCGCCCGCGCCTGCGCCGCGCTGGCGCTGATGGGGCTGGAAGAGTTCGCCGACGCCTACCCCGCGCAGCTCTCGGGCGGCATGGCGCAGCGCCTCACCCTGACGCGCGCGCTGCTGCAGGAGCCTGCCCTGCTGCTGATGGACGAGCCGTTCGGCGCGCTCGATGCCCTCACGCGTGAGCGCCTCAACCAGGAGCTCCTCCGTATTCACCGAGACCGCGCCCAGACGGTGCTGATGATCACGCACAGCATCCAGGAGGCCATCTTCCTCGCCGACCGCGTGCTCGTTCTGAGCGGGCAGCCCGGCGAGCTGCGCGGCGATATCCCCGTCGAACTGCCGCGCCCGCGCGCGCTGGAGATGCTGACTTGGCCACAAGCGGGCGCGCTGAACCGCGAAATCCGCGCCTGCCTGGCGACCGGCGCGCAGGAAGGGAAACAACACTGAATTTTGCGCGGTTTGGTGCTTGAGGGTTGTGCAAATCCGACAGCAGCCCAAAGAAGACAGAAAATAGTTTTAGATACGGATAAATGACATGAAAACAATCTATATTCTGCTTGGAATCCTGATATTCTTGGTGGCGGTGCTACTTGTCGGGGTAGCAGCAAACATCGTGGTTACGATGGAAATGCAACAAAGGCTCAATACATCAAGCCCATTACCTGCGTCAGAACAGTGGAATGAAGATGAATGGGCGCGCAAGGCAATTGCTCTGGATGGACACAATGAAATAGCTGTGGATCAGCTTACGTTCTACACGCTCCTGATGGAGGAGGCTTCTCAGCATTGCGTTGAGAACAAGGAGGTCTTGGATAGACTGATTGAGGCGGCGCTGTTTCAGAGCCCAAAGGAGTTACCAAACATTCGTAGGGGAATACTATCAGTGTACGCAGGACTTTCAGGACGACACAACTGTTCTGAGATGTTGTTTGACATCATTAACGAACTAAATGAGTAGGTCGGATTCCTAGAGCTAAACCCGCGTAACCCGCGTGACAATTTCACCAGCCTTTTCAAACTACTAAGGCCGCGATAGTCATTGTCAGCCAGAATCGTTGACTAAGACTCGATACAATGCCCAGAACAAAAAGACGCCGGACACAATGTCCGGCGTCTCTATCTTCTGCTATTCGGATTTCCCCCGCCCTTGGCTGCCCGCCGCCAGGCGGCCGCGCCTACCTGCCGGGCGGCTCAGGCTCCAGACCGCTCGGCAGCCGCGAGGCAAAGTCATCCGGGCGGTCGATCTCCAATGACAACACCTGCTCCTGCAGCCAGGTCTGGAAGGACTCGGCATACTCCTGCTGCAAAGCGGCCTCGTCCTTCGCCCGCTCGTCGTCCCGCTCGAGCACCTCGATGATGTGATAGCCGAAGGTCGTCTTGACCGGCTCGCTGATCTCGCCAATCTCAAGCGAGAAGGCGACCTCGTCAAATTCAGGCACGTAGCGCCCGCGCCCGGCCCAGCCCAGGTCGCCGCCCTCGACACCGCTGCCCGGGTCCTCGCTGTAGCGCAGCGCCAGGTCGGCGAAATCTTCGCCGTCGAGGATGCGCTGGCGCAAGTGCTGCGCGAAGGCCAGCGCCTCGGCGTCGTCGACGCGCCCGTCCTCGTTCGTGTCGGGGTTCCACCACTCCGAGGCCGGCTCGGCGTCCTCTCCATCGTCCGCGGCCGCTTCTTCTGCGGACGTTTCGGCTGCCGGCGCGGATGCGGCCTGGCCGCTCTCTCCTTCGCTCTCAGGCTCGGGCATCGGCGTTGCCTCTGCCGGCGCCTCGTCCGCCCCGTCTGACGACTCCTCCGTCTCGGCGTCCGGCTCCGGTTCCGGGTCCGGGTCCACTGCAATCAGAATGTGGCGGACCCGAACCTGCTCCTCGGTTGTGGACACCAGCTCGCGGCTGATCGTCTCCGACATCTTCGTCCGCAGCAGACGCGCCCGGATCACCTCGCTGTATTCGGCCACGCTCATCCCCGCGTTGTCCCGCAGATTCTGTTCCAGTGTGCTCAGCCCTTCCTCGTACAACGCATCGGTCAGGACCGGGGGCGGCTCCGGCGTGGGCGCCTCCTCCGCGGTTTCCGAACCTTCGGCGGCCGCGGCGGCGGTCGGTTCGCTCTCCGCGCCGTCTTCAGCTGTGGGCGTCGCTGTGGGGACCGGGGTCGGGGTGAAAAGTTCTGCGGTGGCGGTCGCGTCGATGGCGGCCTCCGCCGTTCCGGTGGCCTGCGGCACCGTCAGCGCGCCCTGGCCGCGCGCCACCTCCTCGCGCAGCATCTCGGCCACCTCTTCGTCGCTGACGGCAACGCCCACCTCGGGCGCCTTGATGCGCAGGACGGCCCCTTCGATCATTTCGTTGAGGACCTGCGTCCCCAGCGTCAGAGGACTGGCCAGCGTCGCGTTGATCGAAGCGATCTGGGAGGCGAACAGGCTGGAGTTGCCAAACTGCTGGGAGAAGAGCTGCAGCCGCGCACGCTGATTCTCCAGTTCGCTCTTGCGCAGGCGGGCCTCTTTCCAGAACGCACGCGTGATGATCGCTTCGCCTTCAACCTGCGCCAGCACGCTGTTGGGCTTGATAATCAGCTCGCTGACCGCGCCGTAAATGATCAGCAGCAGGGCGACACCGACGATGCCGCCCACAATTGACATGAGCCGCAGGTTGCGTACCCGGTCACGCGCGCGCAACCGGGTCTCACGCCGATTCTCTACCTGCGGCTCCGCTTCCTGCCTTCTTCGTCTGCGCTTCTTGGCCATCGATCGCCTAGCTGCGTCTGCCGGTAATGCGCATATGTTCGCCCGTGTACGGCATCAGCGCCAGATGTCTGGCCCGCTTGATCGCCCTCGTCACTTTGCGCTGCATTTTGGCGGTTACACGAGTCTTGCGCCGGTTGTGAATGCGCCCGTAGTTGTCGACAAAACGGCTCAAAACCAGCACATTCTTGTAATTGATCTCGTCGATGCGCACGTCGCTGCCGACGTGCCGGGGATTTCGACGCTGGTTGCCCTGTTTGGCGCGGTTAAAATTGGCCGGACCCTCGACCCGGTTGATCGCGACCGGCTCGGCCTCGCCGCGCTCGGCCTGGGGCGCACTCTCCGCTTCGGGCGGCGTCTCTTCAGCAGCCGGTTCCTCCGCGACCGCTTCCACCTCGGCAACCGCCTCCGGCACACTCTCCGCTTCGGCCGCCGGCTCCTCTGCCGCCGGCTCCGCCGCGGCCGCTTCTACCCCGGCAACCGCCTCCGGCGCACTCTCCGCTTCGGCCGATGGCTCCGCCGCCGCCGGCTCCTCCGCGGGCGCCTCTACTTCGGCAACCGCCTCCGGCGCACTCTCCGCTTCGGTTGACGCCTCGTTGACCGGCTGCTCTTCCGCGTTCGCTTCGGCTTCGTTCGTTCGGGTTTCGTCAGTCATTCGATGCTCCTGTGGGCTCAGTCCTCAACGCGGACAACGAGGAAACGGATTACATCTTCGGATAGCCGCAACTGTCGTTCGACGTTCTGCACCGCGGCAGGAGGCATCGAGAGGTTGTGCAGAATATAGTGTCCCTCAAAGTGGCCTTTGATGGGATAGGCCAGTCGCCGTTTGCCCCAGTGATCGGTGCTCGCGATCGTCCCATCCTCGCCGCTGATGGCCTGGGTAATCCGGTCATCCACGGCTTTGACACCCTCATCATCCAGTTCCGGCTGGATGATGTACACCAATTCGTAGCTGTTCATCAAACGTCTTCACTCCTTTCTGTGAGCAGTGCCCTTTGTTAGTTTTGAGTTTCTGGTTTCTGGTTATTAGTGGAGCATCTCGTTCAAGTCGAGTGCTGTCACCAAAGACAAAAACTGAAAACTCAGAACTGCAGTCCAGGCACCGGTCCACAGCATGCGGACTTCGCACTGTGAACAGAAAGAACGAGGGAGCAGACAGGCTGTCCCTCGTTGCAGATAGACCGACAGTATAGCATGGCGCTGCCCGGGCGCAAAAGATCGGAAGGCAAAAATTGCGCACAAAGAGGGACTGCGAAAGCGGACGCCGTTTCGCTCGCCCTCTTCTCTACTACAGACTCCGCTGCCGGCCAGCCGCCGCAGATCTGCGCCCGCGGCCGTGGCACTGCTTGAACTTGCGGCCGCTCCCGCACGGGCAGGGATCGTTGCGCCCCGCGCCGGCGAACACCGCCATCTGTTTGCGCTCCTCTTCGGCAAGGTGCTGCATGATGTTGGCCGGCGCCCGCTGCTGACGCAGCTGCTCGCTCATATAGTTCATGTACGGCCGCACGTGATTGAAAAAGGCGCGGTAGCCGGCGCACAGATAGTTCAGGCCCGGTTCGCCGTCGGGCGTGTTGATGAAGCGATTCTTGGGACAGCCGCCGTTGCAGACGAAGCGCACCTCGCATTCCAGGCAGTAGTTGGGCAGGCTGTCCCGCTTGTGCGTGCCGAATGCCTGCTGCCGCGGCGAGCCGACCATCTCGATCAGCGGGATCTCCTCGATGTTGCCCAGCAGATAGTTCGGCTCCACGTAGTGGTCGCAGGAGAAGAGGTCGCCGTTGTGCTCCATCGCCAGCGCCGAGCCGCAGGTCTCCTCAAAGATGCAGAGACCGGGCCGGTGTCCGGCGTAACCGGCCAGCGCCACATCGAAGATCTGCACGAAGACTTTGCCCACGTCGCGGCGCACCCACTCCTCGAAGATCCGGATCAGGAAGTCGCCGTACTGCTCGGCCGTGACCGAGCGGTCCTTGACCGTGTTCCCCTCCTGGTAGCCGGTCTCGTTGTCCCGCTCGACGATCGGGATGAACTGCATGAACTCGGTCTTGACCTCGTCGCGCAAAAAGCGGTAGACCTCAAGCGGGTGCGGCGCGTTGGCGGCATGGACCGTCGTCAGGATGTTGAAGCGCACCTTGTGCTTCTGCAGCAGCCGCGCCGCGCGCATCACCTTCTCCCACGTCGGCTGACCGCCCTTGTCGACGCGGTAAAAGTCGTGCAGCTCGCGCGGGCCGTCCATGCTCAGCCCGATCAGGAAGTCGCTCTTGTGTAGAAACTCGCACCACTCGGCGTCGAGCAGCGTGCCGTTCGTCTGCAGCGCGTTCTCCACGCGCATGCCCGGCTTCTTGTGCTTCTGCTGGAACTCGACAGCCTTTTTGAAGAAGTCCAGCCCCATCAGCGTCGGCTCGCCGCCCTGCCAGGCGAAGGTAACCTCCGGCACCTGCTGCGCCTCGATATACTGCCGCGTGTACTCCTCCAGCATCGACTCGGACATGCGGAACTCGCTGTCCGGGTACATGAACTCCTTGCTCAGGAAGTAGCAGTAATGGCAGTCGAGATTGCAGATCGCCCCGCGCGGCTTGAGCATGATGTGAAAAGCCGGCGGCGGCGCAACATCGGTCTGGGGCGTCGAATCGAGCAGCGCTATCGATTGGGACATCTAAGATATTCTCTCCACCTCGCCGTCAACAATAAAGCAGTACTCTCTCACCACCATACGCAGACCACTGCAACTCGGCAATTCCCCACTATCCACTATCCACTGTCCAACTGCAGTTCCGGTACCTCCACCCAGCGGCGCTCCTGCCAGGCCTGGTAGCCCAGCTCGGCCAGCTGCACGCCCTTCGCCCCTTCCAGCAGCGTATAGGGGAACGGCTCCCCCTTGATCGCGTGCCGCAAAAACATCTCCCACTCGATCTTGAACGCGTTGTCATAGGGATTGTTGTTCGGCATCCACTCCCAGGTGTCGTAGAAGGGGATCGGCTGCGGGATGTCCGGGTTCCAGACCGGCTTGGGCGTGAAAGCGTCGCCCTGCACCGCGCACTCGCGCAGCCCGGCCACGGCGCTGCCGCGCGTGCCGTCCACCTGGACCGTCAACAGATCGTCGCGGCGCACGCGCACACACCAGGACGAGTTGAAGTTGCAGATGATGCCGTTCTCCAACTCGAACATCGCGTAGGCCGCGTCGTCGGCGTCGGCGTCGTAGATCTCACCCTCCTCGTCGACCCGCTCCGGCACGTGTGTCGCTGCGATGCACGAGACCCGCTCGATCGGGCCGAACAGGTTGTCGATCACGTAGCGCCAGTGCGCGAACATATCCAGAACGATGCCGCCGCTCTCCGATTTCCTGTAGTTCCACGAGGGCCGCTGCGCCGGCTGGTCCTTGCCGTCGAAGACCCAGTAGCCGAACTCGCCCCGCACCGCCACAATGCGGCCGAAAAAGCCGGTGTCGATCAGGTAGCGCAGCTTGCGCAGGCCGGGCAGAAAGAGCTTGTCCTGCACGACCCCGTTCGGGACGCCCGCGTCGATCGCCGCCCGCGCCAGCTTGAGCGCATCCGCCGTGTTCGACGCGGTCGGCTTCTCGCAGTAGACCGCCTTGCCCGCCTCGATCGCCTTCAGCGTGTTCGGCACCCGCAGATTGGTCGCCAGCGCGTCAAAGTAGACCTGGTTGTGCCCGTCGGCCAGCGCCTCGTCCAGGTTGGTCGTCCACTTGCTTACACCGTGCACGGTGGAGAGATGCTTCAGCTTGTCCGGGTTGCGGCCAACCAGCACCGGCTCCGGCATGATGCGGTCGCCGTCGCTCGCGGCCACGCCGCCCTGCGCCCGGATCGCCAGAATCGAACGGACCAGATGCTGGTTCGTCCCCATGCGCCCGGTGACGCCGTTCAGAATTACACCAACTGCTACTTCAGCCATCAGTTGAAAAAGCTCCTGTCAGTTGCCGGTTATGAATACGTTGTATATGCCTCGATGATCCGCCCGAGGAACTGCTCCTGCTCTATCGCCCAGTAGCGCTCCGAAAAGATCTCCACCTCATTATAGCCGTCAAATCCGGCCTCCTCAACCCAGCCCCGGATCTGGGGAATGTCGATACAGCCCTCGCCCATCAGCCCTCGGTCCAGGAGCAGGTCCTCGGTCGGCGTGCGCCAGTCGCAGACGTGGAAGGCGAACAGCTTGCCCATCCGCCCGCAGCGGCCGATCTCCGCCTCCAGGTCGGGGTCCCACCACAGGTGGTAGACATCCACCACCACGCCGGCAAAGGGAGAACCGATCGCTTCAGCCATATCATTGGCCTGCGCCATCGTGTTGATCGCCGAACGGCTGTCCGCGTACATCGGGTGCAGCGGCTCGATGCCCAGCCTGACCCCCGCGGCCTGCGCATCGGGCAGGACCGCTTCGATCCCGTCCCGAATCTGGCCGCGACTGACATCGAGCGGCTGACCGGGCACCGCGCCGCAGACGAGCACGACCAGAGGCGCGCCCAGGGCCGCGGCCTCTTCGACGGCGCGGCGGTTGTCGTCGATCGCCTCCTGCCGCGCCGCGGCCGTCTCCGCCGGAAAGAAGCCGCCCCGGCAGAGCGAGACGACCGCCATCCCCGCGTCGCGGATCCGCCGACCGGCCGCGGCGATATCCCGCCCCTCCAGCGCGTCGCGCCACACCGTCATCCCGGCAACGCCGCGCGCGCTGAACCGTTCAAGCGCCGTCTCGATCGGCCAAGGCTTGGTTGTAATCGTATGAATGCAAAGCCGGCTCAAGTCCATTTGCCCGTCCCCAAAGTCTCTTTCGCCCCAAGAATTCAAGCGCTTTGGTGTTCACTATCAACTGGCAACTGGCTACTAGCAACTGGCCACTGGCTACTAGCAACTGGCCACTGGCTACTGACCACTTTCCACTACCCACTGCACTTCCGGCCGCTCGGCAGCCGCGCTGAGCGTCTCCTCGTTGCGGTAATGCACCAACCCCGGGCGCCCACCGGCCATGCGCGTGACAAAGCGCTGCCGCGTCACCGCGACTGCGACGCCGGCGTTGCCTCGCTGCCGCGAGTACCAGGCGGCCAGCTGCGCCGCGACTGAACGCGTTGCAGCGGACACCGGTTGACCGCCGCAGCGGATGACGACGTGCGCGCCCGGCCCGTCGCGCACGTGCAGCCACAGGTCGTCCCGGGCCGCCTGCTTGAAGGTGACGATCTCATTCTGGCGCGCGTTGCGCCCCACCAGGATCGGGAACCCTTCGGGCGAGAGAAACCGCAGCGGCTGCGAACGGTCCGCCGGCGTTCTGTCGCGCCGCTTGGGGCGCTCTCTCAGCCAGCCCGCCTGCCGCAGCGCCTCGCGCACCGCGACGATCTCCGGCCGGTCCTGCGCCAGCGCCAAGTCGTTCTCCAGCTGGTGCAGATAGGCCCCGTCCGCCTCCAGCGCGGCGCGGCGCCGCGGGATGAAACGGGCCGCGCGCTCCAGTTTGGCGGCGCGGTCAAACATGCGCTCGGCCTGCTCAACCGGCGTCCGTTTCCGGTCGAGCGGCACCGCCAGCTCGCCCTCCTCCGTTTCCGACGGCACGACCAGTGTCAGAACGCCGTCAGGCGCTCGCCGCACACCGGCCCAACCGTCCTGCAGGCTGAACCCCTCTTGCGCGCCGGGACGCGCTATCGCCTGCATGATCTGGCTGGAGAGCGCCAGCAGCCACTCGGCCTGGGTGCGCACCCGTTCCGGCTCTCCCGGCGCTGGCTCATCCGCGGCCAGCGCCCGCAGCTGACGCTCCACGCGCGCCCGAGCCTGCCGGATCAACGCGGCCACGCCCCCGCGCACGCCCGCGTACTCGTCGCGCGCCGAAGAAACGTCCCGCTCCTGCGCGGCGTAGAAGGCTGCCACCGCCGCGCTGACCGAATCCGTCTGCGCGAAATCCCCGCGAAAATGAAGCTCGTAGGGCGCAAACGCGACGACGCCTTCCTCCTCTTCCACCGCGATGCCGGGCGTCCATTCGCCCGTATCGGCCAGCGACCAGAGGCCGCTGAGCGCCGCGCGCGCCTCCGTGAACGCTTCAGCCGTCACCGTCGCGTCCGCGTCTCCGCTTGCCCGCCAGGCCGCCTCCCTCGCCAGCGTAGGGCTGACGCCGGCGTAGCGGCTGAGCAGGCTGCGCCAGAGTTGCAAAGGCTGCGCCTGGCCGCCGTCGGCGCCTTCGTCCGAGAGTTTGGCGTCAACCGGATGCCGCTCTCCACCCCCCTCGACCGGCGGCAACCTGTCTTGCGGCGGCGGCAGCTGGTATTCGCGTCGCGGCAGCAGCACGCGCTGGGCCCTGTCGCCCGCGGGCACGCGCACCATCACATCCAGGATCCGGCCTTTGGCGTTCATCAGAACGAGATTACTTAGCTGCCCGATCGGCTCGACCGCAAGCGTGGTGGCGCCGTGTTGGGGATGTTGAAAACGGAGGAAAAGAACGCGTTCGAAACGCACCGGCAGCACGACCGCTTCCAGCCGTGCGCTCCGCACGTATTTGCGCAGCAACAGAAGCAGCGGCGTCTCCTTGGGCACGCCGCGCCGCGGCTTATGCTCCAGCAGATGAACGCGACTGGCCTGCGGATGCGCCGACAGCAGCAGGTAGCGCCGCTCCTGGTGGGCGTAGACCTCCAGCGCAACGCTGCGGCTGTCCGGCAGGACCACCTGCTGCACACGGCCGCCCGCGACCGTCTCTCTCAGTTCGTCGGCCACCGCCGCCAAAGTCAACGCGTCAAAATGCATGCCAGGAGATGCGTCCGCTCTTCAGCAGTCAGGCGAACGGTCCCTGCAAACCGACCACTGAGAAGCGCACTTTCGGGAAGGACAAATGAGAGTGTAAGGATAGCATAGCGGAGGGGCATGGCGTAATTCAAGCTTCATGGCACGCCCACCTGCAGACCCTCTTCAGGCCGCGCAGATCGCAATAGAGTGGACGTTTCGTTTGTTGTACAATCATTTGGTACGGTGTACTATAAGCGTTCCCGCAGCGGACGTTTTGGGCAAACACAGTGATCCGCGGCCGGCGGTGTTGACTCCCCGCGAACCGTTGTCCACCGATCACCACGAGGAGCAGGCGATGCAGAGAAGTAGACGGGACCGGGTTGGAAGCTTGAGGCGGTTCAGCCGCCTCTGGAAAAGGAAGGTCGTGGACAGGCGCATTGTCTGGAGTGCCGTCGCCCTTCTGGCCCTCTGCGCGCTCTCGGTCCTGGCGCTCAACTCTGCCAATGTCCTTGCCCAGGAACCCGATCCCAACTGGGACGCCAAATACTGGGGCAACGCAACGCTGACCGGTGAGACCATCATCACACGCAAGGACGCCGCGATCGACTTCGACTGGGGCGAAGGTTCGCCGGGCACGGGCATGCCCGTCGACAACTTTTCAGCCCGCTGGGAACGACAGATCAGCATCGCGGCCGGCGATAGCGGCAACTACATATTTACCGTCGAAGTGGATGACGGCGTGCGCCTCTATGTCGATGACGAGCTGATCATCGACAGCTGGATCGTGCAGGCCAAGGCCACCTACACGGCCACCGTCTCGCTGTCAGAAGGACAGCACACGATCCGCGTCGACTACTATGAGGCGACCGGCGAAGCCTCAATTGCCGTGGGCTGGGCGCGCGAGCCGGAGCTTCCCACCACCTACTGGCAGGGCGAGTATTTCAACAACGGCACGCTCGAGGGAACGCCGCATCTGACACGCGGGGACGCCCGCATCGGCTTTGACTGGGGTGAGGGAAGCCCCGCTGACGGCCTCAATGCCGACGGGTTCTCCGTGCGCTGGGGCAGAAAGCTGCAGCTGCCGGCCGGGGATTATCGCTTTACGGTCACCGTTGACGACGGCGTGCGCCTCTATGTCGGGGACAGAACGCTGATCGATCAGTGGCAGGAGCAGCCGGCGACATCCTACTCCCAGATCATCTACCTTGACGGCGACCCCGTCATCGTACGCATGGAATACTTCGAGTCAACCGGTGAAGCGCAAGCAAGCCTCACCTGGCACAGCCTGGATATCACGCCGACGGCAACGCCAACCTCCGACGGGACACCGCTGCCAACCTCAACTCCGGCCATTACGCTCACCGCGACCATAACGCCCACCGCGACCATTACACCCACCGCCACCGCCACCCCCACGCCGGCAACGCCGACGCCCTCGCCGACCGCGACACCGGCCATCACCTGGCAGGCGCAATACTGGAACAACCGCAACCTTGAAGGCGACCCCGCGCTCACCCAGTCGGAGTCCGACATCAACTATAACTGGGGAGAGGGCTCACCCACCGGCATCAACGCCGACAGCTTCTCCGCCCGCTGGACCGGCCAGGTCACTCTCGAAGCTGACGAATACCGCTTCGATGTCGTGGCCGACGACGGCGTACGCCTCTTTCTCAACGGCGTCAAACGGATCGAAGCGTGGAACGATCACGCCGCGACCGCCTACTACTATACGCTGCAGCACGACGGCGGAAATCTGAGCATCGTCCTCGAATACTATGAACACCTGGAATCGGCGCAGGTGCAGTTCAGCTGGGGCGTCGTACTCCCCCCCACGCCGACACCCACGCCATCGCCGACGCCAACCGCGACAGCAACGCCCGATCCCAGAGCGACCGTAATCGTCGACGACGAGGACACCACCTTCCAGAGAGGCGGTCTCTCCACCACGTGGAGAGAGGAGACCGAGGGCTACTCCGACCACCTCTACTGGACCAACAACAACGACAAGACCCGCAGCGGGTACAACTGGGGCCAGTGGTCGCCGCAGCTGGACGCGGCCAGCTACGAGGTCTTCGTTTACATCCCCCAGAACAACGCGACGACCGGCAACGCCCGCTACTGGATCTCCCACAGCGGCGGCTTCACCCTGCGCGAGGTCAATCAGTCCCAGTATTCCGGGCAGTGGGTCTCCCTGGGCACCTACGTCTTCAGCGGCACCGACGAGGACTACATCTCTCTCTCCGACGTGACCTACGAGACTTTCCTCTCCACAAAGGTGGCCTGGGATGCGATCAAATGGGAAAAACGGTAAACCCCGGCTGCCGGTGGCCGTTCCCAGCCCGCCATAACCCAGCTACCAGAACCAGAACTGAGGAGCACTACTGATGCGACTGGTTCAGTTCCGCGCCGAGTCCGGCGGACGTCGCGCGGCGATGGTCGAAAATGAGGAGACGCTGCAACTTCTCGACGGCACGGAGAGCGTCTATGAACTGGCCAAACAGGCCGGGCGCAGCGGGCAGCCGCTGACCGAACTGGTCGAGGAGAATCTGAGCGATCAGCGCGTGGACTACGGCCCGGTCGTCGCGGAGAAACGGCTCCTGCCGCCGCTCGATCACCCCGACCCGGCCCGCCTCTTCATCAGCGGCACCGGCCTCGACCACCTGGGCAGCGCCCAGGCGCGCGACGCCATGCACCAGCAGCTCAATACCGACGAAGAGGAAACGCTGACCGACTCGATGCGGATGTTCCGCCTGGGGCTGGAAGGCGGCAAACCGGCGCCCGGGCAGGTCGGCGTCGCGCCCGAATGGTTCTACAAGGGGGATGGCCGCTGGCTCGTGCCGCCCGAGCAACCGCTGACGATGCCCGCCTTTGCTCTCGAGGGCAGCGAAGAGCCTGAACTGGTCGGCTGTTACCTGATCGGCGACGACGGCGCGGTGCTGCGCGTCGGCTTCACGCTCGGCAACGAGTTCTCCGACCATGTGCTGGAAAAGAAGAACTATCTCTATCTGGCCCACTCCAAGCTGCGCCAAAGCTCCTGCGGGCCGGAACTGCTGCTGGGCGACCCGCCGGCCCACGTCGAAGGCACTGCCCGCATCCTGCGCGCTGGCCGCGAGCTGTGGGCCGCGCCCTTCCTGACCGGCGAAGCCAACATGACCCACAGCCTCGCCAACATCCAGCATCACCACTTCAAGTACGCGCCCTTCCGCACCCCCGGCGACGTCCACCTCCACTTCTACGGCACCGCCACCCTCAGCTTCGCCGCCGGCATCCGTACCGAGCCGGGCGACGTCTTCGAAATCAGCGCGCCGGAGTTCGGACGTCCGCTGCGCAACGAACTGATCGACACACCCGAAGCCGAAAAATTGGTGGCGGTGAAAACGCTGTAAGAGAAGGGCCCCACCTCACCCGATGGCCAGCGACCGCGCCTACGCCTCCCTCGATGCCCTCCACGCCGACGCGGTCACCTGCCGCGCCTGCCCCCGCCTGGTCGCGTGGCGCGAAGAGGTGGCCGCGACCAAACGCCAGGCCTTCCGCGACGCTACCTACTGGGGCAAGCCGGTGCCGGGCTGGGGCGACCCGCAGGCCCGCCTGCTTGTGCTCGGCCTCGCCCCCGGCGCGCACGGCGCCAACCGCACCGGCCGCCCCTTCACCGGCGACGGCTCCGGCAACTTCCTCTACCCTGCCCTGCACCGCGCCGGTTTCGCCAGCCGGCCGCAAAGCACCCACCGCGGCGACGGCCTCGAACTGCTCGACTGCTACATGACCGGCGTGGCCTACTGTGTGCCGCCCAAGAACCGGCCCACCGCCGCCGAACTGAACAACTGCCGCAGCTGGCTGGTCCGGGAGCTGGCGCTGCTACCGCACCTGCAGGCGGTCCTGGCGCTGGGCAAGATCGCTTACGACGGCTATCTGCGCGCCCTGCGCGAACTGGGCCATGACCCGCCGCGCCTGGCCTTCGCCCACGGCGCCGACGACACACTGCCCGCCGGTTTGCCCCGCCTCTACGCCTCCTACCACGTCAGCCGCCAGAACACCAACACGGGGCGATTGACCGCGGAAATGTTCGATCAAGTACTGGAGGCGATAAAGGCCAATCTGCGGGCCGTCTAGCGCACTCCGTTGAGAAAAGGATCCGGCCCTTCTCCCCCACATCAATCCTCTCTCGGAGATTGACGCATGTCCCAGGAATCAACCTCGCCCGCGCCGACCCGACCGGCAAAACGTATCGTCGCCATCGACGTTCTGCGCGGCTTCGCGCTGCTCGGCATCCTCATCATGAATATCCAGGGCTTCGCCATGCCCGCCGCCGCCTACAGCAACCCGACTGTCTACGGTGACCTGAACGGGGCCAATCGCTGGGTTTGGACGCTCAGCCACATCTTCGCCGACCAGAAGTTCATGACCATCTTCTCGCTGCTCTTCGGCGCGGGGATCCTGCTGATAACCGAAAAACTGGACGCGCGCGGCCAGCGCGCCTGGACTATCCACTACCGGCGCACCTTCTGGCTGCTGATCATCGGCCTCGCCCACGCCTACCTGCTCTGGTCAGGCGACATTCTTGTGATCTATGCACTATGCGGATTCTGGGTATACTGGCTGCGCAAACTGCGGCTCGGCCTACAGATGACGCTCGGCATTCTCGTTCTCGCTATACCTGCCGTCTTGGCGCTGGGAACTGGTCTCACCATTCAGAACATCCCGCCGGAAATGGTCCAGGAGTTGCACGCCGACTGGCGCCCCCCTGCCGAAACGGTCCAAAAAGAGATCACCGCCTACCGCAGCGGCTGGGTAGCGCAGATGGAAGCCCGCGTCGCGCGAAGCGTCGAATTTCATACAGTTGGGCTGCTCTTCTGGGGACTCTGGCGCGCCGGCGGCCTCATGCTGATCGGGATGGCGCTCTACCGCTGGGGCGTGCTCAGCGGCCAGCGTTCCCGCGGTTTCTACATCGGCATGGCCGCGCTCGGATTTGCCGTCGGCCTGCCTGTTGTGATCACTGGCGTCGTCCGGAACTTCGCCGGCGGCTGGACGATGGAGTTTTCCCGCTTCGGCCTCGGCGAACAGGCCAACTACTGGGGCAGCCTATTCGTCAGCGCCGCCTACATCGGCCTACTGATGCTCTTCGCCCGCACGCGTGCGCTCTCCTGGCTGCAGGACGCGCTGGCCGCGGTCGGGCGGACCGCGCTCACCAACTACCTGCTGCAGACATTCCTCGCGACCGCCATCTTCTACGGTCACGGCCTGGGGATGTTCGGCTCAGTGGAAAGGGTCGGACAGATCGGAATCGTCGCCGCCATCTGGGCGGTCCAGCTGGTGCTGTCGCCGCTCTGGCTGCGCCGTTACCGCTTCGGTCCCTTAGAATGGCTGTGGCGCTCGCTCACCTATTGGCGCTTGCAGGAGATGAGGGCTCCCCTCTAGCCCCGGGCCCAAATGGCATCCCTCTCCGTCTCGCTTCCAACCTCGGTGCATCGTGCCAGCGCGAGCAATGCGGCGTCGCGCGCAGCCGGACGAGTTCCGAAGCCCACCCGCCCTCTGCCTCCTGCCAGGCCATGGGCAGGAGCGTTCCCCAGGCTGGATAACTGTTGCAAAATGCCTTCGTTAATGGCATAATGCAGTCATGCCTGTACAGATTACGATCAGGAATGTCCCAAAGGAAGTTCGCGACGAACTCGCCGTGCGCGCCGCCCGCCAACGCCAGTCCATGCAGGAATTCTTGCGCGCAGAACTGGAGCGTATCGCCTCGCGGCCGTCCCTCGACGCATGGCTGCAAGGCGTTCGCGAGCGCAAAACAGTGGCGGAAACACGGGTAGAAGCCGACCGGATCCTGCGCGCGCGCGACGTCGATCGATCGTGACCACGGTCATCGACGCATCCGTGCTGGTGGCCGCGCTTGTCGACTCAGGGCAGGAAGGCAGGTGGGCGGAAGCTACACTTGCCCAAGGTCAGTTAGCCGGTCCGGAGTTGATTCTTGTCGAAGCCAGCAACATCCTGCGCCGGCTCGAGCGGGGCGGGGAGATATCGCGTATCGAGGCCACCGGCGCGCATCGAGACCTGGTGCGGCTGGATATAGAACTGTTTCCCTTCGCGCCTTTTGCTGAACGAATATGGGCGTTGCGCGGCAACCTCACCAGCTACGACGCCTGGTACGTCGCCCTGGCAGAAACGCTGGATGCCCCCCTGGTGACGCTCGACCGCAGACTGAGCCGCGCACGCGGGCCCCGTTGCGAACTCATCGTTCCACCCCGCTTCTGACAACGAGGGCCACAGGCGCACTGCCCTGGCCCGAATCGCTTCGCCGTCAGACCGCAATGGAAAACCCAACCCCGACACTCATCGTCGAGTCAGCAGATCGGCACTGTCGCCGCCATCTGGGCCGTCCAGCTGGTGGTGTCCCCGCTGTGGCTGCGCCGCTACCGTTTCGGTCCTTTGGAGTGGCTGTGGCGCCTGCTCACCTAGTGACGTTTGCAGGGGGTGAGGAATCATTCCTGATTTTCGAGCAGCTCATTACGGTAGCTAAACAACGAGGTTAGACCACTCTTCCTGGGCGCTACAATCATCAATCAACGACAGCTCTGCAATCACATGCTGGATCGAAGTGTGGTCATACAAAACAAAGACGCCTGGCATCTGCTGACTTGCAGCGATTCGGTTGTGTGCAAAGTCTGGCATCGTTGCCCGATCATGAGTCAGCACAATACGATTGTGTTCAGCAGCCCAATCCAAAATGGATGGATCATCAGCCTTCGCCAAATCTACGTCCTGGACCCGGACTAAAACGATATTGGGATCGCGAAGCAAGAGACCACGTATGATGTTGCCGTTGATGTTCTCGTCAGCCAGCTAACGCAACACGGTTCAGATTAAGGCAGCGCGCTGACGCGCCATCAAATGTTTCCGCAACTCCGTCAGATCCGGCTGCCCGCTCTCGATGCGTCGGCGAACCTCATCTGCCTTTTGTTCGCGTCGCGCAAGATACACGCCGATCTCTTCCTGGTGGCGCAGGAAGTAGGCAAGTACACTGTAAATGTCCGCCAATGTCGCAGTCGGATAGCTTTGAGCGATTGCCTCGGGCGTGGCCCCATCTTCTAAAGCGTGGTTGACCAGTTCGAGCAAAACGCGAGAGCTGCCGATGCGAAGCCCCCCTGAACCATCCTCACGCAGCGGCGGCGTTTCGGCCTGCAGAACGATATCCATTGAAACTCTCCCGCTGTCGCGCGGCCTGTATCTCTCCGCCGTTGACACTTCTACGCGAAACGCACAAGCAGTTGGGCGCCGAAGATTCTATCACAGCTCCCTACCCCAGCGCAGCCGGCTCCGCGCCGGCCGCCGACGGCTTCTTCAGCGTTTCCGGCACAAACAACCCAAGGATCGAAGCCGCACCCAGACCAAAGACCGCGATCACATAGATCGACGGCGCCAGGCCCAACACCTGCGCGATCGAGCCGACGACGATCGGTCCGCCCGTTTGACCGGTATCGCCCAGCAGCCGCCACAGCCCCAGAAACGCGCCCATACCCTCACCCTGCGGCGGCGCTATGTCAGCGCCGAGCGTCAGCATCGTGCCGGAGCCGATCCCGTTGCCGAAACCGATCAGTGAGGTAGCCGCCAGCAGCGCGGCGTAGGAGCCGGCAAACGGGACCAGCGCCATGCCCGCGGCCTGCAGCAGAAATGAAGGCACATACGCGAATTTGCGCCCAAACCGGTCCATCACATAGCCGGCCGGATAGAACATCGACATGTCCACCGCGGCCGCAATCCCCATCACCAGGCCGATCTGCTCCACGTCGAGATGCAGGACCGTGGCGGCGTAGAGAGGAATGATGATCTGGCGGCCGGCGCGGATCATCTGCGCACAGATCGTGCCGAAGCTTGCCGGGGTCAACAGCCACACATTGCTGCGCACATAGGTCAGCATGCGCCGGTAGGAAAGGGCCATCGACGTGCCCTGCTCACCCGGCTGTTCGGCCTGGCTGTCATCCACAAACAGGAGCGGGAGAGTCAACGTCAGGAGTGTGACAACGCCGCAGAAGGCAAATACGGTGCGCATGCCCAGCTCGTCGCTGAGATATCCACCGATGATCGGTCCCGCGAAACTACCGATGCGGTAGACGCCGCCGAAAAATGAGACCGCCCGTCCGCGGCTGTCGTTGCGCGTATTGTTGGCCAGATAGGCATGACGGGACACGTTCCACAGCGCGCCGCCGGCACCGATCGCGATCCCGCACAGCAACAACATCGGAAACCGCTCCGAGCGGCTGAGCGCCAGCATCCCCAGCCCCATCACGCATAAACCGATGATCATCGACGGACGGTTGCCGAGGCGGTCTTGGATCGCGCCGGCCGGCAGGTCGCCGATCAGCGTGCCGATGCCGTAGCCGGCCACAACCAGGCCGATCAGGTTGAAGGAGAGGCCCAGGTCGATCGCGTAAAGCGGCAGCAGCAGCGACAGCATACCCATGCAGAAGGCGAGCATGAAGGTCGGAACGTAGACAGCATATAACAGCTGTGACCGCACAGTGATTCCTCAGACTTTGACAAGAAAATGGAGGGATTGGAGAGAGGGTCTCTTGCTTCTCACGCCTCACTCTCCGGGCGCAGGCCGTCGAACGTCGGCCGCAGCGCCGGGTAGAGGCCCGCGTAGAAGCCATACGCCTTGTTGTATGCGTCAACCGCGGCCGCGTTCGGCGCGGTCGAGCCGGTCACGCGGATCGTGGCCGCGCACGCGCTCTCGCCGTCGCGCCAGACGCCCGCGCCGACACCCGCCAGCAGCGCCGCGCCGTAGGCCGCGCCCTCGGTCGAGTTGACCGTCGCCAGCTCGCTGCCCAGCACGTCGGCCAAAATCTGCCGCCACAGCGGGCTGCGCGCGCCGCCGCCGCTGACCCGCACCTGCCGGATCACGCCGAGACCGACCCCCTGCATCAGCGAGAAGCTATCCCGCAGCCCGAACGCGACCCCCTCGAGCACCGCGCGCGTCATGTGCGGCAGCCCGTGGCGCACTGTCAACCCAACGAACGCGCCGCGCGCGAACGGGTCCGGGTGCGGCGTCCGCTCGCCGGTCAGGTAGGGCAGGAAGAGCAGCCCCTCGCTGCCGGCCGCCACATCCGCGGCAGGCGCCAGCAGCTCGTCGAAATCCACGCCGGGCGCCAGTGTGTCCCGGTGCCAGCGCAGGCTGCCCGCGGCCGAGAGCATCACGCCCATCAGGTTCCACTTCTGCGGCAGCGCGTGCGGAAAGGCGTGCAGCCGGCCCTCCGGCTCGTAGAACGGCTTGTTCGCCGTCGCGAAAACAACACCCGACGTGCCCAGCGTCAGCGCGACGATGCCCTCCTCGATCGCGCCCACGCCGACCGCCTGCGCCGGCTGATCGCCCCCGCCGCCGACCACCGGCGTACCCGCACGCAGACCGGTCGCCTGCGCCGCCTCTTCCGAGATAGTCCCAGTCACCTCCGTGCCCTCGTGCGTCGGCGGCAGCAGCTCGGGCGAAATTTCCAGCGCGGCCAGCACCGTCGGCGACCACTCGCGCGTCGCCAGCTCCAGCAGCGCCGTCCCGCCCGCGCCGGCCTTGTCGGTGGCGAAGTCGCCGGTCAGCTTGTAGCGCACATAGTCTTTCGGCAGCAGAATCTGCCGCGCGCGGCTGTAGACCTCCGGCTCATTCTCCTTCACCCACAAAATCTTGGGCGCGGTGAAGCCGGTCAGCGCATCGTTGCCGGTGATGCGCACCAGGTTCTCTTTGCCCAGCCACAGGCGCATGTCATCGCACTGCTTGCCCGTGCGCTGGTCGTTCCACAGGATCGCCGGCCGCAGCGGTTCGCCCGCCGCGTCGAGCAGCACCAGCCCGTGCATCTGCCCGCTCACGCCCACCGCCGCCACCGCCGCCGGATCGATGCCCGACTGGTCCAGCGCCGCGCGTATGCTCTGCACCGTACCGTCCCACCACAGGTCCGGGTGCTGTTCGCTCCACAGCGGATGGGGCGTCTCGAACGGGTACTCCGCCGCGCCCACCGCCGCAATCTCGCCATCACCGTCGATGATCAGCGACTTCGTCGCCGTCGTCGAGGAATCGATCCCAATCAGATACATTTTCTCTTCAGCCCTTTTGGGTCCCTGCCCCTGACCACAGGCTACTGGCTACTGGCAACCGGCTACTGGCAACCGGCCACCGCCGTTCACACGCCCAGCAGCAGGTCGACCACCAGCTGGTCCAGCCGCTCGTACGGCTTGCCGCGCCGGCCCAGCTCGTCGCGGTCGAAGGCATGCGCCTTGAGACCGGCTGCCTTCTCTGCCGAATATGCGCCGCGGAAGCCGTCCATCGAGCCGTCATCAGCCGTGATCTGCGCCAGCAGCGCCTGGATCTCGGCGTGCTGGCGGAACTGCTCGGCCTTCTCCTTGAAGATCAGGTAGGTGCGCATACAGCCCCTGGCAAAAGCCTTCACGTCCTCGTAGTCGGAGGAGCGGTAGGCATGGGCGTCGAAGTGGCGCGGGCCGTCGTAGCCGACGTCCTCCAGAAACTTGACCAGGAAGAAGGCCTGCTTGATGTTGTGGCTGCCGAAGCGGAAGTCCTGGTCGTAGCGCCCCAGGTTTTGGTCGTTGAGGTCGATGTGGAACAGCTTGCCCGCGTTCCACGCCTGCGCCACCGCATGGGTGAAGTTCAGCCCCGCCATGTGCTCGTGCGCCAGCTCCGGGTTCACACCGACCATCTCCGGGTGTTCCAGCGTCTCGATGAACGCCAGCATGTGTCCGACCGTCGCCAGGTAGAGGTCGCCGCGCGGCTCGTTCGGCTTCGGCTCCAGCGCGAAACGCAGGTCGTAACCCTGGTCAATCGCATACTCGCACAGAAAGTTGATCGCCTCCTGGAACCACTTTCCGGCCTCCGCCGGATTCTTGCTCGCGTCGGTCTCGGTGCCTTCCCGTCCGCCCCAGAAAACGTATGTCTCGGCCCCACACTCCACGCCCAAGTCGATCGCCGCCATCGTCTTTTGCAGCGCGTACGCCCGCACCTCCGGGTCGTTGCTCGTGAACGCGCCGTCGCGAAAGGCCGGATGCGTGAACAGATTGGTCGTCGCCATCGGCACAACCAGGCCCTCCTCCGCCAGCGCCTTCTTGAAATCGCTCACGATGCGGTCGCGCTCGGCCGCGGTCGCTTCGATCGGGACCAGGTCGTTGTCGTGGAAGTTGACGCCCCAGGCGCCGACCTCGCCCAGCAGCTGCACCAGCTGCACCGGCGAGCGCGATTCCCGCACCCGCACGCCGAACGGGTCGCTTCCGGGGTTACCGACCGTCCACAGGCCGAAGCTGAATTTGTGTTCCGGTCCAGGTGTGTAGGACATGGATAGCTCCTCGCCGTAGCTTTGAATCTTGTGTTCCCGATCCTTCGTGACTGCATCCCAGCCGAACGCAGGGGTTCACCGAAAACTGAGAACTAACCACGAAAAACTGCAGTTAAAGCCGGTAGAAGCGCACGCCGTTGTCGTGCATGATCTTCTGCTGGTCCTGCGCGCTGAAGTGGCTGATACTCTCCTGCACGATATCGAACCAGGTGCGGTAGTCGGCCGCCAGGTCGACCACCGGCCAGTCCGAGCCGAAGATCACACGGTCCGGCCCGAAACAGTCGAGCACGTGATCGATATACGGCCGCAGCTCATCCCGGTTCCAGTTCGCGTGGTCCGCCTCCGTCGTCACACCCGACAGCTTGCAGTGGATGTCCGGACGGCTCGCCAGCTCGCGCACCTGATCCTTCCACGGCTGCATGATGCCGGCCGCAATGCCCGGTTTCCCGATATGATCGAGCAGAAAAGTGACATCCGGACACTGCGCCACCAGTTCCAGCACGTCGCCCATCTGCGGATGGTAGATGCACAGATCGAAACTGAAGCCGTACTCCGGCAGCAGCTGCACACCGCGCACAAACGCCGGCTCGGTGCAGAAGCCGAGCGGTTCGTCCTGGATCAGACGGCGGATGCCCTTCACCAACGGCAGCTCCGCCAGCGCCTGCAGATGGGGGCGGGCGCCCTCTCCTTCCTGCAGCGGCGCGTGCGCCACGATGCCGCGGATGCGCGTCTCCTCCTGCGCCAGCTCGGTGACCCACTGCGCCTCGCGCAGCGCCTGCGCCGGTAGACAGTCGGCCTCCTCGAAAACGATCGCGGCCAGCTCAAGCGAAACGCCGGCGCGCGCCCGCTCGAGGTCGGCCGGCAGATGCGGATGCGCGATCGGCGACCCGCCCGCCAGCCACGGATAGTCGATCACCGAGCTGTCCCAGAAATGGACGTGCGTATCCACATAGCGGCCCGCGCCCTCACTCATGGTGGAACACCTCCTCCATCTCCGCCCACTTCTCGCCCTCCGCCGCGCTCTCCACCGGCTGCTGGCACGGGTCGGTCAGCTTCCACCACGCCTGCGTCACCGGATCAGCCGCCATCTTCGCCAAATCCGCCTCATAGTCCTCCCCCACATACTCGTAGTAGGCGAAGAGGTAGCCGTCGCGCATGAAGATCGAGTAGTTGCGGATATTGCTGTCGCTGATGCGCTGCAGCACGCCGGGCCAGGTGTTCTCGTGCAGATGCACATACGCGTCCTCCAACTCCGGCCTGACGCGAATCACCATTCCGTATCGCTTCATCGCTCCTCTCCGTCTATCGAGTTTTCAGTTTCGAGTTTTCAGTTTTCAGAAAGACCGGATGGCCGGGACTTGGGCAGTTGCCGGAAACCAAGAACCTCAAATCAATGGCAGATCGACCGCGGCCCCGCTGCGCCGGCTGAGATAGACGGCTTCAGTGAACTCCATGTATTTTACGCCGGTCTCGAAATCGGTATGGGTGATCTCCTCCTGCCCGCGAATGGCGCTGATGAACTCCTCCTCGACGCGCCAGCCGCCCGCCTCGTCGTCGGGGACGTCGATCTCGCTCAGGCCGTCATCGCCGCGGCGGCCGCCGCTCAGGACATCTTCGCTGAAGCGCAGCGTGCCTTCGCTGCCGTAGATCGTGGCCGAGGGCGGCTCGCCGAAGCCGGTAACGTTGCTGACTTGGATGTGCGCTTGCCCGCCGCACGCAAGGTCGGCGACGATGTCGATATGGTCGGGGATGCGCACGCCCATCAGGCGGCCTTCTTCATCAAGGCGCATCGGCGTGAAGGTCTTGCCCTTGGCCACGACGCTGGTGGCCTCGCCCACCCAGCGCAGCATCGCCTCGTACCAGATGCCCATCGTCATCACGTTCAGCCCGCTGAAGTCCATGTTGTGACGCCAGTGCATCGTGTTGTCCTTGTCGATAAACGCGCCGCCGGCGTGAATGTCGACAACGAGGACATCGCCCAGCCAGCCATCGCGGATCAACCGCTGGATCGTGCGGTCGACGCGCAGGCTGAAGGGCGACGGCACGATCTGCGCCACCAGGTGCGGGTGATCGCGCAGCGTATCGTACATGCGGTGCGCCTCGGTCGCGTTCATCGCCATGCGCGCCTCGCACATAACGTGCTTGTCCGCTTCGAGCGCGGCCACGGTCGCCAAGCAGTGCATGTAGGGCCAGGTGCCGATCACGACCGCGTCGATGTCCGGCGCGTCCACGATATCCTGCCAGTTGGTGCAGACGCGCTCGATGCCGAAACGCTCCGCCACCCGCTCGCCCGACGCCTGGCTGCGGTTGCAGACGGCCACGATCTCAACGCCGTCGATCGCCTGCAGGCCGGGAATATGCCGGTCGCGCGTGTTCGCGCCGGCGCCGATAATGCCGACGCGGATGCTGTCCTGAGTCATTACTACCTCCTGAAATGGGGTGTATGGCTAGACTATGGGAGTAAAACCGTGTTCAACAAAATGGCGGTCATAAGCAAAGGTCACATTGACTCCCTTCCTACGCGCCACTTCAAAACTAACACAGTCAACAAGGCTGAGACCACGGCGGTTCGCGGTCAAAAACGCTGAAACAGCAGCTTCGTGTACATCGGGCTGCACCCATTCAATTGATAGCCAAGGAATCAGATCCTGCAAGAGGCGACGCACCGCCGTTAGGCCGAGCCGCCTCTGAACGAGTGCAATTGCTTCCACAACCACGTAGTTTGTACAGATAACCGGCTCATCTTGTAAGACGAGACGTCTCCAGACGAGAGTTGCGTCGGCGTGATACCGGTCATCTCTATCAAGTAACGCCATAAGCGCAGAGGTATCGGCCAATACCATCACTCATCGCCGGCTGCGTTGGCATATGCTTCTGCCAGATACTGATCGTGATTGACGGAGAGATCATCGACACCGCTGGAAAATGCCCCGACAACCGATAGGGCGCGCCTCCTACGCTCCTCTCGTTCGGCATCGTGCTGTTTGACGCCATCAATATCCTTACTGTGCCGAATCATATCGTCAATACTCCGGCGGATCAGTTCAGCGACAGAGATCTCTTTTTCAGAAGCAATCCGCTTCAGAATGCGTGCCTGAGTCTCCGTCAACTGTATCTGTGCAGGTACCATTTCCGACTCCCATTGTGTTACGCCTCGCGGTCATATCTTGTCTGTGAGACCCCCAACGAAGAACCGAAAGATCCTCAGCATCCAAGCGCGATTTCCCGCATTCTATCATAGGTACGGCGATCTTCAATGGCATTTGCAGCGTAAACTACTGCGTTGACGGGTCCTGCACACGGTAGACCAGAAAGCCGGATACTGGTATGATCGCAGCGTAGACGACGCCTACACCACCGAAGAAACGAGACGAAAAATGACTGTCGCCCCTTCAATTTCAGAACTCGACGTGCGCGCCCTCTGGCACCCACTCACGCAGCACAAGCCGCTGGCCGACAGTCCGCCGCCGCTGATCGTGCGCGGCGAAGGCTGCTACCTCGAAGACGCGCAGGGCAATCGCTTCCTCGACGCAATGGCCGGCCTCTTCTGCGTCAATATCGGCTACGGGCGCCGCGAGCTGGCCGAAACCGCGGCCGCGCAGATGACCGAGCTGGCCTATCTCACCCCGACCATGACCCACCCACCCGGCGCACAGCTGGCCGCCAAGATTCTGGACCTGCTGGGCTGGCGCGGACGCGTCTACTTCTCCTCCAGCGGCTCCGAGGCCAACGAGGTCGCCTTCAAGATCGCGCGCCAGTATCACCTGCAGTCGGGCAAGTCTGGCGGTGCCAACCGCTACAAGATCATCGCCCGCCACCGCGCCTACCACGGCAATACCCTGGGCGCGATGAGCGCCACCGGCCAGGCCGAGCGCAAGATCGGCTACGGCCCGATGGCGCCCGGTTTCATCCACGTTCCGCCCCCCTATCCCTACCGCGCGCACCCCAAACTCAGTGCGGCCGAGCACGGCCTCGCCTGCGCCCAGGCGATCGAGGAGACGATCGTCTACGAGGGGTCGGAGACGGTCGCCGCACTGCTGATGGAGCCGATCATCTCCGGCGGCGGCGTGCTGGTCCCGCCCGACGAATACCTGCCGCGCGTGCGCGAGATCTGCGACGAGTACGGCGTGCTGCTCATCTTCGACGAGGTTGTCTCCGGTGTCGGGCGGACGGGCAGGCTCTTCGGCCACCAACTGTGGGAGGTGCAGCCGGACATCATCACAATGGCCAAGGGGCTCTCAAGCGGCTACATGCCGCTGGCCGCGACCGCCGTGCAGGAGTATATCTTCGATGCCTTCATGGGCGAGGCCGGCGACCTGCGCCACTTCCGCCACGTCAACACCTTCGGCGGCCACCCAGTCAGCACCGCGGTCGGACTGCGCAACCTGGAGATCGTGGAGGATGAGGGGGTGGTGGAGAACGCCCGCGATGTCGGCGCTTACGCGTTGGAGCAGCTGAAGGGCCTGACGTCCCACCCGTGGGTCGGCGAGACGCGCGGGCGCGGGCTGCTGCTCGGCGTGGAGCTGGTGGAGGACAAGGAGACGAAAGCGCCGCTCGACGACGCCGAGGTCCTGGCCGTCCTTGCGCGCTGCAAACAGGCCGGCGTCATCCTCGGCCGCAACGGCAACACCGTCCCGGGCCTCGGCAACATCCTGATAATAGCGCCGCCGCTGGTGGCGACAAAAACGGAGATCGATTTGCTGATCGAGGCGCT
This sequence comes from Caldilineaceae bacterium, assembly GCA_022827195.1. Classification (GTDB taxonomy): domain Bacteria; phylum Chloroflexota; class Anaerolineae; order Caldilineales; family Caldilineaceae; genus Bin5. The sequence continues at coordinate 25,946 of JAJDTL010000019.1, forward strand.
GGTCTTCGCCCTCGGCGAACGTTAGTTCCGGCTGAACGTTAGCCCTGGCGCATATCCAGCCGCTCGCGATCGCGCCACTGAAGGACCGCGGCCCGTTCCGCGTCCGGGTTAGTCTCGTCCGCGCTGTCGACGTAAGATCCCTCCGCGGCCGGCACAGGCCCTCGCAGCAGCGGATCATCGGTCCGCTCCATCCACGACCACAACCGCCTGCGCATCTCGGCCAGCGGCTCGGCGTAGGCCGGATCATTGACCAGGTTGCAGGCCTCGTTGGGGTCGTAGACCAGGTCGTAGAGCGCCTCCTGGTGCACGGTGCGCCCGGCCAGCCCGTTCTCCAGTAGATACTGCTTGCTCGGCCCGTCGTCGATATTGGGCAGCGTCGTCGTCGGCCAGCGGTCGAAACGGCGGATATACTTCCAGCGCTGCGTGCGCACCGCCCGTTTCGGCTCATACGCGGCGTGATAGGTCACCTCCGCGAAGATCTCCTCGTTGATCTCATCCGCCGTCCCCGCCACCAGCGGCAGGACCGAGCGCCCCTCCAGCCATTCCGGCGGCTCGACTCCGAGCAGTTCGCACAGCGTCGGGTAGATGTCGATCTGCGAAATCATGCCGTCCACAACCTTGCCGCCGCCGAAACCGTGCGGCCCCCGCACGATCAGCGCCACGCCCATGCCGTGATCGGTCAGCGTGCACTTCATGGCCGGAAAGGCCAGCCCGTGGTCGGTCGTATAGATGAACAGCGTATCTTCGGCCAGGCCCGCCTGCTCTAGCGCTTCCAGAACGGCCCCGACCTGGTCGTCGAGAATCTTGGCCATGCGCTTGTAGGATGCCATGTCGTAGCGCGTCTGCGGCGTATCCGGCAGCGGCGCCGGCGGCAGGGTATAGCGTTCATCCTCCTCCTCGGTCGGCTCGGGAAACTCTCGGTGCGTCTCGAAGTAGCCGACCGTAAGGAAAAAGGGCCGGTCGTGCGCCTGGTTGATGAACTCGACCGCGGCCGCGGTCGTGCCGCGCGCGCTCCCGGAGCCGGGCGGGTTGACCTCCGCGATCCACTCATAACCGAGCGTGCGCGTATCGAGCACCAGGTGCTGGAAGCCGCACAACGCGGTGCGGTAGCCGTGGCCGCGCAGGAAGTTCGCCAGGTGCCGTTCCGGATGTTGCAGAAAAAAGTCGCGGTTGGCCAGGCCCAGCTGCCCGCAGCCGTGCGCGTTCTGGCCGGTGAGCAGACAGGCCCGGCTCGGCGAGCAGGTCGGCGCGGCGTTGAAAGCCTTGCGAAAAAGGACGCCCTCCTCCGCCAGCCGCTGCAGGTTCGGAGCAGGAACCGCATGACCGTATGGCTGCAGGTAGCGCCCCGTGTCGTGAGAATGCAGATAGATGATGTTCATCGAAAGACCTCCCGATTGCCCGTTTCCCGTTGCCAAAACGCTGCCGCTCTCCCCCTGCCGCCGCCCGCCTACCCAGCGGCAACCCAGCCGCAGTCTACCACTCTCCGCTAGCCATCAACCACTCCAGTTCCGCCGTTCCCCACTGACCACCGGCAACTGGCAACTGCAGTTCACGCCGTCTCCCTTCCCCAGACCGTCAGCAGAACGAATGCCCCAAGCGTACAGACGGCCGCCACCGGCCCCAACCCCCACACACCGAAGCGCGTGTACATCCACGGCCCCGTAAAACCTGTCAGGGTCAATCCCAGCAGATTGACCGCCACCGCCAGCGATATCACCTTGCCCCGCCGGTCCGGAGCCTGTTCACTGATCAAGGCGATTGCGCTCACCAGGCCGTACTCGAATGCAAATCGCAGCAGCAGCAATGCAGCGATGACCGGCAGCAGACCCACGTCGACAATCGGCAGAGAGATGTAGGCCAGCATCGAACCAAGAATGCCCGCCTGGAACGATCGCTTCTTGCCGACCCGGTCCGTGATCAACGAGACCAGAACCGCCCCGATCAGGTCCGCCGCACCCAGGCCCAGGGCCGCCAGCCCCAGGGCGGACGCAGTCAGGCCGTACTCGGTCTGCAGCCAGACGCCGTGAGCAATCATGACGTGGCCCTGGCTGAAAAGGAAGAGGCAGTTCGCCCCAATGACAGCGGATGCCGAGCGCCGGTTGGGGCCGAGTTCGAAAAGGTCAACAGCGCGCCGCACACCGCGAAGCGCGAGGCCCGAAAACTGTACGGCCACAGAAGGGACAGCCCTCTTCTCCGAAGCCCCCACTGAACCGCCGTCTTCACCTGCAACCGCTGCCGGCGCCGGTCCAGCCTCTTCACTCTCACCCGCCAGTGACGTGTCCGCGCCTCTCGGCGCCTTCGGCAAGAAGCCGAGCAGTGCCCACGCGGCGAGCATCCCCCCGCCCAGTACAAAGAATGGAAGCTGCCAGCTGTAATGGTCGAAAAGGAGGCCCATCAGCGAAAGACCGAGCATCCCCGCCAGGGCCCAAGAGTACTCCAATATACCGATGCCGCGCGCCCGCTGCGCAAAGGGCAACTGCGCGCTGATATAGGCCTGAACGATCGGCATAAATCCGGTCAACCCCACGCCCGACAGCACCATCCCGGCCGCGACCGACCAGAACCCGGCTCCGCTGCCCAGCAGAAAGCTGCCGGCCGCGGACAGAACAAGGGCCAGGCGCATGACGCGAAGATAACCGTAGCGGTCGGCCGCGCTGCCGAACAGCGGCGCGCTCAACCCCACCGCGCTGCGCAGGCTGAGCAGACGGCCCAGAACGACCACATCCAGGCCCATCCCCAACGCAATGACCTGCAGAAAGGAGTAGAAAAGCTGGATCGCTGTATCGACGACCAGCCGTGTCGCGACAAAGGCGGCCAGGATATAGCGGAAGCGGGCGAAACCGCGCGGCGCCTTCGCCCGCATCTGCCGGCTACTCATGGCAACGGCGCATGGTCGCGCCCGAAGATGGTATGAAAATGACTGCCATCAGGCCGTCCGCTTCAGCAACCTATCAGGTCACCATTCTGATCCCGTCGAAGCGGGCCGCGCCGTCATCAGGCCGGTAGAGAACTGTCATGCCTCTTCTCCCCTGTCAAGAATGGAATCGAGCACCCTCACGCCGACTCGCGCCCCCAGACCGTCAGCAGCACAACCGCCGCCAGGGTACCGACCGCCGCCACCGGCCCCAGCCCCCATACGCCAAAGCGGGTATACATCCACGGACCGGTAAATCCGCTGACGGTCGAGCCCACCAGATTGAGCGCCACTGACAGGGAAATCATCTTGGCCCGCCGGTCCGGCGCCTGCTCGCTGATCAGTGCGATCGCGCTAACGATCCCGTACTCGAACACAAACCGCAGCAGCACCAGCGCAGCGATGACAGGAATCAGGCCGACGTTGATAAAAGGTAGAAAGCTGTAAACCAGCAGCGAACCCAGCATGCCTGCCTGGACCGCGCGCTTTTTGCCTACCCGGTCGGTAATCAACGATACCAGCACGCTGCCGCACAGGTCCGCTCCGCCCTGCGCCAGCGCCACCAGGCCCAGGCTCTCCGGGGCCAGACCGTACTCGGTCTGCAGCCACGCGCCGTGGGCAATGAGGATGTGGACCTGGCTGAAATAGAAGAGACCATTGGCGCAGATGACGGCGAAGGCGGCGCGCCAATTGGCTCCGAGATCAAAGAGGCCGGCGACCCTGCCTACATGAAGAGGAGGGAGGGTTGAGAGCAGGGGGGTGAGAGAACGGCTCCGCAATCTCCTCGGCGCGACCTCCCGCGCACGCGCGGCGGCAACCTCCTTGCGCGCGGCCTCTCCCCTCGCTTCCGGCAGCAATCTGAGCAGGACCCAGCCGGCCAGCATGGCCGTGGCCAGGACCATGAAAGGCAGTTGCCAGCTGAAACGCCCGAAGAGAAACCCCATCAGCGACAGCCCGACAATGCCGGCCAGCGCCCAGGAATATTCCAGCGCGCCAATGCCGCGCGCCCGCTGCGCAAAGGGAAGCCGCGCGCTGATGTAGGCCTGGCAGGTCGGCAGGAAGCCGGTCAGGCCCATGCCGGAAACGACCATGCCGGCCACGACCGACCAGATACCCCATCCGCTGCCCAGCAGATACATGCCCGCTGCCGCCAGCAACAGCGACAGGCGCATAAGCCGGCGGTAGCCGTAGCGGTCGGCCGCCGCGCCGAACAACGGCGCGCTCAACCCCGCCAGGCTGCGCAGGCTGACAAGACGGCCAAGAAGGACGATATCGATCGCCATTCCCAGGGCTATGGTCTGCAGAAAGGGGAAAAAGAGTTGGGTCGTTGTATCGACCGCCAGCCGGGCGGCGATACAGGCGGCCAGGATATGGCGGAAGCGGGTGATGCCCCAGCGACGGCCTGCGCGCTCTCCCGCGCCCGGCTGCGCGCTACTCACCGGTCCGGCGCACGGTCGCGCCCGGCGGCGGGAAAAAGACGAATGTCACAGGATCGATCGCTTCGTTGAAACGGATGAACTCGAAACGCAATCGAAAGCCGCTGTCGCCCTCGATCGCGAGCGGATAGTAGACGCTCCTGTCCAGCCAGACGGTCACATCCTGGCCGACCTCCGCAAGCGGGTTTTGCGTGGGCGGCAGCAGAAGCTGCACGCGCAGCGCATTGCGGCCGGCGACCTCCTCCTCGCCGATGATCTGAATGTCGGCCGCGCGCAGTCCGGCCAGCACGTCATCCGGCATCGTCTCCAGCAGCGAGGTGCCGAAGCGGGACCCGTCGGCAGGCGGCCCCTTGCTCCTGTCGGTGACGGTGGCGATGTTCAGCAGCGGGTCGTAGGTCCAGGCCTCTTCATCGTTGAACATCAAGATGAAGACGGCTTTGCGGTCCAGCCCTTTCAGCTCCGTCTCAGCGCGCAGATGACGCGGGCGCTGCACCCACAGCTCATACTCGAGCGCCTGGTCGTCCTTGCCCAGCAGGAGCCGGCCTTTGATTGTCTGCAGCTCTTCCAGCCGCGCCGCGGCCTCCTCGGGCAGGCGGTCGGCGTTTGGGGGACGAGAGGTAAAGAAGAGAACGGCCAGCGCGGCAGCGGCCAGCACGGCCAGACCGGCGACGGTTCCCACGATCCACTTGCGATCCATCGGAAGGTTTTCGGTGGAGACCAGCTATGCGTTAACGATCGACAGCCGCATTATGCCCGGGCCGGTACGCTATTTCCAAGAAGCTGTAGACCCGATAGTCCTGCCGCTGCCCTACCCCGTCCGCTCCATAAAGCCCCGCAGCGCCGGCACGATCCGCTCCGGCGCCTCCTCGGCCAGGAAATGCCCGCAGTCCCTGAACTCGTGCACCTCAACGTCGCTCAGCTCGGATTTCCAGCGGTTGAGCTCCTTCTCGCGGAAGGCGATGTCCTTGAAACCCCAGAAGATAAGCGCCGGCTTGGCGCCGAACGCGGCGCGCTCATCCCAGATCGAGCGCAGCCAGTCGGTCGCGCCGATGATATGTCCGGGAAGCGCGGCGCACGCAGCACGCGCGTCGGGCGCTGGCTGCGCGTTGCGATAGTGCGTCATCACCTCCGTCGTCAGCGCCTGCTTCTGGGCGACCGCCATCGGCAAGACCCTGTTGACGAAAAAATTGTGCCGCTTGATCAGGTACTGCCCCAGCCAGCTCGCCATGAAGAAGCTGAAGAAGAGATAGTGCGGATCGCGCGCGACCGGCCAGCACCAGGTGTTGGCAATGACGATCCGCTTGACCCGCGGCGGATGTTTGCGCGCGAAATCGAGGCCGATCGGCCCGCCCCAATCGGTCACGTAGAGCGTCAAATCGTGCACGTCGAGATGGTCGAGCAACGCCGTCACCGCAGCGGCGTGGGCTTCAGGCCGGTGGTAGGCCGGCAGATCGCTGCGCGCCGAAAGCCCAAAACCGATATGGTCGGGCGCGATGCAGCGGTACTGGCCGCGCAGCGCCTTGACCAGGTGTCGGAACTCGAACGACCAGGTCGGGTTGCCGTGCAGGAAGAGGAGCGGCTCGCCCGCGCCCTCGTCGATGTAGTGCATCGCGTGGCCGGACGGTGTGGTGAAGAAGCGGCTTTCAAAAGGGAAGAGCTCGTCCGACACCCATGCAGGGCGCGCCGGAGGTTCAAGCTGGCTCAAGGGGGACTCTCCTGTTTTGAATGGAAGGCAGCATTACATCCAGATGCGGAGCGGCGCATCCCCTTCTTCGTCGGGGTCCGCCGATTCGGCCTGGCCGTTGCCGCCTGGAGCGCCGTCATGCTCGCCGCGGGCGGCGGGCGGCGCGGGGAGCGGGACCGGTTCAGCCTCCAATTCAGACTCTGCGCCCGGCGCGGCCTCCTCGGGGACGGGTTCCGCCGCGACTTCGCTTTCTCCGTCGCTTTCCCCATCGCTATCCGCTGCGTCCTGGAGATAGACCTCGCGGCCCTGGCTGCGGCCCCGGTCCGGCCCCAGAACGCCGGCCGCCTCGAGCTGCCCCACGAGACGGCTTGCGCGGTTGAAGCCGACGCGCAGCTTGCGCTGGAGTATCGTCACCGAGCCGCGGCCGGCCTCGTTCACGACCTGCACCGCCTCTTCGAAAAGCTCATCGCGTTCGCCGTCGGCCGGCAGCGTTTCGACCTCCCGGACCGGCCCGTTATCCTTCTCCACAAGGGCCGGCAGCCCGTCCTCATCGCCCTGCGGCGCCTCCTCCTGCTCGGTCTCCGCGCGCGTGGCCAGAGGCGTTGCCTGCGGAGTCAGGTATGGAAGAGGAACGCTCTCCTCTTCATCTTCTCCATGCCCCTGGAGATAGCTCTCCAGCTTGTGGAAGTTCTGCCAGTAGCGGACGATGCGATTGGTCTCCGAATCGTCGAGAAACGCGCCCTGCAAACGCTCCAGCTTGCTTGCGTCCGGGGCCATGAAGAGCATGTCGCCGCGCCCCAGCAGGCTCTCGGCGCCCGGCAGGTCGAGGACGACGCGGCTGTCGATCTGGCTGGTCACGGCGAAAGCGATGCGGGCCGGAAAGTTGGCCTTGATCAGGCCGGTGATGACGTCGACCGAGGGCCGCTGCGTGGCGATGATCAGGTGGATGCCGACCGCGCGGGCCATCTGAGCCAGGCGGATCACGTGCTTCTCGACCTCCTCGGGCGCGGCCATCATCAGGTCGGCCATCTCGTCGATGACGACGACGATATAGGGCAGGATCTCCTCACCCAGCTTTCGCAGATAGTCATTGAAACGCTCCAGGTCGCGCACGCCGGCCTGGTTCAGGAGCTTGTAGCGGCGCTCCATCTCCTTGATGCACCAGAAAAGCATCCCCGCGGCCCGGTCCACGTCGGTTACGACCGGGCTCAGGAGGTGGGGCGTGCCGTTGTAGACGGTCAGCTCGACCATCTTGGGGTCGATCATCAGCAGCCGCAGCGTTTCCGGCGTGTGCGTCAACAGCAGACAGCCGATGATCGAATTGATGCAGACCGACTTGCCCGTTCCGGTGGCGCCCGCGATCAGCAGATGGGGCATGCGCGTGAGGTCGGTAGTGACCGGCTTGCCGCGCACGTCCTCGCCCAGCGCGATCGGCAGGCGGGCGCGCGCCTGCACCGCCTCAAACGCCTCACTCTCCATCAGCTCCTTGAGGCCGACATTGTTGCTCTCCGAATTGGGCACCTCGATGCCGACATAGCTTGTCCCCGGGATCGGCGCCTCGATGCGCACGGTGCGCGCCGCCAGCGCCAGCGCAAGGTCGTTCGTAAGACTGGCGATCTTGCTGACCTTGACCTTGGTGCGTTTGACCTCGCCGCGCACCATCCGCTCAATGTAGCCGGGACGGATCAGATATTGCGTGACCGTGGGACCGGCGTTGACGCCTTCAAAGTCGGCCGGGACGCCGAACAGCGCCAGCGTCTCCTCCAGCAGCCGCCCGCGGTAGCGGATCAGATCGTCGCTGTCGCTCGACCGGTCCCAGAAATCCAACATATCGTTCAGCTGCGGCAGCTCCCACACCGGCTGCGTCCTGCCGTTTCTGGCCGGCAGCTGCTCTTCGCCGCCGAGCATCGATAGCTGATTGTCGGCAACCGCAAGCTCGTGCGCCTCCGCCTCGCGTCCGTCATCCGCGGCGGGGCCGGCCTGCACTGGCGCTGAAAGCGGCGTGCCGGGCGGCGTGGCGGACGGCGTGAGCGGGGACACCGCGGGCCTGTCTTCTTTCTGCCCGTTGCCGAAACCGGGGAATCTCATCTGCTGGCCTTCGCGCCGCGTCTCGTGCCAGGTCGTGCGCAGGCTCTCCCACCCGTCCAGGGCCATGTCGGCGCCGCCGTCCCAGAGCGACTCCCACAGGCGGCGTCCGCTGACCAGCGACAGCCCCAAAAGAGCGCCGCACACGAGCAGCGTCCATGCGCCCCAGCCGGGCAGCCCATCCTCAAGCAGATTGGCGATGAAGAGACCGAGCGCGCCGCCGGCGCCGCCGTCGGCAATGCGCGCCGCGCGCGACAATGAAGGCAGCCACAACGTGATGGCGGTGATGTATGCCAGAAAGATGAGCAGCAGACCGGTGGGGATACGCCAGGGCAGGATGGGCAGCGCCCGCTCTGCGCCCGTGCGCGTGCTCGACCCATCGATAACGTGCAGGACCATCCACAGGCCGAGGAAGCCGGTCAGCAGAGGTACGCCGGCCACACCGTCGCCGGTCGCGGCGCGCAGGAGATCAATCCAGAAGCCGGTTACGCTGCCGCGCGAACCGGTCAGCAGACTGAGGAGCGTGAAGACCGAGACCAGAACGAGGGCGAGGCCGACGATTTCAAAACGGGTGACGACCGCCAGCCCGCCCAAGACCTTCTTCAGCGGATTTGTATTTCTCTTTCGACGTCGTTTGGCTGCCATGTCAGGTGAAATCCTTGTGCCGCCGCGTCAACCGACCAACGCGGACCGGTACAACCGGTCAGCCGAGTCGACTGCGGCAAAGCGCCGTACTGTCCTGAATTACGTTTGGGAAAAGAACAAACGTTCCCAAGACAGTATAGCAGCCAACCGGGATTTCATCAACAGGTTTTCAGTGCGAATACCGTTTGACACGGCGACGATTCGTCTGCGTTTACCAACCGAAACGCGGGCGTCTCCCCCGCCGGGGCCTGCCTGAGATCCTAACTCGCGGCCAGCTTCAGCCCGCTGCCGGTCCGACCAAGAACGAAAAACATTGCTCCTCAGCCTTTGGACGCCAAGCACCAACCAGGAGTCCAAGAAGCGTTTACCAGGAGCGAAAAACCAGAAACTGAAAACCGGAAACCAAAAACTGACTACACCTGAATCACCACCGGCAGAATCATCGGCCGGCGCCCCATCTCATTGCTGCAAAAGCTGGCCAGCGCATTGCGGATGCGGCGCGAGAGCGCAGACGGCGCGACCTTGCCCTTGACCTCGCTGCGCACGATCTCCTCGGCGCGCATGATCAGCCCTTCGTTGTCGCGAATATAGACGAAGCCGCGGCTGATGATCTCCGGCCCGTAGAGAATCGAACCGTCGAACTCGTCCAGCGCGAGGATACAGACCAGGAAACCGTCGCTGCCCAGGTGGCGGCGGTCGCGCAGCACAACGCCGCCGACATCGCCGACGCCCAGCCCGTCGACAAAGACGTGGTTGGCGCTGACATGCTCGCCCAGCCGCGCCTGCACGCCCTCCTCCCCCTCTTCGAAACGACCGAACTCAACGACCTGCCCATCCTCTACCACAAAGACGCGCTCGGACGGGATGCCGGTGCTCTGCGCCAGCTCGCCGTGGAGCACGAGATGGCGGTAGGCGCCGTGCACCGGTATGAAGTGGCGCGGCCGCACCAGCTCCAGCATACGGCGGTAGTCATCCTTGCCGCCGTGCCCGCTGACGTGGACGTCGTCGGAGATTTCGTGATAGACGACCCGCGCGCCGCGGCGGAAAAGGTTGTCGACCGTGCGGTTGAACAACTCCTCGTTGCCGGGGATCGGCGTCGCGCTCAGCACGACCGTGTCCCCCTGGCGCAGGCTGATCTGGCGGTGGTCGTCCATGCTCATCCGCACCATCGCGCTGGTCGGCTCACCCTGGCTGCCGGTGGCGATGATCGTGACCTTGTGCGAGGGCAGCGCCTCCATCTCGTGCGCGGTCAGAAGTTCGTCCTGGCGGATATCGAGGTAGCCGAGGCCGATCGCGATCTTGACGTTGTTGACCATCGAGCGCCCGATCATGCCGACGCGGCGGCCATGTTTGCGCGCAATGTTAATGATCTGTTGCACGCGGCTGACGTTGCTGGCAAAGGTCGCCAGGATGACACGGCCGTCGACCCTGTCAAAAATCTCGTCGAGCATCTCCTCGACCTTGGTCTCGCTCGGCGTGCTCCCCTCCGTCTCGACGTTGGTGCTGTCGCCGAGCAGGAGCAGGACGCCCTCATCGCCCCAGCGCTGCAGCTTGTCCACCTCGGTCAGCTTGCCGTCGACCGGCGTGTCGTCGAACTTGTAATCGCTGGTGAGGATGACGCGGCCGGCCGGCGTGGCGACCGAGACGCCCACACTGTCCGGAAAGCTGTGACAGGTGTGAAAAAACTCGACCGTGAACGGCTCCAGCTCGATCACGTCCTCTTCGGTCACGGTATGCAGCACCGTCTGTGCCAGCAGACCGTGCTCGGCCAGCTTGCCCTGCAGCAGCCCCTTGGTGAGCGCGGTGGCGTAGACCGGCGCGTCCAGCCCCTGGTCGATCAGGTAGGGCAGCGCGCCGATATGGTCCTCGTGGCCGTGCGTCAGCACGATGCCTCGAATCCAGTCCAGCCGGTTGAGCAGGTACTCGCTCTCGGGGATGACGACGTCGACGCCGTGCATGTCGCTGTCGGGAAACATGAGGCCGGCGTCGATGATGAGGATATTCTCACCGGACTCGAGCAGCATCATGTTCTTCCCGATGCCGCCGAGGCCGCCCAGCGGGATCACCCGCAGTTGCGCCTCGGCGGCGTCGACTTCGGCCCGCTCGGTGTCGGCGGGCGCTACTGTTATCTGTTCCATTCGATTTCTCCTTTGAGAGGCGCTGCAGACGCGCGGTCTGCGGCGCCGAAATTTTCGTCTAACACAAAAACGCCGGGCAGCATCGGCTCCCAGCGTGAGCATCATGAATCGATTTTACCTGCCAAAGTGCAACATATTTGCCCTGGGCGAGGGGAAGACATCCCTCCCGCTGCTCACGACCTGCTCCTCTCCGATTTCTCCCCTCTATTCTACTCTTGAATCAATCTCTTGTCCAGTTAAGCGCTCAATAGACGCCGAGATAGCGGTCCAGCTCCCATTGCGAGACAAAGTTGCGATAGCTGTCCCACTCCTGGTTCTTGGCCTCGACATAGCGCTCGAAAACGTGCTGACCGAGCGCGTCCTGCACGACCTCGTCCTGGCGCAGGGCATCGAGCGCCTCGCCCAGGTTGCCCGGCAGCGTCTCGAGGCCGGAGCGGTCGCCGTTCATCTGGTAGAGGTCCTCTTCGGCCGGCATCGGCGGGTCGAGCTTGCGTTCGATGCCGTCGAGGCCCGCGGCCAGCATGACGGCAAAAGCAAGATAGGGATTGGCGCTGGGGTCGGGGCAGCGCAACTCGCAGCGCGTGCTCTGGGGGCGGTTGGGGTTGATGCGCGGGATGCGGATCAGGGCGCTGCGGTTTGTGCGCCCCCACGAAATGTAGACGGGCGCCTCGTAGCCGGGCACCAGCCGCTTATAGCTGTTGACCAGCGGCGCGATGATCGGCGTGATCGCGGCGGCATGCGCCAGCTGACCGGCGATAAAGTGGAGCGCGGTCTTGCTGAGGCCGTACTCGTCGCTCTCGTCGTACATGCAGGTCGCGTCCTCGCCATGCTTCCAGAGGCTCTGGTGAACGTGCATACCGCTGCCGTTTACGCCGGTGATCGGCTTGGGCATGAAGGTGCAGTGCAGCCCGTTCTTCTGCGCGATCGCCTTCAGGGTCGTGCGCAGGGTGATCGTATTGTCGGCCGCGGCGAGCGCGGGGCCGTACTGGAAGTCGATCTCGTTCTGGCCGCTGGCGACCTCGTGGTGGGAGGCCTCGACCTTGATGCCGAGAGCATTGAGCGCGTCAACCATCTGCCTGCGCACGCCGTGGGCCGAATCGGAGCTGACGTCGAAGTAGCCGGCCTCGTCGTGCGGCGTCAGAGGGTAGAGGCTGTTGTCCGGGTGGCGGCGGAAGAGGAAGAACTCCAGCTCCGGGCCGACCAGAAAGTCGAAACCCAACTCCTTGGCGCGGTTGAGCTGGCGGCGCAGGATGAAACGCGGGTCGCCGCTGAAAGGATCGCCGTTGGGCGTGAAGACATCGCAGACGACGCGCGCGGTGGACAACTCCATCTCCCAGGGGATCGGCATGAAGGTGTCCAGGTCCGGCACGAGGTACATGTCGCTTTCGGCGATGCGGGCGAAGCCTTCGATCGAGCTGCCGTCGAACCAGACACCATTCTCAATCGCACGGTCCCACAACTCAATCGGGATCGTAACCTGTTTGACGATGCCCACGATATCGCTGAACTGCAGACGCACAAAACGCACATTATGGCGTTTGATCGTATCGTCGATCCCCTCGAGCGCCTCCATCAGCCTATCATCGGTGAATGCATCCAATTGCATACTTGCGTTCCCCTTTCAGATAGTTTTCAGTCGTCGGTTTCTAGTTTTCAGTTGGTAGCGGACGGACACTGAAGACGAGAGGTTGAACGCTGAAAACTTTGCAACCGTCGGTATGGAAGAAAAAGGGGGCAGGCACACTGCCACGCGCCGCCCCCTTTGCTGTCAGAATCTGTAAACAGTCGGTTTCTTGTTCTTAGTCATAGATCGAGCGAACACTAAAAACCAGAAACACAAAGCTGAAAAATCCTAGATGCCGTAGTACATCACGAACTCCTGCGGATGCGGGCGCAGGCGCACGGGATCGACCTCTTCGAGGCGCTTGTACTCGATGTAGGCCTCGAGCAGGTCGGGCGTGAAGACGCCGCCTTCGAGCAGGAAGTCGCTGTCATCTTCGAGCGCGTCGAGAACCTCGCCCAGGCTGCCCTTGACCATCTCCACCTCTTTCAGGACATCCTCTTCGTACAGGTCGATCTCAGCCGGGTCACCGGGGTCGATCTGGTTCCTGATGCCGTCCATGCCGGCCATGATCATGGCGGCGAAGGCCAGGTACGGGTTCGCGCCGGGGTCGGGGCAGCGGAACTCGATGCGCTTGCTCTTGGGCGACTGGCTGTACATCGGGATGCGGCAGGCCGCCGAGCGGTTGCGGGCCGAGTAGGCCACGACCACCGGGGCCTCGTAACCGGGCACCAGGCGGCGGTAGCTGTTGGTCAGCGGCGCGCAGAATGCCAGCAGCGCGTTGATGTGCTTGAGCAGGCCGCCGGTGAAGTGCAGCGCCATCTCGCTCAGGCCGGCGTACTGGTCGCCGGCAAAGAGCGGGTCGCCGCCTTTCCAGAAGCTCAGGTGCGTGTGCATGCCGGAGCCGTTGTCCTCGTAGAGGGGCTTGGGCATGAAGGTGACCGTCTTGTCGTTCGCCTTGGCCACGTTCTTGATGATGTACTTGTAGAGCTGCACCTGGTCGGCCATCTGCACCAGCGGCTTGAACTTCATGTCGATCTCGGCCTGGCCCGCGGTGCCGACCTCGTGGTGATGCACCTCGATGTCGATGCCGGCATCGATCATCTTGCGCGTCATCTCCGAGCGCACATCCTGCAGCGTGTCGTACGGCGAGACGGGGAAGTAGCCCCGCTTGAGGCCGACAGAGTGGCCGCCGCTCATGTCGCCCGAGTTCCACGGCGCCTCGACGCTGTCGACGTAGTAACCGGCGGTGTGCTGGCCGGCCTCGTAGGAGACGGCGTCAAAGATAAAGAACTCGGCTTCCGGCCCGACGTAGATCGTATCGGCGGTGCCCTGCGATTCGACGTAGCTGACCGCCTTGCCGGCAACGTGGCGCGGGTCGCGGCTGTAGGCCTCGCCCGACAGCGGGTCGTGGACGTTGCAGATGGCGCTGAGCGTCGGCATGGCGCAGATCGGGTCGATGATCGCGGTCGTCGGGTCCAGGCGCAGCACCATGTCACTGTTCTCGATGCTCTGGAAGCCGCGGATTGAGGAGCCGTCGAAGCCCAGCCCTTCATCGACCGCCTCATCGGCGTCGAACTCCTCGACCGGAATCGTGAAGTGATGCCACTGGCCGAACAGGTCGGTGAACTTGACGTCCACCATCTGAATGTGGTTGTCCTGGATGGCGCTGACCAGGTCGGCTTTGCTGCTTACGTTGAGTTTCATTCCTCGATCAATCCTTTCGCAGATGGCGTGGGGTCCGTTTTGGCTGCAACCGGCGCCGGGCAGGCGCGACCGCACTCAAAAGATGACCTGAAAACTGTATGCTTAAAGAGCAATAGTTGTCATAGTATAACCGCGATGGGCGGCGCATTCATGGACAAAGCGAATAACGATTGCCCAATTTTCTTTGTGCATTTTGTATGATCCTGTGAGTCGGCATCTTCGTTCGCCGAGTGCGCCTACTGTGTGCGCCTACTGTGTGCGTCTGCTGTGTACGCCTGCTGTGTGCGTCTGCTGTGTACGCCTGCTGTGTACGCCTGCTTTGGCGCCCAGGGCACGCGCGCCGCACGCGAGAGCGCCGGCCCAGGTTGTCCGCCCCTGGTCCGGCGCTGCTGCCGGCCGCGCTGCGCCGGGAATCGCTATGCAAAGTACTCGGTCGTGGCAATGATGTTCAGCTGGATCTCCGGGCGTTCGAGGAGTGTCTCCGTCAGATTGGCGCCGCCCGCCAGTTGTGGGATCTGATGCAGCCCAGCGCGGCGGCGACCCATCGCGGCGCCACCGTGTGTGCGCGCTTCCAGCCTGTCGCCAACGCGCCGCGTGTCGACGCCACCGTGTGTGCGCTTCGCCAACTCCGCCTTTCGAGTTTCGACGTCTCGAGTTTCGAGTTTCGGCAACTCCTGCCGCCGCCGGCACCTATTCCCCGCCCGAACATTCCCACCCCAATTGTGGGCTGCACCCCGTTCGGCCGTACGCCCGCCGACTTGAGCCGGTGTGTGATATAATGCGCCCGCGCTGAAAGCGGCACTGATCGACATTGCCGCCCGAACCGCTTTCTCCAGGCCCTGACTCCTGCCAGGAGTCCAAAACCGCCAACTTGAGACCATCAAGATGCCCAACCCCGCACTCTACCGCAACGACCCCACCGTCCGCATCGTAACCGGCGCCTGCCCGCACGACTGCCCGGACACCTGCAGCTGGCAGATCGCGGTCGACCGCAAGGACGGGCGCGCGCTCGACATCTGGGGCCACCCCGACCATCCCGTGACGCAGGGCACCCTCTGCGGCAAGGTCGACCGCTACCTCGAACGGGTTTACCATGCCGATCGGCTGCGCCATCCGCAGCGCCGCGTGGGGCCGAAGGGCAGCGGCCGCTTCGAGCGCATCTCGTGGAACGAGGCGCTGGCCGGGATCGCGGCGCGGCTGCGGGAGATAATCGACGCCTGGGGCGCGGAGGCGGTGCTGCCCTACTCCTACGCCGGCACGATGGGCTGGCTGCAGCAGCATGGCATGTCGGACCGCTTCTTCCAGCAGATGGGCGCCAGCCGCCTGGCGCGCACGATCTGCTCGGAGGCCGGCTTCGAGGGCTACCTCTACACGATCGGCTCGACCATAGGCATAGAGCCGGAGGACTTCGCGCACGCGCGGCTGATCCTGATCTGGGGCAGCAACACGCTGACGAGCAACCTGCACCTGTGGCCGTTCATCCAGGCCGCGCGCAAGCAGGACGCACGCGTCATCGTCATCGACCCGGCGCGTACGCGCACCGCGCGCGCGGCCGACGAGTGGCTCCCGCTCCGGCCAGGGACCGACGGCGCGCTCGCGCTGGCGCTGATGCACGAGATCATCGACGCCGGGCTGCACGACGGCGACTACGTTGCGGCCTACACGGTCGGCTTCGAGCAGCTGGCGCAGCGGGTGCAGGAATGGACGCCGCAGCGGGCCGCCGAGATCACCGGCATCCCGGCCGGACGCATCAGCCGGCTGGCGCGCGAATACGCGACGACGCGGCCGGCCGCAATCCGCGTCAACTACGGAATGCAGCGCCATTACGGCGGCGGCATGGCAATGCGCAACATCACCTGTCTGCCGGCGCTCGTGGGAGCGTGGCGCGAGCGGGGCGGCGGCATCCAGCTCAGCACGAGCGGGCAGCTGCGCCAGCTGGAGACGACCGGCCTGCAGCGGCCCGACCTGCAGCAGGGCCGCATCCCGCGCACGATCAACATGAACCGCCTCGGCGACGCGCTCAGCCTGGACCGGACGCGGCTGGCCGCGGCCCACTACGCGCCGCGGCCGGTGGACAGAAAACCGTCGCCCGCGGCGGCCGGCCCGCCGGTGAAGGCGCTGATCGTCTACAACAGCAACCCGGCCGCGGTCACGCCGGACCAGGCCGCGGTCCAGGCCGGGCTGGCGCGCGAAGACCTCTTCACAGTCGTGCTGGAGCATTTCCAGACCGACACCGCCGACTACGCCGATTACCTGCTGCCGGCGACAACGCAGGCGGAGCACTGGGACCTGCAACGGATGTACGGCCATCATTACCTGGCGCTGAACCGGCCGGCGATCGCGCCGGTGGCGGAGACGAGGCCCAACAGCGCCATCTTCCGCGGGCTGGCGCAGGCGATGGGCTACACCGACAGCGCCTTTTACGAGGACGACGAGACGGTCCTGCGCAACTTTGTCGCGGCGCAGAATCATCCGCTCTACGAACCGGTGACGTGGGATGCCCTGCTGGAGAAGGGGTTCGTGCGCCTCAACCTGCCGCAGCCGTTTCTGCCGTTTGCGCAAGGCAACTTCCCCACGCCGAGCGGCAAGTGCGAGTTCTACAGCGAGCGCATGGCGCGCGACGGCTACGATCCGCTGCCAACCTATACGCCGCCGAATTCGGTGGCCGGCGGCCAGTGGACGCTGGCCGGCAGGAACGGTGAGGAGCGGGCAAACGGCGCGCGCGGCGCGCGCGCCGTCGACAGCACCCTGGCCTGTATCTCGCCGCCGGCGCACTCCTTCCTCAACTCGTCGTTTTCGAACCTGGAGCGGTTTCGCGGGCGGGAAAAGGAGCCGCTGCTGTGGATCCATCCGCAGGACGCGAGCGTGCGCCGCATCGACGACGGCGCGCGGCTGCGCGTCTGGAACGGGCTGGGCGAGGTGCGCCTGACCGCGCGCGTGACCGACGACATCATGGCCGGCACGGTGCTGGCGCCGGGCATCTGGTGGAACAAACACAGCGTGGACGGCCGCAACGTCAACCAGCTGACACCGCAGGACGAGACCGACATGGGCGCGTCGGGAAGCTTCTACGATGTGCGGGTGCACGTGGAGCGGGTGTAGCGAATTTCGAGTTTCGAGTTTCGAGTTCTTAGTTTGTGGTTGCTGGTCTTTGGGGCTTGCCGGTGGTGGGCTGGGCTGCAGTTCATGCGGTGGAGGTGAAAACCTCAGCCTGTTGCCCGAGGGCGTCAACCCAAGACGCCATACCAAATACTCGAAACTGAAAACGAACAACGCCCAGGATCCTTCCCCCGTTGCGGTTCCCCCTTCTCAAATTTACATAGCCGCACCCCATGCGCCGGCAGCGCGGCGTTGGTACGCAGCGCGGCCGTATGACGCGTATCGATCGACGCGGGCGGCGCCGCCCGCGGCTGGACCCGCGGCGTCAACCACCCGGAACCAGCCGAGTGTGCCCTGCTTAAGACAGAAGAGATGGACGGGAAGCGACCTGCGGTGTAAGGTGAGAATCCACCGGCAACCCGCAGCTTGCAGTGCGCCGCCGCCCACAGAGTTCGGAGCGGTGGCACAAACTTCCCTACCGTACCGTTCCCAAGCATGCTGACACAAGATTGCCATCGAGGAAACGCTAATTTACATGCTGATGACCTTCCAAGGCTGTATTGTGGGAGAACTGACAATGTGGGAGAACTGACAATGAAGATCAAGACAATTTCCCGGCTTCTTGTCCTGGCGCTATTGCTGGCTTCAGGGTCACTCCCTGTGCGGGCGCAGGAGGCCGACCCATGCAGTTCGGTGGATCCGATTGTGCCGGGCGACACGGTAACCGATGCCGTCTCGGACGTGGCCGCCGCGCATATTGACATCACTGAGATCGGCAGCTCGCTGTCAGGTGAGACGCTGACGGTCGTCTTCCATCTGAGAGACCTTCCGGACACCCTGACCTTTAATCGATGGCAATTTGGGCTGGATACAAAGGTGTTCGAGTGGGAGGTGGCGATCGACGTGGACAACGACCGCAGCACCGGTCCCGGCGGGTTTGATGCCCTGCTGAACGCCTACCATTTCGTAGGCGCGTCGGAAGAGCGGCGGAACAGGACCGCACCGATCGGGGAGATCCTGCGGGCCGGTGTCTGGGAGATAAACAACGATGGTTCCACCAGTGTATTTGCGATCGCAAGGCTGGAGGCCTCTCCCGAGGCGGACACGGTAACCCTCGCTGGCGCGATACCCGGCATAACCTCCGAATCGCGGCTGGCGTTTGCGACCCGTGATGCATTGGAAATGGGCGGATTGGATCAGATAGCGTGCCACGATTCGTACATTCACATTACAAGCTCGTGGTGGTGCAGCTCCGGCGCGTATGCTATCACACCGGGGCAGACCGTGGCAGACGAGGCGGAAGACATTGCGCATGCCAGTACGGAAAAGCAGATGTTTACTCAGGCGCTTGTGCTGCCGTTCGACGGGCAGGAAGACGCCGCGAATGGGTACATGGACATTACCGAAGTCAGCAGTTCTCTGTCCGGGGAGACGTTGACGGTTGTTTTCCATCTGCGCGACGTGCCGGATACGTTGACCTTCAACCGAACGGGAGTCGAGAGAAATGCAGTGGAGTACATGTGGGGGGCGGCCATCGACGTTGACAACGACCCGACGACCGGCGACGGCGGCTTCGACGCGCTGCTGTCCGCCTATCACATTGTGTTTCCATCTGAAAGGGAGATCGACTTTGACGTTCCCATAGAGAGCAAGGCGGAGGCCGGCGTGTGGAAGATGGAACCGATGATAATCTCGTCGGTTCGGGGGGCCATCCTGGCGGTGTCGGCGGAGGCGGACACGATCACGCTTTCCGGCTACATTCCCGGAATCACGGCAGACTCGCGGCTTGTGTTCAGGACTTCTGAGTATTTGGGCGGATCCGACGACGTCGGATGTTATGCCCCGGCACGCCTGATCGCACCCGTCAGCCCGTGTGATTCCGGTGATGGGTATGTTCTGGGGCAAAACATCGTCAACGGAGTTTCGGACGAGAAGGCCGCGCACATTGACATCACCGATATTGACACTTCGCTTGCGGGGGAGACCCTGACGGTTGTCTTCCATCTCAAGGACGTTCCGGAGAGATTGACGTTTGACAGAGAAGGTGTGCCTGCGAATGTCTCAGAGTACAGCTGGGAGGTATCGGTCGATGTGGACGGCGACCGGAGTACAGGCGGGAACGGATTCGAGTATGTCCTGTCGGCCATGCATTTTGTATCGTACCCGTTCAGAGGCCGCGCTCAGAGCACGGCGATATCGACGGACAATGTGCAAACCAATACCTGGAAACTGAACCCTCTGAGGAATGCAGTACCCGATATCGAATATCTTGAAGACGCGCGCCTCGAGGTGTCGGCCGAAGAGGATACGATAACGCTTTCCGGAGAGATCCCCGGGATCACGCAGGATTCAGAGCTTGCGTTCGGGGCTTATGATTATCTGGGCGGCGCGGAGGAAATCGGCTGTCGTTCCCCAGTTGGCCTGGGTCGCCCGTCCCCCGGCCCGACTTCACCTGATACAGCCATCGTTACGCCCGGCCGGACCGTCCGCGACGAAAGCTCAGCCGAACTGGCCGCGCACATCGACATCATCGAAGTCGCTACGGAGTTATCGGGCGAGAGGCTGACCGTCGTCTTCCATCTCAGAGACGTGCCGGAGAGGTTGACGTTCGACAGAAGCGGTGTGCCGGACTATGTTCCGGAGTACCTGTGGGAGGTGTCGGTCGACGTCGACAACGACGGCGAAACGGGGCCCGGCGGTTTCGAATACACGCTGTCGGCGATCCATGTCGTGCATCCTCCTGCCAGGGACGGCAACAGGGTTGCGCGGCTGACGCAGCCGGGCTTCGTCGAGACCATCGCCTGGAGGCTGAACCGGAAGGGGGACAATGTCGTCGGGGTCTTTCAGGAGGCCAGCATCGAAGTATCCGCTGACGACAATACGATAACGCTTGTGGGAGAGATTCCCGGCATCACGCCGGCATCCCCGCTCAAATTCAAGACCTTTGACTACTTCGGCGGCTCCGAGGAGATCCGAACTCATGCCGGCGCGGCTATGGATAACGTTTCTGCCTCCTGCGATTCCGATGATACCGCGGTGACTCCGGGCCAGAGGGTCTTCAGGGAGGTCTCGTATGCCCTGCCAGCGCATGTAGACATCATCGAAGTCAATACAACGCTGGCCGGCGAGAGGCTTGTGGTTGTGTTTCATTTGCGGGACCTTCCGGAGATGCTGACGTTCAACCGAGAGAACATCCTGGGAAATCTGTTGGAGTATAAATGGGAGGTGTTGATCGACGCGGACAGTGACCGGGAGACGGGCCATCGGGGGTTTGACTACTCGCTGGGCGCCAGTCATCGTGCGGATGGCGATGTATATGGCGGGCCTGTTGAGATGTCCATCGGGGAAGCCGTTCAGGCCGGCGCCTGGCGGCTGAGGAAAAGCGGTGGCGGCGTCTATCTGAGCGACGTCAGTGTCGCGGTATCGACGGAAGAGAACACGATCACGCTCAGCGGAGAGATTCCCGGCATCACGCCGCAGTCGCGGCTTGTCTTCGAGGCGTACGACGTTTATGGGGGGTCCGAATGGGTCGCCTGCCACGCCTCATTGCCGCCGGGCGGCAGCGAGTAGAGGCGCAGCGCCAGAGGCCCGCTGTGGACCGTCCTGTTGTGCCTGGCTGTCTGCCACACGGCGACCGGCCCCTAACAGGACTCCCTGCCCTTCTCCGGCGGCAAGCTCCGGCGCCTGTCCGGCAGCCAATTCGAGTCCGCCGTCGACCGGGGTGTCCCCGCGGTCAACCTGAAAGCGCCCCCATAGCCCACCTCCGGCAGCCAGCCGGATGTTCACGCACCAACAAAAGGACAGACCATGTCATCCCGATACAAAGCAGGCCTGTTACTGACCGTCATCATCTTGGCCGGCGCATGTGCGCCGTCGCAGCAAGGTGGCCCGACCGGCGCGGCCGCGCCGCAAGCGGGCGAAACGGTCGTTTTCGGCGACTACAACTGGCCCAGCGCGCAGGTCCAGAATCGCATTGCGCAGTACATCGTCGAAAAAGGTTACGGCTATCCGACCGACGTCGTTTTCGGCGCCACGCTGCCGCTGTTCCAAGGACTGCGGCGGGGTGATATCGATGTCAGCATGGAGATCTGGCTGCCGAACCAGATCGAGGCCTGGTACGAGGCCGAGGCCAACGGGGAGGTCGTGGTCGTCGGCTTGAGCCTGGGAAATGACTGGCAGTCGGCCTTTGTCATCCCCGCCTACCTGCAGGAGGAGTATCCCGAGCTGGACAGTGTCGAGGACCTCAAGGAGGAGCGCTTCAAGTCGCTGTTTGCGACGCCGGAGACGGGCGGCAAGGCGCGCCTGGTGTCCTGCGTGATCGGCTGGGCCTGCGAGGAGGCCAACGCCGCCCAGGTCGAGGGCTACGGCCTCGAAGAGCACGTCCACGTCATCAATCCGGGCGACGGCGCGGCACTCAACTCCGACCTCTACGGCGCCTATGCGAAGGGCGAGCCCTGGCTCGGCTACCAGTGGGGCTCGAACGAACCGGCGCTGTTCCTGGACCTGGTGCGGCTGGAGGAGCCGGCCTACAGCGATGAGTGCTGGGCGGCGGACAAGGCCTGCGCCTACGAGGACGCCACCGTCCTGGTCGCGGTCCATCCCGACCTGCTGGAGGCCGCGCCCGACGTGATCGAGATGCTGCGCGCGTGGGGATTCCGCCTCAGCGTCTACCGCGATGTCGCGGCGTGGCAGCAGGAGAACGACCAGGCAAACGCCAATGATGCCGCGCTGTGGTGGCTGAACGGAAACGTGGAGACGTGGCGCGCCTGGGTCAGCGACGAAGCCGCCGCGGCGATAGAGGCCGCACTCGCATCCGGCGAGATTCCCGACGGCTGGCCGGATGAGTAGTTTGTAGGAAAAAGAGTTGTTTGAACCGACATGCTCAAACAGTTCGCCCTGAACGCAGACATGGCAGCGGTCATGCCCGACAGCACGGCTGCACGCGCCCAAATGTGTGCAACGGGCGGGTCAAAAAGGGGGGCCTCAGCAAGAACAGTGCCTAGGGTGATATCGACGCATTTTCACTCGCTATGAAAAACTCCCACGACGCTTCATGGCTTTCTTGCATTCTGCTTCTACACTGATCTGGCTCGAACGAAATGGCAACCAGTCCGCGCTTGATTCGGTTTTGGGGCCAATCATACTTAAGGACACACGCGGAGGAGATACACTTCTAGAGAAACCGTCATGTGCAGTTTGGTAAGGAACCGCCTTTCCTTGCCTCTACCAACTGTAGGATGCCATCATAAACGTACCTGTCTGGACCCACGCCGCTCGCCTCGCCGCGCAGGCCCCGCCCGATCGCAACCGCTACGTCGATTTCCTGCGCGCCGCCTCCATCTGCTTCGTCATATTGGGCCACTGGCTGGTCGTCGCCATCTATACGCGGGACGACCAGCTGGTTTACGCCGACCTCCTCACCACCGTCCCCTGGGTCCAATGGCTGACCTGGCTCTTCCAGGTCATGCCGGTCTTTTTCCTCGTCGGCGGCTACGTCAATGGGCTCAGCTGGCAGGCTGCCCAGAACCGGCAGAAAGGCTACGCCCCCTGGCTGGCCCACCGGCTGCAGCGGCTCATCCTGCCGGTCCTTCCCGTTCTGGCGGCCTGGACGCTGATTAGCCTGGCCTGGGTCTTGCTCGACCTCAACACCGCGCAGCTGAAGATTATCTCCCGCGTCGCGATTGTACCTGTCTGGTTTCTCGTCGTCTACATTCTCATTGTCCTTCTCGTTCCTCTCGCCTACCGAGCCTGGCGGCGTTACAACTACGCCTCCTTCTGGACGCTTGTGGCCGTCGCCGCGCTCCTGGACCTGGTCGCCTTGGGCGCCGGCTGGCGGCTGCTCGGCTGGCTGAACTACCTCATCGTCTATCTCGCAATCCACCAGCTCGGCTTCGCTTGGCAGACCGGCCGCATCGGCGGGCCCCGCCGCCGTCTCCTCTGGGCCGCCGGCGGGCTGACAGCACTGATCGCGCTCGTGAACCTGGGCCCTTATCCCGTCAGCATGGTATCCGTACAGGGCGAAGAGATCAGCAACAGCATGCCGCCCAATCTGACCATGCTGGCGTTGGGCGCCGCCCAAACCGGCCTCCTCCTGGCCCTCGAAAAACCGGCCCGGCGCCTGCTCGAGCGCGGCGTCCTCTGGACGACAACCGTGCTGATCAACAGCGTCATCATGACCGTCTTCCTCTGGCACTTCACCACCCTGATACTCGTATCCGCCCTGGCGCTGTTCACCGGCGTCGGCCTCTCTTTCTTCCCCGGCACAGACGCCTGGTGGCTCACGCGCCCCCTGTGGATCGCGGTCCTGGTGCTCGCACTGGTCCCCTTCGTCGCCGCCTTCACCCGCTTCGAGCGCAACGTCCTGCCGCCGCACCGCGCCGCACCCCCGGCCTGGCAACTCCTGCTCGGCTGCGCTCTCGTCAGCTTCGGCCTCGTCCCCCTCACGCTACACGGCATCCCCACCGAAAGCTGGCCGGGATTCAACCTCCTGGCCCTGGCCCTGCCCTTCATCGGCGCTGCCCTCGTCCGCTTCGGTCCGGCGCGCACGCGTGAACTGGAGAATGAAGAATCCCTGTGGCAGAATCCAACGGCTCGAAAGGTATACAACTCTTTGCAAACAGAAATAGAAAAGAGCGAACCCGACGGCAGCAATATATTCGCGGACTTGGGCCGCCCCGACGCCGAGGCACACCTGCTCAAGGAGCAACTCGTCACCCGCATTGAAAGGATCATTCGCCAGCGCAAGCTCAAGCAAGTCGAAGCTGCCGCGTTACTTGGGCTTTCCCAGCCCGATGTTTCGCGTCTCCTGCGCGGATGCTCCTTGGAGCGTCTCCTCCGCCTGTTGACCGTCCTTGGGCGCGACGTGGAGATCGTCATTCACGATCCAAACCCGCACGTAGAAGGTGAAACGGAAGGACATTCAGCCACGCAGCTACAGGGGAAACTCACCGTCGCCGCCTAGGCGCCGGTCGAGAATCCCGCCCCAGTCCCGGCAGACCGCCTTCCTCGCGTCGATCAGGCGCATCTACCCGTCTACCACGCTGCCGAGCAACCACAACCCCCCCTGCGCCGCGATGGTGATGCCGCGATGGTGATGATGTAGGGGCGCCCCTTGTGGGTCCCTCGCGGCCCTCTGTATCCCCCCGTGGATAGACCGGATTTTGCCCTTGCATATCTTGGTTCATACTAACGTCGACGAGCTCTGGTTCTTGGTTCTTAGTGAACCCCTGCCGCCTGCGCAAACGCTGCTGTTGACCTTGCAAGCTCCACTAAAAACTGAAAACTCAAAACTGAAAACCGCAGTCCAACGCAAAAGGCCTCTGCAAATGATAGCGGTTGCAGAGGCCTCTTGACTTGCGCTGCGCCCGAAAGCGCGACAGCAGATAGGTTTTCGTTAACACCAGCTTCCAGCTCTACGTCTCTCGTTCTTTGTGAACCCCCCGCCCCCTGCCCAAACCCTGCTGCTGACGCTGCAGCTCCACTAAAAACTAGAAACTCAAAACTAGAAACTGAAAACAAGAAACTGCCGTTTCAACGCGACGGCACCGTCGCAAGACCTCCGTCCGACGGCGGCACAGAACTGTAGGTTCCTTCCACCCGCGGATTGATGTCCACCTCCGCCACCTTGCGACCCGCGCTGTTCGTCCCGCACCAGGCCGATATGAGACTGTCTCCGTTCAATGAGGCAAAGCGCAGATTCCTCGAATTCAAACTCGTGGCCGTCGCTGCCGCTTCCAACGAGAGATACGCGCCTGAATCGACGCCGGGCCGGTGATAAAGCCTGTACAGCTGCGTGCAGGCCCCGCTGTCAATCCAGCTGACCTCGAGGTTCACCCCGCCGGCCAGCGGCAGCGACAACGCAACCGTGATTGAGCCAGCCGGCTGCCCCGCGGTATCAACCGCCGGACGGCCCGCGCTATCTTCCGGCGCCTCCCCAGACGCAATCTGGATCCGCCCCGGCAGCGAGCCGCCGGCCATCTTCGTCAGCGAACGGTAGATCCAGCCCGTCTGGTCCAGCCCGTCCACCTTGACCCGGTACCACTCGTTCAACGCGTCCACACCGGTGATCTGCGTCCACGTCCCCTGCGGCAGCGTCGTCAGTATGTTGTAGGTCAGGCCCGGCCCCGAACGCACGTTCAGCAGGTACGGCTGCGTGATCGCCGCCGGCAGCAGCGCAATCTCCGTCTCCGTGACCCGTTTGACCCCGATAAGCGAACCGATCACCGTCGTCAGGTCCTGGTAGACCCAGGCCAGCGTATCCAGGTCGTCCAGCTCGATCTGGAACCAGCTGTCGCTCGGGTCGATGCCCAAAATGTACCCCCGCGTCCCCGCCGGCACCGTCCGCACCACGTCGTAGTCCAGCCCCGGACCGGTGCGCACGTTCATAATGAACGGCACCGTGACCGCCAGCGGCCGCGCGTCTCTGCTGCCGCCGCCGGGCAGCAGCGCCACCTCGGCCAGCGTCCAGCGCCGCACTCCCACCAGCGTGCCTTCAAGCGTGGTCAGGTCCTGGTAGATCCAGACCTGTCCGCCTACGCCGGCGATCTCTACAAGGTACCAGTCGTCGCCAGGGTCGAGACCGATAATCCTGGCGCGCGTGCCCCGCGGCACTTGCGTAACGATGCCGTAGTCCAGTCCCGGTCCGGAACGTACGTTCATAACCAGCGGCTGCGTGACGGCCACCGGCCCGGTCTGCTGCTGCTGCGGAATCAACGGCGGCTGGTAGATCGTATACGTGACCGGCGGGCCGCCCCCTGGCGTACCGCCGCCTTTCGGTGTACTGCTGCCGCCACCGCCGCCACCACCACCACCGCCGCCACCACCACCACCACCGCTACCATCACTACGACCGCTGTTACCACCACCGCCACCGCCCAACGATGGCCTCGGTGTGGACGTGGGTGTAGATGTGGGTGTGGACGTGTGTGTGGGCGTCGGCGTCGGCGTCGGATCCGCTGGTGTGCCACCACCTCCACCGCCACCGCCGGACGATGGCCTCGGTGTGGACGTAGGTGTGGACGTTGTTGTAGATGTGGGTGTAGACGTAGGTGTAGACGTAGATGTAGACGTCGGTGTAAACGTAGGCGTCGGATCCGCTGGTGTGCCGCCACCTCCGCCCGACGTACCACCACTGCTACTACTGCTACTGCCTCCATTGTTGGAACCGCTTGACGACGAATAGGGAATATTGAAATCCTTGCTGCCGGAGGTCAGTACATTGTTGGAAGCGCCGGTGACGGTGGCCGTCAGCCTGTACTGCCCGTTGGGACAGGCTGACGGGATTTTGCCGTTAATGACGTAGGGATTTCTAGTCGCGCTGGTTTGGATCGTGTGACCGAGCGAGGTCCCCTCACAGCTGTCCGCGTCCGCGCCGCCGCTGCGCTGCGTCACGCTGGTGCTGTAGGTGATCGAGGTGTTCCCTTGCAAGTCCAAAAAGCTGATGGTGACGTCGATCGCTGTATCGGCGTCGTCGCTGTTGGCCGCAAACGCAATCTGCGTGCTCGGCGTCGCGCTGGGATCGGTGACGACTGAAAAGTCGGCGGTTGCGGAGCCCACCCTGTTATTGGTGCTGTCATACAGATCCAGATACAGGGTGTAGTCGCCGATCGGACATGTGCCGCTGGTCTGGCCGCTGCGCGTTTCGATGAATTCGTCCACAGTCCCGAGCGCAAAAGTGTCGTTTATGCCGCCGAGCCCGGAACCGGCGCAACTGTCCGCGTAATTGCGGGGGCTGCGTTGCATCACGTAGGCGCGGTAGCTGTAGGTCTGGCCTCTCGACGCGCCATAAAACTTCATCGTCACGCCGCCGGAAGTCCCCCGGAAAAGAGATGTGGAGCCCAACCCGACCTCCACGTACGGGGGGTCGAAGACGGTAAACCCCTTTGTGCCCGAAGCCAACTCCGCCAAGGTGTCCCTGTCCTTTAAGGTCACCGTCGCCCTGTAGGAGCCTGTCTGGCAACTTGAATTGATCGAAAAGGAGTCAAACGTGACTACCTTGGAACTTTGCCTTTCCGGGTAGAGATAGTTGTTCGGACCCGCGTAGAATGAACATGAGTTGGCATTGCGCCACGTTCCGCTATCGTTTCGCTCCAAGTTGATCTGGTACCTGAAATCAAGGGCGTCCGGCAGATCATTGAAGGAAATAGTCAGCCGTGTGTTTAAGCCCCGGCCCACCAAATCATGCGTAAAGGAGATGGATACGGAAGGGCTCTGGGCGTAGGCTGTCTGGGCGCGGAAAACGGGGATGACCGCCAGTGCGGCCAGCAGCAGTGTGAAGACCCTGACCGGCAGTCCGGTTGGCATTCGCATCGTCTCTTCCTCTCAAGTCGGCGAGCTTTCCTGTCAACTCGTAAAAAAATGAACGATTCCTTCCGGTCCTGCCGAGGAGACGTTCGCCGACGGTCTGTCCGCTGCGAGATCAAGCGATGCTGTGTCTGCGGATTTTCTGTTGTCTGCGTTGCGTTTGCTGCTGGGCCGGCACGGTCTGCCGGTCCCCGGTGGCGGGGAAAAACCGCTTTGCCGGGGGGATAAAAAGATAGTCCCTCAGAATAAAGGAATAAATATTGTAAGACGGGCCTTTTGGCGGGGTCAAGCCGCGGCTGCATGCGGCGAAGAGGGGAGCGGACCGCCTGTTACGGGGCGCTGGCGCCCGGCAGTGCGGCCCCATTCGGCCGGCTACCAGTGTACGCAGGCTGGTTCGCGGGCTGCGCCGGGCCGGGATTGCGTAGCCTTGTCGGCGGCTGTGCGTATACGCAGAGGATAGAGCCCGTCAGAATCGTAGATCTGTCGTGGGCGGATCGTAGATCTGTCGTAGATCATGCAGGCAGGGCCGGGGCTCCGCACGCGGGCGGAGGATGCGCGGGGCTGAGTGGTGCGCTGGTCAAATACAGTTGAGGCGGGCAAGTGGACGGAGGCTGCGTTCGCCGCTGGCGGCCTGGCCGGCCCAGATCCGGTCCAGGCTTGGGGCCGGCACCGACTGTTCCAGGACCAACGCGCCGAACGTCCGAACCTGAAGTTGCCGGGCCCCCGGTTGTGAGGGGAATCAGCCCTTGATGGCTCCCGCCATCAGGCCCTGCACAATCCACTTCTGCGCCGCAAAGAAGAATATTACCGGAGGAATCGCGGAAATGACCGAGGTAGCCATCAGCAGGCTGGGGTCTACTGCAAAGGGTGAAATCAAGGCGTAAACGGCCACCGTGATGGGCTGGAGCGATTGCGTTGTGATAAAGGTTACGGCGAACAGGTACTCCCCCCATCCAAGCATGAAGCAAAAGACCGCTGTTGCCACCACGCCCGGCCCTGAAACGGGCAACAGGACCCGGTGCAGCACGCTGAGAGGCGTGCAACCATCGATGAGAGCGGCATCGTCAAGGTCGCGCGGCACCGTGTCGAAGAACGCTTTGAGCATCCAGATCGAAAACGGCAGCGCGAAAGTTGTATCGGTGACGATGAGTGAAAAGAGACTGTCCCTTACTCTGACAGCCGTCATCATCAGATAGAGTGGAATGATGAGCAGCATCGGTGGAAACATGTAGATCAACAGGACGGTGCGGGCGAAAAAGCTGCGGCCTCTGAACTTGAAACGGGAGAGGGCGTAGGCTGCCGGGCTGCCTACGAGCAGTCCAAGCAAGGTTGTGGCCCCAGCAACAATAACCGTGTTTCCCATATAGCGGTACAGTTTCAACGGGCCCAAAGCCTGTGCATACTTCTCCATCGTGGGACTGGTCGTCAGAACACTGGTCGGGAACTTTCGCAGCTGGTTGGCCGGCTTGATCGAAGTGTCCACACCGACCCAAATCGGAAAGATAAAAACGACGATGACCGCGGCGATCAGCAGATGAAGGAGGCCTTTCCGCATGGCCCTCTGCACACGCCAGCCGAAACCTCGCGCCCCGTATGGCGGTCCCGAAAGCGCTCGGTTCGCATCCATCACAGCTCAATCTCCATTCGGTCCTGCAGATACAGGTAGACCAGTGACGAAAAGAAGAGGATCACAAGCATGACAACACCGATCGCCGATGCATATGCATACTTGAAGGTCTTGAATCCTTGATAGTAGGCATAGGTGGCGAAGTTGTGGGTGGCGTCCGCGGGCCCTCCGCCGGTCATGATCCAAATAATGTCAAAATGATTGAAAAGCCAGATGAACTCGAGGACGGTGACCAGCCCCAGGATTCCGCGCACCATCGGCAGCGTGATGTGCCAGAACCTTTGCAACATATTGGCCCCGTCGACCGCGGCCGCCGCGTACAGCTCCTGATCGATTGCCTGCAGCCCCGCCAACAACATGAGCATTACAAACGGATAAAAGCGCCAGGTGACTGGCAGCGCCATCCAGAACTGCGCCATGCCCACGTCCGACATGAATGGCAGACGGCTCCCGCCGACCAGCAGTACAATCTGGTTGAAGATCCCAACCAGGGGATCGTAAAGCCAGACCCAGACAAAGGCCACGGCAACGGTCGGCACTGTCCAGGGAACCAGTAGAATGCCGCGCGCAAATCGCCGCCCCAGAAAACTCTGGTTGAGAATGAGAGCCAGCAAAAACCCCGATAACACCGAGCCGATTACCGTATAGATCGGCCACAGGACGCTGTTGCCGGCCACGGTCAGAAAACGATCATCCTGGAGTAACTTGCGGAAATTCTCCAGACCGATGAAATCCGCCTCGAACGAGTGAAGCGTACGGTCCGTAAGAGAAAGGGATATCCCATACACCATCGGATACCCCACAACCGCAACAATGAGGACCGCAGCCGGCAGCAGCAACAGATAAGGAAGAATCTTCGACTGATGCAACTGTTCAAACCTCCCACTTTGCCGGGACCATACCAGAATCTGAATCGGCGGTCAGGCCAAGCTCACGGCAGCTTGACCTGACCGGATGACCCACTGACCCGGCTGCTGAGACAGCCGGTCCCTTCCGGGCCTACTCGCAGCCCTCCACCAGCGGCGAGCACGGCTCACCATAGAGCTCTTCCACCACCCCCTGGTACTTGGCCAGCGCATCCTCTACGCTCATCCCTTTCAGAACGACGTCCTGGACCATCAGCGCCGGCCAGAAGGCCTCATGCGCCACCAGATTCTTGGGATGTGACTCCCAGAAACCGGGACGCGCGCCCCAACTCTGCTCTTCCAGAATGAAAGGATACCAGTACCCGTCGGTAATACCCGGCACATCGAGCCCCTTCAACAAGGGGATGATGCCGTCCACCTGCGCCCAACGGATCTGCCACTCCTCCCGGTAGAAGAACCGAATATACTCCTTGGCCAATTCAGGGTTGTTGGCCTCCTTGAAAATATAGAGTGTGCCCGGCTGCGAGAATGTCCCGGTGTGGCCGGACGGTCCAGCCGGCATCATGCAGACCTGCGTTACCTCCCGGATGGGGTTCTGCGTGCGCTCCCAGACAATCGGAAGGTTCATATTGCGAACCGTCATCGCAATCTGACCGGCGTTGTACCAGTCGTCGATCGGTGTCGCGGTTGAGGTGCCATAGGTGGTCACCGTGGTTACGCCCGGAGGCAGAAGGTCATGCACCAGCCACAGATCAGCGTAAAACTGAAGTGTCTTGGCATTCTCCGGTGTGTTCACCGCCACCTTCTTGTCCTTGTCCAGCGTCTGTCCCCCGCCGGCCGCCCAGAAGGTCGTGTAGAGCTGCGTTGTGCCGTTGCCGACGCTGTAGTCCAGGCCGATGCCGTAGACCTCGTTCTCAGGATCGTGCATGGCAAGGGCCAGCTCCACGAGCGCATCCCAATCCGCCGGACACGGATCGCTGTAGCCGGCCTTCTCAGCCAGGTCCTTGCGCACGTAGAGCAGATAGCCGCCTTCCTGATAGGGGACGCCCCAATAGTGGCCCTCGTCCGACCATGACGGCTGGAACCAGTGATACTTCAAACCCCCGCTGAATGCCTCAGGACCTCCCAACTCTTCAACCAGATCGTCAACCGGAATGACCGCATCCATCTCGGCGAACTCGACCTGCTGCTCCACACCCATGAAGCTCATGTCGGGCACTTCGCCGCTCTGGATCGCGTTGATCTTGCTGACGTACATCTGGTCCCAGGGGACCCACACAAGCTCGACCTCCACACCCTCATATTCAGCCTCAAATGCCGCGTTAAGGTCCTCCCAGAACTGCTGTTCCTCGGCAGCTTCCAGGGCGGTCGGATGGTTCCAGAAGACGAGCTTGCCGGTGGGCGCCCCATCGCCCTCCTCGGCCATCTCGGTTGCTGGAGGTGCCGCCGGGACAGCGCAGGCTGACAGCAGCATGGCCCCAAGGATCAGCACGCTGAACAGAATCTTGCGTCTCATCTGATTGCCTCCTTTGGAAAAGCATTCAACCCTTTAACAACACAGCCAACTGCCACTATCCCATCCGGATTGACTCGATAGGCGCCTCCATGGCCGTTCCTCAACTCCCGGAACACCCGAAAATCGGAACTCGCAACTCGAACACCAACTGCTACAACCCCGGACCTCCTTCTGGCACGAGCCGTGCGAGTTACGAGTTACGAGCCACGGTGGTTACGACGGCAGCCGGTTGTCAACGCCCTTCCAATTCATTCGGTGTGGACGAGCTCCTCCATGTCGGCCCACCATTCACCTTCAGCACAGCTCTCGAGCGGTTCCTGCATCGGCTGCATGAGCTCCCACCACGCCTGGTTCCTGGGGTGGGCGGCCGCCGCCGCCATGTCCGCCTCGTAGTCGTCGCCGGTGTACTCGAAATAGCGGAACAGAAGACCATCCCGGTGAAAGATAGTCTGGTTGCGAATGTTGCATCGGCGGCCCAGCTCGATGATTTCGGGCTACACGTTCCGGTGGTATTCCCTGTACGCCTCGTACCGTTCCGGCTTGACCCGGATGACCTGCCCGTAGCGTTTCATGGCGACAGCTCCTTCAGGCTCTGAAATGGCAACATCATCCGACCTCAGACGGTTGCACCGAGCGGTTCTCCGAAGCTGAAACGTAGGCCGCTTCGACAACGCCCAGCGTCTTGAGATGGTCGGCGCCATCGGTCTGCGGCAATCCATCCTCCTGGATCGCCTGCATCAGCGAGGCAACGGGCCCGATGAAGGCATCGGGAAACCACGCCCCTTCCAGCTTCGCCTCAGAGTGGGCATCCGAGGGCAGTTTCGTGCTGCGCCAGGCGAGCGTGTCAGCCTCGCCCTGGGGATAGCTGAGCAGCCCGATATTGCCATAGGCCACGCCCTCCGTCCCGCTGAAATGAAAGGTGACGAATGGGTCGAAACCAGGGCCGGCCAGGTCGACAGCGCTCAACGCCTGCAACCCCGACGCATAGTCCAGCACGGTGATCGTTTTGGTCTCGCCGCGAACATTTTTAAGCAGCGGGTGGCGCGAATGGCGGCTGGTGACCCACTCGGGCTCGCCGAACAGAAAGCGGAAGCTGTCCAGGTAGTGGATGCTGTGGAGCATCACCTCGAAGCGCGGGCTTGTCGCACCCCATGAGCCCTCCAGCTCGAAGCCGAGGCTGACCTGGATGCTGGCCTCCGTCGGTCGGCCGAGCCAGCCCCTGTCGAACAGGTCGTAGACGGCGCGGATGGCGGGGTCCCAGCGCATCTGCTGGTTCAACGCCAATTTAACCCCCGCCGCGCGCGCCAGACGCACGGTCTCGACCGCCTGCGCAAAGCAGTCGGAGAGCGGCTTTTGGCAGAGCAGATGCTTGCCGGCCGCGATCGCCTGGCGCGCGACTTCAAACTGCTGCCAGGGATGGACCGCAATCTCCACGATCTCCACGGCCGGGTCGGCCAGCAGGTCGTTCAGGGTGTCGTAGACTTTGGGGATGTTGAATTTGCGGGCGGTACTTTCGGCCTTCTCCCGGTGCAGGTCATAGCAGCCGGCAACGTTCAGCCTGTGCTTCCCGTATGCGGGCAGGCTGGCGTCGTTGACGATGCCGCCGCAGCCAACGATACCGATACCGTAGTCGGTCTTGGGCGGCAGGTGCGGCCTGTAGTCGAGTTCCGGACCTCGATTACCCATCGCGCCATCCTCCGGAATGGAGCGGGCCGGTCAACTTGATAGGGCTGGTCTTCAGTTACTGGTTTTTGGTTCCTAGTGAAAACCCGTCGCGTACACGGCAGCTGCAGTTGACGTCTCCAAAAACCAAAAACTGACTACCAAAAACTGAAGTTTCAGGCGCAGCGCGGATCGTCGTCCTTCCAGCGGTTGAAAGCGGGTGTCCCGCCGCCGGCCAGCTCCGCCTGCGCGTCTTGCCAGAGGCGCGCCCACTCGGCCGGATCGGTCAGTTCGGTCTCCGGATGGGCGCGGCTGCGGGCGACGAAACCGGGAAACCAGGGCCGCCCCGAGTGCTGCCCGAGCGGATTGTAGCGCAGATCGAAGCTCCAACGGATGCCGTTGCTGACATTCGGCAACGAAGCGTGCATCGTCATGCGGTGGAAGAAGAGAACGTCGCCGGCGCGCATCGGGACCGGCGTCGGTTCTTTCGGGCCGCGGTATTCCTGCGGAATCGTGAGCTGGGCCGACCCGGCAAATCCCTGTCTCTCGTAGGTGAGGCAGTGCAGGGCAACGTCGGCCCTGTGGCTGCCCGGAATCATGACCA
The DNA here is from genome assembly GCA_022827195.1 of Caldilineaceae bacterium. Lineage (GTDB taxonomy): Bacteria > Chloroflexota > Anaerolineae > Caldilineales > Caldilineaceae > Bin5. The sequence continues at coordinate 59,792 of JAJDTL010000019.1, forward strand.
TGCAGCTGTTTTCCGTCGTGGCGTCGGTTATGGCAACCCAGGCCGAGAGCAGGTCGGTGTCGTCGGCATCGGCCTCGACGACGCCTGCGTCCTGGTGCCAGTCCACCGACGCCACCAACGAATGGCGCATCGCTTCGGGGACGAGGTGCTCAGGCGGCTTGATGCGCACGTGCTGGACCGGATTGCAGTAGATTTCCGGCCCGATGAAGCACTCGACCGCGTCGAGCAGACGAGGGTTGCGCAGCATACGGTTGAATACGGCCGCACCGAGGTGGATCGGCGTCTCCTCGCCGGAGTCGGCGGAAAGCGGCGGCAGGGAGATGTCAAAGGCGGGGAAGACGGGCATTCCCTCGGCCAGGACCTGCGTCAGCCGCTCGCTGAAAGGCAGCTCCGCGAAGGACGAGGAGAGCCTGCCCTCGGCGTGCCACTGCCCGGCCATCGAATCCAGCAGCTCTTCGTACTCTGCGACGATGGGCCCGATGTCCTCGACCGGGTCGAGGATTCCCTCGGCCACGACGTAGCCCTGCTCTTCAAATCGATCGGTTACCGCTTTCTCAAGAAATGACATGGTTGCTCCTCTGGCAGGCCGCCGCCCATACCGGCGTTCGCACCGCCCGTTACAGCGAATAGAACCGCATGGCAGTTGAACGGAAAACTGCCACTTCGTCCTCTGCGTCCATTGGCCCCAGCGCATCCCGCATCGCCTGCAAGCCGCCGGCGTAGTCGGCTTCCAGCAGAACGAGCGGCCAGTCACTCCCCCACGCCAGGCGCTCGGGCCCAAACTGTTCGACCAGGTACCGGATCGGCGGCTGGATCCAGTCCAGCTCCCATCCCTCGCCCTGGTGCGCGTAGATCTCCTCCAGGTCGACCACGCGCGGCCCGATCGAGAGTTTGCAATAGACATTCGTCTTTTCTGCAAGCGCCTGCATGTGTCGACGCCACTCTGCGCGGTCGCTGCCGCGCCGCAGATCCGGCTTGCCCATATGCTCGATCATCCCCTTGAGTTCCGGCACCTGCTCGTAGACCCCCAGGATGTCGTTCAGATGGCTGGTATCGACCAGAAACTCGAGGATGAGCCCCCGTTCCGCCACCTTCCCGATGCCGTCGAGCACGCTGCGGCGGGCCAGGATATGCGGGTCGGGATGCCCCTCGAACCGCATGCGCACGCCCCGGAACTTCGGAATTTCGGCAAAATCGTCCAGCTCCTGCTCGAGCGCCGGGCTCTCCAGGTCGGCATACGCGATCATGGCGCCGATGAAATCGGAAGAGGCCGCGAAATCGGCCAGGGCTTGGTTGTCCTCGTCGGTCGTGCCCGCTTCGACCAGTACACAGCGGTTGACGCCGGCGGCGGCCGCATCGCCGATCAGGTCTTCGGGCGCGAAGGTGCGAAAGATGACCGGCGGCGGTTGCCACGCGCGGCGCAGCAGCTCGAACTGCCAGAAGTGCACGTGCGTGTCGACGATTCCCAGCTCGGCAACACTTAGGCTACTCAATTTGGCCCCCCTTACGACCCGGCCGGTCAGCCGGCCGTCTGCCGTCCTCTTATTCCCTGACGCGCCCGGGCTGGAACTGTATGGGCAGGCTCTTCAGCCCGCGCAGGCCGATGTGTTGATGCCATGCAAGCTCTTCAGTCGCCAGCTGCAGCCGCGGCAGGCGGCGCAGCATCGTGTTGATGGCGATCTTGGTCTCCAGGCGGGCCAGCGGCGCACCGACGCAAAAGTGGATGCCATGACCAAAGGTGACGTGCCGGTTGTTGGACCGGGTGATGTCGAACCGGTCCGGGTGCGGAAATTGGGCCGGGTCGCGGTTGGCCGCGCCCACCATCGCAAAGACGAGCTGATGCTTTCCGATCCGATGGCCGTCAAGTTCGACCTCTTGCGCGGCCACGCGCATATGGCGCTGCGTCGTGCCGTCGTAGCGCAGCATCTCTTCGACCGCGCTCTCGATCAGGTCCGGCTCCCGCCGCAACCGCGCCAACATTTCAGGGTGCCGCAGCAGCGCCACCAGTCCGTTGCCTATCGTGTTGGTCGTCGTCTCGTGACCGGCGCTCATCAGGACCGCTACGATGGCGTAAATCTCCTCTTCGCTCAGCCTGTCCCCCTCCTCTTCGACCTCGACCAGCTGGCTCAGCAGATCGGCGGTGGGACGGCGGCGGCGCTGCTCGATCTTGCCGCTGACATACGCCTTGAGTTCGACAATGCTCTGCTGCGCGTCGGCGATGTAGTCGGGGTCCGGCGGCGTCACACCGAGAAAACCCATGATGTTGGAGGACCACTGCTTGTACTTGTCGATATCTGCGGCGGGCATACCGACGATTTCGCCGATCACCGCGGCCGGCAGCGGAAAGGCAAAGTCCCAGATAACGTCCATTTGCCCCTTGTCCTCGACGCCATTCAACAGTTCATCCACCAGCTCCTGGATCCGGCCCTGCAGCGCCTGTACCATGCGCGCGGTGAACGCCTTGGTGATGAGCGTGCGCAGGCGCGTGTGGTACGTCGGATCGGAGTGGGGGATCTGCACGGCGAAATGGTCTTCGAGCAACCCAAATCGGGCCCGTTCCGCCGGCGGCAGCTGGTCCAGAAAGACCGGCACGCGCAACCCGTTGGAAAAGCTGCCCGGATCGCGCACGACTGCGAGAACATCGGCGTAGCGGGTCAACACCCACGCGTTCCAGCGCTCACTCCAAAAGATGGGCGCCTCGGCGCGCAGCATGTGATAGACGGGATAGGGATCGTCGTAGAATTCGGGCGAGGACAGGTAATCGTCAAATCTGGCTTGCGGCGCCGGCCTTGTCATTGCCCTCACCCTCCGCAGTCAAGGGGGCAGGTCGATCTGTCTCCGATGGCCGATCCGGCCTTTGCACGCTGCCGCCCGCTCGCCGCCGTTCTGCGCCGGCCGTCATCCCTTGACCGATCCCGATGTCAGGCCCTGGATAAAGTACTGCATGCCGAAGGCAAAGAGGATCAGCTGGGGTACCACGGCGAAGGCGAAGCCGGCCGCCTGCATGCCCAGCTCCGGCCGGCTGAAAAACTGGGTCAAACGCGGATCGTACCGTTCCAGCGCCAGCATCAGCGTCCACTGATCGCTGCGCAGCATCAGCCCCGGCCAGATGAAATCCTGATAGATGCCGATAAAGTTCATCACCGCCACGGTCACCAGGATAGGGCGGGCCAGCGGCAGCGCGATGTTGAGCAGCGACTGCAGCTCCGATGCCCCGTCCACGCGCGCCGACTCGAACATCTCGCCCGGCTGCGAACGGAAAAAGGTGGTGATCAGAAAGATCGCGAACGGCTGCCCGCCCGCGATATAGAAGATGATCAGACCATGGAAAGTGCGCACCAGATTCAGCTGCCGGGCCAGAACGAAGTGCGGAACCAGCAGCACAATGCCCGGTATCATCATCACCGCCAGCACCAGCAGGAAGAGCTTCTCCCGACCCGGCGCGGGAATACGCGCAAACGCATACGAAGCCAGCACGGCAAACACCAGGATGCCTGCGATCGAGCCGAGTCCGACAGCAAGTGTGCGTACCATCGCCGGGAAAAGATCGAATAGAGCGACCCTGAAGTTGTCAAATGTCGGCGGGAACGGCATCCCCCAATAGTCGGCGTAGATCAGCACCGTCGGCCGCAACGCCATCGACAACATCATGAGTATCGGCACAAAGGCGAAGAACAGAATGAGCGACAGGCACCCGATCTGAAACCCGGAGCTCAAGGATGCATGATACCGCTGCAGCCGCAGCCAGAAACGGGGCATCCTGCTCGCAGAAATTCCTGGGACTCGCTGAAGGCCTGCCATTTGTAATCCGGAACTCGAAACTTGAAACTTGACAACCAACTGCTGCACACCCGGAACTTCGCCTGGCCCCCCGTAGTTCGAGCTACGAGTTCCGGCCGTTCCGAGTTCCGGCAGTTACGCTATGCGACTCGCTCTATCGTTTCGTCCCTGCGGTAGCGCAGGATCACCACAGTGGCGATGAAACTCATGATGAACAGGATGACGCCGATGGCCGAGCTGTAGCCGTACTCGGTGTCGATGAGCTGACGGTACATCTCCAACGCCGGCGTGTAGGTTGCATAACCGGGGCCGCCGCGTGTAAAGATCCAGATGTTGGCAAATCCTGCGATCGAGCCGGCAAAGGTGAAGAACAGCAGCAGGCGAAACTGCGCCTCGAGCAGCGGGACGTCCACCCGCCAGAAGCGCGACCACCAGTTGGCGCCGTCGATGTGGGCCGCATCGTACAGCTCCGGGTTGATGTCCATCAGCCCGCCCAGGTAGATGAGCAGGGCGAAGATCTCGACGTAGGGAAAGCCGGCGCCGATGATCGCCCACAGCGCGGTGTTCTCATTCCCCAGCCAGGCCGTCTGCAGGTGGGACAGACCGACCGCCGACAGGATCAGGTTCAGCAGGCCGATGTTGGGATCATAGATCATCCGCCACAGCAGGATGGTGACCAGGCCGGGGACGACCGCGGGAAAGACATAGAGCGTCCGAAACAGATATCTCAATTTGCTGCTGCGCAGCCAGTAGATAAGCTCGGCGACGAACAGGGGGACCGTAACCGTCTTGATGACGCCCGTGACGGCAATAATGAGAAGATTGATGAACCCGACCCGGAAATAGAAGTCCTCGGTAAAGATGGTGACGTAGTTGGTTACGCCGATGAATTCGGTGACCCGGCGCAGGCTCATATTGGTGAACGAGGTGTAGAAGGCCAGCGCGGCCGGGTAGTAGCTAAAGAGCAGGACCAGCAGGAGCGAGGGGGCAATGAACAGGTAGAAGATGTAGGCGCGGCGCATCCTCTCGCCCAGGCTGCACAGCGCCGTCCACCAGCGCTCGACTGTGCGGACCAGGACGATCAGGAGTATAAACAGCAGCCCGAGATCGGCGATGATCCAGCGAAAACGGAACTGCTCCGCCAGGCCCACGCCGCGCATCGCCCCCGCATTCAGGCTTAGCCACGGTCCATCCTGCGGCACCACCGTCAACCGCCCCCCGCCGGCAGGCACCAGGGCCGTGATCCGCCCTTCGCCCGCTTCCGCGGTCGACAAAATATTGCCCGCCGCATCCAAGGCGACCAGCGTGCCCTGAATGTCGGCGGCAAGATAGGTGCCGGTGGAGGGATCAAAGCCCAGGCTCTGCAGGCGGAATTCGGTCGGGATCACGTGCCAGTACGTTCGCCCCTGCGCGTCGAGAAGGGTCAGGCCCCCGTTCTCATCACTCACCAGCAGCTGCCCGACCTCGGGCAACGCCTTCAAGCGGATGACCGGGAAGGGCACCATCGTTCGCCAGCGCGTCTCGCCGTCGGCCCCGATCGCCACGACCCGCGCGTTGCCCGTCCCATAGTAGGCAGCGTCATCGGCGACATCCAGACCGTAGATTGTGAACTCTGCCTTGTTGGTGAAGGCCGGCTCCACGCCCGGCGTGGGGAAATAGGAGATGTAAAACCTGTCGGTCCGGATGGCGACGCCGTGCGCAACGAAGAGTTCGTCGCGGTCATTCGCCCTTACGCCAACGACTCTGCCGGCAACTTTGGCCTCGTTCAGGACCTGGAACTGCCGGTCGAATGCAATGACGCTGCCGTCGCCCAAGCCGACGTAGAACGCATCTCCGCCGGGCGCAATGTCTATGCTGCCGATCACTGCATCCAGCTGCAGCTCGCGAACCGGCGCCCCCTCCTCCAGCAGCATGAGCCGGTCGTCGACCGTCCCCGCAACCATCGTGCGTTCGTCGAGTGGGACGACGATCGCCATCTGCTCGCTCGAAGCCGCCAGCGGCGTGAGCGCCTCTTCGTCTGCCGTGCGGACCAGGACGAAGAAGAAGACGTTGACCAGCAGGGCCAGCGCCAGCACGCCTATCAGGACCTGCAGGCCGCGACTGTAAAACCGAGGAGAGGCCGCAGCTGGAATCGGTACCATACGGCAGTGGATAGTGGATAGTGGCCGGTGATCAGTGGTCAGTAGCCAGTGGTCAGCAACGTCAGATGCAACGACCGCGCGCGCAGCTGGTGTTACCGGCCACCGGCAACTGGAGACTGGCAACCGTTGTTACGTTCCCGGTTCGCGTGCGGGATTGTCGAGGTCGGCGTGCGTCACGTTCTTCAACGCCAGAATGTCGTCAAAGTTGTCCATCCAGTACTGCTGATAGAACTGGGCGAACTCGGCGCCGGTTGTCTTGCGCTCCAGCGCCTCCTTATACGCGTTCTTGACGTTGACGACGTGCGTGTTGTCCCACGACTCGTAGCCGCTGAAGTACTCCCAGTTGTTCTGGTTCAGCTCGGCGTTCCCCATCGGCCTCACCATGTCGTTGAGCATCTGCCGCTCGGGCGAATAGGAGACCCCGTACACGTCCACGGGACCCATGCCCCCCCAGCCTTCCTCCAGGCGTGCGTCATAGTAGGTCTGCATGCCGGACTCGGAGTACCAGAACATGAGAAAGTCGAGACAGCGGTCGATCTGCTCCTGGTTCTTCTTGACAATGCTGACGTAGGCGTCCCCCTGCCCCGCCACGTCCTTGGCGCGGCACTGCACCAGCGGCCCTTCCATCGTCGGGAAGGGGAAGATGGCCCATTCGAAGGTTTCGACTTCGGTGCTCTCGTCCAACCCCAGCTGTTCCAGGCGCTCGGGCGTGATCTCCTTCAGGTCGCTGTCGACTGTGGGCAGCGCCCATGTGCCGGAGGGCAGGAAGGCCGCCTGCTGCTGCAGCCACGTCGCGTAGCCGCCATCGCTGCGAACAAAGAAGTCCTCTGTCGCATACTTCGGCCACGCCATCGAAAGGTTGTCGATCATCTCGGCAAAGGCGTCGGTGTCGAAGCGCAGCTCGCCCTCGCGGATTGCCCGGAAGTAGCGCTGGCCGTTGAAGGTGTACTTGGCATGAATGTCCTTGTCGTCCGGGTCGAACACAAATCTGCCGTCGAACTCAGGATCATAGTTCCAGTCACCTTCGTGGGCGCGCACCGTCTCCACCCAGTCCAGGTGATACTGGTCAAAGTAGACGCCGGAGACCCACTGATGACCCTGCCAGGTGAAGTTGATCACGATCGGGCTGTCCACAACCGCGGTCAGCTTCTCGCAGGCGTCGATGAACTCGGTCCACGTGTCCGGCACTTTGGCCCCGACCTCGTCCAGCATCGTCTTGTTTGCATACCAGAAGACTTCGGCGCCGGCCGCGGCCAGGCCGTACCGTTCGCCCTTGGCGTTGGCCCACTTGAACCGCTCAAAATTGAAGGCCTCGTTCCACGGCTTGCCGGCGTACGGGTTGTGGGCGCTGACGTACCTGTCCAGGTTGAGATAGTCGCGGAAGGTGCCGGCATCGACGCCGGAGACGATATCCAGGCGGATATCTTCCGCGGCAAGCTGTGTCGTAAGCCAGGCGTGGTACCCACCCGTGATCCCGCCGGGCGGCGCTTCAAAGATGACGTCTACGTCCGGCTGATGCGCGTTGTAGGCCGCGACAAGCGCGTCCTGCCCCGCCTTCTGATGGCCGTCGTCGGTGGTGTCGCGCAGCGCAACGATAACCGTCCCCGAGTGCATCGCCATCGCCGGCTCGGCCGGGACCTCTTCCGGCGCGGCGACCGGCGCAGCCACTGGCGCCGGCGCGCATGCCGCCAAGACGCCCGTTCCCAACGCGGCGCCGCTCAGGCCGAGAAAGCCCCGCCGGCTCATCCCCCTGTTCTGCCGATCTTTTCTCTCCATCGTTCTCCTCCCTTAAAGTGTAATTGAGTCTCAACGGATGGAATGCATGCTTCAATCGATCCAAACACGACGGATGGAGCGGGGCACCGGCCAACCGCGCCTTCACATTAAGTCGGCCGTCTGACCCGCCAGGAACGGATTGTCTGAAAGGAGCCCAACCAACCTCCCCGGAACCGCAACAGAGACGGGCAAGCAGACCGTGACCCCTATCCGGCAAGGAGGCCGCGGCGCAGGCAGGTCAATTAAGCAGGGCCCCTGCTCAAAGCAGATGGCATGCCGGCCTGTTGCACGCCCGGCTGCGTCTCGGGCACAATCGGCCAGCCCTGCCCGCCAACAAAGTCAAATTCGCCCAAGCCGCACAGCCAGCAGAACATCTCCGCCACGTACGGCCTGTCGCGGAAACCCTCGAACAGGGGCGTTCCCGTCGCGAAATTGGCCCTGGAAAAATCGAACTGCGGGTCCGTCTTCCAGTCACGCTGCGGCGGCGAAGTGCGCCAGTAGTTGTATTTGAGCATGTTGCGCAGGCCCGCCGCGGTCGAACGGCTGCGGCGGTGCCAGATCGAATAGACGGTGACGATGATCGAGCCGGCGGGCAGCGCTGTCACCATGCCGGGCTTGATCCTGTCGTAGTGCGCCATATAGTTGGCCTTGGTGCGGGCGAAGTGCGAAGCCGGCACGACCTCGAGCGGGCCCAACTCCTTCGGCGTGTCCTGGGGATAGTAGAAGACCTGCAGATAGTCCAGTCGCGGCGTGTAGATCGAGCCGCCGTCGGTATGCCAGCCCTGCGCCGCCTCCGGGGTCTTGACCCGGTGATTGCTCATGCCCAGCGGCAGCCTGAAATCCTTGCCCAACAGCGATCGCACCGCGCCGGCCGCCTGCGGGTTCTTGATGACCGCGTCCATAAACCACTCTTCAGCCAGGATCTCATCGACGCGGTTGTCGGGATAATCGTCGAGAAACGCCATCGCGCGCCGGTTGAACTCGTCGGGCACGACCCGTTCGAGGACCAACATCCCCTGGCGGCAGAAATCGACGACCTGCTCGTCGCTCAGTGTCGGTTCACAATCATAGAGTTGGCCTAGCATCTTCCTCTCTCACTTCTCCAGTATGAATTCACAGCCGAGACCGTAGGTATGCGTCTCGTGCAGCATGAGCGCCAGTTCCGGGAACTTGATCACGCGCCAGCCATCGTGGATGGCCTCCAGCACCGTCTGGTAGGGCCAGCCGTCCGGATCGTCCCCGGCCTGTTCGCCCGCTTCGTCGCCGATGAAGGAGATGCCGATGACCGGCGAATGGACCGACGAGCCGGAGGCGCTGAGGTAGAGCAGCTGCTGGCGCGGGGCTGCCCCGTCTTGCAGAATGTCGAGCATGCCCTCAAGGTCCGACTCCTGGAGATTCCCCTCTCTGAACTTCGTCAGACAGCCGCGTAGCCGGTCCTCAAGGAGTGCCGCATCCATAGGTCGGTCTCGCAATAGGTCGTTTCTGGGTGTAAACCGTTTTAGGAGGCCCTGTAGCAGCAGAATATCTGGCTACATCCCGCTGAAACCAGGACGTTTGAACGGTTTCACGGCTGCTTTCCCATGCGAAGACAGATGGCGCCGGGAAAGTTCTGTCTGTATATGCCAAGTAATAACATATAGTTATAGAAAAGTCAACCGCCGGAATTTCAGTGCGGTCATGCGCGAACAGGCCTGCAATCTGAACTGCCGGAACTCGCACTGCGCGTGCCAGGCGAGATTCCGGGGTTCAGCTGTTGGTGTTCGCGTCTCAATTTTCGAGGTTCGGGGTTTACGAGGTTCGAGGTTCGAGGTTTACAGGTTTCAAGTCGTTGGTTTCTATTTCCGGTGAACCCCTGCCGCCTGCGCGAACGCCGCAGTTGACCTTGCAGCTACCAAAAACTCAAAACGAAACACTGCAGTCCAACTCCCTCCGCTTGCCCCGCACTCTAACGTGAAAAACGGTAGACAACCGGCAGATCGGCGAACTCCGTGACCGTGGGATCGGTGTGGTGCCTGATCTCGGCGCGGCCGGTGCCGCAGTCGCCGAAGTCGTCGCAGGAGATGACCCCGATGACGCCCTCGAACCCGGTCGTGTTCGTCAACGCCTGCCGCAGCTTGGCGCGGTCGATGTAGAGCGCGTCGCCGTGGACGACCGCCACTTCCTCGATCGCGTGCAGGAGCAGGGTCGCGGCGTCGTAGGCGTGCGCCAGGTAGGCGGAGGTCGGACCCTCGCCGTACCGTTCAACGTAGGCGGCGAGCACCTCGTCGCCGCTCCTTCCCGTCGCCTGGTTGACGTTGTTGCCGAAACCCAGCTCCGGGCCGGTCAGGTAGACGTCCACGACCTCGGGCGCGGCCAGCAGCAGCGAGTCGCTGCTGATCAGCGTCAGCTCCTCAAGGCCGTCGACCTGCCCGATCTGGCGCGCGACGCGGGCCGATTCATCGGGAAAGAGCAGAAAGAAAAGCCCCTCCGGGCTCTGCGCGGCGATGCGCGTCAGCGCCGGCACCATCTCCGTCTCGCCCCGACTCACCTCGGCAACGACCGGGACCGCACCGCCGAGCGCCTCGAACTCGACCGCGAACGCGCCGGTCAGCCCCGACGTGTAGGGGTCGCCGTCGTGGATCGTCGCCATGCGCCGCAGCCCGAGCTCGTTATAGGCGAACTCGGCCACGGCCCGCCCCAAGTGGAGGTCGTTGCTGGCGGTACGGTAGTAGCCGGCATAATAGTTGGACCCGGCATTGCCGCGCAGATCGGAGGTCAGCGAGGGCGAGGTATTCGAGGAGGAGATCATCACCAGGCCGGCCTCGCTCAGGATCGGCGACGCGACCGCCGCCGCGACCGAACACGAAGTGCCGATCAGCCCGACCACGCGCGGGTCGCCGACCACCGTCTGCGCCGCGCCCAGCCCGCCTTGCGCCGTGCAGAGAGAGTCGAGCCCCGCGCCCATGCTGACGGCATGCCCCTTGATCGGCCCGTAATCGGCCAGTGCCATCGCCACCGCCCGCTGCCTGGGAATGCCCAGCTCGCCGATCCCCGTCAGCACCTCGGCCGAGCGAATTTGAATCGCCTCACCCGGCCCAACGACCACGGTGCCCAGCGGGCTGACGGCCAGGTCCTGGGGAATGCAGGCTGCGGTGAGCAGGAGGGGGAGGAGGAGAGGGAGGCAACGTAAGAGGACAGGCTTGGCGCGGTGAATGGTTGTCATTATGATTGCTCCTTGGCCCAAGGCGCTGCGCATGGCAGCGTTGTTGGGCGCCCACAAGGGGCGCCCCTACGTTTCGTACTTGCGGATGTGCTCGACGACCGTGGTCATCCAACCCGTCAATGCGTCCAGCTTTTCATCGTCCCAGCTGCGGTCGGTGCGGCACAACAGATTCTCGCCTTGACCCGCATGCTCAAACAGGCCGGTGTTGAGCGCATTTTCCCTCAGCGTTTCGACGGTCTCTTCTGGGACGTTTGACTTCTTCAACACCGTGTCGAGGCCGGTGTAAATATTCTGCTTGTACACCGACAGCGGTGGATAGCCGTAGCAGATTACGACCATCGCCCCCTTGGATGCCGCGTTGAGAGAGAACCCCTTGAGGCCCCATTTGATTCTCATTCCACTCTGCTTTCCAAGCGCCAGCACTCTTTCGTAGACAGCTCTCCCGTTCTCGTTAAGGGCGTCGAGGAACTCCTCTTCGTTGGTCTGGCTCTGTTTCTTCTTGAACGCTGAAGAGGCCTCCACATCATCCGGAGGAAGATCGTCCGACTGATCGGTGGCCGGCGGCGTCACGTCCTTGCCTGGCATTACCTGCAACAGGACCTCGACCTGCTCGGGTTCCAACTGGAAAAACTCCCGCGAGGAATTTATCCGGTGCGGTCCGAAGGCGGTGTGCAGAGCACTCTCAATTTCACCAGCGGCCTTATCCTCGATTTCGCGGGCGATGACGCAGTCAAAGGGAAGCGGCACACCTGTCGAGTACAGTTCTCCCATCCTGTGCTGTACGTTCGCCCTGTCGGTCATGCCGATTTTGACGATTCCCGGCATCGCCGGATTTGTCAACACGTAGACGATGTTGGGCATGGCTGCTTCTCCTGGTGGAGAGTTGGCTGACGGGGACCCTTTGACGGCAACGGGAGAGCCTACTTTGTATCCCAAAGTGACCTGAGTCGGTCAACTGTGAATTGCCACCTGGGGCTGCGCGGCTTGGCTACGATGGCCGGGTTGGCGAAAAACCCTGTCTCCCAAATTGCTTGCGGTTTGTCAACCGACTTGTCCCAGCGGACAGCGACGAAATGTTCGCCTTGCTCTTCGCCAAAAGCGTTTTGCGCCTCTAGCTCGCGTTCGGTCAAAGGCTTGAGAGTGCCGTCAATATCGACCATGAACTGATCAGGGCGCACGGCAGCCGCCAAAACCTCGCCGTATCCGACGTAGCCACTGCCGGATACGTGGACCCAGACGCGGTCGCCGGGTTGAAGATTTCTGAGTGGCTTTACGAATTTCTCCCCGCCTCCGGCACTGACGAAACCATACTTTTTGGCATCCTTCCAGCAGCGGCTCTCACCTTCGCCGAAGACGACGTAATACTCTCCATTCCATTCCGTCTTGACGGCGGAAGAAGAGATTTCGGTGGCGAGGGAGCCTGGTTCTGTTAGCCAGGTGCGGGTCAGATATTCACGGCCTTCATCTTTGAAGATGCGGAAGAATGCGACATTGATGTCGACAGCGTGTTGTTCCTGTAGATAGGTAACGATGCGCTCGGTCGACGAGTCGAGGTCTGCGGCGACGACCAGGAGTCGATGGCCGACGTTGAGTTCGTCGGGAATGGCTTCGAATTTTCTCTTGAGTGCGACTTCGATCGCTTCCGGCGTCTTCTTATAAAAATGCTGCTGGTATTTGATGAAGATTTCAGCGATATCTCCAGAGGTCAGTCCGTATACCCAGGAGGCGTAGTCGAGAACCTGCGCTACAACTTCCTTAGGGGTCTTCCCTTTCTTCAACTCAACGACAACCAGGTTTCCGACGGCGTCGATGGCGAGGATGTCGATGAATCCGCCGAAGGCTGTAGGAACTTCACGACCGATTACCATGAGCCCGGGATCGACGATCGAGATGTCGGAGGCGATTATGTCCTGCAGACGCTTTTCAAGATCGATTCCTGTGAGAGAAAGGGGGCTCAGGTCCTTCTCGATGCGCCAAATTTCTGTTTCTATCGGCATGGTGGTTCCTTTCGTTATCGAACGAAGCGTGGCCGCCTATTGCGGTGGCGGCATCCCGAGGCGGCACTCCTACCTCTCTCTTGCCACGCCGCTGCCTCGGGCAACAGTGTCCTCGCGGCCGAAGCTGAACGCCCGTAGGACTATACCGCCACCACCACATCCACATCCCCGACGTCGAGCGCATTGTAATACGCGAGCACCATCTCCTTCGTGCGGTAGTTGCCGAACGCGGCTTCGTCGTGCCGGCGAACGATCGGGAACGTGTCGAGGATGTAGGCGGCGTCATCCTAGGACAGGCCGTAGAGGTGAAAGTAGAGCGCGTCCAAGCAGACGCAGGTGGCGGCGCTCCTTTCGGGCTCCGCAGTTTGGTCGAGATCCCAATCGGAGGGCCTCGGGGCTAGAGCTGGCTCTTCACGAAAGTTGCGACTTCACCGGCTAATCTTACCGCTTCCCAAGCCTCTTCTTCGTCCGGATCAACAAAATCTTCCATCGGATATCGCACGCCTGCGCCGTACCTGCCCAAAGTCTCGGCCGTCAGTTCCAGCTCGCTGAAGGCCGGCTGATGTTGCGTGCATTCCTGTGTCAAATAGAACAGATCATGGACGAAGTTGAATCTATGCGACCTGGAGACGAGGAATCCTTTCAGGTACTTTTCGGCACACTGCTGGGCGTGATAACAGGTTCTTGGCGGAAATGGATTTCCGGGCGGCATGGCACGGCGGGCCATTTCCAGATCCTGTTCGGCCTTTTCGAACCAGGCGTGCTCAAGAGGCCGCCCGCTCGTACAGGATTTCATGCAGTTCGAGAGCCGTGTTGACAAAGGAGTAGGGATTGTCGCGCTGCAAAGCAAGGCGGTCATGCGTCGTGACGAGGATGTCGACGGGCAGCATGAACTGTTCGCCTATCGCCCTGCGAATGGGGTTGCCCCGTTTGGGCCAGTCGTCGAGAGATTTGAGGACGACGAGGAGATCGATGTCGCTGTGGGAGCCGGCGTTGCCGCGGGCGTGGCTGCCGAAGAGGATGATCTGTTCCGGGTCGAACTGTTCGGCGATCAACTGAGCAACGGCCTGAATTGTCGCCCTGTCGATTGAGACCATAGCCACTTGGAGGAAACCTCGTAGCGAACAGTCTGTCATGAATCTGGCTGCATCGAACAGTCAGAAGTCAAGTGCATTCTAGCGGACTTCGTGTCCGGGGCGAAGCCGCGCCTCAGACGACCAAATCCGTGTTTGACGGCGGCTCTTGACCTAGTGGGCATTCGGCACAGGAAATGGGACGGGATCTTTCCCGTATTGTGGTCCAAAGATCGGGCCCGCCATACAGGGCCCCACCAAGGCCGCGAGACCGGCCTTGGAAGCGTGCAATCTGTTCAGAATCCTCTTATTCTTCTCACCTCATTGTTCGGATTTCGGCCTTCTCAAGTGAAAAGTCAACGCATCCTGGTAGTCGTCAGCGAAGTCGGGCTGCTCCAGCAGGGCCTGCTCATAGTTGGGAAAGGCGTCCGCGGACAGACCTAAGTTGAACTTGGCCAGGACCCTGTTGTGGTAGGCGCGGGCATTGCCGGGCTTGATCTGTAGGGCCTGGTCATAGTCTGTGATGGCTTCCAGATATTGACCGAGCTCAACCTTGGCAATACCCCGGTAGACGTAGGCGACCGCTATATCAGGCTTGAGTCGGAGAGCTTGGTTATAGTCGGAGATGGCTTCCAGGTATTGACCGAGCTCAACCTTGGCACGGCCCCGATGTAAATAGGCGCTGGCATAGTCGGGCTTGAGTTGTAGCGCCTGGTTATAGTCGGCGATGGCCTCCTGGTGTTGACCGAGGTGTCCCTTGGCATGACCCTGAAAGACGTATACGCTGGCAGCGTCCGCCTGCAGCTGGAGCGCCTGGCCGTAGTCGGCAACGGCCTCCTCGTATTGACCGAGGCGGGTCATGGCATGACCCCGAACGACGTAAGCGTTGGCGTTGTCGGGCTGCAGTTGAAAAGCCTGGTCCAGGTCGCTAAAGGCGTCCTGGTATTGACCAAGCCCAATCTTGGCATTGGCCCGCCCAGCGTAGGCGTCGGCATTGTCCGGCCCCAATTGGAGAGCCTGGTTGTAGTCGGCGATGGCGTCCTGGTATTGACCTAGACAGACCTTCGCACTGCCTCGAAAGCCGTAGGCGTTGACATCGTCTGGCCAGAAACGGAGGGTCTGGTCCATGTCGGCGATGGCATCCTCATATTCACCGATCGTAAAGCTGGCGGCGCCCCGATAGTAGTAGGCTGCGGCGAAGTCGGGTCGCAGTTGGAGGGCTTGGTCGTAGTCGGCGATGGCGTCCCGGTATTGACCAAGCATTAACCTGGCAAAGCCGCGATGGTCGTAGGCATAGGCATTGTCGGGCTGGAGTTGTAGAGCCTGGCTGTAGTCGGCGATAGCCTCCTCGTATCGTTCAATCTCCCCCTTGGCATTGCCCCGACTTATGTAAGCGTCGACATTGTCGGGCTGCAGAAGGAGACGCAGGGACTGACGGAGGTCAGTGATGTAGGCGTTTGAGCTGTTCGTGCCGGCACAAGTGGCGATCACCGCACACGCCACGATAACCGCTGCGAACACACTCAGTCTCTTGTGCGTGCGCTTCATGCTCAGTCTCCCGTGTCGTTGCTGCGCGGATAGCGACGATGGGCTATCCGCTCTCGCTGCTGTCCGGACACCAGTATAATTTGTATTCCGGGGGCACGCTAACACGAGATTCGCGCGCAAACGGTGTGGAGTCAGGGGATATGCGACAACCCGAACCCCTGGGAAAACGCATTGGAACGCCTCCCGGCGGGTCGGTTGCCGGCCGGTCCCCCCGCAAGCGCCGGCTCAGTCCGTAAGAGCCCAATTGCCGGCGCTCTTATCTGTTCTCATCCCGAGCAGAACAAACCTGCCCGCACGGGAAGCCCGCCACCTCTTGAGAACGGCTCTCCAAAACCAGCCCCCTGGCCAAGTGAACCTGGCGCGTGCCATTCGTGCCGGATTCGCGCCCTCCAGGCGGGGTTGGGTTGGAGATCCCGCCCCATCAAGCGAAGGAGCACCCTGCGCCTTGACGCGGATCCCATCGCTTGGTTCAAAGCCCGCGCCCGAGACGGCCGCGGCGACCAGACCAACATCAACCGCGCCCTGAGAGGGCATATCGAATGTCGTAAACGAAAGTTGACGGCATGACGCATCGGAGCTTGGACTCCCCCTAGGCCAGCCACTTCGCCGTCTTCCAGCGTCCCTGCGCCATGATCCCGTGCATCGGCGCGCGGCCCTGCGTCGCGCCATGCCTACGCGACCCGAATGGCCGGAGAAACCGGACCCCAGGCCCGCGTCCGACAGCACGCGGCAGGGCGCGATATCGACCGGTGCGCGGCGCGGTGCCAGCACATCCTGCAGGCGCTGCCAGATCTGTCAATCGACCCCAGCTCGGGGTGAATGCGCCAAGAAGAGAGAGCAAACGTTATTCACCCCTCATCACGCTCCAGGTCAGGGCGTGTCGCAAATGGGCAGGTTCAGGCGGGCCAGATCATTGTCCCAAACCTTGCGCCAAGCTGCGGGCACGCATCCGCTCAATTGATTGCCTGAGAGGTACAAGAGGTCCAGGCTGGCTAGCTGTCCCAGTTCTGACGGGATCTCTCCACTCAACCGGTTGCCTGCGAGGTGCAGCGCTTTCAGGTTGGTGAGATTACCCAGCGCTGACGGAATCTCCCCGCTCAACTGGTTTGTGTGGAGATGCAGATCAGTCAAGGAGGAGAGGTTACCCAATTCTGACGGAATCTCCCCGCTCAACCGGTTCGCGCTGAGCAAAAGCTGTATCAAGTTCGTGAGCTTACCCAGTTCTGACGGGATCTCTCCCTTCAACTGGTTGCCCGCGAGGGCCAGCACCTTCAGGTAGATGAGGTTGCCCAGCTCTGGCGGTATCTCCCCACCCAACTGGTTGAACTCGAGGACGAGCGAAGTGACTCGCCCTGCGCTATCAACGGTGACACCATACCACTCCCAGAGCGGTTCGTCGCTCAGCCAGTTGGTGCGGTTGGTCCAACTGGCGCCGTTCGTCGCCTCGTAGATCGCAACCAGCACGGCCCGCTCCCCGGGCGCTGAAGATCGCGCGTCGCAATAGGGCAGGTCCAGATCGGCCAGATCATTGAACTTTACATTGCGCCAAACTGCGGGCACGCATCCACTCAGATGACTGGCTGCAAGGTATACGTATGTCAGGTTGGTGAGGTTGCCCAGTTCCGGCGGTATCTTTCCGCTCAACCCGTTGCCGTGGAGGGACAGCGCTGTCAAGTTAGCGAGGTCGCCCAGCTCTGGTGGGATCTTTCCGCTCAACCGGTTACCTGAAAGGTCCAGCGCAGTGACCCGCCCCGCGCTGTCAGTGATAACGCCGTACCACTCCCCGAGCGGTCTGTCGCTCAGCCAGTGAGCGCTGTTCACCCAGTTCGCGCCGTCGGTGGCGCGATAGAGCGCAACCAGCGCGGCCCTCTCCCCAAACACTGAAGTTGACGCGTCGCAATCGGGCAGACCCAGGTAAGCCAGATCATTGTGCGCGACATTGCGCAGGACGGCATTGCGCAGGACGGCGGGCACGCATCCGCTCAACCGGTTGTCTGCGAGGGACAGCTTTTCCAGTCTAGTGAGATTTCCCAACTCCGGTGGGATCCCCCCGCTCAACCGGTTGTCTGCGAGGGACAGCTCTTCCAGCTCAGTGAGGTTGCCCAGCTCCGGTGGGATCCCCCCGCTCAACCGGTTGCCATCGAGGTACAGCCATGCCAGGTTGGTGAGGTTACCCAGCTCCGACGGGATCTCCCCTTTTAACTGGTTGCCATCGAGGTGCAGCCATGCCAGGCTGGTGAGGTTGCCCAGCTCCGACGGGATCTCCCCGCTTAACCGGTTCGAGTCGAGGAGCAGCATTACCAGGTTGGTGAGGTTGCCCAGCTCCGACGGGATCTCCCCGCTAAACTGGTTGCCATGTAGGGACAGTTGACTCAAGTTGGTGAGCTTACCCAGTTCCGGCGGAATCGTCCCACTCAACTGATTCGAGTAAAGGTGCAGCAACGTCAGGTTGATGAGGTTGCCCAATTCTGACGGGATCGTCCCACTCAACCGGTTGGATCCGAGATCCAGCGCTTCCAGGCTGCTGAGGTTGCCCAGCTCCGACGGGATCTCTCCGCGCAACTGGTTTTCTCTGAAGACCAGCAATGTCAGGTTGGTCAGGTTGCCCAGCTCCGACGGGACCGGCCCACCTAACTGGTTCAGGTGTAGAGCCAGCACGCTCAGGTTGGTGAGGTTGCCCAGCTCCGACGGGATCTCCCCGTGCAACTGATTTTCTCTGAAGACCAGCACTGTCAGGTTGGTGAGGCTGCTCAGTGCTGACGGAATCTTCCCGCTCAACCGGTTATCTGAAAGGACCAGCGAAGTGACCCGCCCGGCGCTGTCGGTGGTGACGCCGTGCCACGCCCCCAGCGGTTTGTCGCTCAGCCAGTTGGCGCTGTGCGTCCAGTTGGCGCCGTCGGTCGCCTCGTAGAGGGCGACCAGCGCGGCTCTGTCCGCCGACGCGCCCGGATTCCGCGACGGCGGGCCGCCGGCGCCTGGGCAGGCGGGCAGATTCAGGCTCTGCAGGTGGGCGGCCGCAATTTGCCTGAGACCGGACACGTCTGTGTCTTCAGACTGGCATAACCGATTGCCTGCGAGGGACAGGCTTATCAGGTCGACCAATGCGCTCATGTCCGGGATGGGCCCGCTCATCCGGTTGCCGCCGAGGTCCAGCTCCGTCAGGCTGATGAGTGCGCTCAGGTCGGGAATCGGCCCGCGCAACCGGTTGGAGGCGAGGTCCAGCCTTGTCAGTTTGGTGAGTGCGCTCAGGTCGGGAATCGGCCCGCTTAACTGGTTGGACTCGAGGTCCACCTCCTTCAGGTTGGTGAGTGCGCTCAGGTCGGGAACCGGCCCGGTAAACCCGTTGACGCCGAGGAAGAGCCTCGAGAGGCCGGTGAGTGCGCTCAGGTCCGGAATCGGCCCGCGCAGCCGGTTGTGACCGAGGTCCAGCCATGTCAGGTTGGTGAGTGCGCTCAGGTCGGGGAGCGGGCCGCGCAACCAGTTGGTCTGGAGGGCCAGTCTCGTCAGGCCGGTGAGGGCGCTCAGGTCGGGAATCGGCCCGATTAACCCGTTCGCCGGGAGGTTCAGCTCAGTGACGCGGCCGCTGGCGTCAGTGACGACGCCGTACCAGGCCGCGACCGGCGCAGGGCTCAGCCAGTTGTCGTTGTGCGTCCAGTTGGCGCCGTCGGTCGCCTCGTAAAGCGCAACCAGCGCGGCCCTCTCCTCGGACACTGGAGTCGGCGTGTCGCAATCGGGCAGATCCAGGTAAGCCAGATCATTGTTCGGCGCATCGCGCAAGACTACGGGCACGCATCCGCTCAACCGGTTGCCTGAAATGTACAGATCTGTCAGGTAGGCGAGGTTGCCCAGCTCGGACGGGATCTCCCCGCTCAACCGGTTGCCCCCGAGACCCAGCGTCGTCAGGTTGCTGAGGTTGCCCAACTCCGGCGGTATCGAACCACTCAACTCGTTCACTTCGAGGTGTAACTGCGTCAGGTTGGTGAGGTTGCCCAACTCGGACGGGATCTCCCCGCTTAACCCGTTCGCCGGGAGGTTCAGCTCAGTTACGCGGCCGCTGGCGTCAGTGACGACGCCGTACCAGGCCGCGACCGGCGCAGCGCTCAGCCAGTTGTCGTTGCGCGTCCAGTTGGCGCCGTCCGTCGCCTCGTAAAGCGCAACCAGCGCGGCCCTCTCCGCCGCGCCCGGATTCTGCACTATGAGCTCTTCCGCAGAAGGTATCAGAATCGGAAACGTTTCGGTCGTGCAGGCCGACACAAACACCGTCACCGCACAGAGAGTCAACCACACCCTTTTCATGTATGTTTCCTTCTTTGGCAGGTGGCCACCGTGACTTGCTGTTCAATCTTCTCCTCATCTTGCGAACAGTTTCCTCGAAGAGTGAGTTGGAAGGGACGAAGCCGGTTGTGTTTTGCGAGGCGTGGAGAGCAGCCTTGCCGTTCGAATCAACGGGAATGCATCAAGCCGCGAATCAGGCAATTCCGTATATCTTACACCATTTGCGGGCCCACAGGGAGCGCCTCTACAGGGTTCCAGGCCTTCCAGCCTCCGACCGCCCTGCCGGCCGGTTTCACGCTTTGCAGCGGGCGCTTTGTCGTGGGTGTCCACCTTGTCTCTCTGTGAGCCCATGGGGCTGTGAATCTTCTGAGTAAAACCGTTTTGCTCCGTTGAAGAAATCGGTCGGATCTTGGCATCTCTCCCGGTATCGATTCATGCGTCGGCGGAAGCCCAGATTTTTTGAAACAGATTTTTGAGGCAGCGGTGCACACGTCCCTGAATGTTCACAAGGTACGACATGTTCTATGCCCGGCTTTGCGGGCTTGCCGTGGCATCACTCCCGGGTGCTGGAATCGTGGAATGGTATGTTATTCAAGTAAGCGCTGGAAAAGGGGATCGGACAAAGCGGGGCGGGCGGTGCTGACAACACCCCGGCCCCAGGCGCACAAGAAGGCAGTTCCAAATGAGCTCGCGCCACGCTATCATACCCGCCCTGAACCCGCACCCGCTCGCCGTCATCCCTCCGGGTACGGCGCTTGACGCTGCCGGCAGCGTCGAAGCGCTCGAATTGCGCCGGACCGCCGCCTTGGAGGCCCTGGCGCCCAAGACGCGCCGCGCTTGCCCCAGCGGCTGGGGTCGGTGGCCCGCGGTATGGCATCGGCCGGCGTGTCGGCGCACGCGATCAGGGCACGGGGGCGCTGGAAATCGACGCGGACGGTGTAGATCCACCCCCGTGCCGCAGAGGCCGGCCGCGGCGCTGGGAAGGTTCAGTTGAGGAGGTTCGGGATGGGTGAAAATCCGATCATAAACGCGAGAACGCAACATCGTCTAACGTTTCATCAACAGAATCAAGTGGTATCGACGCATTTTCACTCGCTATGACAAACTCGCACGGCGTTTCATCGCTTTCTTGCATTTTGCTTCTACACTGATCTGGCTCGAACGAAATGTCAACGAGGCCTAATCGCTCTGAGGGCCTTAGAAGACCGGTCCTCGTCCCAATCGAACTTGCGGGTCAGCACCCCCGCGGCTTCCTCCAGGATGAATGTGGACAGGTAAAGCTCGAACCGTCCTCTGAGAGCCAGTTCAAGCACGAGCCGCTCGTTGCCTGGGAAGTTCAGGCCGGAGACGATCACGTTGGTGTCCAAGACGACTCTCATGTACGGGACGAGCCGACCTCGGCCCGGTACTCATCCACCAGATCGGCCACGTCCTCAGGTCCTATACCCTTCTCCCTAGCCCTCTCCTCCCCGTATTGGAGAAGCTCCCTCCACTCGCACTCTTCGATGTAGCGGAGCACCGCATCCCGGAGGAACTCGCTCCTGGATCGTCCCTGCCGTTTCATCGCCTCGTCTACACGGTCCGCCATCTCTGGCGGCAGTGAGAAGGTGATGGTCTTTGTCGTGCGCGGCATGATCAAACCTCTGTTATCGAGTCTTACCCAGATAGTGCATCGTTGACGGACTCTTTGTCAACCGGGCCTACACACAGACCCGACTCACAGGGGCGCGAGATCAGCGGGGACGCTGGCGGTGTTTCATCCGTGTACAGGAGATTGGATGAGTCGGCAGGTCGCACCCTGGGCGGTTCCCGTAGCTGAAATCGAGGTGAGTGGCGTTGTCTGCCAAATCGGAGCGAGCTGTTCGATTCCGGGGTTCCTTCCACTCCCAACGGACAGGCGCAGCTACGGAAGTGGACAAGACGCCGGTCGCTCAGCTGGGCGGAAGTGGACGATCCCATCTTTGAGAATTGCACTCTGTCAATCGGGGGTTTCTGGTTGGGATTGAGAGGCTGAGCTTGGCCCCAAAAACTGGACCACGAGCTAAGGTGTATAATGGAGCAATTCACCGAGCCTGTGGAGGGGCAGAACGATGGTCAAGAAACGGCGGCGACACTCGGCGGCCTACAAGTTTCGGGTTGCACTGGAAGCGCTCGAAGGCAGCAAGACGATCAGCCAGTTATCGAGTGAACACGAGGTTCATGCCAACCTGATACGGGCCTGGAAACGGCAGTTGCAGGAAGACGGACCCCGGGTCTTCGCTACCAACGGCGAACGCAAACAACGGGAGCAGGAGGCGCAGGAAGCAGAACTTTATGAACAGATGGCGGCAGACCGCCCGTTGCCGATCAGAGCTGGCCGCATTCGCCTGAATGCACCTTATTTTTCCCATTTCGTGGTCTAACGATTGGGGCCAACCATAGAGCAATCGGGCAGGAGGTGGCGCGATGTGTTCTTTCGGAAGGTGGGCTTGGGTAGTGGCGATGGCTGTGGCGTTTGCGTCGGTCACTGCTTGTTTCGGGCTGCGAACTTCAAACGACTACTACGACAGAGGCAGCGCCAGGCTCAAGGACGACAAATACAGGGGTGCTGTTGCCGATTTTGACAAGGCCATAAGCTTACGACCCAAATACATAGTCGCCTACATCGGTCGAGGCAATGCCAAGATTGAACTTGGTCGATACGAGGAAGCGATAGCCGATTTTGATCAGGCTCTCCTTCTGGGGTCTGATCTGAAATCTGACGAACTCGATTCCTATAGAGGTCGAGCTTTCGCCAAGTTTATGCTTGGTCGATACCGGGAGTCCATAGCGGACTATGATCAAGTCATCCGTCTGCAACCCGACGACGCCTATATTTATTTCAGGCGAGGTCGCGCCAAGTTTGAAGGTGGGCTATATGGAGAGGCGTTTGTTGATTGGCAAGTGTCTTTGGAACTAGCGAAAGAGGCGAACAATAGTGGTCTCATAGGCACGCTTGGACGGAGCATTCAGAGATTAAGTCGCTGTCGCCGTCACTCGACAGCCCTACAATCAAGACAGCCCTGGTCATTTTGTCCGGGGCTATCTTGATGGTGGTGGTTTGATTGGGTTGTGGGGTTGGGCGTAGGGGGAGGGGAGGTTAGTTGTTGTTGAGCCAAAGGAGCAGGAGGACGACGATACTGGCTATGACGAACGGAATGTTGCAAAGTGATTGCATGCAGATTGGTTCACAGAATTTTTCGAACAAGGCTGTCGAACGGCACGCGGACAGACTCGGCGGGGCCTGGGTGTTTCAAGGCACGCGTGTGCCCGTGTCCGCTCTTTTCGAAAATCTGCGCGACGGAGCCAGCGTAGAGCAGTTTCTGGAGTGGTTTCCCGGCGTAGAAAGATGGATGGCAGAAGCTGCGCTGGAGCAGGCAGTCAGGGCCTTGACAGCGTCCACCGATTCATGAAGATCCTGTTTGACGACGTGCAGGCTGCTGTCAACCGGATGCGGCCCGGGGCTTACGGGGAAATACCCATCTGAACCATCTCCATCTGTGCGCTGCCGGCTTTCCCCAACCTCCCCAGCACATCCCCATCATACCCGCGGGATCCGCCGCCAAAAGGGCCAGCGGTAGCGCAGCTTCTGCCGTTCGCTGTAGCCCTTGTCCCCCGGCGTGGGCGCGCGCACGCGTGCGAAAGCGAGCCAGCCCAATACCAGACAGAGCACGCTGAGCAGAAAGATGGCGTTGTGCGGCACGCCCAGGCGGAGCAGTCCGATCGTGATCAGCGGCGCAACCAGGCCGCGCAACCCGAGCACCGTGGACTGCAAAGCGGCGTACTCTGTGACCCGCTCTGGATCGGCCAGCTGGATGCCCGCGCTGATCCGTCCCAATTCGAAACCGGCCATCACCAGCCCGCCCCCGATCGCGGAGGGCAGCAGCATCCACAGATTCTGCGCCGACATGTAGCTGAAAGGGACTGCGATCGAAATGGCGCAGATGGCGCGTACCACGAACAGACCGCCGCGCCGGTCGATCGTCCGGCCCCACAGCAGATAGCTCAGGCACCACGTGAGCGACTCGACCAGGCCCAAGAGGCCGATCTGCGAGTAGGAAAGCTGCAGGCGGTCCACCTGCACCAGCGGGTAGAGCGGCCACGCCATCATCCCACCCAGCCCGAACAGCGTGTAGCTAAACAGATAGACGGCAAAGTTGCGGTCCGTCCGTACGATTTGCCACAGTTCTGCGAAAGCCCTGGTCTGCCGCGGCGGCAGCTCCCCCTCGTCTATCTGGATGCGGGTGAAGAGATATGTGGCCAGGATGCCGAAGAGCGCGGCGATCGGAAAGAGGACCTGGTAGCCGACCCTGTCCAGCGCCCAACCGGCCAGCGGCGTGACCAGAAGGATGACCGACACCCTCCCCATGCGCACCGACGACATCACCTTGCCCCGCCCGCTTTCGGGATATATCCTCTGGATGACACGCGTATAGGCCGGGACGACAAACTCCTCGGTCACCCAGAAAATGATACCGAACGCCATCAGCGGCACGGCCCCCGATGTGAAGGCGGTCAGCAGGAAGAGCGAACGTCCCAACAGCCAGCAGTAGATGATGATGTTTACGGTGCGGCGGCGGCGCATCAGCACGATGCTGAAAGAGGTGAAGACCGAGCCGAGGAAGAGGAGCGCCGTGTAAATCGCCAGCATCTCGACGGTGGCGCCCTGGCGCCGCAAAACAACCTGCGTGAAGGGGATGATCGTGGCGTAGAACACGCCATAGGCCAGCGACATCGAGAGCTCGATGTGCATGACGCGGCGCACCGGGGGCGCCAGCGATCCGGCCAAAGCAGTTTCCAGCCAGGCGGCTGCTCTGCGAAAAAGATCAGTTGTCAATTTGCTTGCTCCAGCCTCAAACGGGGCCCTTACCCGGCCTCCCGTCTGAAACCCGATCTGAACTTTCTGCTCTCCGGCCGAAGCGGGCCCCGCAGCGCTGGAGGGACCACTGTCATGCCCTGAACTTTCCAGCGAGCCGCCGTGCGCGTGCGCCCGCTCCGGCTCGATAACGGCGTATGGCCGGGGCCGGCCTGACGCGGCGCGGAAAATAGGAGTACGGTATCACAGCGGATGACGGTAGACAACCGCAATTCTGACGCTTCATTCACCGGCTTCTTGTTGAGAAAAAGTTCGGCGCCGCCCTTTGTCCGCCTTTAAGCATCTACTTTTTTCCAAAGGGCAGAACGTCGGGCTGAGAGTGTAATGGAACGCCGCGCAAACCCCGCCGCGCCCTCCTCTTGAAAACGCATCTTCCTTCAGATCAACGCCGCCTGCCCGCCGCGCCGCTCCCCGCGTCAGAATTGCATCCCTCTTGCATCGTAGATACACTGCGGCATTGAAATTGAATAAGAGCTGCAGCGCCGCGCGCATGGCACACAGGCACAAAAACAGATCATGGAAGCATTCCCGCGCATTACATTCGACCCCGCCGTCATGAGCGGCAAAGCATGCATTCGGGGACTACGTGTAACGGTTGGAACC
Organism: Caldilineaceae bacterium; assembly: GCA_022827195.1. GTDB lineage: Bacteria > Chloroflexota > Anaerolineae > Caldilineales > Caldilineaceae > Bin5. The sequence continues at coordinate 85,081 of JAJDTL010000019.1, forward strand.
ATCATAGGCCTCCTGGCGGCCGGGCGGACAGCCGAAGAGATCCTGGCAGCCTACCCCTATCTTGAGCAAGAAGACATCGACCAGTCGTTAGCGTATGCAGCATGGAGGCTAGAAGAGCGAGAGGTTCCGCCTTCCATCCAGTGAGCGAAAGCCCAGCCCCCCACTTCACTCACAAGACACCCCACACACCCGCACCAACCCCGCCACCCCCTCCTCCTCAAACACCCGCGCCACCCTCTGCGCCGGATTCTCCCGCCGTTCCAGCCGCCCCCACAGCGGCGCCAGCATCCGCTCCTCGCCCTGCCCCCGCCGCGCCAGCGCCTTCTCCGCCAGCGTCAGCACCTCTGCCAAAAATCCTGCCGCCGGCTCCTCCGCCGCCAGCCCGTCGCGCACCGCCGCGCGGTGGTACTGCATCATGCCTTCCCAGTATCCCGACGGCGACAGCGCGCCCTGCACGTAGTCCGTGATCTCCGCCCGCCCCTCCACCAGCCCCAGGTAGAGCGCAGCCGCGGCCATCGCCTCATGCGGCGGCTGCTGACACGCCGGCCGCAGCTCCACCGTCCCATACGCGCTGCGCAAACGCGCACTGTGCCACACATAGTGATCGTGCAGCAGAAAAGCGTCGAAACAGCCGCGCGCGAGCCCATCCCCCGCGCCAAAATCCGCCCGCAGCACCTCGTCGAAAAGCCGCCCGTCCGGCAGCAGCCGCGCCCCCTCGCGCCGCAGCAGCGACCGCATCCCGCTCAGCCGCGCAACGAAATCGGTAAGACCGGCGTACGGCCGCGCGATCATCCCGTGCCGCTGCCCGTGCACGGCATCGACCATGCGCGCCTCGCGGCTCGAGCAGCTGCCCGTCAACGCGCCCGCGACAACCGGCGAATTCGCGCACAGCGCCACCACCACCGGCGCCATCAGATTGGCGAAATTGAGCACCGCCACCGCCTCGCCGCGGCTCACGTCGACGTGCAGCTGGTCGCTCGCCGTCACCGTGTACCAGATCCAGTCATCGCCCATGATGTCGGCCAGCGCCGCGTAGCGCTGCTTGGGCGAGAGCAGCGCGCGTGTCGCCGGCGTCAGCGGCTGCAGACCGTATCCCAGCACCCGCCAACCCAGCTGCCCCGCCGCCTGCACCAGCCGCGCCAGCCCCGCGCGGAACAGCGCTTCCAGCCCGAAAAGCGTGTCGCTCGGGCCGACATTCAGCTCGATCGTGCCCCGCCCCACCTCCAGCGCATAGCTGTACGAGCTGCCGTCGAGACCGACCACCAGCTCGCTGTTGACCGCGTCGCGCTTGACCTTCAGAACATCGCCCGGCGCCATCTGCAGCAGGGACCACAGCTGCGCGACGTCGGCCGCGCGGCCACTCCCGTCCACGATGGGAAACTCGGCCTCGCGACCGACCCTGCGCGGGCCCGGCAGCTGCGCGGGAAAATGGACGGCGAACGTCGCGGCCAGCGCTTCGTATCTCCTGTTCAGCGAGGGCTCCACGATTCGGACCCGGGGCCGGCAGGCGGTCTGATTGTGGCGGAGAGACGGCGCACCGTCCCGGGCAGCGCTGAGAAGGTGCCGCAGACCGCATGGGCCTGCGTCGACGCGCTGCCGCGGTCCTTGACGCCGGTGAAGAGGATCGCGTTCATGCCGATCGAGAGCGGCCCGGCCACGTCGTTGCTCTCGCGGTCGCCGATGTGCACGATCTGGTGCGGCGCCGCGCCCAGGCCGAGCGCAGCCTGGCGGAAGACCGCCGACTCCGGCTTGGACGCGCCGATCTCGTCGGAAAAGAGCATGTAGTTGAAATAGCGCAGCAGACCCTGCCGCTGCAGCAGATAGCGCAGCCCGCGGCCGGTCGTGTGGATCGTGTCCGAAATGATGCCCAGCTTGTAATGCAGCGAGAGCTCCTCGAGCGCCGCATGCACGCCCGGCGTGAAGTCCGGCTGGATGCGCACCTCCATCGTCTCGATTTCACGCACCAGCGCATCCACCTCCCGCATCAGCTGCGCAAACCGCCCCGGCCCCGGCCGCAGCCCCAGGAACTCGTAGGCGTCGTACATCCGCACCGCCATGCCCGGCGTGCGCCGCTCCTCGTGCCACGCCTGCTGAAAGTTCTGATGCGCGTGCCGGTACGCCCGCACCGCCTGCTCGTGCGCGATCTGCGGATGCCTGCGCGTCACGTGGCTGGCGAAGAGCTCGATCCGGGCGTCCGCCTTGCTCGGCAGGCCCAGCGCGCGCCGCTTCGGCTCGTCCGAATCGTCGATCGCCATCGTATCCCAGAAATCAAACGTGACGGCTTCAAGCATGACTGCAGTGGTTAGTGGATAGTGGTCAGTTGCCGGTTGCCGGTGGTCAGTTGCCGGTTGCCGCCGTTCGAGTTTCGACGTTTCGAGTTCCAAGTTTCGACAGTCCCTGGCCACTGCCGTTGAACGGTCGGGCCGTTCCGGCCCTCCCTTGTGCGGGGGGACTCCCCCCGCAACGCCCCCCTTAGCTATGCCACCGTGCCTGCGCGTCCCCAGCTGACGTGTCAGCGACCAGGAGATGATGCCGCCGTGCGTGCGCGATTCCAGCTCGCCGCCAACGCGTCGCGGACACGATGCTACCGTGCGTACACATCGCCAGCCGATCGCGCGCCCGACCGGCGACCACCGTCCCCCTGCACTTTCTGGCCACTGACCACTGGCCACTGACCACTAAAAACTAGAAACCAAAAACTAAAGACTAAAAACCGCCCCCCGGCAGCCGCGCAAACTCCGCCATCACCTCGAGCAGACGCGCGTTCTCCTCCGGCGGCCGCGACGCGATGCGGATATGATCGGGCAGACCGAACGAGGTGCAGTCGCGCACGAACATGCGCTCCGCCACCAGCCGGTCGCGCATCGCCTGGGCGTTCCCCACCGGCAGCAGAAAGTAGCTGACCGACGTCGGCAGCGGCGCGTAGCCGCACGCGCGCAGGCCCGCCTGCAGCGCCCGCGTCTCCTCGCGCAGCCGCGCCGTCGTCTCCTCGCGCCAGGTCAGCTCGTCGAGCGCGACCAGGCCGGCCAGCTGCGCCACGCCGTTGACGCTCCACGGCGGCTGCACGTCCTGCAGCCGTTCGATGGTCGACGGCGCCGCCAGCAGATAGCCGAGCCGCAGCCCGCCCAGAGAGAAGTCCTTCGTCATCGAGCGCAGCACGATCCAGCCCGGCCCGCGCGCGGGCCGCCCGTTCGTCGCCGACAACACCCACTGCGCCGCGCTCCACGGGTCCTCCGTGAACTCGGCGTAGGCCTCGTCGACGATCCAGAGCGCGTCCGGCGCGCCCTCCCACAGATAGCGCAGCTCGCCCGGCGTCAGATACTCTCCGGTCGGGTTGTTGGGGTTGCAGATGAAGACGAGCCAGGGCGCAGCCGCTTCAAGCGCCTTGCGCGTCTGCTCGACCGTCGTGCCGGCCGGCGCGAAACGGTTGCCGAATCCGCCCGCCGCGCCTACCCGGCGGCGCGAAGCGGAGGGGTCGTAAATGCGCTGCCAGCCGGGCAGCGGGAAGTAGACCGGATGACCGCCGGCCATGATGACACCGTCGGCGTATTCGCTGAACGTGGGCGAGAGAATGGCCGCGTTGCGGTTGTTTCCGTAGGCGTGCGCCAGCAGCCAGATCAGGTCGGCCGTGCCGTTCCCGACCAGCACCGCGCCCGGCGGCAGGCCGTGGTAGGCGCCGATCCTCTCGCGCAGCCGCTGGCTGCGGCTGTCGGGGTAGCGGGCCAGAAAGGAGCGGCTGATCTCCGCCTGCACCGCCTCGACCACCGACGGCGGCGGCCCGTAGGGGTTGATGTTGGAAGAAAAGTAGACGACCTCGGACGGGTCCAGCCCCAACGCATCCAGCTCGGCGTAGTCCGGTGTCCCATGAATCGATGTGGTTGGCATATCCAGGTCCGGTTCGTACGCCGCTGTGGGGCGCGACGCCCAACTCACCTCCTCCGGAATATGCTATCATAACGGGAACTCGCGCGCCACCTGCAGGCCAATACCGGCAGGCCCGCCGCGGCCGGTTTCCAACAGCCAATTTCCAACGGAAAACCGGCGCCGGCGGCCCCGCGCCCAGCTACCGCTTTCCAGCCGCCGCCCGCCCCATTTGCGCGACCTCTGCTCTGCTGGTAGATTGCGGGCATCGATCCGCCGCGGCCCCGGCCGCGCCCCCAGCGCCCGGGCAGCAGCCTGCCCCGCACCGCAAAACCGACAGGAACGCCCATGCGCACACCCGACGATCTGCAACGCTATATCGACGAGAACGGGATCGAAGCCGAGCTGCTGCGCGATATCGGCGACACACCGACCGTGCCGGCCGCGGCCGCCGCCCTGGGCGTGCAGCCGGAGCGCATTCTCAAGACGCTGCTCTTCCTCGCGCAGAAGCCGGGGCAACCCGACGCGCCGCCCGCGCCCTTCGTCGTCATCAGCCACGGCGAGCGCCGCGTCGAGAAACGGCCGCTGGCCGACCTTCACGGCGTCGGCATCAAGCGCATCAAGCTGGCCGCGCCCGCTGTCGTCCTCGATCTGCTCGGCTATCCCGCCGGCGGTGTGCCCCCCTTCGGCCACCGCAGCGCCGCGCCGGTCCTGCTCGACAGCTCGATCGAGACGCTGTCCGCAGGCGACGTCTTCGCCGGCGGCGGCGACGACCGCACGATGCTGCGCCTGACCATTGCCGAGCTGGTGCGCGTCGCCCAGCCGCGCGTGGTCTCTCTCAGTACCTAGGCCGCCTCCCTGATGAAACCCCGATGTTCTGCCCAACGGCCGTGCCGGCAGGACGCCCATCAATCCAGGCTGCCCCTCTTCTGAAAACAGGTCGTTGGATATGGGACCCCTATCAGAAACCAGGGACGAACAACGAAAATTAGCCAAAAAACCGAAATCGCGTGCAAATGAGCTCCGACCGTGCTACGCTGTAGATATCATGCCTATCCATCCGACACCACCAACCCAATTCCGCAAAATTCCTGCAAGAGCACGAAGAACCTGCTACTCTGTAGATGTCATGCAATTCCAACCGCCGGATTCTGCCCGATATTCGCCCGAAATACCGCCAATCCCGGCGCCGGACACCCCCCTTCGGGAAAAAAATATAGGGCGACATTGGACGACATTGGGGGACATTGGGGGACATTGGGGGACATATGTCCCCCTTGGACGCCAAAACGAGAGAATTTCGGTCACAAGAGACGAAGGCGCCGGACGGCCGCCATCCCGACTTCGCAAACATGCAAATTCTGGGACCAACGGCCGCACAAGCCAGGCTGGTTCTGTGAGGCTGAGAACGTCGAAACGCTCGGTCTCACACGGGAAATTGTATGGGAAATGAAAAGGACCCGATTGAAACCAGGAGCCTTCACATTCGGCTTCGAGGGTGAGACGTCTGAAATCCCGGGATGCAACTCTTGCCGGAAATCGTGGTATCAAAAGGGATCACTATTGGTTTTCGGCTTTCAGTTTCTGTTTTTTTCGCTGCAGGGTTCGTTGACAACCGACCATTTGGCAAGTCGCAAATAAAGCGGAGGCAAACATGACACAAACAGGACAGGCGGTCATAGCCGAGGGACAGACCTTCACTGTTGCCGAATATCCCGTACCCGACCCGGCGCCGGGCACCGTCCTGCTGCGGCAGGAGCTGGCCGGCATCTGCGGCACCGATCTGCACTGGTGGCAGCAGGGCATCGAGCCGGCGATGCTCCTGGGGCATGAAAACGTCGGCATCATCGAGGCGCTCGGCAAGGGCGTGACGACCGACGACCTCGGCACGCCGGTCAAAGAGGGCGATCGCGTCGTCTTCCATCCCCGCAACAGCGGCATCTCCAACGGCATGCGCGGCCCGGATGAGCCCTTCAGCGGCGGGTTCGCCGACTACATCTACCTGACCGACCCGATGCGCTGCATGATCAGATCGGAAAAGCCGCCGCAGGTCGGCGTGCTCGCCGAACCGTTCACGATCGGCGTCCACGCCGCGCTGCGCGCCAACATCAAGATCGGCGATACCGTCGTCATCCAGGGCTCCGGCCCGATCGGCATCATGTGCATGATCGCCGCCAGGATCAGCGGCGCCGGCAAACTGATCGTCATCGGCGGGCCCGCCGGCCGCCTCGAGCTCGCCCGCAAACTCGGCGCCCACGAAACGGTCGACATCGGCGCCGTGCCCGACGCCGGCGAGCGCAAGGAGATCGTGCTGGGGTCGACGCCCGGCCGCGCCGGCGGCGACGTGGTCATCGAGGCCGCCGGCTTCCTGCCCGCCTTCCCCGAAGGGCTCGAGCTTGTCAAACAGGACGGCGTCTTCGTCGAGGCCGGTCACTTCGTCGACGTCGGCACCGTCGAGGTCAATCCGAACCGCCATTTTCTGCGCCCCAACCTGCGCCTGGAAGGCGTGTGGGGCAGCCGCTATGAACACTTCATCCGCGCCGTGTCGGTCATGGAGAGCGGCGACGTCGACTTCGCCGCCGTGATCAGCCATGAGCTGCCGCTCGAGCGCGTGCGCGAGGGCTTCGACGCCCTCAACGGCAACTACGAACTCGACGGCAGGACCGCCTTCAAGATCGCGGTGCGCGGCGCCTTCGCCGCGGGAGCCGGTTGAGCGGGACTCTGTTCGCGGCTGGCAATCTCCACAGGTGAGAGTTTCGTGCATGGCCCCGCTCTGTCAATCAACAGCGCAGAAACCGCGGACCGCATCATCAGGGAGAATACCGAGAGGCTCACACATGCCGCGGCAATCGCTCTGTGATTCCTGCCCGTCAATAGCGGAAAAGGTCGGCATAGAACTTCAGAGTGCCGACTTTAATTGACAGCGGCGCTGTGGCCCTGTAAAATGTCGGCATCTGCCATCACAAAGCCGACGGGGGCGACAAGCAATGACCGCTGAACTCAACGCGGAGATTCTTCATCAAGCCGGTATAGGGAGCTTCTTTCGCCCCAGCCAATTGGAGCCCCTGGGAATCCCCTACCACAGGCTGCGCCAGCTTGAGGCGAACCAGACCGTCGAACGCATCGGCTGGGGTCTCTACCGGCTTGCCGCCGCCGAACCGACCGAGCGCTACTCGGTCGCCTCCGTTTGCGCCCGCGTCCCCAACTCGATCGTATGTCTCCTTTCGGCGCTCCGGGTATTTGGTATCGGCACACAACTCCCGTATCAGGTCTGGATCGCCATTCCGCACAAGGCAAAACCTCCTGCGCTGACCAATGTAAGCCTCCGTTTGCTCCGATTTAGCGGCGCAGCCTGGACCTATGGCGTCGAAGAGACGAAGTTCGAATCGGTACCCGCGCGCATCACCTCCCCAGCTCGCACGGTGGTTGACTGTTTCCGGTTCGAACGCCTTATCGGGCGAGAGGCCGCGCTGGAGGCTCTGCGAGAGGCGCTACAGGACAAAAAGGTGACCATCGCCGCGCTGGCGCGCACGCTCGAGGTTTTACCCTCGCGCCGCCTCAAATCGATACTGCAAACGGGCATCCTATGACCTCAAACGCCGCCGCCTCAATCAGGGCGCGTCTGCTCAACAAGGCAAGAAACGTTGGAGCAGAGTTTGAACTCTTTCTCGTCCGCTACGCCTGCGAGCGCTTTCTCTACCGCTTGGGCGAGTCAACCTTGCGCGACAGGTTCATTCTGAAAGGGGCGGCTCTCCTGGCTTTATGGATGGAGGAACCCTTTCGCTCGACACGTGACATCGACAGGCTTGGCGCCCCGCGCCCCGTAACGGAGAAGTAGTCGATGCAGGATTCCACCGTATTCATTGAACCGATCAGACAGGCGCAGGAACGCCTCGAAGACCTCCTGCGCCAGTACCAGGCCAAAGACCCCTTCGCGCCCGTCACCGTCATCGTGCCAACCTCCTTTGCCGGCCTCCACCTGCGCCGCGACATCGGCCGCCGCGGCCTCGTCAACGTGCGCTTCATGGTGCTCGCCCGCCTCGCCGAGCTGCTCGGCGCCCCGCAGCTGGCGGCCGCAGGACAGAGACCGCTCAAGCCGCTGATCGAGTTTGCCGAAGTGCGCCGCGCGGCGGGCGTGGCCGCCGGTGCCTTCGAACCCTTCCGCGCCCATCCCTCCTTTCATGCCGCCCTGCGCCGAACATTCCGCGAACTCCGCTACGCCGCGCCCGACACGCTCGACGCTCTCGAACGGCAGGGGGAGATTTCCGCTGAAATCGTCCGGCTGTACGCACGCTTTCGCAACCTGACCGCCTCCCTCTATGACCGCGAAACGCTCGCCGAATCCGCCGCCGACGCCGTCGACAGCGGCGGCGCCACCGCGCTCGACGCGCTCGGATCGGTGATCGCCTATCTGCCGCACGACCTCACGCCGGGCGAGCAGAAACTGCTGCAGGCCTTGCGCAACGCGGGGAACTGCGCCACAGTCCTGGGCGTCACCGACGACGAAGAGACCGACAGAACTATGCTCGCGGGCGCCACGGCCCCCAGCGCTCGCCTCCCCGAACCGCAAGACGCACCGGCGCGCACCCCGCGCGCGTCAAAGCTGCTGATCGCCTCGGATATCCGCGAAGAGGTGCGCAGCGTCGTGCGAGAGATCGCCGCGGCCGCGCACGCCGGCACACCGTTCGCGCGGATCGCCGTCCTCTACTGGCAACGGGAGCCCTACGCCTCGATCCTGGCAGAACAGTTCGAAATCGCCGGCATTCCGACCGCCGGTCCGCCGCCGGGAAGGCTGGCCGCGACCGCGGTCGGACGCATGGTCAAGGGCATGGTCGACCTGGCCGGCAGCGATCTGGCCAGGGACGAGGTCATGCGCTGGCTCACCTCCTGCCCGGTAAAGGCCGACCGCGGGGATTACAGCCCCTCACGCTGGGACGCGCTCTCGCGAGAGGCCGGCGTCGTCGCCGGAATTGAGCAGTGGCGCGACCGTCTTGCACGCTATGCGGCGCGCCAGGCGCGGGCGGGCAGTGACCGGGACGAAGAGTTGTCTGAGGCAGAGCGAATCCTGATGGAACAGACACAGAGCGAGGCGCGGGCTTTACAAAAGTTCATGTTGCGGCTGCACGACGACCTGGCCCAAGCCGCAAGCTGCCGCACCTGGCCGCAGCTCGTCAAATGGGCCGAGCATCTGATCGCGCGGTACCTCGACGCAGACGCGCTCCTCCCGGAGGAGCGGGAAAACTTCGAAAAGCTCCAGGCCGATCTGCCGGAGCTGGCAGCCCTCGCCGGCGAGGACATCGTTACGCTCGATGATTTCCGAGCCGCGCTCAACGAGACGCTTAAGCGCTCCCCCGCCAAAACGGGCGCGCTGGGCGAAGGCCTCTTCGTCGGCCCCGTCGAAAGCGCCCTCGGAATGCGATTCGACAGAGTGTATCTGATCGGCATGGTCGAGGGCGTGGTGCCCTCGCGACCTTCCGACGATCCCCTGCTGCCGGAACAGGAACGCACGCGCGCCGGCCTCCCCGCGCGGCGCGGCGCGGCCGCCCAACGCTACGCCTACCTCGCCGCGGCATCGGCCGGACGCGCCACTGTTCTTACCTTCGCCCGCAGCAACAACATCGCCCAGAGGGAGCAGCATCCGTCGCACTGGTTCCTGGAAACGGCCTCCCGTCTGCACGGCTCACCCATCTACCCCTCAATGCTCTCCTCTCCCGACGAGCTCGCCGCCTTGCGCGCACAGCCATGGTTTGAAGAGGTGGCCTCGGCGCAGGCCGGCATCAGCGGCCTGTCCCGGTCGCAGCCCGCCGACCTCCACGATTACGACCTCCACCGCCTGTGGCGCTGGCGCGACAACGGCGAACGCATACGCGATCACCACTTGGCCGCGCCGGAAACTGTGCTGGCGAGCGCGCTGGAAATGCAGCAGGCCAGGAAGAGCGCCGGGCTGACACACTGGGACGGAGACCTTTCCGGGGCAGCGTCATCCTCCGGGCGCATCGGGCTCTCCAGCAGCGCAATCTTCTCGCCGACGCGGCTTGAGACTTGGGCCGCCTGTCCCTTCAAATACTTTCTGTCGAACGTTCTCGGCCTCGCCGCGCTCGAGCAGCCGGAGGAGCTCGCAACGATTTCAGCAATGGAGCGCGGATCGGTCGTCCACTCGACGCTCGAACGCTTCATCCACGCCGTGCAGGAGCAGGGAACGGTCCCTCAGCCCAAACAGCCCTGGAGCGATGAGCAGCGCAGCCTGCTCCTGCAGATCGCGGGTGACGTGTTCGAGGATGCCGAGCAGCGCGGCGTGACCGGCAAACAGCTCCTGTGGGAGGTGGCGCAGGAGGAAATCCGCAGCGACCTGCTCGGCTTCCTGGAAGCGGACCTTAAGCTGCGCAAGAAGTACGGCGTCTCGCCCCATGCAGTTGAAGTCGCATTCGGACCCGTCCAACACCGTCGCGGCGATACCGTACCGCAGGAACCCGTCGAGTGGTCGAGTCGGAAGACAGGCACGGTCCGCTTCCGCGGCTTCATCGACCGCATCGACATTTCGCCAGATGGAAATACCGTTCTCGTGCTCGATTATAAGACGGGCAGTTCGAGGGCATATGGGAGCTTGAAAAAAGACCCTGTCCAGCGCGGCAAGCGCCTGCAGCTGCCCGTTTACGGTCTCGCCGCACAGCAGATGTTAGGCCAGGGAATTGACGTGAAGGTCGCTTACTGGTTCATGTCGTCGGAGGGGAAGCTCAGCACACAGCCCACCCCGGCCGGGCGCCTCGAAGATATGCTTGACCCCTTCGCCGATGCCGTGGGGACCATTAGCGACGGCATCGGCGAGGGCCTTTTCCCCGCCAATCCGGGAACAGGCGCGACCAATTGCCGCCACTGCGACTTCAAAAATCTCTGCCCCACGCGGCGCGAGCGCCACTGGCGCCAGAAGCGCCGCGATCCACGCCTGGCCGCCTACGCGGCGCTGGCCGAAGGGGAGGCAAACCCATGATCGCCCCTTCCGACCAGGCCGCGCGCGACGCGATCGTCCATAACCTCGACCAAAACATGGTCGTGGTGGCGGGGGCCGGCACCGGCAAAACCCGCAGCCTCGTCGACCGCATCGCCGCACTCATCAAGACGGGCCGGGCGAAAATGAGCGGCATCGCCGCCATCACCTTTACCGAGGCTGCCGCCGCCGAGCTGAACAGCCGCATCGGCGAAACCCTGGAAAGGGCCGCCGAAGACGGCAGCCTCAGCCAGGAAGAGCGGGCGAACTGCAAACGCGCCGTCGAAGAGCTCGACCTGGCCGCCATCCAGACGCTTCACAGCTTCGCCGGCAGCCTCCTGCGCGAGCGCCCACTCGAATCGGGCCTGCCGCCCGGCTTCACCACCCGCGACGCGGTCGCAGCCGAGATCGCATTCGAAAACCGCTGGTCGGAGTGGCTCGACATGACGCTAGACGACCGCGCGGCGCAGAACGCGCTGCGCCCCGCGCTCGCGGTGGGCATGACCCTGAAGCACCTCCGTGACATCGCGGTCAGCTTCAACGACAACTACGATCTGCTGGCCGGGGCCGCATTCGACACGCCTGCCAACCGCGATGCCGAGGAGGCGACGGCCCTGGTCCCGGTGCTCGAGCTGCTCAAACGCTTTGCCCTCGAATATGCCGAGGACCGCAAAAGGGCCGGAGAAGTCGAGTTCATGGACCTGCTGGTGCTCGCCCGCAACCTGCTGCGCGACAGCCTCCCCGCACGCGACCATTTCCGGGCGCGCTACACCCACATCCTGGTCGACGAAGTCCAGGACACCGATCCCCTGCAGGCCGAGATCGCCATGTTCCTGGCCGAAGAGGCCCCCGCCCGCGCCGACCCGGCCACCCGACCCCAGGAGTGGCGCACGGTACGCCCCGAAGCCGGCAAGCTCTTCATCGTCGGTGACCCCAAGCAGTCGATCTACCGCTTCCGCCGCGCCGACATTCAACAGGTCGAGCGCATGCAGGAGGCCGTTGGCGGGTCGAAGGTGCTCCTTTCGCAGAATTTCCGCTCACTCGCTCCGGTCATCGACTGGGTCAACCAGCTGTTCACCCTGTGGATGGAGGAGGGCGCAGCCCAGACCGGCTACGCGCCCCTCTCACCGGTGCCGTATCAGGGCCAGCCGCCGCCCGTTCGCTGCATGGGCGGCGAAGTCGAGGGGAATGTGGGCGTAGCGCGTGAGGAGGAGGTCGAGGCGATCGCGGCCGCGATACAGACCGCGATCGCCGAGGGCTGGCCGGTCCGTTCAGAGGACGGCGCCGACGCGCTCCGCCCCGCCGAATATAACGACATCTGTGTGCTGATGCCGCGCCGGGCGTCGTTTTTTGCGCTCGAGATTGCCTTCGAGGATGCCGGCATACCCTACCGGCTCGAAAGCCAGTCCCTGATCTACGAGACGCAGGAGGTGCGCGACCTGCTGAACTGTCTTGCCGCCATTGACGACCCGACCAACCAGGTCGCCGTGGTCGCCGCGCTCCGCTCTCCCGCCTTTGCCTGCTCCGACGCCGACCTGCTCGCATTCGTCGAGGACGGCGGACAGTTCGACTACCTGGCCGGAAACGTTGCACCGCACGCACGCGTCGCCGCAGCGCTCGCCGCGCTCAAACAGTGCCACGAAGACCGCAAGTGGGTCTCCCCGGCCGCGCTGATCGAACGCTTCGTACGCGAACGGAAACTGCGCGAGCTGGCCCTCGACGAGCGCCAGTGGCGCGGCCGCTGGCAGCGCTATAACTTCCTCATCGACCGCGCCCGCGCCTTCGCCGCGGCCGGTGAAACCTCGCTGCGCGCCTACATCGCCTGGTCGGCGCGGCAGCAGGAGGAAGGAGCAAAGGCGCTCGAGACGGCCGTGCAGGAGTCCGACGAGGGCGCGGTGCGCGTAATGACCGTCCACGCCGCAAAGGGCCTCGAGTTTCCAATTCTCTTCCTGGCCGGGCTGAACTTCGGCCCAAGGAACCAGACCAATCCTGTGCTCTACGACCGCATCTGCGGGCGGGTCGAGGTGAAGGCCGGTTCGAAGGACGTGCCGCTGCAGACCGCCGGCTTTGCCGAGCTGGTCGACACGGAAAAAGAGCGTGAAGAAGAGGAGCAGGTGCGCCTCATGTACGTCGCCGCGACGCGCGCCCGCGATCACCTCGTCGTCAGCCTGTACAGGAAGTCAGGGGACTCGAAGCCGCCGGCGGCCCGCATCGCAGAGTTCATGCAGGAGGCGGACCATCTCTGGCAGCCGTTCCATCCGACCGCAATGCCCACCGCAGATTCCCCCGAATCGCGCGACGACACGACCGCGGCGGACCGCGACACCGCGGCGGCGCGAGAACAGTGGGAAGAGGAACGAGGCCTGGTCTACGCCGCGCGCAAACGCCCCGTAGCGGCTGCCGCCACCCGCATCGCCCAAGAGGCGAAAGAAGAGCAGGATATCCCCGACGAACCCTGGCGCCGCGGCCGCGCCGGCACCAACATCGGCCGCGCGGTCCACGCCGCCCTGCAGGTCGTCGATCTGCGCACCGGCGCGGGCCTCGACGACATCGCCCAGGCGCAGGCCGCGGCCGAAGGCGTGCCCGGCCGCGCCAACGAGATCGCCCGCCTCGTACGCGGCGCGCTCGCCAGCCCCCTCGTGCAGCGCGCCCTCGATTCGAAACGCTACTGGCGCGAAACGCCGGTCGCCGGACCCGTCGGCGACGGCATCGTCGAGGGCTTCATCGACCTGCTCTTCGAAGAAGAGGACGGCTTCATCATCGTAGACTTCAAGACCGATGACCTCAAATCCGATGACAGAATGGAAAGGGCGGTCTCCCGCTATCGCCTGCAGGGCGGCGCCTACGCGCTCGCCCTGACAAAAGCAACCGGCGTCAAAGTGAAGGAGGTCTCCTTCCTCTTCCTGGCGCCGGACCAAATCAGCACCATCGACAACCTGCCCGCCGCCATGCAAGAGGCGGAAGAGGCGGCCCTGGGCCTGCTGAAAGGCGGCCCATCCAGTGCCGTTGCGAGTCTTCCGCTCGGGACGGCCGATTAGTGATGCAGGGTGCGATCAGCTATAATTGCCGATCCATCCACCCAGAGCTGACGGACCCACATGACCCTTCTCCGCTTCGTACATGCGGCTGATCTGCATCTCGACAGCCCCTTTGTCGGAATCAAGGCCGTTGCTCCCGAACATGTGACGAACGCCCTGCACAGCGCGACGTTCAGCGCATATCAGAACATCATCAAGCTCTGTATTGACGAAAGTGTCGATGCGCTGCTCGTTGCCGGTGATGTGTACGATTCGTCCGATCGGAGCCTGCGCGCCCAGCTCAAGTTCGTTGCCGGTCTGGAGCAGCTGCACGAGGCTGGCATCCGCTCCTTTGTCTGCCACGGCAACCATGATCCCCTCGACGGCTGGGAAGCTCGCCTTGACTATCCGCCAAGCTGTACTCGCTTTGGCCCGCAATTTGAGTCAGCGCCGGTCTTTGACGACGACCCCGGACGCGCGGTCGTACACGGCATCAGTTACCCGACGCGCGACATCCATCACAACCTGGTGCGAGACCTCGACGAAGTCAATTCCAACGCCTTTTCCATCGGGCTGCTGCACACCAACGTTGACGGCAACACAGCGCACGCCTCCTACGCCCCGTGTTCGCTGGACGATCTCAGATCGTCCGCAATCGATTACTGGGCGCTGGGCCACGTACATACGCAACAGATACTCAGCGAACAATCCCCTGCTGTGGTTTACCCGGGCAACTCCCAGGGCAGACATCCGAATGAGAACGGCCCACGCGGCGTCTACCTTGTCGAGGTGGACGGAGCCAAAAACCTGCAGCTGGACTTCAGGGCCGTGGACACCGTACGCTGGCAGCGTTCCGTCCTCGACATTTCCCCACTGGAAACCGAGCAGGAGTTGCTGGACAGCCTTGACCAGACCATGACCGATGCGCAGGGAGACGCCGGCGGCCGGTCGGTCGTCTTGCAAGTGACTTTGACCGGGCGGGGCGGCCTGTATAGCGCTCTGCAGCGGCCGAACTTCATCGAGAGTCTGATAGAGGACCTGAACGGCGAATGGGAAGAGCGCTCGCCGTTCGTCTGGTGCGAGCGCATCGAAGACAATACGGGCGCTCCCTTCAAACGGCAGGAACGGATCGAGGGTTCCGACTTTCTGGCCGAACTGCTGAAGACAGTGGATCGAGCAAAGAACGACCGCGAACTGCAAGAGCGTCTGAATAACAGTCTTTCTGAACTTTACCAGCATCGCCAGTACAGAAGGTACCTGTCCGACCATGTTCTCGACGGAGACGGTTTCGCCACCTTGATCGACGAGGCCGAGGCGATCGTCGTTGAACAGCTCGCCGGAGATGACGAATGAGAATTCGTGAAATCTACGTCGACGGATTCGGGCAGTTCGCCGCCAGGGATTTCGGGCCGCTGGAACAGCCCGTAACCGTTTTCTACGGGCCGAACGAAGCGGGCAAAAGCACACTGCTGGAGTTCATTCGTGCAGTCCTGTTCGGCTTTCGACGCGCGCCCCACGACTACCCACCGCTGGCAGGCGGCCGCCACGGAGGCCGTTTGGCACTTGTCGACAGGGACGGGCATCTGAGTGTGGTCAGGCGGTACAAGGGGGAACGATCCGGGAAGGCCGTCCTCGCTTCAGAAACGGGCGCGCCGCAGGACGAGGCGATGCTCGCCCAGATGCTGGGCAACAGCTCCAGGGACCTGTTTGAACAGGTCTTCGCCTTTACCCTCACCGAGCTCCATAGTACCGCCTTGCTTGAAGATGCCAACGTCAACAACCAGATCTACAGCGCCGGCATGGGCGTGACCTCGCTTCCGAGCGTCCTCAAATCAATCGCGGCCGAGCGAGAGAAGCTGTTTCTCAATCGGGGCAGCAGCCAGAAAATCTACGCTGCCCACAAACAACTTCAAGACATAGACAGCAAGCTGAAAGTAATCGAAGAGAACGCAGGCGAGTACGGGAATCTCATTACCCGTCAACAACAGGTCAAGACCGAACTCGAAGGCCTGGCCGCCCGCCGGCAACAGATTCAATCGCGGCTTTCTCACCAGACGACACTCCAGAGCGCCTGGGACCCATGGAACGACTTGGCATCGACACGCCAAGAGATAGCCTCTTTGCCAGCGATTGAGAATTTCCCCGTGGACGGCATAACCCGTCTGGAAACGTTGGAGGAGCGCGTCAGAAACGCTCAACGCGAGTTTGCAACTGCGCAAGAACAGGCTGCAGAAGCAAGACAAGCAGCCGAAATTCAGATTGAACACGAGGCCATTCTTCAGCACGCCACCGACATCAGACGTCTGCAGGAAGGACGAACCGATTTCAGCGGTCTAATCGGAGACTACCCCGAACGGCGAGCTGAACTGAATGAACGCGAGAGGGCCCTCGCCGAAACACTCAGAGATCTGGGACCGGACTGGGATGAGACCAGGCTGGAAGCGTTCGACTTCTCCATGGCTGTGCGGCAGGAGATCGCCGAGCACCGCGACAGAAAGCGCGATCTCCTGGACGCGCTTTCAGCGCGCAGATCATCCCATGACCAGAATGAACTCGCATTGCAGGAGGCAATCGCCGGCGAGGAAAAGGCTGACAGCCAGTTTCAGTCCATAGACAGGCCGTCCCGTGATACCGAACAGATACGGCTGCGCCGCAACCTGATTCGCACGACAAGGTCGCGACTAAACGATCTCGCCCGCCAGCGCCAGGATATAAGAAATCTACAAACCCAGCTGGACAGCCTGAAAAGCACGGAACGCCCGCCAAGCAAGTCAGACCATAGCAGAGCCATTGCCGCCGCTCTGATAGCTGGCACAGCCCTAGTGGTGGGAGGAGCGGTTCTCGGCGGAACGGCACTCTACATTGGCATCGCGGCCGCTGTTGCGCTCAGCGCTCTGGCCATATACCTATTCATTTCCGGCAATGCCCGTCTTGCGAGTGCCGGGGAACTGCCTCATGTCTCCCCCCTTCAGCAGTCCCTTCAACGCGAAGAAGCGAATATGCAGAGTCTCCACTCCACGATGATGCACGAAGCGGCGCCCCTTGAGCTCGATACGATCGATGAGTCGTCTATCCTTGCAGCAGAAGAACTGATCGACGAAGAGGAGCGCAGGCTGCAAGAATGGGCCCGTCTCTCCGACGCACTTGACAAAGCAAAGGAACTGAAAGACCAGCGGCGAACTCGCGTCGAGGAGTCCGCCGCTGCTGTCAACTCTGCACGTGAACAACGTGATTCGGCACAAAGTGACTGGCAGAACTGGCTGGTGACACGCGGCCTGCTCGATACCTACACGCCGGAGACCGCTGACGTTCTGCAGAAACAGATCGAGCTTGGACGCAGCCAGCTCCGCGAGCTTCTGAGCTTTCGGCAGCGCATCCAGGATATCGAGAACGACATCGCCGATTATGTCGAAATCGTTGCGCCGCTTGCGTCATCCTATAACGTTACCTTCGACCGCAGCGACCAGCGCGCTGTGGTCGCGGCGGCTGACAGGCTCGTCGAGCTGCATGAGGAAGTTCAAGAAAGCGTCCGCCGGCTGGGCGACGCCAAAACCGAGTTGGAGACCGCTGGTCGCCAGTTAAAAAGACGCGAAGGCAAACTTCAGGCAGCGCAGAGTGAACTTGAGCAGCTGTTCCGCAGCGGCGGCGCCGGCAACGTCGATGAGTTCCGCCAGCGAGCGAGGCAGACAGAAGAGCGGGCAAAACTCGACAGCAACGCCCGCTCCGCCCTGGACCAGCTTCAGCGTCTCAGCGGCCCGGGAAAACCGCTGGAATCTCTGAAGAACGACCTCCAAAACACAGACCTCCAGTCGATCACCGGCGAGATTGCTTCGCTGGAGGAAGAACAGGCCGGCGTCGACGCCCGACATGGTGAACTCTTGACCGAACTCGGTTCCATCCAGGCCGAGCTCGCCAACCTCGAGGGTGAGGAGGAGTCGTCGCGGCTGCGCATGCAGCGCAACGTCCTCCTGGAACAGCTTAGGGGCCACGCCCGCAACTGGTCCCGGCTCACCCTCGCCCAGAATCTGCTCAACGAGGCGCGCGCAAAATTCGAACGCGAGCGGCAGCCGCAAGTCGTTCGTCATGCCGAGAAAGTCTTCGCCGCCATCACCGAAGGACGCTACCGGCAGGTGTACGCCCCCCTCGGCGAGCAAACGGTCGCGGTGATGGACGCCGATAGACAGAGCAAGCAACCGTCCGAACTGAGCCGGGGCACACGCGAACAGCTTTTCCTGGCCCTCCGCTTCGGACTGATCCGCGAACTTGGACAGAGAACGGAGCCTCTCCCCGTCATTGTCGATGAAGTTCTCGTAAACTTCGACCCTGCTCGGGCGCTCCGCGCCGCCGCCGCTTTCACGGAACTGTCCGACACCAACCAGGTCCTGGTCTTCACCTGCCATCCGACGGTCGTCGAGATGTTTTGTGAAGCGTCATCTGAGACGGGCAGAGAAAAGCCTGCTGTTCTGACATTCAGCTAAACCAGCGACATCTGCCCCGCCTGCAACGGCGAGGCAATCGAACAGGCGGTAGCCCGCTATCGGCGCCAGCCCGGCCCGACGCATGACCAAGACCACCTGAACATCGCATGAAACCGTCGACCATAAGAGCGCGCCGCAATCAGGCCGGAGGAGAACGCCCATGGCAAAGGTCGACACCTGGGGTCGACACCTGGGGTCGACACTTGGGCCGGTGCTTGGGCCGGTGCTTGGGCCGGTACCCCGAGACTGCTGCAGGCCTCCGGCATGACGGCAATATCAGAGACGGACGAATCCAGAAAGCCTCCCCGACACTTTCGAGAGCTCAGGCACGATGAGACCTTGCGCTTCGAGCCGACTGTGGAAATCTGAAAGGAAATATCATGGCTGCAAAACATCGCACCACCCGCTGGGCGATCGCCGCGATTGTTTCCCTCCTGCTGACCGCCTGCATTCCCGCCACTGCGGGACCGGAGACGCCAATCAGCGCGCCCGCGCCCGGGACGCCCCTGATTTCGATCCACAACCCCCTCGTGCTGCCAGTGGGAGATACGCCCCTGTCTTCAGGAGGACCGTTCCAGGGCTGGCCCGCTATCGAAGTCGAGAGGCACGGCCTGAAGATCTTCCATCCGCATGGGTGGCTCTTCGCATCCTCACAGGAGGAGCTGCGCGCGCTCCGTCCGCAGCTTGACGAAGCCGAGATGGCCGATGCCTTGCTCACAGAGAGAGTGAGCTATGTCGATTCGCTGACGCCGCCCGGGCAGGAGCAGCTCTTCGCCGGTACCGGTTTCCCCTTCGACCCACATTCCCCGCCGCTGGAGACCAACGGCTTCCACCTCCTCGCCGTCCCCAGCGAGGGCCGGAGCCTGGCGACCTATGCACGCGAGCTGGCCGCACAGCTGCAAGCCTCCGGGCTGACTTTTGTCAGGAGCATCGAAATCGGGCCCGGCCTGCGGCCCTGGGGCGAGCAGGCCGCAATAATCCGCTACCGCATAGACGGCGTGCGCGCCTTCCGCGACCGGGTCGTCACCGTCCCCCGCCCCAACGTCGACGGCCGGCAGGTCGTCCTGCTCTCTCCCGACGGCGGCACCTTCCTGACCGTTACCTACGACCTTTGGGGCGAGCATTCCGAATGGGTGGAAGGGCTGCTGCACGAAGTCGTGCGGCGCGTCCAGTGGCTGGAGGACCCCGCCTTGAAGCCCCACACCGGGCCGACAGTGGCGTCCAATCACAGCATGAACGTGCGCCGGGGGCCGGGCACCGACCATCCCGTCATCGGCGGCGCGGCCGCCGACCAACAGTTCGCCGCCATCAGCAGAAATGCCAGCGGCGACTGGTGGCAAATCGTCTTCGACGGCCGGCTGGCCTGGCTGCACAGCGACTATGTGACCGCGTCCGCGGATGCGGACGATGTGCCCCTGGCGGACGGGACCGGCTGGCTCAAATATTACGATGACGCATCCGGTCTGTCGATCTCCTTTCCGTCAACATGGCGTTACTTCGACCCCGCACGGCCCACCGCGGCCGACCTCGCCCTCTTCTCCGCAGCCAAACGGTACGACAGCGAGCAGTTCGACGTCGCAGGATTGGGCCGGATGGTGTCGACAATGACCTACCGCCGCGACGATGCCGTGACCGGGCTTGGCCTGCACTCCGGCCCGGCCGGCCGCGAGGCCAGCAACTTCGTCCTTGTCTTCTCCTTCGCCGCCAATGGCCGGACCCTGAAGGACTACGCGCAGGCAGCCGCCGCGCACACCTACAGCATCACACCCGCCCGCGTCAGAACATCCGTCGGTCTGAGGCCGTCAGGCGAAGAGGTGGTATTGGTCCGCTACAGCGAAAACGAGACCAACAACGAAGTATGGCAGGCCTGGCTCCTCTCACCCGACGGTGAGACGCTGGCCGCGCTCGCGTTCAGCATTCATAGCGACGAATTCGCCGCGCTGAGACCGGTGCTGAATGAAATCGTGCGGCGGCTGCGTTGGACCGGGTAGCACGGACCAACTTTTCGAAACCGAGGATGGCACGCGGCGCGCGGTATGACCGCGGTCGCAATGACGAAACATAAGACCGCAGCGAGCCTCTGCGCTGGAGCCGCGAATGGTACAGACTATTGCCGAGCCTGACCGCGATGAGCAGGAAGGCGGAGGAGAACTGTGAGGCGGCAATCCATTGCTATGGTGCGTCGCGAATCGCCAGGGGCTTCAAACTGCCAAAGGTACGCCCGTCGCAGTCTACCGCGCATGCCGCATTGGGCGCGCTCGTATCCGACGAAAAGAAGGCGCCCAAAGCAGGGTCGTAGTGCTGGGCGTTATAGTACATCAGGCCCGTGGCGTCGCGTTTCTGTCCGCCAAAGGTTCGGTCGGCCCGGAGGTCTTGCCAGCCATGTCGCGATAGTGTAGGGTACGCATCGGGCGCGATATCTTACCTGGAGGCAACTGATGAGCCTGCAAATCGATAATGCCGAGACCTGCCGGCTGGCTGCTGAACTGGCCCAACTGACTGGCGAAACGACGAACGGCGCAATTGCGGTTGCGCTACGCGAACGTTTGGAACGCGAGAGGGCCAGACGAGGTGCAACTGCCTTGGCGCAGGAATTGCATGCCATTGGCCGGCGCTGCGCCGCTCATCTCAAGCCAGGGCCGGCTGCTGTCGAGCACGGTAATCTGCTCTACGACGAGCGAGGCCTGCCCAAATGATTATCGACACGTCGGCAATCCTCGCCATTCTTTTCGGCGAGCCAGACGCTGCTCGCTACGCAGAGGCGATCGCGATGGCTTGGCCCAGACGTATGTCGGTGACCGCGTTACTTGAAGCCGCGATGGTGGTCGAGAGCAGAGGCGGAACCGCCGCCGGGCATGAACTGGACCTGCTTCTGGAGGCAGCATCCATCGAACTGGTTCCTGTTACGACCGAACAGGCTGACGTTGCTCGCCGCGCTTGGCGGCGCTTTGGAAAAGGCAATCATCCAGCCGGGCTAAACTTTGGCGACTGCTTTGTCTACGCGCTCGCGGCAACAAGCCGTGAACCGCTCCTCTTCAAAGGTCAGGACTTTACCCATACCGATATTGAGGCGGCATAGATCGAGGTGCACTTGGCAACACCTGGACTGTCGCTAACTGTCCAGACCTCTGGACTCAGCGGCATCCGCAAGGCATCGAATCAGGCCAAGGTCTGAGTACAGATAATCTATACGCCCGCAGACAATTACGCGTTCGTCCCCGCCCATTCGATCAACACGCCGAGAAAATCGCGCGGGCGCTCAACCAGCCGCTCGTACATCTCGCCAACCGCCTCCGGCTGAATACGGTGGCTGATCAGCCCCCCGTCCGACAGCGAACCGTCCGCAAACAGACGCAGGACCAGCTCGAGATTGCGCTCACGCGTCCACGGATCGCGTACCGTCTGCGCATGTCCGGAGACGCGGGCGTGCGCACCGATCAGCGAGACACCCTTTTGGTGGACCGCGTACGGATCGATTTCGACCGTGCCGCGCGGGCTGCCCAGCAACACCACGCGCCCGCCGTCGCCCGCCAGCTCCAGCGCCTGCGGGATCACCGCAGGATTGCCGGTCGCCTCGATCACCACCTCCGCCATGCGCCCATCGGTCAGATCGCCCACCATCTGCCCGACGTCTATCTCGTCCGGATTGAACGCCCGCACAGCCGCCTCTGCCGCGACCTGCACCCGTTTGGGAAAGAAATCGACCCCGATCACCGGCCGCGCGCCCGCCGCGCGCGCCAGCCGCGCCGCAAACTGGCCGACCAGCCCCAGGCCCAGTACCACCACCGTCTCGCCCAGCGCGACCTGGCCCTGGCGTACACCCACCGCACTGATGCCGCCCATCACGGCCAGGGCCCCCTGCTCGAACGATACCAGCGGCGGCAGACGCCAAATCTTGGCCGTGCGTACGTCGCACACCGCCCAGTCGCCGTGCGCTGCGTAGGCCACCACCCAGTCGCCCGGCGCCCACGCCGTCACCGCGCCGCCAACCGCCTGCACAACACCGGCCAGAGCGTAGCCCAGCTCTTGTGGGAGCATCGGCGGGCTATCCTGCGAAAAGCCGATGTGCGTACCGCTGTACAACGCGGTCTCCGTGCCCGCGCTGATCAACGAGCAGACCGACCTGACGACCACCTCGTGCGGGGCCGGCTGCGCCGCGATCTCGAAGCTCTCCCATTCGACCCGGCCAACGGCCCTACACACCAGGCGTCTGGCTCGCATCTTCCCCTTCCTCTCCCTGCGTCCTGCCGTCGATCCACGTCCGCAGCGACGACCTGCTCTCCCGGTTCCCCCACGCATAGTAGGGAATGAATGTCAGCTTGCCGGCCGGTTCATCGTACGACCCCCCGGCTCCCTGCAGAGCGACAACCCCACCCAGCAGGTCCTGCCTGTAATCCACCGCAAACTCGTCCAGCAGCGCCGCCTGCCGGTAATGCCCCGTCAGCTCGCGGCCGCCCGGCCCATCCCCCGCAGGCAACCCAACCCACGCGCCCCACATAGCGACACCGGGATTGTCCGTACTCTCGACACTATAGACAAGCGGGCCGCGACACAGCGCAACCTTGCCCTCGTAGTACCGGGCGCGCGCATCGGCCGTCACCGCCACGACCGGCATCGGCAGCCGCAGAACGACAAGATCGCCGCTGCGCCACACCCTTTCGATGCGGCAGTAGGCGCCGGGCGCAAGTTCGCCCTCGAACGCCTCACCGTTCACCTGCAGCGACGCGGCGCGGCACCACGCCGGAATGCGCAGGTTCAGCGCGAACGCGACCGGCCGCTCAGGCTCAAGCCTGATCGCGACCTCGCCGTCCCAGGGATACGCAGTCTCCTGCGTCAGGCGGAGCCCGGTCCCGTCCTGCAGCCGCCAGTCCATCCTGCAGCCGTCGTACAGGTGGACCCACACGCCGTCCTGCGACGTGCTGAAGATATAACCCGGCAGCGACGCCAGCATGCGCAGCGCGTTCGGTGGGCAGCAGCCCGTCGACGTCGAAGCCCAGGCCGTGCGCTGCCAGTGGTTGCCGTCCGACGAGAGCGGACACAGATAGTGAAACTTGGCGCCGTCGAGCGATACGTGCGCCAGGAAACCGTTGTAGAGCGTCCTCTCCATCAGGTCGGCGTAGCGGGCCGCGCCCGTCACCGCCAGCATCCGCCAGTTCCAGGTCGCGTTGCCGACCGCTTCGCACGTCTCCAGACCGGTGCCGAGCAAAAACCGGAAGACGCCCGTATGCAGCTCGAACGCCTCCTTGCAGGTCATCTCGATGTTCTCCCCATCCACGGCCAGCTGGCCCGTAAGATGCAGCTTGCCGCCGGCCATGTCTTTCCAGATCGCCGTCAGCTTATCCATGAACGCCCGGTCGCCCGTCTCGGCATAATAGTCGGCGCCGCCGCACAGGAGGTAGGTCTGGCGCACGACGTGCCTGCTCGCAGAGCCGCGGAAAGGGGAGCCCACGACCGGCGGCTGCCGCAGCAGCGGCGTGAGGAAATGGCGCGCGCCGGCGAGGTACCGCTCCTGGCCGGTCGTGCGGTAGAGCTCGACCAGCGCCATCTCGATCACGCTGTGCCCGGCGAAATCCTCGCCTCCGAATTTTTGGCAGATCGCGTCGGCAACGCGCTGCGCGCACTCCAGGAACTCGGTCGAGCCGGTCGCCCGGTGGTGCGCGATCGCCGCCTGAATCAGGTGCCCCGGGTTGCCCAGTCCGTACGATCTCTCGAACCCGTCGCCGTAGTAGACCGCCCAGAAGGCATCGTCCTCGTGCGCCCGCACAACGCCGCGCACAAACAGGTCGAGCAGGGCGCGCGTACCCGCATCGTGCCCGGACTGGATGAAAAAGGCGCACGCCTCCAGCCACTTCTGGAAATTCGCCCGCCACGAATGCCCGTTGCGCGTGCGGTTCATCCCCGTCGGATTGGCCTCGAGCGTCTCCAGGCCGGCCCGGATGCCCGCCCTGTCGCCCGCCGCATACGCCCGGAACGGCGCGGTCTGGTCGTCTACGTCCAGCCAGGCCAGGAACGCCGCGATGCCGTTGCGCCGGCCGGCATCGATGCGCGCCTTCCAGAAACCGTCGCCCATCCTGACCGCCTGCAGCGGAACAGGCCTGAGCGCGGCATATCGACTGGCGACTGTCGACACCACGCCCGCCTCCTGCCACTCTGGGGTCTTCCCGTTGTCCGACATGCTCCCCCCTTCCAGTCCGAGAACGTCCCGCTCGCCCTGCGCAACACGCAGAACAGACGCCTACTCCATCTGGCTCTCCGTCGCGCCCGCGGCCAGAAACGGGCCCAGTGTCTCGCCGCGCAGCAGCTTCTCCAGGTCCTCGAGGAACTCCAGGTAGGTGCCCTGCCAGCCAAAGTGGTCCCAGAACCAGCCGTCATACGGCGAGCCCGCCGTGGCCTCCCCCTTGGGAACGCCGGCGTAACGCGCGCGCACCGCTTCGATCTGCGCCGCCTCCAGCCGCCCCAGCTTGTGGTCCAGGTACAGCCCGAAACAGTCGACAAAGATGCGCACGTCGTTGACGTTGCCTTCCAGCAGCCCGGCCACGCGGGCATAGGCGGCCGGCTCTACCTCGCCCTCCAGCCGCCGCCACGCCGCAAGCACCTCCTCCATCCGCTCGATCGACGGCCGCTTCTCCGTCATCAACTCGTCGGCGTAGGCAGACGTCAGCGGCACCCGGTTGAAAATGAGCTGATAGCGCGGGTCGCTGCGCAGCGACTCCCGCTCCTCCTCAGGATAGGCGTCCAGCGGCAGCTCCAGGCCGAGAACGTCTTCACCCGCGCGGTCCATCCCCGGATGCAGGTAGTCGGTCCAGATGCGCCACGGCCCGTTCAGACGTGTGTCCAGATAGCTGTAGCGGGCAACGTAGCTGTGACATTGGGTCAGGCCGCAGCGGCTGAACAGCGCGCCGATCGCGGCGGGATAGGTCTCCTTCAGCCCGGGCAGAAACGCGACCGCGGCCGCGCCGTACTCCATCCTCAGCCATTCCGACAGAATCTCGTCCGGGTCGAGCTGCGGGTCCCAGCACAGCCGGCCGTAGGCATACCAGTTGGAGAGATTGAGCGGATGGTCCACATACTCGGGGTGCACGCCCAGGTTGGCGTCAAAGCCCTCACAGCCCTTGGCCGCCGCCTTGCGAAACGCCTCCCGCCAGCGGTGCGCCATCGAGCACGGCAGAAAGTTCAGGCCGGCCGTATCGCCCACCAGCGCCAGCTCGAATACGTACGGAGAGCGCTCGCCCGGCCGGTTGCCGATATGGCCCCAGATCGGATGCGGCGGATAGGGCGGGCGAAAGTCCCAGTAGAGATGGCAGGGCGCGATCCGCACGTTCTCAGGAATCTCATCCCCCCACTCGCCGAACATCTCCGTCTCCGCCTTGGCGTACGCGGCCTGGTCCGTGACCGCGGGCCACAGCAGCTCGCCGTCGATCGCGGCCAGCGCATCGCTGACCAAGCGCATTCCGGCCAGAACGCGTTCGCGTACTGGCAGCCCGCGGCAGCGCTCGCAGTCGTCCTCGTGCGGGCCGGGCGCGTTCTCACCCGCGCCCCACACGATCGCACTGCGCACGCTCGGCATGTCCGCAGCCAGGCGCGCCGTGAAACTGTGCCACTGGTCGCGAACGACCTCCGAGAAGGGACAGACGTCGGCGTAGACCCCGTTCTCGTCAGGCTCGGCATAGTGGAGCGAGAGCCCGACGGTCACGCCAAAACGGTCCAGAAAACGCGCGAACCGCTCGACCGGCTCGGCGCGCGCCAGCCAGCGCTCGAACTGCGAGCCCTTGGCCGCGTACTGCGCAAAGAGGCTGAGACGGTTCACGCGCATCGCCAGCAGCCGCCGCGCGAAATCCAGGTATTCGGGCTGCGCCTCGGGGCGCAGCATCTTATCATAATCGAGGATGCTCTTGACCGGCAGACACCAGACCTTGTTCGAAGGCGTCTCCCACATCCGCAGGCCGCGCACCGCAAAATGGGGGCCGTCGGTCATCTCCGTCATCGGCCGGCCCGCCCGCGCGCGGTCGATACATTCCTGCACGCCGTACAACACGCCGCGCCCATCGCCGCCGCTGATGCGCAGCGCGGCGCCGTCCTCCACCTCGATGCGAAAGTGCTCCGGCTTCAAATCGCGCCCGGCGTCGTCCAGCCAGACGGAGGCCTGCGTCTGCGCCGCATGCACGCCGACAGTTGGCCGCGCGCCGCCCAGCCCTTCGACCCAGCGCGCCAGCTCGTCCGCCGCCGTCCTCACGCGTGGACCGGCATCGCGCGGCACCCTGATCGCTTCGATAGTTGTCAGTTGCATGTCGCTGATTCCCTCCGCTGGATACGGCTGCCCGGGCACTTTAGCACAGTTCCCGCCTTGCGCACATCCAATTGTTAATCTACTTGACTACAAATGGCCCCTCATGTATGCTGCGCCGCAGGTTCGAGGCACTCTCCAATCCTGACCTGTCCGCCCGCGGAATTCTCGCCCGCCTTCCCCGTGATCGCAAGGTGGCCCCATGAGCGACGATGCAACCATAGACGCTGCGCTGGTTTCGGGGCCGTCCGCGCCACGGGCAGTCCTGCGTGACTGGCGAACGCGTCTGCACAGAGAGATGCAGCTCAACTGGCAGCTCTATGTGATGATCCTGCCCGTGCTCGTCGGCTTCTTCCTCTTCCGCTTCTACCCCCTCTACGGCCTCCAGATCGCCTTCAAAGATTACAACATCGTCTCCGGCATCCAGGGCAGCCCCTGGGTGGGCCTGGAGAACTTCATCAAATTCATCGAAGACCCCTTCTTCTTCCGCGTCGTCAAAAACACCGTCGTGCTTGGCTTCTGGACGCTGGTCATCTCCTACCCGCTGCCGATCGTCTTCGCCGTGCTGCTCAACGAGGTCAAACAGCAGCACGGCCTCTTCAAGCGCGTCACCCAATCGATCAGCTATCTGCCCCACTTTATCGCCGTCGTCGTAATCGTCGGCCTCATCTACGACTTCTTCAGCACCGACGGCATCGTCAACCAGATCGCAGTCGCCCTGACCGGCGAAAAGGTGCGTATTCTCGGCACCTCCGCCTGGTTCCGCCCGCTCTACATCGGCTCGGTGCTGTGGCAAGGCATCGGCTGGGGCTCGATCATCTACCTCGCCGCGCTGACCGGCATCCCGCCCGAACAGTATGAATCGGCCATCGTCGACGGCGCCTCGCGCGGGCAGCGTATCCGTTACATAACCCTGCCCGGCCTGCTGCCGGTGATCAGCGTCACCCTGATCCTCTCGGTCTCGTCCATCATCTCGGTCGGATTCGAGCGCGCCTTCCTGCTGCAGCAGCCGGCAACCTACAACGTCTCCGACGTTATCGCCACCTACGTCTACCGCCGCGGGCTGATCAAATTCGATTTCAGCTACGGCGCGGCCATCGGTCTCTTCGACTCCGTCATCGCCTTCATGCTGGTCGTGGCGGCCAACTATCTCGTAAAGCGGACCAGTGAGGATCGCGAAGGGCTCTGGTAGCCGGGAGTAAACCGTGCATACACTGAAAAAGATGCAGCTGTTCGATTACCTGAACTACCTCTTCCTGATCGGCTTCAGCTGCGTGATGCTCTACCCGCTGCTCTACGTCTTTTCGATCTCGGTCAGCGACGGCGAGGCGGTCTGGCGTCAATCGGTCAAGCTGTTCCCCATCGGCTTCAACCTGGAGCCCTACGAGGCGATCGCGCGCTCGAACTCCGTCCTGCGCGCCTACCGCAACTCGATCACCTACACCGTTCTCGGCACCGCCTTCACCCTGATCGCCTGCCTGCTGGCCGCCTACCCCCTCTCCGAGCCGCGCTTCCGCCTGCGCGGCCCCATCAGCCTCATCCTCGGGCTGACGCTCTTCTTCTCCGCCGGCCTCATCCCCACCTACCTGACCTACCAGGGCTATGGCCTGCTCAACACGACCTGGGTCATCGTCCTGCCGGTCGCCTTCAACTTCTGGTTCGTCATCCTCGTGCGCGCCAACATCTCCACCATCCCGCGCGAGCTGAAGGACGCGGCCCGCGTCGACGGCGCCAGCGACTTTCGCATCCTCCTGCAGATCATCGTGCCCCTGTCCAAGCCGATCCTGGCGACCATCGCTCTCTTTGTCGCCGTCGCCGTCTGGAACGACTTCTTCAACCCGCTGCTCTATCTCAACAACTCGGAAAAGTTCCCCCTGACCATCATGCTGCGGCGCATGCTGATCCGCGGGGCAACCGGCGACGTGGTCCAGGGCAACTACAGCGACACCTTGCAGGCCAAATCCTTCTTCCGCCAGGTCAAAATGGCGACGGTCATCGTGACCACCGGCCCGATTCTGCTCGTCTATCCCTTCGTGCAGAAATACTTTGTCAGGGGCACGCTGGTCGGCGCGATCAAAGGGTAAGTCCCGGCCGCGCAAGCGCCCCGTCCGCGCTTGCGCCATAGGCAGTACGCTATCGGCAGTACCCAATCGGCAGTACGCAGTATGGAGTACGAAGGCCCGCTTTCACGTTCGATTCACGTCACTTCCACCATCGAGGAGAAGAAAATGAAGAGATTCAGCCTGTCGTCATCCCTGGGTCTGCTCATCATTTTGAGCATGCTGGTCGTGGGTTGTATGCCAGCCGAGCAGACGACCGCCGAGCCCGAAGAGCTGGTGCTCGAGCTGATGCTCGCGCCCGAAGGCGTCTTCGGCGACATCACGCCCGAGACCTACTCGATGCAGCTGCTGGCCGACCGCACCGGCTTCAACTTCGGCTTCCGCCAGATCCCGCGCGAGTTCCTCGGCGAACGCATCGCCACCACGCTCGCGTCGGGCGACCTGCCGGACATCATGCAACTCGGCCTGCCCGCCGACACCACCGGCACGCCGATGGACATCGCCCACGAGTTCGGCCCGCAAGGGCTCTTCGTCTCGCTCAGCGACTACATCGACGACGGCAAGATGCCCAACCTCGTCGCCGAAATGGCCAGGCAGCCCGATATGGAACGGCTGATGACCTCGCCCGACGGCAACATCTACGGCGTGCCCCAGGTCAGGCGCCTGCGCCAGCTGCGGCCGTGGCTGCAACTGCGCGCCGACCTGATCGAACAGTGCGGCATCATCGAGGACAGATGGAACGGCAACTGGGACGCCATTCTGAACCTGGACGACCTCAAGAACGCCATGCTCTGCCTCAAAGACCAGCTCGACGGAAAACCGGTCATCTCCAGCCGCAACGGCTTCACCGGCCACACCGCCAACTGGGCCAAATGGCTCGGCACCGACCTGACCGTCTACTACAACCCCTACACCGAGCAGTATGAGTATGGCCCGCTCATGGCCCGCTTCCGCACCATGGTCGAGTTCATGAACTGGATGTTCGAGAACGGCGTCCTCCACCCCGAATACGCCACCATGAGCGACCCGGACTGGGAGGCGCTGGCACGCGGCACCTGCGAAGCCGGGGCCATCCTCGAAAACACCGGCTGGCACTTCTACTCCTGCGTCGCCAACGCCGGCATCGACCAGGGCAAGTTCTACCCGGTCATGTCGCTGACGGTCGACGGCGAGAAGATCCTCTGGCCCGCCCCCTCCAATGTCTGGCTCGGCAACCCGCTCGTTATCTCGGCCTCCTCCTCCCAGGCGGAGATCGATGCCTCGGTCTGGCTGATCGACTATCTGTTCAGCACCGAGGGCCGCTTCCTCATCTACCAGGGCAAAGAGGGCGTCGACTGGACCTATCGCGCCGACGGCACCAAGTGCTACACCGATACCATCCAGCGCCACCCCAGCCTCAAGGAGAAACACTACTGCAGCGGCATGATCCCCGAATCCCCGCCCGCGATGACGAACGAGTCCGCCTTCATCAACGACATCGGCTCGCTCGCCCGCGTCTGGTGGCCCGAGGCTGAACCGCACTGGGGCCTGATGGCGGACTGGCCCGCGCCCGAGTTCCCCGATGGCTGGCGCTGGATCGACGACAACTTCATCAATCCCAGCGGCTCCTACGGCGACCCCCTGCCCTCCATCATTCTGAACGAAGAGGAGGCGGAGGTGGCCGCCAGCCTGGGCACCCCGATCGACACCTATCTGCTCGAAACGATCCAGCAGATGATCGAAGGGCAGCTTGAGATTAACGACGACACCTGGGGCGAGCTCACCTCCACCATCGAGAGCATGGGCGCACAGGATATCGTCGACGCCTACAACGCCGCCCTGGCGCGCGCGCAGTAGCGCATCTGCCGGCGGCAATACTGCCGTAACTCGAACGGCAACGTCAACTGCAGTTTTGTGTTTTGTGTTTTGTGTTTTTAGTAACGGCAACGGCCGCACACGCGGCCAACCGGTGTTCACCAAAAACTAAAAACCAAAAACTAGAAACTAGAAACTGGTGTCAACGCTGGAGACGGGACCGCCTCCGTCTCCAGCGTTCCCTTTCATTCGCCGGCGCCGGAGCAGAAGATGACCGCAGAGAGGACAGCAGAAAACCCAATCCAGCTGGCGGTGATCACCGGCGGACACGGCTACGACGTGCGCAACTTTCACCGCTTCTTCCGCAGCCTGCCCGGCGTCGACGCCTACATCCAGCACATGGACGACTTCGCCTCCGCACGCGCAGAGGTGCGCGACGGCTACGACGTCGCCCTCTTCTACACGATGCTGATGGACGGCCCCTCCGACGACGGGCCCTGGTACGCCGGAAAACCGGAGACCGCGCTCGCGCACCTGGGCGAGACGGCACAGGGCATCATCCTCCTGCACCACGCCATCCTCGCCTACCCGCAGTGGCCGGTCTGGAGCGAAATCGCCGGCATCGAGGACCGCAGCTTCCGCCACCACCCCGAGCAGACGGTCCGCATCGAGATCGCCCGCCCGGCACACCCCATCACCGCCGGCCGCAGCGCCTGGCAGATGGAGGACGAGACCTACCTGATGGACGAGCCGGACGCGGACAGCGAAATCCTCCTCACGGCCCACCACCCCAAGAGCATGAAGGCGATCGCCTGGGCCAGGAGGCACAAGCGCGCCCGCGTCGTCTGCTTCCAGTCCGGCCACGACAACCTGACCTGGGCCAATCCCGGCTTCGGCGAAACCGTCGCACGCGCCATCCGCTGGACCGCCCGCCGGATCTGACGCCCGGAGACCGCCCATGCGCGCACTGGTCACAAGGCTCAGGCCCGACAAGAAACGCGAAAAGCTGCTGGTCGACGACTGGCCCGCGCCGCCGGCGCCGACCGGCAACCAGGTCAAGAGCCGCACGCTCTACTCCGGCATTACCAACGGCACCGAGCACAACGACCTCACCGGCGGCAACTACGCCCACCCCGACGACGCGCTGCCCGCCGGCTGGGGCTACCAGCACGTCGGGCGCGTCATCGAGACCGGCCCCGACGTGACACAGCTCGCCGCCGGCGACCTCGTCTACGTCAACGCCGACCACATGGAATTTGTCGTCGCCCGCGAAAACGGCCTGCTCATCAGACTGCCGCCGGACGTCGATCCCACCCACGCCGCGCTCTTCGGCATGACCGGCGTCGCCATGCACTCCTGCCGCCACGCCGACCTGCGCATGGGCGAACGGGTCCTGATCGCCGGCCAGGGCTTCATCGGCCAGATGGCCGCCCAGATCGCCAACGCCATGGGTGCGCGCGTCGCCGTCTGCGAAATCGACCGCCGCCGCCTCGAGCTGGCGCGGGAGATCGGCGCGGCCGAAGAGATCTTCGACGTCGCCGGCGACGGCTGGGAGAGACAGATCGCCGACCGCGCCTTCGACGCGCTCATCGACGCCGCCGGGGTCGCAGGCATGGAGGACCGGCTGATCCGCGCCCTCAAGCACCGCGGCCGCCTCATGCTCATCGCCGGCCGCTTCAACGTCAACTACACCTTCAACCTGGGACAGGCCCACGAGATCAACATCAGGCAGAACACCGGCTACGACCGCGACGACCTCGCCAACGTCTGCCGGCTCGTGCGCCGCGGGCTGATCCGGATCGCGCCCCTGCTCCAGAACGTCTTGCCGCTGACCGGCGCCCGGCGCACCTACGACACCCTGCGCGACAGCCCCCATCAGCTCCTGGGCACCGTATTCGACTGGCAATAGTCCGACTGGCAGCAGTTCGACTGCCAATGGCGCCCGCACGCGCCCGGAGACGCCACTCACGACTCACGACTCACGACTCACGACTCACGACTCACGACTCACGACTCACGACTCATAGCGCACCGCACGCGCGAGGAGACGCCCGATGACCTTCCCGCTGCTTTTCATGTCCCTCGCAGACGTGCACGAGCCGCGCGGGCAGCTGCAGACCGGCGGCTGCACGCTGCGCAGAGACCCCGACCCGCCCCAGGGCCTCGAGCAGGACCTCAACCGGTTCGCCCAGGCCCTCGCCTTCACCACCCTGCAGGACGCCGACGGTACGGTCCACGTCTGGTACAGCCTGCGGCGCAGCCCCGAACCCTTCCTCGTCGAGCACCTGAGACCGGCACAGGCCAGCGCCCGCAGCCACTCCGAAAGCGCCAAGACCTTCAGCCTCACCCGCCCCGGCTGGGACCCCGCCAAAATGAAGTGGCAGGTCTGCTACGCGCGCACCCGCGACGGCGTCCACTTCGAACGGCCCGACCTCGGCATCGTCCCCGACCCGCAATCGCCCAACGTGCTGATCGACTACGGCGGCATCTTCTCCGTCATGCGCAACGACGCCGCGCCCCCGCAGCGGCGCTACGCCATGCTCCACACCGGCTGGGGACCCGCGCCCGCCGCAGCCCAGCCCGGCTTTCACCCCGTCCACAACGCCGGTGCCGCCTTCTCCGCCGACGGCCTGCACTGGCGCGAATCGGAGCACGGCCCCGCCTTCCGCGACGGCAACGACGCCTTCTCCGCCATCTACGACCCGCGCGCCGGCCAATACCGCTGCTACCAGGCCGTGCTGCGCCCGTATCACTTCCCCTACCCCGACAGCATCGGCGCCGACGACCCGCGCGGCCAGCGCCGCGTCCTCGCCATCCGCAGCAGCGACGACGGCCTCCACTGGTCGCGGCTCGAAAACTTCATCGAGCCCGACGCCGGCGACCCCCCCGAGCTCGAGCTCTACATGTTCACCGTCTTCCCCTACCGCGACCGCTTCGTCGGCCTGATGCGCAACTACGCCCGCAGCCCGCTCATGATCGGCGAACACGGCCCCCATCTGCTCTACGAATGGTGGGTCAGCCACGACGGCCTCCGCTGGCAGCGCCCCGCACGCAACATGCACGCCGGCGTCTTCACCACCTGCACACCCTTCGTCGTCGACGGCCGCCTCTGCTTCCTCGAATACAACACCATGCACCGCTACAGCACCCCCGTCGACCGCATCACCTGGGTCGGCGCACAGTCCAACGCCGAGTTCTCCTCGCCCCTCTTCACCGCCCCCGCGCATCCCCTCACCGTCAACCTCCAGAGCGGCACCGGCACCCTCCTGCCCGACCAGGCCTACATCATGGTCGAGGCGCGCCAACCAAACGGCCACCCAATCGAGGGCTACGAACGCGAGAAATGCCTTTTCGTTGATGTGGATGGCTCTGCGCTGCCGCTGCGCTGGGGGGAGAACGACACCACCGCCCTCACCGGCCGCCAGATCTGCCTGCGCTTCTACCTGCGCGACGCCCGCATCTTCGCCGTCAACGCATCGTGAACGCGGAAAGTGGAGAACACGCTACATCATCATCGCCTGCGCCTACGCGTCGAAATCTTCCGCCCGCAGGCGATATCCTTTCAGTCCACCTGTGCCCCTGCTCAGAATTCAACCGCTGCCGCCAACGGCAACTGCAGTTTTTGGTTTCGAGTTTCGAGTTTCGAGTTTCGAGTTTTCAGTAACGGCAACTGCCGCACTCGCGGCCAACCGGTGTTCACGAAAAACTGAAAACCAAAAACGAAAAACTGGTGTCCACGAACTACGGCCGTCCCCGGCCGCTATCCCCCGCAAAACCCCAGCCCCGCCTCCGCAAAATCGCCGTCACCCACCTCGCGCCAGTGCCCCGGCACACAGCCGCTCAATTCGTTCCCGCCCAGCCGCACCCGGCGTAGATTGACCAACCCGTCCAGCGCCGCCGGCACCCCGCCCGTCAACCCGTTGTCGGCAAGACCCAGCTCGCGCAGATTCGTCAGCGCGCCCAGCGCGGCCGGGATCTCGCCCGCCAGCCCGTTGTTGTCCAGCCGCAGCTCGCGCAGATCGTCCAGCGCACCCAACGTCGCCGGAATCCCAC
Source organism: Caldilineaceae bacterium (assembly GCA_022827195.1). Taxonomy (GTDB): domain Bacteria; phylum Chloroflexota; class Anaerolineae; order Caldilineales; family Caldilineaceae; genus Bin5. The sequence goes on from JAJDTL010000019.1 coordinate 119,613, forward strand.
CCGTCAACCCGTTATCGGCCAGCCCCAGCTCTCTCAGATTGTCAAGATGCCCCAGTTCCTCCGGGATCGCGCCCGTCAGCCCGTTCCCGTCCAGGTCCAACCCCTTCAGATCGTGCAGCTCGCCCAGCGCCGCCGGAATTTCGCCCGTCAGCCGGTTGCCGTCCAGCCGCAGCCACTGCAGCTTGGCCAGCGCACCCAATGCCGCCGGAATCTCCCCTGTCAGCCGGTTGTCCGCCAGGTGCAGCCACTCCAGGTCGGCCAGCGCGCCCAGCTCGGCCGGGACCGCGCCCATCAGCCCGTTCCCCTCCAGCCCCAGCCCCTCCAGGAAGACGAGCTCGCCCAGCGCCGCCGGAATTTCGCCCGTCAGCCGGTTGTCGGCCAGCCCCAGCTCGCGCAACCTGCTCAGCCCGGTCAGCTCCGCCGGGATCGCACCCGACAGCTGGTTGTCCGAAAGCCGCAGCCATTCCAGGCTCGCAAGCGATCCCAACGCCGCCGGCACCGGGCCGGTCAGCCGGTTGTCCGAAAGCCGCAGCTCGCGCAGGTTGACCAGTTCCCCCAGCTCTGCCGGGATCGCACCCGCAAGACCGTTACCGTCCAACCGCAGCCACTCCAGATTCTCCAGCCGCCCCAGCTCAGGCGGGATCTCGCCCACCAAATCGTTGTTGAAAAGATGCAGCCAGTTGAGATTCATTAGCCCGCCCAGCTCCGGCGGGATCGTCCCCGCCAAATGGTTCTCCTGCAGACCCAGCCCCTCCAGGTTGGCCAGCGAACCCAGCGCCGCCGGGATCTCCCCCTCCAGGTGGTTGCCGTCCAGCCGCAGCCATTCGACCGCGGCCAGCCCGCCCAGCTCGACCGGGATCGGACCCGTCAGCTGGTTCCTGTGCAGCCCCAGCCCCTTCAGCGCCGCCAGCGAGCCCAGCGCCGCCGGAATCTCGCCCGTCAGCCGGTTGCCGTCCAGCCGCAGCCACTCCAGCTCCGTCAGCCCGCCCAGCCCGACCGGCACAGGGCCCGTCAGCTGGTTCTCGTGCAGCCCCAGCCCCACCAGCTGCGTCAGCGCCGCCAGCTCGACCGGGATCTCCCCCGTCAGCCGGTTGTCGTAGAGCCATAGCCACTCCAGCTTGACCAGCGTCCCCAGCGCCGCCGGGATCTCGCCCGTCAGCCGGTTGTCGTGCAGCCACAGCCCCTCCAGCATCGACAGCGCGCTCAGCCCCGCCGGGATCCCGCCCGTCAGCCCCCGCCCGTCCAGCTGCAGCTCGGTCACGCGCGCCGGCGCATCCTCCGCCCCGCCCGTGCTCACGCCCTCCCACTCCTCCAGCGGCAGCTGCTCGCTCCAGTTCAGGACCGCATCCCCGGCCAGCGCCGCCTTCAGCCCCAGCAGCGCCGCGCAGTCGGCCACCAGCCCCGCATTCTCCGCCGGCTCCGCCACCGCGACCCCGTTCGAGCACAGCGCCGTCTCCAGCCCCCCCGGCGCAAACGTACAGGCCCCCGCTGCAACAACCGCCGCCGCCGCCCACACCACCCGCACCGCCCAGCCGCCGGCCCGCACACACCTCTCCCTGAATCTCATCAACGACGCTCCCCCTGGATTGATAGGATAGTTCGGCGCTCTCCCGCAACCGTGAAAAAGCCCCGGCAGCGCAGGGGACAGCGCTGCAACACGCAAGATCCATTATTATAGCACCCGGCGGGTCGATGGCGGCCCGTGGAATTCTGCATCGTCCAACCGCCGCGCGAGAGGGTCACGGACGACGCGCCCAGAACGGGAGCGCATTCCACCCCCTCCTGCTGGCACAACGGCCCCTTCTGTGAGAAAATTGCTGTCTGCACAGACCGACAAGACCTCCTGCGTCCAAAACGCGCAGGCCGCACCTTCATAGCAGGGAGAAGCCGGTGAGCGCTCTCAACATCAGCAACTTCATCTGGGGCATCGCCGACGACGTGCTGCGCGATGTCTACGTGCGCGGCAAATACCGCGACGTCATCCTGCCCATGACCGTCATCCGCCGCCTCGACGCCGTCCTGGAACCCACCAGGGATGATGTCCTGCGCATGAAGGAGCGCCTCGACGCCTCCGGCCTCGAAAACCAGTACGCCGCGCTCTGCCAGGTCTCAAAGCAGGCCTTCTACAACACCTCCCGCTTCCGCCTGCGCGACCTCACCGCCCGCGGCCGCGCCCAGCAGCTGCGCGCCGACTTCGAAGACTACCTGGCCGGCTTCTCCGAGAACGTGCAGGAGGTCCTCGAAAAGTTCCGCTTCCACAACCAGATCCCGACCCTCATCGAGGCCGACGCGCTCGGCTACCTCATCCAGAAGTTCCTCGACCCCTCCGTCAACCTCAGCCCCTACCCGGTCTGCGACAACGACGGCAACGTGCGCCTGCCCGCGCTCGACAACCACGGCATGGGCACCGTCTTCGAGGAGCTGATCCGCCGCTTCAGCGAGGAGAACAACGAGGAGGCCGGCGAGCACTTCACCCCGCGCGACGTCGTCGAGCTGATGGCCCACCTCGTCTTCCGGCCCGTCGCCGACCGGATCCAGTCCGGCACATATCTCGTCTACGACGGCGCCTGCGGCACCGGCGGCATGTTGACCGTCGCCGAGGACACGCTCAACCGCGCCGCCGTAGGCAAGGACCTCTCGATCTATCTCTACGGCCAGGAGGTCAACCCGGAGACCTACGCAATCTGCAAGGCCGACCTCATCCTCAAGGGCGAGGGCCGCAACGCCAACAACATCCACTACGGCACCACGCTCGCCGCCGACGGCTTCCCCGGCCATGAGTTCGACTTCATGCTCTCCAACCCGCCCTACGGCAAGAGCTGGAAAAGCGACCTCGACCGCATGGGCGGCAAGAGCAACCTTAAGGACCCCCGCTTCCTCGTCGAGCACGACGGCGACACCGAGTTCTCGCTCGTCACCCGCTCCAGCGACGGCCAGATGGTCTTTCTCGCCAACATGCTCAGCAAGATGAAGCAGGACGCCCCCCTCGGCAGCCGCATCGCCGAGGTCCACAACGGCAGTTCCCTCTTCACCGGCGACGCCGGCCAGGGCGAGAGCAACATCCGCCGCTGGATCATCGAAAACGACTGGCTGGAAGCCATCATCGCCCTGCCGCTCAACATCTTCTATAACACTGGCATCGCCACCTACATCTGGCTGCTCAGCAACCGCAAGCCGGCCGAACGCCAGGGCTACGTCCAGCTGATCGACGCCGGCGACTGGTTCCAGCCGCTGCGCAAGAACCTCGGCAACAAGAACTGCGAGCTGGCCGCGGACGACATCGCGCGCATCAGCGACGCCTTCCTCGCCTTCGAGGAGACGCCGCAATCGAAGATCTTCCCCAACGCCGCCTTCGGCTACCACAAACTGACCGTCGAGCGCCCCCTGCGCCTGCCCGGCATCGACCCCGCCCGCGTCTACAAGGCGCGCGAGATCAAGCAGCTGCGCGAGAACGCCGCGCCGGACCCCGCCGCCACCGCGCCCGACCCGCTGCGCGGCCTGTTCCCTGTCGAGATCGACGGACAGCAACGCGTCGTCGAATACGCGCCCGACCCCGACCTCAAGGACAGCGAGCAGGCGCCGCTGCTGGAAGAAGGAGGCATCGAAGGCTTTCTGCGCCGCGAGGTCCTGCCCTACGCGCCCGACGCCTGGTACGACCCCGGCAGCGTCAAGGTGGGATATGAGATCAGCTTCACCCGCTACTTCTACCAGCCCCAACCCCTGCGCGCGCCCGAAGAGATCTGGGCCGATATTCGTGCGTTGGAGCGGGAGTCGGAAGGGTTGTTGGGGGAAATTTGGGGCGGGGCGGCATGACATGTGTAGTGGATGTCTGAATCAGGATTTGCAAGATAGCCGAGGGTGGGTCGTTTCCTATGCAGGAGGTAACTCCCGGCGCCCATAAGGGCGTTTCGCAGATGCCCGATGGTCTGGGATGCACTCTAGTGAACCTTGCACTTGACCAGGAGATGGCGCATTTTGATTGAAGACACTGAAATTCTTGAAAAGGAATTTATCGCCAAGACGGCGGCCAAGTACCGCAGCAGAGAGAATGAAGTGGAGGAAAATAGCCCGCTGGACTTCCTGCCTGGTTTCCGCGCCGACCTGGTCGTGCGCAAATATGGCGAAGTGAGGGTGATCGAAGTGCAGTCCAAGACTTCAATGGCAAGGTCACCCAGAATGAAGGAACTGGCCGAAATTCTGTATAGCAAGCCCGGCTGGAGCCATGACCTGCTGCTGGTAGGCGAACCGGAGAAACTGGAGTCGCCCAAGGGCGCGCAGCCGTTTGCGGAGGAGGAGATCCGCCAGCGTCTTGCCGAGGCGGAGGCGGTTCTTGAGAAAGGTTCGGGTGAGGCCGCCTTCCTGCTGGTCTGGTCGGCTTGCGAGGCTGCCATCCGCAATCTGGTTGAGACGGAAGGGATCTCCATCACGCGCGTCACCACGGCGGTATACGTCCTCGATATGGCAGTTATGCACGGCATCATCTCCAGAGAGGAGTACGACTACCTAGCCAACATGATGAAATACCGAAACGCCATCGCCCACGGCTTGGGTGTCAACGGATTCAGCGATGACAAAGTGCCGGAGTTGATCGAGGGCGTCCTGCGTCTGCTGGAACCTGAGCCGGAGTTGGCGTAAGGGTGCGGGGCTGTTGGCGTCGGTGTGGGTAAGCGGCGCTTGGATCATCTGCCGTCGATTACGGTCATCTGCTTTACGATGCGCGTGGCTTGCCCAAGTGATTCTTAACACGTCGGCACCCTTCGCCGCCGTGAGTAGTTCCTCATCTACCCCGTAGAGTGGTATACTTCCTCCCACTATTAACGTTTAGGCGCCTAAACGTTAATAGTACATTCCACTATTCAAGTAACGTTAATAACGGTTGACCACGATGCAGCGCGGCGAGATCGGCAGCTACGAAATTATGACCACCGGAGACGAGCAGGTACGCGCCTTTGTCCCGCTGCCGCTGCCTCCGAAACCGGCCCTGGTGCTGGACGGCGCGTTGCAGCAGACGCTGGAATCGGCGCTGCTCGCCTTGGGCCGGCTCGATGGCGTCTCGACTCTTCTGCCGGATCAGACACTTTTTCTCTACACCTACGTGCGCAAGGAGGCCGTACTCTCCTCGCAGATCGAAGGAACACAGTCATCGCTGTCGGACCTCCTGCTTTTCGAACTGGAGGAGGCACCTGGCGTCCCGCTCGATGATGTGGTTGAAGTCTCGAACTACGTGGCCGCGCTGGAGCATGGCCTCCGTCGTTTGGTAGAAGGCTTTCCGCTGTCCAACCGCCTGCTGCGCGAGATTCACGGCGTCCTGCTGTCCGGGGGACGCGGCAGCGACAAGATGCCCGGCGAGTTCCGTCGCTCGCAGAACTGGATTGGCGGCACCCGCCCCGGCAACGCCTCCTTCGTGCCGCCGCCGCACCGGGCCGTGCCCGACTGCATGGCGGCATTGGAACGATTCCTCCACGCCAGCGAGGACGGACTGCCCCTGCTGCTGCGCGCGGGGCTGGCGCACGTGCAGTTTGAGACCATTCACCCTTTCCTGGACGGCAACGGGCGCGTCGGCAGGCTGTTGGTGACTCTGTTACTCTGTCATGCCGGTGTGCTGCGCGAGCCGCTCCTTTATCTGAGCCTCTACTTCAAGCAGCACAGGGACAGATACTACGACCTGCTGGACTACGTGCGCCACAGCGGGGATTGGGAGGCATGGCTCGCCTTTTTCCTCGAAGGTGTGGCACTGACGGCTACCGGCGCGGTCATAGCTGCCCAACAGATCGCGCAGATGTTCCAGGACAATCACAAGCGCATCGAAAAGACCGGACGCCGTGCCGGTTCGGCCGTGCGCGTGCATGAAGCGTTGAAGGCACGGCCGGTTCTGCATCTGTCCGAGGTCTGCAGGCGCACGACCCTTTCCTTCCCCACCGCTGCAAGGGCGATGGAGCTGCTTGTCCAACAAGGGATCGTCCGCGAGATCACGGGGAAAGGCCGGAACCGGCTGTTCGTGTACGACCAGTATCTTGCCATCCTCAACGAGGGGACCGAGACCCCGTAGCGGCCAACGCAGGAGGCGCGTGGGGGCCGTTACTGAAGGTAGTCTCTAATATGGAGCGGCATTTGGCTTTCAGATGAATGCAGATTTTTGAATTTGATACAAATGTGCTATGCTAGTCTGTTGTGCGTGCCAGCAAGCAGGTGCCTCTGATCGAGGAGGGCGGCATCAGAGGTTTTCTACAGAACGAGGTGCTGCCGGATGTCTGGTATATGCCGGGGAGCATCAAGATCGGTTATGAGATCAGCTTCACTCGCTACTTCTACAGGCTGCAGCCGTTGCACCGTCCTAGGAGTTCTGCGGCGATATCCACACCCTGGAGGGGGAGGTGGAGAGGTTGCTTGATGAACTGAGCGCTACAAGGCTGGGAGGAGGTAAGATCGAACATGGAAGCCAAACGATGTATTCTATGTGAAAGAGCTCTCACATCAGACAACAATAGTGCAGAACATATAATTCCTAATGCAATCGGGGGACGCAAGAAGGTGGTCGGACTTATCTGCCGAGACTGCAACAGCGATTCCGGTTCAAAGTGGGATGCTGAACTTGCTCGACAATTAGAATCACTTTCTCTTTTGCTCGGAATTACCCGCCAGCGTGGAAAGGTACGCGCGCAGACATTCCAAACGCACAGTGGTGGCAGCATCTGCGTAAATGCCGACGGTACAATGGTGCTTGGAAAACCTGAAATTCAGGAGACGACTACAGGCACTACTACTCGCCTGCGTATCCGGGCCGCGACAAAGAAGCAAGTTAGGCAGGCTTTAGAGGAATTACGTAACAGGAAGTACCCGCAGCTACATGGTCTAAATATGGACGATTTGCTCTCCACAGCCCAGGACCAATCATACTACTGTTCAGATCCGATGAAGATCCCCAGTGCTTTTGGCGGTACAAGGTCGGGAAGATCATTGGTCAAGTCAGCTATAGCATTGGTCTATGACGCCGGCATTGATCCTAGACAATGCGACCTTGCTCTAGATTACTTGCTGAAAGATGGTAAAGAGGCTTGCTTCGGTTACTACTACGATAGCGACAAGGACCTAATCATCAATCGTCCGTCAAGATTACCTTTCCACTGCGTCTATGTAAGAGGATGTTCAGAATACTCTACGCTAGTTGGATACATTGAATTCTATAGTCTGTGGCGAGTGGTGCTCTGTCTATCGGAATCTTACACGGGTAGCGACTTCACCCATGTTTACGCTGTTGACCCGATAAAGGGTGAAGAGTTGGACATCGAGGTCAAACTTGACTTGTCAGTGTCAGATATCCGCGAAGCATATGACTACAAACTATATGACGAGGCGGCCTTTTTTGATGCGATTTCCATTGTACTGAGTATGGTCCGTGAAATTGATTTCGCTAGAGCGAAGGATCGAGCCACGCAGGATGCGCTAGAGACCGCTTTCGCCATTACTGGAGCAAAAGAAGGAGACATCCTGACGGATGAACAGCTTTGGGATTTCGCCGGGATTATAGCGGCTGAGTTGGTGCCTTTCATCGTAACAAACTATGCCGATCATTTCCCCGAAGCGCTTCAACCGAGGCTTTTCAATGGACATCAATAGTGTTAGAGAGGCACTGAACACCCCCCTCACCGCCGCCTTCGACCTCTACGAACGCCGTCCCGGTCGTTACCAGCTCATCCTGCCCATCCACCACGAAGACGGCGACATGGTAGAAATCTACCTGCAGGACAGTCCCAAAGGGGACGGGTATGTCCGCGTTTGTGATTACGGCCTGACTCTGATGCGTCTCTCTTACACATTCGATATCTCAACCACTGCCCGCCAACAGATCTTCGATAGCATTCTCGTCAACAATGGCGTCACCTTTGAAGACGGAAATCTCTTTCTGGACACGCCTCTGGACAAGCTTCCCGAAGGTATCTTCCAGTTCGCAGGCTGTGCCCAAAAGGTGTGCAACATGCGCTACTGGACGAGAGAGAGTATTCGCAGCCTCTTCTACGACGACCTGGAGGACTACATCACCGCGCAGTTGGCGACATTTTCTCCCACCGCCGACCTATTTCCGCTTGCGGATTACCCTACCAGCGTGGACTGGTCTCTGACTTTCGAAAGCTGGAACTTCTACGTGTTTGGCGTACACAACAACGACAAGGCCAAAGTCGTAGCCCTTGCCTTGCTCGAATTTCAGATGGCCCAGCTTCAGTTCATCAGCTTTGTCGTCCACGAAGCCATGGAAACGCTGGGTAAGAAGGAGCAACTCTTCCTTACCCGCAACGCCGACAAGCAGTATCCTGGTCTGGAAGACTTCCAAAAGTCAAGCGCTCTGGATATTCACCGACTTGTCGGGGTCACCGCGTAATGAATTCCGGCCGTGTCGCGAGGCGACCGGAAGAAGCGTCCACAGTCCCCCACCTCCCACCCTACCCCGCCGACAAGCCCTCCGGCGTCGACCGGCTCGGCGACCTGCCCGCGTGTCGGAAGGAGCGGCGACTCTTGGGACATCGTCAAGGTGGGCTACGAGATCAGCTTCACCCGCTACTTCTACCGGCCGCAGCCCCTGCGCGCCCCCGACGAAATCTGGGCCGACATCCGTGCGCTAGAACGCGAGTCCGAGTGGCTGCTGGGGGAGATCATGGGAGAAGTATAGAATCTACATCAACGGAAAGCATCATTTGGAGGATTTGATGGCAGAAGAGACTTCAATTTCAGCGGATCTACGAGACTCTCTACAATTGACAATCTCTGAACCGAAAGTTTCGTTAGAAAAACCTTGGCAGGACGATGAACTCGGCCGTGAACAGATTGCCAAAAGACTGACGAATCTCATCCGCAATCAACAGAGGCCTTTTATCATCAGCATTGACGGCCAATGGGGAACCGGGAAGACCTTCCTGCTCAAACGTTGGCAAAAGGAACTGGAAGGCGACGGCTTCCGCGCCATCTATTACAATGCGTGGGAGGACGACTTTTGCGACGATCCACTCCTCTCGATCATAGGGCAGTTATCTGAGTACTTTAAGGAGAAAATCGACGAAGACATTGACTGTCAAATCGTACAAGCAGCTGTTCAGTTGCTTGACAGAAGTGCTCTTGTGGCCTTGACCCAAGCCATGGGAGTTGAAGTCCGTGTTCATGATGTCACAAGGAGTCTCTTGGAAGAATATCGTGATAAGTGTAAGACAAAGGCAGACCTAAGAAAGTATTTGACAGAAATGTCACTAAGAGTAACTGAAGACACCAATTGCCCCCTGGTTTTCATTATCGACGAACTCGACAGATGCCGTCCGACCTTTGCCATCGATCTTCTGGAAAGGGTTAAGCACATTTTCGACGTTCCCAATATGGTCTTCGTTTTCGGCGTCAATCGGGATGAACTCCTTAAATCGCTGCAATCGGTCTACGGTGAGATCGATGCCGATATCTATCTGCGTCGGTTTTTCGATATGGAGCTTTCGCTGCCTGAGGCGAATGCAAAAGCATTTTGCACACATATTATGAACCGATTTGGATTGCATGAGTTCTTTCAAACTAAGAGCAGTGATCCCTTCACTCCAGCGAACAGGACCGACTATAGGAATCTCTCGCAGGCACTTCCGACGATCTGTTCCCTCTTGAAACTATCTTTACGTGACATGGTTTACTGCATCAGTACGGTGGCCTTGGCTATAAGGAACTTAGGTGATGATCAAGATGTCTATCCCTGGGCACTCGGCGTGTTAATACCTCTTAAGATCAGCGACCCTGCTCGGTTTCGCCAGTTCATCCAAGGAGACTGCCAAGCAAACGACGTCATCGACTTTATCGATGAGAAGCTCTCTTTTCCCATCCAGAATAGGAAACTCAATTTCGAACTGACCGCCATCGAATCCGAGCTATATCTCTTGGAAACAGCACGCTTAACAGGCACCGGAGGATCCACGCCGTGGCAACAACTTGATTCTCTCTCAAGAGGGTCGGAATCGACGAACCATCATCTCCTATCGACGAGAACACAAAATGCTGGCGCCGAAAGAGCATCAGAATTGCTTAATTCTTTTGACGAATTCCGTCTACAACGATTACAGCGCAACGCGATAGATGAGCTTGCAGAGTTGATTGATCTACATAGCTTTGTCAGAAGGTAGGGAATAAATCTGACCATTTCCTTGCCTCCAACCCCTTCGGAAAGCTGCCTCTACAAAACACTTTTGGGAGTAACTTCTGGCACTAATACTATAGAGGGGGGATAATGGGTGAACCTCTTGGCAGATGACTACTCTATCGCAAAGATTCGTTGAGAAAGAACCTCATGGTAAGTCCCCAAATGGCAATTGACAGCAATATTGGGCGAGAGTTGCCGCCCTCGCTATAAAGCAAGGAGTGCTTTGATGAGGCGAATGACCCGCTTAGAGCGTATGATGAAGGATTCCATCACGTTCATGCACACCGACGGGAGCAAGAACGAAAACGTTCCAGCAACGGTGCAGAAAGAGATGGTTCTGACCTTTAACGTCTCTATACCATTGTCTGTCGGAGATAGAATGGTGCGGACGTTACCTAACGGACAAACGGAGGAATACATTGTTACAAATTTTCACTTGGCAACGGGATTACGCAACATTCCGGATTCGTATCAGATAGAGTATGAACGCCAAGACGTCAAGCAAGCACCCGAACAACCGACTAATTTTACAGTCAACGTAACAGACAGCCCACAAGCACGCGTCAACCTCGGCTCAGCTGATCATTCGACCAATATCATTAACAGCCAAGCCAACGATGTCTTTGCTGAGATTCGCGAGTTACTCAAAGAAACAGTGAACGATTCTCTAGAACTAGACCAGTTGCTCAAACGGGTTGATGAGATGGAGAGCGGCCGAGACAATGGCAACTTCACACAGGCCTATAAGGACTTCATAGCTGCTGCTGCTGCCCACATGACGGTTTTGGCCCCCATGCTCCCCGCGCTTACGGCCTTCCTTACTCCGGCTGGAGGATAATTCATGATTTGAACTCCCGCCGTGTCATCCAACCTAGTCTTCGTCGAATAGGACCCAAATTCCAAGATTCTCGAAGTCGAATTTAGACAAGGCAAGGTGTACCAATATTTCGGTGTTCCCAAGATCGTGAACAAGGACTTGATACAATCGTCCTTGATAGGGAGTCATTTGAGAACTTTCGTTAAGGACACTAATGGCTTTCAAATATGCTGAGGGTCCATTCGGGACTGCTAGTCTCCAATCTTACCCCTCTTACAAACCTTCCGGATTAGAGTGGACGGGAGATGTACCTGAGCATTGGGAGGTGCGGCGGCTACGGGATTCAGTATCCGACTGTGTCGGCGGTATTTGGGGATCTGAGCCCAACGGGTTACACGACTTGCCGTGTGTACGCGTAGCCGACTTTGATCGACAGAGTTTTCGTGTCCACATGGACGACCCCACAATACGGGCCATTGCGCCAAACGAGCGCCGTCGGCGTATTCTGGGCTCTGGTGATCTCCTGTTGGAAAAATCCGGCGGCGGCGATTTGCAGCCTGTTGGAGTTGTAATGCTATATGACCATGCCACGCCCGCTGTTTGCTCGAATTTCATTGCACGTTTACGAATAGGGGATGGGTATGATCCAGTCTTTCTTACATATCTTCATTCAACACTATACGCGCTCCGACTGAACTCAAGATCCATAAAACAGACAACGGGTATCCAGAATCTCGACACATCTGCGTATCTTAGCGAAAGAGTCTGCATCCCACCCCTCCCCGAACAACACGCCATCGCCCGCTACCTCGACCACGTCGACCGCCGCATCCAGCGCCACATCGACACTAAAGAGAAGCTGATCGCCCTCCTGCAAGAAGCCCGCCAGGCCACCATCCACCGCGCCGTCACCCGCGGCCTCGACCCCGACGTGCCGCTCAAGCCCTCCGGCGTCGACTGGCTGGGGGATGTGCCCGCGCACTGGGAGGTAGCGCAACTTGGACGGATCGGGAGGTTCTACAAGGGCAGCGGAGGAACGAAGGCGGATGAGGTCCCTGCAGGCGTGCCTTGCATTCGATATGGGGACTTGTATACCTCTCACAGGTATCACATTCGGACCAGCCGTTCATTTGTAACAGAGACAGATGCCCCAAATTACACGCCTCTAAGATACGGAGATGTTCTCTTCGCCGGTTCAGGTGAAACCATCGAAGAAATAGGAAAGTCAGCCGTCAATCTGATTGAGCAACCGGCTTGCTGTGGCGGTGATGTAATCCTGTTCCGACCTATAAGAGAGATGGATGCCAGGTTTTCTGGCTATGCCATTGACTGTCCTCAGTCTCAGCACCAAAAGTCGTGTATGGGACGGGGTATCACAGTCATGCACATATATAGCAGAGAAATCAAGCAAATGTGGATAGCTCTACCAACCCTCCCCGAACAGCGCGCCATCGCCGCCCACCTCGACAAAGCCACCGCCGCCATCGACGCCGCCATCGACACGGCCCGCCGCCAAGCCGACTTCATGCGCGACTACCGCGCCAGCCTCATCGCCCACGTCGTCACCGGAAAACTCGACGTCCGCGTCGCGGCCGAACAGATCGACATGGAAACATCGCACCAGTAAGGTATACTACAGGGACCACACCCAATGATGCGTTTCATGTCAAATCATGCCAGGAGATGAGGAATCCCGTTGGCCGCCCAACCGCCGATGAAGTCGCTGAGATGGCGGACAGAGGTCTCGACATTTCACGGTTCTTTACCAATCAAGGAGCAATGAAGCAGCCTCTTACAAGCATCAGCGTCGATATCTCGGCTGGAGATGCTGCAAGAACTCGATCAGATGGCCGATGAATTGCAGGTCAGCCGCCAGGCAGCCATCATTTCCTGTCTGCGTCACGCTTTGGATCAGCATCTCCTGGCCAAACGCGGGGAACCATGACCAACAACCAACAGTTCAGGGCCAAACCCAAGGCTGAGCCCGAAGCCCTTCAGGAGTTGCCCGACGACCAGATCGATACCTCTGACATCCCCGAACTCTTCGACTGGAGTGGTGCCCGCCGCGGCCTCTTCTACAGCCTCACGAATCTACAGGTCCCCCTCAGCCAGCCCGGAAAGGACTGCGAAGAGAAAGATGACCAATAAGCAGACCAAGACACGGATCGAACATGGGAACCAAGCTTGAGAGCATCACAATCAAAGGGTTCAAGACGATCCGCGAGCTGAACGACTTTCGGCCCGGCCAACTGACCGTGCTCATCGGCCCCAACGGTGCCGGCAAGTCTAACTTCATCTCCTTCTTTCGTATGATGCAATTTATGGTGATCAGCCGCGACCACCTCCGTCTCCATGTGGGTCTACGCGGCGGAGCAAGCAAACTCCTGCACGATGGCCCCACCGTAACCCGAGAAATCGATGCCGAACTCGCCTTTGGTGCCGATGTCGGCCAGATCGACTACCAATTTCGCCTCACCTATGCTGACGGCGATACTCTGATCTTCGCTGTTGAACGCTATCGACTGACACAATTGAACCAGGTCAAAACCGAAAACTGGCAAACCCAAAGCGCAGGCCACCATGCCCCGCAGATTATAGATCTTGATTCGTCTGACGAAACTGCAAATGCCATCGTCACAGCCTTATATGGTATGTCCGCCGTTCAGTTTCACGACACTTCGGTGACCTCCCGTATGCGCAGCACGGCGGATGTAAAAACCGGCAATCTCTTCTTGCCTGACGGCTCCGACATCGCTGCAGTCCTGTACCACCTCAAGAAAAATGAAGGCCGCTGCTACCGACGCATTGTCGATACCCTCCGACTCATCCTGCCCTTCTTCTCAGACTTCTACCTTGAGCCCGACGGAAACACCCTGCTGCTCGCCTGGCACGAACGCGACAGCGAACAATTATTCATCGCCCCTCAAGCCGCCGACGGCATGTTGCGCGCTATCGCCCTCGTCACACTGCTCTTGCTTCCGGAGGAAAGGCTACCCAGTCTCCTCATCATCGACGAACCCGAACTCGGCCTCCACCCTGCCGCCATCAACATCATCGGCGGTCTGATCCGCGCCGTCTCCCAAAAGACTCAGGTCATCGTCGCTACGCAGTCCACTGCCTTCGTCGATTGTTTCGAGCTAAGCGACATTGTCGTCGTTGAGCGCAAGGGCCGCGAGTCGCTCTTCCGCCGTCTGGAAGATAGCGAAGCATTGAGGGAGTGGCTTGAAGAGTACTCCCTCTCCGAACTGTGGGAAAAAAACGTCATCGGGGGCCGCCCCTGATGTACGTCAGGCTGAATATGATCGTGGAGGGACAGACCGAGGAAACCTTTGTCAATCGAGTCCTCAAACCCCATCTAGGCCCCCGCTCCGTCGGAGCCAGCGCCCGCGTTGTAACTACCAGAAAGACCCCGGGTAGGAAATACCGCGGCGGCCTCTCTACCTACGCCAAAGCACGAAATGACATCATTCTCTGGCTAAAACAGGACCAGAATCCCGACGTCCGCTTCACCACCATGTTTGACCTCTACCGCCTTCCGACTAACTTTCCCGGCTACGACACAGCCGCCGCACAGGACGATCCCTATCAGCAGGTGCAGACTCTGGAAGATGCCTTGGCAGACGACATCAACGACAGCCGCTTCGTTCCTTACATCCAACTGCATGAATTCGAGGCGCTGTTACTGTCCGATCCTGGAAAACTTGCAACGCAGTTTGACGGCTCTGCTGATAGGATAATAAGACTCGAAACAGCGGTTGCGAGTTTCCCTTCACCTGAGCACGTCAACGACAACCGCGACACTGCGCCGTCGAAACGAATCATAAGCGCGATACCGGAATACGAAGGCAGGAAAGCATCCGCCGGGCCTATCGTGGCCGACAAGATCGGCCTGCCCACGATGCGCTCAAAATGCAAGCACTTCGCAGCCTGGCTCAGCAAACTGGAAAGCCTGGGAGAAACAGACTGAAGTGACCACCGATACATCCGAACTTGGCCTCGAAGCCCTTATCTGCATCGCCCTCACCGGCCATCCCTGCGACCCGCACCAGCCATCCACGATGGTCGAACGACCCTCCGCCTACGGACCCGGCTGGTTCGGTGGCTTCCCCAAAGACTACGACCGCGCTCACTGCGTCGACCTAGCGCAGCTCGCCGCCTTCCTGCACGTTTCGCAGCCGGAGACCGCCAGCGCCCTCGGCCTCACACCCGGCAACAGCGAAGAAACCCCCACCCGGAGCAAGTTCCTCGCCCGCCTGCAGGGAGAGATCAACAAACGCGGCACCGTCGACGTCCTGCGCAACGGCGTCAAACATCTCAACGCCCATGTCGACCTCTTCTACGGCACGCCCTCGCCCGGCAACGAGAAAGCGCAGCTCCGCTACGGCCACAACCGCTTCTCCGTCACCCGCCAGCTGCGCTACAGCAACGACAACAGCCAGCTCGCGCTCGACCTCTGCCTCTTCATCAACGGCCTGCCCGCCGCCACCTTCGAGCTCAAAAACAGCCTCACCAAGCAGACCGTCGAGGACGCCGTCGAGCAGTACCGCCGCGACCGCAACCCGCGCGAGCCCCTCTTCGCCCAGGGCCGCTGCCTCGCCCACTTCGCCGTCGACGACCACGAAGTCCGCTTCTGCACCCACCTGCAGGGCAAAGCCTCCTGGTTCCTGCCCTTCAACCGCGGCTGGGACGACGGCGCCGGCAACCCGCCCAACCCGAACGGGCTCAAGACCGACTACCTCTGGAAAGAGACGCTCACCCGCGACAGCCTCACCAACATCATCGAGAACTACGCCCAGCGCGTCGAACTCAAGGGCGGAAAGGGAGGCAGGAAAAGCGTCCGCCAGGTCTGGCCCCGCTACCACCAGCTCGACGTCGTGCGCAAGCTGCTGGCCGACGTCTCCGCCGCCGGCATCGGCAAACGCTACCTCATCCAGCACTCGGCCGGCAGCGGCAAGTCCAACTCGATCGCCTGGCTGGCCCACCAGCTGATCGGCATCGAGCGGGAGGGCAGCCCGCTGCTCGACTCGGTCGTCGTCGTCACCGACCGCATCCTCCTCGACCGCCAAATCCAGGACACGATCAAACAGTTCGCCCAGGTCGGATCCATCGTCGGCCACGCCGAAAAGTCCAGGGACCTGCGCCGGCTCCTGCAGGAGGGCAAGCGCATCATCATCACCACCGTCCAGAAGTTCCCCTTCATCCTCGACGACATCGGCGACGCGCCCAGGCACAACCGCTTCGCCATCATCATCGACGAGGCCCACTCCAGCCAGGGCGGACGCACCGCGGCCGCGCTCAACATGGCGCTCGGCGAGGCCGGCGCCGAGGCCGAGGAGGAGACCACCGAGGATGTGATCAACCGGCTCATGGAGGGCAGAAGTCTGCTTCCCAACGCCAGCTACTTCGCCTTCACCGCCACGCCCAAGAACAAGACGCTCGAGATCTTCGGCGCGCCCGACCCCCAGGGCGATGCCACCCGCTTCCTCCCCTTCCACAGCTACACCATGAAACAGGCCATCCAGGAAGGCTTCATCATGGACGTGCTGGCCCAGTACACCCCGATCGACAGCTACTACCGCCTCGTCAAAACCGTCGAAGACGACCCCGAGTTCGACACCCGCCGCGCCGCCAAAAAGCTGCGCCGCTACGTCGAAAACCACGACTACGCCGTCCGCCTCAAGGCCGAGATCATGGTCGACCACTTCCACGAACAGGTGCTCGCGCCGGGCAAACTCGGCGGCCAGGCGCGCGCCATGATCGTCACCGACAGCATCCAGCGCGCCATCCACTACTACCACGCCATCCGCGCCTACCTGCAGGAACGCAAAAGCCCCTACCAGGCCCTCGTCGCTTTTTCCGGCGAACCCGAATACAAGGGAGAAAAGGTCACCGAGGCCAGTCTCAACGGCTTCCCCCCCAGGCTCATCGCCGACAACTTTCAGCAGGACCCCTACCGCTTCCTCGTCTGCGCCGACAAGTTCCAGACCGGCTACGACGAGCCGCTCCTGCACACGATGTACGTCGACAAGGTGCTGGCCGGCGTCAAGGCGGTGCAGACCCTCTCCCGCCTCAACCGCGCCCACACCAAGAAGCGCGACGTCTTCGTGCTCGACTTCTCTAATGAGATCGACACCATCCGCGGCGCCTTCGAGCCCTACTACCGCACCACCATCCTCGCCGACGAGACCGACCCCAACAAGCTGCACGATCTCAAGGCCGCGCTCGACGGCTACCAGGTCTACAGCCCGGAACAGATCGACCACTTTGTCGCCCTCTACCTCGACGGCGCGCCGCGCGAGCAGCTCGATCCTATCCTCGACACCTGTGTCGCACGCTACCTCAACGAGCTTGATGAAGACGGCCAAGTCGACTTCAAGGGCAAGGCCAAATCCTTCCTGCGCACCTACGAGTTCCTGGCCGCCATCCTGCCCTACACCAATGCCAAGTGGGAGAAACTCTCCATCTTCCTCCACTTCCTCGTCCTCAAGCTGCCCGCGCCGAAAGAAGAGGACCTCTCGCGCGGCATCCTTGAGGCCATCGACATGGACAGCTACCGGATCGAGAAGCAGCAGGTCCGTAAGATCCAGCTGGCCGACGAGGACGCCGAAATCGGGCCGGTCCCCGTTGAGGACGGCGGCCACAAGCCGGAGCCCGAGCTCGAGCTGCTGTCTGCCATCATTCGCGACTTCAACGACCGTTTCGGCAACATCGCGTGGACAGACGAGGACAAGATTCAGCAGGTCATTACCGAGGAGCTGCCCCGCAAAGTGGCCGCGGACCAGGCCTACCGGAACGCGATCGCCAACTCCGACAAGCAGAACGCGCGCGTCGAGCACGACCGCGCCCTCGAACGCGCCATGACCGCCCTCCTCGCCGACCACACCGAGCTGTTCAAACAGTTCAGCGACAACGAGACCTTCCGCCGCTGGCTGCAGGAGCAGATCTTCACCGCCACCTACACAAGTGGTGAGCGCGTCGATAGAGCCGCCTAGCATGCCCCCGCAGGTGACTACACGCCCGCGCCCCACACAAAGTAGTACGCCTCGTCACCAACCATAGACCAGGCCAACTACACCTTTCGTCGTGCTTTGATTGAAAGCGTATCAGAGGGATCGCATCAGTATGTCAGCGGAGGGGTGATAGTACGTCAGAGAGTCGAGGTCCCAGCCGGGAATCATCCGCGACGCCATTGGCGATCAACGCCAATTCGAAGGGTGGAGGTTCTATGATGCCGAAGACACATAGTAGCCGAAGCGCGACGAAGCGCCTCCCACCGTCAACGGGGATGGCGCCAGCGATTTCGCAAGGAACTGCGGCAACCGACAACCTTTCGGCGATGATGAAGAACAGGGTCATCGTCGGCTTTAACATGCGTAGAGCTGACGCGCTGCCTCGAAAATCTCTGGACAGAGGCACATCCGACGTTCGACCAGGTTCCTGACCCAGCGCCGGCGAGCCCTCTCGGCCCGCCGCCCGACCCCATGTACATACCAATGACGCGCCAGCCTCATTCCCCAATCCCCAGCGTCAGATTGGACGTGCGCATTGAGCCATGAGTTCGACCCCAATGACTCAACCACGAAACGGGAAGGAAGTGGTACCTCCGAACCGTCGTCGCAGACCAACGTATGTCGACGCCGTACACTGCCCTTTGGCGATTGACAGACTCAGCATGTCCTCATATAGAACATAAGTTCTACAGTGCTTTCTATCCGTTCGCAGGCTTACCGCAAAGTACCCTCTGCCTACGTGCAGCCGAGCCCCCAGAACCCCGCAAGACGGCAGAGCGCGAGGACAGCCGGAGCTCTGCTTGCCGGTGAATGGACCGCCAGCTGCCTCGCAACAGGTCATCTGCCGCCGCCGAAGCGACGGCGCCGGACCGTCCTCGCAAGGCTGTTCCCAGCCGATCGCTCACCTCCCTTGAACGCCCCCAACCTATGCCCCGCCCGGCCCGCCCGGCGGTCGCTGGCATACATTCCGTCGAACGCCCTGCCGCAAAAATTTTTTTGCCCAATCTCTCGTAAACGCTCGTGGAACGCTCGTATAACTCTCGTACGAGCGCTCGTGAGTTGCACGGCCCATTCAGCCGCCGCAAGCGCGCCTCCAGGCCTTCTTTGCGCCAGCCTCCCGCTGATTCCCAGACCAGTTGCCGGGTACCTTCGCGCAAGGCATAATGGGTCCACGCTAGGGGGAATCCGCCGTCATTGGCAGGGCGCGCCATCCATCTCGTCGGCACGAACGCTCAACCCACCCTGATCATCATTGCTGCCTATGAAACCAAGTCGCCCACATGGATTACGCCGGCCCGCAGAAGAGAATCGCCATGACCTGCAGAATTGAAGGCTGTCCCGGAGAATATGAAGCTAGCACGATCATGCACACCGTCTGGCACAAGGGTCAGGTCGTCGTCATCGACCATGTTCCCGTCGACGTCTGTTCCTTATGCGGAGACGCGCTTCTCAAACCCGACACCGTCCGCAAAATCGAAGGCCTGCTCCAGAAGTAAGGTCAACCAGCAAACCCGACGTCCGCGCCGCGGCCGAACGCATCGGCATGAAAACTTCGCACCAGTAAGGTATACTATGGGACCACATACAACGATGCCTTTCATGTAAAATCACGCCAGAAGATGAGGGGTCCCGTGTGCCGTCCCACCGCCGATGAAGTCGCAGAGATAGCGGACAGAGGTCACGACATTTCACGGTTCTTCACCAATCAGGGAGAAATGAAACAGCCGCTTGCCAGCATCCGCGTCGATATCACCCAGGCGATGCTGCAAGAACTCGACCAGCTGCCGCCGATCTGCATGTCAGCCGCCAGGCAGCCATCAACTCCTGTCTGCGCCGCGCTTTGGACCAGCACCTCCTGGCCAAATGCGGAGAACGATGACCACCAACCCACAGTTCAGCGCCAGACGCCAGGCTGAGTCCGAAGCCCTTCAGGAGTTGCCCGACCGCCAGATCGACACCTCTGACATCCCCGAAGTTCTCGACTGGAGAGGCGCCCGCTGCGGCATCTTCTGTTCGGCAGCAAGCGCAACTCTCGGAGCAATTGCTGAACGAGTACCGCGCCAGCCTGCTAGCGCACGTGATTGCGGACAAGCTGAACGTGCGCGCCGCGACCGAGCGAATCGGCATGGAAGCATTGCGTCAGTTTGGAACAAATTTGAGAGCATATGTTCGCATGCTTGTCCACCCTGTCAATTTGCGATCCGATCCGTCAAAATTCAATAAGGAGAACGACAATGACACAAAGCGATTCAGATCAAATCAAGAAGGGACCGGAGCTTGACAAGCTCCGCGCTCTACACCCAGCTTTCCTGGCTGAGAGATTGGAGTTCCGTTCCGATCTTTCGGTGACAAGAAAAGACGTCGTCGATGCTTATGCCAAATGGCGGAGTATCAAGAACTGGTCTCCTCCAGACGTCAACAACCTCTATGCCCTGATCCGATTCATGGGCGTAGTCGAAGACGAAAGGACCAAGACGTTTCATGGAGTCGGATTACGCAGCTAATCCGACAGTCTGGTGCACTCAATACATGATTTCCTTATGCAAAGGGAGGGGCCCGGGTTGACCGGAAAGCAACGCGCCGAATTGCAGACCCTGGAAGAACTGTCCGACGACCGGATTGATACCTCCGACATATCCGAAGTTCTTGACTGGACTGACGCACGCCGCGGCCTCTTCTACGACCTCGCCAGTCTGCAACTTCCTCTCCGCCAGCACGCAAAAGAATGCGAAGAGAGAGATGACCAGAGAACAGGCCGAGACACGGATCGAACATGAAAACCCGTCTTGAAAGCATCACCCTCAAAGGCTTTAAGACCATACGCGAGTTGAAAGACTTCCGGCCCGGTCAGTTGACCGTGCTCATCGGCCCTAACGGCGCCGGCAAATCCGACTTCCTCTCCTTCTTTCACATGCTTTACCCATTGACGTACGGCACCGTTACTTTGCAATACTTTGTGGGTGCCCAGGGCGGCGCCAGCAAACTCCTGCACGACAGCTCGGCGATAACGCCCGAAATCGATGCTCGGCTCAGGCTTCATATTGATGCCGGCGAGATCGACTACCACTTTCGACTCGCCTATGCTGCCGACGACACGCTTATCTACGCCGATGAGCGATATCGAGTGACAAATGGAGACCAGACTGGCAAAGCTTCCTGGCAAACGCTGGGGGCAGGCCATGGCGTATCGCTGCTCGCAAATCCTGAGACTTACAACGACACCATAGCCGCCATCGTCAAAGCCTTACGTAATATGTTTACCTTCCACTTTCACGACACTTCAGTTACCTCGCATCTTCGCAGAAAGGCTGAGATTACAACTACCAGAGAGTTTCAGTATGACGGTTCCAATCTCGCGCCATTTCTTTATCACTTGCAGAAAAGAGAAGGCACGTCCTATCAGCGTATCGTCGATACCCTCCGTCTGATCCTGCCTTTCTTTTTGGACTTTTATCTTGAACCCGACGCCGACCACCTGCTGCTCGCCTGGCGCGAAACCGAAAGCGACCAGGTCTTTACCGCCTCGCAGGCAGCCGACGGCATGCTGCGGACCATCGCCCTCGTCACCCTGCTCCTGCAGCCCGACGACACATTGCCGAATCTCCTCATCATCGACGAGCCCGAGCTCGGGCTCCATCCCGCCGCCATCAACATCGTCGGCGGCCTGATCGGCGCCGTCTCGCAAAAGACCCAAGTCATCGTCGCCACACAGTCGCCCGCCCTCGTCGACTGCTTCGAGCCGTCCGACATTGTCGTCGTCGAACGCGAAGGCCGCGAGTCGACCTTCCGAAGATTGGAGGACAGCGAGGGGCTAAGGGAGTGGCTCGAAGAGTACTCCCTCTCCGAGCTGTGGGAAAAAAACGTCATCGGGGGCCGCCCCTGATCTACGTGCGGCTGAATATCATAGTGGAAGGACAGACCGAAGAGGCCTTTGTCAATCGGACCCTGAAGCCGCACTTGGGCAGCTTGCCTGTCGGAGTTAGCGTACGAGTTGCTACGACCAGAAAGACACGCGAAAAAATATACTGCGGCGGCCAGAGACCGATCGTTCACTTGGAGGCCGACTTGCGCGAGACCACTGCATGGGCGGATAGCAATGGTCAACGCTGGGCCTTTACCGACTCGAATGCCGGATCCCCTTTGTTTAACGATTGGTCCGATCTCGCGGATCTGGAAAACATTGACTGGCCCGCCGTGCAAGCCTGGTATTGGCAAGAACATAAACATGGGAAGCAGGCCGAATTCCTTATCGAACAACGGTTTCCATGGAACCTGGTCCAACGTGTCGGCGTCTTTTCAAGACAGGTGCAAGACCATGTTGCCCGAAGCCTGTTGGCTTCTACCCACAGGCCGCCCGTCCAAGTTAGGACGAACTGGTACTATTGAGGGCAGGGAGGGCCGCCATGATTGAGTTCAAGACCGGCGACATCATTGCCGAAGAAGCGGAAGCGCTGGTAAACGCGGTCAACTGTGTCGGCGTCATGGGCCGCGGAATCGCCCTGCAATTCAAAAAATCCTTTCCCGAAAATTTCGAAGCTTACGCCGCCGCCTGCAAGCGCAATGAAGTGCAGCCGGGACAGATGTTTGTCTTCGAGACCGGACAGCTGTTTCCCAACTACATTATCAACTTCCCAACCAAGCGCCACTGGCGCGGCAAAAGTCGCATGGAAGACATCGAAGCCGGTCTCGCCGCGTTAGCGCAGGAGATCAGGGAACGCGATATCCGCTCAATCGCCATCCCTCCACTCGGCAGCGGTTTGGGTGGACTGGACTGGTCGAAGGTACGCCTTCGAATTGAGTCAATGTTGCGCGAATTCGATGATCTGAATGTGGTGGTATTCGAGCCGGGCGGTGGACCGTCCGACAAGCCGATCAACAAGCCAGGCGCTGTGCCCAAAATGACGGCTGGACGGGCCGCGCTGGTCGGCCTGATGGACCGCTATATACGCGCCTTGCTGGACCCGTTCGTGACGCTGCTGGAAGTGCATAAGCTCATGTACTTCATGCAAGAGTCCGGCGAAAAGCTGCGACTCAGGTACCAGAAGGCGCCGTACGGTCCCTATGCCGAAAATCTGCGTCACGTGCTGCACGAGATCGAAGGATACTTCATCTCCGGATACGCTGACGGCGGCGATTCACCCGCCAAGCAACTTGAGCTTGTTCCTGGCGCGATCGACGACGCGGAAAATTTCCTTGAAGACCATCCAGCCACGCTCAAGCGCTTCAACAGGGTTGCCGATTTAGTCGAGGGTTTCGAGTCCTCATTCGGATTGGAGTTGCTGGCGACAGTCCATTGGGTTGCCGCGGAAAGCCCCTCTGCGACTGCAGAGGAAATCACTGCCGGCACATATATCTGGGATGAACGCAAGCGGCGGTTCTCAGAACGTCAGATAGGGCTGGCGCTTGATAGACTCAAAGAGCAGGGTTGGCTCGCGGACGATTCAGCGGCAGGTCCATGACCACCGACACCCCCGAACAGGGCCTCGAAGAACGCATCTGCACCCCGCCCACCGGCCACCCCTGCCAACCCAGCCGCGCCCACACCATCGCCAAACGTCCGCCAAAACGCCTGCGTCGCCGCCCTGCGTCAGAAATTTTTTTGCCCAATCTCTCGTAAACGCTCGTAGAACGCTCGTATAACTCTCGTACGAGCGCTCGTGAGTTGCGCAACCCATACATCCGCCGCAAGCACGCCTCCAGGCCTTCCTTGCCCACGCCTCCCCTCTGATCCCCAATCCAGTTGCCGAGTACCGGCGCACAGGGCATAATGTGTCCACGCCGGGAGGGAATCCGCCGCCATTAGCAAGGCGCGCCGGTCGCAGCGACCACCCGGCGGAGGTACGCATGCCCCAACCCACTCTGCGCAAACTGACCCTGAAGCGATTCCGCAGCCTGCCGGCCGCAGCCGTAGCGTTCGACAACCCCACCTTCCTCGTCGGACAGAACGGCTCCGGCAAGAGCAACTTCGCCGACGCATTCGCCTTCCTGGCCGAAGCCATGGCCTCCCCTCTGCAGGCCGTACTCTCGCGCCGCGGCGGTTTCTCCGCCACCGGCAACCGCGGCTCGGCCCGCGGGCGGCCCTCTAACATGGGACTCTCTGTCCTGCTGCAACAGCTGGACAACGACACCGCCGCGGCGCGCTACGGATTCGAGCTCAGCCCACTGAGCGGCTACGGATTCGAGATCCTGCGCGAGCAATGTATCGTCGACCGGACCGACGGTTCGCGCGTCTGGTTCGACCGCTCGGGCCCCAACGCGGCCTGGCAGAGCAATGTTCGTTCCCTCGACCCGAACCTCGAGCCGAACGCCTTGGCTCTCCCGCTCGTGGGCGGCGACACCCGCTTTCAGCCCGTTCTGCGCTTTCTCTCCCGTATGCAGATCTGCCATATCGAACCGGCGAAGTTGCGCGATCCGCAGGACCCGGACGAGGGGGGGCGCCTATATCCCGATGGCAGCAACGCGGCCAGCGTGCTGCGCGAAATCCAAAGTGCCGCCCCCGACGACTGGAATGATCTCCTTGGGCTTCTTAAGAGTATCGTCCCTCATACCTTCGACGTTCAGCCCGAGAGACACGGCAACAGACTTACCCTGGAGTTCGCTCAGGATTGGACGCTGAAGGAACCGGTCAAGTTCGAAGCCTTCAACATGTCGGACGGCACACTGCGCGTGCTGGGCCTGCTCGCCGCCGTATACCAGCGCCCTTCCCCTTCGCTCCTCGCCATCGAAGAACCGGAAGCCACCATCCACCCCGGCGCGCTCGCCACCGTCCTCGACGTCCTGCGCCATGCCGGGCGCTCGATGCAGGTGGTCGTGACCACCCACAACCCCGACATCCTCGACGCCGAATGGATCGAAGATCGACACCTCCGCATCGCCCAATGGGAGGAGGGAAAGACCGAGATCTGTCCCGTCTCGCCCGCAGTGCGGCAGGCGCTGAGCGAGCGCCTGATGGGCGCGGGCGAGCTTCTCCGCGCCAACGCATTGACCCCGGCCGAGCTCTTCGACCAGGACCCGCGCCAAGCCGCACTCTTCCTCGAGGACGATCTGACGTGTAGATCCAGCCCATCGTTGAAGGCCATGGCGAAGTGAAGGCTGCGCCCGAACTCCGGCGCCGCCTGCCAACGGCCTGTAGTGACGGGAGAGGACTACTGCGCCGCGCACACGCGGCAAGCTTTGCACGACCTGGCCCGCGGCAACGTCCTGCATCTCAAAGCCGATCTGCCCCGCACGGACAAAGACTTCGTCCAAGAGGTCCCGACCGACGTGCGCTTGCCAAAACAGACGCCGCCCGACGACGCAGCCCTGCTGTGGATTCCGATCACCAGGGAGCGCCTGCCCGCGCGGCTGCTCTACGCAGACGACTGTCCAGCCGCCAGGCGCACCGCCATCCGCATGTGCGCGCAAAAATGTGCCCGGCGCCTCGGCCTTCGTCTCTGGATCGAGCCGCCGCGCGGCAACCGCCCGCCGCCGGGTGGGAGGCGCGACCCGTCCCGCCCGTCTGTCCGACCGGGCAAGCCAAAAAGCTGAAATGTACGAAATCAGAGAGGGATGCGAAAAGTGGAAAGCAGGGCGAGCGTCGCCGCGCGCAAAACCGGCCCCCGCCCGCTCAATCCAGCGCGTAGAACGCGGCCGCGTTGTCGTGCAGCAGCTTGCGCTGCTCCGCCTCGCTGCGGTCGGCGATGATCGCCCTCAGCGCCTCCGTCCACGAGCGGTACGTCGCCTCCGCGCCCAGCGTGCAGACCGGCCAGTCTCCGCCGAAGACGACCCGGTCGGGCCCGAAACTGTCGAGGCAGTGGTTCACCGCCGGCGCCAGATCCGCCGCGGTCCAGCCCGGCCGCGTGCGCGCCACGATGCCCGAAATCTTGCAGATCGTGTTCGGCAGCGCGGCCAGCGCCGCAATCCCGTCGCGCCACTGCTGCGCATCGTGCCAGAACGGATCGTCGCGGTCCCTGTGGTCCGCGATCGTCAGGTTGAAACCGTCCGCGTCGCCGTCGTCGCCTTCAGGCAGCTCCCCGCTGATCAGATAGGGATCGCCGTTGCCGCAATGGTCGAGCACAAAACGGGTCTCCGGGCACGTCTGCGCCAGCGTCACGCCGTCGCCCAGCTCCGACGGCCGCATGCACAGGTCGAAACAGAGCCCCAGCTCGCCCAGCAGCCGCGCATTCTCCACGAACTGCGGCGCAAGGCAGGTGCCCGCCGGCGTGCCCGGCCCGTGCAGCACCTGCCGCACACCCTTAATCACCGCGTGACCGGCAAAGTGCCGGATATAATCGCCGAACGCGCCCGAACCCATCGCCCCGCCGATCACCGCGCCCGTCGTCGGGTTGTCCTCCGCCGCGCACAGCGCAATCAGGTGCTCCGCCTCGGCCGGATGCTGCGCCGCCGCCACGTCCACCTCCATGTAGACCGTCTTCACCACGTTCAGCCCCGCCGTCGCCTCAAGATAGTCGCCGGTCACATAGCTCCGGTTCAGGCTCGGCGCCTCAGCCAGCCACGGCAGCTCGAACCGGTCCAGGTCCCACAGGTGTTGGTGCGTATCGATGATCGGAAGCATTGGGAGTTTTGAGTTTCTGGTTTTGAGTTTTTAGTTGGTGACTTCGGGCGTCGGGTTCAGGCCGCCACAGCGTTCCCGGTCCGCCCCTACCGTTCCTGGCCCCTGCAGTTACCGGCCACTGGCCACTAACCACTAGCCACTGCAGTTAAGCCGCCAGCAGCTGCGCCGCGTTCTCGACCCGCCACTGCAGCTGCTGCTCGGTCGTCTCGTGCGGCTTGAACTGCCGCGCCACCGACGCGATCGGAACGCCGCCGAGCAGCTCGATCTCGCTCAAATCGGCCGTGCCCATGCCCAGGTCGTGGGCGTAGCGCAGGAAGCCCAGCTCGAGCGGCTCGAAGCCCATCGTCTTGGCGATCACCGCGTCCGTCGCGAAGACGTCGGTGCCGGCCGCGGCGATGCCCATGTCGAGCCCGTCGCCGTTGCCCGGTCCGTTGCCCTCCATCGCGCGCGCACCGTCGATCACCGAAACGTCCGGCGCCATGAAGCGCGCCAGCCGCACCAGGTTGATGCTCATCGCCCGCGACTCATCCGGCACGCGCCGGTGGTCGTGCGTGGTGAAGCCGTGCATCTTGACCCGGTCCTGCCGGTAGATCGTGCCCATGATCATATTCTTAAGCGCCAGCGTGACCACGCAGGTGTCGTGCGTCTTGGGAATGGCGATCGAGATCGTGCACGGGCAGTCCAGCAGCGTGCGCGGCATGCGTGCGACCGTCTCGCTGCCGTCCGCCAGCACGATCGGCGTCGACGTCCACTCCGTCTCGCGGTGCAGGTCCAGCAGCCGCAGCGGGAGCGGGTACTCCTGTTCCAGCGCGTAGTAGCCGAAGTTGCGGTAGGCGTCCCAGGTATCGGCCGCGCCCCCCTCCGCGATCAGCACCTCGCGCGGCGGATTCGGCGTCGTCAGCAGAAAGTCGAGCACGCCCCGCAGCGCGTCCACGTGGCTGGACGCCAGCTGGTTCTCGCTGCTCAGAAAGTTCGGCTTCAGCATCACCTGTTCGGCGAGGCGCCCTTCCACCTCCCCGCGCACCAGCTCAAGCGCGTTGAAGACATTGGCGCGCCGGTCTCCGCCGTGTACGAGGCTGACTCGTGCTTTGGACATGTATGGCCTCCTTGCGAACTGTCAGAGGTGAATGGCTGTGTCAGTGGGTGTTATTGGATGAGTGTACTTCCGGTTGTGTGTGGTGTCAATAGTGCGGGAGAAGAGGATGTAAGTCGTAATTGAAGATGAGAAGGGAACGCTCTACCCAAATACTTACCCCCCGGCATAGAGAAGAGATTGACCTAATTTGAAACAGTGAAAACTTGATAAATCTCTCTATCTATGGTAGATTCTGGATTCGCTGTGCCAAGTCAGGTCAGGCACTGAAGCAGGCAAATTATCGCTCACATCAAGAATTCAGTGTCTATTGAGTACAGTGATTGTTTTATCAGGTCCTGGGTGAGTCTATGCTGAACAATACAATTCATAATCCTGATCGTTACATGGCGGACTTGCGACAAATCCTTTCACAGGGCCGCAAACGAATTGGCCTTCTTATCGGTGCAGGTGCTCCAACTTCCATCCTGATTGATGGAGCCGGCAGCATAGTGAAGGACTGTGGCACCCCGCTGGTACCTGATGTTACCGGACTAACGAAAGCCGTGGTCAACGATTTGAATGAGCGTGACAAGAAAATAATTGAACTTCTAAAACCAGAATTAACTGGACTCATCACCATAGAAACCATTCTGACCCAAGTTAGGAAACTCTCCCAGGCAATCGGAAGTGCGTTTGTTCATGGCTTGGATGCTCATGGCTACGATGCAATGGCTCAGCGCATTTGTGAAAAAATTGGAGAGTGTGTAGACGTAACTCTTCCACAGAACACTAATCCGTTTTCTGAAGTTGCCTCTTGGATATCAGGCACGAGGAGGCTTCATTCCATAGAGATATTTACGCCCAACTATGACTTATTGATCGAAGAAGCCTTGGAGAGAGCACGTGCTCCATACTTCGATGGCTTCAGCGGTTCATACAGACCATTTTTTGACGCCGCAAGTGTCTCCACTGATGTGCTTCCCCCGCGCTGGACTCGCTTGTGGAAGCTTCACGGCTCTCTCGGTTGGGAGATCTCGGGCGACACAGTCGTCAGGACAGGGAGCAGGCAAGCTACCCAGCTCATTTACCCGGATCATCTCAAATACGATCAAATGACGAGGCAACCCTACTCCGCTCTATTCGAACGGCTACGTTCCTTCCTGACAAGCCCAGATACACTTCTCTTATGTTCTGGTTTTTCGTTCCTCGACGCTCATATTTGCGCTGTGCTCGAAGAAGCAATGGCGGCGAACGCCCATTCTGCAATCTTTGCGTTCCAGTTCAATTCACTTGCTAAAGAGAAAGCAGTTACATCCCTAGCGCGGGCACGCCCCAATCTGAGCGTCTACGCACGCGACGGTGCAGTCATTAGCGGAGTTGATGGTCGGTGGGAGCCTGGTCAACCTCTTAATGAAGAATGGGAGCAAATCCGGCACACATTTTGGAAGCCCCGATTTGAGAGCAGAGATGGCGAATTTCTGCTGGGCGATTTCGCAAAGCTTGCTAGGTTCCTTGCGTTGACTCAGATGCAGAGGCTGGGACTTCCAAACGAAGGCTCAGACGATGGCTCAAACGACGAAAGTGTTATCGAGCATGTTTCACCAATCAATCAGGAGGTCTGAGTGCTTACCCGCGATCCCACCTATCTTGGAACGATCGCAGCAGTCTCCGGGGCTGCACTAAACGTTCACCTCGCTGAGTCAATCGCGTCAGGTTTGTCCATTTTTAAGGGCGAAACCTACAAAGTTGGGCAAGTCGGCAGCTTTGTAAGAGTGCCACAAGGCTATCAAGACTTATTTGGGGTTGTTTCCGAAGTCGGCGCTAACGCTGCGCCTGCAAATATGGAATCTGTGGACGACACAGGGCGCTGGATGAAAGTCGAGTTAGTGGGCGAGGTCATTGGCGGCACTTTCGAACGAGGGGTCAGTCAATATCCAAACATCGGAGACGCAGTCCACTTGGCGGTTGAGGAGCACTTGCGTAATCTCTACGATATAAGCGGGCAAGGACACATCGTGATCGGGACCCTTGCCAGTGCTGAGAGTATCACAGCTAAGGTTTCCCTAAACGAATTGGTGACACGGCATTCCGCAGTTCTCGGGTCTACTGGATCTGGAAAGTCTACAACTATCGCAAGTCTCTTGAGATCTATAACGACCGCCGGCCCTGAATCTGGGGGATACCCTAACGCTCGGATCCTGCTTCTTGACATACATGGCGAGTACTCGATCCCTCTGGCCGACGTCGGCCAAGTGTTTAGTGTTGAGCCACAATACGGCGAAGAACGCTTGTTCATTCCATATTGGGCACTGGATAGCGACGACCTGCTCAATTTTCTGACTGGTGGCTTGGAAGGTAACAGTGAGACGGCATTTGCCGACAAAATTTATCAGCTTAAGTTGGCATCTCATAGTTCGCAGAAATTTCCGGGAGTTGACTCCGAATCAATAACTGTCGACACTCCTCTGCCCTTCAGCCTTAAGAAACTTTGGTATGACCTTATTGATTTCGAAACAGTGACCTTTGAGGGCAAGGACCGTGACCAACCGACTCGACAACATGCCGGTAACGCTGAGACCCTAACCCCGCCAACGTATAAGCCCCATGCAATGGGTTCCGCAGGCCCCTTTCTGAATTCACAGGCTGTCGGAATACAGCGTCCTTTGAACCTGCTACGATCTCGATTGCTTGATCGTCGCTACAATTTCCTGCTATGCCCCGGCCCTTGGGAGCCCAATCTGGATGGAAAGCCAACAAAAGACTTGGATACTCTTTTAGAAGGATGGTTAGGTGGTAGCAAACCCATCACCATTCTTGACCTGTCCGGGATACCCAGCAGCGTGCTCGAACGTCTGGTCGGTTCCATCCTCAAGATAGTTTATGAAGCGCTGTTTTGGAGCCGAGAAAAGACGGAGGGTGGAAGCCAACGCCCTCTGCTGATCGTAATGGAAGAGGCACATCGCTACCTGTCAGATGGATTAGATGGGACAGCATCTGAGGTAGTTCAAAGAATTGTCAAGGAAGGCAGAAAGTATGGAGTGGGCGCCATGGTGGTTAGCCAGCGGCCTTCAGAAGTGAATGAGACCATACTATCCCAGTGTGGAACTTTTTTTGCACTTCGTCTAGCGAACCCATCTGACCGCGCACGTGTCCAAGGCACGCTGCCGGATGGCCTTGTTAGCCTTCTCGATGTGCTGCCAATCCTCCGTACCGGCGAAGCAATCGTTACTGGCGAAGCAGCAAAACTACCAATGCGCTGCCGGGTAACCCTCCCTGCTAAGGAACATAGGCCGCGTAGCGAAGACCCGATTGTAAGTACCAATTGGGGCATGGCGAAACGCGAGGAGGGGTATGAGCGAGTTGTGGCATCTTGGCGGGCCCAGAGCCCGCTTGCGGTGGCCAAGGACCCGCAAATTACACGGATCCCTGTGGAAGACGACTCTACTGTTGAGTGAGGAGAAGCCAGATGAACAAATATCAAGTGGCATCATCCAACATAAGGGCAATAGGCTATGACATCATTACACAGACCCTTGAGGTCGAGTTCCTGAGTGGCTGGGTGTACCAGTACTACGGCGTTTCAGAATACCTATATCAGCAACTCATGCAGGCACCATCCAAAGGACAATTCCTCAACCAATACATCAAGAATGCCTATCCATATTCGCGAGTCGGATAATTGGATATAGGTCCTACAACTCAGGTATCCCCACAGTCTACACCTCAATGGGACGGTTCGTACGGTGCAACGGTCTAATCCGCCAACTTGAGCACGCCCATGACCCATAAGAATCACCGACTTACAAGCCGTCTGTCCTAACTGTCAGCAGGTGCTGACGACCTTTCTCGTTGCAGATTTTGAGGTGGGTGGAGATAGACGCGGGCAGACATTGCTTTCTGTACACCGGCTTGGAAATGGTCAGCGCGGCACCGGCGCGCTTAAGACGTTGGCGCAACGGACTCCCCTGAATCAATGGAACCTACCCCTGCTCAATTCCTCGCCGACGCACCAATGCCCCACCTTGCCCTCTGCCGCAACAACCCATAAAATACCCCACAGGATGCCACCCCCGCTCCACACCCCGGCGTCCACCCTGAACGAGCTGGACAGTCACCGCAATTCACCAATCACGTGGCAGCGCAATCGCCGTACCATACGCAACACCCATTGAGGAGAGAGTCACGCGTAAACGCAACGCAAGGCGCCGCCGGCATGGCCGCGCTGGCAGCCTTCGTTGCCCCTGCTGGCTCGCCAGCCCCGAATGGGCCAAGCCAGCCCTGGCCACCGTCGCCCTCTTCCGCGGCGAGTACAACGCCGAGTTCGGCGGGCTGATGGCCGCCAGCACCGTCATGATGCTGCCGGGCGTCATCCTTTTCTTCCTCACGCAGCGCACCTTCATCCAGGGAACTGCACTGACCGGAATCAAGGGATAAACCGGGGAACCCGGGCGCCCGCTCCGCCCCCGCCCCGCAAGGAGACACAGAATGGACAACCTCGAAGCCAAACTGGACCGGCTCGAAGAGGACGGCTTTATCCTCGTCGAAAACGCGCTCACGCCGGAGGAGACCGAGCACGTGCGCCAGCGCATCAACCACGCCCGCACCATGGGCTGGGAGGAGGGCCTCAACGCGGTCGGCAACATGTGGTTCGATTCGCTGCTCGACCGCGAGCCGGAGACCTACGCGCCCCTGGTCGGCCACCCCAGCATCCGCCCCATCCTCGAAGGCATGATGGGCCGCCAGTGCCAGCTGCGCAGCTTCCGCGCCCACATCAACCCTGGGCCCTACCTGCAGGAGTGGCATCTCGACTTCTACGGCTACTGGCAGGAGAAGCGCGAGCTCGGCCGCGCCCGCTACGCGGTGCAGCCGGTCGGCATCAACACCACCTTCTACTTCCAGGACAACGGCCCCGACCTCGCGCACCTCAAGTTCATCAAGAACGGGCACAAGGTCGAGCCGCCCCACCTCGACCCGATGGACCGGCCCAGGTTCGAGGCCTGGTGCGAGGCGCAGGAGCACGTCATCCTCTACCCCAAGGCAGGCGACTGCATCGTCTTCATCAACCACATCCCGCACCAGGGCGCCAAGCACCAGGAACAGGTCGAGCGCAGCAACGTCGTCTGCCACTACCAGGTCACGCCGATGTACGAGGGCATCTGGCACGTCTCCACCCCGCGCGGCTACGACGGCACCTTCCCGTTTGGGGAGGACCGCAGGCCGAAGGGGTGACCCTGGCCCTTGCGGTTATATGAATCTCCTCCTTGCCTGTTGCCGTCCATCCATGGGGACCGGAAGCGGGCAAATTTTCGCTTGAACCCACATACACCGTCCAGACCGATTGAAGAATGGCGGCTTGATCCCCTGCCCCTGGCAGATCGTCGTGCGCGACGGGAACGACACCTGCGCTGACGGCTATGGGTAAGGCGACGGGGTGTCCCGGAATAAATGAGCTCTTGTTTGACTGCCGCATCAGCTGTTGCCCGGGACATGGTGCGCCCCAACAGCAAGTCCTTCTCTGGGCAATCGTCTGACCGTTCGGGCCAACCGTTAGGTACAGGTTTGACAAGGGCCGCTTCTTTGCCTACTGTATCGACAAAACCGATACGGTGCGGAGTACAGGATATTGGGCAGACGCACGCAACTTCGCCAACGAATTCTCGATGGCCGCTCGGATGCGAATATACGATTTAACGATTTGCGCGCCCTGCTATTGAGATTGGGGTTCAGCGAGCGGGTAAGGGGAAGCCATCATATCTTCAGAAAGGGAGGAGTGACCGAAAGACTGAATCTGCAACGCGACGGCAGTCACGCCAAACCCTACCAGGTCAGACAGGTCCGTCAGGTCATCCTGAAGTACAGGTTGGAGGAAGAGTGATGTACAAATACGAGGTCATAATTTACTGGAGCAATGCTGACGACACGTTCGTCGCCGAGGTGCCGGAGCTTTCCGGGTGCATGGCTCACGGTGGTACACAGGAAGCTGCACTCCGAAATATCAACGAAGCAATGGCGCTCTGGATCGACACCGCGCGTGAGTTTGGCGACCCTGTTCCAGAACCCAAAGGCGAACGCCTGATGCTGGCATGAACCGGTGATATCGGCCTGCCCCATTCGCCGGGGCGGGCCTTCTGTTTTCTGAAACTCATAACCCCATCGTCTTCATCAACCACATCCCGCACCAGGGCGCCAAGCACCAGGAACAGATCGAGCGCAGCAACGTCGTCTGCCACTACCAGGTCACGCCGATGTACGAGGGCATCTGGCACGTCTCCACCCCGCGCGGCTACGACGGCACCTTTCCGTTTGGGGAGGACCGCAGGCCGAAGGGATAGGGGGTGGGCGGTAGGGCGGCCGGAACTTCCCTCAGCCCGTGGCTGCAGGCCCGCAAAGATTTAAGCAAGAAACCTCAGCTCAAAGGGGCGAGTCAAATGTCGCCCGCCACTTGTCATGCGGGCGTTTTGCAGGTGCGGAGTTGTAAGAAAGTGGCGGGGTTGATTTATGCGCGGGGTTTTGGCTTGACTATTTTCCCTTGCCAATCGCACAAGTTTTCAAAAGAGAAAGAGCCTGATTCAAGCATACCCATGATGCTTGTATATGCTTCAATGCTATCGCAGTCAATGTAATAGCCATTGATTCTCAAGAAGCCGTCACAGACGGCAAAGGCGGTCCTCTTATTGCCGTCT
The DNA here is from genome assembly GCA_022827195.1 of Caldilineaceae bacterium. GTDB lineage: Bacteria > Chloroflexota > Anaerolineae > Caldilineales > Caldilineaceae > Bin5. The sequence goes on from JAJDTL010000019.1 coordinate 153,911, forward strand.
ATGAATGGATGGTTCATTGTCAGACTCTCCATGAGAGCCGCCGCCTCTTCGATGATGCTATTGTAGTATCCGGTTTGGGGACGGTTGATTGCTGCCTCTAGAGCGCCCTCGTCAAGCATGCCAAAAGAACCCCCATATTTTTCAATGAGGGCATCATGTGCCGCCACAGCATCCTTGACAGTAGGGTAGACACGACTCATTCAGCCAGCAATTCATAGAGTTTGTCGTTACGCTTGATACTCTCCCGGACCTGGGCCATGAACTCTTCATGGTGGTCGGAAGATGGATCGACTTCCTTATCCGGGTTATCTTGGACAGCCTCATGCTCTGGAGTAGGATCTGCGCCGTTGTCCCTGCCTTGAGAGCGTAAGCGGCTTTTCTTATTCGACGACGGGGAGGTGGTCATCGTCTTGCATCCTTTCACTTTGGCGAGATAGGGTGATCTGCGTTTGCCTCGTGTTTCATTTTGCGGACAGGTTTTCCCCTTTTTCCCCGCCACGTAGTGTAAACTTGATGTTAGCAAATATGCCAACGCCTGTCAATCGATTCGCACTCTCGGTTACATTCGGACAGATGCGCCGCATTCGATTTCACGACCACCTTCACACCCACCTACCATGAAAATCACCGACGTCCGCGCCGTCTACCCCAGCTACCGCCAGCCCCTCGGCGGCTGGCGACCCCACCTCTGGCAGATCGTCGTGCGCGTCGAAACCGACGCCGGCGTCACCGGCTATGGCTACGGCGGCGGCGGCATTCCCAGCGTCGAGGTCGTCAACCGCCACCTGCGCGAGCTGCTGCTCGACGAACGCTGCGACAGCCCTGCCGACATCGAATGCCTCTGGGACAAGCTCTACACCGCCTCCATCCCCTACGGCCGCGGCGGCATCGCCATCATGGCCCTCAGCGGCGTCGACCTCGCCCTGTGGGACCTCCTGGGAATGGCCGAGCGGCAGCCTGTCTACGCGCTCCTCGGAGGCTCCGCCGCGCCCCGCATCCGCGCCTACGCCTCCGGCGACGACCCGGCATGGTTCGCCGAGCAGGGCTTCAGCGCGCACAAGGTCTCCTGCGGCCGCCCGCAGCACGCCGGCGACTATGAGCAGGCCGCGGCCATGGCGGAAGAATCACGCCGCCACCTGGGCGCCGACGCGTTGCTGATGTTCGACTGCTACATGGCCTGGGATGCCGCCGCAACCCTGAAGATGGCGCAGACCCTTGCGCCCTACGACATCTACTGGTTCGAGGATTTACTGACGCCGGACGACCTCGACGGGCTGGCCCAGCTGCGGCCGCAGATCAAGCCAGTCCAGCTGGCCGGCGGCGAGCACGACTTCACCCACCACAGCTTCGCCGCCATCGCCGCAGCCGGCGCGCTCGACATCTGGCAGCCGGACGTGACCTGGTGCGGCGGCGTCACCGCGACACAGCGCATCATCGCACAGGCGCAGACGGCCGGCGCGACCGTAGTCCTGCACCGCGGCGGCGAGCCGTGGGGCCTGCACGTCATCGCAGGGACAGAATGCGACCTGCGCTCAAATAGCGAAGCGGTAGCGCCTCTGACAAGGCTGGGTGAACTGGTGCTGGGCAACCGGCATAGGTCGCCCGAAGAGTTGTGGCTGGACGCGCCGCAGCCGGAGAACGGCTATCTGACGCCTGCCGACGCGCCCGGCTTCGGCCTGCGCCTGAACGAAGAGCTCCTGGACTGACCCCCGCGCCTACACCAGGTAAGGAATCGTCATCGGCCCCTCGGGCAGGACCGCGACCGGTACATCCGCCCCCAGACGCGCAACCGCGTCGCCGATATGCCCGTTCAGGTCGGCCACCGGCGTCAGGCCGGCGCGCGTGACCGCATCCGGCTCCAGCTCGCTGTAGATCGCCACCTGCGCCCGCAGCGCGACCTCGGCGAACTTCTGCACCTGCCACTGGTCCAGCATGTGGAAATCGGGGCGGAAGATCGTCTCCAGCATCGCCTGCGGCGAGCTGTGCTCGTAGAGCAGCTTGGTAAAGTTGCCGTGCGCCGGGAAGCCGTCGTTGCAGCGCGCCGCCACGACCATCTCGCCGTCGTCCTCGATGATCTCCGCAGCAGCGCACATCCCCTTCACCGACTGGTAGAGGTTCTGGTCCAGCGGGAAGCCGCTGTTGGTCGTGATCACCAGCGGAAAACGCCGCTCGACCGGGGCCATCGCCGTCTCCTTCACATAACGGCAGCCCTCCTCGTGCGCGGCGATGACGTCGCCGCAGAAAAAGCGCGTGATCTGCCGCTCGTGGTTGAGCGTGACGTTCACCAGAAAGTCGACCGGCAGCGCCGACCCGTTCGCCCGGATCTGCTCCTGCGTCGGGTTGCCCGCCAGCACCCCCCACTTGCTCTGCGGGTGGCCGATCATCTCGGCGCGGTGATAGTACAGGATCGAGGCCAGGTCGGCCACACCGGGGAAGGCGGCCTTGTAACCCCCCGAAAAGCCGGCCATGAAGTGCGGCTCGATAAAACCGACGAGGATGCGCCGGTCCGCCTCCACGTATTCACGGTTCATCAACAGCGGGCCGCGCCCGTCCCGCCCCGGCCGCGCCACCGCCAGCGTATCTTCATCATACGCGTTGTGGTTGATCACCCACAGCCGCCGGTAGAGCGCCGGGCCAACAATCCCTGCCAGCTCCTCCGCCGTGTTGCCGCGGTGCGTCCCCGTGCCCGCGATAACGGTAATGTTCTCCTCCGGCACATGCGCCAGCTCGGCCAGGATCCACGGCAGGAGCCGGTCGGAGGGCAGGGGGCGGGTGCCGTCGGCTATGACGATCGCAACGCTTTCGTGCGCGCGCACCGTTTCGGCCAGCGGCCGCGCCTCCTTGGGCGCGCGCACCGCTTCCCGGAACGCGGCCTGCTCGTCCGGCAGCCCTTCGACAAAGCGCGGGCGAATGATGGTGGCGTTTTCGGTCGGCAGCTCGGCTTCCAGCCCGTCGCGGCCGTATTGGAGATGGATCTGCATCTTCGGTACCCGTTTGACTGCAGTGGTCAGTGGCCGGTTGCCAGTGGCCCGTAGACAGTTGTGCGGCGGAGTCGTATCCGCTGTGAGTAGCGTAGAATTTGCTTCTCGTGTATTCTAGCCTTCTAGCCGCGAAGCGGCAAGGGATACGGCGCGGCAGCGGTCAGTGGCCGGTAGACGATCCGCCACAGCGCAAAGGCAGGACCGAACAATGACAGGCCTGAAACAGTACCCGCAATCGACGGTCGAACAGGATGGGACGACCTACACGCTCGCGCGCGCCGGCAGAGAGAAGAAGCTCTGCGTGCACGGCGACGCGGCCGGCTTCCGCGGCGAGCCCGCGAACGGGATGCTGCTCTGCCCCCTGACCGCCGAAAACGCCAACGCGCTGCGCGGCCGACTGCCCTGGCTGACGCCCGTTCCCCTCGGCGTGAAGACCTCCTTCGGCTTCGGCGACCGCCTCGGCGCGGCCACGCCCGGCCACGTCCGCTCCGTCCAGGGCACCGCGATCGCGCCCATCTTCGCCCAACAGTCGGTGCGCGAGAACGACCGCATCGGGCGCACGCCGCAGCAGGTAATGGACGATGCCATGTGGGGCGTCGTCCAGATGGGCTGGTGCGCGCCCTGGGGCGCCGACGCCGACCATGTCAAGCTGGTCAGCGACCTGCCCGCCTTCGTCGCCGCCGGCTACACCTTCTACACGATCGACCCCAGCGACCATGTCGACAACGACGCCGAGACCGACTCGCTGGAGACGCTGCGCGCCAAGGTCGATTCGCTGCCCTGGGAAAGGCTCGATACCGACCTGGCCGCGCTGAAGGCCGACTATCTCGCCGCCCCGATCGCACTGGCCGGCCTGACGCTCACCTTCAGCGAAGAGAGCCTGCTGCGCGCGCTGGCCAAGTACGGCCGCGCCATCGTCCACACGCTCGACATCGCGGCCGCGCTCGACGCGCAGATGCAGGGCGCCGCCTACGACCTGGAGATGTCGGTCGACGAGACCGAGACGCCGACGTCGATCTACGAGCACTACTTCATGGCGCACGAACTGCTGCGACGCGACCTGCCGGTCGTCAGCCTCGCGCCCCGTTTCGTCGGCAAATTCCAGAAGGGCGTCGACTACATCGGCGACACCGCGCCCTTCGAGCAGGAGCTGGTCAAGCACGCGGCCATCCTGAAACATTTCGACGCCTACAAGCTCAGCGTCCACACCGGCTCCGACAAGTTCAGCATCTACCCGCTGGTCGCCAGGCACGCCGAGGACCGCGTCCACGTCAAGACCGCCGGCACCAGCTACCTGGAGGCGCTGCGCGTCATCGCCGACCGCGACACGGCCCTCTTCCGCCGCATCCTCGACTACTCGCGCGAAAAGTTCGAGACCGACCGCAAGAGCTACTTTCTCGACTGCGAGCCGGACAAGGTGCCCGCCAACGCCGACCTGCACGACGGCGACTTGCCGGACCTGCTCGAGCAGTTCGACGCGCGCCAGCTGCTGCACGTGACCTTCGGCTCCAACCTCGACCGCTTCGGCACCGAAATCCACGCCCTGATCGCCGACCACGAAGATGCCTACCAAGAGGTGCTCAACACCCACTTCAGCCGCCACCTGGCGCCCTTTGTCAACGGCGGTTTTTCGTAGTCGGTTTTTCGTAATCGGTTTTTCGTAATCGGTTTTTCGTTTTCAGTAACTGCAACGGCCGCATACGCGTCTGGTGCTCACTAAAAACCAGAAACCGAAAACCAGAAACTGCAGTAAGGAGAACTCAATGGCAGTCACACAGGAAATGCCATCCCTGCTCGAACAGGACAGACGACAGCTTCACCCGCTGCATCACCCCTCCCAGACCGACAATCCGCTCATCATCGAGCATGCCGAAGGCGTCTGGCTCTACACGACCGACGGGCGCAAGATCCTCGATTCGATGGCCGGACTCTGGAATGTCAATGTCGGCTATGGCCGCACCGAGCTGGCAGAAGCCGCCTACGCGCAGATGCAGAAGTTGGCCTACACATCCAACTTCGCCGGCATGACCAACCTGCCCGCCAGCGAGCTGGCCTACAAGCTCTCCGGCTACGCCTACCCCAGCCTCAAGACGACCTTTTTCACCTCCGGCGGCTCCGAGTCCAACGACACCGCCTTCAAGACGGCCCGCTACTACTGGAAACGCCAGGGGCAGCCGGACAAGGTCAAGGTCATCTCGCGCCGCGAGTCCTACCACGGCATCACCCTCGCCACCACCAGCGCCACCAGCGTGCCCCGCTACCACAAGATGTTCGGCCCGCTGGTGCCCAACTTCGTCTACTGCCACGCGCCCCATCCCTATCGCTACGAAGGCGAACTCCAGGATGGCGAGACCGTCGGCGCGGCCGCGGCGCGCGACCTGGAGGAGACGATCCTGCGCGAGGGGCCGGAGACGGTCGCGGCGTTGATCGCCGAGCCCGTCCAGGGCGTCGGCGGCGTCTTCGTGCCGCCGGAAGACTACTTCCCGCGCGTGCGCGCCATCTGCGACCGCTACGACGTGCTCCTGATCGCCGACGAGGTCATCTGCGGCTTCGGACGCACCGGCGAGATGTTCGCGCTCAACCGCTACGGCATCGAGCCCGACATCCTCGCCTTCGCCAAGGGCATCACCAGCGGCTACCTGCCGTTGGGCGGCATCCAGATCAGCGACCCCATCTTCGACGCCATGAACAGCGCGCCGCAGGACGAGGCCTGGCTGCACGGCTTCACCTACTCCGGCCACGCCGCCTCCTGCGCCGTCGGCCTGCGCAACCTCGCCATCCTCGAAGACGAGAAGCTGGCCGAGCGTTCAGCGGCGATGGGCGAATATCTGCGCAACCGGCTGTCCGGGCTGCGCGAATTCGGAAACGTCGGCGACGTACGCGGTCTCGGCCTCCTCTGCGCGGTCGAGTTCGTCAAAGACCAGGAGACCAGGGAGCCGGACAACGACCTGGCCATGAGCCTGCAGAACGCGGCCGCAGCCCGCGGCGTGCGCACCCGCGCCCTCAACGGCAGCCTCGCCTTCTCGCCGCCGCTCGTCATCAACGAAGAGGAGATCGACCAGGTCGTCGACACGATCGGCGCCGTGCTCGACTCGATGTCGGAAGAGTGATTCGTGTCTGACCAGTTCAGCCATCCTTCCCGTCGCCCTGGAGTCTTCCCATGTCATCCGCACACCCGCCGACCCTGGTCGGCTCCGCCCCCTACTTCTTTATACGCGACTTGGCCGCATCCCTCGACTACTACTGCGATGTGCTCGGCTTTACCCGCCCGCGGCTGTGGGGCCAGCCGCCGACATTCGCCATGCCCAACCGCGACGGCTTCATCTTCATGCTCACACAGGTCAACGAACACAGCACGATCCTGCCCAACGAATCGCGCGGCGGCCTCTGGGACGCCTATGTCTGGGTCAGAAACGTGCGGGGGCTCCATGCCGAGTTCGAGGCCAAAGGCGCCGAGTTCGCCTACGGCCTGACACACCAGCACGAATATGACAATATCGAGTTCGCCATACGCGATCCCGACGGCTACGTGATCGCCTTCGGGCAGGGAGCTGAGGACGAAGAATGAACACAACAACGACGGCGGACTGCAGCGTCAACGGACAGACCGGCCAGACAGTCCTCTCTTGCATATCCGGAGTTTCCTGATGTCATCCGCAAACCCGCCGAACCTGATCGGCTCCGCCCCATATTTTGTCGTCAGCGACCTCGCCGCCTCCCTCGACTACTACTGCGACGTGCTCGGCTTCACCCGCCCGCGGCTGTGGGGCGAGCCGCCCAATTTCGCCATGCCCGACCGCGACGGCTTCATCATTATGCTCAAACGGGTCAAAAATAAGGAGTTCATCCAACCCAACCGCACGCGCGGCGGCTACTGGGACGCCTACATCTGGGTGCGGGACGCGGAGGCGCTCTACAACGAGTTCGCGGCCAAGGGCGCCGAGTTTGCCTACGGCCTCACGCACCAGGACGAGTACAACAACATCGAGTTCGCCGTCTACGACCCGGACGGCTACTTCATCGCCTTCGGACAGGACGCTGGGGACGAGGAATGAGAACGGCTGTTTTCAGTTTTTCGTTTCCAGTTTTCAGTTGTTGGTAAGGAGCAACGAGCTGATTTCCAAGACCATGTCCACCAACGACGTGCCGCAGGGTTTTCTGAGCGGCCTCTGGCATATTCTGGGCGGCCACCGCAAACTGGTGGTCCTCTCGATCGTGAGCGGGCTGCTCTTCTCGGCGACGACCCTCGTCCCGCCGCTGCTGGTGCGCCGCCTGATCCTGTGGATCACCGACGGCGGCGGCTCGACCTCCGGCCTGCTGGCCATGACAGCGCTGCTCGGCGTTGTGTATCTGCTGCGCGGCGTCGGCCGCTACTTCTACGGCCAGTTTTCCCACCAGGCCGCCTACGGCATCACCACCAGCCTGATGGCGCGCGTCTACCGCCATCTGCAGCGGCTCTCGCACAGCTTCTACAACCGCCAGCGCACCGGCGCGCTGATCGTGCGCTCGGTCAACGACATTGAGACGTTGGAAGACTTCGTCGCCCACGGCGTGCCCGAACTGGTCATGGCGGTCGCCATCCCCGTCGCCATGTGGTGCGTCCTGTTCTGGATCCACCCGCTGCTGGCCGTACTGGTCGTGCTGCCGCTGCCAATCGGCGGCTACGTCATCTACCGCTTCACCCGCCGGATCCGCCACGTATGGCGCCAGGTACGCGCCATCATCTCCGAACTGGTCGCCCAGGTGCAGGACAGCTTCTCCGGCATCACCGAGATCAAGTCGTTCGGCAGGGAGAAGTCGCAGGCGGACCAGGTCACACACTCTGCCGACGCCTACCGCGACAAGATCTGCGCCGCGACCAGGCTCTCGCTGTTGCCCTCTGCCATCGTTGAGTTCTCCGGCGGCGTCGGCGTGATCGTGGCCGTCTGGATCGGCGGCGGCCTCGCGCTGGCCAATACGCTCAATGTCGCCGACCTCTTCGTCTTCATCGCCTACCTGGCCTACATCTACCAGCCCTTCCTCAAGCTGGCCGACATCGGCGACACGCTGCACCGCGCCGGCGCCAGCCAGGAGCGCATCTTCGAGCTCCTCGCGGTGCAGCCGGAGATCAGCAGCCCGCCCGACGCCTTAACGCCCCGCATCGACAGCTGGGACGTGGCCTTCCACGACGTCTCCTTCGGCTATCAACAGGAAGAGGTCGTGCTGAACGGCATCGATTTCGAGATCGGCGCCGGCCAGATGGTGGCGCTGGTGGGCGCGACAGGCGCCGGCAAAACAACGGTCAGCCGCCTGATCCCCCGCTTCTACGACCCCCAGGACGGACAGGTCTGCCTTGGCGGCCATGACCTGCGCAGCCTCGACCTGGATTTCCTGCGCGCCAACGTCGCCTCGGTCATGCAGGATGTCTTCCTTTTCCACGGCACCGTGCGCCAGAACATCGCCTTCGGACGCCCGGAAGCCACCGCCGATGAACTCGTACAGGCGGCGCAGGCCTCCAACGCACACGCCTTCATCGTCGACCTGCCCGACGGCTACGACACGATCATCGGCGAACGCGGCGTGCTCCTTTCCGGCGGGCAGAAGCAGCGCATCTCGATTGCCCGCGCGCTGCTCAAAGACGCGCCGGTCCTGATCCTCGACGAGGCGACCTCCTCGGTCGACACCGAGACCGAATGGCTGATCCAGCAGGCGCTCAACCGCCTCACCCGCAACCGCACCACGTTGGTCATCGCGCACCGCCTTTCGACCATCCGCCACGCAGACAAGATCGTCGTGCTCGACAAGGGCCGCATCGTCGAGACCGGCACCCACGCGGAACTGATGGCGAGCAGCGGCCGCTACGCCAAAATGGTCGAGAAGCAGAGCCTGACCCGCTCGTGGGAGCTGACCCAGGAACCGGAACTGGAGTGGTCGGTGGCCGGTGGATAACGGTCGGCGGAGCCCATGTGGTGAACCCTCGCCCCGCAATGCAGCAATGACAACGACAAACCGGCAACCGCCGAAGGAGACTTCTGCATGAGTTCTGCTCTGGAAAGCAAACTGGAGATGGCGCTGGCCAATCTGCAGCGCGTGCGCCTGGGTGTGGACAATACACCGCTGGAGCATCTGCCCCGTTTCAGCGCTGCCCTGGACGGGCCGCAGGTATGGATCAAGCGGGACGACCTGACCGGCCTGGCCTTCGGCGGCAACAAGACCCGCATGCTCGAATACAGCATGGCGGCGGCGGTCGAACGCGGCGCGGATACGGTCGTCTTCGGCGCGGCGGTGCAGTCCAACTACTGCCGCCAGCTGGCAGGGGCCTGCGCCAAGCTGGGCATGACGCTGCATCTGGTCTTGCGCTCCGAGCGGGAGATAGACAGGACGGCCATCTCCGGCAACAACCTGGTGCAGCGGCTGCTGGGCGCGCATGTAACGGTACTGTCGGACAACGATCGCGACCGCCAGCAGGAGATGATCGCGGCCAAGGCCGAAGCGCTGCGCGCGGCCGGCCACAACGTCTTCGTGCCGCGCCAGGACGATACGGTCGACCTGGATGTCATCGCCTATGCCGAGTCCGCCCTCGAGCTGGTTCGCCAGTGCCGCCAGGAGGAAATCGACCCGCGTTATGTCTACGTCTGCGCGGCCGACACCACCCAGACCGGGCTGGTCCTTGGACTCATAGCGGTGGGCAGCCCCATGCTGGTGAAGGGCATCAATCCGGCCTTCAAGAAGGACAACGAGAAGCGCATGGCCTGGACCGCGAACCAGGCCGCCGACCGGCTGGACCTGGACGTGACCCTGACCGCGGCCGACTTTGACAACGACGACTCCTTCGTCGGCGAGCGCTACGGCATCCCCTCGGCGGAGGGGATGGCCGCGCTGCGCCTGCTGGCCCAAACGGAGGGCATCCTCACCGATCCGGTCTACTCCAGCAAGGCGCTGGCCGGGCTGGTGGCCCACATCCGCAGCGGCGCGCTGCCGCCGCACGAGCCGGTCGTCTTCGTCCACACCGGCGGCGCCCCGGCCATCTTCGGCTATACAGAGGAAATGGTGGCGGCGTTAGAGGAGTAAGAGTTCTTCTCGTTCTTCACATCTCGCCGTTACGACCCAAAATCAGATCACGGCCTGCCACCATCGTCTGCATCTTGAGGTCAGATATGTGTTACGAAGTCTATGGATAGGGGCACTTTATCCATCGTGGAGGCTCACGCATCGACTACCTTGGGGGGATCTCCAATTCCACACCTCCAAACGGCTTAAACAGTTCGTGGACTGCTGTTCCGAGGTTCTTGGTTGGCGCGATGTCTTCGTCAAGGGCTGCTCGGAGGATCTCGCACGCCTCCTGTTCCATGGTGCGACCGTTCTCAGCGGCACGAATGCGCAGCCGGCGCTCCAGCCCTTCATCAACATTGCACATGATGATGCTGGCCATGAAAGAACCTCTGGAAAATTGCTACGACACTATAGCATGATCGCGTCTACCCCGGCGTCCGCCCCAAGAACAGGTCACGGCCTGCTACCAGCGCCTGCATCTTGCGGTCGGCGACCGAACGCGGCAGCATCCAGAAGCCGCAGTCGGGGTGAATCCACCTGATCCGCTCCGCGCCCAGCAGATCAACCGCCTGCTCAATGCGCCCCGCCACCTCGTCCGCGCTCTCGACCTCGTTGTCCTTGATGTCGATGACGCCGATCCCCAAAGCAACACCTTCGCGCAGGTCGGTGAAGACCTCCAGCTCATCGTAGCCGCGGCGCGCGAACTCCAGCACCAAATGGTCCACGTGCAGCTTGTTGAGGAAGCCGAGCAGGTTGGCCCAGAAGCCCTTCTGGATGCTCTGCCCGCCGTAGTTGCCGAAGCAGAGATGGAGCGCCCGCTCCCCGCGCGCGCCGTCCAGCACGTGGTTGATCGGCTCGTACACCCAGGCCGCGTCCTCGGGGTGGCCGGTCAGGTTGGCCTCGTCCACCTGCAGGACCGGCGCGTCGATCGCCTCGACCTGGCGGCGCAGCACCTCGGCGATGCCCATCGTCAGGCTGGGAAGATCGCGATAATGGCGGTCCAGCAGCGTCTTGGCCAGCATATAGGGCGCGGTCACGGTGAACTTGAGCGGGGCCGCGGTCAGACCTTTCACCATCTGCCAGCTTGAGGGCAGGTCCATCTCGCCCTCGTCGATCGGCCCCTCCACCACGCCGGCCGGCTGCGCGCGGAAGCCCATGCCCTGCTGCGCGCGGAAATCGGCCACGTCCTGGCGCCCCATCCGGCTGGAGATGCCTCCCATCGGGCGCACGAAATATTCGATCATCCCGTTCGTTTCGGGATGGTTGATATCGAAGCGGGTCAGCTCACCGTCGGAGATCACGTCCAGCCCGGCCAGCTCCTGCGTTTTGAGGACGACGAGAATCGCGTCGCGCAGGTTGGGCGTGGATGGATAGGCGGCCAGCCAAGCGGGCAGAGGATAGCTGCCGACGACGGTGGTCTTGATGGAAGGTTCAGTCATTGAGCGCTCCTGCTGCGGGATGTGTGAGACATGTTCATGCTTTCAGCCACTGAGGCCCTGGCCCGAGGCCCCGCATCTTGCAAGAAGAGACTGCGCGGCACCCGCGGGCACAGTATGGAAAATCATAACATGGAACTGCAGAATCTATCACTGAAATGGTGCACTGCCTGGCTCAGCTCTGGCATGCTGGGATGTGCATGACACATTTTCGTTCCGGGACGCTCCACGCAGCAGGCCAATGTGGGCAGATGTATCGGGAGGCGGTACACTATCGCATGACTCAGACATATCGACATCGAGGACTTCGACGGTTGTATGCCCGCGGGGACGCCAGCAGTAGTACGGGCTGACCAAGCGGAAAGAATAGCGCTGGCCTTGGCCGACCTTGATAGCGCCAGCAAACCATCGGACCTTGATTTGCCAGGTTATCAACTTCATCCACTGAGAGGAAATTTGAAAGGATACTGGAGTATTTCGATTTCTGCTAACTGGCGTATCATCTTTCGCTTCGAAGATGGTGACGCCTACGATGTTGACTTAGTTGACTACCACTGACGCGACCCGGCAATCATGGCTATGCAAAATCCACTGCACCCTGGCCGCAGCATTAGGGAAAACTGCCTGGCCCCGGTCGGCCTCAACGTCACTAAGGCGGCAAAGGTGTTGGGCGTGGCCCGTCATACCCTTTCGCGGGTGCTGAATGGCCGCGCGTCAATCTCAGCGGAGATGGCCATTCGCCTTGAGAAGGCCGGATGGTCCAACGCCGAATTCTGGCTGCAACGGCAAACTGCCTACAATCTCGCGCGGGCGCGCCGGCGCGAAGATCAGATCAAGGTCAAACGCTACCAGCCACAGGTCATCTGATCGCGAAACGGGCGGCGTTTTCTCCCCTATTCCCTCACGCCCCGGCAGCACTAGTTTGTCTTTTTCTGGAAATTGGTGAACACTTCACCTGTACAGTGCGCCGCGGCTGCGCGCAGCCAAACCATCACGCCAAACGCAGGTAACCATGACCAACGACACCCAGCTCAGTCCGATTGCGGCCTTCCGCGCCCGAATGACCGCCGGCGACATCTGCATCGGCGCCTCGATCACCCTGACCGATCCCCACGCCACCGACGCGCTCGGCGATTCGGTCGACTTCTTCTGGATCGACATGGAGCACAGCACGATGACCCTGGAGGCGTTGAGCGGCCATCTGCTGGCCGCCAGGGCGCGAAACAGGCCGGCGCTCGTGCGCGTGCCCGGCAGCGCAACACCCTTCATCAAACCGGTGCTCGACGCCGGCGCCGACGGCATCATCGTGCCGCAGATCCGCTCCGCCGCCGAAGTACAGGATGTCGTCAACAGCTGCCGCTACCCGCCGCTGGGCCAGCGCGGCTACGGGCCGCGCGTGCCCTCCAACTACGGGCGCGTCGGCGGCAACGCCTTCATCGAACGTGCCAACCGCGAAATCTTCGTCGCCGTTCAGATCGAAAACGCCGACGCCATGGCCGCCCTCGATGACATTCTCACCATCCCCGGCCTCGACTCGATCGCACTCGGCCCCTGGGACCTCTCGGCCTCTCTCGGACTGATCGGCGAGGTCGAGCATCCCACCGTCGTCGAGGCCATCGACAGCATCATCAGCCGCACGCGCGCGGCCGGCCTCTTCGTTGGCGCCGGCATGGCCCCCGACGCCCGCTTTGCCCTCGGCATGGCCAAGCGCGGCGTCCAGTGGCTGCAGGTCGGCGACGACACCGGCTACATGATCCTGGCGATGGACCTGATCACGGCCGCGGTGCGGGCAGAGCACGACGACTCGTAGTTTTCAGTTTCTGGTTTTGGGTTTTTGGTTGGTGGGTGGCGCCCGCTTCTTCCGGTGGCGCCTATTGGGCGTGGTAGAGGGTTATAGCACGGTTCTCAGAAGCGCCACTGCTCACGCTCCATGAATCCTTCGAGATCTGTCCAATCGACTCCAAAGTATTCACAAACATTCGGGATTTTCGCGGCGTTGGGCGTATGTCTTTCGGTCGTCACAACACAACCGTTTTCCAGGCACTTGGCCCGTGCAATAACAAATGGGTCAGCAACTGGCCTTCCTTCCAGACGTCGCTTCTTACGAATCATCGCCTGGAAGTGACGGACACTGAATATCTCCCTGACGACCTCCAATTCTGTAGGAGTCGGTATGACAAATACATTCGTCCGGTCCTCCTTAAGGGCTTCAAACCATTCTGCTAATTTGTCCCCGTGCCCTCTTATCTCGTTACCAACCTCTCGCGTTGAAGTAATACGTCCGTCAGCAATCATCTCGTCGAAATGTTGCCATAGCGAGGGAAACCGTTCTCGATAATAGTGACTGAAAAGATCAATCAGAGGACCGCTATCGAACACATAAACTGTCACACTTCAGCCCCCTGCTTGAAAAGCCATTCCTCCATACCGTCAACATTTCTCGTCTTTACATCCAGATAGTCAGCGGCTTGCTTCTGGGAAACTTTCCCCTGGTGGTAGTTGCTGAAGACAGCTTCAATGTACTTCTCACCCAGGTAGGCACCTCGCGTCAGATAGAAGTTTCCACCCGCGCCACTACCTTCTTTTCGCTCCTTCCGCCATTGCTGCGTTTTCTTGTCGTAGTCCCGCTGGCTAACCAGGTCCCAATCCAATAGCCGCCGCAGAATGGTTTCACGGCTCACTCCATACAGTTCAGCAAAATCTGCAATTGCGTCATCATGGATGGGTTTGCTCGACAGCCGACCTCGAAAATCTCTGGAAGGCACCAGAAACTCGGCGGTAAATAGATTGCAGAGTGTTTCAATCCGCCTGTCGTCACCGGTAAGATATTCGATATAGTCATCGTGCCGGGTATCAACGCCGCCGGTGTGCATCAACAAATGGGCCAACTCATGGAACAAGGTGAAAATTTGCCGATTCTTGGCCTTGTTGTTGTTGACGTATATGACGGGGAAATCCATATCATAGAGACAGAAGCCGGAAAAAGCACTTTCGCCGGCATCTTCTTTCTTCGCCCCTGGGGCTTTGAAGCTGTCTTTGAATACAAAAACACCATGCTCTTCAAAAGCCGCCCGCCAATGTTTGAGGGCGTCGTCAGCATCGTCCCAACTCAATTGTTGAGCAAGATCGATGCCCAGATAACCCCGGACCTGCTCCGCCATTTCGCTTACATCTACCGAGGGCGCAAAGTTCAGGTCACGCAAAATCTGGCGCTCTTCCGGGTTCACGCCGTCGTATAGTTCGCCGAGGTTTAGTTGAAACACTCTGGCCTTGCGCAACAGAAAGAGAATCCGCGGGGGTATGCGCTCAAGGACCTGCTCCGGCAAGGTGCGGAACGACCGTTCAATCGCTTCCTCCTCAGGGATATCGGGAAAGAAAAAGAGCGCGATTGGGCGCTTGTAGATATCGTATGCCAGACTTTCCAGTTGGATATAGGTAGGAGACGCCTCACCGCGCTCCCAGGCCTCGACATCTGACGTCTCCTTCTTCATGCGCCTTGCCACTTCCTCCTGCGAAAGTCGCAAGGATTCACGCGCCCAGCGCAGTACATCGGGATTGACGGGAATTGTCTCGCTCACACCGTCACCTCCGCAGTCTTTAACGGGCCATTGCCACAAATATTCACTCTCTTGCCTGACGAAAATCTGATGGAAAAGTTTCCACAATCCTACCGCCAATGGAAATATTGTCAACCCCCCCAGTCCGGTATCTCCACCATCTGCCCGCCTTGCAGCGCGCTCTGATGCGCGCACAGGCCGGGCAGCGCCATCTGCAGCGCGGCGTGGATGTCCAGCGGCGGCCGCGTGTCGTCGCGAATGCAGGACATAAACGCCTCGATCATCGAGTACTCCGCGGTGCCGTGGCCGCCCTGCACCGCTTCGGCCGGCGCGTCGGTCACGTTCTCGGTGACCGGTATTTCGATCATGTTGCGCAGATGCGGCACCGAGTCCAGCCAGGCGTTCGTCTGCAGCGGGCTGACCGGCGGCCGCGAGGTCTCCAGCACGCCCTTCGTGCCGTAGATCGAATAGTAGTGGAACATCGGCTCGCGCGTGATCCCGAACGCGACCAGGATCTTGATCACGCCGCCGCTCGCCGTCTGCAAAATCGCCACCTCCACACCGGACCTGGCGCGGCCCGGCAGCGCCTCGCTGCCGCCGGCGACGCGCATGCCGCTGACCGCCACGCAGCGCTCGCCTGTCACCTTGAGCAGCGGACCGAGACTGTGCGTACAGTAGTGGATGGCCGGCATCGACGCGCGCCACGCCGGTGAGCCGTCCGGATTACGCAGCAGATGGCGCGTATCGTGAATGTACTCCGCCTCGGCATACATGAAGCCGCCCAGCAGACCGGCGCGCCACATCTCTCGCCAGCTCAGTATATGGGCCCAATAGCAGCAGTTCTCCGCCAGCATGAACTTCTGGCGCGGGTGCGCTTCCACCGCCGACAGCAACTCGCGGCACTCGTCCAGCGAACTCGCAAGCGTGACCTCCTGCAGCACGTGGCAGCCAGCCTCGAGCGCGGCCACCGTGTGCTGGCAGTGCAGCGGAACCGGGGAGGCCACGAAGACGATGTCCAGCCCCTGCGCCAGCATCTCATCATAAGCGGTATGCAAGCTGGCCTGTGGGAAGCGCGCACCGAACCGTTCCAGCGCGCCCGCATCGATATCACAGCCGGCGGCCACATCGCAGTCCGGCATAAGCTCGAAGATGCACGCCGGGTCAAGACCGCGACGGAGCCCGACAACGCCAACACGATATGTGCGCATAAGGGATCTCCTTCATAGAGAGGAAAGAATCGAGAGGAACGAGGGCCTTTTTTGCCTCGCATACATCGATGGCGCTGGGCCGGTCGACATCGAACCGAACGCGGCCGCGGGGATGATCATGCCGGTCAGAATCGAGCGCGGTCCGTCAGCGCCTGCCGGGTTGGATTCGAGCCGGGCGATGAAGCCGCTGCGAGTGCGGTAACCGACGACATGGCATGCGCCATCGCCTCCGGGCCCTCCCTGTAGCAACGCCCGCGCCGGACCGATGACGAGAACTGGCCACCGGCCACCGGCAACTGACCACCGCAGTTCAAATCGCGCGCAGATCGGCCACCACGCCCCGCGCCTCCGCCTCGTACAGCTTCCAGATCACCCGCAGGCTGCGCAGACTGCGCCGGCCGTCGGTCAGCGGGCGGCGGCCACGCTCCAGGCAGTCGACAAAGTGGAGCAGTTCGTTCTCGACATGCTTGCCCACCGCCGCCTCGAGCAACAGCTTCTCGCCACCCTGCTCCTTTTCAAGCGCGCCCTGATGCAGCAACAACCGCCCCCGGCTGATCTGCCCCTCCAACATGCCCTCGGTGCAGTGGGCGTGGAATGAATACTTCAGTCGCGTGCCCCTGGCGCCCCAGGTGCCGAAATGGTAACCCAACGCGCCATTGGCAAACTTGAGCGAGACGTTGGACGTCCCCTCGCCCTCCATCCACGGCGTGCCGAAGTTGGTGCCGGTATGCGTGCCGCTCACCGGCTGCCCCATCCAGGCCAGCAGGATGTCGATGTAGTGGCAGCCGTGGCTGAACAGCTGCCCGCCGCCCAGCGTCTCCTTGCGGTGCATCCAGCTGCCCGGCTCGCCCTGCGTATGCTGCTCGGTCCAGATCGATAGCTGGAACAGTTCGCCGTAGGTCCTGGCCTTGATCAGCCGCTCCATCTCGACCACAATCGGGTGAAACCGCATGCAGTAGGCGACCATCAGCATCAGGCCGGCGCGCTCGGCCGCGTCGATCAGCGCCAGGCACTCCTCCTCCGTATTGGCCAGCGGCTTCTCCATCAGCAGATGTTTGCCGCGGCGCAGCAGCGCCATTCCAATCGGATGATGCAGGTGGTGGGGCACGGCGACGATGGCCGCGTCGATATCATTGAGGACCTGCCGGTAGTCGGTCGCGACCGTGTCGCAGCCCATCAGGTCGGCGACGGCCTGCGCGCGCGGCAGAATTGGATCGACCGCCGCGGCAAAGCGGGCGCGGCCCTGCAACTTCCCGAACACGGACCGGTGGGCCTGCCCCATCCCGCCACAGCCGATCAGTCCAATACGAAGCATAACTGCAGTTTTTAGTGGTTAGTTTTGCGTTGTTAGTAACTGCTGCTTGCGAACTACGATGCTACTTTGCAACCATTTCTCCGGTCACGATAACGCCGTGAACGCATCCTTTGCAAGTTCGTGATTGCAGGGCGAACGCCCACCAGGAACCGAAAACTTCCTACCCCGTTCAGCCCCGCCCGCTCTTCGCTGCCTAGACTCCACGATTGACAGCACAACCCATTTGGTATACAAAATGGTGATCATGTGCGAATAGCGCAACGATTGAGGGAGATAATGCAACCGAAACGCGGCCAACAGCTGGTCCAATCGCTCGAACGCGGGCTCGCGGCGCTCGAAATGGCGCTCGAAGGAAACGTCCGCCCCGTCGACGTGGCCGAGGCGCTCGGCATCGACCGCAGCACCGCCTACCGCCTACTCTATACCCTGACCGCAAAAGGCTACCTGCTGCAGGACGCGCGCACGCGCGCGTTCACCTCCAACCCAACCAAGTTTTTCCAGCTCTACAGCAAAGTCGCGAACCTGTTGGACTGGCCCGACGTTGCCGGAGAGTTCCTCACCCGGCTGCGCGACAAGAGCGGCGAGACCGCCAACCTCGGTGTGCGCCAGGCCAATAACGTCATCTACATCGCACACAAGCCGGGCCAGGCCGCGCTCAGCGTCAACTTCGCCCTCGGCACCAGCCGCCCGCTGCACTGCTCCGCGCTCGGCAAGGTGCTGCTCGCCGCGCAGCCCGACGCAGCCACTTCCGAGTGGCTCGCCTCGGCACCGCTGACCGGCTTCACCGCCAAGACGATCACCGAACCGGACCAGCTCAAACGCCACCTGGACACGGTGCGCGCCGACGGCTACGCGGTCGATGACGAGGAGACCTTCGCCGGCGTACGCTGCATCGCCGCGCCCATCCATGACCACAGCCGCCAGGTGATCGCCGCCCTCGGCATCTCCGGGCCGGCCACCCGCATCACCCGGAAGCAGCTGCCTGATTTCGCCGGGATCGTCATGCAGGCCGCCGCGCAGCTGTCCGCCGACCTCGGCGCGCCCGAGCCCGACCGCTGACCCTTCCAACTATCCCAACTGCTATCCATGCTGCCGAGGAGATACAGATGAGCCCCGCTTCCCATGCACCGTCCGGCCGCCTCTTCCCACCCCACCTGCTCCATGCCCGCTGGCGCACCTTCGAAGCGGCCGGCTATTCGCAGCCGGTCACCGGCGTCATCTACCGCGGCGAGCCGCGCCCCACCTGCGGTATGCCCCTGGGCGGACTCGACACCGGCTGCATCGACATCGAGCCCAACGGCATGTTCGGCTACAACACTATCTTCAACCACCTGGTCGAGCCGCGCGCGCTGCTCAACCTGCCCATGCTCGGCCTCGCCTGCCGCGACGAAGGTGGCACGGATCGCGCCTGGGTCCTGGTCTCCGACACACTGGGTAAGCGCGACACGCCCCAGCCGGCCCAGAGCGCCGTCACCTTCCCGCCCACCGACTATGCCCCCCTCTTTGACGAGACCGGCCTCGCCGGCGCGCCCATCGCCGACTCGATCGACTACTGGGGCCACTATCCGATCCTCGACATGGAGTTCAACAGCGACGCGCCCGTCACTGTCGGCCTGCGCGCCTGGTCGCCCTTTATTCCCGGCGATACAGCCGTCTCGATGACGCCCGGCGCGGTCTTCGAAATCCACCTGCGAAACCCCGGCAGCGCCGCCCACAGCGGCAATCTCGTCTTCAACTTTCCCGGTTTCAACCCGCACGACGCCGCGGCCGGCAAGGGCGTGCAGCGCGAGGCATTGAGCGGCCCGCTCAGCGGCGTCCACGTGCGCAGCAACAGCCGCTGCGACGCCTGGGAGATGGAATACGTGCTGGCCGCGCTCGATGCAGGCGCACCTGTGCAACACGGTGGCGCGCTCAACGCCGACAAGGAGGCCTGGAGCCGCATCGGCGACCGACTGCCGACCCCTTCAGAGGATGACAGCGGCGCAGCGCTCGCCATTCCCTTCGACCTCGCGCCCGGCGCAGCGCAGACCGTGCGCGTCGTCCTCGCCTGGCACGCGCCCCACTGGCGCGCCGGCGGCAGCCCCGCCCACGAGGAGACCCCGCTCTTCACCCACATGTACGCGCGCCACCACCCTGACGCCCTCTCCACCGCCAGCTTCCTGGCCGGGAACCACGAGACGCTGCTGCAACGCGTCATCGCCTGGCAAGAGGTGCTATATAACACGCCCGAGCTGCCCGGCTGGCTCGCCGACGCCCTGATCAACAACCTGCACCTTGTGCCGGAGTGCAGCATCTGGGGCCAGGCGCAGCCGCCGCTCGGCGACTGGTGCGCGCCCGAGGACGGCCTCTTCGGGCTGAACGAATGCCCGCGCGGCTGCCCACAGATCGAGTGCCTGCCCTGCAGCTTCTACGGCAACATCCCCCTCGTCTACTTCTTCCCCGAGGCCGCGCTCTCCACGCTGCGCGGCTACAGGGCTTACCAGTTTCCCGACGGACGCCCGCCGTGGATCTTCGGCGGCATCACCGCCACGAACGAGGCCAACCGCCCCGGCTACGGCCTCAGCGCGCCCGACGTCGGCTACCAGACCGTCCTCAACGGCGCCTGCTATGTCATTATGTTCGACCGCTACTGGCAGGCCTCGGGCGACAACGCCGTCCTGGCCGAGTTCTGGGATTCGCTCAAGCGCTGCAACGACTTCTCGATGAACCTGCGCCCTGCCTACGGCCCGTCCCAGGTGATGGCGATGCCGGCGCCCGGCACCGATTCGCACGGCCTCGGCGACACCGAATGGTTCGAGGCGCCCGAACCCGGCTGGAAGGGCTATGTCACCCATGCCGGCGGCGTGCGTATGGCGCAGGTGCAGATCATGCGGCGCATGGCCGCGGCCATGGAGGACGACGCCTATCTCGCCCGCTGCGACAGCTGGCTGGCAGCCGGCGCGCAGGCCCTCGAGGAGCATCTGTGGGCCGGCGATTACTATCTCAACTTCAACGAACCGGAAACGGGCCAAAAGTCCGACCTGGTCTTCGGCTACCAGCTGGACGGGCAGTGGGTGACCGACTGGCACGGCGTCGGCGGCGTCTTCCCGCCGCCGCGTGTCGAGAAAACGCTGCAAACGCTCGCCGCGACCAACTGCGCGCTCAGCCAGTCGGGCGCGGTCAACTACGCCACCCCCGACGGCGGCCCGGCCAAGGTCGGCGGCTACGGCACGTTCAGCTACTTCCCGCCCGAGCTCTACATGCTGGCGATGACCTTCATGTACAACGGGCAGCAGGAGTTCGGCCGCGACCTGCTGCAGCGTTGCCTGCACAACATCACCTGCCGCTGGGGATATACCTGGGACGCGCCCAACACCGTGCGCGGCGACGCCGACACCGGCCAGCGCGCCTTCGGCGCCGACTACTACCAGAACATGATGCTCTGGGCCGTCCCAGCCGCCCTCCAAGACCAAGACCTGACCGGCCCGATGCAGGCGGGCGGCTTGGTGGAACGCGTCATCGCGGCGGGAAGGTGAGTGTAGTTTCCGGTTTTCAGTTTCCAGTTTTCAGTTTCTGGTTTTTTGGTGGCGAGTGGTCTTCGCTATTTTCCATTCAGCCTGTGAAGCAGGATGCCACGGAGGTGAATCCAGTGCGATACCCTGTCCCCATCACCGAAGAGTTGATCGACGAGCTGCTCCCTTTCTGGGAATCCATCTATGGAATGGTCTTCCCGGACATAGGGCGCGAGGTCTTCCTCGGCGCCGAAGATGCCTACAACCGCAGCACGCTCTACATGCGCAGAGAGGGTGAGCGCCTGGCCAGCACCTGCTTTACCATGCATTCGAAGAGCGTGCCGGCCCTGGCCGGGTTCAGTGAGGTCGCCACCGACCCTTTGTTTCGCGGGCGCGGCATCGCCACCGAGCTGTGCGGCCAGGCCGTTGAGGACGTTCGCGCCGGCGGCGGCGAAGCCTTCTTCCTCGGCACCAACAATCCGGCCGCCGCGCGCATCTACCACCGGCTTGGCTGGCGCAAGATTCCGGGGGCCGAGGCGATGGTCAACATCCTCAGCGGCGAATCCCCAGAAGCCTTCCTGGTGGGCTACTTCAGCGGCGGGGCGGCAGAGATCGTTGAGGCGACGCCGGCCGACCGGATCCCAATGATCCCGCTGCTTCTCTGTCCGCACGACTGGCAGGTGCTCGACGCCAACACGAACTGCCGCTCAACCCGCTACGCGACGCAGACATCCTGTATGGGGCTCTATGTGCGCTATCAGCCGATTCAGCGGGACGGCGGTGCATGGTTCGCCGCCAGAACGGCCGAAGGGAAAGTCGTCGGGCTGGCCACGGCCCGCCGTGATGACGCCGGCGATTTCCAGGTTGACGGCTTCGCCCACGCGCGCTTTGGCGCGGCATGGCAGCCGCTGCTGCAGGCCGCGCTCGACGCCTGCGCAGGACAGCACCCGTCCCGATGCTATGCGGTCGTCTCCGTCGAAGATGAAGAAAAACAGGCTCTGTTCGAGACGCTGGGCTTTCGCACGACCGGTGCTGGAGAAGCGTTCGAACTGGACGGCAGACAGGTGGCCTCAATCAGGATGGAGAGATAGGCGCCCCGGGCCGGTCAAGCGGGCTCGTCCTGTCATTCAGAGCCCGACAACGCCCTGAAGCCGCCGCTTGCCAGTGTCCCGTATTCCGCAGGCGAACCCCCACCAAAAACTAAGAACTCAAAACTGAAAGCCGGAATATCCGTCCTCGTTCCGCTTGCGCCAGTCGGGCCGGTAGCCGCGCTCGCTGCAGAACTCGTGCGAAGGGCCGCGGATACTTCATATACGCTCCACAGACGCTTGCACCCACTACCGGTCTGAAACAGTCAGAGGAATGAGGGCGTGGTCCGCCCCATTGGGAAGCAGGAGTCGTTGGCCATTTTCGGGGCGATAGACGCCAAGGCGGATCTGATACTGGCCGGCGGAAAGTTCGGGCGGCAGATAGAGTCCCAACCTCAGATGCTGCGACTCCACTGCCCGATCGTGGACGAGTGACAGATCGGTCTGGGAAAAGAGGGTGCCGTTTTCATCCAAGAGATGAATGAAGAACTTGAACTGGCCGTCCTCTATCTGACGCCACACCAACGCCATCGCAACGATGTCACCGGCGCGAAACGTACGGTCGGTGGACAACCACTCGTTGACGACCAGCGCTTGGTCGAATTGGAGCTCTTTCTGAACAGCGATCAAGCGGCCGGCCGAAGGGAGTGCAAGGATGGCCCTCTGATCGCAGGTGAACCATTCGGAACGGCCGCCGCTGGGCTGGGCAACATAATAGTTCTCCCGGACATGCGCGTAGATCGCGTCGTTCCAGCGGGGATCGGACGTGTAGTCAAGCAAGAACCAGACAGGGGAAGGGACTGCATCGATTGAGCTGAATTGGCGCTCCAGATAGGGAGGCGCGGTCGAGATTGCGGCAGTTTGTGGAGGTGCCACTGTCAACCAGAAACCCTCTTGCGACAAGGGGTCTACGGGCCGTTTGCCCTGCTGGGACGCCACAGCAAGAGGACGCTCTCCGAATCCTTCTCGTTGCAGCCAGCCGGCCAGGCGGTGATTGCCGGCGACAATGAGATGCTCTGCCGGGACCCCTGACACAACTGCTGCCAGGCTGTCATATGGTTCTCTCATCCACATAGGGGGATCATCGTATTTCGGGAATTCGCGCACGGGGCAAGAGAGGGAATAAATCGCCGTTTCGGTAGATTGATGCAGGGGGGCAAAGGATGCGGCATCGAGAGAGGAAGGAGGGGAAAGATAGCTGACGTAAACCGGTTGCCCGCCGGGAATGTTCGCCTCGATCGCGCAGAGCGAGTCTGCGGCGTAGAGGTTCACTTTGGGAAGACAGTCCCAGGCGAATTGCTGGGCCGGCGTCATATTCCAATCCCAAAACACCGGCCACTCGACGTAGCTCAACCGCTGACCATAAATCGGCTCGATCAACTTTGTCCATATTGATGTGGCGGGATCTTGTTCGTAGAAAACCAGGGCATTGAAGGGTGTATTTCGGGCAATCCAACGTGACGAAGCGGGGACTGACTCATTAGCGAAAGAGATAATGCGGTTGCTATGGATTCCAGCCACCACTGTGGTCAGGACGACCTGGAGGGCCACCAATGCGATTACCAGCCGCCGGTGACGCTTTTCCCAGAGGGTCAAAACATAGCAGCCCGCAAGGGTAACGCCAACCTGGGCGGGAATAACGCCGCGCATTGCAACTTCGTTATTGTTTGGTAGTCGAACAATAAATGGTATCAGCAGGCCGACAGCGGCAAACAGCCAGAAGTAGAGCAGGCGCATCTCCTTCCACTCGGTCCGGTTCACCGGCTCCGGTTCTGTAGGCAGGTCCTCCTCCGTGCGAGCCGCGGTTGTGTACAGATAAGGACGCGTCAGAAGCCAGAAAAACATTGGCAACAGCATACCGAACTTGACAAACAGAAGGAGAAGAACGGTTCCTGGAAACCTGAGCCATGGGAAGGAAGGAAAATCGAGAAACGAAAAGGAGCGGAGTCCGAACGTAAGCGATTCAGTCTTTTGGAGGATCGTGACGAGATAGGGGTAGTTCAGGGCGAATGCAAGCAAAGCGGTGACGGCGAGAAAGGCGAGCAGATGCATACGTCTTCTGGTTTTCAGCAGTTCATACAGATACCAGAGTGCCAGACCGGGAAGGAGGCCGGCAAAGACAAATGTGCTGGCCCGGAAAAGCGCCACCAGAAGCAAGGCAAAGGCCACGGCTTGAGGGATTCCCCGGTACGGTCTTGCTGCTATGAGGTAGAAAATCAGGCCAACGATGGCCAACCCCAGCATGTGTTGTGGCGTGTAGACCTGAAGCAGGATGGGAGAGGAAATCATTGTCAGGCCATGTTGAGCATCTACGTCATTGGCGCCACCGCCAATTTGCTGTAAGCCCAATAGCCAAGGCGCGAGAAGATAGTCCAACCCGGCGGCAAGGTTCAGTGTTAACAGGCCGAAAAGCCGCACCGCCCAAGACCGGGCAAACAGAAAAAGTATGCGTGCCAGGAACAGCGTTACCACAAAGGTCTGCACACTGGCATGGACCAGCCAGGCAACAACTACGCCAACACTGCCCTCGGAAAAGCGGACCACCAAAGCAGGCACGATGTAGTCCAGGTCATAGTAGGTGAAGGGATACAGCGGTTGCCTGGAGTACAGGGAAGGCAGTCCCGTAGCTGCAATCGAAGTCACTTTTGCGAAATGGGCAAAGTCATCGGCGACTTTGGAGATCTGCCCCTGAAAAACATTGAATCGTAAGGCCAGGAAGAAGACCGCTAGCAGGACGGAGAACAGTAACGCGCCGGCGCCGGCTCTGGGCAATACCTTGAAGTCGGGCAGCCAGCGAATGACTCGACTGCGAAAGAGGCGTAAACCGAGAAGAGGAAGTCCCCAGACAATGAGATAGCCCGCCAGGAGCGCCCTGTCATTTCCAGGGAAGGCATAACCCAACAGCGCGAGGGAGACCGGGGCAAAGATCAGCGAGAGCAGAACTGCGAGCGCGATATTCTCAAGCCGTTTCCCTTCGTTGCCCCGGGAAGTGGCGATCAGAAGTCCGCCAGGCAGTATATAAAACAGAAACACCAGGGCGATTGCGAGGACCATTGCCGGCATAAGGGGATTCTATGCAAACAGGTAAACTGGGATGTCGTTCAGATCGTTGCGAAGTTGGGTTTTCCGGCAATCACTGGCCGAATCGGTAGCAAGCCGATAGATAGTTCTGTTGGACAAGACGGCGTGGGCCTCCGATGCAGCAGCGAGGGGGTCATTTTCTCAACGTTAAGACCAGGCTCGCTTGCCAGCAAGGGTATCATTGAAATTTTGCTAATCCCAAGTTGTCAGGAAACGAACCCTCTCCAGCATGCTACCTGGTTGTGTTCCGGAACCAGGCTTCTCCGGAGCCGCCACAGATATGGGCAGATCCTCCATGCAACCGCGCGCAGCACGCCTCTCAACGCATGCTCCTTGCCACACGCCCTTGCGCGAGGAAGCGCGGGCGGGTCGCCATGTTGCACGCACCTGTTTTGCAGGGCAATGTTGGAGGCACCCCTTTCTAACCGGGGCGTGGCGACAGCGCGGCCTAATCGTTGAACCCGTCAAAGGCCGGCTGGTCGGACAGGCTCAAACGGCGTAACCGTCCTCGTTGCGCTTGCGCCAGTCGGGCCGGTAGCCGCGCTCGCTGCCGAAACCGTAGGAAGGGCCGATCTGGTTGGGATGGGACCACGGCCACGCCTGCCCGCCGATGATGCGGTAGTCGTCGCCCTTGCCGCACAGCCAGTAAAACATGTGGGCAACGTAGCGGGCCTCGTTGTGGCCGCCGTAGTAGGCGCTCTGGAAGTCGAATTCCGGCTCGGTGATCCAGTCGCGCTGCGGCGGGGTGGTGCGCCAGTAGTTGAATTTGAGCATGTGGCGCCTGCCCTTGGCGGTCGAGAGGCCGCGGCGGTGGAGGATGCTGTGGTGATGGACGCCGATCGTGCCGGCCGGCCCTGCCGCGAAGACGCCGCCCTCGTCGCCGGGGCGCTTGGTCGGCGTGAGGTGCGAGCCGGGCACAAGCTCGGTCGGTCCCATTTCGACCGGCGTATCCTGCGGGAAGTAGAAGACTTCGACGAAGTTGAGCTCGGGACCGAAAATGTGGTCGGCGTCGTGATGCCAGTCCTGCGCCGGCATGGGACATTCGACACGGTGGAGGCTGGCGAGCACGGGCAGGCCGACGTTGCGGCCCAGCAATGAGCGCATGATGCCGACCACCTGTGGATTGAGAAGGACGTGCTCAACGAACCAGCCCTCGAGAAAGATGGAGCTGGGCGCGATGGAGAAACGGATGCGTTCGAGGTCGGCCTCGGTCATGCCATCTGGGATGTAGCAGGGGTTGGCCGGGATCTTGCCTTCGAGATAGTCGCAGGTGCGGCGGTTGATCTCGTCGGGAACGACGCCTTGGAGCAGCAGATGGCCGTCGCGACAGAATTCGAGCACCTGCGAGTCGGTCAGCGTCGGCTCACCGTCGCAGGTATGGTTGGCCTTGTCGTGGAGCATTGTGAGTTTGGCGTTTTCAGCTTTTGGTTTTCAGTGACTGCGGCTGGCGAGCAGGCTGTCTGATCAGTTCAACCGAATTCTTCCTGCTGAACGGGTCCATATGGAAATACCTGGTCGCAAAGCGAGCGCCCACGAAAAATTAGAACCTCGAAACTGAAAACTTCAAACGGCGTAGCCGTCCTGGTTATGTTTGCGCCAGTCGGGCTGGTAGCCGCGTACGCTGCCAAAGCCGTAGGAGGGGCGGATCTGGTTGGGGCTGGTCCACGGCCAGGCCTGCCCGCCAATGACGCGGTATTCTTCTCCTTTGCCGCACAGCCAGTAAAACATGTGCGCCACATAGCGCGCCTGGTTGTGCCCACCGTAGTAGGCACTCTGCAGATCGAAATCCGGCTCGACGATCCAGTCGCGCTGCGGCGGAGAGGTGCGCCAGTAGTTGTATTTGAGCATATGGCGCCTGCCTTTCGCAGTCGAAACGCCGCGACGGTGCAGGATGCTCTGGTGATGGATGCCGATCGTGCCCGCCGGCCCTTCGGCGTAGACCCCGTTCTCCTCGTTGGGCCGCTTGGTCGGCGCAATGTGCGAGCCGGGCACCAGCTCGGTCGGCCCCAACTCGACCGGCGTATCCTGCGGGAAGTAGAAGACCTCGACGAAGTTGAGCTCAGGGCCGAAGATGTGGTCGGCGTCGTGATGCCAGCCCTGCGCCGGACTCGGGCACTCGACGTTGTGATGGCTCGCCAGAATCGGCAGTCCCACATTGGCTCCCAGCAGCGAGCGCATCACGCCCGTCACCTGCGGATTTAGCAGCACATGCTCGATGAACCACGCCTCCAGGAAGATCGTGCTCGGCTCGTGCGACGCGCGGATGCGCTCCAGGTCCGCCTGCGTCATGCCGTCGGGGATGTAGCTTGGATTGGCCGGGATCTTGCCTTCCAGGTAGTCGCACGTGCGGCGGTTGATCTCATCCGGCACCACGCCTTCCAGCAGCAGGTATCCCTCGCGGCAGAAATCCAGCACCTGCGAGTCGGTTAACGTCGGCTCGCAATCGCACGTATGATTGGCTTTATCGTGGATCATCTTCTTCTCCTCAGTTGCATTGTCGTGGCGGTCAATCTATCACAACTGCGCCCTATTGGAAACAGAATGCGCCGCGCGTCGGCACCGAACTGACCGGATTCAGGTTATTTCATCCATGGAGTTTGATGACACAGAAGGACGATCAGAAAGCTGCACAAAAATGAATTATGTTTTGTTGGTTTGCAGCCTTAAATGGAGGCCGTGCCGCGCTCTCCTTCTGGCCGTCTTGATTCCTCTCGCAAGAGCAGTCCTCGCGGGCTGTGTTTCACTGCCGCCGCCGCCAGGGCTTACGCCACATCCTCCGCTTCACAAAGTTTTACTGGCAGGAATTCAGTTTAGGTGCCGACTCATCCTATGAAGCGGATGATGTCGTCGCCAGGATTGTCAGGCCTTGGCCTGGTTCGATCGAGGCGACCGAAGTCGAGTCATATCTTGAGGAAGATGCCCGCTGCAGTTAGTGATCGCAATGGGTGCAATTGGCAGGCCGTTGCCAGAAAAGCAGCATACCTCGGCGGCCTGCGCACTGCTTTCAGAGCGCGGTACGCTATCCTCACAAAATCGGACTCTGGAGAAGAAAGTGCAAAGAGGGTCGAGGTTCGCTGCGCGGCCACTCTGAACAACCGAACTGCTAAGACAGCGGCTGGCCAACCACACACTACTCGATAACCAGGGCGTCGAGCGTTGTGCCAAGCGCGCGGGCGATGCGGGTCAGGGCGGATGTGGAGCCGGGCTTGTGTCCGCGCTCGATTTCGGATAGATAGCTGACCGAGATTCCCGTGCTTACGGAAAGCTCGCGCTGCGTGATGCCGAGGTACTCCCGGAACGCGCGGATAGGGCTCTGCCCGCGAATAATGGCCACAGCCACTTCGTGTGGAACACGGCTTCCATCTTCGGCATCGAGAGCAGCCAGTTTGTCTTCGAGCTCGCTATTGTAGTTGAGCAGGGCATCGTACTCCGCCCGCTCTAGCGTAACCGTTGATTCGCTACTCATAGGCTTCCCTCCTGTGGCGAACCCTCAGCACAGTCATGATTCCAGCGCTTTCAGCATGGAAAATCACTCGATAATTTCCGACTCTCAACCGCCTGTATCTGCTGCCAGAAAGCATAACCACCTGATTGGCCAGCGCTGACGGATCACTTGCATACCGCTCGATCTTGGCGATGATCCGCTCGCGGTCTCGTGTGTCCAAGCGACGCATGTCCCTGATCGCCCTTGTCCTCCATTCAATCTGCATTTCCGGGCCCATACAAAGAAATGTTCGCATATAGCGAACATTTTGTCAAATATGCTATCATCCCACCGGCTGAACCTGTTCGCCGGTCGCCGCAAACTTCTCTCGGGCGTAGCCCAGCTGCTCACAACCCAGGCGGAACGCCGTAGGGCGCATCGGTAAAACGCGCCGCCGACCCGTTCAGCGGCCACGTCTGCCCGCCCTCG
This sequence comes from Caldilineaceae bacterium, assembly GCA_022827195.1. Taxonomy (GTDB): domain Bacteria; phylum Chloroflexota; class Anaerolineae; order Caldilineales; family Caldilineaceae; genus Bin5. The sequence goes on from JAJDTL010000019.1 coordinate 183,013, forward strand.
GTCCGGAACTGCGCGTGCTTGCCGCACAGCCACAGAAACATCTCAGCCGCATGGCTGGCAGCCAGCCATATGTCGCGGTAGTAGCCGGAGTCCCTCTCCGGCAGGTAGGGCGCGTTGCCGAAGTTGAAGTCCGGGTCAATGCACCAGTCGCGCTGCGGCGGCGCCGTGCGAAAATAGTTATACTTCAGATTGTTCCTCACCCCCGGCTTCTGCGCCCGCGTCGACGTGGAGCGCCGGTGCCAGATCGAGTAGACGGTGATGAAGATCGAACCCGCCGGCCCGGCCATGTACTCACTGCCGCGCACACGGTCCAGATGCTTTAGGTGGTCATTGGCCGAGTAGAGAAGATGCGTGCCGGGGATAATCTCGGTCGGCCCCATCTCCATCGTGCAGTCCTGCGGCAGATAGAAGACCTGCAGGTTGCGCAGCTCATGCGTGAACTTCGAATTGCCGTCGCGGTGCCACGCCTGCGCCTCCGTCGGATATTCGACGCGGTGATTGCTCATCAGCAGCGGCAGACCGAAATTGACGCCCAGCAGCGAACGCACCGCGCCCGCGGCCTGCGGATTCTTGATCACACCTTCCACAAACCAGTCCTCGTACAGGATCTCGGTCGGCTCATGCGAGGTATTCTCCATCAGAAAGGCGCGCACGCGTTCGTTGATTTCCTCCGGCACGACCGCCTCCAGCCGGAGATAACCCTGTTTACACACGTCCAGCACATCGTTGTCGCTCAGCGTCGGCTCGCAGTCGTAGTAGCTTTTCATCGCGCTATCTCCACTTCTCCAGTATGAACTCACAGCCGAGGCCGGTGGGCCGGTTCTCATCCGGCACCAGCGCCAGATTGGGAAACTGTACGATCCGCCAGCCGTCGTTCATGGCGTCCAGCACCGTTTCGTAGGGCCACGGGTCGCCCGGATGCTGCTCGACGATCTCGCCGTCCTCCACCAGCGACAGGCCGATCACCTGCGCCGCCACCGACGTATGGCCGGCCTGCAGGTAGAGCAGTTCCTGCCGCCGGCCGCCGCCCCCGCGGCGCAGCGTCTCGATCACCGCCTGCAGCTGCTCTGCCGTCAGCGCGCCCTCCCGCAGCGCCTCGATACAGCCTTCAAGCTGTTGAATCGCCGTCTGCGCCATTTCCCTCTCCTGAAAGTGCGCCGGTCATGGAGGTGCATACCGCGCCCCCATGACCGGCTCTTGACAGTCCTTCTCAGCGCCGGCGCAGGCTGCCCTGCGGCCCGCCGCTCGCTACCACTTGCTCAGGTCCCACGTGCCGCCGGGGTTCTGTTCCATATCGTTCTGTTCCAACTCGCGCTCGACCCAGTCGAGCAGACTCTGCTGGAAGCGCTCAGCAGCTTCATCCAGCGTAATCTCACCGAGGTAGAACTCGGTGTAGATCGTCTGACGCTCGGTCTGCTGCGTGAAGTCGGTTGAGGTACCAGAGATGTCGAAAGCCATCTGCGAGGTCGGAATCGCGCCCTGGACGGCCGCGGCCAGGTCGTCAGGCAGGGTCGGCTCCAGGCCCTTGAGGATCGATATCGCGCCCAGCTTGCCCTCGTGCGCCTTACGCCAGTTCTGCGGCGCGCTGATGAACTGGAGGAAGTCGATTGCGGCATTCATCGTGCCGCGCTCCACCGTCTGCCAGTGGACGTTAAAGGTCATGCCCACACCAGCCACGCCCGGATAGGGGTTCGGGTCGGCCAGCTCCGACTCTTTCGGCCCGATCAACGGGTTGGTCGCCACACCGACCTCGAAGTCGATCTCCGGGTTGGTCAGGAAGTTCTGCGCCATCCACATGCCGCTCAGGAAAACGGGCGCATTGCCGCTGATGAACTCTTCCGGCCCAGGCCGTCCATTGACCTTCCACTCCTCGGTGAAGTAGGGAGCCCACATCTTGCCCAGGCGCAGAATCTCGCGGAACTCGGGGCCGGTCGCGTCAAACAGGCCCAGGTGGACCGCCCGCGCGAACTCCTCCTTGTCGATGAAGCCCTTGACCAGCGACGGCTTATAGTCCAACACGTCCCACTCCACCATACCGACCGGCTCAAGCAGCGAGTGGTCGAAGATGATGTTGTCCCATTGGGTTGCAGGCCCCAGCTGCCCGACGATCGGTTTCTCGTAACCGGCCGCGTGCAGCTGCTCAAGCAGCGCGACAAGATCGCTGTAGTAGTTGGGGAAGGGGAACTCCAACCCCAGTTCATCCAGCACCGTCTTGTTGTACCAGATCGTGATCGGCGCGGCATCGACCGGTATGCCGTAGTAGTGGCCGGCCGGGCTGCGCTCCTGCGCGATCGCGCCCGAGAAGCCGTTCTCGAAGATGTCGATCCACTGCTCGCTGCCCGGTTCACCTTCCGGCACATACGGGTTCGGCTGCAACAGGTAGGCGTCCAGCGGCACCATCAGCCCCTTGTCGCCGGCCGCGCCGTTGTAGAGCGTGTGCCCATAGTAGAAGAAGATGTCCGGCCCCTGACCGGCGGGGACCTGTGTATTTACGAACCACTGAAAGGGGTCCTGCCCTGCCGGCCCAACCGGCCCCGCCACCGGCACAATATCGATGCCCGGGTTCATCGCTTCCCACTCGGCGATCAACGCTTCCAGGCCCTCATTGCCCTTCACACCGGCTGCCTTTTGGGCCTCGGTCAACGCCTCGGTCAGGTCGTAACCGGAGATAAACACCTCGAGCGTGCCCTGGTAGTCGACGTTCAGACGCCCGCTCGCCGGCACTTCGACTTCGACTTCGACTTCGACCACCGCCGGCGCGGCGCACGCACTCAAAAGGAAAACTGTAATGACGGCCAACGTTCCGACCAGCCTCCGCTGGCGGCCGCCAAAGGTCCGCTGCAGCTTATGGAAAACGTCTCGCATGGGTGCCATCCTTTTCTTCTCCTTTTCCTGATAACGGCTCGATTCCGTGAGGCCCACTGGGCGCTCCCACTTCAGAAAAACGACGTTCTTTACAGTCCTCGACTTCACCTCCTTGCTATGCTGGGCTACGCCTTGAGCGCGCCCGATGACAACCCCTTAATGAAGAGGTTACGCGTGAAAATGAAGAGAATAATAATCGGCAGCGAAGTAACCGTAAAGCCGGCGAATACCAACCCCCACTGCGTCTGCTCCGTGTAGGCGCGCACCATGCTCCACACGCCGAGCGAGACCGTGTAGAGCTCCTCGTCGTTGATGACAACCGAGGCCCAGATGATATCGTTCCACTGCCCCAGCACCAGCAAAATTGCCAGCGTAGCCATAATCGGCGTGGACAGGGGAAAAGCGAGCCAGCGGTATGTTTGCAGCTCGCCCGCGCCGTCGATGCGCGCCGCCTCGAAGAGCTCCTCCGGCAGGCTCGCCATGAATGGCCGCAGCAAAAATACGCCGAACGCCGCACCGCCCGCGGCATAGGGAAAAATCAAGGCCCAACGCGTGTTCGTCAGACCCAGCCGCAACACCAGCATGTACTGCGGAATCAGGCTGAGGACGAACGGTATCATCATCAGGCCGATAATCGCATAGAAGAGATACTCCTTGCCGGGAAAGGAAAAACGGGCAAAGATGTAGGATGTATAGCTTGCCAGCATTACCGCCATGCCGGTCGCAACCGCGCTCACGATTATCGTATTCGTGATGTAGCCGGTCACCGCGCGGCCAATCCTGGAATAGTTGTCAAAGTGATAGGGCAGCATAATTCCCCAGGGATTGGCATCGAACTGATGACCCGTCTTGCCGCCCTGGATGAGCAACATCCCGACCGGGACCAGTGACAGGAACAGCAGCACGGCCAGCGCCGCATTCGCGGTCAGGTCGCCGCCGCGCACGAGTGCTATAGTCTTCGCGACGCGTTGCGTATTCGCGGTCACAGTGCTCACCTTACCCAGCGTCCGGCTCGTATTCTACGTCCGAGCGCACAAAACGCAGGTTCAGAAACGTTGCACCCAGCACCACCAAGAACAGAACGACCCCAATCGCCGAAGCATAGCCGAAACGGGAGTTGAAAAACGCTTCGCGATACATATAGTAGGCCGGCACCATCGTGGCGTTCCCCGGCCCGCCGCCCGTCAACGCAAACTGCAGCGTCAGCCCTTGCAGCGTATTGATGATCGCCAGCACGACAACCAGCCGCACCGCGCCCAGAATCAACGGCAGATCAATGTGCCAGATCCTGCGAATCCCCCAACCGGCATCCAGGCGGTACGAATCGAGGACTTCGCCAGGGATGTTGAGCAGGGCGGCCAGCAGGATCAGCAGCGACGCGCCATGGATCCACGGAAAGCCGAAAAACATCAGCGACAGCAGCGCAGTGTCGAAGCTGCCCAGCCAGTCAGTCTGCAGGAAATCGAGGCCAATCGCGGAGAGGAACGTGTTGATTAGACCGTAGCGGGCGTGATAGATGTAACGCCAGGTCAGGATCACCACCATGGCCGGCACTAGTGTTGGAATCAGGAACATGGTGCGATAGAAATTGGCCGCGCGCTGGCTGCGAATGTAAAAGAGAAGTTCCGCCGCCAACAACGGCGGGAGCAGCCCGGTGAGCACATTCGCGACCAGCAGCTTGAGCACGTTGCCCGTCGACGTGAGAAAGAGCCGGTCCTGGAACAGGTCGATGAAATTGTCCAACCCGATGACCCGGAGCTGCACGCCGTTGAAATTGCTGATCGAATAGTAGAGCGCCATCAGCGGCGGGTAGTAGGAGAAGACGCCCAGCAGCACGAAGATCGGCACGAGGTACAGGTAGTACCGCTTTGCCTGCCACATCCTCCGCAGCAGCGAAGCCTCACCCGCGCTCTGCATTCGGATGCTGCCCGCGCCAGCCTGTGGAGTGTGGGCGATATCGACCATGTACTCTGCCTGTGGGCTGAAAAGGGGAGGCTATGAAGCCAAGACCAGCAACAGTATATCATTGGCTCTTTTGCCCCGACAACACCCCGAAATAAGGGCGATTTGCCGCTTGAGGCTTCCTGCTAAGGGTGCTTTGCTTCTCTTCTACCTCAGCGGAAAAGTTGTAGAACCGGCCTCATTTTCCGGCCACCGGGACATGCGCCGCGGATCCGCTCGCTTCAGGCCGGACCTAAGGAGCGCAGGAATCAGGTACAAGCGAGGTCTTTCGGGGCTGCCCGCGCGGCCTGGTTGAGCCATCGTCGAAAGGTTTGCTATACTTATGGACACCTGTTTCGTTGGAGAAAGGACTCAGCATGAGCGAGGTCTATCGGGTCTGCCCCGGCTGCGGCCAGGATGTGGCGATGACCGCGCGCCACTGCAGCGCTTGCGGCTACAACACCGAAGACGGCTATCCGCTTGAGCGGCGCAACAATCTGCCGGAGGTGGTGACGAAGGTCGGGCTTCCGGTTGCAGTCGGTCTGGCGGGGCTGGCGCTGCGGGCCGGGCTGCAGCTGCTGCAGAATCAGCTGCCGGAGCTGGCATCGAACGCGCTGAACCGCAGCGCGCCGCGGCAACCCGCCCAACCCCGCAAAAGACGGGGTGGGCGCGTCATCCATATCCGCTCAAAATGGGCTGTCGGGGATCGGAACGGCGTGTGGCGCTCCGGCGAAGAGGAGCACACGATCGAGGTCGACGAATAGGGACAGCGGTCGGCGGCAGGTGCAGCAGCTACGCAATCGCCGATTGCTTACGACCGCGGGGCTCAATACTCGTCGACGACCTGCCAGCCGGCTGCCGCGTTGCGCTGCCGCCGGGAGAGCCGCCAGCCCCAGCCCGTGACGCTGAATCCGACCGCAATGAATAACCCCGCCACCATATAGGCCAACAGCTCCGGCCACAGCAGGATCGCCAGACCGAAGAGGACCAATGACAGTCCCGGGGCGATGAGCAGCCAGCGGTTTAACCCGCCGGCCTGTTGGGACATTCGCTGCCCCGTGCGAAAGAAGCGCACTGCGCTTTGTTGTCCGGTAAACATAGTTCAGGCTCCGTTCGAACGGCAGGCCGCGTCTGCAAGAAACCAGGCGCCGCCTGCCGCCTCATCTTCTCCCCCGCGGGAATCGGCCCGCTCAGTCGCGGCGGGCAAACAGGATGAAAGCATAGTACAGCAGCGTCGTGATCGCCTGGATCGCGGCGGCCACGTAGGTCAACGCCGCGGCATTCAGCACCGCGTTGACACCCTGCATCTCCTGCTGGCCGACGAAGCCCTGCGCCACAAGGACCTCCTTGGCCCGCGTGCTGGCGTTGAACTCGACCGGTAGCGTCACCAGGGTAAACACTGCGACCGCGGCGAACAGGATCAGGCCCAGCAATGAGACCGTGAACCCCAGCCCCGGCCCCAAAAACATGCCAATGATGAAGATGATCGGGCCCAGCCAGCTACCGATCTGCACGCCGGGGACGATCGCGCTGCGCAGCGTGAGGGGGGCATAATTGGTGCTGTGCTGCAGCGCGTGGCCCGCCTCATGCGCGGCCACGCCGACCGCGGCCACACTGTTGCTCTGATAGACCTGCGGGCTCAGGCGCAGAGTTCTCGACCGCGGGTCATAGTGGTCGGAGAGGAAGCCGCGCGTCTCTTCAACGTTCACGTGCCCCAAGCCGTTTGCATCGAGGATGCGCCGCGCCACCTGCGCGCCGGACGTCCCACGCCCGGCCGGCACGCGCGAATACTTGTTGAACGCGGACTTGACCTTCATCTGCGCCCACAACCCCAACGCCAGTGCCGGCAGGCTGATGATAATGTACAGCGGATCGAAGAAAAACATATCTCACCTCGTAAAGAGCATTCTATTGGCAGACATATCTCCGGCTTTGACCGATTCGTTCGTGATGAGACTGATCACAAGCCCGGCATCACTTTCCATGCCCGTACTATGAGCTTACACGCACCAGCACTGGCGTTCCTGACGCTGAACTGACGGCGTCCTGTCACCTTTCTGAAAAGAGCGCCTGGCGTCCTAGTCGTTCCATGCGCTGCCGCTCGATTGTGTGAGCGCCTATTATACCATTACGCATCCAGTTTAGCCGCAGTTTCTTACTTCTGCGTTAGCGTCGGGTTAGCTCTGCGTTTGCGCGCCAGCGCCCACAACTGACGCGTCTCCGCACCGCCGAGAAGGAAGCTGGCAAGCACATAGATAACCACGCCCAGCGCAGCCCCTGTGAACGCCGCAAACCACGCCGCGGGAATCCCGAAGATTGCGCCACTCTCCGGCAGAATCGTAAGCCAGAACAGGACCCCGCCCGCCATCACTGCGGCCGCCAAAGTCGAACGCCCGCCGCTCGTCAGCAGTTCACCCACGGGCAGGCCTGGCGTCACTTCTCCATCCGTGCCCTCTCCGCTGTCCTTGCGCACCTTACGCCCTAACAGTAGGAGGAGCAGCAGCATCTCTAGCCCGGTCGCGACGCTGTTGGCTAGCGCCAGCCCGCCGTAGCTCAGGCCGCCGATCAGCGCTAGGCTCAACGCGATGTTCAGCACCATCGTCGCCACGCCGACGACCACCGGCGTCGCGGTGTCGTGCAGCGCGTAAAAGACCCTAACCACGATCTCGACCACGGCGTGGGCCACCAGCCCGAGCGCATAGAAGCGCAGCGCGTAGGCGACCGCCTGCGTGCTGTCGGCGTCAAAGCGGCCGCGCTGGAAGAGAAACTGGATGAGCGGCTCGTCGAGGATGAAGAGCAGGAACGCCGCCGGAATGGAGAGGAAAAGGACCAGGCGCAGCAGGCTGGTAAGCGTCTGCAGCAGCTGGGCGCGGCTGCCGGCAGCAACCTGGGCGGAAAAGGTGGGAAATGCTACGGTGGCGATGGCCTGGGCGAAGATGCCCTGCGGCAGCAGCATCAGCAGCCAGGCATAGTTGAGCGAGCTCAGGCTGCCGTCCGGCAGGCCGCTTGCCAGAACTGTGTTGATCAGAAAATTTATCTGGACAAAGAGCAGCCCCAGCGCGCGCGGCGCCATCAGCCGCGCCACCTCCCGCACCTGCGCCTCCTGCCAGTGGAAGCTGAAGCGGTAGTGGACGCCCTGGCGCAGGAGGGCAGGCAGCTGCACAAGCAGGTGGAGCAGGGCGCCAGCCGCGACACCGATGACGAGACCGTGGATGCCCACGTGTGGGGCGAGCAGCCACGCGCCGGCGATGATAGCGCAGTTGTAGAGCGCAGGCGCCACAGCCGGCATCAGAAAGTGCTGCACAGCGTTGAGCGCACCCATAATCAGCCCGCTGGCGCCGAAAACGACCGTGCTCGCCAGCATCCAGCGCATCAGCGACGCTGTCAACCGCTGCTGTTCGGCGGAGAAGCCCGGCGCGATCACCCGCGCGGTCAGCGGTTCGGCAAACAGCATCGCCAGCCCGCACAGAACGACGAGACACAGCGTCAATAGATTCAGAATGCGGCTGAACAGCAGCCAGGCCTCACGGCTGCTGCCCTCCGTCCACGCGGCGGCAAAGGCGGGGATGAAGGCGCTGCCCAGCGCGCCGCCCGCCACGAGCTGAAAGAGCAGGTCAGGGATGCGGAACGCGGCCAGGTAGGCGTCCAACTCCGCACTGGTGCCGAAGCGGGCGCCGATGATGATCTCCCGCAACAGACCGGTGCCCCGGCTCAGAATGAACAGCAGCATCACCAGCGTCGCCGCGCCGGCAATCCCTCTGCTGTCCAGCGCCCGTACGCCTTCTCCACCACCCGGGACCTGCCTGTCACGGATGTCCGGTTTCGTCATAGCGCTCCTGCCGCGATTGACCGTTTCCGCGCCCGGCGACTTTTGCCTTGCGGCAACGGTTCTGTACAATGTTCCAGCGATTTTCCTGCTGAGTCAATCAAGGAAAGGGTAATTTGCGCCGACTTTGCGCACAAGCAGAAATTCGATGTCATCCTATCAATTTGTAAACGCATGGCGCGAGATTTTCGCCCGCGTATTCGATGACCCCCACCCGCAGTCCAACGTCAGTCCCGAATGGCTGATCAACCCTGCGACGCGCCGCCGCCTCAAACTGGACTACCTCTTCCCCTCCGTCAATATCGCGGTGCGCTTCTCCGGCCTGACCGGAACGGGACGTCGCCGGCGCAGCGATGTGGAGCTACTTGAGGAGGAGCAGCGCGACCGGACTCGCGACGAACTTTGCCGCCGCAACGGCGTTCAGCTGGCCGTGATCGACCCATTCGACGAGCCCGTCAAGCAGATGGACCGCTTTCTGCGCGTACTGAGCCGCGCCAGCCGCCTGACCGCGCTCGATTCCCGCGCCGAACAGGAGAAGAGCGCGTCGATGGATACCCTCGCCGCGGCGCTGCAACGTGCCAACCGGCTGCGCATCTCTCTCTCCAAGGCCCCGGAACAGACGGTTGGCACGCTGGCGGAGGCCTGGCGCGACCGCGAAGCCAACATCGCCACCTCGTTGCAGCAGGCAGCCTCAACGCAACCGCCGCAGCCGACCCGCTCGCAGCTACGTACTCTCGATCAACTTGCCTGCGGACAGCGCATCGCCCACTCACATTTCGGCGCCGGCGTTATCACCGAAATCAGCGGCGCGGGCGGGGATAAGCGCGTCAAAATCCTCTTCGACGCCGACCAGGAACGCACCTTTCTCGCCTCCCTCCTGGCCGATAAGATCGACCCGATTTCCTGAACAGTGCAAAAACACCCTTAGCGCAAGCGCAAGGGTGTTGACAAACCGGACCTCTTCACTTTTCAGCCGCGCTGCAACTGGCCGCGAAAGCTATCCTTCCTCTTTGGCCGCGCTCCTGGTCCCGCTCGGCGAACCGCTCTTGGCCTCCGCTTTGGTTTCGCTTTTGGTCTCGCTTTTGGTCTCGCTCTTCGATTCGTTCTCGGTTGCCTCTTCCGCTGATTCTTCCGCCGACTTCTCCGCCGCTGCGCCGTTGCTGTCCGCCTTTTGCGCCGCAGCCTTCTTCTTTTCGTCCTCCTTCTTGCTGTCGGTGATATACCATCCACTTCCCTTGAAATGAATAGCCGGCTTGCTCAGAAGCCGCATGACCTCCACCGAGCCGCAGGTCGGACAAGCGGGCAAAACAGTGCTGGAAAATGAAACGATGCGCTCGAATTGATTCCCGCACTCTTCACAGGCAAGTTCATAAATAGGCATCGAACACACTCTCTCCAGTCGTGACCATCTTTGCCAAATCTGCCTACATAACTATACTATCCGAAGCCCGCTCACGTTCAATTGAATCGTGTTTTGCACGCCAAAATGCGCACCAACCAAGTATACCCTTTTCCAAAGACGTTGTCGAATGTGAATCGAATTACACCCACTGCATCCAGTCAACGATACGGGCCATTTGACCAACGCTGCCGATGTCATTTGACTTTGTCCACAGCGCGATCGAAAACGGCTACTACGAACCTGAAGGCGTCTACCTGACAGCGCCATTTGAAGGCCAGCGCCGCCTCGTTCAGCAATGGGGCGCCCGGCCGGAGTACTACCGGCGCTTTCTTTCAGGCGACAAAGCGCTCTTCGGGCACGACGGCATCGATTTTGAGATGCCCCCGAACGAAAAGATCATCGCCGCGGACAGTGGAATCATCATCGCCATCGGTTACTGTACCGAACGGCACGGTCGCTTCGTCCGCATTGCCCACCCGTGGGGTGAATCCCTCTACACCCGATTCCATGAACTTACCGTCGATGCAGGGCAACACGTGAAGCGAGGAACTCTGCTCGGCTATTTCGATCGGGGGACTGAGCCGAATCTGAATTTCCATTTTGGCATTCGCATCGCCCCTTACCTCGTTACCGACGGATGGGGTGGCTACAGTGATCCGCTGCCCCACTTGCCGCCAACAGCCATCTTGTTGAAGCCTGACTGAGTCTTGAGATTAAACAGAGACATTCCCATCATAGTTTTGATTTCATTTCGTATGTGATCGTAGGCGGTGGGGATATGGGGATACGCAAAAAGATGACACGATATGTGGTACTGCAGCGGAGATAGGCCTGTATGTTGTGGCCAGTTTGACCGGAATGAGTATGCCCGATGGGGATAGTTCAGCGGGAAGATCGGGAAAGGGAAGGACGGGAGAATCCGCCGAATCGATGTTCGACACAAAATATGGGATCTGTCCCCAACTTGTACCCAGCCGGGTATAAGTTAACGGGATCGGGGATAAATCGTAAGCTGGAGTTACGAGGGCCATTTATCCACTTTTTTGCGAGTTATCCCCGGTTTTATCCCCAATTATCCGACTTTTCCCCACTTATGGCCACTTTATCCTCAGACGAGTCTCGCCCAAAACGCTCTCTATTCAGTCAGGCGATGGTCTCTGACGCGGCGGGCGCACGCTGAATTCAGGATGTCTGCAAGCGCGAGGTAGATTCTATCGTGGTGCGCTATTCACAAGCCGGTCAACTTGCCAGCGATCTGTTTGAGTCGGCCCGCAACGAACGCATCGAAGCCAACGCGCCGCTAGCCGCGCGCATGAGGCCGCGCACACTCGATGAGTTCATCGGCCAAGAAGCAATTGTAGGGCCGGGACGACTCCTGCGCCGCGCGATTCAGGCGGACCAGTTGAGTAGCCTGATATTCTATGGTCCGCCCGGCACGGGCAAGACAACGCTTGCCCAGGTCATCGCCAACACGACGGCGGCGCATTTCAGCGCGCTCAACGCCGTTCTTGCCGGCGTCAAAGAGATTCGTGCAACGGTGACCGACGCCCAGGAACGCTGGGCGTTGTACGATCAGGGGACCATCCTCTTCGTTGACGAGGTGCATCGCTTCAACAAGGCGCAGCAGGACGCGCTGCTGCCATGGGTAGAGAACGGGACGGTTACCTTCATCGGCGCCACCACCGAAAATCCCTACTTTGAAGTCAACAAGGCGCTCGTCAGCCGCAGCCGAATCTTCCAGTTGAAGAGCCTGACCGAACAGCATCTGCGCCTCATCATGCAGGCCGCGCTGAATACGCCCGGTCGCGGCTACGGCGACCGGCGCGTTCTGATCGAAGAAGAGGCGGCCGCTCATCTCGTTTCCATCGCCAATGGGGACGCCCGCGCCGTGCTCAACGCGCTCGAGCTGGCGGTCGAAACGACAGACCCGGACCCGTCAGGCGAGGTGCGCATCAACCTCGCCATCGCCGAGGAGTCGATCCAGCGCCGCGCGGTGCTGTACGACAAGGAGGGGGACTATCACTTCGACACGATCAGCGCCTTCATCAAGAGCCTGCGCGGCAGCGACCCGGATGCGGCCCTTTACTGGCTGGCGAAGATGATCTACGCCGGCGAAGACCCCCGTTTCATCCTTCGCCGCATGCTGATCCTGGCGAGCGAGGACGTTGGCATGGCCGATCCCCGCGCCGTTCAGGTGGTCAACGCCTGTGCGCAGGCTTTTGACCGGGTCGGCCTGCCGGAGGGCAACTTCCCCCTGGCGCAGGCCGCTCTCTACCTGGCGACGGCGGAGAAGTCCAACTCGGTCATGGCCTTCTTTGATGCGCTCGACGCCGTCGGCAATGAACCCGATTCCGACGTGCCCAGCCATCTGCGCGATGCCAACCGCGACAGCGAGGGCTTCGGGCACGGCGCCGGCTATCTCTATCCCCACGCCTACCGCGATCACTGGGTGGCGCAGCAGTATCTTCCCGCCGCGCTGCAGGGCAAGGTCTTCTACGAGCCGACCGGCCAGGGCTATGAAGCGGCTATCGCCGCCGCCGTCACGCGCCGCCGCGAGGCGCAGCTGGCGGCCATGTTGGAGGGCTCCGGCGCGCCGCCGGAAATATTGACATATGATGCGTCAGGGGGCGGGTCTGTCCGCGAGCGCTGGCTGCAGCGTACAGTGGCGCAGTCCGGTGAAGCAGCGGCCGCGCTGCGGGATCGCATTCTAGCCGGCGGCCCGCTTGAACGGCATAGCGTTGTGCTCGATCTGAACGCCGGCAGCGGGCTGCTGACCTGGGAGGCGCAGCGCCGCTCGCCCGAAGGCGGCGTTTACGCCCTGGCGTTCAACGAGGACGACCGCCAGGCGCTGCAGGAGCAGACGCAAAATATGGAGGAGCCGGCGCGGCCGCTTCTGTTGCAGGGACGGATTGGAGAACTGGCCCAGTTGCTCGACGCTGATGCAGTGCGCTTTGATGCCATCGTCGGGCGCAACGCTCTGATCAACTCAAGCGAAAAGGAAGCCGCGCTCAGGCAGTTGGCGGAACGGCTGGCGCCGCAAGGGTGGCTCTCGCTGGCGGAAACAGTCCCCAAACATACGCAGCGAATCTACGCCCTCGGAGACCGCTCCACGCTGCGGCCGGAGCTGGCTGAGAGGCTCATCGCGGCGGAAGAGGCGATCTACGCCGATAGCGCGGACGCACTGGTCAACTGGGACGAGGATACAATGGAGGCTGCCCTGTTTGCCGCCTTTCCCGCCCAGGCGCAGTCCGGCCGCGTCTCGATCGAGCGGATCGATGCCGACACCGACGTTCTGATCAGCGAAGGAATGGTCCGGCGCTGGTTCGGCCCTGCGCTGGGTGACCGCAGGTCCTATGCCGAGCGGCTGGCTGAAGGGATGGGCCCTGAAGAGGTCGAGCAGATCGAGGGCTGGGTCAGAGGGCAGCTGTTGAACCGGACCGTACCCTGGCGCCGGCGTACGGTGTTGCTGCGCGTGGCGGGGGAGTAGGGTTGATTGGGGAGGGCGTCAAGATCGTGCGCGCCGGCCAGTGTGGAAGTCCAACTCTTGAATCAGCGCGAATGTGTTTATACAGCCTACGTTGAAATCAATGCATACGTCAGGCAGTTTTCGGTTGGCCCTTTGTTTTTTTGGACTGGAATGCTCAGTTGTTACAACGGATCGATTGTGTCTATCCACAAGGGCGTAGGCGACGAGAAACGGATCGCGTTCTATCTTTTCTATCTCCACATCGGTCAAGTCGTTGGCGTATCCCTGCTCGGTGACGCGGCCAACCAGTTCCACGGCGACCTCTTCACCAAGCACCAACGTCTCGCTGTCTTCCTTCAGTCATTCGACCAACCGGCCTTCGTTGTCCTTTGAAGGGCGGGGAAAGATGACTTCCTCATAGATCTCATGAGGAACTTTAATCCGGTTGAGCCTCCCCATCTCCAGTAACCATTCCCAGAATTCCGGGACCCTCGCGATAGGATAGTAGTCACGGTTGGCGTCAATTAGGACATTGGCGTCGAGAAGGTAAAGCAAGGACACCGCCTATCATGAACTGCCGGTGTCTAGCAACGGCTGTACTTGCCGGGGCTTGACGCCCAGGATCTGTGCTGCCTTGGAGGTCGAGAGCGCGTCTGCCGCCAACATCCGCCTTACTATCCCTATGATTCGAGTCCCGAGTCGATGGCGGCGCACCCTATTATGGTCGAGTATGGTTTCATTCTGGCGTGTCCGTTCACGACGCATTTCCCGATTTTGAAGCCACTCTTCACGAAATGAAATTCTCAGTTGGTTATATGTTTCCCAGGTGAGCAGATCAGATCGATATGCTTTGTAGGCAATCATGGCGCGGCTCACCTTTAGCTCCCTCGCAAGCGCACTGATTCGCTCCGTTATGCTACTGATTTGGCCGCTATGGCTGAGAGCAAGATGCCCCAATTCCTCTTCGAGCAGCAAGAACTCCCCAGCAACATCGTTGCAGAATTTTTCTATCTCGTTCTCCGCGCTGACTGCGCTGATTCCGGTATGACCGAGCATCACATGCACCGTTTCGTGCAGTAGAGTGAACGACCACGCCGGTTTGGCGTCCTGGTCGTTGATCACGATGAAGGGGGCCACTTCGTCCGCGATGGCGAAGCCCCGAAAGACCGTTGTATCAAGCGCAGTCTTGTAGTTCCCCAAATTCCCCTTGAGCAGAACGAAGATGCCTGCCTCCTCGGCGCTCTTGCGCAACAGAGCAAAAGCAGCTGAGGCGTCTCGCTGGGCGCGGTAGTCCGCCACATCAATACCCAGCAACGCACGCAAAGACTTCAAGACCGCCGCGCGGCCATCCTCTATTCGGTGGGAGCCGACGAAAGGAAGCGGTTCTGCTTCCTCTTCGTCCTCCATGATCACGCGAACCATGCTCTGACGCGCCCTGATATCCCGGATCAAGGCGTCCAGCAGCGCTTCTTCGGGTGTATCTTCACTTTGGGGGATGGTGCGGAAGTCCACTCCCCTGTCACCTTTCCGCGGTGGTTTGGAGAGGTAAAAGGAGAGCAGTGGACGACGGTACTGGGCGGCCATTCTTGTCAATTGGGACCGGGACGGCTCTTTCTGACCTCTCTCAATACGGGCAAGCTTCTCTACCGCGGAGGAGCGGGTACTGTCTTGAAAGCCTAGCTTTTTGGCCGCATCCTTCTTTGTAAGACCGGCCGTCTCGCGGGCCCAGACCATGATATCCGGATTGACCTTGGGCATTGTCGCGATTCTCCCTCCCACCGCGTTGCGCTGCCGGTAATGCTTGCCGGGCACCGCTTACCACAAGAACCTACGCCACTTGGCGCACGGGCGCACCGCCCTGCTTAGCGTCGCTCTTCATGTGGCAGATCTTGTACTTCTTGCCGCTGCCGCACCAGCAGGGGTCGTTGCGCTTGGGGCGGTTGCTGGTGTTGCGCACCGTGCGCGGCTGCGAGATGTCTTGCCGGTTCGTCTGGATGTTGCGCGCGATCGGGGTTGGCAGCGCCGGCGCCTTGGCCACCTGCAGCGTCATCACCGTCTTCACAATGTCGGAGCGGATGTCGTTCATCAACTCCTGGTACATCGCGAACGCCTCGCGCTTGTAGGCCACCAGCGGGTCGACCTGCGCTATCGCCTGCAGCCCGATCCCCTCCCGCAGCCGGTCCAAGTCGGTCAGGTGGCGCACCCAGCGGTGGTCCACCGCGCGCAGCATGATCTGCCGCTCGGCATCGCGCAGCATCTCCGCGTCGATCTCCTGCTCTTTCTGATCGTAGACTTGGTGGGCGATTTCGGTCGCCTGCTCTGCGATAGCGTCCGCGTCCAGCTCCTGCCACTCCGCAGTGTCGAAGTTCTGCGGGAAGGGAAAGACCGTGCGCAAGCCGAGGAGCAGCTCATCCGGATTCCATTCGTCTTCGAATCGATTTGCGGTGTGCTGCTCCACCTCCGCTTCGATTTCGTCGGTGATCAGCTCCTCGATGGCGGGCTTCAACGACGGCTCGCTCAGAAGACGCCGCCGCTGCATGTAGATCGTCTCGCGCTGCTCGTTGACGACTTCGTCATATTTGAGCACGTGCTTGCGTATGTCGAAGTTGTGGCCCTCGACGCGGGTCTGCGCGTTCTCGATCGCCTTGCTGATCATATTGTGTTTGATCGGCTGATCGTCCTCCAGGCCGAGCCGGTCCATTACGCCGGTCACGCGGTCGCCGCCAAAACGGCGCACAAGGTCGTCCTCCAGGCTGAGGAAGAAGCGGCTCGCGCCCGGGTCACCCAGGCGACCGGAACGGCCGCGCAGCTGGTTGTCGATGCGCCGCGCTTCGTGGCGTTCGGTGCCAACCACATAGAGACCGCCTCCGGCCTTCACCTGTTCCTGGTCCTGCTTCGTCTCGTCCCACCTCTGTTTCAGCACCGCGGCCCACGGCGTGTTATAGCTCTCCGTCGGGTCCTGGTCATTCTTGAGCAGCTCCAGGCAGTGGTTCCATGCCCGCTGAGGAATGCTCGTCAGATCGACACCATCTTTGCGCATCTGGTCGCGGGCGAGGCCCTCATAGTTGCCGCCCAGCAGGATATCGACGCCGCGGCCGGCCATATTGGTCGCGATCGTGACCGCGCCGGGCCGCCCTGCCTGCGCGATGATCGTTGCCTCGCGCTCGTGGTTTTTGGCGTTGAGCACCTCATGCGGAATGCCGCGGCGCTTTAACATGCGGCTGACCAGCTCGCTCGTCTCGATCGCCACCGTCCCCACCAGTACCGGCTGCCCCTGCTCGTGCGCGCCGTTGATCTCATCTATCACGGCGCTGAATTTGGCCGCCTGGTTCTTGTAGATCAGATCCTCGTGGTCGGCGCGGATCGTCGGCAGATGGGTCGGGATCGCCACCACATCCAGGTTGTAGATGCTCTGGAACTCCTCCTCCTCCGTCTTGGCCGTGCCGGTCATGCCGGCCAGCTTGTTGTACATGCGGAAGAAGTTCTGGAAGGTGATCGTCGCCAGCGTCATCGACTCCTTCTTGACCCGCACGCCCTCCTTGGCCTCAATCGCCTGGTGCAGGCCCTCGCCGTAGCGCCGCCCCTCCATCAGTCGCCCGGTGAACTCATCGACGATGATCACCTCGTTGCTGCGGATGATGTAGTCCTTGTCGCGGTGATAGAGCGCGTGGCCCCGCAGCGCATTGTCCAGATAGGGCAGCATCTCGAAATTGGCCGGATCGTACAGATTCTCCAGGACCAGCTTCTTCTCCACCGCGGCGATGCCCTCTTCCGTCAGCGTGGCAACCTTTTCCTTTTCATTGATCTCGTAGTCGGTCCCGGGGCGCATGCCGCGCACCAGCTGCGCGAACTGGCTGTAATAGCTGCTGCTCTCCTGCGACTCGCCTGAGATGATCAGCGGCGTGCGCGCTTCGTCGATGAGGATGTTGTCCACCTCATCCACAATCGCATAGTGCAGCTCCCGCTGCGACTGCCGCGTTTTGTCCAGCACCATGTTGTCGCGCAGATAGTCAAAACCGAACTCGTTGTTCGTGCCGTAGGTGATGTCGGCCTGGTAGGCCTCCTGCCGCGTGATCGGGCGCAGATTCTGGAAGCGGTCGTCCTCGGCAGGGAATTCGGGATCGTACAGGAAGCTGCCCCTGTCCGGGTTGCCCGCGCTGTTCTGGATCACCGCGGCCGACAACCCCAGCAACTGGTAGACCGGCCCCATCAGCTGCAAGCCGACCTTCGACAGATAGTCGTTCGGCGTGACAAGATGCGCGCCCCGCCCGGCCAGCGCGTTCAGATAGAGCGGCAGCGTCGCCACCAGCGTCTTGCCTTCCCCCGTTTTCATCTCCGCGATCTTGCTCGAATGCAGAACGCCCCCGCCGATAAGCTGCACGTCATAGTGGCGCAGGCCGATGGTGCGGCGAGCGGCCTCGCGCACCGCCGCGAACGCCTCCGGCAGAATCTCGTCGAGGATCTCCTGCTCCTGGTCGAGCAGCTCCTTGCGGATCCGTTCCACTTCGATGCGCGCAAAGCGTTGTTCATCCGTGCCTGCGACGGCCGCGTACTCGCCTTCGGCGGACGCCAGCGCATCCCGCAAGCCGGTCGTCTCGCTGATCAATCGCTCACGGAATGTCAGCGTCATCTGCTTGAACTGGTCGTTCTCCATGCGAGCGAACCGCTCTTCCAGTCCGTTGATCTCCTCAACCAGCGGCTGCAGCCGCTTCAACTCTTTCTCGTTCGGGTCGCCGACAACTTTGGTCAGAAATCTCTTTAACATGCTGTATCCCTCTGCCTGTCCCTTGCCGCGGCTGCTCTCCACGCCTTGGCAAAGGCGGCAAACCAATCGACTGCGGCGTCTTGCCCTAGCGCGCAAAACACACAAACGCGGCGCGCCGATTTGAACGCCGATTCTCCTGTCAATCTTCTAATTCCAGTCCACAAACCTCAGTCTATTTTACCATGCGCGCGGAAACCGACAATGTAGCGCGAATACCATAAGGAAAATACAGGTGCGCTGCATCCTTCCAACGATCTGTGCTACAATGTGAATCGTGGCCCGTGTATCGTGAAGAGGGCAGTTACGAACCACGAGCCACTTGTGTAAGCCACAGGCCAATGAACCGTCGCTCTCTCGTCTTTCTCGTTCTCGTCAACGCCCTTGTCAGCCTGGCGATCGCCGTCACTGTCGTCTGGATTGCCGAACAGCGCCGGCCCAGCAGGGCGGAACTGGTCTTGCCCTCCACGCCGGCGCCTGCCGTGTTGCTGGTCGCAACGCCCACACCCGCGGGCGCGCAAGCAGCCCCCGACAGCGATGACAACTCGACCGCGACCCCTATCCCGGCCCCCACGCAGGAACCGGTGGGTGAGACCGAGATCTACGTCGTAGAGAGAGGGGACAGCCTTTCAGCCATCGCCGCTCGTTTCGGTCTCTCCCTCAACAGGCTGATGGAGATCAACGATCTGACCGACCCCGACTTTGTCTTTGTCGGCCAGCGCCTCGTCATTCCGGTCGCGCCGGCCCGGGTGGAAGCCCCGGCCGCCGCGCTTCCGCAGCAGGGTCTCCAGCTGCGCATCGAGAACGCCGGCGATCTGGCCGCAGAGTCGGTGCAGGTCGTCAACGACACCAATGCCGCCGTCGATCTGCAGGGATGGACCCTCAGCCGTGACGGCGGGCCAATCTACACCTTCGGCAGCGCTCTGCTCTTCCCTGGCAGCGGCATCAATCTCCATACAGCCGCCGGACAGAACAACAGCGTCAGCCGCTACTGGGGCCGTGACGCCCCCGCTTGGCAGACCGGCTCCACCGTTGCCCTGCGCAATTCCGGCGGTGAACTGGTAGCGCAGATTACAGTCCCCGCCCGCGAGTGAACTGAGACTAGCGCGAAAGGAAATCACCTTCCATGGCAGCCATTGAACCACCCGATAAGCAAGGAAAGGGGAAGTCCCAGAAGCGTCGCTATTTTCGCCGCCGCAAGCGTCGGGGAAGCAGCGCCCAGACTGCCGACTACGCCAACGAGCAGAACGACGGTCGCGACGATGAGAGGCGCGCACCGCGCGCCCGTCCCAAGAATCAGAACAGCAAGCGCAGCGACAACCGGCGCCGTTCTTCCCGCCGCCGCAACAGCACCGCGCGCGCGGCCGCGAAGATCGAAAATTTCGCTGCAGAGGAGGCGCTGCCCCCGACCGATGTCTATATCTATACCCATGTCATCCGACCCGCATATAAGGATGCCGGCAGCGGCGACTACCATGCTGACCACTCCTTGAACCTTTCCGGCGCGACCGTCGGCGCGGCTCTGCCCGTCGGCATGGACTACCTGCTGGAAAGCATCGGACAGCAGCTGGATGAATGGTTCAGCCGGCCTGCCGGCGCAATAAAGCCTGACAACAACGCCGCCGAGACAGACGGGCCGGGCACAGTGCCGGACATGGTGCTGGACATGGTGCCGGACGCCGACAGCGACGACGAGACCGGGCCGCCCCTCGACCAGCCGGAAAGGGCGGACGGGAGCCGCGCTGCTGACGGGGATGATTCCCCTGAGGGCGCAACGCTCTCAGGGCCAAAGGATTGACCTGTGAACGAGAACTCCTCATCGAACGAAGCGGCTGCCCCTCCCCCGGTCATCACAATCCGCCAGATGTCCGCGCACGTGGGCGAGGAGGTGACACTCGAGGGCTGGCTTTACGGCAAAACGGGCAAAGGCCGCCTCCAGTTCCTGCAGGTGCGCGACGGCGCCGGCATCTGCCAGGCCGTCGTCTTCAAAGGAAACGTCAGCGCGGAGACCTTCGAGCTCGCCCGGCAACTCACCCAGGAGAGCAGTCTGCGCGTTACCGGTGTCGTCAAAGCCGACACGCGCGCGCCCGGCATCCCCGGCGGCTATGAACTCGACGCGTCCGGCCTCGAACTGGTCCAGCTCGCTGCCGAGTACCCGATCCAGCCTAAAGAGCATGGCGTCGAGTTTCTCGTCAAAAATCGTCATCTCTGGATTCGCTCCAGCCGCCAATGGGCCGTATTGCGCGTGCGCGCCACCGTTGTTCGCGCCATCCGCGACTGGCTCGACAGCAACGGCTTCCTCAACGTCGACACACCAATCCTCACGCCCAACGCCGCCGAGGGCACCACCACGCTCTTCGAGATCGATTTCCACGGCGAACCGGCCTACCTGGCCCAGACCGGCCAGCTCTATAACGAGGCCAATATCCTCGCCTTCGGCAAAGTCTACTGCTTCGGCCCGACTTTCCGCGCCGAAAAAAGCAAGACGCGCCGTCATCTGCAAGAGTTCTGGATGGTCGAGCCGGAGATTGCCTTCTGCGACCTGGGCGGGCTGATGGAGATCGAGGAACAGTTCGTCAGCCACATCGTCCAGCGTTGCCTGGAGCAGAACGGCGAAGAGCTGGCGCTGCTCGAGCGGGACACCTCCTACCTGGAGCGGGTGACGCCCAGCTTCCCTCGTATCCATTACGACGAAGCCGTCGCCATCGTCAACCGCGCCGCCGCCGCCGGCGAACTGGTGCCCGGCTACGACGACAAAGTGCCCCATATCGAGTGGGGTGCCGACTTCGGCAGCCCGCACGAGACCTATATCGCCGCCCAGTTCGACAAGCCGGTCTTCGTGCATCACTACCCGACACAGGTGAAGGCCTTCTACATGGAACCCGATCCGGAGCGGCCCGAGGTCTGCCGCAGCGTCGACCTGCTGGCGCCCGAAGGCTACGGTGAGATCACCGGCGGCAGCGAGCGCATGGCCGACGTCGACAAGCTTGTCGCCGGCATCGAAGCCCACGACCTGCCGATGGACGCCTACGACTGGTATATCGACCTGCGCAAATATGGCAGCGTCGTGCACAGTGGCTTCGGCCTCGGCCTCGAGCGCACCGTCGCCTGGATCTGCGGCACCGCACACCTGCGCGAGGTTATCGCCTTCCCACGTACGCTCGGCTCGATGCGCCCCTGACTGCGTTGATCAGTGAATCGTGGATAGTGGTTAGCAGCTGCCGTCCACTTTCCACAATCCACTATGATCTATTTTGCGATTCTCCTGACCGCCCTGGTCCTCACCGTCATCTTTACGCCAATCTCCGCCCGGCTCGGCCACCGGCTGGGACTGGTTGACCGTCCCGGCGCGCGCCGCAAACACACCGGCATCGTGCCGCGCACGGGCGGGCTTGCCATTGCCGCCGCCTTCACCGTCACCCTGCTCGCACTTCTCGTTCTCATGTCGGGCGCGCTGCCGGACCTCACCACCTCCTGGCTGCCGCCCCAGAATGATCCCAAAGAGGGCCGCCGTTTCCTCGCCCTCCTGGTTGGCGGCGCATTCTGCGCTTTCTTCGGCTTTCTCGATGACCGCTACGAATTCTCCTCGCTGCCCCAATACGCCATCCAGACCGCCGCCGCCCTCATCGCCATCACCGGCCTCATCTTCATCAAACACGTCAACAATCCGTTTACAAGCGGCTCTCTCTTTGGCCCGGATGGGTTTCCCTGGTGGCTGATTGGCCCGCTCACGATCTTCTGGTTCGTCGGCATGATGAATACGGTCAATTTCCTCGACGGCCTCAACGGGCTTGTCGCCGGTGTCACCGTTATCTTCTGCGCCATCCTGGCCATTCACATGATCTTCGTGATCCAGCCGCCCCAGCTGAGCGTGGCCGTGCTGCCGGTGGCACTGCTCGGTGTCGGCCTGGGTTTCCTGTTCTTTAATTTCGGCCCCGCGCGCGTCTTCATGGGCAGCAGCGGCAGCTACTTTCTCGGCTTTGTCCTCGCCGCATTGGGCATCATCGGCGGCGCCAGGCTGGCCACCGTCTTGCTGATCCTCGGCCTGCCGATCCTCGATGTCGCCTGGCTGATCTACAGCCGCCTGCGCCGCGGCGTGCCGCCCAGCCAGGGAGGTCGCGATCATCTGCATCTGCGCCTGCGCGACAACGGCCTCGCCGAGCGTACCATCGTCGTCGCCTACTGGGCCTTCTGCGCACTCTTCGGCGGCCTCACCCTGCTGCTCGACGACCGCATCTACAAGCTGGTCGCCCTGATTGGGCTGGGCGTCATCGGTCTGCTCGTCCTGATCTGGGCCGCCCGCACCGCCCCAAAAGACGAGGCAGTCTCACCTGCCAGGCAGAGCGGCAGATGAACCCCGAGCGCGCAGCAGCCCCGCTCGCATCCCGCATCCTCGCAATCGAAACCAGCTGCGACGAGACCGCGGCCGCGGTCATCGCTGATGGACGACATATCCTCAGCAACCGCGTTGCCAGCCAGATCGAACTTCACCGCCGTTTCGGCGGCGTCTACCCCGAGGTCGCCAGCCGTCAGCACGTGCTCGCCATCCAGACCGTCGTCGAGGAGGCCCTCGCCGATGCCGACGTAGCCCACGTGCGCCAGCTCGACGCCATCGCCGTCACGCAAGGACCGGGCCTGGCCGGCAGCCTCCTCGTCGGCGTCAATTTCGCCAAGGGGCTAGCTTTCGCCGCCGGCCTGCCGCTTATCGCCGTCAACCACCTCGAAGGCCACGTCTATAGCAACTGGCTCCACACCGGCGAAGGCGCGGCCGCGTCCGACATCTTCCCCGCGCTGATCCTGATCGTCTCCGGCGGCCACACCGAGCTGGTGCTCATGGAAGGCCACTGCCGCTACCGGCTCCTGGGCGCCACGCTCGATGATGCAGCCGGGGAGGCCTTCGACAAGGTGGCCCGCCTGCTCGAATTGGGCTATCCGGGCGGACCCGCCATCCAGAAGGCCGCGCAATCCGGCGACGCCCATCGCTTCCATCTTCCCCGCCCGCTCTCGCGGCCTGCCCCGCGCGCTGGGGACCATGCCGCCGAGCCGGCCTCCTACCTTCCCGTTCGCGGCGAGCACCGCTTTAATTTCAGCTTTTCCGGCCTCAAAACAGCCGTTCTCAACCTGTTGCGGCAACTCGAACAGGACGAAGCCGCGCCGTGCCCGGCGCAGACAGCGGCTGATATTGCTGCCGCATTTCAGATGGCGGTGGTGGATGTGTTGGTGGCCAAAACAGCGGCTGCCGCCGCCGAGTTCGCCGTCAGGCAGGTCTGCATCTGCGGCGGGGTCGGCGCCAATCGCCTCCTCCGCCGCAACGCCGAACAGCAGTTCGCGAAGATGGGCCTGCCGCTGCGCTGTCCGCCCCTCTTTCTCTGCACCGACAACGCCGCCATGATCGGCGCCGCGGCCTACCACCGCGGCGCGCAAAACCGGACCTTCGAGCATATACATGCGCGCGACGGCCTGGCCCTTGATGTATATGCGAATTTGCCCTTGGCGGATTTCCTGTAGCTGCTTACAAGTGAGGGGGGGTATGCCGGCGCCCGGTCTCTAATCGCCTGCCGGCGAGTTGGCCGCCTGCGAAGCGGGACGTGCGTGCGCCTCCTCGTCCAATTCCGTCACTGAAGGCAGGGCGCCCTCAGGGACTTTCTCGGCTGCATTCGCAACCACGACCCGGCGATAGACCCCGGCGCGCTGCGGCTGGGCCACCGCGCGGCGTTCACTGAATGGTGGATAGTTGAGCAGTTTGGCGTGCGTGTAGCCGCCGATCAGCCGTAGGCTGGCGATTACCGGCGCCGCCAGAAACGCGCCCAAAATCCCGCCCACGCTGGCGCCCACAACCACGCCGCAGACCACCACGACGGGGTGCAGATGAACGCTCGTGCCGATCACGCGCGGCACGAGCAGTTGATGCTCAAGCTGTTGAATTACGAAGTAGACGCCGATCACCAGCAGCGCGAAGTTCAGATTGCTTAACTCGAGCGTCGAACTCCCCTGCGCCAGCGCGATAATCACCGCCGGGATCATCGCCAGAATCGGCCCGATGTTGGGCAGGATCTCCAGCGCGCCGGCCAGAATCGCAAGAATCAACGCGCCGCGCATCCCCATGAGGCTCAGCGAAGCATAGGTCGCCACACCGATCGATACCGAGAGGATCAGTTGCCCCCGGAAAAAGGCGTTCCAGATGCCGCGCAGCCGCCGCATCAGCTCCACACCCTCCGAATAGTACTCGACCGGGAACAACCCCTCCACATAACGCTGGATGCGGGGTGCGTCCTTCGTCAGATAGAGACTGATAAAGAATAGAAGGAGCAGAAAAATTACCGTACTGACGATGCTGCCCACGACCGTCAAAGTCATCGTCGCCGTGCTGCTCACGACATTCGTCGCCGTGCTCAGGAGCTGGTTTATATAGTCCAGGATCTGCTGCGCGCCCGGCAGGAACTGTTCCACCGCAATCTCATTGGCCAGCGTCTGCTGAATCTGCCCCACCACCCCCTCAAACGTGATCTCGAGACCGAGAATCTCCGCATTGGTTGGCAGTTCCGCAACCGACTCCTGTAGAAAGAGCAGAGTGTTTTCAGCCGCCTTTGGCACATCAAAATAGAACTCGGTCAACTGCGACAACAGGACCGGCACCAGCAGGACCGGCGCCAGTATCAACAGGACGAGGAAGAGCAGGTAGAGGACGATGGTGCTCACGGCGCGGGGAATGCGCACACGCTCGCACAGATCGACAATCGGGATCAGGAAGTAGGAGACCAGCCCCGCCACAATCACAATCGGGAGCACCGGGCGGCTGATCCAGAAGATCAGCGTGCCGACGACCAGCAGAACGATCAGGACCGTTCTCTTGGTCGCCGTGTCCCATTCGGTGTTCGTTGTCCGAGGCGCGCTTGAGCCTTGCGCAGCCGCCTCTGCCGCCGGCAATTGGTGCGTTTCGTCTGAGGTGCGGGAAGGACCGGCGCGCTGCTCAGAGGCTACATCCGGCCCTTCCGCTGCGGATGGCGCTGACATAGATCAGTGGATGGTGGACAGTGGTACGTCCATGAATCAGGCGCGATTCAGACATCACCGCGCGCTGCCATTCTACAGGAGAGAACACAGCCGGCTCCCGAAAGTTGCGCGCTGCCCGCGCCGGATACCGCTTTCAGTCCAGCCCCAGCGACGCGAATTTCCAGGCCGCCACAGGCGTAAACCGCGCCGGGTCCAACGCAATTGCCGGACCAAACGGCGCCGCTGTCACGCTGCCCACCGCAACCGACCCGTCCTCGACCGCCAGCGTTGGAAACTGTCTGCCATCCGCGGTCGCGTGCGGGCGATAGAGGTCGCCGTGAGCGGTCAGCATCTGCGCCTGCACTTCCTGCGGCAGCATCGACAGCCCCGCGAAGTAATGATGCCCGTTGCGCTCCGCATGCTCGATCCCCAGCGTCGCCAGCACCGCCAAGTCCTCCAACAGCGCCACCGGCCCCAGATTGCACAGGTCTTCGCCGCTGATGATCGGCAACGCGCCCGGCGCCTGCCGCCGGCGGTGGCGGATGAGGCAGGTGTTGGCGATGCCTTTGAAGATGCCTTTGCAGTTCTTGTGGCTCGTGCCCACGTAGCCGCTCTCCAGCGCGGCGGGCGCGCTCGAAAGCGCCCCGTCCGATTCATCTATGATGATTGGCGGCCGCTCGCTCCAGCCGCGCAGCGCCGCGCCCACCTCCGCGCTGAGCGCGATATCGCGCTGGAATGGCTGCTCGACGAAAAGGAGCCGCTTCAAAAAGCCGCGCAGCGCGGGGTCCGCGTTCAGCCTTTCCCACAGCGCGCGAAAATCTGCCGCGTCGTGGTAGGTCTCGTTGCCGTCAAGTGTGTGGCGGTAGTCAACATTGCGCGCATCCAGCAACGCCGCGATCCGCTGCAACCGCTCCCTGTCCGCGTCGATCTCGCCGCCGATCTTGATCTTGAAGTGGGTCAACCCGTAGGCGCGGATCGACGCGTCCAACGACTGCGGCAGGCCATCGTCGACCCGGTCCGCGGGCGCGATCTCATCATCGGTGAGTGGGTCGATCAGGCCGATGGTATGCCGCACGATGATACGCGCCAGCGGTCTCTCGGGCAGCAGATCGGCCGCGCTTTGCCCGCCCAACTCCGGCCGCAGCGCCTCCAGGCGCATGCCCAGGCTGTTCGTGTGCACTGCCGCGGCGAAGGTCGTGGCCGTCGCCCGGCAGAAACCGTCGATGATCGCCCGCTCGACCAGCGAGACGCCGAACGCCCACAGCAGGGGCGGATAGTCGGTCCCCGCGGCCCAGGCCTCCTGCGCCGCGTAGATGGCCTGCCACAGCTCGAAGACCGCCGCCGCCGGGCCCGCCTCCTTGGCGTGGCGGCAGGCCGCCTGCACAACGTCGAGCATCTCCGCGATGTCCTGCTCCGTCGACGAGTCCGGTACCTTTGTAAACCATTTTGGCGCCAGGCCGTCCGCCGCGATGCCGTCCGCCTCCCTGCCGTCCACGTCGACCCGCGCCCGCACAAAAAGGTGCGGCAGCGCCGTCATGGTCACGATGCCGTAGCGGAACGGCATCCGGTTGCGCATGTTTAGAATGTGCAGGTCAAAGTCGAGCAGGCGAATCGGCATCTTTCCTCATCTCCGGTCTCTGTGAAAACACAGTTTTTCGTAGACAGTTGTTCGTTTTCAGTGACGGCATAGCAGATCGTTCCGGGCATTCGTCGGGAAACAAGAGTTGCTGACCGGAATCATGAATCGTCATCAAGCAAGCGCACGCTCATAGCCGCGCAGCGTCGCGATCTCCCGCGGCAGGTGCACCTCCGGCAGCTGCCAGTCGATCCACTCGCCGCTGAGATAGCCGTCGTAGCCGTCGCCGTGCAGCAGTTGCAGCACCTCCCGGTGATCGACCTCGCCCGTGCCGAAAGGTGTGTAGTCCAGCCGGTCTACGGCCAGGAACATGTCGTGCATATGCACGTGGCGGATCCATGGCCGCAGCGTACGGTAGGAGTCTGCCAGCGTCCAGCCCGCTTGCCGCAGCGGGTGCGCCGCATCCCAGTTCACGCCAATCGCTGCATGGTCCACCCGCTCCATCACCGCCGCCACATCGGCGGGATTGCACCAGTCGTCATGCGTCTCCATACAGACGGCCACGCCGCGCGCGCCGGCCCGTTCCGCCAACTGTTTGAGCGCGTCCGTCACACCGTCAGCGGCCGCTTCCCGGCTGATGCCGGCAGGGATCCGTCCTCCGAAGACGCGCAGCGCCGGCGCGCCGATATCGGCGGCCAGGTCGATGTACCGAAGCGACTCCTCTACCTCCGCCTCCCGGGTCGCAGGGTCGGCAAAGCGGGCGCCCGACGCCAGGCAGCAGATGGCGACGCCCGCCTCAGCCGCCTGCGCGCGGAACGATGCCCGCTCCTCCGCCGACGCCTCCAGCTCCACCCCGTGGTTCTGGCCGCCGGCCGCCCGCGGCTCGACGCCGTCGTAGCCGTACTGCACCGCCAGCGCCAGCATCTCCCCGAACGTCGCCTGCGGGCAGGAAAAACTCATAAAAGCATAGTTCATCGCTGCAATCTCCCCTTTTGTTGCTTCATCTCTGACCGTCAGATCGGCGGCGCGCGGCCGCATCACAGCGCAGAAATCTCCACCGCCTCGCCTCTCTCCGCCGACCGGTATAGCGCATCGGTGATCCGTTGCACCAGCAGGGCCTGCGTCAACGTCGTCTTCGGCGGGCGCCCCGTGCGCACAGCCGTCGCGAAATCCTCCAGCAGCGCGCGGCTGACCTCTCCGAAAGATTCCTCGCCCGCCCACAGCGTCCGCCGGACCGTGCCCTGGGTGGCGCTACTCTCAAAATAGAGGATCTCCTTCTCCTCCGCCGGCGTCATCCACAACCGCAGCGAACCGGCATCGCCGATCACTTCCCACGAATCCTCCGCCTGCGCCGCCGTGCATTCACCCCGCTCATAGGTGAGCGCAATCCCGTCCGCGCAGCGTACCAGCCCCGTGATGTGCGTCTCCGCATCCGATTCCGGCGCGACCGTGTCGGCGAAAATCGCCGGCACCTGCCAGCTCTGCGCCAGCGCCGTCTCCGGTTGCAGACGCCAGCCGCAGATGCCCAGCAGATAGTCCAGGTCGTAGCAGCCCCAGTTGGCCAGAATGCCGCCGCCGTTCAGCTCGCGGCTCAGCCGCCACGCCGGCGCCGGGTCCTCCGGCGCGGGACGCGCCGGCGTGATTGCCCGGCAACGCAGCAGACGAAGCGCACCCAGCTTGCCCTGACCGATCCAGTCCGCGGCCACCTGCGCCGATTCCATAAACTGGAACCGCGAGGAACAGCAGGCCGCAACCCGCTCCCCCTGCGCCGCGATCAACTGCTTCACCTCGGCCGCGCTGCGCGCCACCGGCTTCTCTGTCAACAGATGTTTGCCCGCCCGCAGCGCCTCCAACCCCAACTCGATGCGAAAAGAGGCCGGCAGCGCCAGCACCACGGCCTCGACCCGGGCATCGGCCAGCAAGGCCGCGCCATCGTTGTAGACCGTCTCCACCCCGTGCGCCGCGGCCGTCTTCTCCGCCAATTCGCGCTGCACGTCGGCCACCGCAACAAGCTCGATCTGCTCGGACTCAGCAGCAGCCCGCGCGTGGACCGAGCCGATCACCCCGCAGCCGATAATGCCGAGTTGTAACCGTCCCATCGGGCGCACTCTCCCATGATACAATGAAAGCTGATCGCATCCGCCATCTCAAGCGAAGGAAGCCGCAGATGGACAACCCCTCCCCTTCTTGGCAAAGAATCTACGCCGACGAAGAGTTCAGCTGGCTCTGGCCGCCCGCCTACGAACCGGGTTCGACACCGCCCGAACTGGAGTCGATCCTCTCCCTTTTGCAACCGCAAAACGGTGCGCGCTTCCTTGACCTCGCCTGCGGTCTCGGCTGGCTCACCATCCCGATGGCGCTGCGCGGCTTCCACGTGACCGGCTACGACCTCAGCGACGCCATGCTTACACGCGCCCAGGAGTCAGCCGCGCATGCGAAAGCCGAGATCCAGTGGGTGCGCGGCGACATGCGCAGCCTGCCGGCGGACTGGACGGCCACTTTCGATTTCGTCACCCTCACCCTCAGCGAATTCGGATGCTTTCACGACGAGTCGGACAATCAGTGTGTGCTCGCCGAAGCGGCGCGTGTCCTCAAACAAGGCGGCCGCTTTCTCCTCGACATCGTCGTCAACCGCGACGAGCTGGTCTTTCGTGGAGACCGCACCGAATGTTTTGACGCCGGCGGCTACTTCATCTCGGACAGGGGCAGCCTCGATCTCCTCAGCGGCATCTACACGCGCGTATTCCAATGGTATCGACAGGGACAGCGCCGCCAAACGACCTGGCAGATCCGCGCCTACACCGCGCCCGAGGTGACGCGTATGTTGCAGCGGGCCGGTTTCCGCAGCTCGACCCCATACCGCAACTACGCCGGCGACAGGCTCACGCGCGATAGCGCCAGCCTGGTGTTTCTGGCGCAGAAATAGCCCGACCCCCAAGACGCTTCCCTTGCTCGCGTCCGTTTCTTATCCCAGCCCCAGCGCCGGGCCAAGAACCGCCGTCGTCATGCCTGCATGGTTCTCGCGGCCATGACCGCGCGCGATTGCGCTGACCGAGCGCGCCGAGCAGCCGTGGTCGCGGCCGTCCGGGAACGCCTCCCGCGCCAGCAGGAAGTAGGTGCGCGCCAGGTCCAGCGCCCGCGTTTGCAGCGCGCCGTCGCCGCCAATCTCCGCGGCCACCGCCAGCGTGATCGGATTGTGGCGCCGCGCATGGCCGTCTTCGAGCCAGCGCGGCGCATCCGAGCGTTTGCCCACGCCAGACGCCCGCCGTGCAGGCCGCTTGAAGGCCGTGTCCAGCGTGATCTCGTTGATGTCAAATGGGTCCAGCCCGCTCACGGCCGCCGCCACTGCCCCGTCGTAGCGGGTATCGCCCGTCCAGCCCCGATAGGCCCGCACCGCATCCGCGGCCGCGCCTGCATCCGCGTCGCCCAACTGCGCTGCCAGCGGCTGCAGCACACGTTCCGCCGCCCGCCGAAAGCGTGTCTCGCCCGTCTCCCGCCACAGGCGCAAGAAGGTGTTGATCGCGTCCGAACCAAGCAGATTCTCCGCCCGGTCGACCTCCGACTGCAGGTCGGGCGCCTCTCCCATGAACGAGTAATAGAGCGCCTCATCTTCTTCGTCGAATTCGTACAGGACACCGTCTGTTGTCAACGCAATCGGCAGCGTGTCCGCGGCCAGGATCGCATCCGCCCACGCCCCCGCATGGGCCGCCGCCAACTCGATGTAGCGGCCCCCGGCCGTCTCGGTAACCGGGTTCGACGCCGCCAGCAGACAGATGTTGACGCAGCGCAGATGGTCCGGCGAATTCAGCGCCATGCCCGGCTCTGTACGCAGCCCGTCCGCGCCGAAAAAGAGCGAACTGAAACGCCGCCGCTCCCAATCGAACCAATCCGGCGCCCCGTCTGACCAGTTGCCCATGTGCTCGGCCGCGTCATCCAGCTGCCGCGCCGTCTCCCCCTCCTGCGGCAGGACCCGCTGCAGCGCGCCCAGGAACAACTCATAATGCTCCGTGCCGTGGTGCGCCTCCTGCATGCGCCAGTAGCCGTGCCGCCACTGCTGCGTTGCGGTGAAATGGTCGCGAATGCGGTCGCGTTTCTGCTGCAAAAAGCGGAGGATTCGTTCGTCGGGGCAGGCGTGCAGCAGAGGTTCCCAGCCGGTCGTGTAGGTGCCCTGATCATGCACATCGGTGGCCGGCTCTTCCGCGTAGCGCTCGATGGCTTCGTACGCCCACCCGCGCAGATCACCCAGGAATCGCCGGCACGCGTGCGCCAGGTCGTCCGAAGGTTCGATGCATCGACTGTACACCGTTACGAGTCCAGTTCAATCTTGAAGGTGTAAGCGTGATCGCACGGGCGCTTCTTCGGCGTGCTCACGCGCAGACCGTCCCCCTCCTGCTGCCACGCGACCGGCTCCGCGCTGCCCAGCATCGAAACGCCGCGCACGCGTCCGCCCACGGCCGAGCCGCTCCCCAGCGAGGTGATGACCGCCTCGTCGCCCGGCCAGCCCAGAACGACCGCATAGAGCGCGTCGCCCTTCTGCGTGAAGCGCATGTCCCTGGCCGTGAACGGCTGGTTCCTGCGCTCCGACATATGGCCCGCCTCCACGGCCGTATCGCCCTCACCGAACCGCTCCCAGTGACGTGTGCCGTAGATCGCCTCGCCGTTCACGTCCAGCCACGCGCCCAGGTCCAGCAGCATCTGTGTCGCCTCCGCCGGAATGACGCCGTCCGCGCGCGGGCCGACGTTCAGCAGCAGGTTGCCATTCTTGCTGACAATGTCGACCAAGTCATGGACGATCGTCGTCGCGCTCTTGAACTCGTCATCCTCGATGTAACTCCACGACTTGTAGCTGACCGAGGTGTCCGTCTGCCAGTAGTGCGGGCGGATGTCGTCCAGCTTGCCCCGCTCCACGTCATAGACCGCGACGCCGTCGGGGAGCTTGTCCTTGTACTGCAGAACAGGCTCGATGCCCCACTCCAGCGCCCGGTTGTAGTAGTAGGCGGCGACCTGCGGTCGGTAGGGTTCGAACTCGTCGAAATGCCAGCCGAAATCGAACCAGAGCACATCGGGGCGGAAATAGTCGATCATTTCAAGCGTGCGCGCGTACCAGTTCTGAATGAAGTCCCAGCTGGCGGGCGCCTCCTCCGCGTGCGGCGGGCTGTAGAGGTCCTCCAGGCCGGGATGCGTCGTATCGAAGTCGTCCGCATAGGTGTAGTAGCGCCAGTTGAACGCGCGGTGGCTCGAAACGCCGAACTTCAGCCCCGCGCCGCGCGTCTCCCGCTCCAACTCCTTGCACACATCCCGCTTCGGGCCCATCTGCGCCGCGTTCCAGCGCGTATGCGTGCTCGCGAACATCGGGAAGCCGTCATGATGCTCAGCCACCGGCACGATGTAGCGCGCGCCCGCTTTGCGGAACAGCTCGACCCACTGCGCCGGGTCCCAGTTTTCCGCCTTGAACAGCGGGATAAAGTCTTTGTAGCCGAATTTGGACGGATGCCCCCACGTCTGTGTGTGGTGCTCGAAGTAGTTCGGCCCCTTGCGCGAGACCTCGTCGCGGTACATGAAGCGGGGATACCATTCGTTGTCGAACGCCGGCACGGCATAGACGCCCCAGTGGATGAAGATGCCCAGCTTATCGTCCATAAACCATTGCGGCACTGCGTAGTTCTGCAGCGACGCCCAGGTCGGTTCGTAGCGGAAATCGGCGGTCATTGCATGACTCCATCGTGGTTCGTTTGCGCGCGCAAACGCGTAGCTTATTGTGGTCGTCTTGGCTTCAGCTCAGTGCAATACAAACGTGGAGATCTTCCAAGGGAGTATAGAGGGGTACTCCGGTCGTGTCCAATCTTGGCGGGGTGGATCTGTGCCCGCCGCCGGTCATTCGTCAATCGCACAGATCGCAGGGCAAAAGTTGACGGGCCAGCAGGATGCCGAGCAGCGCGCACACGAGGCTGATGCCGTTGTTGGCGAGGATATTGGCAAGAGCGGCCCAGGCGCGTCCATTCTGCCACAAAGCCATGCTCTCGACCGCGAAGGTAGAAAACGTGGTGAAAGAGCCGAGAAAGCCGACCGTCATCATCAGGCGCAGCTGCGGCGACAATGCCAGGTAGTGGGAACCGACCGCCACCAGAAAGCCGAGCAGCAGGCTGCCCGAGACATTGACGGCCAGTGTGCCGTAGGGGAACTCCGCCCCCAACTTCGCCGCCAGCCACAGGCTGACAAAGTAGCGTGCATTCGCTCCCAGCACAGCGCCCAGCCCGATCCAGACAACCTGCCCCGCTATCGTCCTGAACCCGTCAACCGTCATGCCCCTTCCCGTTCAGGCAAGCCGTCGCGCCCGCCTTCTGGTCACCTCTCCTGCGGCGCCGCAACATCCGCCGCCCTTGCCGTCAGCGGGCCAATCCACTCGGTGTAGAGGACATCCGCGACCTGTGGGTTGATCTGCCGCAACTCCGCCAAAAGCGTCTGCGGCGTTACAATCCCGTACTGATTGTTCGCCAGGTAGTTCTCCAAAAACTGCTTGAACGCCCGCTCGCCCAGACTGCGACGGACCGTGGAAAAGAAGAGCGCCCCCTTGGCGTAGACCACGCCCTCGTATTGAATCGAGTCGGCAAACGCCATCACCGGCTGATTGAGCGCCGCATCCTCTTCGCGGCTGATCAGCCCGTCGACCACGATCTGCCAGCGCCGCGACTCCAGGATATCGGCCGCGCCCGCGCCGTGCACCGCCTCGTAGTAGATGCGGCTCGAATACTCCGCCAGCCCTTCGTCAACCCACGGCTGGTTGACCGGATCGTTGTGGACCAGCTGATACCACCACTGATGCGCCACTTCGTGGACCGCGCGAATCTCCAACTGGTCCCGGTAACGGTCGTACAGCTGCACGCCCAGCAGAAAGGACTGCGGATACTCCATCCCCCGGAAGTTGATCGGCGCGGCCGCCACCCGCAGCTCGGCATAGGGATAGGGCCCGAACCAGTCGCTGTACACCCGCAGCGCGGCTGCCGTGTGCTGCAGAACGGCCCGCCCCGCCTCCTCATGCTCCGGCAGCCAGTAGCTCGTCACGCGCGTGCCGTAGGCCTCCAGGCTGTCCGACTGAAACCGGTCGCTGAGATGGATGAAAAACTCGCGCGACCTATCCGTCTCCCACCGGTGCTGTACCCGCCCCTCGCTGACCGTTGTCGAGGTGATCAGCCTGCCGCTCGTCACCGCGATCTGCTCGCTCGGCACAGTGCCGGTAACGACGAATTGGGAGATATAGTTGAACGCGGCATCCCCGCGGCTGGTGCCCCTCTCCAGCCACCAGCGCCCGGTCGCCGCGGTCGGCCCCGGCTGGTAGACCGCCAGCGAGGGGTAGAAGAGCGGCAGGCTCACAAAGTCCTGGCTGTAGCCGAACAGACGGTAGGCCGCGCTCGTGTCCGCGGCCCAGTGCGGGATCTCCAGCCGCCAGCTCAGGTAGACGGTCGTCGCCTGCCCCCGCAGCAGCGCACGCGGCAACTCCACGCGTACAGCAGTATTCTGTTCCAGATAGATGAACGGCGCGGTACGGCCCTCGACCGCCGCGTTCTGAATGCTGAACTCGGCGCCGTAATGCGGCAGCGCCGGATAGAGCCGGAAGATCAGATAGGTCCAGGGGTCCGCGCTGTTGTTGGGCACGCGGATGTTGGCCGTGCCCTGCAGAGAGGACAGATCGTCGCTCAGGGTGAACTCGATCTCATAATGGGGCATCGCCTTGGCAGTCGCCTGCGACCCGTCCTCCGCCACCGTTGAAGAGCCAATTCCGCTGCAGGCTGCCAGCACGAGTATCAGTAGCAGCAGGCCGATGCCCACCGCGCTAATAGAAGCGTGAAGCTTTCTTCCTTTTCTGCTCTTTGCTCTCTCCTGTGCGTTAGGGGGCATAATAGGCAACATCTGCTGCTGATTCATAGCAACGACAAGAGTTGTAACATAAGCTACGCAGCAGGAGGTGAAATGCGTGGCGTCAACTCAGCAGGCGAAATGTGATTGAACAACTCACGCCCGCCACCTCCGAAACGTGTCCCGCAAATCCTCGACGAAATGCTGCAAAGCATCGTCCAACCGCGCGGCGCGAACAATGTCCATATTTTGCACGATTTCCTCGGCATACTCGATGCCTCCGAGAGAGGGTGTGCGCCCCGCGTCGCGAATCGCTTCGATCAAGCGTTCCTTGTAGCGTTCGCGGCTGCATTTCTTGTCCGGAGCCTGACAGCCGCGCCCCAACACCGCCTTGAAGGCCGCCCCGTCTAACAGCAGCCAGCGCTCAACATGTGGATCAGGGACGGCAAAAATTGTCGGTGTTGGTATGTTCAGGCGGTCAATCTCTTTTCTGCGGTCATTGAATCCTTTACAGTTGGCATCGGTGGCAACGATGATCAGGTCTGGACTGGGAGTGCCCTGTCGCTTCAGGTCTCGTATGTAATCTCTAAGGCCGACGATGACTTTGCCATGACCGCCCACTGCATTGCGCCAGTCGAGTTCTACCTCGACCGCGCATTCTATGGCGATCCTCTGCACGAGCGATCCGATTACCTTTTCGT
Organism: Caldilineaceae bacterium; assembly: GCA_022827195.1. Lineage (GTDB taxonomy): Bacteria > Chloroflexota > Anaerolineae > Caldilineales > Caldilineaceae > Bin5. Next base: position 218,399 of record JAJDTL010000019.1, read on the forward strand.
GGGCATCGTCCTCGACAAAGAGAGCGATTCTAAAGTAGTTCCCTAATGAAACCAAGAGCCTTGCTTTTGGTGGGCAAGATGTGATAGAAGGATCGGACCGACTTCCATAACAAGTGATGGAGGGGAACGATGGTTCGACCTGATTTGGCGAAATGGGGCCAGTCGCTGTCCGATTTGCGCAGCTTGTCGGTGGAGGCTGAACATGGGCGCAGTCGCGAGCGTTTTCTGGCATTGTTCATGATTGCGAGTGGACAGACGACGGCCTGTAGCTGGGCACGCGAGGTTGGACGCACGAAGGAAACGGTCCTCAAATGGGTGCATGACTATAATCGGTTGGGTCCGGAGGGGGTGTTCTATCGTCATACGGGTGGACGTCGCCCTTTTTTAGCTGCAAGCAGGTCAGGCAGCTCGTAAAGGTTGTATTGGAAAGCGAGCCGGTCGACCACGGGTTGCCTGGTCACAATTGGACGTTGAAAAAGCTGCGGCGCTGGCTCAAGCAGGTCATGGATTGCGATCTGGCCCGCAGTTCGCTGCATAGAATCTTGTGCGCGGCACGGTTGGGTTGGAAGCGATGTCAAAAGCTGCCCAAGAAAGCCGACCCGCATAAACGAGCTGCCTTTATGCAACGGTTCCACCAACTGTATGAAGGGGTATGGCGCTTGCAGACACGTCTGATCTATATCGATGAAGCACACATCCATCGCGACATGGACATCGGCTACACCTGGGCGCTAAAAGGCAAACCGGCTTGGCGCCTGAGTGACTCGGCGCCGCTGGCACACCGCATCAACTGGTACGGCGCCTACGACTTCGCCGCAGGCCGCTGCATGATTTGGAATGAAGGCTCCTGCAACAAAGAACATACGATTCAGTTCTTGCAGCGCCTGGCTGCATGGCTGGGCGATGAGACCGGTGAAGCCGTGATCATTTGGGACGGCGCCAGTTGGCATCGGGCCAAATGCGTACAGAAGGCTGCGGTCAAACTCGGCTTCACGCTCATCGCTTTGCCACCTTACAGTCCCGACCTGAATCCGATCGAGGGTCTCTGGAAGTGGATGCGAGAAGAGGTGACACGCAACTACTGCCATCCTTCCATGCGACACCTATTCGACGCCTGCAAAGCCTTCGTCGACCGCATCAATACCGACCCAACAACCCTTGTCTATCGCCTCTGGCCCAAATTTCAACTCGACCCAGAGTACGAAAAACTCTTGGTATCAAATTGAACTCACTTTAGGAATCAAAATCCCCTCTCAGTATGCGTACCGACATGGGAAGATCCTCCTGCTCGTCATTGAGTGCACTATCGATATCACGGCCGCGCCCCAATGGCCCCCAATTAACGGCAAAGGGTTCAATGTAAGTTCGACGATCCTGGCGGCGCACCACATAAAGGCAGTCGTCTGCCAGCATATCAGGCAGAATCGGGGAGTGCGTTGTGAGGATGTGCTGGGTTTGACCGAGAAATTTCCGTGTTTTTAGCAATTCCGCGATTAACTGGATCCGCCGCGGGTGGACACCATTCTCCGGTTCTTCAAATCCGACCAGCGCAGGGGGTTCCTCAATTCCAATCAAGGCCAATAGACCGAGCATCCGCAGTGTTCCTTCCGAGAGGACGCGCGCCGGCATTGACACTCCACCTTCCCTCAGGCGCAACTCGACTTCGCCGAGCCCGCTGACTTCAGTTTCAATGCCGTTGAAATTGGGCACTAGGGTATGCAGCGCCTTTTCGACCCCTTCAAACTGATTAGCGTCAAGCGCTTTCATCGTGTTGAGAAAGGCCGCGAGTTCCTCCCCCATCAGCCCCAGATGACGCACTTCCTTGACCGGATTGGCCGCGCGCATGCGTTCACGCGGCTCGAAGTAGAAAAACAGCCAGTTTTCAAGTTCGCGTCGCGCCGCCACCAGATGTGGATAGTGCGGAGGATAGTGCGGCATCGAGAGGATACTGCGGTCCAAGAATCGATCGTAGCTGGTGGGGCGCGACTGCCCCTCCAATCGCAAGCAAATCTTTTCGCCCTGTCCCTCGATGAAGGGCTTGCGGTTCGCGTTCGGTTCTCCCTTGGCGTTCAAGGCGGCCAAGTATTCGTCGATCACGCGTAGAACACCCGATTGGGGCAGCATTTCCACCTCGATGCGGTAGCGCAGATTCTGTTCGCGGACAGGGAGAGGCTTGTTGCCCTCCTCGGGCTCGTCCTTGTTGGCCGGGCGGCGCATTTCCTGTATCTGGCGGTTGACGGCGGTTATGATTGCGTCCGACAGGCGCAAATCAGCCTCGATAGAGAAGCACAGCCTCTCCTGTTCAAGCAGCCCTTTGATCCCCCTTTCCCCGATAGTAAAGGACTCAAGCGGCTTGCCCCGGTAGGGGGGATCAAACGCCTCCTTCAGCGTCCGGCTCGTCCCCAATTTCGACAGTAGTTGCAGCGCGTCCAAAAAATTGCTCTTGCCCGCGGCATTCGGTCCAAATAAAACAACAAGCGGGAGCAGATGCACTTCAAGGTCTTCAAGAGACTTGTAACCACGAATATGTATACGCTTCAGCATGGTGGAGTCTCCATAAAGCGGTCCTATGACGAACTGCCTGTTGCTGAATTCAACCTCTTGTTTCTTTCAAAGGGCGAACAGTCGATGCCAGCAACGCTTTTGTCCGGATCGGCACGATTCTGAGTGGTATTTCCGTGTCCTGTGTTCCTCCTATAATAGCATAATCGGGTTGTACAAGGTAAAATATGCACGGATGTGCTAGAATGGCAATCTGACACCAACGCGAATCAAGGTTTATACAATGTCTTTATCGATCACACGCTGTCACTTCCCCATCGGCGCCATCGAAATCCACGCCACCGACGCGGCCGTAACCGCAGTCGAATATGTCGAGGAACGGCCAGCCGACGATGCCATCCGCCAGGAGCACTGCGCAGCCTCCGCGAGCGCGCATCCTCTCCTCGAAGAGGCGCAGCGTCAGCTGGCCGCCTATTTTGCCGGTTCACTGCGCTGCTTCGACCTGCCTCTGGCCCTCGAAGGCACGCCCTTTCAGCGCCAGGTCTGGCAGCAGCTTCGCAGCGTCGGGTACGGGGAGACGGCGAGTTACGGCGCGATCGCCGCGGCTATCGACAACCCCAAGGCCGTGCGCGCCGTCGGCGCGGCCAACGGGCGCAATCCGGTCGCGATCATCGTGCCCTGTCACCGCGTCATCGGCAGCGGCCGGCAGCGCAGCGGAGGGCGGGTCAAGCTCACCGGCTACGGCGGCGGCCTCTGGCGGAAGGAGTGGCTGCTGCGGCACGAGGGGGTGCTGCTGGTGTGAGAGTGGCCGCTGGGATTGAGATTACGAACTGGGCTCGAACACCAACTCCGGCACTACGACTTCCCAAGTATCGCACTTGAGACCGCTCTGGTACTGCGGCTCTGAATATTCTCGATTCCAGGTAGCGATGGCCAAGATGCTGGCAGAAGCGCATCGCGTTCCCGCCGGGGGTTCGAAACTGCCGGCTAGCTGTCCGACGACCGTGCCGTTGCGGTCCAGTAGTTCCCACCGACTCGCTCCGGCCTGCACTTGTAGTGGATCGCCCGGGGAAAGCGCGGCGATGGCGCTGTGCAGGGGATGGTTGGAATGCCTGTACCCCGCGTAGCTCAGAAAGACGTCGCGCAGGCTGAGCTGCCTATACTGCCGGCTGAGTTCCGGCGGCGCCGCCGGGAGTGTGACAGGCGGCCGGCGGCGCAGCACAGAGGGGCTATTCCGCAAGGCTTCCTGGAATGGGTGACCGCCAGGTGAGCCCGCCAGGGTGAGGGTCAGCCGCGCGCGGCTCATTGCCACGTAGTACAGCCGGCGCGGGGCATCCGCATCCTCGCCGCGGCCGACGCGATCCCACCTCCCGTCCAGCACAACCACGTGGTCGAACTCCAGGCCCTTCGCGCGGTGGGCGGTCAGGAGCAGCAAACCGCGCTGACGGCGGCGTAGGTCACGCCCCCACTCGGCCAGCCATTCGATGAACCGGTCTGCCGCTGTCTCCGCGCCTCCGGTCTCCAACTCGTACGCGGCTATCGCTTCCTGCAACAGTTCAGTCCAAGGAGTTGGGGACAGTCTGTCCGCCCGGCCCTTCAGATCCTCACTGTTCACCAAGCGGGAGTCTCGTTCGCGCAGCCATTTCACGAGCGCCTGCGTCTCGCGCAGATGCCAGACGGTTGAGGACTCTTCGTTTGCCATCTGCACCGGAATCCCTTCAAGTTCGCAAAGGCTGCGCACCGGATCCAGGTAGCGCCATGCGCGGGCCACCACCGCGCAGACAGACCAGTCCCAGGCTGGAGAGAGATCGGACAGTCGCTTCAGCTCGGCGATAACCGCCTGCGCCTGCGTGATGGGCGTGTCGCCGACCGGCAGTATCTGAACTCGACCTTGGGCGACCGGGTCTACTTCAGTCCACACGCCACCGGGCGGGTCCTTCCTGCGCGCCTGATCAATCTGGATTGGCTGCTCTCTCTTCATCCGTTGCCGCGCTGGCTTGATCACCCTATTGGCGGCCTCGATAATATGGCCGGTGGAACGGAAGTTGTCGGTCAGGAAGAATGACCTTGCGCTGTAGTCTTCTTCGAAGCGGCGGATAAACTTGACCGACGCGCCGCTGAAGGCATAGATGTTCTGATCATCGTCGCCCACCGCGAAAAGGCTCAGCCTATCGTCTTCTTCAGCAAGAGTTCGGCCGGACAGCGCGGAGATCAGTCCGTATTCATCCGGGCCAATGTCCTGGTACTCGTCCACCAGTATCCAGCGGAAGCCTGCCAGCAGGCGCGTCCGCATTTCGTCCGCCTCATCGGGGGGCAGTCCTTCCCCGCGTAGCAGTGAGGTAGCCTGGCGAAGAATCGTCTTGAACTCTTCCTCATCAAGCCGGTTCGCCCGCCCCGAAAAGCTGGCCCCCGTCAAGAGCATTGCGAGCGCGTGGCAGGTCAGCACGATCACTCCGCGAGCATCATCGCCGATCAGATCCGCCAGGCGGCGGCGGATTTCGACAGCGGCGTGCCGGTTGTAGGCGAGGGCCAGGATGCTGCGCGGGTTCTCACGCCTGACGCGTACCAGATAAGCGATACGATGCACCAATACCCGCGTCTTGCCCGAGCCGGGGCCTGCGAGCACCAGCACGTTCGTCTTTTCCCGGTCATCTACCACGATGTCGCGCTGATTGCGATTTCTCAGGCTTCTGACGACGGTGTCCCATGACTCAGGCGTGGTTTGCCGCGAGATTTCTCTGTCCCGTTCCGGTAGCCATCGCTGCAGGAACTCCTCCTTGGGGAGGCTGAAGTAGTCCAGTGACAGGCGCACGGCATCGGAAAAGGATTCCAACCCCTGCTGGGCATATTCCATCATTACGTGTATCTGTAGCACCTGTTCATCATAATAGAACCTGAGGGGCTGGAAATCAGCATCGGCGAAGCGGCGCCTCTCTTTACTCAGTCGAATGGTCATAGCCGGGCGAAAGACCGCCAAACCCTTGTTCAGCCGAATGACCTCCTGTTCGTGCAGCCAGAGCAGGGCACGATCCCTAAGTTTTTCGTGGTGTGTGACCCTGCCCTGTATGATGATGTCGGACTTGAGCGACGACAGCAGGTTGCCCAGCGTCGTCTCGGCAAGCAAGTCCGTGCCTCTGCTACCCCGCGGTAGGCTCGCGAGCAGATGATCTAGCAATCGTTTGGCGGCATCGCGGCGCAACGCCGCAGTTTTTTCCAAGTCGCTCCACTCGCGCTGCAACGTCACATGGAGGGTATCTCGATCTTGCCCCCGTATCCCCAGGCTTCCCCCACGTCCACCCTCTCCTCGCCCGTCGGCGGCGATGCTGCGGACAATACGCCTCACGCGTTCCGGCAAAGCGTAGGCATGACCGTCATCCTTAAGCTTTTGGGTAGCAAGGCGGAGATGTAGGGGGTGGGTATCGCCCTTGCTCATATCGGGGGCCATCTCTTGCATAATGGCAATGAGCGTCTGCTCCAGTCCGGCCGCCTCTTGAAAGCGCCGCTGTGAGGAGTTTTTCACCCCTGTGTGGACGAAGGCGGTTAGCACTGTGTCGTTGCTGGCGACGCCCCATTTCTCCAGGTCATCCAGCGCTTTCCGCACTCTCTCCGGGGACAGGCCTGTTACGGCCATCAGATCGTCGGTTGTGATGCCTTCATCCGCGTCTGATTCGATTAGTGTCTCCGCGATGGTTATGAGTTGACGGCGGTAGGCATGTCCGATGGAGGCCCTTTCGAGCTTGGCGCGCGCTTCCTCTTTTGAGTTCACTCTCAGGGAGGAAGGAAACACCTTCACGCTGTTTTCGTCCCGGGTCAGAAGCACAGCCTCCTCCAGCCAGGCAACTGCGGTTCGCACGCGCGTGTCGTCGGTGGTGGAATCGCGCTCGAAATCCCCTTCCTCATCCTCTCTCAGAATTTCACCGGCAGTAGCTATAACGTCGTCTTCTCTGCGTTTCTTGCGGTCCAGATTCCACAGCGCCTTCAGGACGCCGTTGATCTCACGCCGCGTGAGCCGCGAACGGGCTGACATGCCGAACTGTCGCTCCACATCGTCCTGTGTGTAGAGCAAAACGCAGCGGGCTTTCTCCCGGTCGCGGCCGGCCCTGCCCGCCTCCTGTAGATAGTTCTCAAGGGAGCCGGGAATGTAAGCATGGATTACGAGCCGGACATCCTCCTTGTCAATGCCCATACCGAAAGCGTTGGTGGCGGCGATGACCCGCAGTTCGCCTCCGATAAAGCTCTCCTGAACGTTTTTCTTGGTTTCAGGCGGCCTGCCTGCATGGTAGTAGTCCGCCTTCATGCCTTTTTCCTGCAGAAACTCTGCCAGTTCTTCGGTCTGCCGCCTCGTCGTGCAATAGACGATTGCGCCATCCTTCTTATGTGTCGGCAGATCGGCCATCAGGATCTCGTAGACGTGAGCATGTTTTTCCGCGTTGCTGGTCTTGACGACGATGAATTCCAGGTTCGTCCGCTGGGCGCCGCCGTCGAAGACTTTCAGTGTGATGCCCAGCTCCTCCTGGAAGTAATCCACGATTTCGGCCTTCACGTCGGGTTTGGCGGTCGCGGTCAGGCATAACAGTTGCGGTACCGGTTCATCTCCCGCGTTTTCACGGATGAAGCGTCCCACATAGCGGTAATCGGGTCGGAAGTCGTGTCCCCACTTCGACAGACAGTGGGCCTCGTCCAACACCCAGGCGCCGATCTCCCGTTGATCCAGCACGCGGCGTATCGAGCCACTGCGAAGCTGTTCCGGCGCAATAAGCAGGATGCTGGCATCCCCCATCCGCACCCGCTCCAACGCATCCGCGCGTTCAGGCATCGACAAAAGACCGTTGACAGTGACGCAGGAGCCGATGCCTTTCTTCTCCAACCCGGCTACCTGGTCGGCCATGAGGGCCACCAGAGGAGAGATCACCACCGTCAACGCGCCGGTCTTGTCGTAGCGCGACAGGGCCGGAAGCTGATAGCAGACCGATTTGCCGGTACCCGTTGGCAGGATTGCCAGGAGATGCTCTCCCGCCATCGCCGCCTCGACGACGGACTGCTGCATAGGACACCCCTCCTCGTCCTCCGGCTCCGGTCGGAATTCGTCAAATCCGAACCAGCGAGTGAGTTCCTTTCGGGCGTTGTGGCGTTCCCGGCACCAGTCGCAGTTGGGATAACCACAGGCGGTGTCGCGCAGTTTGCGCACCAGCCGCCCCGCCTCGGGAAACTGATGCCGTACCCAGGGGGGCATCACCGAATTGCCCCCAGACACCGACAGCCACGCCAACGCATAGGCCATTGGCCAGCCGCGTTGGGCTGTATTGGCAATAATCTCATGGGCGTGAGTCCGACAGGCCGTACCATCCAGGTATCCATATATCGCAGCATGCGCTTCGTCGTCCGACGGCCTGCTCGCCTGCCGCAGAAAAGCGAAAACCCGGTCGAACCCGGCGCCATCCTCGACCGTGGTCAGCCAGTGCCAGGCTGTCAACAGGTCGGGCGGCGCATCTTTCAGCGCCTTCCGCTGGTTGTCGAACACCTCCAGCGCAAGTCTGGCATCCAATTCCGGGTCGTTGATACGACCGCGTATGAGTTGTCCATCCTGATAATGCTTGACCAGGTGGTGATAGGGGTTGCGGGGAAAGGCCAGCGGATTGAGCCAGAGTGTATCCACCGCCGGCAGCCGCAAGAGCCGCAAACGGGGATTCGCGGCTTGTAGATGGGGGATATCAAAATCGATCAGATTGTGGCCCAGCAGAAAGTCCGCGTCACCGGCAAGTTCGTCCAGTTCGGCCAATGCCGAAATCAAGCCGCCGGCGCCGTTATCGGGATAGACCAGGGCCCGACCGGTGTCCAGACGCACCGCAGCGAACTTGAAGATGCGGTCGTTCCGGCCGACTTCAAGATCCAGCGAGAGACAACGAAACGAGAGACGGTTGAATTGGTCAAGCGGGCCTGTGATGCTGTTTGTCATTGTCCCGTAGGGCAGCAAGGATTCGCCGCAGGGGGATGATAGCGTCGGCAACTCTAATGTGAACCTTTTGAGGGGTCAAGTAAGTCGCAGGGTTGCGCCTTTGCAAAGTTGGCGTCTCGCCCGTATTTGAGATTTCCGAATACCCCTACTCCTATCAGGAAAATCCATTAGCTCTCTCGCCACGCCGCCGCCGCACCCTCCACCCGCGCCGCATCCCAGCCGCCGTTCGCCACCACCAGCCGGTAGCGCAACGGCAGCGTTTCGCCGGCCTCGAACGCGTAGACCTCATCGAACATGAAGGCAAAACTGGCGCACGCATACGGCGTCTGGCGGATGAACCACTTGTTGGGATAGCGCAGATTGGCCGGATGATCGAGAAAAGCGAGCGTTGATGTATTGCCGCTGCCGTCGTGGCGGCCCGTGTACGCCAGCCACACCGCGGCCTGGCCCATCGCCTCCGCGCCTTCGTGCCCCGCCGCGGTGATTACTTCACCGTTGTCGAACGAGCGCGGCCCGCGCCAGAACAGCCCGCCGTAGCCTGCCAGCGGACGGCCCTCCGTCGTCGGCGAGCCGATGTGCAGCGTCTCGCCCCTGACGTTGCGCAGGCTCGTCGTGAAGTCGAGCGCCCAATAGCCCGCGTCCGCGTCGAGTTCGGTTACCGAGATTTCCCGCGTCTCGTCGAGCCAGTGCTCGCCCGCCTGCGTGATCCACGACAGCTTTTCCCTCGCCGCGAACCGCTCGTCCGCCACCTCGATCGAATCCCAGCCGTCATGGCGCTGGCTGCCGTTGTTGGGCAGCTGCACGTAACCCTGCCCGTGACGGTAGCTGGCCCCGCCCCAGAAGTTCTGGCCGTCCAGGTGCGCGATCGTCATCTGGATGCCCTTGTGCCACACGTGGTCATGCGGGCGGTAGTTCGTGACCAGGTCCCCTGCCAGCGTGTTGACCGGGTGGAAAAACGGCTTGGGCGACTCGGCCTGCGGCATATCCGGCTCGTAGATGTAGCGGAACAACGTAACCGCGTCCCACTTCAGTTCCAGCGAAGCAAACCCCGGTGTACGGTGACCCGAGCGCGCCGCCTCTTCGTTGCGCGTATGGATAAGCGATAAACTCATACGATTCCGTTCTCTGGTGTGTGAGGTCGGTCAAACCGTGTGGATTTCAACCGCAAGAGGACCGCGGCTTCGGCAGAAACTAAAAACTGAAAACCAGAAACTAAAAACTATCAAGCATCTCCTGCAGCCGCTGCCGCGCCGCCTGCGGGTCCGCCTTGCCCTTGGTTGCGCGCATCATCTGCCCCATGAAGAAGCCGAACAGTTTCTTTTCGCCGGCGCGGTAGCGGGCCAGCTCGTCCGGGTTGTCGTCGAAGGCCGCCTGCACCGCCGCGTCGATGACCGATGTGCTGCTCACCATCGCCAGCCCTTCCCGCTCGACAACCGTCTGCGCATCGTCGCCGCTGCGGTACATCGACTCCAGCACCTTCTTGCCCGTGTTGGCGTTGATCTCCCGCGCGTCGACCATCTGCACCAGCGCGGCCAGCTGCTGCGGCTGCACCTGCGTATCCGCGATCTGCCGCAGATCCTGCCCCTCGCCGTCGGCATAGAGCAGCCGGAACAGCTCACCCGCGATCCAGTTGGCCATCCGCTGCGCGCTGCCGTCTTCCTGCCCGTAGGCGGCGACCGCTGCCTCGAAGTAGTCGGCCACCGCCTTCTCGCTCGTGATCGTGCGCGCATCCTCCGCCCGCAGGCCCCAATCCTCCCGGTAGCGCTGCTCCTTCGCGTCCGGCAGTTCGGGCAATGTGCGCGCCGTCTCCTCCACCCACTGCCGGTCTACCACCAGCGGCGGCAGGTCCGGCTCCGGGAAGTAGCGATAGTCCTCGCTGCTCTCCTTTGAGCGCTGCAGCACCGTGCGCTGCCGGTCCTCGTCCCAGCCCATATTCACCTGCTCGATCGTGCCACCGCTCTGCAGCACGCCGGCTTGGCGTTCGGCCTCGTAGGCGATGGCGTTGCGCACCGCGCGCAGGCTGTTGAGATTCTTCACCTCCACTTTGGTGCCGAACTCGCCGCGCGCCGCCTGCTCCGGCGTGCGCACGCTGATATTCGGCTCACAGCGCAGCGCCCCCTCCTCCATGTTGCCGCTGTTCACGCCCAGGTAGCGCAGGATCGAGCGCAGCTTGGTCAGAAACGCGTACGCCTCGTCCGCACTGGCAATGTCCGCTTCCGTGACAATCTCCAGCAGCGGCATTCCGGCCCGGTTCAGGTCCACCAGCGTGTGCAACCCCGCGTGCGTGTTCTTGCCTGTATCTTCTTCCAAGTGAGCGCGGTGGATGCGGATGCGTTTGACGCCGTCGTCGGGCAACGTGATCTCCACCCAGCCGTTGCGGCACAGCGGCAGCTCGTACTGCGAAATCTGATAACCTTTCGGCAGGTCCGGGTAGTGATAGTTCTTGCGCGCAAAGACGGCCGTCTGCGCGATCTCGCAGTTGAGCGCCAGCCCGGTGCGGATCGTCGCCTCGACTGCGGCGCGGTTGCCCACCGGCAGCGCGCCCGGCAACCCCAGGCAGACCGGGCAGGTGTGCGTATTCGGCGGCGCGCCCTGGTAGTCCGCGCTGCAGCGGCAGAACATCTTCGTCTTCGTCAACAGCTGGGCGTGGACTTCCATGCCCACGACCACGTTGTATTCCTGTGCCAATTGCCCGCATCCTCCCTTGCAGCGGTCTGCAGACCATGCCGCGTCTCTTCTGCCCAATCATACCCCGCCCAGCGCCAATTCCGAAACAAAAGAGCACCCCACCCCTCTTCCGGTCGGGACCGCCGCGCGCCTTTGACAGATCGCTTCCCACCGCCTGATAATACTTTGTCATGTGCGTCCGAGATCCTCTCTCCGATCCAACCATTCGACGATTTGCGAAGATGGGTGGGTGGGGCAAACCGTCGAATTCAGGGTAAACCCATTGAACAGCGCGTCGATCCCATTCCGTTCCCGGCCAAGGGGACGATTCCGTCTGGCGACCTTCCTCTCGCTCCTGCTCCTGCTCGCCCTGCTTCTGACCGCATGCCGCGACAGGCGCGCTACCCCCGTTGCCGTTGCCACCGACGCCGCCCAACCCGCGCCGGTCGCCGCGACAAGCGCAGCCGCGACCCTCCCGGCGCCAACCGCACGCGCCGCGGCGCCGACCTCCGAACAGCCGTCATCGCCGGCGTCATCGCCAACATCACCGCCAGCTAGCCCCACCCCCCGCCCGCCCGCGACCGCAGAGCCGCCCGCGCCGGCATCCCCGCTCGAACAGGCCGCCTACCTTCACAGCATCGGCGAATACGGCCAGGAGCAGCGCCTGCTCAACACGCTACTGGCCGATCCCCAGACATCGTTTGGCCGGCAGCAGGAGACGCCCGCCGCCTCCCTTGAGCAGCAGCGCAGCGCTATCCTCTACCGGCTCGCCCTCTCCTATCTGGCCAGTGAACAGCCCGCCCGGGCCCTGAACGCACTGGACCAGTTCCGGCTTCTGGGCGAATTCCTGCCGGTGGACGACAGCAGCGCATCGCCTTCCGCCCACGAGATAGCGCTTTTCACGATCAACAGCGACTTCCTGCGCGCCGAAGCGCTGGCAGGTGTCGGTCGCAGCGCCGAAGCCGTCATCGCCTACCGCACGTTCCTGGAGGAGCGTCCGCAGGTCGCCGGCATTGTCGAGGAGATCATCGCCGATACCTGGCTCGCAGTCGGCGAGCGTTCGCAGGCCGCCAACGCACTGCGCGAAGCCGCCAATTACGCTCCAACCGCTCGCGAAAAGGTCCGCCTTCTCGAACGGCTGGCCGGCGTTCTCGAGGGCATGGGCCGCTGGGACGAGGCTGCCGCCGTCTATGACCAGATCATCGCCGCGGCCGGCTCCGACCAGGGAGACACTGACCTGACCGCAGCAGAACTGGACCAGCCGGACCCCGACTTCGACGATATTATTGGCTACAGGGAGTGGCCCATTTTCCTGGTCAGCTATCTCTACCGCGCCGGCATCGCCTATGCTGCCGCCGGCGATGAGGACGCCGCCATCGCGCACTGGAGAATGGCGCTGGCCGAAGAGCCGGCCAGCGATGCCGCCTACCTCTCCCTCGTCCAACTCGTGAACAGAGACGCGCCGGTCGATCTCTTCCTGCGCGGCGAAATCGACCTGTTCGCCAAAGCCTACATTCCGGCCATCTTTGCTTTTGAACGTTTTCTTGCAGAGTCGCCGGACGACGCCCGCGCCGGGGAGGCCTGGCTGGGAATCGCCCGCGCCCAGATTGGGTTAGGGCAGTGGACCGCCGCCCGTCTCTCCCTCGACCAGGTGCTGGAGAACTACCCGGACTGCGCCTGCCTCGGCAGCGCCTGGCTGGCGCGCGCCCAGCTCGCGACGGCCGAGGGCGCGCCCGCAGCCGGACGCCGCATCTACCGCACCTTCGCCCGCGAACGCCCCGACGACCCGCTCGCCCCGCAGGCCCTCTGGCTGAGCGCGCTCTCAGCAATCGAAGCCGACGCCCACCTCGATGTCAGCGCCGCGCACCATGTGGACGTCCCCGTCGAGCCATTCGACGAGGCCGTCGCCGACCTGCTTCGCCTCACGGACGCCTTCCCAGACAGCCAGCAGGCCGCCGCTTCGCTCTCCGTCGCCGGCATCGGCGCATTCGCCCACGGGCGCTATGCGCAGGCCGCCAACAACTTCGCCCGTCTGCGCAGCCATTACCCCGACGCGCAGCCCTACGCCGCCGCCTACTGGCTGGGCCGAGCCCGCCATGCCCTGGGTGAGGTCGACACAGCCCGCGCACTCTGGCAGGAGCTCGCTGCCAGCGCGCCCGAGACCTATTACGGTGTGCTGGCGGGACTGGAAGCTGGCGCCGCGCTGCCGGGCCGAGCCTTCGTTCCCCGCATGGGCGCGTATGCTGCAGGCGCGCCCGCGCTGCCCGGCGACGACGGCAGCCGCGCCTTTGCCGAAGACTGGCTCCGTACCCTTGACGACACTCCGCAAGACCTGCCCGCCGATGCGCCGGACGCCGTCGAAGGCGACGCACAGTGGGACCTGCCGCAAGCCGTCGCCGACGACCACGACTTTGCCGGCGGCGAGCTGCTCATACAGACGGGCCGCCGCGCCGAAGGCTTGAGGCTGCTCGAACAGGCCTACTGGCGTTACCGCGACGACCCGACCGCGCTCTATCCCCTAATGCTGCGGTTCGACGCCCTCGGCGCCAATCGCCTCTCGATCAGCGCCGCCTATCATCTGATTAAACTCAGCCCCACCGGGAAGGTAGCCGGCGCGCCCATCTTTCTCCAGCGCATCGCCTATCCCAGGCACTACGCTTCCCTGGTAGAGAGCGAGGCCGCTGCCGTCGAAATCGATCCTCTCCTCCTCTACAGCCTCATCTTTCAGGAGAGCCTTTTCGAGCCGCCCGCCCGCTCCTTTGCCGGCGCGCAGGGCCTCACCCAGATCATCCCCAGCACTGGCGCGGAGATCGCACAGCGCCTCAACTACCCCAACTATTCGGTCGACCGCCTCAGCCTTCCCTCCGTCAATATCCGTTTCGGCGCATACTACCTGCGCTGGGTGCGCGACTTCGCCCACAACAACGACGTCGCCGCCCTCGTCGGCTACAACGCCGGACCCGGCAACGCCAACGTCTGGTTCGGCCGCACCGCGCCCGACGAAGCTCTCTTCATCGAGCTGCTCCCCTACGACGAGACGCGTCTCTACCTCCAGCGCATCCTCACCCACTATTACCACTACGCCCGCATTTACACGCGCTGAAACAGGCCAGGGCCCCGATCCGGCCCGCTGGCCGCGAATCAAGTTTTTTCTACTGGAATCAACGTCCCGCCAAACCGGTGAACTGCGCACCTTGCACGAACTGGCGCTGGGCGAAGAAGAAAATGAGGATGACCGGCAAGATGGTGATCATCGAGGCCGCCATCACGAGGTGCCAGAAGTTGCCGAAGCGCCCCTCGAACCAGAGGAGGCCGAGGGGAAGGGTGTACATATGGCTTTCTGAGATGTAGATCAGCGGTTCCATGAAGGCGTTATAGTGCTGCAGGGAGGCAAAGATGGTGATGGTAGCGACGGCCGGGCCGCCGAGGGGAGCGATCACTTGCCAGAGGATGCGGAAGTTGGAGGCGCTGTCGATCTTGGCGGCCTCGTCCAATTGAAATCTCGCCTTTTCACAGTTGTACGATGACAGGCTCTCGAATCATATCTTTCATCTCGGCAATCGATTCTTCCGCGAGGACGCGATTTGCTTCCAGCGTCATTTCGATGGCCTCCTACAGATTTTCTCCGGCCTCTTCCAGAGTATTCCCTTGCGTATTCGCTCCGGGCAACTCTTCGACGAACCCGATGTAACCCTCAGGAACGTCCTTGAAGACGGCAGTAAACTTCAAACCGGACACCTCCTGTCCCATCGCCTCAGCACACGCATCACCTAGTTGCGCGCACTCAACTCCCCTCTTCCTTCGTCGGCCACTGGCAGCCGCCCTCGCGGTCCGGGCGGATGTGGGAGAATGATACGTCTTCAATGCCCTTCCAGGCGTAGGGATCGCGGCCCGCGATCATCACGATGTCGCGAAAATCGGCGCTGGCAACGCCGCGCGCGCCTGTGCCGTCAAACCGCCAGGGCAGCAGGGACTCCGCGCTCATGTAATGGTTGACGAGCGCACGGCGGTACCCGCTGGCCGCCAGGTTGGGCAGCGAGCGGTGCAGCAGGTAACCGTTGAAGAAGACGATGCTGCCGGCCGTCACCTCGATGGGAACGGCGTCGGCGTCGCTGTAAGGGAAGTCGAAGGCCTCCTCCACACAGTCGAAGCGCTCGTCGTCATGCTCCCTGTTAGGCCAGATGAGGCCGTTCGCGTGGGAGCCGGGAATGACCCACAGACAGCCGTTTTCGACCGTGGCGTCATCCAGCGCGATCCAGGCCGCATTCAGCGAGCGGTCGCGCGTGGGGATGAACGCCTCGTCTTGGTGCCAGGCCTGGCCCGGCTTGCCCGCCGGCTTGATGAACAGCATCGACTGCATGCACTTGACGTTCGGCCCGATGACGCGCGTGAACACATCCTTGATCGAAGGATGCGCCAGGCAGTCGAACATTACGTCCGAGATCTTGTGCGGGAAGTGGACGCAGAGCGTGCGCTGGATAACCTCGTCGTCGCTGTCATCGCGTCCCACCGGCGGCAGCCCCGCCACGTCGCCCATCTCCCCGCGGCAAATGCGTACCGTCTCGTCGTTCAGGGCCTGGACCTCCCCAGGCGAGAGCGCGTCAGGCAGCGCCAGATAGCCGTTCTCATGCAGGAAAGCCGCGTGTTCGGCGGTCACTTCGGGCCGCGTGTGCGTCTGTGCGGGCGGCTCCACGGTTGGTGTCACTGACATGGGACTCTCCCTTCGTCTGGAAGGCGGCTTCCGGCCTTCGGCAAAAATGCCTGGGTTGCCACCTTGAGTTGTCACGAAAGGCGGGAACCAAAGTGTCGAAAATTGTATTGTAGGGCCGAAAGCGTTGTCAAAATACAGGGCAGGTCTGCACGGTCGGAAACGCTGTCACGGTTATACTGGCCAGTGAAGCTTTTATCCGTCTGAAGATATCCCGTCGCGGCGCACAAGGCGGCTATCTCTCTGAATCGAGAGTTGGCGCGGCTGCGGCCTGCAGATGGCCTGTAGTGAAGATGCCGCGGGCATATGCGCTCTGTACGCTGCGCTACAGCAGGGGGCTCCGGTGTTGTGATATTCTGCGATCGACATTGCAAGCAGGACCGGCGGTTCGAAGCGGGTCTGATTTTCTGACGGGACCGCGAGGGTTACTGTTTCGTGCGTCCAGGCGAGATGCCTGCGGTCCAAGTGCGAACCCTATGCAAGAACCTTGGCTCCGGAAGGGATCCACGAGTCAGGGGTCTGTAGCAAAGGGCAAGAACACAGAGGAGTTTTTCAATGACGACAAACCGATCCAACGCGAATCCTCCGGCGCAGGAAGCGGGCGGTCCGCATAAGCTGTCCGGCTCACACTCCACAGCACACGGGCCAGGCGCAAGAACCCCTGCTCTGGCAACTGTCGAACCTCCCCATTCCCCTGTGAACGGTGACTTTCAACAGCATCTTTCTTCGAACTCCCATCCATCAGATTCGGAATCAGAGCCCGCGCCGCCACCTGCCATCCAGCGCGCCAGCGCATACTCCGTGGCCCAGGAACAGCTGGCCCGCGTCGCCAAGGTCATGCATCTTGACGATGATATGCGTGAATACCTGACAATGCCGCGCCGGGAACTGATTGTTCACTTTCCGGTGGTGATGGATGACAACACGATACGCATCTTCACCGGATTCCGGGTGCATCACAACACCGCATTGGGGCCGACAAAAGGCGGCATCCGTTACCATCCGGATGTGACTCTGGACGAATCGCGTGCGCTGGCCATGTGGATGACGTGGAAATGCGCGTTGATGGATCTGCCCTATGGCGGCGCCAAAGGCGGTGTCATCGTCGACCCCAAAAGACTCTCGGAAAGGGAGCTGCAGGCGATGACCCGGCGCTACACCACAGAGATCAGTCTCTTCATCGGGCCGGAGATGGACATTCCCGCGCCGGATGTGGGCACAGATGCGAAAGTGATGGCCTGGATCATGGACACTTTTTCCATGCATAGAGGCTATTCTGTGCCGGCTGTGACGACCGGAAAGCCTCTGGCAATAGGCGGCTCTGCCGGCCGGGAGTATGCCACCGGCCTGGGCATCACTTACGTAACCAGGGCAATGCTGCGCCGGCGCCTGGGCCTTCATCTGGAAGACACGTCGGTTGCCATACAGGGGTTCGGCAATGTCGGCGGGTGGACCGCACGCGCTATGCATGAACGGGGCGCGAAGGTCGTAGCCGTTAGCGACGAGAAGGGAGCGGTGTACGACAGTCGAGGGCTGGACCCACGCCATTTGAGGCGTTACGCTGACGAAACGGGCACGGTCGCCGGTTATCCGCACGCGGACTCTTTGACAAACGGGGAGCTGCTGGAACTGAATGTAGATGTGCTCATTCCTGCAGCGTTGGAGGGGCAGATCACCAAAGAGAACGCGGACAGGATCCAGGCCCGGGTCGTCGCCGAGGGCGCAAACGGGCCGACCACGCCGGAGGCCGACCGCATTCTGGAAGACAAGGGTGTCCTGATCATCCCGGATATTCTCTGCAACGCCGGCGGTGTTGTGGTCAGTTACTTCGAATGGGTGCAGGATTTGCAGGCCTTTTCCTGGGATGAGAGCGAGATCCGGCACCAGATGAAACGCAAGCTGTTGGATAGCCTGGACAACGTATTGGCGATCACCCTTCAGACCGACAGCGACCTGAGGACGGCAGCCTACACAATCGCCATTCAGCGGATTGTGGATGCGGTAAAGTGCCGGGGTATCTATCCGTAACCGGCAATGCAGTCCCGCGGCCGGATCGCCGTTCCTTGCTCCGGCATTGGAAGAAGATCACCCAAAAACCGGAATATGACTGGGGCCGGGCTGCCGGATTTGGGGAGTGATGTGGACGCGGGCAACGTTTCCTCGGGTCCGGCGGCGTCATCGGCCGCAAGAGCGGGCGAGACCAGCCACACGTCCCCTACCGGCACAGTTCCCCAATCAGCCGCGTATACACCTCCACTGCTTCACGCAGCTGCGCCACCGCGATCCACTCGCCCACAGTGTGCGCCTGGGCGATGCTGCCCGGGCCCGGCGCCAGCGCCTCCATGTACTCCTGGTAGCGCCCGGCCTCGGTGCCGTAGGGGACGATGAGCGCGCGCGGCGCGCAAGTCGGCGGTGAAAGTCAGGCCAGTGGGAAACTGGCTATGACCGCGACTCCTGCGTTGAAGATAGAGGGAGTTCTTCGCGTGGGACTCAGTGACGGCCCTGAACACGCCAGGAGCTCTGGGCAATGTCCCGCATAACGACTAGCAAACCGGGCCATTCCGAATCGGGAAAACGGGTTAATGCTTGCATGATGCGCGCGTGGATTTTGCGCCGGTTTGGTTGTCGCAGTTGTATGACAAGAACGCCGTGATGTTGCCTCATCCGGTAGTGCGTAAATCCCTTGTCAGTGGTAATCAATATACGTTCTTCTTGCTGTGCCATGTCCCACAGAGCGTCATCCTGCATTCCTTCATCTACAGTGCCGCGAATGTCGTGAACGTCATGTCCCAAGGAGCGAAGTTCTGTGACGGTCATGAGGGGGATGTTTTCATCAACAAAGATTCTCATCCGCTGTCGACCAGCGCCTCAAGAGGGGTCACCTGCTCTTCGGCCAAGGACGCTACGTAGTCAAAACAGGCAAGGATATCTTCGCACGTTATAGAGGGATATTCCTGGAGGAGCTCTTCGACGCTGTCTCCACATGCAAGCATTCGCAAGATCTGATGCACAGGAATGCGCGTGCCCTGGATGCAGGCCTGCCCGTGACACACTTGTGGATTGATGGTTATCCGGTTGTTCATTACTTTCATCCCTTTGGGCATTCATACACATTTCGCACAGACTGGCGGTATGGCCCGATTCCCTGTATCTGCCTTCTCCGGCAAATCGATTGGTTAGGGCATTATATACATGACTTCGCAGCCGGACAATTGGCGGGCGAAGTCATGGTCCTGGTGTCAATGCCTATGCCTGTGCCTTCGCCAACTCCGGTGTCGCCGGTGAGAGAGGCCTTGACGATCTGCGATGACGATAGAAGTGGGGTGGCCGTGAGGGTGGGTGGAGCTATGTTGGCCCAAATCGTTGGACCACGAAATGGGGAAAATAAGGTGCATTCAGGCGAATGCGGCCGGCTCTGAACAGAGCACGAAGTGCTCTTCCGCCGGCGTGCGATAGTTGAGACTCTGATGGGGTCCCTTGTGGCTGTAGAAGCTGTTTCTCACAGCCCGAAGCGGGCAACTTGCTCTTTCAGCCATTCAAGTTCCACCTTGAGCCGCCCGATCTGTTCATGAAGTCTTGCTTCCTGTGCCTCCTGTTCCCGCTGCTTGCGTTCGCTTTTGCTGGCGAAGACACTGGGCCCGTCTTCCAGCAGTTGCCGTTTCCAGGCTCCTATCAGGTTGGCATGAATCTCGTGTTCCCTCGCCAACTGACCTATCGTCTTGCTGCCTTCGACCGCTTCCAGCACAATCCGAAGCTTGTAGGCCGCCGAGTGTCGCCGCCGTTTCTTGACCACCGTTCTACCCCTCCACAGGCTCGGTGATTTGCTCCAATATACACCTCAGCTTGTGGTCCGGATTCTGGGGCCGAGCTCAGCGTTCAATTCTACCGGACGTGCCTGACACGAATTTCGCGCTCTGGCAAGGGAGTGAACGCCACGTTCTCGATCCCGCTTTTCTCAAAAACCGTCTTCACCTTGTCCACGACGACGCGAACACCCCCCACCCAGAACATATCGCTGCCATCCCATTGATCCTCATCAAAGAAGAGTCCCTTGTATACGTCGTAGCTCTTGCCGCGGGGCGCTGGCGGCGGCTTCGTTATCACCGCGCTGCGGCTGAAATCAGCGTCGCAGACCCCGCCTGTAACGACAAGGCCGTGGTAGTCCGCCAACAACTCGCCTTCCGGGTCGAAAACTTCCACAGGGTACGTCGACCACCCGCTGACTTCGCTCTCGCTCAGGATGCGTATTACACGTCCTGACACACAGACAGGCGTCACAAGCTGCGTCCACAGAATATTGGTCGCTTTCGAACCTTGAGCGGCGTCAAACTGGATCGGCCTTTTTGTCTGCGACTCGCCCCGTGAAAGCGCATTCAAATCAACGCCCTGAGCTTCAGCACCGCCAGGGAGGCGGCTGCGAAGACGATAAGGCTCAGCTGCCATTGGATCAGCCAGCAAAGAGAGTGATTCGTACATGAGTTTTCCGGAAGAAGTCATGATTTCCTCAATGTTGGTCGCCGAGAAGCATGGAAGCCGCTCCCCCCTCTGCGGTCACTCGGCAAGCTCGAATAGAACTTTGTAACCGTATTCCTCGGAGAGTTCCCGAGCTTCTTCCAAGACCTGCAGCCTGGTTGCGTCAGGTGTCCTTTCGAAAAAATCAGCCCAGGCACTGCTGTATGCGCTACTCCAGGCCCTGTGCTCATCCGGATTTACCCAGACCATCAACCTAGGGTCATGGACAGTTTCAATTCCGTGTCTAAGAAACTGTTCTTCGAATTCCCGCGGCAAAATGTGATGGGCCTCCAAGCCACTGGCTGCTTCTTCGCTGCTTCCTGTAAACCTGCGCAAAGACTCGCGATAATTGGTACTCGTGAACTTTGAGATGTTCATTGAGTCAGCCAGCTCTTGTGCCGTTGTTGCACCTTCTCCTGCCATTGTGCGGAACTCTTTGAAGCGGGGATGCACAAGGCCGGACACCAGCCTGAGACGCACGGAAGCGGGTGAATCGGGCAGAAAATCGACTAAGCCTCTCTTTACCAGTGGCAAATAATTGTCTACCTGCTTTGCGGCAACCCTGGCGCTCCTTACAGAGAGAGGCACAAGGGGAATAATGGCGATTGCGACCAGAACCTGCTCCAATTGGGTGAGGCACTCGCCGGTGTAGGGGTCCTTACCAATGAGGAAAGCGACGCCGTCGACAATATCGCCCCCAACTGGCACAAAGGCTATTGCGATGCCTGCGCCGTCGGTGACAATAACTTCCAGATTTACATCTTGACCTTCGAACGGAGTGCCTTCCGGCCAATTCAGATGACCATCGCCGTCGGTGTCTTCGAATCCCAGTCCGCGCAAGAACCGTTCAGCGCGATGAACGACGAGATCGAATATTCCATCTGCCGCAGGTAGCTCATCCTTCAAATCCCTCAATTCCAACCACAGATCCTTAGCTTGTTCGAAGCTCAGTTCGGGCAATGCTCCTCTCAGCTCTTGCAATTCAAACCAGAGTTCTCTGGCCTCGTCAAAACCCAACGACGGAACTTCAAGCCGCAGTTCTTTAATCTGTTGCAAAACCCGCTCCAGTTCGGGGAAATCTGGAGGAGATGAATCTTCACTGAGCCGCTGAATCTGTACCCATATGGCTCTTGCCTCATCATCACTGACTTCCGGCACACCTATTTGAACGGCTCGCAGCTGGCTCAGAAAGTCCTGTGCATTCCCAACATCTACGCTAGGAAACTCGATCTGCATTGCCTGTATGTGTTTCCATGCCGCCCTCGCGTCATTGAAACTCAGGTCAGGGAAGTCTACTTGCAAGCCTCTGATCTTCTGCCAAAGCTCCCACGCTTTTCCAAAGTTAGGGTCGGGCATTTCTGACTGAAGAATTCGAATCTGTTGTAGCCAGACCGCCTGTACCTCGTCAAAACTCAGGTCAGGCATTTCAACGCGCATGTCTCCGATCTGGCCCATTGCTTTCCGCGCTTCCTCAAAGCTCAAATCGGGTAATTCGGCCTGCAGCTCGCGTATCTGTTCCCAAATTTCCTTTGCTTCCTCAAAACCAAGGCCAGACATCTCTAGCCGCATTGCACGAATTTCGCGCCAGACTTTCTTTGCCTCGCCGATACTCAGGTCCGGCATTTCCTTTAGAAGACTCAGGATTTGCTCCCATGCTTCCCGGGCTTCCGTCAGGCTGAGCTCAGGCATTTCCAAACGAAGTGCACGAAGTTGACGCCAATACTCTGTTATTGTGCCCCACAAGCCAGCTTGCTCCTGGCCGTTACTTGAATTCGATGCAGGGCCATCGGACTCGGTGCCCCTCCCCACAGTATCTTCCGCGCTCCGTCCATTATCCGCGCTGGGTTTCGGATTCTTGTCGGTAGCTACTGGTCCCTGGTCCGCTGTTTCTTGCCCTTCGTTAGCCGCCCCCTCCGTTCCGTCCTGCATCTCGCCAGAGAACGAACTACCCACCCCGGCGTCTTCCAAATGCGCCAGTAAATCGCCTATCTTTTCGTTCCCAATTGCCAATACCGAATCCGGACACGGGGTCAGACGACCGCTCCCAAAGGAGGCTTGCACCGGCTGAACGAATGTATTGAGAATCAAGGCCACCGCCACAGGCACTGACAGCGCAGCCAAAGCGGGCTTGTTCTTTCTTTTGCTCGCCATTGATCTGGTTTTCCTATTGTTGAAAGATCGTCTCTACGAAAACCGCGCACGTGGATCGAGGATCGCCAGCGAAGTGCTGAAAATTGGACTCGTTCTGCTCGTCGTCAGGGTTAACTCCCCGTCTTTTCATGAGAAGCCCGACTTGGCTGGCCGCAGTTTCCACTCCGGTCTACCGTTTAATTCGCACTAATCCGCCAGTAGGCGCTCAACCTTACCTAACGTGCCTGACACGCACTTCGCGCTCTGGCGGAGGCTTGAACGCCACGTTCTCGGCCCCGTTCTGCCCCTCCACAGGCTCGGTGAATTGCTCCATTATACACCTCAGCTTGTGGTCCAGCTTTTGGGGCCAAGCTCACAGTGGAACGGGGGGCCGCCAGGTCTTATGAGGACAAGGAGGGGAAACGATATTACGGGCGAGGAAGGTACCTAAAGGCAGTCGCTCCGCAGTGCCCTTTTTGCAAACGCAATTGCCTTGGGCCCGAAGAGGAGCGCCAAACAATCCCTATGAGTTGCTCCGGTTTGTTCACCGAAAAGGTCAATGTCGAGGAAATACCGCCCTTGGTCATCCGCGGGCTGGGGTGAGCTGTTCCACTATATGCCCAAGTTCGTGGTCCGGCTTTTAGGCCAAGCTCATCCTCGGGTCTGGCGTTGCTATAGGCCGCAAGAGCGGGCGCCACTAGCCACACGTCCCCTACCGGCACAGCTCCCCAATCAGCCGCGTATACACTTCCACCGCTTCACGCAGCTGCGCCACTGCAATCCACTCGCCCACCGTGTGCGCCTGGGCGATGCTGCCCGGGCCCAGCACAAGCGCATCCATGTAGTCCTGGTAGCATTCTGCCTCGGTGCCGTAGGGCACGGTGATCGCCCGCGGCGCGCCCGTCGCCCGGCAGGCCGTCTGCGCCAGCGGGCCGTCGGCGCTGGCGAAAAAGGGGCCAACGCTCCTGTGCTGCACCTCCAGGCCGTGCGCCTCAGCGCGATCCAGCACCATCTGCACTGCCTCTTCGAAGCATGCGTCCGGCATCGCCCGGATGCTCAGGCGCGCCACCGTGCGCGCCGCGGTCACGTTGGTCGCGGTATCGCCGTCGCTGATCACCATGTTAAAACCGTTTGTCGGCGGGTCGAAAAGCGGGTTCTGGAAACGTTCTTCGCTCTTGAAGACCGGCGCCAGCTCGGCCATCTCCGCCAGGAACGGCGCGATCCGGAAGTTGGCCGATGTGCCCCTGTCGGTACTGGAGTGCGCCGCGACGCCGAGCGCCGTCACGGTTATGCCGGCGCCGCCCTTGTGCGCGTAGACCGGCTGCAGCTCCGACGGCTCACACACGATGCAGTACTGCGGCCAGCCGCCCGTCAACGTCTGCGAGCGCTCCACAATGTCATGCGCGCCGACGTGCGCCCGTTCCTCGTCCGCCGTAACGCCGATAACCAGCGGACGTTTCAGATCGCCCGCATCGAACCGGCACGCCGCCGCAACCGACGCCGCCAGCGGTCCCTTCATATCGGCCGCGCCCCGGCCCACCAGCCGCCCATCCACCACCTCCGGCGCGAACGGCTCCCAGCCCGCGTCGCCCGGCACCGTGTCCGAATGGCTGAACAGCCCCAGCCCGCCCGCGCCCGCGCCCTTCTTCGCCACCAGGCTCACCTTCTCCACGTCGAACTCGTCAATGTAGGCGCATTCTTCCACCGCGAAGCCGCCCGCCTCCAGCACGCCGCGCAGATAATCGGAGATCGCCCGGTTGCTCGTCGGCGTCTCCGACGGCATCGCGATCAGTTCGCTCGCAAACTCGACTACGTCGATGTCCATGACTATCCTTTTTCACGCCCGACTTTGGGGCCAAGCATAGCAAATGGCTCAGGAGCTAACTCGTTGAGTCATATCTTGCCATGAGTTCTATGACTCTTTGTAGTTCAGGTATGTTTTCCTTGCAAGCATTGAAGATAATCTCGTGATCCAAGACATCGTAGTGATGGGAGATTATGTCGCGTAAGCGCATGATTTTGCCCCATTCGATTTCAGGGTATC
This sequence comes from Caldilineaceae bacterium, assembly GCA_022827195.1. Classification (GTDB taxonomy): domain Bacteria; phylum Chloroflexota; class Anaerolineae; order Caldilineales; family Caldilineaceae; genus Bin5. Next base: position 242,918 of record JAJDTL010000019.1, read on the forward strand.
TATGCAGTAGTTCCGGGTCAAGGCTCGCGAGACTTTTCACATTCTCGCCGACTATCTGCAGCCGCATCGCAACTGCATCCAAAGTCAAAAGGTCGTCAGCGTCCGATAGCAGTTGATCTGCCGATTGTATACCGACAAATCGGCGCTGAATGAGGAGGAGCGACGCTCGGATATTCTCCAAGCTATCGCGGACGGCCTCATTCATACGAACAACGCCTCCCTTTCGATTCGTCGCATAAAGGGAGTGTCTATCTTTTTGCTGAGCCGCCGGATATCCACTTCGCTTCCCAGAACCTGCTCCATATAGATGTATAGCCCGGCCAGGGCGTCGAACTTCGGCTCCTTCAGTTCCACCACAAGATCGATGTCACTCTGTTCGGTCTGCCTGCCTTGCGCATACGACCCGTAAAGCCCGATCCGCCGTACGCCGAAGCGACGCTCGAGTTCAGGCTTCCTATGATCTAGAATAGAGAGAATCTCTCTCGCTGATCTCATCGTTCCACCCCAGGTGTACCCGTACAGCGGCACAGTCATCATCGCCGGCTAGGGATTTCCCCTATCCCCTACTCTCTGTTCATTATCCCCTATCGCAGTTTCCCCCGCCCGCTGATCGACCACACCGTCTCCACAACGCCCTTGCGCACCCCGTACAGCGCATCGTGCAGGAAGACCGTCGCGTCGCCGTAGCCGACGATGAAATCCAGCACGTCGCCCACCTCTACGCTCTCGTTCGGCGCCGACAGCGTGATCACCCCGTGCTCCGCCGAGGGCGAGATGTTGACCACGTTTTCCAGCGCCACCGGCAGCGGCTGACGCTCCGCGCCCGGCAGCGTCTTGAACCCCGCGTCGGTGACGATCCGGTCCGGCGCCGGGCGGCTCGTCACCACCACCTGCCCGAACAGCGCCGGGTCCGTCGGCACGCCCCACATCTGGTAGGTGGCGTCGCCGAAGATCGCGCCCCCGGCCTGGATTTCCGTCACCTCCGGCTGGTGCATCGTCACGTTCATCGTGCCGCTGCCGCCGCAGCTCACGATCCCCACCGGCAGCCCCGCCTCCCGGCACGATTCCACCGAACCGGCCAGCTGCCCAATCGAATGCTTGATCGCCTCCGCCCGCTCCTCCGCATCCTCCACCGACAGCGTATGCCCCTCCCACGCCATCAGCCCCGCAAGCCGCAGCCCGTCCTGCTCGTGGACCTTCCCCGCCAGCGCCACCGCCGCACTGCCCGGTGCAACGCCGGCGCGGTTCATCCCCACATTCAGCTCGACCAGGACAGGAATCTCGACGTCGATCTCCAGCGCGGCCGCGCTCAGCTCATCCAGCGTCGCCGTGTTGTCGACCGCGATCTTCACATCCGCGTGCCGCTGCAGCGCGGCCAGCCGCGCGTACTTCTGCGGCCCCACCACCTGGTTGGCAATGAGAATGTCGGTCACGCCCGCCGCAGCCATCACCTCGGCCTCGCCCACCTTGGCGCACGTCACTCCGATCGCGCCGGCATTGATCATCTTATGCGCGATCGCCGGTATCTTGATCCCCTTCGTATGCGGCCGCCAGTTCACCCCCGCCGCCCGGAAATTCCCCATCAGCAACGCGATGTTCGCATCCAGAATATCAAGGTCCACCCACAGCGTCGGCGTATCCAGCAGCTCCTTCGCCCGTCCGATCTCAGTCATGAAAATGCCTCACATTTCTATTATTCCGCGTTGGTTGTTTCTGGTTCTCCCTGGCCAGTGCAGTCCACTTTCCACCAGCCACTGGCAACCGGCCACTGACCTCCTACCACGCCGTCCAGCCGCCGTCCACCAAAATATTCTGCCCGGTGATGTAGCTGCTGCCCTCGCTCGCCAGCAGCACCACGATCCCCTTCAACTCCTCCGGCTCGCCCATGCGCTTCATCGGCACCCGCTCAGCCAGCCTTTCAACAAACGCCGGCTCCGCTTCCCGCACATTCTGTGACGGAAACGGCCCTGGGCTGATCGCATTCACCCGCACGCCGTCCTGCGCCCAGTAGGCCGCCAGGTGACGCGTGAGGTGGATCAGCCCGCCCTTCAGCCCGTGATAGTTTGGCGGGCTGTTCATATCGAAACCGGTGTACGCCTCCGGGTAGCTCGCAACCACCCCGTACATGCTCGCGATGTTGATGATCGAACCGCCCGCGCCGCGCCCGCGCAGATGGCGCACCACCTCGCGCGCCAGCAGAAAATAGCCGGTCACACCGGTGTGATAGGCCCGGTTGAAATCCGCCGCGCTCGCCGTGTCGATGCTCGGCGCAGTGCCGCCGTACGCGTTGTTCACCAGCACGTCCACCTGCCCCAGCCGTGCAACCACCGCCTCCACAAACGCCGGGAGCGCCTCGCTCTCGTCCTGCGCCAGCCCGAAACCGGCATGGCCGCCGCCGGGCAACGTTGCGGCAAAGGCCTCCGCCCGCGCCCCATCGCGGCTCGTCACCGCCACCGTCGCACCCGCCTCCGCCAGCCCGCGGCTCATCGCCGCGCCCAGCCAGCCGGCTGCGCCGGTTACAATCGCCACCTTTCCGCTCAGGTCCAGCAGCTCGGAAACCGTCTGTTCAGCCATCAATCTCCCCTGTCCGTAACTGGTTACCGCCGCGAATGCGCCTGGCGGCCTTCAGCCATGAGAAAGTCTCTCACTGTGATCATAATGACAACCGCAATCCTGACCAAAATAACGCACTTCGCCGATTTTTTCCACTAGGCGAAAGGCGGTAAACTAAATTGGTTTACAGGTTGTACCAGCCACCGGCCACCGGCCGCTACCCGGAGGATTTCTCGATGTTGTTGCACGCGCTGCCGCTTCGCCTTATGCAGACAGTTGCCGACACGCCCGCGATCACTTTCGCCCTCGTAATCGCCCTGCTCGGCCTCATCTATCTCCTCGTGCAGACGCGCCGCGTCCTCGCTATGGACAACGGCAACCAGGTCATGCAGGAGATCGCCGCCGCCATCCAGGAAGGCGCAGCCGCATTCCTCAACCGCGAGTACACCTTCCTCGGCGGGTTCGTCGTCGTCGTCGCCGTCATCATCGCCGTCTTCCTCGCCTGGCAGACCGCGCTCAGCTTCGTCCTTGGCGCCATCGCCTCCGGCGCGGCCGGCTACCTCGGCATGTTCATTGCCGTGCGCGCCAACGTCCGCACCACCGCCGCCGCCAGCAAAAGCCTCGATGACGGCCTGCGCGTCGCCTTCAGCAGCGGCTCGATCATGGGCATGGCCGTCGTCAGCTTCAGCCTGCTCGGCATGACCATCCTCTATTTCCTTTTTGATGGCGACATGCGCTACATCACCGGCTTCGGCTTCGGCGCCAGCTCGATCGCCCTCTTCGCCCGTGTCGGCGGCGGCATCTACACCAAGGCCGCCGACGTCGGCGCCGACCTTGTCGGCAAGGTCGAGCAGGGCATCCCCGAGGACGACCCGCGCAACCCCGCGGTCATCGCCGACAACGTGGGCGACAACGTCGGCGATGTCGCCGGCATGGGCGCCGACCTCTTCGAGAGCTACAGCGGCTCGATCATCGCCGCGGCCACGCTCGGCGCGGTCGTCGCCAACGGCGCCGGCATCATCCTGCCCTTCCTCGTCGCCGGCGTCGGCGTCATCGCTGCCCTCATCGGCACCTTCCTCGTGCGCGCTCAGGAGGGCGCGTCGCAGGAGGACCTGCTCGGCGTGCTGCGCCGCGCCATCTACAGCGCCTCCGTGCTCGTCCTTGTCCTCACCGCCGGCGTGGTCCTCTATACCGGCGTCAGCTGGAGCCTTTTCGCCGTCGTCCTCGTCGGCCTCGTCGCCGGCAATGGCATCGGCTGGTTCACCGAATATTTCACCAGCTACACCGAAAAGCCGACCCAAGGCATCGCCCAGAAGGCCGAGACCGGCTCCGCCACTCTCATCATCGAAGGGCTGGCCGTCGGCATGAACAGCACCCTCCCGCCCGTCCTGATCGTCGCCGTCGCCATCATGCTTGCGCTCTGGCTCGGCGGCGACAACGGCCTCTTCGCCGTCGCTCTCGCCGGCGTCGGCATGCTCAGCACACTCGGCATCACGCTCGCCACCGACGCCTACGGACCCGTCGCCGACAACGCCGGCGGCATCGCCGAGATGAGCGACCTGCCCGACGAAGTGCGCGACCGCACCGACGCGCTCGACAGCCTCGGCAACACCACCGCAGCCACCGGCAAGGGCTTCGCCATCGGCTCGGCCGTCCTCACCGCGCTCGCGCTCATGGCCGCCTACGTCCAGGCCGCCAACATCGACTCGCTCGACCTGCTGGACTCCTCGATGATTCCCGGCATGCTGGTCGGCGCCATGCTGCCCTACCTCTTCGCCTCGTTGACGATGACGGCGGTGGGCAAGGCCGCCTATGAAATCGTGCTGGAAGTACGGCGACAGTTCGCCGAGATCCCCGGCATCATGGAGCGCACGACCAAGCCGGACTACAAGGCCTGCGTCGCCATCAGCACGCAGAGCGCGCTGCGCGAGATGATCATCCCCGGCGCGCTCGCGGTTGTCGTGCCGCTGCTCATCGGCTTTCTCCTCGGCGCGCAGGCCCTCGCCGGCATGTTGATCGGCGCCATCGTCTCCGGCTTCATGCTCGCCGTGATGATGGCCAACTCCGGCGGCGCCTGGGACAACGCCAAAAAGTGGATCGAGACCGGCGTCATGGGCGGCAAAGGCTCCGACGCGCACAAGGCCGCGGTCGTCGGCGACACCGTCGGCGACCCCTTCAAGGACACCAGCGGTCCCTCCCTCAACATCCTGATCAAGCTGATGAGTATCGTCAGCCTCGTCTTTGCCAGCGAGTTCGGCGCCGGCCTGCTGAGTTTTTTCTGAGTCAAAACAGAAAGCCGGCGGATAGGAAGGCCGCCGGCTTTCAAACCTCTTGCAACCCGTTCTCTTCGCTACAGCAGGAACTGCACCAGCAGCGCCACGCCCAGCAGAATCAGCCCGCCGGCCAGCAGCGCCATTCCGCCCTTCTGCAGCCACAGCGCCCGCGCAGTAACCCGTCCATGTGCCGCGTGCTCCTGTTCGCCCCAATCCAGCAGCTGCGGGCGTTCATGCGCCGCCTTCTGCACACGCGCCAGCCACCACGCGCGCTGACAAAAGCTCCAGGCTGCGATATCGCTGGCACGGACGTAGGAACGGTCTTTGGGCATCAGGCGTGTCAAACCCTTCGTTTCTAAGTGTCGGTCCCCTATGATACCATGCCTCTTCAGGCAGCCTGCTCGCCGGGGTCACGCGCGCGGTCTCGGCACGGGGAAGCGCTTGATATCACAAGCGAATTGCGATTCATACAGTTGAATCTTCCCGGATATTGCGGTAAAGGGGACAGTTACAGTTGGACTTCGATCAGTTCGGTCTTTCGCTGGCCCATTCGGAGGAAACGCCTGAATCTCGCATAGACAAGGAGGAGTACCGTGAGGAAAGCACTGGGAATCGCACTGCAGCTCCTGGCTATGGTGGTCTGGGTCCTGTTCATTGCCACACAGCTGTACGACCCCCAATTGGAGGGCGCGGGTCTGGTAATCTGGCGCGTGCTGGATCCGATAATGGTCTTGGGTGTGCTCGTAGCGGTATTTGTTGCCTTCGACAGGAAGCGACGCCATGATAGCTCTGCCGCTACCGGCCTGACCAGGGACTACTTCGAAGCGAATGTCATTTTGTACGGAGGAATTGCCCTGCTCCATGCCCTTCTCTGGAATTGGATCGGCTTCCAATTTTCCGACCCGGCGACGACGCCTCTATGGCTCTGGGCTATCATTGCTATCTCTCTCCCCCTGCTCCTGGGTCCCACCGGGCGGCGCCTGATCGTGGGTAGTTCACCAGCATGATCCTGAGGTGAATTCACCTTGCCGCTTGCTTTTTCGCGCGCAAATCGCGCAGCGGCAGCGCATTTGAAATCTGCGTGGTCTGCGCTTTGGGCGACCCTGAAGGGAACACTAGGCCTGCCATCTCTCTGCGCAATACGCAACGTGAGAAAAAGCTGGCTCGCAAAGAAAACCCACTGGAGCTTTCTGTAATACCATCGTAGAGAGGGTGCTCGGCTTCTGAAATCTCAAGCTATCCGAGCCGCTCCTCCACCCGCCGCAGCGCCGCCTGCATCTTCTCCTGCCGCACCGCCGTCGTCAGGTCGCCGCGTGTCCGCTCCAATACACCCCGCAGCACGTCCGTCTGCCGCCGCAGCCCCTTGGTGATTGCGTCGGGAAAGTCGACCGTAACCATCAGCGAGTAGATCTCGTCCATCCTCTCCAGGTAGGTCGCCGCCGCCTCGACCCGGTCCTGCCGCATCAGGTCTAGCGCAAAACGGCGCATCTCCGTGGCCGCCTCGGTCAGCCCCTTCAGATAGGTCGCTCCGGTCACGCCCAGTTCCTCCGGCGTCACCAGCGGGTCGCCGGTGATAAAGCCGTACAGCAGATGCGCCTCCACCAGCTCCTTCAGCGCGTCCTGCGTAGAGCCGCTATGGTACAGATCGGGGTGAGCAGCCAGCGGCTCGACCATCGCCCGCGCGTCCTGACGCGCCGCCGCCAGCATCCTCTCCGCCCCGTCCAGCTCATGCCGGTGCATCGCCCGGATACTGTGCGCGCAGTCCCGGATCAGGCTGCGGCTGCGCGCAAGCATGTCGTCGCGCACCCCGCTGAACGCCTCCATCTCCCGCGTGATCGCATCGACCACCCCCGCCAGCGCCTCTCCCGCTCGATCTGCCATGAACACAGTCCTCACAATAACCTACTCGCTGAACTATGAAGTTACCGGCCACTGACCACCGGCCACTGCCTACTGCCCACTGCCTTTTCACTGGCCGCTCAGCGCGGCACGGCTGCTGTACGAATTCACCGGCACATAGTTCGGCGGCGGCGACAGGGTCAGCAGCGGCGGCGCCTCAATCCCCTCCTGCACCGACTTGAAGGCATAGAAGTTCCACACAATGCGGCTGACCGCCTTCATCGTGCGGTTGCTGATATGCCAGTTCATCCAGCCCGGGCTCCACAGATAGACCGCCAGCACATACGGACCGCTCGGCCCCCAGATGAGCGCCAGGTCGCTGTGCGCCTCATTCACAAATCCGTGCTTGTGGATGATCCAGGTCTCCTCCGGCCGCGGCAGCCCGCCCCACACCATCTCGGTGAACTCGTCATGGCTGATATAAAACAGGATCGCCCCGCACTCCTCCGGCGTGATCTCGCCGCCGAACGTCTCGATCAGCAGCCCCTCACCCGCCTGGCAACGGTAGATCGCCGCCAGCAGCCGCCCCATCTCCGCCGGCGTCGACTGCAGATGCGTGTCCGGGTTCGTGTTCCAGTCGGTGCGGCTGTTCGCCTCGGTCGGGATCTTGCTGATGATCGACCTGTCGTCGAAGCCGGTCTGGATATAGGAGTTCGTAAAGCCCAGCCTCCGCATCATCTCCGTCACCCGCCGCCCGCCGGCATAGATGTCGCCGTCGCCCACCCACTGCAGGACCCGGTTGGCCGCCGCGTTGTTGCTCTCGCCCAGCGCGTAGTCGATCCATTGGCCTACCAGCTCGCTTTCGAACGCCTCCATCTGCCGGAACGCTTCGCTCGCGATCGCGATCTTCATCGTCGACATGCCCGAAAAGGCCACATCCACATCGACCGTCGCCTCTTCACCCGTTGTCAGGTCCTGCACGTAGATCGCCGCGAACCCGGGAAAATCGGACGTGAAAGCGTTCAGCTGACGCCCCAGCGCCTCCATCGTCAGCCCCGGCGCCGCCGTCTCCTCCAGCGCCAGGTGGGCCGTGCGCGCCTCCACGCTGCCCAGCGCTGCCAGGACAGGCCCGGCGCTCTCCTCGAGTAGCAGCCTCTGCCCCGGCGTGCCGGCCGTCCACTGCCAGCTGCGCTGTACCTCGCCCTCGAACATCGCCGGCAGCGTCGCAAAAGGCGCGCCGTCCATTCTCTCCGGCGGGCCCGCCGGGCCGTCGTCTCCGCTCCCCTCCTGCCAGCTCCACTGCGGCGGCAGCGCCCGCCCCTGCTGCGGCGCATGGTCCAGCTCCTCGCCCACCTTCCCCAGCCACTCCGCCAGCTTCTGCCCATCGTAGCTGTAGCGCGTCGCAATATCCCTCCGCCGCGGCGGGATCCCCGCCAGCTTGCGCAGCGCGATCTCGATAAACTCCGGCCCCTCCAGGTACTGCTGCGCCTCGGCCAGCATCGCCGCGGTGTCGACCCGGAAGTCCACCTCCTGCGGGCGCAGCACCAGGCGCGTCTCGCCATAGTAGACCGCGATCGGCTGACCCAGGCTCGCCGCCAGCACCGATTCGATCTCCGCCCGCTCCTTGTAACGGCTCAGGTCCAGCCCCGCCAGGTAGACCCCCGGCGGGACCGGCGCGGCCGCCGCCTTATAGCGCGTATACAGCGGAAAGAGCGACAGAAAAGCGATTATTGGAAGCGCGAACCGTAGAAATCCGGCCAATCTGCTTTCCCGTTTCAAGCGATCTTGACTCCTGCCTCCGCCGTCAGCGCATCCGCCCGCGCCGTACGGCCCATTGCATCGAAGAAGGCGGCCTCTTCGGCGCTGATTCCAGCCCGCCCCGCCTGCGCCGCCTTCGCTTCAAGCGCTGTCGTCACTGTCACGGCGCCGTTCCCCTGTCCGCATGGTGGCTGCCGCGCGCGGCCGCTGCCTGCTGAGAACGCCCCATCCAACCTACCCGCCTCTCCGCTCTCGCCACATCCCCACCTACCCCGGCCCGTCGCGCGTATTCAATCTCAATCTGCAATAAGGGCAAAACTCTCTTCTGCCCAGCCGCAGCAGCCTCTCTTCCATCTGCATGAATCTGGAGAGCAGGGTCGTAGTCTGGCCGAGCCTTCTCCGCGCCATTGCCTGGGGCATATTCTCAATATGCGCTGCTTCGATGTTCTCCACCAGCTTGTCAACCGCAGCGTCGAGTTTTTCCAGATTGCGTAACCGCGCATCGCGCTCATGCCAGAACATCACGTCGTCCAACCGCCTTGCCCGGTCCCGGTCCCAATACGTCGCCCTCTCCTTCCACCGCCACTTGCGGGAATACCGGTACAGCGTGCCCACGTGCTTCGTCACGCCCTCCATACGCGCCGCCACCGTTACCTTGCGGCTCGGGCCCTGCAGCAGGTACCGTAGAAACAGATCGTAAGCCTCCGCCGGTTCGTGGGGGAGCCTGTCCCAGGGCTGCCTCTCCGCCTTTTCCTACGCCCGCAGCTCCGCCTCACGTTCCCTGTCATCGAAGTCGCTCATGCGCCGCCTCCCCCGGATCGAACCGCTTCAACGCGATGTGAAAGACCTGGGGCAGCGTCAGCTTCAGCCGCCCGCCCGTCTCCCGCAACGCGCCCAAAGCGCGTCTGCGTATCTTGGCCCCGCTGTACGCCCCGAATGGCGGCGTCTTGACCCCCTCCCTCTCCACCGCCCCCAGCTCCGCGTGCAGCGCCTCCACCGCCTGCGTGAGCAGCTCGACCTGCGCGATGCCCGTCCGCCTCTGCCAGCCCTGCAGGATCTCCTTGTCCGCGCGCGCCACCCGCGCCGGGTGCGTGCGCCTCGCTTCGCTGTGATTGCTGTCCCACGCCAGCGCCGCGCGCGCATTCTCCGACAGTTCCTCCAGCGCATGACCGTTGTCCAGCAGCCAGTGCCGCGCGTCCAGCGGCGTCAACGCCTCCCACTCACTGTATACCCCGATCCCCGTCGGCCTCGCCAGCAGCCAGCGCCCGTCCGGGTAATAGAAGAACAGCGTCGCCGGCGGGATGCCGAACGCCGGCAGCCCCTTATCCTGCCACATCGGGCAGACGTCAACTTCCGAGGCCGGTATCAGCAGCTCCCGCTTGCTGTTGACCAGCGGCCTCCGCTTGTATACCCCCCTCCTGTTGCGGTATCGCTCTACCATCGCTGCTTGCTCTCTCCTCTCGTCAACGGCCAGCCATCCGTCCGACCGTATCCCTATTTTAGCACAGCCGTGCTTCCTGTCCGGCAACGTCTGCAGACCGTATGTCCGGCCTGATGTCCACCCAAGTGGGCTCGACCTGCTCTGCCGCGCCCGCAATACGGCGCCCGGCTTGGCTGGAAGGCCCCATGCGAGCTGCCCCTTTCGTGCAGTGTGGTGGAGATCTACTTCCGCGACCCGTCGCCGCCTGCGCAAAGCGAAGATGATGCGCCGAAGATCTGTGATGATAATGGCAATGGGCGGACCAGCCGCGCGCAAGCCCGGCCACATGGGAGCGCGCCGGTGAGCCGAAAGGATGGTGACGAAAAATTTGAGGGACGGCAAGCCCCATCCTAGCGCCTGGCCGTCGCCATGAACTGAACGAACCCAGACGCTAACGTTTCCTGTTCCCCTGCTTGTCGAACGAACATAACGGGTGGTACAAACGTCGGCGGCAGGTCAGTCGGATCAAGTGATAGACGCCCTAAATTCGGTTTGACACTTGACGTCCATCGTCAAGTGCTGGTACCCTGACTGTCAATATGATTCTTGGATACAAGGATAAGAGAACCGGCCAGTTCGCCGCTGGATCATTCGTCGCAGCGTTCCAGGGGTTTGAAAAGCAGGCAGCGAAGCGACTTGCCATCCTCAATGCGGCGCCGTCGCTGGATACTCTGAGAGCGCTGCCGAGTAACCGCTTGGAAGCTCTCGGCGGCGCGAAAATAGGGCAGTATTCCATTCGGATCAACCGGCAATGGCGCATCTGTTTTGTTTGGCTCGACGGTTTGGGGCCAACCGATGTCGAAATTGTGGACTATCATTAGACATGTGGAGGACGTTAACCATGTTAAAGCGCGTTGTGCATCCGGGGGAGATTCTCAGAGACGAACTTGCTGAGTTGGGCGTGTCCCCAACTGCGTTCGCTCGCCAGATTGACGTGCCGCCGAACAGAATCAGCCAAATTATCGCGGGTAAGCGTTCCGTAACCGGCGACACCGCCCTCCGGCTCGGGCACTGGTTCGGGACTGAGCCGCAGTTCTGGCTGAACCTGCAGGCGCAATATGACCTCGTCCTTGCCGATCGACGCGCCGGCGCGACAGTGCGCGCATTGCCGACCGCCGCGGGCTCTCGCAGCAAGGATAAGGCTGAGCGCCGAATGCAGTGACCCAAGGATTGCTGGAAATCGACTTCTGGCATCACGTGCGCGAGTTTGATTCTCCATCCGACCGGACCCAGCCATGTTCCGACTCAAACCCACACACAAGGTCGTCAAGGACTACTACGCCGAGGTCCACAAGCTGACCCAACTCGGCGCGGTACATGAGGGCGCGGTCGCGCCCGCGTTCGCCAATCTGCTGCGCGCCGCGGCGCAACCGTTCGGCCGGACGCTGGCCGAGCAGTCCGCGCGCGCCACCCGCGCCGGGTGCGTGCGCCTCGCTTCGCTGTGATTGCTGTCCCACGCCAGCGCCGCGCGCGCATTCTCCGACAATGTCTCCAGCGCATGACCGTTGTCCAGCAGCCAGTGTCGCGCGTCCAGCGGCGTCAACGCCTCCCACCCGGTGTATACCCCGATCCCCGTCGGCCTCGCCAGCAGCCAGCGCCCGTCCGGGTAGTAGAAGAACAGCGTCGCCGGCGGGATGCCGAACGCCGGCAGCCCCTTGTCCTGCCACATCGGGCAAACGTCGATTTCCGAGGCCGGTATCAGCAGCTCCCGCTTGCTGTTGACCAGCGGCCTCCGCTTGTATACGCCCCTCCTGTTGCGGTATCGTTCCACCATCGCTCTCTATGCGCTCCTCTCCACAGCAGCCAGCCATCCGTCCGACCGTATCCCTATTTTAGCACAGCCGTGCTTCCTGTCCGGCAACGTCTGCAGACCGTATGTCTGGCCTGATGTCCACCCAAGTCGGCTCGACCCGCTCTGCCGCGCCCGCAATACGGCGCCCGGCTTGGCTGGAAGGCCCCGTGCGGGCTGCCCCTTTCGTGCAGTGTGGTGGAGATCGACTCCCGCGACCCGTCGCCGCCTGCGCAAAGCGAAGATGATGCGCCAAAGATCTGTGATGATAATGGCAATGGGCGGACCAGCCGCGCGCAAGCCCGGCCACATGGGAGCGCGCCGGTGAGCCGGCAGGAAGGCGCCGAAAAGCTTGAGAGGCGGAAAGCCCCATTCTAGCGCCTGGCCGTCGCCATGGGCTGAACGAACCCAGACGCTAACATTTCCTGTTCTGCTGCTTGTCGGCCTGACATAGAGGGTGGTACAAATATCGGGGGCAGGTCACCGTGCGCATCATCAGGAGGAGGATGTGAAACGATGAATGAGCGTATCCGACCAGTAGTTTTCAACGTGATTACAATCGCGGCCTTGCTGATTGCCCTGGTCCAGTTGGTGCTGATATCGCCAATGTACACGATGCCGGCAACGACTGAGGCCATTCAGCTTCTTGTAGAGCTTGTCCAGGAGAGCGACGCAGAGGAACAAACCTTGATCGCGCTTCTGGCGGACGACCTTATGCGGCGTAAGTGGCTTGGCAACGGCATGATAGTCACAATGGGCATCGCTATTGTGGCCAATGTCATCGCGAACTATCTTGGCCGCGGAAGACAGCGCACGAACCAAGACAGGATTCGCCGGCTGGAGGCCGAACTGCAAGGAATGCGATCATCTGCCAAGCGATCAGGGAGGTCGTAAAGTGAAGGGTAAGTTTTTCCAACCCGTAGTGTTCAACATGATTACGATCGTGGCGATGCTGGTCTCACTTTTCCAGATGGTGGCTGTGGCGAAAAGAGACGAAGTGTCAACGGCAAAGGCCATCCAGCTTATTGAACAGTTTGTCGAAGAGGGCGCAATAGCGGACGACGGGCTGACCCTGCGTCTCACAGCCGAGTCAACCCAGATCGCCCTTTTCGAAGTCTACATTGTCGGGACGTTGCTGATCGCGGTTATGGCCAACGTTGTGGCGAACTATATCGGTAGAGGAAGGCACTTTGAGAACAGAGGAAGGATTCGTGAGCTGGAGGCGGAAATGCGCGGATTGCGAGGGAGTTAGCGTCTTCGATGTGAACAATATCGGCCGAAGCGCTACGACGACAACCGGAACGGCTCAATCACTTGATACAAAGGCCCGGCAATGACCTGCCCCCCCAACTGGTCCAGGCAATATGTCAATATTGGGCCGCAGAGAGGGCGTCTGTGGCCCCACGACGGCGATCTTGACACGACACTGCAATCCAACGGCAGCGCCTCTACTCGCTGTGACATAATTTCTTTCACCCGCTAAAATATACGTACACTGTACGTATGATTGGAGAGCGGTTATGGCGAGACAGACGAAAAGCCCCGACCGCGTCGAACAGGTCGAAAACCGCCTTGACCGCGTCGAGCGGATGCTGGAGCAGCTGGCAGAACGGCAGATTCACGCCGGCAACCGCCTCGACCGTTTTGAACAGGCGTTGATCGCGTCTGCACAGACGACACGGCAAAACATCGAGCGGCTAAGCGCAGAGATCGATCGATTGACTGCGCAGACCGGCATTCTGTTGCAGGTCGTGCAGGCTCATATCGCCCAGGCCGCGCCCCCCGCGCACGCTTCAGACTGACCCCCTACTCAACTGCATACCGGAAAGACGGGCGGCCTGCAACAGCCTCTCCTGCCCTGCCCTTCCGTTCATCCGGGCCGCCGGCGCGCTGTCACAAGCGACAACTTGCCCTTCTTGCGGGCAGATCTTTCGCAGCCATATTCCATGGCATCTCCCCGAGCAAGCGCAGCGGCGCCGCGTAGAGCCCATCGTCGCAGGGCACGCTCCTCTCGCCATCGTAGAGGATCGCCCCGCCAGCGAACCGGCCGCCTGCAGCCCCCCTCACTTTCCGCAAGGCTCGGAACTCCGCTGAAGTCACCGGCGCCCCGGCCTTGACCTCCACGCCAGCCAGGCCCTGCGTCCCCCGCTCGATAACGATCTCCACCTCGGCCCCGTCCCTGTTGCGGCAATCAAAAAACGAAGTGGAATCAGCGCGCCAGCTTGCCTGCCGTTTCAACGCCTGGTAGACAAAAGTCTCAAGCGGTTGCCCCATCATCGTCCGGTCAGTGGCGAGACCGGCCGCCGGCGCCCGAGGACCTCTTGCCTGCCACCCCTGTCCCCGTGCCTGCCAGACTAACATAACGGGTGGTACAAACATCGGGGGCAGGTCAGGCAGGTCATGACCGTGCAGCGGGGCCAACCTGTCTATGCGTATACGCGCGATGCGGACGGAATGTTGTGAGAGAGGTGAACTGAAGTCGGAATTTGAGCGGGATGCTTGCCGATGCTTTCGTCTACCGAAACGAAGAGCAATGAAATTGCGCAAACCCAACTATCCTACGGGAACGACTTCGCCTTGTTCGATCAACAGATTTCTGAGGGCTATCGCAACGAGATGATCATAGTTAGTGTATCCTTCTACCCCTGCGTGCGACGGGTTGTCAGGCGTTGCCTTTGAACGGACAGTTAATTCTCGAATCCTGATTTCTTCTATGAGTCCCACATTGAACACAAGAAACTTGCCAGAAGGGCTCACGTCAAGAATATCATTACTCTTGAGATGTTGTCTCAACTGCGAAAGAGCCACGACATGGCGTTCTGCTTCGAAGAATTCCAGTCGATATACCGACCAATAGCTTTCACTTGGTCTCAGTTGAAACGTCACCAGCTTGGGGCGTCTTGTTCTGTCATCGTAACGAGTAGGAGAACAGTACCGTACAACATGGTTTTCTCCAGGGAGACAACAGCCGTATGGAATTGGGCTACGCATTGGAACACAGTCGCCGCAGGAAAAAATGAGCCGTTTCTGTGACTTTATCCGCGGTCACAATTTCATTGAGTTCGTGACGTTCCCCTTCTTCCGAATATGTCTTGGATAACCCAACCGATATAACAAACCCGTCGGGCCTGAAGACCAGCCACAAGGTCCCCCCACTTCTTCCCCAAAGATGGTCGTCATCCATACCTGAATCCTGTCGAAAAGGGACATCCCATTCCATCCCAAACCAACCATTGGCATCATAGTTTATGTGTGAGGCTGGGAGCTGTTTCTCCTGCATGAGAAAACTGGCAAAAAAGTATAGCGACTTCGCATCCATGGATGGTTCGTCTACCTCAATTGAGGTCAATGATATGATGTCATCAATAGCGTTCGCTTCATTGTGTAGATCGTTAGAACGCAACCTTATTAGAATCGTCTCTTCCTGAGTAGGGTATGGAGTGTTCGCAGGCCATTTCCACGCATCTTGACTATAGACTTTGGGTTCTATTCTATATTCAAAGTGAACAGCGCTTGCTCTCTCTGGCAACATCATGCGCTCTCTAGAATCGTTGTTACTGATTCTCGAATCCAGTCCCGGAACCGACGCCACTGATTCGTGAGTCTTATTAAACGATTTGTGTCTGATAAATTGGCAACCTCAATGGTGGCTTGGATTGCGATGGCCCCTAAAGGCTGATCTTGACCGGAAGGTGTAATATCCACAACATGAAAAGAGAGCTGCAAATGGTTGTCACCATCGATAACGATGTATCGTGGTTCTAGGTAGTAGTTGCCCGGCAGCATCCTGTCGGGGTGGCTGAAATGTTTGTGAAGCCATTCCTGAGGATTGTCAAAATAGGTCAGGATTTCCCATCTTAGACCAATGCTGTGGTAAGGAACACTACGAGTTTTCCGTAGAAATGTAGTTGCTAGATCGAATATTGCTGGTTCAAATTCAATATCTGATGCGCAGATTTGAGAAAAAGTGATTCTACTGCGATCTAACTCGATGTTAACCTCGTTGTCATAGGCTATCGAACTGCCAACGTCTGAAATGCTACTGCTGAAAAGCGGCTTCCACTCTTTAGGCACAATGTCTTTCTTAACAAGGAAGTCGTGGGTTATAAGCGCCGGAGTTGGCTCTCGTGCTACGATAGAAATGTTTACTGCATGAAGCCATAGTTCCAGCTGATTCATTCCAACCTCAGTTTAATCAATTGTTCGGCTGATGGTAGAGCCATTATTGTGGATACCGGATTGAAAGTCAACCGGTGAACTGCTCCATTATACACCTTAGCTCGTGGTCCAGTATCTGGGGCCAAGCTCAGTATGGGCCTACGACTTCGTGCACCTGAGGCTCCATGACGGCACAGGGGTGCGGTTGCTGACCGTCATCGATGAATACAGCAGGGAGTGTCTGGCGCTGCGGGCTGGCCGCAGCATACGGTCCGCGGAAGTGATAGAGGCGCTGGCCGAGTTGATGGTGTTCAGAGGGGTGCCCGACCACATTCGCGCGGACAACGGGCCGGAGTTTACGGCCCGGCCTGTGCGCAGGTGGCTTGGGCGGGTGGGAGCCAGGACGCTCTACATCGAGCCTGGGTCGCCGTGGGAGAACGGCTTGCGAGTTTCAACGGGAAGTTGAGGGACGAGCTGCTGGACAGGGAGCTCTTCTATACGTTGCTGGAGGTGCGTGTGCTGACGGAGCGTTACAGGCGGACCTACAACTTGGTCAGGCCGCACAGCTCGCTGGGCTACCGGCCGCCTACGCCCGAGGCCCTCATGCCTGCCGACCCTGTCCCCGCGCTTGTCGGACTAACATAACGGGTGGTACAAACATCGGGGGCAGGTCAAGAGGGCGAAGTGCTTTCCTACTATGGTGAGCCCCAATCGTTAGACCGCGAAATGGGGAAAACAGGGTGCATCCAAAAGGCTACCAGAGTATGATTTCGACTTCATCGCCCCGCAGAATGAAAACATATGGCTTGCCATCGGCATAGGATGACACAACCAAAATCCCGTCCGCCCCCGGACTCATCACATAGGACGGCGCGCCGAACAGATACACCACGCCGTTCGGACAGACTGCCAGGGGCCGACCCGCATGGTTCGGCAAGCACGGCATATCTCCGTGCTGATTCCCTCCTTGGCTTCCAGTTGAAGTATCCATTTTCTCGGACGGAGCTGGCATCGCTGTAGCCGTGGCCGTGGCCGGCACGGTCGGTGTGGCCGTAGCCGTGGCTGTAGCCCCCTGAACCGGTCGTCGAGTCTGTGCGGCTGTAGCCGTGGCCGGCACGGTCGGTGTGGCCGTGTCAGGCAAATGCTGCGCGCGTGCCGCTTCACAAGCAGCCCGAGAGGTGTACGGACCTTGGTCAACGCCATTAAGGATGAAATACCATTGGATGCCTTGGAGGTCAGCGTAACATGGCCCGACAGTCCACTGTTCTTGGGCCGCAGCGGGCGCTTTGTTGAGTATGGCGACAACTACGCAGAGAGCCAGCGCGCCCGCCAAAATTAACATTGTCTTTGTCTGCTTCACGATGTTTGACCTCCATAGAGAAAGACTGCATGGATCGTTTGTGGCGCCAGGTGAGGGGCGCATATTGACTGAAGTCGGACTGAGGCCGCGGGCCGGGCGAGGCGGTCCCGATCAGGAGGCGCGTCGGAGGTCACCAGGGGCGTTCTCGATTGCGCACGCGCACAAGGCGTCTGCGATGACACCGGCCCTTCAAACATATCAAGAGGTTTGAGACCCAGACCGCTTACTGCCAAAGCGCCTGATAGTGTCCTCTTGGACGTGAGTTAAACAGCGTAGTGTTTTTCAGGCGGCCGTAGCGTCTGATTGACTTCCATTTGCCATCTGCGAGCACCCCGCTCTCTTTCAACAGTCCGGCGCAGTTTCTATTATGCACGCCCGATATTTCACCAGTGTGTCATTTGAGAAGTTATCCGTGCCAGTATTGTGTCAATATTCTATTGCGCGGCGGAATCGGCCACTTTTGGGGCCAAGTGTGTCGTGCATCGGGGTCCTGTGACCTGGGGGCGCTGGAGAGGTTTAGTTCGAGACGAGGAGGATGGGTTAACGGAGTCTTATCAGCCCATCAAGTCTAGCCTGCTATCCTTTCTAATCGATTCGGCACCGGGTGTCAGGTTAGTCTGCTGCCAAAGTGCCGGCGCAAGATGGCTATGGTGAGCCCCGATCTGTGGACCACAAAATGGAAAAAATGAGCTGCATTTAGGCGGATGCCGCCGGCTCTGATCGGCAACGGGCGGTCTGCCGCCATCAGAGCACGAAGTTCTCTTCCGTCGGTGTACGATAGTTGAGACCTTGATTCGGTCTATTGAGGATGTAGATGAATCTCGTGTTCACCGGTCAAGTGGCTAATCGTGTTGCTGCCCTTGAGCGCCTCCAGCGCAACCCGAGACTTATAGTCCGCCGAGTGTCGCCGCCGTTTCTTGACCGTCCTACTGCCCCTCCACAGGCTGGGTGAACTGCTCCATTATGGACAGTAGCTCGTGTTCCAATTTGTGGGCCCACTTCAGTTCAGCCGGTTTTGGGTTGCAACAAGCAAAGTGGTAGATTGACGGCATCTCAACCGTACGTTCATCCAGTAAAAGCTATGCCCGCAAAATCTCCAATTCACGCCGCGCTGCAGGAATTCGCCGCCGCCGTGACAGACAAACTGTCGCAAGTGACGCTTGGTGAGCCGGAGGAGCAGCTACGCACCCCTTTTGAAAACTTCATCACCGCTGCCGCCGACGCGCTGGACTGGGATGTCGTTTGCACCGGCGAAACGCCCCTGCCGGATCGTCTGGGACGACCGGACTTCGCAATCCATCGCAACGGACTACTTGCGGGCTATGTGGAACTCAAGCCCACTGGTACGGGGGCGACTGCCGCTCGCTTTACTGGACACAACCGCGTGCAGTTCAAACGTTTTTCAGCCATCCCCAATCTCCTCTACACCGACGGCAACGACTGGGCCCTCTATCGCGACGGGGAAATGGTTGGAGAGGTTCTACGATTCTCTGGCGATGTCTCAGCCGGCGGGAGGAAGGCAGTCTCGCCGCAGGACGCGCACGAGCTCGAAGGCCTTTTACGCGACTTTTTCATGTGGCAGCCTTTCATTCCCACCGACAGAAAAGGCCGCATCGACCTCCGCCGTTTCGCCGCAATGCTTGCTCCGTTATGCCGTATGTTGCGCGACGATGTAACCGACGCGCTCAAGCATTCTGGTTCACCCCTGGTGCATCTGGCGGAGGACTGGCGTCAACTTCTGTTTCCTGATGCATCCGACGAACAGTTTGCAGACGCCTACGCCCAAACCGTCCTCTTCGCGCTGCTGTTGGGCCGCAGCGAGGGGGCCGATCCCCTTACGCTCAACAGCGCCGAGATCGCTTTGGCAGCGCAGCACAATCTCCTTTCGCGGGCGCTGCAAGTTTTGACCGACCCCAACGCGCGCGCCGACATCGCCGCCTCGCTTGATCTTCTGTTACGAGTCGTTGCCGTCGTGCCGCCCGCCACGCTCACCGGTCCCGCAGACCCCTGGCTCTACTTCTACGAGGACTTTCTCACCGTCTACGACCCCACGCTGCGCAAGAACGCCGGCGCCTACTATACGCCCGTTGAAGTCGTGCGCGCCCAGGTCCGCCTGGTCGATAATCTGCTCGTCGAACGTCTCGGGAAGCCGTTGGGCTTCGCCGACCCTGGTGTCGTCACGCTGGACCCCGCCATCGGAACCGGCACCTATCTGCTCGGTGTCATCGATCACGCTCTCGGTCGCGTCGAAGTGGAACAGGGAGCAGGCGCGGTCCCAGGCCAGGCTACCACCCTGGCCGCAAATCTGTATGGATTCGAACTGATGGTCGGTCCCTACGCGGTGAGCGAACTGCGCGTAAGCCGCGCCCTGCGCGACCGGGGCGCGCAACTGCCCGCGAAAGGAACGCAGGTATTCCTGACCGATACGCTCGAGAGCCCAAACGCAGAACCCCTGCAACTTCCGTTTATCCTGCAACCGATCGCCGAGCAGCACGCCCGAGCGCAGGAGGTGAAGAGCCGGGTGCCGGTCATCGTCTGCTTGGGCAATCCTCCCTATGATCGCCACGAAGCCGCCACCGACGAGAACATTGCGCGCACTGGTGGCTGGGTCCGGCACGGCGAATCCGGTCAATGTCCGATCCTGCATGACTTTCTCGATCCGGCCGTCAGGGCCGGGCATGGCGGGCATCTAAAAAACCTCTACAATCTCTACGTCTACTTCTGGCGCTGGGCCTTGTGGAAAGCATTTGAGCTGGGCAGCGGCGATGGGCCCGGCATAGTCAGCTTTATCAGCGCGTCAAGTTACCTGCACGGTGCCGCCTTTTGCGGCATGCGCGAGCAGATGCGTCGGCAGTGCGACGAGATCTGGATCTTCGACCTTGGCGGCGAAGGGCGGGGCACACACCGAGACGAAAATGTCTTTGACATTCAAACCCCTGTAGCTATCGCTGTCGCCTTCCGCGCGCGCGAAGCGAAAACGGACGCCCCCGCGAGCGTCCGCTACGCTCGAATTGAAGGCACGCGTGAAGCCAAACTAGCCGAGCTAGAAACCATCACAGGTTTTTCGAAAGTGGAATGGCACGAGTGCCCGGATGAATGGCACTCCTCGTTCCGTCCTGCAGGCGAGGGCCAATACTTCATTTGGCCGCTCTTAACTGATCTGATGCCGTGGCAGCACTCGGGCTCTCAGTTCAAACGAACGTGGCCGATTGCCCCAGACACGGAAACCTTGGAGCGGCGGTGGCGGTGTCTACTGAGAGCTAAGGTTCGTTCCGAAGCATTTCGAGAAACGCGCGATCGAAAAATAGGTTCGAGATACCCGTCCCTCATTGAAGCGGAAAAGTGGGAAACCTCTCTCGTTCAACTACCAACGGACTCTTCTATTCAGCCCGTTAAACGGTATGCCTATCGTTCGTTCGATCGCCAATGGATCATTGCTGATGCGCGCCTAGGTGATTTTCTACGTCCTGCTTTGTGGCGCGCCCACAGCGACATTCAAACTTACCTGGTTAGCTTGTTCTCTCAACCGCTAGGATTAGGTCCTGCACTCACTTCCTCTGCACTGGTTCCCGATCTTGATCACTTTCGAGGCTCTTACGGAGCAAAGGCCGTAATCCCACTTTACCGCGTCACCAACGCGTCGCAGGCCAACATCCTTCCCGGTCTACTCAAGATCCTTGATGACACCTTCCAACGCTCAGTCTCTCCGGAAGACTTTGTGGCATACGTCTACGGCATCCTGGCCCATGCGGCTTTCTCAGCCCACTTTGCCCAGGATCTGGAATCCCGCGAACTGCGTGTTCCCATCACCCGCGACGCCGAGTTGTTCGAGCGCGTGCGCGCCGCTGGCGCCCACCTGCTTTGGCTGCACACCTACGGCGAGCGGTTCGTGCCCGAAGGCAAGCCGCGCGGGCAGGTGCCGAGCGGTCAAGCCAGATGCACCGTTGCTGTACCCCTCGCCACCGACGGCTATCCCGAAACATTCGCTTACAACGACGAAGCCAGAACCCTTTACGTTGGCGCCGGCAAGTTCGCGCCGGTCGAGCCCGAACTGTACGCCTTCGAAGTGTCCGGCCTCAAAGTCGTCCAGTCCTGGCTCAAATACCGCATGAAGAAAGGGGCGGGAAGGAAGTCTTCGCCTCTCGACGACATTCGTCCCACCCGCTGGACCAGCCAGTTCACCACCGAGCTGCTCGAACTCCTCTGGGTCCTCGAAGCGACCCTGGCCGCCTACCCCGCACAGGCAAAACTGCTCCATGAAGTCATCGCCGGCGACTGTTTCCATGCCGACGAACTGCCGGAAGTGCCCCCGGAGATGCGTAAGCCTCCGAAGGCGGTCAAGAAGGGGTTGTTTGGCTGAGACTTCGCGCCGCCGGCACGAGAATACGCAAGTGGAGAAAAACCTGAAGAGAGGTGAGAGAAATGAAACTTATGAACGAGATCCAGATTGATCATTGTGAGCTTGGCGCCAACGACTGGACCACGAGCTAAAGTGAACAAAGTAGCAATTCACCCAGCTTGTGGAGGGGCAGACCGCCGATTACGAAGCGGCGGCGACCTACGGCCGCCCACGAGCTTCGGGTTGCCCTGCAACCGCGTGAAGGCAGCAAAACGATTGGCCACGCTCTCAACTGTCGCACATATTTGGAAAACAATATCGCGCCCTGATGAGGGCAGCCCGCCCCTTGATCATCATGCCAGGCCAGAGCCAGCCGCAACTGTAATCAGTTGTCGCGTCAAAACGGCCCCCACAGCGGCATCCCCAACGACCCCAACCACCCCGACGCCCCCCAATCATCCCCCGCCTCATCGTCAAAGTAGTCACCGTCAGCCTGGAGACGGTGGATATTGTGGAAGGGTTGCCGGAGTTGGGGACTGAAAAACCAGAATCTGCTGTAGATGCGTAGAGCGTTTCTTAGCCAGCAGTGAGGATGAGGCGACCCACTTTCGCGCCAGAGGACACCTTAGCAACTGGTCCGGTTTTGGGTCCAAGCTCACCGTCGCGAGTGAAGAGACATACTGCTTCATCTTGAGTCTTCTCGAAAGCCGAAAGAACCGACTGCAACGAATACAGACATGGTTGGGAGAGTTGCGGTTGCTCCCCGATCTCCCATCGGCTACAATCCATTTTAGTCTCCCTTTCCGCCCGCCCACGTTGCGGTTGCTCCCCGATCTCCCATCGGCTACAATCGGGCGTCGTGAGAGATGCCTTCATAGCAAGTTGCGGTTGCTCCCCGATCTCCCATCGGCTACAATCCCAATCGAAGAGGCGCCCCGTACGCACTCGTTGCGGTTGCTCCCCGATCTCCCATCGGCTACAATGCCGCTTGTGTCGATTGAGCAGACGGAAAGTTGCGGTTGCTCCCCGATCTCCCATCGGCTACAATCATGGCGGCTGCCGATGCCAGCACGGTTGAGTTGCGGTTGCTCCCCGATCTCCCATCGGCTACAATTGCAGATGGGCCAGGGCGACGTGTCGATGTGTTGCGGTTGCTCCCCGATCTCCCATCGGCTACAATTGCGCCCCCCGCCGTTCAACGCACCTGCGCGTTGCGGTTGCTCCCCGATCTCCCATCGGCTACAATCAAGACGGGGGCGCGCCTCTCATTCGTTCGTTGCGGTTGCTCCCCGATCTCCCATCGGCTACAATGACGGCCGCCCCACGCATTCGGTCGAAGGTTGCGGTTGCTCCCCGATCTCCCATCGGCTACAATTGCGCCCCCCGCCGTTCAACGCACCTGCGCGTTGCGGTTGCTCCCCGATCTCCCATCGGCTACAATCAGATCGTTAGGCCCCACCGCCATCGGGTGTTGCGGTTGCTCCCCGATCTCCCATCGGCTACAATGGCGTTCGAGTCGTTCATTAGCCAGTAGAGTTGCGGTTGCTCCCCGATCTCCCATCGGCTACAATCTCTTGTGGCGCATGAGAATGTCGTTGTCGTTGCGGTTGCTCCCCGATCTCCCATCGGCTACAATTATGCCGAGCGGCCGCCAAGCGACTGCGCGCGTTGCGGTTGCTCCCCGATCTCCCATCGGCTACAATTTGATCGTGTCAGCCACCTACCCATTGGCGTTGCGGTTGCTCCCCGATCTCCCATCGGCTACAATGCAAGACCATGCCGGCCGTGCATGGCTTTGGTTGCGGTTGCTCCCCGATCTCCCATCGGCTACAATTCCAAGTCACTCGTAAAGATGAATTGCGCGTTGCGGTTGCTCCCCGATCTCCCATCGGCTACAATGCCGAGGACCGGGGGGAATTCGTCACCTTCGTTGCGGTTGCTCCCCGATCTCCCATCGGCTACAATTTAGGCCGGCGCCCATCCGCATACCGTCTAGTTGCGGTTGCTCCCCGATCTCCCATCGGCTACAATTATATACGCAACGTCAGCGCGGCAATCCAGTTGCGGTTGCTCCCCGATCTCCCATCGGCTACAATCCAGCGTGATATTGCCCGCCCCGTCGAGGAGTTGCGGTTGCTCCCCGATCTCCCATCGGCTACAATGCGATGCGGTAGCGGTCGCCAACCTGCAGGTTGCGGTTGCTCCCCGATCTCCCATCGGCTACAATGCATAGGCCATACTGCCGACCGGATCATAGGTTGCGGTTGCTCCCCGATCTCCCATCGGCTACAATAACACTCGTTGCCATAGACCAGATCATGCGTTGCGGTTGCTCCCCGATCTCCCATCGGCTACAATGGCGCTCAGGCGGCGGTCATCACAGAAGAACGTTGCGGTTGCTCCCCGATCTCCCATCGGCTACAATTCGACGAAGAACGTCTTGATCGTCTCCCAGTTGCGGTTGCTCCCCGATCTCCCATCGGCTACAATTCGGCGCGATCAGCTTCGGCGGCGCGGTGGTTGCGGTTGCTCCCCGATCTCCCATCGGCTACAATAGATCCCCGTCGATCCAGCTTGGAGACAGGTTCAGATCGACTGATCGCAATCGACGAAAAAATGGCGGCAGCAATGTCAGAATAAGGCGTATTGCATCGGATTCTTATTGGCCGGTTGTCGTATAGGGCCCTGAAAACTGACGATGTTTTCATATTGCTTGTCTGTGAAACAGATTATTTGAACGTTGCCCGACTCCGGAAGTGCTTTCTGAATTCGTTTGCTGTAGACCTGCGTTTGCTCCTTCCCCGCGCAAAAGCGCAAATAGACCGATAGCTGACATCGTTCGAAACCTTGGTCCAATAGGAAGTTTCGAAATCTGTTGGCTGCCCGACGCTCTTTCTCCGTGATCGTCGGAAGGTCGAATAGAACCATCATCCACATAAGACGGTAGCCTGAAAGCAATGCTAAGCCCTCAGTCGTTTCTTGATCCTGCGCCTGATAGCGGCTGGCCTGGAAGGATCAACTCCGCTGTCCCGGCCTCGAAGGACTGGGCCAGCGATTGAGCGGCGCGCTCCAGACAGGTTTGCAACGGTGTTGTCCCCCGACTAGTGATGAGATCCATCACCAGCACCGCAGCCAGTTCCCGTCTGACCTCACGGCCCATATCTTGTCGCCCTTCGGCGACAAGTCCAGCGACCTTGTAGTCTACCAAGGGTCGGAACGGCTCCATCAAATCATCTACAAGACACATGCTATTGGCGCGGTTGCGGTGGTGGATGCCTAGAGAGGGATGCAAGCCGGCCGCCACAATAGCGCGCGCTGTGGCCGCACGCAACACCGTGTAACCATAGTTGAGAAGCGGATTGGGCATGCCGCCGAACCGTTCGCGGCGGAAGCTTTCGCCAAACAACATAGGCCAGTACTGCCGCGCAGCCTGCGCCTCCACATTGCCCGGGTCGCCGGACCGCACACTCTTGACCAGCCTCCCCACGTTTCCGGCTGGGATTCCCAGTAACGCCAGCGTGTTCTCCTGCTGGAGAATTTTGGCCTTCACAAGAGCCTGCCACAGCCGTTTACAAAGTGGCAGCGATGCCTGAATTTGTCGCCGCATTCGTAAAGCCTGGATGTGGTTCCCTTCAAGAGGCCAAACCCAGGCTACCGGCAGATAGTTGTCGCCGCACAGCACGACAACTGCCCCGCGGCGGGCCAGTTCGATCATCAGATCGTTGGAATAAGTTAAGTCGCGCGCGTTGCAGAGGAGCACCCCGATATCGTCCAGAGCCACGCGCCCGTCTTCAACGCCGTCATGGGAAACCGTCATCAGCCCGCGATCGCGGGCCAGGTGACGTCCCGCGCTGCCGACTTCAATTACGCGGCCAATCACTCTCTTGCAGGTCCCGGGTCCAGCACGCGCCCGATTTCGTCCACGCCCACCTTGCGGAAGCCGCTGTGCTGAAGTTGGCGAGCGGAGTATTTCCTCTCTTTCATATCCTTATTCCTTACGCGGCGGGCCACGTCTGCTTCATTGTGGTCATCCAGGAAGACAAATGTCCCGTGATTGGCTGCCGTCATCTTCCGCACACGCACAATCCGGCGGTCCGCGCCATCGCCGATCGCGCCCATGTCATCGATGTGCAGGCGCGTCAACCGTTTGGCCGTGGGGTCCTTCCGGCCGGCCTTGTCAGCCGGGCGAATCTTTTCGAGGTCGAATTCGGGTTGGTTGGCTTCGAACGTAGGCACAACGACCAGCCTCCAGCTTCCGTCGCGCATCCGCCATACGTCGGCAAACTCATTGCCGCCGCGCTTGTAGCCCTTGTACGGCCTCCCCGAACGATCTCGGATTGGTATGACCGTCTCCTTCTCCAAGACGCGTACGCGCCGCACGACCTGGCGGCGTCCCCCCAGAACGACGCCGTCTCTGGCAGCCCGTTCGGCAAATCTGCCAGGAGTTTCGGACCTCCTGCCGCCCTTCGCCCCGATCTCAGACTCCACTTCCTCCCACAGATCCATTAACGCCTTACCCATATCGACGTCGCGCACGGCCTCCAGCTCCTCCTTCCTCTTCACCGTAGTCAGCTTCTTCCGCCGCACGACGCACGAAGGACCGTCTTCTACCAACTTCACCAGTCCATAGGCCGTTTCGTTGTGCAACTGGCCGCTAGTCTTGCCCTGAACGCCTCGCGTTCCATGGTCCGGCTTATACGAGATCACAAGGCGTTCCAGAACCGGCTGCAACTGCTCACGCCGAAACCCTTCCCAAGGGTCCGGCGCCAAGGCGTCTAGCCTCTCCACGGCGATATGATGGTTGGATGCAGCGGCGCGGGCGAACTGCTGCAGCAGCCCCTCTGTCGTGTTGGCTACGACAAAAGCGTCGATGGCGTGGTGGCGGTGGTCGTCGCGCTGTTTGCGGACAATCTCACCTGTATCTGGCGCGCCGCGCAGCATTCCTTCCAGTCCCCACGCCCGGCGCAGCAGAGCAGTAAGATGGCCTGGCGTTGCCATGACATATCGACGTCCTTCGCCCTTCTCATCATACAGGTGGGCCAGGTAGGCGCGGGCCGTCCGGGAGAGATAGCGCGTCTCGTTCAACTGCCGGTCCAGGAAGATCGACTCCTCATCGAATCGCTCCATTGCCTCCTCCCGGAATCGCCAGCGTTTATTCGCTGGGAACTTGGCCGTTACCTCCAAGATCCTTTGGTAGTCATATCCTGGAGGGCTGTGGCCGAATGCCTCATAGGGCGCGCGGTCGCCCTTGTCGCGGTTGGCCGCGGCAATGCACACCACCTTGTTGGCCATCGAATTGTCCAGTGTTTTGGAGAAGGGCAGGATGTGATCCACCTCGGTCTGCCCCGAGACCACCATGCCAAAAGACAGATTGCGGCCAGTGTAAGGGCAGACGCGCGCCTGGGCTTCTCCCTGTTCCTCCCACAGGCGGAGCTTGCGGCGGATCTCGTCAGAAGGCGCCTGACCCGATGATTCCAACATTTCATCCAGGCGCTGGTTCCGCTCCCTTCCTTCCCGTTGCCGCCGCTGTTGCATGCGTCGCTGTTCACGATTCGATTTCAGGTCGCGGGCAAGCTCGATCGCTATCTCCTCAGGCTTGCCGTATACATCGATCAGGCAGTTGACAACACGGCGCAACTGGTTTAAGCCGATATGAACCGTGGGATTGGCAAACCGTCCATAGCGGGCCTCCTCTCCCTCCTTGAGCGGGTCCTTTGTTGGATCTGCGCCGACCGCATCCCGCTGCAGAACTTCGCCGTAATAGGGCAGGCGGTCAAGCGCGGCGCCGCTCCGGAAATCCGCATGGTGCGCGTAGCCGGCCTCCCTTACGGCATCCGCGTACAGACTTCCTCGCTCTAGGTGGGGCAGGATCTTGTGGATGGCCTTCACGCTCAAATTGCCGTAGCCGGTTGGCAGCGAGACGGCGGCAACGGCTTTGGCTTGCGGCTCGGTCAACCCCCACGCCTCAGTTGCCTTGTGTCGGACTATCTCCGGCTCCTCTGTTTCCAGCAGAAACGTGACGATCGCATTGCGTTCATCAAGCGAAAATCTGTGCCAGCGGCTACCGAAGAGTTCCCTCTTGCCCAGTCGCTTGGCAGTATCGTCCCCCACAATCTTCCCGCGCCCGCCGCGCGCCAGGTTGAAACTGACGCCTGCGCTCCAGGAATCCAGTCGCAAACCCGTCTTGGGACTGCTGAAGCTAATGTCGTTGCCAGTTCGCAGCCTCTGCAGAACCCGCTCCCTCTCCAATGCGCTCAGTGGACGTTCCGGCTCCGCAGAAATCTGCACTCTCAGGTTGTTGACCTCCTGCAGGATGCGAAACTCTTGGAATATCGGTAACGCCCTGGCCGCTCGCTTCTGCCCGCTCCCGTACTCAAACTGGCACCAGCCCGGTTCCACCGGAAGCAATGGTCGCTGGTGGAAAATGATCTTCTCAAGCTGCTCCCACTGTTCAGAGGACAGATTGTGGTGTTCCTTCTGCCTCCGTCGAATCAAATCAAACTCCTCCTGGTACATTGCCCTCTCTGGGTAAAGCCCCAACGACTCGCGCGCGCGCACCGTCTCCATTTGTGCGTGCCGGCCTGCCAGGAATTCTCCCAACGTCCGGGTGCCGCTCTCTTGGATACTGAGCCGCAACCCTTCAATTGCACTGCTTAGCTTATTTTTCTCCTCCTCCTCACCGCCCGATCTGCGGTTGGATCTGAACCCGCGCCTCTGGTTGAGGTGAAAGAGCGCACGGCCCAATTCGAAAGGTTGAAGGGGCTGGTCAAGGGCGCGCGCCCGCAGCGAGTAAGGGTCGAGCCGCTGCAACGCTTCGCGCGCATCCGCATCGGCCGGCATCAGCCCGAACTCCATGAGAGCCTGCATCAAGTCGTCGCGCCGCATCAGGTAGCGGTCCCGGCGGCGGCGTTGGCCGCGTGCGCTGCGGCGGGCAACCGCGTTGGATGTCTTGTCAGTCGGATTGCGCCCGTCAGGAAAAACACGGACCCCCATGTCCAGTATGCCGCAAGGTCGCCCCTGCTCGTCGAGTCTGACCGCGGCCCACCCAATCGAGTTGGTGCCAAGATCAAGGCCGAGGCGGTATTTGCTGTGACTTGTACCGTTCATGTCATCCCCAGGGCAATTGCATCTAAATTGGGTTGAGAAAAGGTTAGATGACGTTGAAGAGACGATTTGATACGATAGAGAGTCCTTTCAATAGACAAGGGGGGACTCATGGCGGACGTAAAGGGCGTATCTCTGGTCGAGCATTTC
>JAJDTL010000048.1 GCA_022827195.1 Caldilineaceae bacterium
TCCCGTCCCTTCTTCGTCTATATTCGTGACACTTCGTGGATTGAGGCTCCCGTCCCTTCTTCGTCTATATTCGTGACACTTCGTGGATTGAGGCTCCCGTCCCTTCTTCGTCTATATTCGTGTCCCTTCGTGGATTGAGGCTCCCGTCCCTTCTTGGTGTAGATTCGTGACACTTCGTGGATCCCCTCCATGCCCACCACCGGCAGCCCGGAGCCCGCCCCCCGCGCTATGCGTTTCGACCCTCTGCGGGTTATCATGTCTGACCGTACCCTGCCTGGCATTCCAGCGAAAATCGCCCCACGGCAGCGGCGCAACCGCAACCCGCACAAGGAGAAAGCAATGAAGAGCCCCGCACGGCGCGCAATCCTCATCGGCATGGACGGCGCCAGCATGGAACTCGTCTACAACATGGTCGACGGCGGCCACATGCCCCACCTTGGCAAACTGCTCGACCGCGGCGCCCACCGTCCCATGATCGGCGTCTTCCCCACGCTCACGCCCCCCGGCTGGACCGCCACTTCGACCGGTGCGTGGCCGGGCAACCACGGCGTCATGGACTTCAACATCCGCAAGCTCGGCGGCCGGCTCGACGAGACCGTCTGGGGCATCAACACCGACCTGTCCCAGGCCGAATACCTGTGGAACACCGTCGAACGCGCCGGCGGCACCCCTCTGCTGGTCAAGTGGGAGATGTCGTGGCCGCCGACCGTAACCAGCGGCATTCAGGTCGAAGGGACCGGCCCCGGCGTCTCCAATCATCATCAGATCGCCGGCTATCATCTCTTCGTGGCGGGGAACTGGCAGCGCCGCTCGATCGAAGGCCAGCGCGACCCGGAAACGCTCGACCCGAGCGCGCTGCAGACCGTCTCCGACGTCGATTCGATCTCGGTCAGCGACGCCGTGGGCTGGTCGAATCTGCCGCCGTCGTCGCGCCCCTTCAAAGAGGTGCCCTTGACGATTCAACCCCTCGTCCGCGGCCGCGGCTCGATGCTGCGAGGCAAAAAGGGAACACCCAAACCCTTCTACGGCCTCATTTACGCCGGCGGCGAGAGCGGCTACGACCGCGTGCGCATCTGCCGCACCCGCGATGCCGCCGACCCGATTGCCGAGCTCGCAGTCGGCGAGTGGACCGACTGGTGGCTCGACAGCTTCGAAATCGACGACGAAGGCGTTGAAGGCTACATGCGCATGAAACTGGTCAACCTCACGCCCGAAGCCGACGTCTTCGAGCTCTTCGTGCCCCAAATCTGGCCCGCCCTCGGCTATACCGAGCCGCCCGAGGTCGCGGCCGAGCTCGACGAGCACGTCGGCAACTTTCTGCAGAATCCGGGCAGGGATGCGCTCGGTATCATCGACGACGACACCTACTTCGAGCTGCTCGACTTCCATCACGAGCGCCTGGTCGACGTCGCCGGCTACCTCACCGCGACCCGCGCCGAATGGACCATGCTCTTCATCGAAACGCACGCCTCCGACTACACCAGCCACTTCTTCCTCGGCCAGGCCGATGACCTGAGCGGCGCCGACAAGGAGACGCAGCAGCGCAGCCTCGACGGCGTCATCCGCACGTACGCCTCAATCGACGACATGATCGGCCGCATCGTCCAGCTCGCCGGCGAGGACACGCTCGTCTGCCTCGTTTCCGACCACGGCGGCACGCCCAATCAGTTCCGCTCCATTTTGATAGAGGAAGCTCTCGAAGAGGCCGGCCTGCTGGTCTATGGCGAGGAAAACGGCAGGCGCACCGTCGACTGGTCGCGCACGAGCGCCGCGCCTGTCGGCCTGGTGCACGTCTTCATCAACCTGCAGGGACGGGAGCCAACCGGAATTGTGCCGGTTTCGGACTACGAGGAAACGCAGCTGGCGATCATCGACGCGCTCCACGCCTACACCGACCCAGAAACCGGCCGCCATCCATTCGCCCTGGCGGTCACGCGCGCCGACGCCGAGATGGTCAACCTCTGGGGCGATACCGTCGGCGACGTCGTCTACGCCCTGCGCCCCGAATTCGACGGCGCCCACGGCAAGCAGCTGCCGTCCGTCAGCTTCGGCATCGCCGGTCAGCACTGCACCTTCGTTCTCGCCGGTCCCGGCGTCAAGGAGGGGATACCGCTGCGGGGTCAGGTGCGGGCGGTCGACGTGGCGCCCACCCTCTGCTACCTGCTGGGCCTGCCGATGCCTCGCAATGTCGAGGGCGGCGTCGTCTACGAGGCCCTGACCGACCCCGACTGGCACCTGAATTCTTGATCGCGGATGAGCGCGGGCGGAAGCAAGGGCGCGTCCGCCCGGCGGACCCGAATCAGTAGTCGTCGTCCTCTTCGATGCCGCCCGTCGGCATCTCGATCTCCACGACGTGCCCGCCGTCGTCGATGATGACGCGGAAGCCCATCATGCCCAGCCACTGGCGCGACTGTTCCGGGATCTCCTGGCCGACCGCCTGGTCGATATTGTCGATCGATGACTCGACCGCCGCCTTCGTGAATATGTCGTTCTTCCCCATCAGGTCCAACATGCCGCTCACCGCCAGGTCCCGGTGCTGGTCGACCTGCCCCTTCAGATAGTCCAGCACCTGCTGGTCCACCTCGGCGGCGTCTATGTGGCGCAGGAACCCGTCCTCGTCGACCACGTAACAGGGGCGCTCACCGACATACTTCACCGGCGCTGCATTGCGGCGTTCGTCGAAAACGAGCCCTTCAAACATTGCCGATTTAGCCAAAATCTCCTCCACTGGCGACGCGACAGATCCTCACGCCCGCTGCACCCGGCTTTCCAAAAACTCGCGGCTGCGGCGTACGCTGGCGACCGGGTCCTTGGGCAGGTCGTGCTCGACGATGTAACACTCGGCGCCGGCCGCGCGGCACGCCGGCAGCAGCGCCTCCCAGTCCAGCGTTCCGTAGCCGACGTCGGCCAAGCCCATCTGGTCCTCGTTTTCGCCCGCAGGCGCCAAGTCCTTGGCATGAATGCGCGGGCAGCGCCCCGCGTACTGCTCCACCATCTCCAGCGGGTCCACGCCGCCGTCGCTGATCCAAGCCAGGTCCGGTTCCCAAAAGACGTTTTCCGGGTCGGCGCTACCTAGCAGCCAGTCGATCGCACGCGTGCCGTCGTAGACCGCCATCTCGAAGGCATGGTTATGATAGCCAAGCCGGACGCCCTCCTCGCGGCAGCGCCGGCCCAGTTCGTTGAGCGTCTGCCCGAAAGCCCGCCACGACTCGCCGCTCTCAGACTCGCGCAGCCCCAGCGCCGGCCCCGGCAAAACCAGACAGTCGTTGCCCGCGGCCTGATGAAACGCCACCGTCGCGGTAAAATCCTCCGACAGCGCTTCGAAGGGAACGTGGGCAGAAACCGACTGCAGCCCGTGCTCCTCCAGGACCGCTTTCGCCTCCCCTCCCGGGCGGTCCGCCAGATGCATCAGTTCGACGCCCTCGTACCCGGCCTGCGCGGCCGCGGCCGCCAATTCCTCGAATTTTTCTGAAAGATGACGCAGACTGTACAGCTGTACCGCGACCAGTGGCTTTTCGTTGCTGTTCATGCAAAGATCTCCCTTACCGGGGTCCGGAGCAAACGCGCGGTCAGTCCGCTGTAGCGCCGGGCCTCCTTGTCGTTGCCAACGGCGATTCCTATCGCTCTCGGCTGGCCCACCAGCACCACCAGCCGCTGTGCCCGCGTCACCGCCGTGTAGAGTAGATTGCGCCGCAGCATCATGTAGTGGCCGGTCAGCACCGGTATGACGACCGCCGGGAACTCACTCCCCTGGCTCTTGTGAACGCTGATCGCGTAGGCGTGGACCAGCTCGTCCAGGTCAAGAAAATCGTACGGAACCAGCCGGCCGTCAAATTCGACCACCAGACGCTGTTCAACCCCGTCGACACCTTTAATATAGCCCATATCGCCGTTGAATACATCTTTATCGTAGTTGTTGCGCACCTGCATCACGCGGTCGCCGACGCGAAAAACGCGGCTGCCCATCGCCCGCTCGCCCCGGTCGGGTCGGAGTGGATTCAGCGCACCCTGCAACGCCTCGTTCAGCGCGCCGACCCCGGCCGCACCGCGGTGCATCGGGCTCAGCACCTGGATCTCCTCCGCCGCAATCCCAAACCGCCGCGGAATCCGCTCCTGCACCAGCTCCACGCACAACTCGGAGGCCCGCTCCGGCTCCTCGGTGCGAAAGAGAAAGAAATCGACCGCGGCTGCCTCTCCATGCGCGGCCGACTGCGTCAGGACCGGCATCTGCCTGCGATTGATGCGGTGCGCGTTCTCGACGATGTAACTGCCGGCCGCCTGCCGGAATATCGTTTCCAGGCGCACAACCGCGGCCTCGCCCCACACGGCCGCATCCCCCGACCGCACCGCATCGCCGCCGCCATCCTCTATCGCCGCGATCACGTCGCCCAGAACATTGCCCGCCCCCACGCTCGGCAACTGGTCCACGTCGCCCACCAGCAACAAGGACATCCCCGGCGGCACCGCCTTCAACAGGCTGTTCGTCAGCAGCAGGTCCAGCATCGACGCCTCGTCGACGATCAACAGGTCGCCCCGCAGCGGATGCTCCTCGTTGCGTTTGAAGGAAAAACCGGCGCCCGGCTGAAACTCCAACAGCCGGTGGACCGTCTTCGCCGGGCGCCCGGTCGCCTCGGCCATACGCTTGGCCGCACGACCGGTCGGCGCCGCCAGCAGCGCAACCGCGCCCGCCTGCTCGCACAGATCGAGGATCGTGCGCACAACCGTCGTCTTGCCCGTGCCGGGACCTCCGGTCAAGACTGTCAGCCTGTGCGTCAACGCCGAGCGCACCGCCGCCTTCTGCCGCGGCACAAGCCGCAGCCCCGACCCGTCCGCCCGCGCTCCTTCCAGCTGCGCAAACTTCCCCTCCCAGTCCACCTGCCGCAACCGGTCCATCACTGACGGACCGCGCACCGCCCGGCGCGACGCGTCGCCACCGCCCTGCGCCAGCCGCCCCAGGCGATTGCCGACCCCAACCTCGGCGTAATACATCGGCGTCAGGTAGACCGCTTGCTCCCCCTGCAGCAACGCCTCGATCCGCTCTTCGGACGGCTCGTCAAACGGGCTGCGGGTCTCCGGTAACAGAGGAAGAGGCCCCCCGTCCGACGGCCCGTACACGCCGGCAACCGCCCAGCGAAGCGCGTCCGCCTCCCCGCCCGGCTCCGCCGCCAGCTTCACCCGTTCTGCCCCCTCCAGCCGCAGCACACCTGCGGCAGTCTTCTGCAAACCGGCATCGAGAAGCGCGCCGGCCTGCGCAACCAGCTCAGGGCTCGGCAGGTAAACATGCCCCTCGCTACCCGCCTTCTCCAGCGTGAAGGCCACGCCCGCCGCTATCCGCTGCGGCGCGTCGCCCTCAATGCCAAGCGCAGCCGCGATCCTGTCCGCGGTCACAAAGCCGATGCCATAGACGTCCTCCGCCAGCCGGTAAGGGTCATGCCGTACAATCGAGACCGCGTCGTCGCCGTAACGCTTATAGATCTTCGTCGCCAGGCCGGCGCTGACCCCGTGCCCCTGCAGAAAGATCATCACCTCCTTGATCGCCTTCATTTCAGACCAGGCCGCCCGGATCATCGAGACCCGCTTGCGGCCCACGCCGCCGACCTCCGTCAGCCGCTCCGGTTCGCCGTCTATTATGTCGAGCGTCCGCTCGCCGAAATGGGCCACGACCCGCTTGGCCGTCACCGGCCCCACGCCCCGGATCAGGCCGCTGCCAAGGTACCTCTCGATGCCGGCAACAGTCGCCGGCAGCACCGAACGCACTCCCGTAAAGCTGAACTGCTTGCCGTACTGCGGGTGCACCTCCCAGCGCCCCTGCAGCTCAACCGCCTCGCCCACGTTGATGCCGACCATGTTGCCCACGATCGGCGCCTCTTTCTGCCAGTGGGGCAGATGGCGCGTCGGCATCTCCAGCGCCAACTTGGCGACCGTGTAGCCGTTCTCCTCGTTGTGGAATGTGATGCGCTCGATCACCCCGCGCAGAGATTCTTGCCCGTCCCCGTTCATGAATGTTAGGGTAACAGAATCAGAATGCCCGATCAAGCCATCCCGGGGACCTCCAGCCGCTTTACATCCAGCTGCACAATGCTCAAATTGCTCCAACTATGACACCTCTGGAACCGTATGGAAGCTGAAGCCGGCTTTGCCCCGCTCCTGATCGTCATCGCCCTGGCATTCATCGTCCCGCTGCTGCTTGTCCGCTTCAAACGCCTCAGGCTGCCTATCGTCGTCGGCGAAATCCTGGCCGGTATCGTCATCGGACGCAGCGGCTTCGGCTGGGTCACCCACGAGGAGCCCCTGCTAACGCTCCTGGCCGAATTCGGTTTCGTCTTTCTGATGTTCCTCGCCGGGACCGAGATCGACTTCGCCAATCTCAACGTCGAGCGCACAGGCAGCCTTTCCGACCGCGCCGCGCGCACCGAACGCGCGACAACCGGCGCGTATGGCCTTCTCAGGCCCGGGCCGTTCTCAATCGGCCTGCTCAGCTTCCTCCTCACGCTCGCCCTCTCCACCGTCGTCGGCCTCGTGCTCATGCGCCTGGGGCTCGTCCGCAACCCCTGGATGATGGCCCTGATCATGTCCACGACCTCACTCGGCGTCGTCATGCCGGTCCTCAAAGAGCAGGGGCTGACCCGCGGCCGCTTCGGCCAGACCATCCTCATCTCCGCCCTCATCGCCGACTTCGCCACCATGCTCCTCATCACCATCGTCGTCGCCACAGTCTCACACGGCCTTAGGCTCGACATTCTGCTGATCAGCGTTCTCTTCGTCGTCTTCTTCATCCTCTACCGCCTGGGCATCATGGACAGCGTGCAGGCCGTCCGCCGCAGGCTCGACGATCTCAGCCACGCCACCGCACGCCTCAAGATCCGCGGCGCCTTCACCGTCATGCTGCTCTTCGTCGTCCTCGCCGAAACGCTCGGCGCAGAGATCATCCTCGGCGCCTTCATCGCCGGCGCCATGCTCTCGCTCATCTCCACGCGCGAGGACATGGAGGCGATGCACCAACTCGAGGCTGTCGGCTTCGGCTTCTTCATCCCGATCTTTTTCATCATGGTCGGCGCCAACTTCAACCTCGGCGTTCTCATCAGCTCTCCTGGGGCCCTGCTCATCCTCCCCTTCCTCGTGATCGCCGCCTTTCTCGTCAAAACGCTGCCGGCCCTGTTTTTCAGGCTGCAGTTCACCTGGCGCGAGACCTTTTCAGCCGGTTTCCTCCTCTCCTCGCGCCTCTCCCTCATCGTCGCCGCCTCGGCCATCGGCCTGCAGCTGGGCATCATCAGCGAGTCGATCAACGCGATGATCATTCTCGTCGCCGTCGTCACCGTCACCGCCGCCCCGCTCATCTTCAACCGCATCGTCCCGCGCGCCTCGGCTGCCGTGACCCACCCCATCGTCGTCTTCGGCGGCGACCGCGTCGGCGTCCAGGTCGCCGAACAGCTGCTCGGCCACCACGAACATGTCCTCATCGTCGACGCCGACCCTAACCAGGTCGCAAGCGCCCGACAGCGCACCTCCGACGGTATCGACGTCATTCAGGCCGGAATCGACGACAACCACCCCGTCCTCGGCGAACGGCTCGACCAGACCCCAGCCGTCGTCGTTACCTCCGCCGACACCGACCTCAACCTCCATATCTGCCGCGCCGCCCGCTCGCGCTACGGCGTCAACCACATCGTGACGCTCGTCTCCGACTCCAGCCGCCTCGCCGAATTCGAAAACATCAACGTCACCGTCTTCAACCCCGCGCTCGACCAGGCCGCGCTCCTGAGCCTACTGGCCCGCAATCCCGACATCTACGAACTCCTGACCCGCACCGATGACAACAAAGAAGTAGGCGAAGTCGCCGTCTATGAGCCAATCTTCTACGACAAGGCCCTGCGCGAGATCGACCTGCCCGGCGATGTGCTGATCCTCTCCATCCGCCGCTCCGGCGAGTTCATCGTGCCGCGCGGCCATACACTTCTCGAGCAGGGAGATCACCTGACACTCGTCGGCGGTTTCGAGCACCTCCAGGAGGCGCGCACGCTCTTTTCCGGGATCGAAGCAAATGGAGAAGCTGTAGAGGAAGTGGTAGCCGGAAGAAGAGGCGGCTACGCCTTCAGCGAGTCCTGACCCGGCGCAGAAGCGGATCAACAGCGCAACTGGCAGGCTTTCGGCTGAAGAGAGGGGCCAACCCGCGGGGGTGTTACCAGTTCATTTGACCGCCCGTCCGTTCTTCCAGCGGGCGTGGGCCTTCCGCACGACGCGCCGTGTGGCATCTTCCATCGGCAACTCGTCCAACCGTTCCAGCGAGACCCACTCCGCCTCGTCGGCGTCGTCCGCCGGCGCAACCGCCCCCCCGCGGTAATGGGCCCAGAAATCGATCACAACATAATGATAGCGCACCGCGCCCGTCGCGTCGCGGTGAATCGGCTCGAACAGGTCCAGCAGCTCCACCACCTCAATCTCCGCCCCGGTCTCCTCGCGCACCTCGCGCACGACCCCGTCGCGCACCGGCTCACCCAGGTCCAGCAGACCGCCCGGCAGCGCCCACATGCCCAGCGACGGCGGCTGTCCCCGCCGGATCATCAGCGCCCGCCCGCCGCCGTCAAGAACCACCGCCGCCACCGCCACCAGCGGCGCAGGCGGATACTCGCGGCTGATGGTCACCGCAAAAGTCTCGTTGACCGCTCCTTCTTTTCCGCCCACGCTCAGCTCCACGCCCGCACCATGGCAGGCAGCTCCGCCAGTTCCTCGATCACCGCGTCCGGCTCCACGCTCTCCACGATCCGCAGGTCCTCAGCCAGCGGGATCATGCGGCAGTGAACCGTCAGCGCACCGATCCCCTGCCCGCCCGCAACGTCATGCTTGAGACTGTCGCCCACACACACAAGCTCATACGGCTCCGCGTCCCAGCGCCCAAGCGCCGCATCGTAGATCTCCTTCTCCGGTTTGCGCCACTCCACCGCCGCGCTGCTTAGACATACATCGACATAGGGCCGCAGCCCCGTATAGTCGATGATTCGCTGGAAGACCCGGTCGCTGGCATAGTTCGCGATCACCGCCAGCAGGAAACCCCCGTCCCGCAGCTCCGCAAGCAGCTCGATCGCGCCCGGCATCGGCTCCCACGCCGTCATCTCAGGCGCATAGAAAAGGTCCACCGCCTGCCGCAGCACCTCCTCGTTCATGCGCGAGGCCGGGTAGTTGAAGAACTGCAGCAGGAAGCTCAGCGTATCGTCCGCGGTGTGCTCCTCCTGCTCGTCATCCGACTTCTGCTGTGCGAAAAGGCGCGCCTCCACCAGGTGCCCCGCGAACTCCTCGGGCAGGTCGGACATGCCGGTCGAGCGCATGTACGCCACCGCCGTCTCCGCCCCCTTCGCCATCAGCCCGTCCAGCGGCTCCGCCAGCCGCGCCAGCGTATTGTCAAAGTCGAAGATCAGCCCCTGCACCAGCCTGCGCGGCCGAACCCGCGCCGCCTCACCGGAAAAGAAACCTTGCGAATTCATACCAATTGCGGCTCCGCCCATCCCATGCAGTTACCCGTAGATGCAGGCCTTGTGCCCGCCCTCCCAAATCGTTCTCCAATCTTTGAGCGCCGCTCCCAGTAACTCGAAACCAGAACCGAAAAACAGGTCTGGTTGACATTTGAAAGGTGTGTCGAGAAGGCAAGGTCTCCCGGCTGCGTGCGGTGCAAAGGCGGGGTTCCAAAGCGGCTGAAAAGAGTCAGTTTCGGTGCTGTTACACCTAAGTCCGGGCCGGGCGCGCGGTGAACAGATAGCGTGTCCAGGCACGGGAACAGGTAAACGCTCGTACGAGCGTTTACGAGAGATCTACGAGCGTTTACGAGCGTTTGCGAGAAAAAAATTTCAGGAAACAGAACAGCACGCGTTCACAATAATATGACAGTTATTGGACAACCTGGAGTTCATAGACCTCCGATTTGAAACCAAGAGTTTTAGTACGGGATGCTGCCTGGCAGCGGAGGCGTCTCACTCGTTCCATTGATATGCGCAAGTTCGTGAACTCATTTGGGATCTAGATTAGGAGCGAAAGCAGCGGCATGCTCCTGGTGCACGGCCAGATACCGTCCGGTCCCCCACTTCCCCGCCTTTCGTTGCGCGGAACTTGCCTGCCTCATGGAAATGTCAACGACTCCTAGAAACTCAATACCGAAAACTATCCCATCCCTTGCGCCCCGTGCTATACTCCGCATCGAGCCGCACACGTCCCGAACGCCTGCCGATACGCCCTTCGCCAGCAGGAACTGCAGCCATGCCCTATTCCTTCCAAATCGGTTCCATCCCCTGCCATATCGTCAGCGACGGCCGCCAGCTGGTCGACGGCGGCGGCTTCTTCGGCCTCGTGCCCCGCGTCCTCTGGGAACGGGTCATCCGCCCCGACGACAAGAACCGCATACCCGTGCAGATGCGCTCACTTCTCGTCCAGTCCAGCGCCGGCCTCATCCTCGTTGACACCGGCCAGGGCGACAAGCTCACCGCCAGGGACCGCCGCAACTTCGGCATGGACGATAGTTCCCGCCGCCTCGCCGCCGACCTCGGACGCGTCGGCTTCAGCCCCGAAGACGTCGACATCGTCCTCATGACCCATCTCCACGGCGACCACGCCGGCGGCTGCACCCACTGGAGCGATCCCGCCGACCCCGACAGCGAGGCCGTCCCCTCCTTCCCCAACGCCCGCTACCTCGTCCAGCGCCTCGAAATGGCCGACGCCTCCTTCCCCAACGAGCGCACCCGCGGCACCTACTTCCCCCAGAACTGGGAGCCCCTGCGCCGCTCCGGCCAACTTGAAATCGTCGACGGCGACCAGAACCTCGCCGCCGGTGTCCGCACCGTAACCGTGCCCGGCCACACCGACAGCATCCAGGCCGTCTGGGTCGAGGACGGCGGCCATTCCCTCCTCTTCCTCGGCGACACCTGCAGCTGGGCCGCACACATCGACCGTCTCGCCTGGGTCCCCTCCTTCGACCTCGATCCCATGCGCAGCATCGAGGGCAAACGCGCCCTCCGCCAGCAGGCCCAGGAGAAGAACGCCCTGCTCGTCTTCCAACACGACGGCCAGATCGTCACCGGCCGCCTCGTTTCCGGCTCTCGCGGACCCGTCGTCGATGCGGAGATTACCGAAGATGCGTGGCCGTAGTGAATGATGGATCAACCTGTGCAGAGGCACCAACTGCAATGTTCGGGACAACACGCTACAATCGACAAGGTTATTCCTGACACCAGCATACGTCCTACACTTCGCCAACAATGAAAATGTGGCAACCCTCCATGACAAATATTCGACTTTCCATCCCGGACTCTTTACACGTTACAGTTCGTGATATTGTCGAGCGCGAAGGTATGTCGCTGGAACAGTTCGTCATGCTGGCAATGGCTGAGAAGGCCTCGGCTATTGCAACTGAAGCATACCTGATGGAACGCGCAGAACGCGGACGAAGGGAAAAATTCCTGGAAGCGATGGCGAAAGTTGCAGATGTGGACCCGCCAGACGAGCGCGATCGACTTTAGTCTCCTTTTCAACTACGCCCTTCTAGCAATTGCCTGCTCGCCGGCTCCATTCGCCCCACATAACCCGCTAAGAATCTGGAATGGGGCTCCTTGCACAACACCAGCAACCCCGCCTTCATCGACCGCCAATCAAAAACTAGAAACTCAAAACTGAAAACTAGCTCGAACTCAATCCGCCGACCCCGTCGCAGGCGCAACCGAAGGCGCCGGCGGCGTCTCAGCCGCTCGCACGAAAATAGCGCACACCGCGGCCAGCAGCGGCATAACCGCAACCACGTGCATCACCCCGGACAGAGTGTAGTAGTCCGCGATCGGCCCCGCCAACCCCATGCCCAACGCACCAGCTGCAAACGTGAACCCCAGGATCGCCCCGCTCGCCAGCCCCTGCCGGCCCGGCAGAAACCCCTGCGCCATCACCACCAAAATGCTGTGCGGAATCCCAACCAGGAAACCGGCCGCAAACGCCAGCGGATAGAACGCCCACCCGTGCACCACATCCAGCATCAGCCACGAAAAAGGCGTAGCCGCCAGCAACGCGGCAAAGAGAACCTTGCGCTGGTCGAACCTGTCCCCCAGCACGCCGCCCGCCATCGAACCCAGCGCAATCGCAACGCTCGGCACACCCACCATCAGGCCGTACTCGCTCGGCGTAAACGCCAAGTCAGCGAAATATTTCGGCAACAGCCCGTAAAAGATCTGGTGCACCGAGGCCCGCAGCCCCACCAGCACCGCAAACGCCACCAGCACGTACAACCGCCCCGTCCGCCTCGGCCTCTCCGCCCCCGGCCGCCTGCGTCTTGCCTTCGTCGGCGGCCACACGTGACCCCCGCGGAACGGAGAAATCTTCACCGGCCCCGCCGGCGCCTCCTCGCTCTCCGGCTTCTCCACCGGCTTGTGCAGCCCCACCGCCATCCACGCCACAAACGGCAGCGTCGCCGCCGCCATAATGCGCGGACCCATCATCCCGATCTCCTCCAGCAGGAAACCCGCGATCATCGGCCCGAACGCCAGCCCCATCTGCCCCAGCAAAAAGAAGATCGACGTCCCCGTCGTCCGGCGCTCCCGCCCCGCCGCCCCCGCATTCATCGCCCCCTGCGGATGGAACGCGCCGCTGCCCAGCGATGCCACCGCCATCAGCACAATCAGCGTAATGTAGTTCTGCGAAAAAGTCGCCGCAAAATA
The DNA here is from genome assembly GCA_022827195.1 of Caldilineaceae bacterium. Classification (GTDB taxonomy): domain Bacteria; phylum Chloroflexota; class Anaerolineae; order Caldilineales; family Caldilineaceae; genus Bin5. The sequence continues at coordinate 12,684 of JAJDTL010000048.1, forward strand.
GAACACCGACGTCCACAGCAGACCAACCGCCCCCAGCCAGCGCCCCCCGAACCGGTCCGCCAGGACACCAAAAAACGGCTGCGTCAGCGACCCCATCAGCTGGTAGATCATCCCGCCCAACGCAATCTGCGAGTTCGACAGATTGAATGGCACAACCAGTACCGTGAGAATCATCGCGATCGACGCGTTGATAATATCGATCGCCATGTGCCCAAAAGAGACCGCGCTGAGCCGCCTGAAATCCATCCGCTGCTTCCCGGCTGAAGTGATGGTTGCCCGTCTCGCGCCCCGCGTCCATTCGCGGGGATTCGCCTGCCCATTCTAGCAGCAGACTCGCCCTCCCCCAAGCCAAACGGGGCACCCACTCGCCCCGATTTGACAGCCCCATCCGTGATGCTATACTTCCCGCTGGACAATCAGCCCAAACACCTTAAAACGCCACCCAATTCCAACAACACGGCGCGCCGCACACGCGGCGGCCAAAATAGCCTTTCAGGAGGGCGAAACATGCAAGAGTTAAGTCGTCGACAGCTGCTCAAAGCAGGAGCCGGTCTCGGTGCCGCCGCCGCACTGGCCGCCTGCGCTCCGGTCGGGCCCGATGCAGGCATGGACGGCGCCGCCGCCATGGCCGAGCCGATCGACCTCGTCGTCTGGTACCAGGACTGGGACGGCGCCAACCGCATCATGGGATGGGTCCAGCCCGAGTTTGAAAAAGATCACGAGAATGTCACCGTCGACCTCCAGGCCATCGGCTACGGTGACCTGCTCAACAAGATGCTGCCGTCCATCGCCTCCGGCACCGAAGGCGACGTCATGATGATGTACACCGACTGGGTCGTCGCCACCGACATCACACGCGTCTTCCTCGATATCACCGACGCTGCCGGCGGCGCCGCCGAACTCGAAGAAAAGATGTGGCCGGCCGCCTTCCAGGCCGTCGAAGTGCCCGGCAACAAGGTCTACTACCTGCCCTGGCTCGCCGGCATCCGCGGCGCCGCCATGACCGTCAATATGGATCACTGCGCCGAGGCGGGCGTCGATTACCTCAACTTCGGCACCTACGAAGACGTGATCGATGCCGGCATCGCCATGACGCAGATGAACGATGAGGGCAAGGTCACCCGCTCCGGCTACTCGATTGCCAGCTCCCAATATCAGCTGCTCTGGACCCTTATCTGGCAGCTCGGCGGGGACTTCTTCGACAAGGAGACCGGCGTCTGGTCCCACGACAGCGAAATAGGCGAAGCCGCCGCCCAGATCCTGCACGACGTCTATCACGTCCACAAGACCGTCGACTTCGAGCTCTTTACCAGCGAATACGAGGCTTGTACGCAGCAGCTCGTCTCGATCTGGGGCAACGGCGCCTGGACCATGAGCGTTATGACAGACGTCGCCGACGTGCCGGCCGACAACATCGTCACGCCGCCCCTCGCCAACGCAGTCGACTATATACTCTACCCGCAGCACGTCGCCGGTTATGGCCTTTCCAAGCGGCTGGCGGAGGACTCCGCCAAGCTTGAGGCCGCCGTCGACTTCGCCCTGCTCATCGTCAGCAACGGCGCCCTCCTCCAGGCCCTCGACTTCTACTCCGGCGTCGTCCCCTCCAAGGGCGTTTACAACGATCCCGGCATCGGCGATGTCAAATACGGCCTCGTCTCCAAGCGCGTCGCCGAGGGCATGTGGCCCTACGCACGCTATCCCCAGGACCACGTCGCCCAACAAGGACCGGCCGCAGCCGAGTTCGACCGCGCCATGCGCCAGGAAATCAGCATTCAGGAAGCGCTGGCCGCCATGGACGCCTACCTGCAGGAACAGGAAGACCAGGCCCGAGAACGTCTGGCAGCCTGACCTCACAGTATTTGATCTGAACGGGCGCCGCGTACCCGTGTACGCGGCGCCCGTGAACCAGCGGAAACATTAGCATGACTACGTTGCAGGACCACCCAGTCTCCGGTGGTCAAACGTTGCCGCAACTGCCCGTCGCCCGCCGTGACAGCGTCTGGCGGCGCTTCCGCCGCGCCAGCCCCTTTGCACTCGTCTACTCCGCCGCCATCCTGATCTTCTATACCATCATCTTCATCATCCCCTTCGGCACCGGCATCTGGCTCGCCTTCCAGAACTGGGACTTCATCACCAACCCGAAGTTCGTCGGCCTGCGCAACTTCACCAAGGCCTTTACCGACCAGTACTTCTGGCAAGCCCTGGAAAAGACGGTCCTCTTCTCGGTGGTCGAAATCAGCCTTGGCCTCACCATCGCGCTGCTCTTCGCCCTGGCCCTGAGCCAGATTCTGGGCAAATGGCGGAACATCTACCTCTCGCTCTACTACCTGCCCGTGATTACGCCCCTGGTGGTCTCCCTCTACCTCTGGCGCTGGCTCTACCGCCCAACCGGCGGCGCCTTCAACACCCTGCTCAGCAGCGTCGGTCTGCCCGAGCAGCCCTTCCTGGCCAGCCCGCAACAGGCTCTCTGGGCCATAACCGCCGTCATCATCTGGGCCCACCTCGGCACCGGCATCGTCCTCTTTCTCGCCGGCATCAACGACGTGCCCGAAAGCCTGTTCGAAGCCGCCCGCCTCGACGGCGCCGGCTTCTGGCAGTCCTTCTTCAAGATCACCCTGCCGCTGATCCGCCCCGTGCTCGTCTACCAGATGGTCGTAAGCGTCATCGGCACCGTGCAGATGTTCGAGGCCTTCTTCCTAATCCCCGGCCCCGGCTTCAGCACCCGCACGCTCGCGCTCTACACCTACGAGCTCGGCTTCCGCGCCCTCAACCTCGGCTACGGCGCCGCCGTCTCGCTGATCATCTTCGTGCTCCTGCTCGGCGCGACCGTCTTCCAACTCAACCGCTGGCGCATCGAATGGGAACACTGATCCGTCATGGCCCAAGCCGCTGAAACCACCCGCCTCCGCCCCACTATCTCCCCCTTCCGCCGCTGGCTCATCTCCGGCAAGTGGACAAAGGCGGTCGTCTTCCTCATCCTGGCCTTCTTCAGCTTCGCCATGTTCTACCCCTTCATCTGGCTCCTCTTCTCCTCCTTCAAGACCGGCGCCGACATCGTCAGCCTGCCCGTAACGCTCCTCCCCAAAAAGTGGACCCTCGGCGCCTACCTGATGGTCATGGATCCCACCCGCGCCAACCTGCCCATCGCCTACGTCAACAGCATCATCGTCACCACCGGCACCGTCATCAGCGTCCTCATCACCTCATCCATGGGCGGCTTCATCTTCGCCCGCCTCGAATTCCCCGGCCGCGACTACCTCTTCTACTTCGTCCTCTCCACCACCATGGTCCCCTTCCTCACCCTCCTCATCCCCCTCTACATCGTCATGCGCGAGCTCAACCTGCTCAACTCGCTGTGGGGCGTCTGGGTGCCCAGCATCTTCTCCTCCTTCGGCATCTTCCTCTGCCGCCAGTTCGTCTATGGCATCCCCCGCGAGCTCTACGACGCCGCCAAAATCGACGGCAGCGGCGACTTCGGTATCTACCGCAACATTATTCTGCCCCTCACCAAGCCGATCCTCTCCGCGCTCGCCATCTTCGTCTTCCTCGGCGCCTTCAACGCCTATCTCTGGCCCCTCGTCATCCTCAACGAAGAAAAGAAACTGACCCTCCCCCTCATCATCGCCCGCATGGCCAACCGCTTCGGCGGCACCGACTACCAGGCCGTCATGGCCGGCTCCGTCCTCGTCTCCATCCCGCCCCTCATCGTCTTCCTCATCTTCCAGAAAAACTTCGTCCGCGGCATCGCCCTCACCGGCCTCAAAGGCTGACCCGCCCGTCCGGCCCCGCACTATCCACTGACCACTCACGACCGCAGTCAGCAACCTCCGCCAATAGAAAAGGACCGTCCCAAAGAACGGCCCCATCCGCTCAATTCTTCCCGCCGTACACCTGCCAATCGGCACGACCGCGCTGCCTATGTCAACACATCGCGGGCCCTACCACCGCAGGTGAACTACCTCAAAGTCATTGCCAGCACAGTAATATTCGATGCTCTGGTCTTTGGAAGATTCCCTGACCGGCGTTGCCGCGTGGTCGACCAGGTTTCGGACGCCCTTTCGCTGTCCTGCGTCGAAGTCATGCCGCTCAGTCACGGCGGTCTGTATTGGACAGTCATGTCGTTCGCAATCATTCCACATATGGCAGTCCGCACAGAGTGGGCCGATAGCGTACGAAAACGAGGGCCAGTACTATGCCACCGCGACCTGAATGCCGAACAGGCCTTCGACGGCAAATCCTCGAACGTGTCGTTACCTGATTGCTTCTCTCAAACTTGGACGGGTCCTTGCCGCCTGTAATATCGGTAACGATCCGGGAGAAAAGATCGTCTGGCACAAGCCGCCAAAGGTATTCATCTTACACCTACTCAATTGCCAAAGTGGGGAATCTGCCAAAACGACGAAAATGCCGGGCCCAACACTCGAATTCAAACAATTTCTGTCAGATGCCCCGCCTGCAGCCGCTCAGCCCCTCAACGCCCCAATAGCGACATCCGAGCAGGCCTCTCTCTCAACGTCTGCAACCAAAGCTTCGCCAAAAATGCCACATCGTCATAGCGCTGCAAACGCCAACGCACAATGTTTTCTCTATGAAAAGGTTGCATATGGTAGTATAATATCCATGACAATTCCAACAGCCGAACAAGCAGATAGTCAAAGTATACACCCTTTTCTGTGGCATTTCAGTGAAAATATGCCTCTTCCCGCTAGCCGTCCCGTCACAGTCCCGCCGGTTGCGACCCGTTTTGGCCCAGTTCGCCCACTCTCGCTTCAGCCCCGGCTTTGCCGGCTGCAGAGTCCCGCAACCCACGCCCACCCCCGAGGACGCAATTTGAACTGAAGGTGGCCAAATGAAGCAGACCGGCGATCCAGCCCTCGAGATCGCGGCCCTCCAACAACGCATGTCGCTGCTAAGCGAGGCCGTCCAGCGCATCAACGCAGACCTCGACTTCGACAATGTCCTCCAGGGCGTGGCCGACAGCGCCAGGGCGCTGACCGGCGCACGCTATGGCGTCATCGTCACCCTCAACAATGCCGGACAACCCGAGGACCTTGTCACCTCCGGGGCTAGCGCCGAAGAACGAAAACGCCTGCGGGATACGCCGGGAAGAATGCAGTTCTTCGACTACCTCAGCAACCTCCCCTCCCCCCTGCGAATCTCCGACTTCCACGCCTACGTCGCAGCACTCGGCCTGCCCGACTTCCAGTCCGTCCCCGTCGCAGCCTTCATGGCCGACGCCATCCGCCACCGCGGCGAACGCGTCGGCTACATCTTCCTCGGCCGCGATCCCGGAAAACCCGAATTCGACAAGGAAGACGAGGAAACGCTCGCCACTTTCGCCGCCCAGGCCGCCCTCGTCATCGCCAACGCCCGCCGCTATCGCGAAGAGCAGCTCGCCAGAAACAGCCTCGAAACACTGATCGATACCTCCCCCGTCGGCGTCGTCGTCTTCGACGCCCGCACCGGGGCGGTCAACTCCATCAACCGCGAAGGCCGCAGAATCGTCAGCTCCCTCTGCATGCCCGGCCAGTCCGCCGAGCAGCTCCTCAATGCCCTCACCTTCCGCCGACCCGACGGACGCGAAATCTCACTCCAGGAGTTCCCCATCGTCCAGGTGCTCAGCACCAGCGAAACCCTGCGCGCCGAAGAGCTCGTCCTCACCGTCCCCGATGGCCGCGCCGTCACCGTCCTCGTCAACGCAACCCCTATCCTCTCCGAAACCGGAGAATTAGAGTCAACCGTCGTCACCGTCCAGGACCTGACCCCGCTCGAAGCCCTCGAACGAATGCGCGCCGAATTCCTCGCCATGGTCAGCCACGAACTGCGCGCCCCACTCACCTCAATCAAAGGCTCCGCCGATACTCTGCTTGAATCCCCAAAGACCCTCGACCCCGCCGAAATGGTCCAGTTCATCCGCATCATTAAGACCCAGTCCGAACGAATGCAAAGCCTCATCGGCGAACTCCTCGACGTCGCCCGTATCGAGACCGGCGCCCTCTCCGTTTCCCCCAATCCCGCTGAAATCTCCGCGCTCGTCGACGAAGCCAGAAACACCTTCCTCAGCGGCGGCGGACGCGACAACATCGCCATCGACCTCGAACCCCACCTGCCCCCGGCAATGGCCGACACCCGGCGCATTGTGCAGGTCCTCACCAACCTCCTCGACAACGCCGCCAGGCACTCCCCAGCCTCCTCCGTCATCCAGGTCAAAGCAGCACGGCGCGACAAATACGTCGCCATCTCCGTCACCGACCAGGGCCGCGGCATCGCCGCCGAACGCCTGCCAATCCTTTTCCGCAAATTCACCCGCATCACCGACGAAGTCCAGCACGACGACACCGGCCTCGGCCTCGCCATCTGCAAAGGCATCGTCGAAGCCCACGGCGGCCGCATCTGGGCCGAAAGCGAGGGCGCCAACCGCGGCTCAACCTTCACCTTCACCCTTCCAGCCACCACCGGCCCCGGACACCAAGCATCGATAAACCTTCAGGACGCATCCGACACGGATGGACCGCCCCAGAGCGGGAAAACACAGATCCTCGTCGTTGACGACGACCCCATGACCCTCCGCTACGTGCGCGACACCCTCTCCAAGGCCGGCTTCGCACCCCTCGTCACCGCCGACCCCGATGAAGCCTTCCGCCTCGTCGAATCTGAACCCGTCCGCCTCGTCCTGCTCGACCTTATGCTCCCAGGCAGCGACGGCATCGAACTCATGAAAGCGATCCTCGACAACGTCGAACTGCCCGTCATCTTCCTCTCCGCCTACGGACGCGACGAAATCATCGCCCGCGCCCTCGAATCCGGCGCTGCCGACTACGTCGTCAAACCGTTCTCCTCCACCGAGCTGGTCGCCAGAATCGAAGCCGCCCTCCGCCGCCGCCTCGTCCCTGCACCCGAGCCGCCTTCCGAGCCCTTCCACCTCCGCGACCTCTCCATCGACTACCGCCAACATACCGTCGCCCTCGCCGGACAACCTGTCAAACTCACCCCCACCGAATACAAACTGCTCTGCGAGCTCTCAATCAACGCCGGCAGCGTCGTCACACACGAACAGCTCCTGCGCAACGTCTGGGGCATGGACGCCGCCAGCAGCAGGGGCGCCCTCCGGACCTATGTCAGAAGACTCCGCCGCAAACTCAACGAAGACCCCGGCGACCCCAGCTACATCATCGCCGTCCCCGGCATCGGCTACCGCATCGGCAACACCCAGCCGCCCGCCTGAACCAACCCCAACCATCCTCTCACCCCCATCCAGAAAGGTGTTCTTCGTAAAAATTCGTGCCCCTTCGTGGAAATTCGTGCCCCTTCGTGGATCTCCATTCCCCCCTTTCGCGCAAAACCCCCTACCTGACATATCGCTTCCATTCCAGTGCCCCTTGGCTGCCGAAATTGATGAGAACACCGACTTTGAATCCCGTGGCCTTCAAGTAATTGAGAACCTGGGCCTGCTCATTCCCAGAGAGACGCCTGATCGCCTTCAGCTCGACGATGACCTGACCGTAGCAAACCAGGTCCGCATAGTATTTCGCCGACAGTCGTCGACCCTTATACTCAATCTCGATAGCTCTTTCGGCCTCGAAAGGGACCCCGCGCACACCGAGCTCGAGCTGCATAGCCTCCTGATACACTCTCTCTAGAAACCCCGGCCCCAGCACGCGATGTACCTCCATCGCCGCGCCGACAATAGCATAGACCTCGTCCCCCAGAATCAGTTTCCCCACTTCCATCCCCCTCCAATCCATCCCCCCGAACAAAAAGGTGTTCTTCGTGGAAATTCGTGCCCCTTCGTGGATCTCCATCCCCCCCCCACGCGAAAATCCCGCCGCCGCCGGCCGGTTGCATCTTCCCACCGACCGGCAACGCCGGGAATCCCAACAAAACCATAGCCGCACAGACCGGGGGATGACTGTACGACCACTGGCCCCATCCACCTGAAACTCTTACATACGGGCGGCCTTGCCCCGCAGAGGAACTTCTGGGATACCTCCCATCAGGACGGCCGCGGCCTGCCAATGCCTGTCTGCGCCTATCGGGGCGGTCGGGCCGTTCCGGCCCTCCCTTGTGCGGGGGGAGTCCCCCCGCAACGCCAGAACAACATACCCTATGCCACCTCTACATCACGACCAACTGTTGACTGACCTTCCCCTACAGTTTACATCCCAATCCGTGACGATTCAGTGACAAACAGTCCAGAATTGGTAGCAGTTCAGTGTCAATTTCCCCAAAGCACACCAACCACGCCCATTCCCCTCCGCGCCGTCCCTCAATCCGCCCCTCCCCTTTGACCGCGTCGTTCCCGTCGCTTTCGGCGCAACCGGCTCCAGGACGCACGCCGCAGTCACAAGCACCGCCGCACTACCTACCGCAACCTGCAACCCCCACCTGACCTTTGCCGCATCCATACCCATCTCCCACATCGACCCTACATCCGCCGCCCCATCTCCGCCTCGTCCCCACCCGGCACGACCCGCAATACACAATCCAAAGACCACACCCTGCAAGCGCTACCTCAGCACAGAACCAACCAGCCACCACGCATACCTCAGCACCGCAGCCGCCGCCACCGCCATCATCGCGCCCCCAAATATCTTCGCCAAGCCGGCCACAGCACGCCCCAAAAAGGCCCCCTTGCCCCCAGACACCTGCAAACCCTTCCCCCTCCACGTAAACATCATCCCCCCCGCATACACCACACCAACCACGATCGCCAGCAGCGACACGTGCCCTCCCACGCCACCACCAATCGGGACCCCATCCGGCTCAAAACGCAACAGCCTCACAAACTGATGCACACCGCTCCCCTCCAACCCCAGCAAGTCCACTCCGACGATCATTCCAAGCATCAAGAACGAAATCAGAATTTCTCTCATTTTCCCAGTCCTCTCCAATCCCTTGGACCGCTTTCGGCCAAACAGGCCCTCCGACGGCTCATGGCTGGCTCCATTTGACAAATGCACTTCTTGACACTATTTTGCTGTGAAAGCGCAGTTCATAGGAATCCCCCACGCTGAAGACTGTGTCGCACGCGCCCGTAACCTAACCGATAGCCTCTTTAAATGTCCCCATGGAGGCAGCTTCATGGCGTTGTCTGACGAATTAGAAAAGCTATCAAAGCAATGTGCAAACAGAATAAGATATATTGATTCCGAAGAAGCGACGAAGAATTCCCTAGTCCTCCCGTTTATTGGATTGTTAGGCTTCGACATTCATGAGCCAACAGAGGTAATCCCAGAGTACACGGCGGACATAGGGATTAAGAAAGGAGAGAAGGTCGACTATGCGCTAATGCATGAAGGCAAACCAGCTATTTTGGTCGAATGCAAGACATACGGTGTCAAGTTAAATCACAACGAAGTGTCACAGCTCTTGAGGTACTTTAACGTTACGTCGACAAGATTTGGCCTGCTAACAGACGGAATCTGCTATCGCTTCTTCTCAGACTTGGATCGACAGAACGTTATGGACTCGGAACCTTTCTTCGAGTTCAACATCCTGGACTACGCGCTATCTCAGATTGAGGAGCTAAGTCTATTCCAGAAGACCAACTTTCAAATAGACAATTGTGTTGACAGAGCCTACCGTTTGAAATACGTCAAGAAGATAAAGAATCAGCTTGGACGGGAACTTTCAGACCCAACTGATGACTTCGTCCGTTCATTAATGAAACCGTCGTACTCCGGCAACTTGACAAAGAGGCTTTTGAAGCAATTCAAGCCAATGGTTCGAGAAGCATTTGCTGAGTTCTTGCGTGACTATATTGCGGCCCACCCCGATGCCGTTGCTGACCCAGTAGAGCCCCCCAGCAAGCTTCAAGTCCAGGTACCCGCCACTGACTCAGTTGACTGGACGCCACTAATCCAAATTTCAGAAGTCACCCACATGAAGGCTCCTACTTCAGTTCAGTTCGGTAGCGAAGACATTCTGCCAATTACCAGCTGGGCGCAACTGCTCTTGAAAGTAACAGAGTGGCTTGTAAGAGAGGGTCGACTTTCGAGTACCGACTTACCTGTAGACGGTAATGGTCGCAGATTTCTCTTCATAAACTCTGTTCCCATAAGTCCAAAAGGGCGCGATTTCGCTCTTCCACATCAGGTTTCAGAAGGCATATTTATAGAAAGGAAGTTTAGCTCCAACAATCTGGTCGAGTATTGCAAGAGGCTGCTAACTCGCTTCTCCTCGCGGCCAGAAACTGTCAAACTGAAGTTTTTGTGAATGCATTTGAGCCGAGCAATGACCAACTGATCGACCAGCGACGGTTTCCTGTAAACTCAAACTTAGGAAATTGCAATTCGGCACAAAAACCGCTTGGCCACACCATCACGCGGAATTGACTCCAGTTTTGTCTAGAGCGTCCCAGCCTTCCCCGTCATCTCGACCTAGCCCGCTTCATCAAGACAATAGTAATTCCTCCACAGCATTGATTTGAGCAGCTTACAGGTGCGGCCTGACGTCCCCTGGCGCTGAGCACTGCTCCTACACAGGCATTCAATCTCACCTAACGTTTGGGAGTCATCGGGGTGCCAATTGCCGCCAGCAACAGACATGAGAACTGCTTCATGCTTGCAGGAGTAGCTTTCACCTCTTAAGGGAAGGAGAACAATGACAATCTAGGAAGACAGTGCTCAACATAGTATTGTAAGCAAAGAGAGGCAAGCAGAATGTCGATTTGGCCAGTAGATATCGCTTAAGAGCGTTTGGAGTCCACATCAGGTTTAAGGGCCCGGATGTTGAGGACGGAACGATTTCCTCTAGGGAAACTGTTCCGCTATTTCGGGGGGTTTCGACCGCATATACAGGATTGTGAAGTGGGCCCCAAAAACTGAAACACAACATATATATGCTCAACTCTTGGGAGGAAGAAGAGTGGCGGACCATTCGCCTCTAGCTAGTAGATACCCAACCTTGGTCGAGAATTGTCGTCTTCCCTTGGCCGAATCCCGGCAAGAAAGCCGATCGGATCTCACACCGCCGATTTAGATCACCTCGACAAGGGGCGGAATTCTGAATCGTTAGGCCCGAATCAAATAGCATTAATATATGGACATGCAACCGAACAATTCCAGAAAGCGCGATGATCTTCTACGCGTCTTGATAAGCAAAGGCAGCGAAATTGCAGGCGGAGCAACCGGGTCTGCACTAGGCTCGTTGTTTGGCTCGCTGCTTGCAGGACCAGTGGGCGCAGCCGCCGGAGGAGCTATTGGTACTGCCGCGACTCTGGCGGTGAAATCTATAGGGCATGAGGTCTCTTCCCGAGTTCTTTCGCCTCGCGAACAGGTAAGAGTTGGAGGCGTTTATGTCCTTGCTGCAGCTGAAATCGTCGAACGGTGCAAGAATGGAGAAAGTGTCCGCGATGACGAGTTTTTCGACGCTGCAAACAACGGACGGTCAGAAGCGGAGGAAGTTTGGGAAAGTACATTGCTCAAGAGCCAGAGAGAACCGGAAGAGAAGAAACTGCCCTACATGGCGCACCTATTGGCCAACTTAGCGTTTGACACCCACATTAGCGCTGCGATGGCTCATCAGATGACAAAGGCAGCTGAGCACATGACCTACAGACAGCTCTGCATCTTGCAATTGTCCGCCAGCAAAGAAAGGTTTACGCTGCGGCGAGAAAGTTACAGAGGACAAGGGAGCTTCCCAAAAGACTTATATCAGATTCTCTATGAATATTATGATTTAAAGAACATGGGCCTAATCAACTTCGGAGGCGAAGCGACGTTATCTTTACCTGACGTCAATCCAGGCGCAGCCACACCCCAAGCCCTAGGGGTAGATATCTACTACCAGATGCGCCTCTACAAAATACCTGATGCAGAACTTGAACCGATTGCGACCCTGCTTCGCTAGGGAAGCGGGAAACGTAACGCTAACACTTCAGCCCAATCCATTCCTACCATTCGGATCTCACCACGATGGGGTTACCTCGTGCTCCCTCGACTCTATTCTCCCCCCCTTGTGCAAGTTCGTGCCCCTTCGTGGATCCATCCCTCGTCCCTTTGAAGACCCAGTCCTTCAACGCGGCCAGTGCCTTACTTGAGCGCAACCTTCCCCTCACACCCCCCCCAACAACCGCCGCACCTCCCCCTTCCCCACAAACTACGACAGCAAACGAAAATTTCCGCTCTCATGCCTCACCCGCCCCGCCGCGACCGCCATGTGCACGCCGGCACGCAGCGAAAGCTCGTAGACCGCCATCGGTGTTAGCTACACACGCGCCGCACTGGCCTCCCACAACGCTGACGGAATCAGCGTCTCTTTCGCCAACTCATTGGCCTCATCCTCCACCGGGCTCAATCCCCTCAGATCCAGGTCAACGATAAAGGCCATCCCTTCATCGCCATCCAGGTGAAGACTCACTTGTGCCAACTCGTGTATCAGCGTGAACCAGAAAATGTCGATCGTGTCAAAGCGCAGCGACAGCCCGATCACAGGCCTTCCATCATCACCAAGACTTACCGCCCCGTCCAGATACGTGTTCTTGAGATGTCGTTCAACAACGAGCCCAATGGCAGGCTATGACTGAAACTCTCGCGCGTTCACAGGGCCGTCTGACGTAGAGCTAAGTCGAGCGTCCTCTCGCATAAACTCGGCGTCCACGCTCCCAGGTCCGTATCCACCCTGCCCCGGGTTCTCTCTGGCGTTGCCCAGCACACGCAAGCACCAGGCCGTAGGCGCATACGGATTCGTCTAGGCGCGGATGCGGCGGCGACCCTTCTCACGGCAAAGGCTGTCCATCGCCGCTCCGAAAATCGCCCCTTGGCCTCTTCAATAGCACGTCCGCCGGAACCCCCAAATGCTTATGCAGCGCCCGCGCCATCGACTTCGTCAGCTTCCGCTTCCCCGACAGCACCCCAGAAACCTTTGCCCGGCTTCCAATCAAAGGAATCAAGTCCCGCTCCGTTAGACCCGCCTCTTCCATGCGGAACCTGATCGCCGAAATCGCATCGGGGAATTCGCTCTCAACTGTCTCCTCCTCGTACGCCTTCACTGCCTCTACGAGCGCGTCCAGCTCGCGGTCCTCGGGCGAACCTTCCTCCGCCCCGAGAATCCCAATAATTCGAGCCACCGCCTTCTTGTGCTCCTCCTCTGTCCGAATCGGACTGATGAAATCTCCTCCATCCCCTCTGGCCATCGATCTCCTCCCCAATCCCTCGCCCCTAATCCTGCTCATCAGAATAATCAGACGATTCACAGTTCAGACAACCCCCTCATTCCCTCGCCCCTAGTCCTGTTTATCACACAAAACAGACAAATCACAGTTCAGACAACACCTACGCCCCCAAAGATCCCCAGCAACCGCCCACTAGCGACTGGCCGCCGACCACTGCCGTCCCCTCCTTGACACCCCAACCCCCATAATGTAGAGTTTTACTCCCCCCCTTCGCCACCGCACCCCCAAACAAAGACACCGCCATGCCCACCAAACGCCAAACCCTTATCCTCGCAGCCGCCATCCTCCTCCTCCTCGCGCTCGGCGCATCCCGCCTGCAGGCCCAATCCCCCGTCACCCTCGACGGCCTCTCCAACCGCATCACCACCCTCGCCCGCACCGTCGCGACCCTGCGCCGCACCAGCGCCACTCGCGCCGAGCTCAGACTCCTCGCCCACAAAGTCGCCACTCTCGAAGCCCGCCACACCCCAACCGCCTCGCCCACCCCCGCGCCTGCCCAGGCCGCCCTTCCCGCGCCCACACCCGGCCCTGCCTTCGCCGCCGCCACACGCAAAGTCAACATCCGCTCCGGCCCCGGCACCGACTACCCCGTCCTCGCCTCCACCACCGCCGGCGACCGCTTCGAAATCACCGGCAGAAACATCCTCGGCGACTGGTGGCGCATCGACTACAACGGCCGGCAAGCCTGGATCTACGCCCCCTACGTCATCGCAACCAATGCCGGCGCCGTCTCCATCGTGCCTACCCCCGCGCCCAGGGCAATTGCATCTAAATTGGGTTGAGAAAAGGTTAGATGACGTTGAAGAGACGATTTGATACGATAGAGAGTCCTTTCAATAGACAAGGGGGGACTCATGGCGGACGTAAAGGGCGTATCTCTGGTCGAGCATTTC
>JAJDTL010000008.1 GCA_022827195.1 Caldilineaceae bacterium
ACATCTCCTCCGCCCCGCGTATAAATTTCGCCTTCGCTTCTTCTCGTTTCATCATTCCACCCCTCTCTCCATTTCCCTTTCCTTTTCCCTCATTTCAGTCTACCCTTCTTACACCTCTACAAAAATCTGGGATGCACCCATTTGGTATGAGCCATCAATTGCTGCGACAGTGGGTTCTCTAGTGACCTCTAAGTCAGATTTGCGTTTAACTAGGGATTGTTGTTTAGCAGCTTTGCGTAGGTCGCTTTGCAATTCTTGCAGGCGGCCAAAACGATTCTGTACTTCCTGGGCAACTGGCACCGAGGTATTTAAGAGATCTCGTACTAATGCGTCAGGGAGATCTGAAAATGATTCATTCATTGATCTGCGTATCCTGCCATAGCGCCCAATCCTGAGGAGTCCATTCCCTATAAGTCTGATTTCTCTTGCTACGAGGTATCAACCACCTTCTGCGAAACCAGTCAAACAATGAGTCTAAGGACTGATCGTAATAGTCTAGCTCAGATTCAATGCCGTTCAAAAAGTCACGGGTGTTCTTTGCCAAGGGGGACACGTAGATTTCTCGTCTGATTCCATGATTGTTCCAACTCATTGGAATCCCCAATTCGCCGAGCGCTTTTCGAACCACTTCTCGCTTGTTTCGGAAACCACTCCCCCAGAGTTCATGTTTGGCGGTAGCGGTTGCTCTTGACTTCGCAAACTCAACTATCGAGTCGTAAAGTCCGTTGGAGAAATGAAACTCGCCGAAGCCCTGAGTATGACCTACGCGCTCGAAAGCTAGGCGCTCTTTGAAGCGGAGTCGGTTGTACAGAGATGATCTTCCCAGGGCAGAGGTAGTTGTGATTAGGGCAATGTGTCCGGACAACCTTCTTCCCTTAATAATAGAGGAGCTTCCCGCATACTTGCGTCTGAATGCTTTTCTCACTTCATTGCTCACTGTCAGTAAAGCAATGAGCTTGCCACCAAGCAGAAAGGAATATGGAGGGACTGCGCCTAATACATACGAGTCTACAACGTGATGGAGTCTCTCTCTACGCCCATCTTTGTTCCAGCCAACCCAATTATCGCGGTCCTTCAAACCGAAGACGGGGTCTCCTAGACCGAATAGCCCTATAAGCTTCTCTGTATTTTTGTCCAACACAAGAAAGCGAAGTCTACGACCATACCCTGACGAAACAGGGATGCTCCAATGTAGACTTGCATACCGGAAGAGAAGCTCATCAGTTGATTTAGGCAATACTTCAACTAGCACAGGTTCGATTTTCTCGGGAACAACCTCGCTCCCAAATGCAAATCGTTCAAGTAGCGAAGATTCGTACCTGTGGAGTCCTTTCTTACGCTTCTCAGTCTTGTGGCGAGTTGCTTCAGCGTGTAGGAAACGTATCTTTCCCTTGTCTAAGTTTTTAGGTAAGCACAGTTGGTTTTCTCGCAGCTCAAATCCTTGTTTTTCGAGTGCCTCGACAATGCGAGTCTTTAAGGTTTCGGCATCTGGGCAGGCAATTGCACATGACGTCGCAGATTGTGAGATCTCGCTGTGCTCCAATGTTTAACTCCCTCAGGCGAGATTTATTTCCCGGTCGCTGAACAGTTCTACTATCGGGGCGACGCCAATTCCGCTTTCCCTTCACCTTCCAGCGGCGGCAGTTCCGGCAGCTCGTTCAGGTTGGTCAACCCGAAATGCTGCATGAACTGGTCGGTCACCGCGTAGCGGATCGGGCGCCCGGGTCCGTCCATCCTGTCAAACTCGTCAATCAGGCCCTGTTGCTGCAGCCTCCGCAGCGTGTTGGAACAGTCCACGCCCCGTACCGCTTCCACCTGCGCCCGCGTTACCGGATGGAGATAGGCGACGATCGCCAGCGTCTCGAGGGCCGGCGCGCTGAACTGCACTGTCATCTCCAGGTTGAGGAAATCTTCCACCGTTTGGGCGGCGGCAGGGTTGGTGACCAGCAGCACACTGTTTGCGCGACGCTGCAGGCGCAGGCCGCGGTTCTGCTCTTCATACTCCCACTGCAACTCATCGAGCGCCTTGTCTACTTCGACCTCGGGACAGCCTGAGGCCTGGGCAAGCTGTCCCGTTGTAACCGGATCCGCGGCTACGAATAGCAGGCTCTCCAACAGCGCGCTCAGCTTCACGCTTCCCACTCATCCTCAAAGGGCAGATGGCGCATGCGTACGTCCAACTTGCCCAGCCGCAACCCCATCCCTTCTTCGACGATGTCGCGCGTCGATTCCACGACCTCGTCCGTCTTCATCTGCACGTCGATGTCGGGCGAGGTCTCGACCTCCAGCTCGATGTCAACCGCGTTGCCGCGCGACCGTACCTCCGGGAACACCGTTATAACATCCGCGAGCTGGTCCAGGTGCCACGACAAACGGCGCGCAATGCTGTCCGTGTCCAACTCGACCGAACTGCCCTTCACCGTCCTCACGCGCACCCCGCGTTGGCGGTGAGGCCACAGCTCCAACCACAGCAGACCGCCGAATACGATCACCGCCACTATGCCCACCGCCACCTGGCCGATCAGAAAATAGCCGTCGTTTACCTCCTGCTGGACGCGCAGCATCTCCTTGGCCACCGACAGGCGGTCCACAAGCGCCGTGAAGGCTGCGTCGGGAAAGATGGTAATGTAGCCTATGGCCGCCAGCATCAGCAGCCAGAGCAGGACAACGACAATGCGGTTAAATGTGTTTATCACGTCTGCGTAGGGACCTGAAGGGCCATTCCTTGCTTTCGCCGCCTGTCTCTCGATTATACATCAGGGCCTGTTTGGCCGCGAAGTAGTGCCAGATTCGCCTCTCTCCGGCGTGTGTTGCCCATGCCCACGCTTTGACACCACCCGGATCGAAACGAGAGCCAACAGCAGCCAGAGCATAACGCCCGCCGCGCTCACGCGCAGACCGATGCGCCAGCTCTGCGCCCGGTACCTGAAGACGACCTCGCTTTCCCCCGCCGGCACCGGCACGCCGCGGAATAGTACATTCGCCGGATAGATCCCGGCCTCCTCGCCATTGACCGTAGCCTCCCAGCCGGGATAGTACGCGTCCTTCAGGATGAGCAAGCCCGGCCTTTCGCTGTCCGTCCGCACAACGACCTGCTCCGGCGAATACGATACCAGCGAGGCTTCCCCGCCGCCGCCGGCCGCGTCGTTCAGCCCCCAGTCATTGACCGACTCCGCGCTCGCCTCGACCACCGCGCCCGTACCCGCATGATCGCGCAGCAAAGCGACCGCCTCCTCCTGCGAGGAGGCCGCCCGCACCGACTCCACCAGCTGCACGCGTCCGCTGCCTCCGAGTCGCTCATAGATCTTTACGTCGCCGCTGTGGACGCGTCGAAAGCGGCCGCGGTCGCTGGGCAGCAGCGGCACGAATGTCCGCGTGCGCTCGTCGATGAGCGTAACCGCCTGCACGGCCAAACCCTGCTGCTTGTCTGACGCCGTCAATGTAATATCCAGCGCCTGAAGATGGGACGGCTCGGCCAGGGGAAAACGGGCGAGATACTCCTGTCTTTCGCTGTCGCCTTCGACGTGGACAAGCGGCGCCTCTATGAAGCCTCCTACACCCGGCGGACCGACCGCCACCAGAAACGCGTCCCTGTGCTTATCCCCCGTGAGCAGCTGCCCGAGCATGAGGCGCTCGCCGTCAACCAGCGCCTCGACTTCCGCCAGTGGCCGGATGCCCGCGATTTCCAAGTCAGTGCCCTTCCGGTTCCAAGTCATAGAGCCAACGACGGCGACCTCTGTCGCCGCGAAGTTGCGCGGCGCCTCTACGGTAAGCGTCTTGAGACCACTGGCAGTCAGTGTAGCGCCGATCTGCCGGTCGTAGTAGACATCGTCGAACCACACATCCCGCACCTTGTCGGTGATCAGATGGCGAACATCCATCAGTTCGAGAATGTGCCCCGCTGGAATCGTACGTAGCTGCTCGCGCACGCGCCCGTCCGGCACCAGCTCCTCCGGCGGAATCAGCAGCGAAAAGAATGCGTTGTAGCGTTGCAGCGGCAGCACGCCGCCGTCAAAGCCGTCCACGGCCGGGACGCGCCATAGCAGGGAAAGATTCGGAGCCAGGATCTCCTGCGCTTTGAGCGCGATGACAAACTCTGTGAAGGCCGCCTCACTCAGCTGCGCAACCGCGCCCCCGCGCAGGACACGCCGCCAATCGGCCATGTCGCCCGGGTCATAGGTGATCTCGCTGATACTCAGAAAACGTCCCATCGCCGCCGGATGGACCGTCCGCCCCGGCTCCGTCAGCAGATGCGCCGGAGCCGTTCGCACGTCGTAGACCGCTTGCGGGGCGGTAGGACGCGCATGAGGCAGCGCCCGTGCGGCCAGCAGCAGCTCCACCGCCAGCGCACCGAGAACCGCGGCGTGAAGCGCCATGCCGGCGATTCGAGACACATTTTCCCTCCCCCGTGACCGTCGACCGCGTGCGATCCAGACCGCAGCCTGCTGTGCCCCAAGGCCCGCCAGCACCGCCATCCCCAGCGTGTAGAGCATCATCCAGCGCGCCGGCGTCCTGAACAGGTCGAAGCCGGGCACAACTTGGTAGAACAGAAAGGTAAACGGGTTCCAGCGCCCCATCGCCAGGAAGAGCCCAAAAGCGGCAAAAAAGACGCCGCACTTCGCGGCGAGCGGCCAGCGCGCAAAGCCCAAGGTCCAATCTTTTGCCGTCTGCCCCCTGTTGACCGCCACGGCCAGCACGGCCAGAATCAGACCGAGCGCGCCCACATAGGCGATGTACTCCGTATAGCCAAGCGTGGCAAAGATAACGCTCAGGTCGCGCAGGCCGTAGGAGGGCAGCAGCGTCCAGTGGAGCAACAGGGGACGCAGGCTGAAGCTGGTTACCTCCGCGTAGCCGAGACCGCCGCCGCGGATTCCCAGCTGGCTGAGTTCCAGCGTCGGCAGCAGCTGCGCCGCCGCAATCAGCGCGCCCAGCAGTACGCCCATGGCATAGAGGAACGAGGAGGCGATGAGGCGGTGCAAGCCCGGCCTCCCCGCCAGCACGCATCGCACAAGCAGCCACACGCCCACACCCAAAAGACTGATATAGGTGGTTTGCGTGTGTCCGGCCAGCAGAGTGAGGGCAACCAGCAGTGAAAATGACAGCAGCAGGGGCGCATACCACCGGAAACGCATCAAGATGCGCCAAAAACGGGCCGCCTTCTCCTCTTCCCCGTCCAACCCCGGTTTCTCCAGCGCCCACAGAAGCCAAGGCAGCCAGGCAGCACCGTTCATCTGGTTGATGTGCCCCAGCAGCCCTCCGTAGTACCCGCTCCCCGCCAGCACCAGACCGGTGCAGACTGCGGCCGGCCACCCCGTTCCCCAGCGCCGCATCAGCGCACATCCGCCCAGCGCCAGAATCCAGGCATGGATGGCGCCGCTCCAATAGAGTTGCCGTGTAACGGGCAGCCAGCTCAGCGGCCAGTGCAGTGGATACAGGGCCGCCGCCTGCGGGTTGGCGAGGAAGGGCGCGCCCGCAAAAATGTAGGGGTTCCAGAGTGGAACGCGGCCCGCACGCAGCGCCGCCGCCGCATAGTCGCGATAGGGATAGAAGTAGTGGAGAATGTCACCGCTGGCCAGCACCCGGTCCGTGAAGAGCAGGCGGTAGAACAGCAGGAGAACAAAGAGCGCCAGGAGCGCGGCAGCGAAGAGGGGTGGGAAGAAGCGGCGAATCGTACGATGGTGGCGACTCTTTTGCAACCCGTCTATGGCAACGCCCATGCCGCGAACCACCGGCGCTCAATCGCGGAAGCGGTACTTGATGAGCGTGGCGATAGCCGTGAATCCGTCCCGCCAGGTGAGCTTCTTGCCTTCGTGGAACTTGCGTCCGTTATAGCTGATAGGCGTCTCGAAAATCGAATAGTCCCGCTTGAGGATCTTTGCCGTCAGTTCGGCCTCGATTTCAAATCGCTCGCTGTACAGGGGCATTCCCGCGATGACGTCGCGTCGGAAGCACTTATAGCAGGTCTCCATATCGGTCAGAACCGTTCCGTAGAGCAGGTTGGTGAACCAGGTGACGCCCTTGTTGCCAAGCGTGTGCGAGAGGCTCATCGCCGCCCGCGGCCCCCCCAGAAAGCGGCTGCCGTAAACAACATCGGTACGCCCCTCAAGAATCGGCACCAGTAGGCTGACGTAATCCCTGGGGTTGTACTCCAGGTCGGCATCCTGCACCACGAAAATCGAGCCGCTTGCCTCCTCAAAGCCGGTTCTCAGCGCCGCGCCCTTACCGCCGTTGCGCTCGTGATAGATAACGCGCAGATCAACTGCTGCATCCGTCTGCATGCGCGAAAGAATCTCGCGCGTACCGTCGGTGGAGCCGTCATCTACGATGATGATCTCCTTCTCCAACTTCATTGGACTCTCGAGCATTGCGTTGGAGCCGTCGACGTTCAGTGTGAGGTCCACCGCGCGCACGCGGCGGACGATCTCTTCCAGCGTGCCGATTTCGTTGTAGACCGGCATAATGATCGAAAGTCGCATCTTCTGGCGATGGCTGCTCGTCACAGGACTCCCGTTACTCACCCGCCTGATGAGCCAAGATGATCGCTTCAGCCACCGCCTTCATCGGTTTGCGGTTGTTCATGCTCATCTTCTGGATGCGCCGGAATGCCTCCGCTTCGTTCATGTTCTGCATCTCCATCAGGATGCCTTTGGCGCGCTCGACCGCTTTGCGCGTCTCCAGCGTCTCCTTCAGGTCATCTATCTCCTTTTCCAACGTTCGGAACTCGTTGAAACGCGCCAGGGCCACCTCGATCGCAGGGGCAAGATTGCTCTCGCGAAATGGCTTGACCAAGTAGCTGGCGACACCCGCCTCCTGCGCGCGCTGCACCAGGTCCTGCTGGCTGTACGCGCTCAGCAGCAGCACCGGCGCCAGCCGTTCCTGCGTCAGAATCCGGGCCGCCTCGATGCCGTCCATATCCGGCATCTTTATGTCCATGATCACGATGTCCGGGCGAAGTTCCCAGGTTAGATTGATTGTGCTCTGCCCGTCGCCGGCCTCGCCTACAACCAGGTAGCCCAGGTTGGTCAGCATCTCCCGCAGGTCCATGCGAATTATCGATTCGTCGTCGGCAACAACTATGCGTGTCCGCTCCACTGTGAGTCCTCAGCTGTTTGTGGCTCTTTGACGTAGGCTCGCGGTCCTGCCGGCCCTTGAATTCTGGGCGGCCGCCTTTGCTGCTGTGCTTGCGCTACCACCGACTCTACACTGATCGAGCGCTTTGGAAAAGTGATTACCGCGCGCGTCCCGCTGCGGGCAACCACCGCCACCTTGCCATTGGTCGGCACTTCTCCGGCCGGCGGCGGCCCCCAAGAGCCGTCAATTCGCGCCCCCTTGCCCTTCGGTTCGATCAGCAGTTCGCCCTTCAGGTCATCGGTTACCAATGTATGCACGATCTGCAGACCCAGGCTGCCGCCGCCTTCGCCCCTTGAGACCGGGCCAAAACCTGACGGCAGACCATGTCCGTTGTCTGCCACTTCGATCCGCACCTTGTCACCCAAATCTTCGAGAGCGACCCAAATCTTCCCGTCCTCCCGGTCTTTGAGGCCGTGTTCGATGGCGTTCATCAACAACTCATTGACAACCAGCGCCGAGGCGGTCGCCTGGCTGGCCGGCAAGCGGATATTCGGCCCCTCCATCTCAAACTCCACGCGCCGCCCCGGATTGACCGCAACCTCGCGCGCTTGTCCCACGATCCGCAGACATACGTCGCGGATGTTGATTGGACGGTGTTCATCCTGACTCAGAAACTCGTGGATCACCGACATGCTGAAAATGCGGTTCACAGCGTCGGTCAGGTGTTGCCGTTCTTCAACGCTCTCGCTGCGCCGGCTCTGTATTCGCAAGATAGCGGCGATGGTCTGCAGGTTGTTCTTGACCCGGTGATGTACCTCTTGGATCATCGCCGACTTTACGTTCAACTCCCGCTCACTCTGTACCGCCACCGTCGCATCGTGCAGCAGAACCAGTACCCCATCGATCCGAGGCGTTCGCTCGACCAGAGAACGCAGCCGCCTCGCCTGCAACTGTTCCCGCATCCGCCGGCTCATCTCGTGCAGGCTGCCGCGCGGTGCCCGCAAAGGTATCGCCGTCCTCACCCAGACGCGCCCATCTTCACTCTCCGTTCGGCTCTTTACACAACAATTGGCCTGAACGGCCTGACTGACCAGCTGCTCGTCCTCCGTTTCCAGGTCCGAGATCGGCCCGCCGCGCGTCTCCGCCCCCTTTCCGACCGAGCGGAACAGGTTCATGGCGATGCCGCTCATGTAACTGATACAAGACTGTTCATCGACCAGGAAGATGCCGTCGAGACTTCCAAACCTGCCAGCTGCCTCGGCCGCCTCGATTTCGCCCTGCACCGCCATACTCTGCAGCCAGCCGACTGCTTGGCGGAAAGGCCGGTCGCGACGCCGCTGCCGCTCGTACTCAATCATGTTCGTCTCAATCAGCATCGCCCCAATCACCCGGTTTGCCGCGTTTCGCACCGGAAATACCTGTTGTATGACCGGCGCACCGCTGCTCGTCCGCCCAGGTGGTACCTTCTTTTGCGCTACCTTGCCTCTGCGGTCCTCCATCAAAGCGCGATGGACGGTCGGCTGCGCGGCAAGCGTGTAGGCGCGCCCGGTCAAGTCATCTACGTAGATAGAAGAGAGCGATCGGGGAGCCGCATGACGCGCCACCAGGATCCGTGCATCCGCAGGCGGCACTCTGCCCCCGCTCTGTGAGGAGAGAACATGGTTCCTGTCCGTCAAACAGCACAACATCACATCGGACCGGCTGACATCGGCCGTAATCGGCAAGCAGGCCTCGATCCGGTACAGAAGCGCAATGTCGCGCTCGGTCAAGGAAGGACAGGAATTGACCCTTGCATCCATTTTGATCGGCGGGCATCGCTGCGCCGTAAACGTTGGCGTCCTCGCCGTGCCCTCGCCCTGGCTCCCGCAATCTCCGCGGGATAAAAAACGCCGTCGCAGAATGTTCCTGTTTCCGACGGCAGATTACACAGCGTGCTTAGATTCGCAGACTAGTCGAGCCGCAGGCAAAAGCATGCAGGTGAATTGGGTCAACCGTTCTGCGTATTGGTCGGGGAGAGAGGATTTGAACCTCCGACCTCTTCGTCCCGAACGAAGCGCGCTACCGAGCTGCGCTACTCCCCGAACTTGGAAAAAGTATAACGCATGACCGCGGCTTCGAGCAAATCGATTCTTGAGGCGGTGGTGGAAGTGCAGGTTTGGCGCTGCTTCTCTTGAGCCTTGACCTGCCAAAAGAACGCTTAGACGCTGCCGAAAGACCGCCGGACTTCTGGGAGAGGGTCCGAACCGTACAATTCTCTCAACCTGGAAATCTCAACCGGCCCCGGCTGTTCGGGAAGCCTGTCTTTCAGCCAAATGCTCAGCGCAGAATCCAGTCCGCCGAGCAGTACGCGCAGTTTCGGCCTATTCTCTACGGGGAGTTCAAGGCTTCCTTAACTCTTTCTCTCGATTCATCCTGTCAGACCGCCCTCCATCCCCCTACGCGTCCGCCAACTCCTGCAGCGAGGCAAGCAGCGCCTCCGCCTCCTCGCGCTTGGTCGGGTTTTCATCGCGGGCAATGATGCGCTGCAGCGTCGAAATGGCGCGCGTATCACCCTCCTTGGCCATCTCGAGCGCCATCTCATCCCGTCTTTCGTGGTAGCTGTTGTCGTACTCCTGGATCTCCATCTCCCACTTGCGCCAGTAATACTTCAGCTCCGTCTCCGGCCACCCCGCGTAGACCTCCTCCCACGTGCTCGGCTGACAGTGCGGCTGCAGGCTGCCCGGCGCGATCGGCTCGCTCGCCCTCTGGTAGCGGGCATCGATCGACATGCGCAGGCGGTCGCAGCCGTTCGGCATCCCCTTGTGGACCGCCAGGCTGTGAAAGATGAGCACATCCCCCTGTTTGAACGGGCTGTACCTCCATGTACCCTCGAGCGGGTCGAGAACCTCCAGCCCGCCCGCGCCCATCGCCGGTTGGAAGTCGTATACGCCGCGCCGGTGCGACCCGGCTGCAATCTGCAGCCCCCCCATTTCCCTCGGCAGATCGCTCAGCGGGACCCAGGCGGTGTAGGTGTCCTCCGTCCCCTGTATCGGGATGAAATCCTGGTGCGGCGGCGTGGTGAACGCTTCGCGCTGCGGGAAAATCGTACGCCCAATGATGCGCGGGTGCGGCAATACCGGCTCCTCCAGCATCCGCTCGAATAGCCCGACCAGATTGGGGTGATGCTGGATGGCGTGGAACTCCGGCAGCCTGTACATGTCGTGATACTTCTGCATGTAGACAGGCTCAGGCTCCACGCAAAATCCGCTCAGGTCGGCAACCGCATCCGCAAGCGGCGTACCGCGCTGCACCCAACCCGCATCGCGCGCGATCTCCAGAATCTGCATCCGCAGCGTCTCAACGACCGCAGGGGGAAGCAACTCGCTTATGAACAGATAGCCGTCTCGTTCCATGCGGCGGCTGAGTTCTACGCCGTCATTTACTGCATCGGTCGAATCCAGAAAGGGCTGCATTGGACTTTCTCCTTTCGCCTGTCTTTAGAATGCAAAACTCTATCGGACTTCGCTCGCGCTTAAGGATTAGACCGTGTCCTCGCGCCAGGAGTCAAACGGGTTGTGAGGATCGTTCAAGGGCAGCGGCACGCGCGCACCCGCGATGTGCGAGGCGTGCGCGGCCATCGCCCATTCGACATGGCGGCGCGCCGTGCGGCCATCCAGCAAAGGAAACTCCGGCTCGCGGCCATCCAGCATGGCCAGCATCGAGCGCGCCATGCGGTGGTGCGCCTTTACCCACTTGTGCGCATCGGGCGGCGGCTCCGCTGGGATAACCTGCCAGCGGTCATCATTGAACAGCCCCGGGCTTACCAGCGGGTGGAAGTATATGTCCGGCTGGTTGCTCATCGGTCCAGGCAGCGAGAGCGTGCCCGCCGTGCCGTGAATGTCGATCCGGTAGGGCCGCTCCTTGTGATCGCCTTCATAGGACTCAAAGTCCGCGGCGAAACCGTCGCTGAAGACGTAGTAAGCCCGAATGCCGTTGCCCGCCACCAAGCCCATCCCTTCCATGCCCTCCTTGACGTCTTTCGGCGTCGCGTCGCGGCCGTCCTGTGTGATGTGGGCGTGGCACCAGAGCGGCTCGCCCCAAACCTGCCACAAAAAGTCGAAGAAGTGAGGGTAGAGGTCCAGGAACCACTCGTTGCCGCCATGCTCTCCGTTCATACCGTAGATGCGGGCGAGGCGCGGCTCGCCGATCTTGCCCCCCTTGATGAGCGGAATGGCCGTATGTTGAATAGGAGGGTGCCCGCGCCATGGGCAGGCGACGATCAGCAGTTTTTCGTTGCGATCGCAGGCCGCGACCATCTCATCCACCTCGGCGGGAGAGGCCGCTACCGGCTTCTCGATGTAGATGTGCGTGTCGGCCTCTGCTGCCGCCATCGCAAGCCCGTAGTGGTCGCCGATCTCGCGCGTGGCGATGACCGTGATGTCCGGGCGCTCCTCGGCCAGCATCTGCCGGTAGTCGGCGTATCCCTTGGACGCACCGGTCCGCTGCAGTGCCTCCTGGCGTCCGCTGTCGTCCGGGTCGGCCAGCGCCACGATCGAGGCGCCTTCGACGTCGACAAAGGACTGGTCGAGATAGTGTCCGTAACTGCCGCGGCCCGTATGTCCAATGATCGCTACTCTGTAGGTCATGCTGACTCCAGTGATGTGAAGGTTGCCGGTCTGGGCGCAAAAGTCCGCTCCCGTACTGCCGGCATTTTACCACGTTGCCGATGTGCCAGTCAGAGATGAAAGGGGAAGTTCAGCGCGCCCGCTCGCGTTTCCTGACGCGCAGCAACTGATGTTTTATCGTCCGCTGCCCTCCTCGTCAATCAACGCTTGCTGCCTCCCTTACAGCCCCACCCCTACACGCTCAATATGCTTCAGCACGTCAGGGTCGCTGATATCGCGCAAAATCGACAGGTCGATCGTGTATGGCAAGAGCAGGTCATCCAGTTCATCCGCGATTCTGTGGCACACTCGTAGCGTCAGGTCCTCGCCGCCGCACAGAGTCAGGTCGATGTCAGAGCCGTTCTTGTAAGCGCCCGTTGCGCGGGAGCCATACAAGATTGCCTCTGCTACTTGCGGGTAGCGGGAAAACACGACGCAGATCTTGTTGACTACCTATTCGGACAAGCCGATATCCAAGCCGGTTCGACAACGGGAAATCATGCTGATTCCTCTTGTTTCAACTGCGCCAGCCTTGTCTGCAAACCCTGAAACTCTGCGAAGTATGTATGAAGTATGTATCAAGAATCGCAGCGACGATTTGGGCAGCCGGAGCCTCATTGTAAGAGTGAGTCGTCAGGTTTCGGCTCCGGATCATCTCCATCCATGTTTCGCCGTTTTCGATCAGCCCCGCACTGAACGCTGCGCGGCTCGTATCTCAGCATATTCTCCAAACCCTGTCGCTGTCTCAACCGCCTGCTCCAACTCTCTGCTCCAACTCTAAGCCATCTTCAATGCCCTGCTGCATATCCTGAAGTCTTTGTATCAGCGGGCCAAAGTCGCGAATTGAAAGCACGAAGGATGCTTTCCTCGCTTTTTCACTCGCGAGATTTCTTGGACTTGACATGAACATCGTGGCCCTCCTGTCCAATCCGCTTTCTCGGTCTCACACCACTTCGCAATCAGTAAGCGTCTAAAAGAGAGTGTAGCCTACTCAGGTCGGCCTTCCCGCCCAATCCCTCTCAATCTGCACGGCATAGTATACCCCACTTTCGTGTCGTTACGGCATCTTTCCCACACGGGCCCCTTATGCGTCCTCGGCATCTTTTTCCCTGCACCCACGCTTCCTGTGCCTACAAATAATATACGCTACGCGCACGAAACGATCACTTTGCGTTGAGCCCGAACCGCCGGAGGCTTTACAAGGACGCGCCGATCTGCTAAACTAGGTGAGTTTGATAATGAAGGCCGAATTGCCGCGTACACTTAAGCGGTTTAGCCCAGTGGGTGAACAAAATGGAACCTCCTCAACAAACGAAAATAAACAGCGCGGTTTTCCGCCGGCTGATCGGCTTTCTGCGCCCCTATTGGAAGCAGGCGGCCATTGCCTACATCTCCGTCCTCTTTGCCTCGCTGCTCAATCTCTATATCCCCCAAGTCCTGAAGGACGCTATCGACTTGGGCGTCGAGGGGCAGCGCGCCAGCGCGCTCTTTTCCGCGGCCGGCTGGATCCTGGGCATTTCGCTCGTGCGCGGCGCGGCAATGTTCGGCCAGCGGTACTACGGCGAATGGCTGACGCATCGCGTCGCCTACGACCTCCGCAACCGCTTCTACAACGTGGCGCAGCGCCTGCCCTTCTCTTTTCACGACCACGCTCAAACCGGCGACCTGATGAGCCGCGCCACGAGCGACATCACCGAGACCGAGCGCTTTGTCGGCCAGGGCCTGATGGACCTGGTCGCGACGCTGCTGCTGCTGGGGGGTGTCATCGTCGCCATGGTCCTGGAAAGCTTCAGCCTCGCCCTCTTCGCTCTCGTTCCGCTGCTGTTGCTGCTCATTCTCACATTGCGCTTCGGCATGGTGATCCGCCCCCGATTCAAGCGGGTGCAAGAGCAGATGGGCCAGCTTTCCTCGACGATGCAGGAGAGCGTGACCGGCATCCAGGTTGTAAAAGCCTTTGCGCGTGAGAAAGACGAGCTGCGAAAGTTCGACGCGGCCAACGAGGACTGGTTTTCCAAGCGCTTCGGGATTATCAAGATCTGGGCCAACAACTGGCCTACCTTCACCTTCATACTTATGAGCAGCATCTTCCTCCTCCTGCTCATCGGCGGCCCGCGCGCCATCGAGGGCACTGTTACTATCGGGTCGCTCTTCGCACTCCTGGCCTATGTCATGATGCTCAACGGCCCTGTGCAACGGCTCGGATTCCTCGTCAATATGGCCGCCACGTCCAGCGCCAGCGCAGCGCGCGTTTTCGAGATTATCGATACGCCGGCCGAAGTCGAGGAAAGTGAAAACGCGGTTGAGTTGGCCGATGCCCAGGGCGCAGTCTCCTTTTCCCATGTCAGTTTTGGCTACGAGGACGGCCCGCGTACGCTCGACGACATAAACTTCGAGGTTGAAGCAGGCCAGACCGTCGCCCTGATCGGCCCCACGGGCAGTGGCAAATCGACCATCACCAACCTCATCCCCCGCTTCTACGACCCGGTCGGCGGTGTTGTCCGCATTGACGGCCATGACGTGCGTAGTGTTACTCTCAAAAGCCTGCGTCGCCATATCGGCATTGTCCTGCAGGACCCCTTCCTCTTCGGCACGACAATCGCCGAAAACATCGCCTACGGCCGCCCCGAGGCCACGCCGGACGACGTCGTCGCCGCGGCCAAAGCCGCGCGCGCACACGATTTCATTATGGAGTTCCCCGCCGGGTACGAGACCGTTGTCGGCGAGAGGGGCGTTACCCTCAGCGGCGGTCAGAAACAGCGGGTTGCCATCGCCCGCGCGCTTCTCTACGCGCCGCGCATTCTGATCTTGGACGACTCTACCAGCAGCGTTGACACCGAGACCGAACACCTGATCCAGGAGGCGCTCGATCTGCTCATGAAGGGGCGCACTACTTTTATCATCGCCCAGCGCCTGCTCACGCTCAAGAACGCCGACCTGATCCTTGTACTCGATGGCGGCCGTATCATCGAACGCGGCCGCCACGACGCTCTTCTTGCCCTTGGCGGCCTCTACCGCCAGATCTATGATTTGCAGCTGCGCGATCAGGAGGAGTTCGCAGCGCTCGACGCGCGGTTCCTCAACCAAGCTGAACCGGTGGCGGCCGGCCCGGGCGGCCAGTCGGTTTCCGCGCTGTCACTTGCCGGCGCCGAAGAGAACGGGAGAAACTGAAGTGAGCAACACCAACGGCAGCTACGCGACTGCCCAGACGAAAAATGGAAACGGTCAGCACTCTACCCCGCCGGGCGCGGAGAAAGAACTGGTCCAAAAGCTGCCGCGCCAGCGCGACGCGTTCGGCCGCGAACAGGCAACAAGGGCGGGCAGGGAAAACAGCCTTTCCGCAATGGAACAGGAAAGACTGCGCCGCGAACGCAGAATCCAGGACCTTCTGCCGGACGAAGAAGAGGCCCAGGAGAAGACCTACGATAGCCGCCTTGTCAAGCGCCTCATGGTCTATGTGGGCGTCTATAGGCGCGAGTTTATCGTCTCGGTAATTTTGATTGTCGTTAGTTCGCTGATGAGCGTGGGCACCCCATGGATGATACAGCGGGCGATTGACGAAGGCATCCGCGCCGGCAACGTGGGCACACTGCGTTTCTGGACATTCCTCTTCCTGGCCGCGATCGCGCTCGAGTGGATAACAAGCCGCGCCCGCCTCACCGTCATGGCATACGCCGGCACGCGTATCGTCACCGACCTCCGCAGCCAGCTCTTCCGACACCTGCACACGCTCTCACTCGGCTTTTTCAACGACTATAGCGTCGGCCGCCTGATGAGCCGACTCATCAGCGACGTCAGCGTGTTGCAGGATTTCGTCACCTGGTCGATCACGGGATTGGCCCGCTCCGCCTTCATCCTGATCGGCATCGTAATCGCCATGCTGTTCCTGAACTGGCAGCTGGCCCTGGTTACCTTCGCCGTCCTGCCACTGATGATCTTGTTGACCAACTACTTTCGCCGCTACGTGCGCCAGGCCTATCGCGCCGCCCGCCAGCGGCTGTCGCTGATCAACGGCTTTCTCAACGAGTCGATTACCGGCATTCGCGTGACCAAAAGCTTTGCCCGCGAAGGGGCCAACGCCCGTCACTTTGACGATCTCAACCGCTCCTATTTCGACGCCAATGTGAGGACGACACAGCTTGCCGCCTTCTTCTTCCCCGGCGTCGATTTCATCGGCTCCTTCGCTACCGCACTGGTCGTCGGCGTCGGTGGCTGGCTGATCCTGGGGGACCAGGTGACCGCCGGCGTGCTCGCCGCCTTCGTAATCTGGGTGGAGCGGTTCTTTGACCCGATTCGCGAGCTCTCGCGCCGCTACTACACATTCCAGGCCGCGATGGCCGCCAGTGAGCGCCTCTTCGCTCTGCTCGACACAGAGCCGGATCTCCAGGACGCCCGCAACGCCACATCCTTGCCGCCTATCGAAGGCCGGGTTGTCCTGGACGATGTTCAATTCAACTACAAGGAAGACGAGCCGGTGCTGCAGGGCGTGACGATCAGCGCCGAGCCGGGTGAGCGCATCGCCCTCGTCGGCGAGACCGGCGCCGGCAAGAGCACGGTCATTCGCCTCATTGCCCGCTTCTTCGATGTCACTGGAGGCGCCGTGCGCATCGATGGGCACGACGTGCGCAACGTTACCCAAGCCAGCCTGCGCGCCCAGCTCGGCATCGTCCTGCAGGATACCTTCCTCTTCGACGGAACCATCCGCGACAATATTCGCTACGGCCGGCCTGACGCAACCAACGCCGAGGTGGAAGCCGCCACCGTCGCCGTCGGCGCCGACGAGTTTATTCGCAAGTTGTCGAAAGGCTATGAAACCGAAGTGGGAGAAAACGGCGTGAATCTAAGCGTTGGTCAGCGCCAGATCGTCTCGTTCGCCCGCGCGCTGCTGGCCGATCCCCGCATCCTCATTCTGGACGAGGCCACCAGCTCGATCGACACGACGACAGAGCGCCAGATTCAGGCCGGATTGGAACGTCTGCTCAAAGGGCGCACCAGCTTTGTCATCGCCCACCGCCTCAATACAATTGTCAACTCGGACAAGATCGTTGTCCTCGATCATGGGCGGGTCCTCGAAGAAGGCAGCCACGAAGATCTGCTGGCGCGCCGCGGCCGCTATTACCAGCTGTACACGATGCAGTGGGCCGTGGAGAGCGATCCGCGCGCCAGGAACTACGCTCTGAACTAAAAAGATGGTGGATCGCGGTGCAAGCCGACCAAGCACCGCGATCCACCACCCTCTCACCCCGTCTCTTGCTCTCCTGCCTCAACTTTCCTCGATACTGACACTCTCCATTACGTCCCCCTGCTGGATTGCGTCAACAACATCCTGGCCGCTCCGCACCCTGCCGAAAACGGCGTGCTTGTTGTCCAGCCAATTGGTCGCGCCATGGGTGATGAAAAACTGGCTGCCGTTCGTATTGGGGCCGGCATTGGCCATGCTGAGAACGCCGGGACCGTCATGCAAGAGCTCCGGGTGAAACTCGTCGCCGAATCGGTAGCCGGGGCCGCCGCTTCCGCTGCCGGTGGGGTCGCCTCCCTGGATCATGAAGTCCGCGATCACGCGGTGAAACGTAACGCCGTCATAAAAGCCATCGCGCGCCAGCGCCACAAAATTGTTGACCGTCCGCGGCGCCTTGTCCGCGTGCAGGTCGAGCACGATATCGCCCCGATTGGTTTGAATCGTCGCCGCATAACTCTTGGTTTCGTCGATCTGCATCGCCGGAGGAGATGAATACTGCTTCACAGGAGTTTCCTTTCTTTGTGAGCTCGGGTTGTTTATCCGACGTTCTGGCACGGTTGCAATTTCCGACGGGCGCGAGGAGGTCTTCACCTCCGCCGCCTGCGCCTGCAGACCCTGCCGCTGCGCCAAGACATGATCAGGTTAAATTGGATGGCGCATTAATGCCAAATTATGTGATGCATTCTTTTCGTGTCGAGTCGGCACTCCGTCGGCCCCCGCCGTCCCCGCCCCTTCCCACCATTGCCGTAGGGCCAAGCCACGTGCCTGCCCTAGGTTCTTCCCCCTATTCCTTATCCCTACCCCCCTGCTCTCCGCCACACCAGCATGCACTTTGAACTGTCCCAATTGCACAGTTCACGAGAACCAAATTTCCGACGAATGCCAGGGACTCCTGATATCCTCTTACTGACTACCGGCCACTGACCACCGGCCACTGACCACCGGCGCCTCCGTCGATCCGGATTACCTATGCTATACTGCCTGTCGAAGCTGAAACAGCCTCGCGCCCAATGCGTATTTCTGATGCACGCGCCGCAAGGAATCCGCGGACAGGACGAATGACAACCCAGCCCGTCCAGACACCAACCAGACTCGTCACCGGCGAACAGCTCCTGGCAATGGGTGGCATCGGCCCCTGCGAACTCATTGATGGAGTGATCGTAAGCATGAGCCCAACAGGCGAAAGACACGGATTCCTTGCCTCCAAACTCATTTCTCTCTTGTACCAATGTAGCCAGAACACCGAGGCCGGTTGGGTGGTGGGAGGAGAAGTCGGCATCTATATCCGGCGCGACCCCGACCGGATACGCGCTGCTGATATAGCCTTCTGGTCGAAAAGAAGACGGCCTGATGGCCCTTCCACCGGTTTCAGTGAAGTCGCGCCCGACCTGATCGTGGAAATCCTCTCGCCGACCGACCGCTGGCCGGAGATAAACGAGAAGATCGCCGATTACTTTTCGGTCGGTGTCGGGGAACTCTGGATCGTCGATCCATCAGACGAGACCGTCTTCGTCTACCGTTCGCCCGCACAGCCCACCGCCTTGCGCCGCGGCGATACGCTCAGCGGCTCCGGCCCACTGAACGGTTTCACGCTCCCCATCGACGAGCTATTCACTTTCTGATCCAGTGGTGGGTATTGCGGCCTGAACGCAATGCCCGCTCCAGACAAACTGTTTGGCCCAGACCGATGACTACTCAACCCGTCCAAACACCAACCAGACTCATCACCGGCGAACAGCTTCTGGCAATGGGTGACATCGGCCCCTGCGAACTCATTGACGGAGTTATCGTAAGCATGAGCCCAACCGGTGGGAAACATGGCTACCTTGAATCCAGGCTCGCCGTCCGACTTGGCGGATTCGTCGATGATGCAGGAATAGGACTGTGCATGACGGGAGAGATTGGGATATACATCCGGCACGATCCGGACCGGGTCCGCGCCGCAGACTTCGCCTTCTGGGCGAGTGCGAAACTTCCCGACGGTCCTCCCCTTGGCTTCATCGAAGTCGCGCCCGACCTGGTCGTGGAAATCCTCTCGCCGACCGACCGCTGGCCGGAGATAAACGAGAAGATCGCCGATTACTTTTCGGTCGGCGTCGGGGAGCTCTGGATCGTCGATCCATCAGACGAGACCGTCTTCGTCTACCGTTCGCCCGCACAGCGCACCGCCCTGCGCCGCGGCGATACGCTCAACGGCTCCGGTCCCCTGACCGGTTTCACGCTCCCCATCGACGAACTCTTTACGTTCTGAGCGCCCGCTCTATCGCCGCACTCCTGAACCCGGCCGCGCATCGCTTGTCCCATGCCCCAAGCCCTCTCACACATCACGGTTCTCGACATTTCACGCGTCCTCGCCGGCCCGTACGCCACGATGACACTCGGCGATTTCGGCGCAGAGATCATCAAGGTCGAGCAACCCGGCCGCGGCGACGACTCCCGCCATTGGGGCCCACCCTTCACCGCTGGCGGCCAGAGCGCCTACTTTCTTTGCGCCAACCGCAACAAGCGCAGCCTCACCCTCAACCTGAAGACACAAGCCGGCCGGACCATTTTCCGACAACTGGCCGCGCAGGCCGACGTGGTGGTCGAAAACTTCAAGGCCGGGGGCATGGAGCGGCTCGGCCTGGGCTGCGAAAGCCTGCGGGCCGACAATCCCGGTCTCATCTACTGCGCCATTACCGGCTACGGGCAGAGCGGCCCCGACCACGCTCTCCCCGGCTACGATACCGTGATCCAGGCGCAGGGCGGGATCATGAGCGTCACAGGCCCCACGGCGTCGGGCACCGACGGCGAACCCTACAAAGTGGGCGTCGCCATCGCCGACATCACCGCCGGCCTGCACGCGGCCGTGGCCATTCTCAGCGCACTCCAGCATCGCGCGCGCACCGGCGAGGGCCAGCAGATCGACATTGCGCTCTACGACACACAGTTGAGTTGGCTCGCCAACGTCGCCAGCAGCTACCTGCTGTCCGGCGAACCGCCCCTTCGCTACGGCAACGCGCACGGTACGGTCGTGCCCTATCAGACATTTGCCACCGCCGACGGCCACCTGATGCTGGCCGTCGGCAACGACAACCAGTTTGCCGCCCTGGCGCAAGCGATCGGCGAACTTTCCTGGTCCGACGACCCAAGATTCGCCACCAATCCCTCCCGCGTACAACATCGCGATGCGCTCATTACCGCCCTCTCCTCCCACTTCCGCACACGCACAACGAGCGAGTGGATCGAACGGCTGCGCGCCGCCGGCGTACCCTGCGGCCCGGTCAACGACATTCCCACCGCGCTCGATTCGCCGCAAGCCCAACACCGCCAAGTGGTGCAACATGTCACAGACGGCTACGGCGACAACATCCCCCAGATCGCACCAGTGCCAAAGCTGGACAGGTCGCCGCCCCGGATCCACCGGCCGCCGCCCCTACTGGGGGAACATACCGATGAGGTCCTGCGGGAAAAACTTGGGCTGACGCCAGAGAAGATAGATTCACTGCGCGAGAGCGGCGTGATCTGATACCCCGAGTGTGATCTCCGCCGCGTATCAGCTGGAATTCTCAGGCCGCTTTGTCATGTGCGCGCGCCTGGGCTATACTCAGATCATAGCCAAGACGCTTCCCATAAAGAACGATAGTTGTCGCCCCAAACGGAAGGATTCCGCCATGCCAACCAATCTGGAGTTTCGTGGTCGCTGGCCGAATATCTACGGAAACCTGATCCTGATCTCGTTCCTCACGACCATCACTGCCGGCATCTACGTCCCCTGGGGCTACGCGCGCTGGCAACGGCTCATCACCGAGAGCACCTACTTCGAGGACAAACAACTGGAGTTCGACGGCTCCGGCGCCGAGGTCTTCGTGCAGTTCGTCATCATTGGATTCTTCACCCTCATAACGCTCGGTCTGTACATCATTCTCGGCTTCTCCTCGACCAGAATGCTGCGCTGGCAATACGATCACACACTCCTGCCCAATGGCCAACGCATGGACTATCACGGCCAGGCAGTTGACATCTTCTGGGAATGGCTGCTTCTCGTCCTCTTGACGCCACTTACGCTGGGCCTCTACTACTATTGGGGCCGCAACCGTTTGCGACGCCTCGTGCTGACCAACGTCTCACTGGACGACCAGCAGATACAGGTCGAAGGTAGCGCCGGTGAATATGTCGTCGCCGTGCTGAGCAACTGGATCATGACGGTGACCGCAGTCGCCGCCTATGCAGCTCTGGGCTTTCTCCTGTGGGATCGCCTCGTGGCCAACATTCCCTGGGCCGGACTGTTGGAGCTACTCCAAAGCGGCTCCCTCGCGGCCTGGACCGACCTCCTGTTGACTGTATTCGCGCTGGGAATCTATGCTTTGCTGGGGCTGGCCCTGTTGGGCCTGGCTACCGTCCGCTTCCGCGCCTGGGAGGCCGATCGGACACTGGCGCCCATGCCAGTGCGTTCACAGACGCCGGTCTCCGTGATTCCGACACCTGCCAGCGCGATCGCCCGACCGCCTGCGCCCGACCCAGACATGGCTGAAAGCGTTCCCGCACCGCCTGCGGCGCCCGCAGCGGACGATTTAACCTTCCGAACTGCAGACAGAGGCTACGAGTTCGATGCCCAACCACCGCCGCAGCCGCGCAGGCCCCCGCCCCAAAGTGATGACGAATACTATAACTTCGCAGACTATTCCACGCTGGCGGGGCAGGAACCGGAAAGCTACAGCGGCGATGAAAGAAGTGACTGGAGCAGCGAGCAGTGGGCGCGCCCGCTGAATACAACGCAGGCTGAAGGAGAAGAAGGATCGGAGGACCGGCAGGTTCAGCGTACCGACGACGAAGACGCAAGCGTGATTTCTTAGAATCCGCGCCAAAACACGGGCGTTCAAAGGATTTCGATGACCGGCTCGTCCTCCTGTGCAGGTACAACCTGGCCGATTTCCCAGAAGGGCTGCTCTTCCTCCTCACAGACTGCGCGAAACGTATCGATTGCTGACGCCGGCACTGCCAGCAACAGACCCCCGCTCGTCTCGGCCTCCCACAACAGCGTCCTCCGCGCCGCGGAAACGTCGTCCTTCACCGCGACATTTGAGCCAAAATGCTCCGGATTGCGGATGCTGCCCCGCGTGAGGTAACCGGCCCCTATATAGTCGAACGCTCCGGGCAAGGCAGGGACGCGCGCCGCCTTGATCTGCAGCCGCACCCGCGCATCTGCCGAGGACGCCGCAGCCATTTCGACAGCATGCCCCAGCAATCCGTAGCCCGTAATGTCTGTCCCGCTCCGCACTTCTGCGGCCCGTGCCGCCTTGGCCGCAGCCCGGTTCAGTCGCGTCATCGACGCGATCGCGCCATCCAGATGCGCAGGGTCGAGGTCCGGCTTTCCCTGGGCCTGCCGCGCCTGCGGGTCTTCGGATGACCCGGTCAACTTGGCTGCCGTCGTGATGATACCGGTGCCGAGCGCCTTCGTCAGCACCAGACAATCGCCCGCGGCCGCCCGTCCCTTGCGGATCAGCGAATCGGGCGCGGCCATTCCCGTGACGCTCAGGCCGTAAAAAGGCTCAGGATTCGTCACCGTATGGCCGCCCGCAATGGCTGCGTCCGCCTCCCGCACCTTGGCCGCGCCGCCGGCCAGGATCTCGACGATGACCTCGGCCGGCAGGTCTTCGGGAAATCCCGCGATGTTCAGACAGACGCGCACCTCTCCTCCCATCGCATAGACGTCGCTCATCGAGTTGGCCGCGGCAATCGCCCCGTACAACCAGGGATCGTCAACAATCGGCGTGAAAAAGTCGGTTGTCTGGATCAGGACCCGCTCATCATCCAGACGGTAGACAGCCGCGTCGTCCGGTCTGCCCAGGCCGATAATCAGATCGGGGTATTCGTCCTGTGGAAAGTCCTCTGCCAGCTGTCGCACGACCTGCGACAACGCCCCCGGTGGGAGCTTGGAGGCTCAACCGGCGCAGGCAACGCGCGCGGTCAAAGGCACGGTCGCTACTGTCATCTCACCTTCTCCTCTGTTGAATCGCATCTCCGCAGTAATTTTATCACAGCCCGGCACAGAGCAGTGGATACCCGGCAAGGTCCCGCACCTGTGCAATTTTCACGATGTGCGGCCGACGGAATCCCGGATGGTCGCAAATGGCAGGCAAATCATCCAGCGAAAGGGCCGAATCATTATGCACTTTGCCTAGTGAATCGCGCCGGGAATTCGACTATAGTGGCCTCAAGTGGCAGAAAGCGGGCGTCGAGTGGGGTCGACGCTGCAAGCGCTTTTGCCATGACCATTCTCCTTCCTCCCTCCGCTGGGAGCCTCGGTATAGTGCGTCTCACTTGCCGGGGCTCTCCCCTCCATTCGCGAATGCATTTCAGCAGCGCAAAAAGACTCCGGCCCAACTTCCTGGGCCGGAGTCTGTGCAGAGGATTGTGTAGCCGCTGCAGACCGGAGAAGATCTAGGCTTCGGTCTCCATTTCCCCCGCGACCTGCACTGCAATGCGTCGTGGCTTTACCTCATCAGCCTTCGGCAGCGTCAGGGTGAGGACACCGTCCTCGTAGGCGGCGCCGATGCTGTCGGCGTTGACCGCCGCCGGCAGCGTGATGCTGCGCATGTACCTGCCGAAGTGGCGCTCGCGCACATGCCACTTTGCGCTCTCGTCCACTTCCTGCGCCTGCGTCTCGCCCTGAATCGTCAGCGTGTTTTCCGAGAAGCTGATGTCGAGCTCGTCCGGCTCGATTCCGGGCATCGAGGCCGTCACACTGTAACCGTTGTCGTCCTCGTACACATCCAGCGCCAGCCTCCTGAATCCCCCTTCTCCGTTGCCGGGCCAGCCGTTCGGCTCGCGCAGGAAATCCCCGACAAGCTGGTCCATCTGATTGCGAACCGAAACCATCTCACGGAATGGGTCCCATCGCACCAGTCTGCTCATTTTGTTCCTCCTCAACTTTTGCTATGCGCCGCCTTCTCGTGAGAGGAGCGCAGCGAATTCTTAACCATCCTGTGCAGTAGTCTGTGTGGCTGCCCTCTCGCCACATGCACTGACAATTCTAGCGCTTGCACGTTAGACTGGGGTCAGCGAAAAGTTAGAGGAATATATGCGTCCAATCGAAGATAAATTCGGTCCGGCTCTATGTATACTACGCGGGAAAGGCTTTGTTTGGCACGGCAGTTCTGATGTATGATTGAGCGTAAACACGATTGCTGGCGCGGCCTTCGGTCTCGCCTTCCCACGTGTGATATTCCGGCCCTCAAATGTCCAACGATTTCGTCCATCTGCATACACATTCCGAGTATTCGCTCCTCGACGGTCTGGGTCGCATCGACGACCTGGTAAACGAGGCCGCGCGTCTCGGGCAGTCCGCTCTCGCCCTGACAGATCACGGCGCCATGCACGGGGCCATCGAATTCTACCGGGCGTGCAAGTCAGCCAACGTCAAGCCAATCATCGGCGTCGAGGCCTACCTGACCCTATGGCAACGTCCAATGAACGGCCGCGATCCTCAACTCGACCGGGAAAACTATCACCTGCTCCTGCTGGCCAGAAATATGACCGGCTACAGCAACATCCTGAAGATCGTCAGCAACAGCAATACGGAGGGATTCTATTACAAGCCCCGTGTCGACCATGAGTTCCTCGCCGCGCACGCCGAAGGCATCCTGTGCACGACGGGCTGCCTCGGAGCGGAGGTCCCGTCCTTGCTCATGCAGGGCAAAGAGAGAGAGGCATACGCGCGTCTGGGCTGGTATGCCGATGTTTTCGGCAAAGAAAACTTCTTCGTGGAAGTCCAGGAGCATGATATCCCCGAACTGCGCGAGGTAAACCGGACCCTCATCCCCTGGGCCGACAAATTCGGCCTGCGGCTGGTCGTCACCAACGACGTTCACTACGTCACGGAGAGCGATGCCGATCCCCACGAAGTGCTGCTGTGCGTGCAGACCAACACCAGGCTGAACGACGAGAAACGGATGCGCCTCAGCGACCAGAGCTACTTCCTCAAAAGTCGCCAGCAGATGGAAGACACATTCCGTCCGCTGCTCGATCTGCCCGCCTCCGCTTTCGACAACTCCCTCCTTATCGCCGAAATGTGCGATGTTGACCTGGAAGATGACCAATATCACCTGCCCGACATCGACATCCCGGACGGTTTTACCTACGAGACCTATCTGCGCCATCTGACCGACTTGGGCGTGAAGCGCCTTTACCCCGACCGGTCCGGAGACCAAGAGATCCAGGAGCGCAAAGAGCGTGAGCTGCGCATCATCCACGAAATGGGTTTCGATGTCTACTTCCTGATCGTCGCCGACCTGTGCGACTTTGCCCGCAGCCGCAACATCTGGTGGAACGTGCGCGGCTCCGGCAACGGCTCGCTTGTGGCATACAGCATTGGCATCACCGGCCTCGATCCGCTGCACAACAATCTGATCTTTGAGCGCTTTCTGAACCCGGGCCGCGTGACAATGCCCGATTTCGACCTCGACTACCCCGACGACCAGCGCGAAGAGATGATTCGCTATACAGTCCAGAAATACGGCAGCGACCAGGTCGCCCAGATCGCCACCTTCGGCCGTATGAAGGCACGCGCCGCCATCCGCGATGTAGGTCGCGCCCAGGACATCTCGCTCGACGACGTCGACCGCCTCGCCAAGTTGATCCCTGCTACGCCCGGCAAGCCCACCACGATTGAGGATGTCCTGACAAAGGACAATGAGTCCTACTCGCCAGAGCTGAAGGAGCTCTATAATAAGGATGACTGGGAGCGGAAACTGTTGGACACCTCGATGCAGCTCGAGGGCGTTGCCCGCCATGCCGGCATCCACGCAGCCGCGGTGATTGTCGCTGACAAAGAGCTGACCCACTACACACCGCTGATGCGCGGCTCACGGGGCGCCGTCACCGAGGCGATCACACAGTTCGAATTCCCAATTCTTGAATCGCTCGGTCTCCTCAAGATCGACTTCCTCGGCCTGAGCACCTTGACGGTCATGCGCGAGGCCTGCCGCCTGATCAAGGAGAAGTACGGCGTCGAGTACGGTCTCCACAACATCCCCTTTGAAGACGAGGCAGCGGAACCAGCCTTCCGGCTCCTCTCCAGTGGAGAGGTCAGCGGAGTCTTTCAGGTTGAGTCCCAGGGTATGAGGCGGGTACTGACCGACATGCGGCCCACTGCCTTTGAAGATATTGTGGCCACGATCTCTCTCTATCGACCCGGGCCGATGGAGTATATTTCCAACTACATAAAGCGGATGCACGGCGAAGAAAAGGTCGATTTCAAGCATCCCTCACTCGAGCCGACCCTGACCGAGACCTACGGCATAATTGTCTATCAGGAGCAGATCATTCAGATTTTGAATCGGTTGGCAGGATATTCGCCAAGCGAAGCCGATCTGGTGCGCCAGGCAATTAGCAAGAAGGACGCGGCCAAGATCGAGTACCACAAGGCGCTGTTCATCGGCGGTTGCGACAAAAACGACATCTCAGCCAGTGACGCCCAAGCCATCTATGCAGATATCGAATACTTTGGCCGCTACGGATTTCCCAAAGCCCACGCGGCCGATTACGCAGTCATCACAGTTCAAACCGCCTATCTGAAAGCGCTCTATCCGGTCGAGTATATGGCCGCACTCCTGCTTGTCGAGCGCGACAAGACCGAAAAAGTGATTAACTACATCCAGGAATGCCGCCGCATGGGCATCCACGTGCTCCCGCCGGACGTGAACCACAGCGGTCTTGATTTCGCGATCCAGGATCTACCCTCCGACGCTGAACAGGAAGCGCTGCCCAAAGACCCCACCCTCGCCTTTAAGTTCCCCGTTTCCGAAGGCGCGGCCATCCGGTTTGGCATGGCCGCCGTCAAAAATGTAGGTGTCGGCCCCGTGCAGGCGATTCTTGCAGCGCGCGCCGAAGGCGGCCCCTTCCTCAACCTTGAAGACCTGTGCGATCGCGTCGATCTGCGCCAGGTGAATAAACGCTCCCTCGAATGTCTGATCAAGGTGGGCGCGCTCGACCGCTTTGGCCAGCAGCCAGACCAAAAAAAGACGGGAATCCGCAACCGGCTGCTCGACGTTGTTGACCAGTGCATCGCCCGTTCAGCCGCCACACACAGTGCCAGGGAGAGCGGCCAGCTGTCGATGTTTGATCTGCTGGGCGCCGCCAATGGCAGTGCGCAGCCGGAACAGTTCCCCATCCGCCTGCCCGACGAGGAGACTTCGGGGAAGACAGAACATAGCGACCGGGAGCGTTTCCAGTGGGAAAAGGAGCTGCTTGGCGTCTTCGTCAGCAGCCATCCCGTGCAGCAGCTTACCGTCGACCTGAGCGGCCTCACCACGTGCCCCTGCGCTGAACTGAGCGAGCGGCATGACGGCAAAAACGTAAAACTGGCCGGAATGCTCGCCTCAGTCCGCACTACCGTCACCAGAAAAGGGGGCAGGATGGCATTTGTCCAACTGGAGGACAT
The DNA here is from genome assembly GCA_022827195.1 of Caldilineaceae bacterium. Classification (GTDB taxonomy): domain Bacteria; phylum Chloroflexota; class Anaerolineae; order Caldilineales; family Caldilineaceae; genus Bin5. The sequence continues at coordinate 27,374 of JAJDTL010000008.1, forward strand.
GCAAGGCCAGTGCGAAGCGGTCTTTTTCCCTGGCGTTTATCAGAAATTCAAGGAGTATTTGCAAGAGGAGCGCGTGATAATAGTTGAGGGAAAAGCCCAGACTCAAGGCGCGCGCACCAGCGTCCTGGTCGATGAACTGTATACTGAAGTCGAGATCGTCCGAGTCAAGGCCGCCGAGAGCGACAGAGACTTTCCCGCGCCTCCACCGCAGATTCTTGCCGCCTCCGCTGCCGGCGAAAACAACGACCAGCCTTTTTCGCATCCAGTCGAGATCTTTGAGGACAGCGCCCCCATGAACCAGTCAAGGTCTTCCTTCAGCGACGAAATGGCCGACGAACCGCTGGCCAGATTTGAAAGCGATGCCCCATCTGACCAAGTGGACGCCCCTGTCGAATCTGGGCTTTATTCGGAGACGCCTCTCTTTGCATCAAGAGTGGCGGCGGGGCAAATGCCAGCAATTGACGGCGCCTCATCGCCCGCCACGCAGGAAAGACACGGTTCGGCGGATAGTTCTTCTGACGCGTCTAGCGCGATCGAAGAGGCGCCGAACGGGGGCCCAAACGCTGAAGATGCCGCGTCTAAACGACAGTCTCCCTCTGCCGATGGCGGCCTTTCCTCCAGCCCCGCTGCAAAGGGTCCGTCGGAAGCGGCCTCACCCGTATCATCCAACGCCAGCCAGGTGTTGTATATTACCTTTCGGCTTTCTGGCGACTTCAGACGCGATAAGTACCGGCTGCAGCATATCTTCGACGACGTGCGCAATCCAAAAGGGAGGGATAAATTCGTTGTAGTGGTCGAGAATAGAGGCACCCGTCATCAACTCACCTTTCCGAATGAAGTGTGTTGTATCACCGACGAATTGCTTCAACACCTACGTATCTTTTGGAAGGTGGTTGTGAAAGTGGAGAACTGACAAAGAGCCTACATCTTTGTTAGCAGGACCTAGAAGACGAGGGAACAACGATTTGACATTGGCAAAAATCGATCCAAGAGGCGAACGGCTAAACACGCTGATTCATAACATATCACAGGGTGACATAAAGATTCCGGCTTTTCAACGCGGTTTCGTGTGGTCACAGGAGCAAGTACTCGCGCTCATCGATAGTATTTACAGAGATTATCCGATAGGAAGCATATTGCTTTGGAATTCGAAAGAGCGTCTAAAGTCTACGCGAAATCTGGGCGGTCTCTTAATTCCTGAGCGAGATCCAGACTACCCCGTCAACTACGTTTTGGATGGGCAACAACGTCTGACTACGATTTATGGGGTTTTTTGCTCGGACAAACAGCTGGACGAAAGAGCTGAAGGAAACGCACAGGATCCAAGCATGTTTGAGTTATATTTCGACCTCGGCGAAGAGAGGTTTTTGTCAAAGGCGGATTTGGAGGAAATGGAAGCTCCTCCCACTCTTTGGTCAAATGTGCGTCCGGGCAGTTTCAAGCTGTCGACCTTATTTGACCCCAGCGAGTTTCATCGACATCTCCAACGATGTGAGGAAAAGCATTATGACTTGATTACTTCGCTACAGAATAAATTTCAGAACTACGAAGTACCTGTCGTAACAGTAAAGGAGCGCAGTAAGGAGGAAGTCGGAACCATTTTTGAGAGAATAAACAACACAGCTACTAATTTGTCCACCCTAGACCTGATGATAGCTTGGACTTGGGGAGATGACTTTGATCTCAGAGATGAAATAAGACAAATCCTCACTGATCTTGACGAGAAAGGATTTGGCGGTATTCCGGAAAAGCGCATACTGCAATGTCTTTCCGCAATCATTTGCAAAACTACATCAACGAAAGCAATTCTTGATTTAGATGTCATTAGTGTTCGAAACAATATTGATAAGCTCCGCACGAGTTTGGAACAAGCTGTCGACTATCTCTCAACCGAGTTTCTGGTCCAGACTTCCGATTTCTTGCCTCATTCGCATCAACTGGTTCCTTTGACATTCCTCTTCTCAAGGGGCGGCATTTCGTCAACCGGCTTGAATGACGCCATCAGACATTGGTTCTGGACGACCTCTTTCTCCAAGAGGTATGCTGGGTCGACCGATTCTCATATGGACGAAGACATTAGCCTATTCTCAGAAATGTTAGATCGTCCTGCAAGGGTTTCGGCAATAACTAGGTATTCACATAGGATCTCAAGAACTGACCTGATCGAAAGGGAATTCAGTATTGCCCGTCCCTTTACAAGAGCATTTCTTCTCCTTCTTGCCCAGAAGCGACCGAAAAGCCTCCTTACTGGAAAGTATATCGACATAGGGAGATCTTTGTCGTCTTACAATCGAAAAGAATATCATCACATCTTCCCAAAGGATTACTTGCGAAAGAAGGGGAAGGGGAAAATCAATTCACTCTGCAACTTCTGTTTTTTGCCTGCGAGCACAAATAAGAGGATCACCAGTCATCCTCCATCTAAGTATCTCTATGACTTCCAACTGGAAATGTTCGACCATGCAACAAGCGACCAACAGAGGAAGGCTTCGCTTGAGGCAATTCTAGAGTCAAACTTGATGCCGGTTGACGATGACATATATTTGCACGATCATTACAGTAGATTTCTAGAGGATAGAGCAACAGTTGTCTTGAAATTCTTGGAATCTCAATTGTTCATTGAAGAAGACTAGCTCCATTCCACTTGTCTTGGGGTGCCTGATGAACTTTGCTACCACTTCGCAACAGATTGAAGATGCATACACCCTGGCACGCGAACGTTACACCGCCATCGGCGTGGACACAGAACAAGCGCTTGAAACACTCCGCAGCGTACCCATCAGCCTCCAATGCTGGCAGGGCGACGACGTCCTCGGTTTCGAGCAGCCGGACCGCGGGCTGGGCGGCGGCCTGATGGCGACCGGCAACTACCCCGGCCGCGCCCGCACAGTCGATGAACTCCGCAGCGATCTGGACATCGCCTACAGCGTGATACCTGGCAGCCACCGCCTCAATCTTCACGCCATGTACCCGGACACCGACGAAAGTCCGCCCCGCAACGAGATCGCGCCGCGGCACTTCCAGGGCTGGGCCCAGTGGGCCAGGGAGAACGGCCGCGGCATCGACTTCAACCCCACGCTCTTCTCCCACCCCCTTGCCGATGACGGATTTACGCTCGCCTCCTACGACAACGACATACGCCAGTTCTGGATCCAGCACTGCATCGCCTGCCGCGAGATCGGAGCCTTCTTCGGGCAGGAACTGGGCACGCCGGCCATGACCAATATCTGGATTCCGGACGGCCTCAAGGACTCGCCGAGCGATCGCACAACGCCCAGACAGTTGCTCAATGACGCGCTCGACCAGATCTTTGAGAAAGAGATCGACCCGAACCACAATCGCGACGCCGTTGAGTGCAAACTGTTCGGTCTCGGTTCCGAAAGCTATGTTGTCGGCTCGCACGAGTTCTATCTGGGCTATGCCGCGCGCAACGATAAGGCCCTTTGCCTCGACGCCGGCCACTTTCATCCGACTGAGGTTGTCTCCGACAAGATCTCCGCCTGCCTGCTCTTTGTGCCCGAGCTCGTCCTCCACGTGAGCCGCGGTGTGCGCTGGGACAGCGACCACGTCGTCACCTTTAGCGATGAACTGCAGGCCATCATGCAGGAGATCGTGCGCGGCTGCCACCTGGACCGCGTCCACATCGGGCTGGACTACTTCGACGCCAGCATCAACCGCGTGGCCGCGTGGGCGATCGGAACGCGCAACTCGCTGCGGGCGCTGCTGCTGGCCCTGCTGGAACCGCGCGACGCTCTCCAGGAGATCGAGCGCAAAGCCGACTACACGACCCGCCTCGCGCTGATGGAAGAGCTGAAGGTGATGCCGCACGCCGCGGTCTGGGACTACCACTGCCTGCAGCAGGACGTGCCAATCGGTATGGCCTTTCTGGACGATATTCGCAGCTACGAGAAGGATGTGCTTTCACACCGCGGTTGATCTCCTCTGCCTCGCCCGCGTGACCAGAAATCAGGACATTGCATGACGAAACAACGCGCCACCGTTCTGGCCATTGATATCGGCGCCGAGTCCGGCCGCGTGATGGCCGTGCATTTTGACGGCTCCGGCCTGGAACTGGAGGAGGTGCATCGCTTTCCCAACCACGCGCTGACAGTCAACGGCACGCTGCAATGGGATATTCTTCATCTCTGGCGCGAGGTGCAGGCGGGCATCGCGCGCCACAGTGCGCATGCGGCCGGCCCGCCTGCCAGCTTGGGCCTCGACACCTGGGGCGTCGATTTCGGCCTTCTCGACCGCAACGGCGATCTCATCGGAAACCCGGTCTGCTATCGCGACAGCCGCACCGAAGGCATGCTGGAGGCGGTCTTTGCGCACGTTCCGCGGACGGAGGTTTTCGCGCAGACCGGCATGCAAGTCTTGGAGATCAACACGCTCTACCAGATGATGAGCCTGGTCGAGCGCGGTTCGCCCCACCTGCAAATCGCAACGCGCTTCCTGACGGTGCCTGATCTGCTTAATTTCTGGCTGAGTGGCGTACAGGTCTGCGAATTCAGCATCGCCTCGACGACGCAGATGCTCAATCCTTTCACCCGCAAATGGGCCGGTGGACTGCTGGACGCGCTCGGCATTCCGCTGCGGCTCTTCCCTGAAGTCGTGCAGCCGGGAACGCGCCTCGGGACCTATGAAGGTATTCCCGTCATCGCGCCCGCCTGCCACGACACCGGCAGCGCTGTCGCGGGCGTTCCCGTACAAGCGAAGAACTTCGCCTACATCAGCAGCGGCACCTGGAGCCTTGTCGGCCTCGAAGTGGCGCAGCCGGTGGTCAACGAAGCCGCGCTGGCCGTCAACGCCTCCAACGAAGGCGGCGTCTACGGCACCTTCCGTCTGCTCAAAAATGTGATGGGTCTGTGGCTGTTGCAGCAGTGTCGGGCCGCCTGGGAGAGCGCAGGGCGCGCTTACTCCTACCCGCAGCTGGTCGCGCTGGCGGAGACTGCCGACCCCCTTCGTTCCTTCGTCGATCCCGATGACGGCCGTTTCCTGCCGCCTGGCGACCATCCTGCCCACATCCGGGACTTCTGCGCGCTGAGCGGTCAGCCCCTCCCTCAGAGCGATGCGGCCATCGCCCGCTGCGTCTTCGAGAGCCTTGCCCTGGCTTACCGGGACGTCTTCATAGAGCTGGGCTCTCTGACCGGTCGCAAGATCGAAGTGATTCATGTAGTCGGCGGCGGATCGCGCAACCGGCTGCTCAACCAGTTCACCGCCGACGCCACCGGTATCCCCGTGCTTGCCGGCCCCGGCGAAGCCACCGTGATCGGCAACGCGCTCGTGCAGCTGATCAGCTTGGGCGAGCTGGCGAATCTCGAAGAGGGCCGTCAGCTGGTGTCAGAAATCGGGGCTCTCGAACGCTTCGAACCCGTGGGGGAGAGCGCCTGGCAGGAGATCAAGATGCCGTCGCTCAGATAGGCATTTCTTCTCAAGAAGGGACGGCGCAGCACGCAACAGCAATGGGCCGCCGCAGTCAGGCCGCCGGCAAGCCGCAGAATCTCCATCGCAGTACCGCTCAACGCCCAATTCGGCCGCGTCAGTCCATCTTCTTCTTGCCGCGCGAAAATGAGACGCGCAGGTGGCTGTCGGCCGCGTGGGGCGCGGCCAGACCGTTTTCCATGCGCAGCAACGCACGTTGTCGGGGATTCAGCTTCTCCAGCCAGCCCTCCTCGAAGCCGTCGTGGGGGTCAACCTGGAAGATTAGGGCGTTCTTGCGGTAGTGGCCGAACAGCGCATGCCTGTCGGTCTGCGTCTGGTTGGCGCCGCCGCCATGCCAGCACTGGCCGTTAAAAACGAGCACGCTGCCGGCCGGCGCCACCAACTGGAAGACGTGCTTCACATCCATGCCCTCCGGCGGTCCCGCCATGCCGCTCTTGTGCGAACCGGGAACGATTCGGGTGGCGCCGTTCTCGGGCGTGAAGTCGTCCAACAGCCAGACCGTGTTGACCATCACCGGCGACCCCATGTTCAGCAGGTCGCCGCGGATGTCGCTGTGCAGGCCCTGCTCCGGATCGCCCGGACGCACGATGCGCGCGTTGAGGCTGCCCAGAATGATCTCCTCGCCCAGCACATGCTCGATCACCGGCAGCGTGCGCGGGTGGTCAATGAGCGGGTGGTAGAGCGTGTCGAGCGCGGGTAGATTGCTCACGTGGCCGGCCTGCCCCCGAAACTTTTGCACCGTGCCCAATCTCTCTGCCCACTCCGCCAGCGAGACGCGCAGCGACATCACCTCTTCTGCGTTCAGCACGCCTTTCAACAGCGTGAAGCCGTATACATCCATCTCCCAAAATGCCTGCTGCAGTGACGGCATTCGAAATCCTTCCCGTTTGGAGTGTGGAACCCTGCGTAGGCCGCCGCGTCAGCAGATCATGCCCCGCTTCGACGCCAGGCCGTGCGCGATCGGGTTCTCGCCAATCCAGCGTTCGTCCACCGGCTCCGAGGCCAGCTGGTAGCGCGTGTCGGTCGAAAGACGGATCCGGCTGGTCAGATTGTCCATGCTGGCGTGCATCGTGTACATGCTGAATATGAGCAGGTCGCCCATCGCGTAGTCGGTCGTCAGCCAGCGTAGGCCCAGTTCGGCCCGTGCCGCGATGGGGTCCAGCGAATACGCCCCGCCGTTGGGATGCTGCCACAGCTTCTCGCCGGACTCGATCTCGGCCGCGTCGGGATAGTTCGTGCAGTAAGCGTCAACATCCAGCGTCCCGTAATCGGCCTTCACCTCATCGAGACGGTGCGAGTTCTCCAACACCATCAGGCCGCCCATCTCGACCGGGATGTCGCCCAGCGGCGTCCAGCTCGTATACAGGCGCTGCGTGCCGCGCCCCATGAAGACGATGTCGTAGTGGGGCGGCGTCGCCGTGTCGTCGCCGGGCGGCTTCGAGCGGCACCAGGTATAGTCGAAATGGCGCACCTCTCCCCCCAGGAACCGACGATAGAAAGCCATCATCGGACCGTCGTACAGCACCTTCATCAGCGGCGCGTTGTCCTGCGCCAGCTCTGTCATGAACGAATTCTCGAAGTCGGCTTGGGCCACCCCATCTTCCAGCGGGTAGGCGGGGTCCAGGCAACCGGCGGCATCCAGTTTTCTCAGCATCTCAAGCCGGGCCTCCAGGACCTGGTCGCGGTCAAGCAGGCCGGGCAATAGGAGGTAGCCATCCTGTTCGAAGCGCCAGCGCAACTCCTTCACGTCGGAGAGGGCATCGCCCGAGCCGCGCAACTCGCCGAAAGCGTCCGGCGCTGTATCGATATCGCCGCCTCGATACTTGGGTTGAAATGTGAGGTTCATCTTCTGACGACTCCCTTCGGCTGAATCGCAGACAACCGACAATCAATTGGGGCAATCATGCAAAACCTATCTCCAGGGGTCGACGACGATCTTGGCCGCCTCACCTCGCGCCAGCAGGCCGAAGCCGGTCTGAAGCTGGCTCATCGGCAACTCATGGCTGATCAGAAGGTCGATGAGCGGCGATTCGCGGATCACCTTCATTACTTTGCCGTAGTCGCCCCTGTTGTAAAGCCAGGAGCCGACCACAGTCAGACCTTTCTTGATCAGGTCTGGGCTTACCGTGATCGTGAGCTCCTCCCGACACTCGCCGACAAAGGCAACGCGTCCCCGCCGGCGGGCGGCGTCGATGCAGAGCCGCTCCGACGAGACCTGCCCCGAACAGTCGACCGCGCAGTCCACGCCCCGCCCGCCGGTCAGGCTGCGGATCTGCTGCAAAATTTCCGGGTCGTTGGGATCCAGCACCGCTTCTGCGCCCATCTCCAGCGCCCTGTTCGCTCGCCAGGGCGCCGGCTCCACCCCAAGTACGCGTGCATTGCGAAAGCGGGCGTTGACCACCGCACCCAGCCCCACCGGCCCCAAACCGGTGACCAGCACCGTGTCCTGCGAGTTGACGCCGATCGCCTCCAGTCCGCCGAAGGACGCGCCGATTCCGTCGATAGCCATCGTCGCCTGCGCGTAGCTCACCTCATCCGGCAGCTTGGGCAGCAGCCACGTCGGTTTGAGCGCGTAGTGGGCGAAAGTGCCCGCGCCCGCTTCCGAGCCGTGCAGCGCGGCGAAATCGTAGGCGTCTTCACAGTAGATATAGTCTCCACCCATGCAGTGCTGGCAGCGCCCGCACGAAAACTGGGGCAGGATCACCACGCGGTCGCCGACCTTGACCGGGCCCCCCTCCGCGACTTCCACCACCTCCCCAACGCCCTCATGACCTATCACGCCTGGATTCTGGCCGGTCAGCCAAAGCTTGTACTCGGTGCACAGCGCCGACGCATGGACTTTGACGACGGCCCAATCCGCCCTTGCTTTTGGCTCCGGCATCTCATGAAACGAGACCTGGCGCTCACCCGTGATCGCCGCCTGTATCATTTCAGTGCTCCTCGTCTGTGCGGCGCTGCGAACGCGTCTCTCCGCCGCAGGTAGGGTCCCATCGCACAACCCGGCCGGCCTTAAATAGACGAGGCAGGAAATGGTGATGGAACATATCGAAATCGGCCCCGGAGCGGAGCCGCTACCGGCGTACTGCCCCTTGGGACCGGCTCAAATTCACCTGGAAGGCGTTGTGTAAGGGCTGATTACTGAGGGCCGTACGCTGGAAATGTCAGGGCGTCGGCTGTTCATTGTCGGGTTTGCGTACCGGCCGCCGCGTCATCGCGCGCGGCTCAACCTGGCTGTAGAGGCGGCGAATGGCCCGCTTCCACATCGAACGCGCCGCGGCCGCCTGGTAGGCCGCCTGCCGCTGCGTTGTATGCCACCAGCTCGTCTCCGGTTTTTCGATCGGCACGCTCCACTTGACCGCGCACGCACCCCACGTCAGTCCGGCGCCGAACCCGACGAACACGAGATTGTCGCCCGGCGCCACCTTGCCCTCATCGATCGCTTCGCAGAGCGCGATCGGGATGCTGGCCGAGCTGGTGTTGCCGTACTTGTGGACATTCACGTAGACCTTGTCTTCGGGGATCTTCAACTGACGCAGAACGCTGTGTTGGATGATGCGCTTGTTCGCCTGATGCGGGACGACCAGGTCGACTTCGCTCACTGGAACGCCGGCCCTGTCCAATACCTGCCGCGTCGCTTCGGCCATGATTCGGGTCGCGAAGCGAAAGACCGCCCGCCCGTCCATCCTGATGTAATGCGAGCCGTTGCTGACCGTCTCCAGGCTCGCCGGCGCCGCGCTTCCGCCCGATGGTATCGTCAACAACTCCGCGCCCGAACCGTCGCTGCCCAGCACGGTCGCCGTCACGCCGCCGGGCACGTCGCTAGCTGCCAGAAGCACCGCGCCCGCGCCGTCTCCGAACAGAACGCACGTCGTGCGGTCCGTCCAGTCAACCATCCGGCTCAGCGTCTCCGAACCGATTACAAGCACGTATTCGGCGTCCCCAGCCATTATCTGCCCGCGCGCCACGCTCAATGCGTAAACAAAGCCGGAGCAGGCCGCGCTCAGATCGAACGCGCCCGCCTGCGTTATGCCCAAATTGTCCTGTATGATGCTCGCGGTGGAAGGAAAGAGATGCTCGGGCGAACTCGTGGCGCAGATGACCAGGTCCACCTTGGCCGGATGCAGGTCCGCTACCTCCAGCGCCTTGCGCGCCGCCTGCGTCCCCAGCGATGCGGTCGTCTCCAGCGGCTCGGCCACCACCCGGCGCTCCTCGATGCCTGTGCGCGTGCGGATCCACTCGTCCTGCGTATCGACGATCTGCTCCAGATCTTGGTTCGTGACAACCCGTTCCGGAACTTCGTAACCCCAACCGATGATCTGGGCGTAACGGGGCGGTTGCACCCTGGTCGCGACCGGCTGCGGCGCCCGCTCCGCCGGATAGCGGCCGTTGGTTACGGACCGTTCCGTACCGTTGAGACTCTCCGCCGTATGTTTGCTTTCGGCTTCGTGGTCTTCATGCGCTTGCGCTGTCATGACCCATTCTCCTCGAACCGCCGCAGCATCAGACATGAGTTGTGGCCGCCAAAGCCAAAACTGTTGCTCATTGTGACTGCGACTTCTCTCCGCACAGACCGTAACGGCGTATAGTTCAGATCACAGGATGGATCGGGGTCGTCCAGATTGATCGTCGGCGGAATTACCCCTTCGCAGATCGCCTTGAGGCAGACGATCGCCTCAATCGCGCCCGCCGCGCCCAGCAGATGCCCCAGCATCGACTTCGTGCTGCTGACATTTACGTTGTAGGCATGTTCGCCCAACGTCCTCTTTATCGCTTTGGTCTCGCCCGGATCGTTCAGCTCCGTGCTCGTCCCATGCGCGTTGACGTAGTCCACGTCCGCGCGCTTCACCCCGTAGCACTCGGCCTTGCGCAGCGCCATGTTCATCGCATCCTCTGCCCCCCGGCCGTCGAAATGGGGTGCCGCCATGTGGTAGGCGTCCGCACTGTTGCCGTAGCCGATCACCTCGGCGTAGATGCGCGCGTCGCGTGCCAGCGCGTGCTCTAGAAGCTCCAGGATCAGAATGGCGCTGCCTTCGCTCATCACGAAACCGTCGCGGTCGCTGTCGAACGGACGGCAGGCCGCGGCCGGGTCCTCGTTGCGCTGGCTCATCGCGCCCATCACGTCAAAGCCGGCCATGATGATCGGCAGCAGCGCCGCCTCCGCGCCGCCGGTGACCATTACCTGCGCATCGCCCCGGCGGATCAGTTCGAAGGCCTCGCCCGTCGCCGCCGTCCCGCTGGCACAGGCGTTGACCACCGAAAAGTTGGGGCCGCGCAGATCATAGAGAATCGCGATTTTGCCGGCCGCACTGTCAACCAGCATGTTCGGAATCAGAAACGGGCTGACCTTGCGCAGGCCGCGCTTATCGGTCAGCCTCAGATTGTCGATCAGCGAGGTGAGGCCGCCCGTGCCGCTGGCGATCAGCACGCCGACGTCGGTAGGCGTCTCCTTCTCAAGATCGATTTCGCTGTCCGCCAGCGCCTGCTCGGTCGCCACGAGCGCATACTGAATATACGGGTCAAGCCGCCGGGCCTCCTTGCGGTCCATGTAATTCTTCGCCTCGAAGCCCTTCAGCTCCCCCGCGAAGCGAGTATTCAGCTGGCTGGTGTCGAACTTCGTCACCGTGTCGATGCCCGACTTACCTGCAAGCAGGGCATCCCACGTCTCATCAACCGTCAAGCCCAGGGGTGTCACCGCGCCGATGCCCGTAATGACAACCCGGCGCGGCCGGCCGTTGCTACTATACATGATCCTTCGTTCCCGTGCGGGCCGGCAGGTCCGTTGACTTTCCCTTCGCGAGCGCGCAACCATCAATGCCGTCCCGCATCAGACCATCTTCGTTGATGGCGCCTCGGCGCACCCTCGTCGTCCGTCCCCAATCTGATTGAAAATCCAGAATGACGTATTCTTACTACTATAACACACAGTTCGGCCAACCGTTGCGTTCCGCGGCCTCCATCTTTTGCACAATGTAGTTCGATATCGTACAATTCCGCTTATGACTAGAACCGACGCGCCCCTCAAGTCCAGGCAAAGCTGGCAGACCGGTTTCCGCCAACTTCTGACCGAGTCCGGCCTGTCGCACGTCGACGGCATGGAGATCCTGCGGCTTGTGAAGTCCTGCGCCGGCGCCTACGATCGCATCCTGGGCGAGCGCATGCGCGATGAAGAGATCTCGCTCGCGCAGTGGCGCATCCTGATTCGGCTCTATCTGTCCGAACGCAACGATCAACCGACCCTTTCGCCCACCGACCTGGCCCATAGCCAGTGCTTGAGCAAGAATACGATCAGCGCGCACCTGCGCGTACTCGAAGAGGCGCGGCTGATCGAACGACAGTTGGACCCGGGCGACCTGCGCGCCTTTCGCATCGGCCTTACCGCCGATAGCAGGAGACTGATCCGCGAGTCTACGCCCCTGCACTTTGAGTTCCTCAACGATTTGGTCGCTCAACTCTCTCCGGAGGAGAGCGAAACGCTACAGAGGCTGCTGATCAAACTGCTTGATTCGTTGCAACGAGAGCGTAGTGACGCCGCCGCGCCTTGATGGCAGGGGCGGCAACCCGCGTAGATGACCGGCGCTGCCTGCACCGCGCCAGGGAAGGGGTGCTGCAGCTGTTCAGGCACTGGACCTGACTTCCCAAGGAGAGGCATGTGAACCAACGCAATTCATTCGGCAGACCCGGCCGGGGTGGTCCCGGCGGGCCCCAGGGACGCGGCGGCAGCATGAAGGACCTGGGCCGGGCAATCGGCTACCTCGGCCGCTACAGGCGCACGACAATACTGGCCTACGCCTCGCTCTTCATCAGCATTGGCGCGCAGCTTGTTGTCCCGCAACTGGTGCAGAACGTTCTCGACGCGGTAACGGAGAGCGTCTTCGCCCGCCAGATCCTGGACCTGTCGAAATCGGCCCAGGCGACCGCGCTCGAATCGTTGCCCTTTACGCTCGAAGAGCTGACCGAGCGCGCCTTCAGCGCCGAAGGCCCGATCTACTGGGCGATGCTCTTTATCGTCGTCTTTTCAGTGGCGCGCGGGCTTTTCGCTTTCGCCCAGGCCTTCCTCGGCCAAAAGGTGAGCCAGGATGTCGCCTTCGACTTTCGCAACGAGCTTTTCGAGAAGATCCAGCGGCTCTCCTTCAGCTACCATGACCGCAACCGCACCGGCCAGTTGATGATCCGCGCCACCGACGACGTCGAAAAACTCAGGATGTTTATCGGGCAGGGCCTGCTGCTCGGCGTGCAGGCGATCGTGCTGCTCATCGGTTCGCTGGCCGTGCTCGTCTTTACCAACTGGTCCCTTACCCTGGTCGTCCTGCCTGTTCTGCCGCTGGCACTGGTGCTCTTCATGGTCTTCGGTATTGTTACCCAGCCTCTCTTCGGCGAAATCCAGCGGCGGCTTTCGAACCTGAATACGATCTTGCAGGAAAACCTGGCCGGTATCCGCGTCGTCAAAGCCTTTGTGCGCGAGAGAAAGGAGCAGGAAAGATTCAGAGACGCAGCCCAAACGCTCCTGGACCAGCACATCAAGATTGCGAAATTCTTCAGCTTTCTCTTTCCCATCATCTTCCTTGTCGCCAACCTGGGCCAGGCCGCAGTCGTTTACTGGGGCGGGAGGCAGATCCTCTTCGGCACGCTGTCGCTGGGCGAATGGCAGAAGTTCAGTCTCTATCTGATCTACGTCTTCTTCCCAATCGGGCAACTCGGCTTCATTGTCGGCCAGATGAGCCAGGCCATTGCCAGCGCACAGCGCATATTTGAAATCCTCGACGCCAAGAGCGAAGTGACCGATAGACCCGACGCGCGGCCGTTGCCGCAGGTGCAGGGCCTTGTGCGCTTTGACAATGTCTCCTTCCGCTATTTCAACAGCACCGACCCCGTGCTGCAGAAGATCTCGCTCAACGCACAGCCGGGTGAGACGGTCGCCCTACTGGGTGGCACGGGCAGCGGCAAGACGACCATCATCAATCTCATCCCCCGCTTCTACGACGTCAGCGAAGGGCAGGTCTTTATCGACGATTGGGACGTGCGCGACGTTACCCTCGACAGCATGAGGCGGCAGATCGGCATCGTGCTGCAGGAGACGAACCTCTTTACCGGCACCATACGCGACAACATCGCCTTCGGCCGCCCCCAAGCCACCGACGCCGAGGTCGAGGCCGCCGCCAGGGCCGCGGCCGCGCACGACTTCATCGTCAGTTTTCCCGACGGATACGAGACCGCGGTCGGCGAGCGCGGCACAACGCTTTCCGGAGGCCAGAAACAGCGCGTCGCCATCGCCCGCGCCCTGCTGACCGACCCGCGCATCCTGATCCTGGACGACTCCACCAGCAATGTCGACGTTGCGACCGAAGTGCTCATCCAGAACGCGCTCGACCAGCTGATGGAAGACCGCACCAGCTTCGTCATCGCCCAGCGTATCAGCACGGTTGTCAACGCCGACCAGATCCTCGTGCTCGACAAAGGGCGCATCGTCGACCGCGGCACCCATGAGGAGTTGATGGCCACAAGCGCGATCTATACCGACATCTACCACAGCCAGCTGGTCGAGGATGCGGTTCTCGAGGAGGAGGCGCCGCTGGCGGCTGAAGCCTAGCCCGCCGCCAGCCATGGCGATGCAGCAACTGTTACCTTCCTCCTGACACACGACTTAACGCACGATGCAACGTACTCTATCCTTCAGGAGCTAGCCCGATGTTCGGTGACCGCATGTTGCGGCAGGAGACGCTGAAGCCCAAGAGCGTTGGCGCGACCCTGTCCCGTTTTAGTAGATATTTCCGTCCCTATTGGTGGGCGCTAATCCTCGTTACCGGGCTGATGGCGGTAAACGCCTACTCGCAGGTGATCGGCCCGCAACTGATCGGCCAGGCCGTCGACTGTTTTCTGGCGCCGGCGGTCGTCAGCGAGGCCGGCCGGGCCGACGGAGCGGACGGCTCCGGCCTGCAGCTTCCCGAAGGCGTCTCCCTCCAGACCGACACCAGCAGCCAGGCCAACTGCTGGTGGGCGCCCGAATTCGCCCAGGGCGACCCCGCCGGCGATGACCTGCTGCGCGGCCTGCTTGACATCACGCTGGTTATCGTCGCCTGGTTTCTGGCCGGCTCCGTCACCGCCGGGCTGATGTTCTTCAGCATGAGCTGGACCGGCCAGACCGTTCTGCGCACCTTGCGCGTGCACCTGTTCACCCACCTCCACCGGCTTTCGCTCGGATTCTACGCCCGCAATGAGACCGGCGACCTGATGAGTCGCATCACCAACGACTCGGACACGGTCCAGCAGATGGTCAGCTTCGCGCTTGTGCAGGTGCTGAGCAGCGGTCTCCTGATCGTGTGGATTATCTGGCAGATGCTGTATCTGAACTGGGCCTATGCGCTCATCAGCCTCAGCGTTGTGCCGCTGATGGTCGTCACAACCCTTTGGTTCAGCAACCAGGCCCGCAAGGCGTTCCGCGTCACCCGCCAGAGCATCGGCGAGGTGAACGCCGAGCTGGAGGAGGGCATCTCCGGCGTGCGCGAAGTGCAGGCCTTCAGTCGCGAAGATACCAATATCGAGCAGTTCCGCCACAGCAACGCGGTCAATCGCGACGCCAATATCAAGGCTGTCGCCTACACCTCCGCGCTGGCGCCGGCGCTGGAGGCGCTCGGCTTTCTCGGCATCGCCATCGTCGTCGGCGTCGGCGGCGTCATGTTGCTGCGCGGGCAGTCCCTGGCCGGTTCGGCAATCTCTCTGGGTCTGATCGTCACGTTTCTCGGCTACGCCCAGCGCTTCAACCAACCCATCTCCCAAATCAGCGTGCTGTGGACGAACATCCAGAGCGCCATCGCCGGCGTCGAGCGCATCTTCGAGCTGATGGACGAGATCCCGGAGGTGCAGGAGAAGGTAGGCGCGCAGCCGATGCGCGTGATCGAGGGTGCGGTTTCGCTCGAAAAGGTCGAGGCGGAGTACGTGCCCGGCGAGCCGGTCCTGAAGGGCGTCGACCTGCGCGCCGAACCGGGCCAGACCGTCGCCATCGTCGGGCCGACCGGCGCCGGCAAGACCACGATCATCAATCTGATCCCCCGCTTCTGGGACGTGACCGGCGGCAGCGTGCGCATCGACGGCGTCGACGTGCGCGACGTCCAGCTGCACAGCCTGCGCCAGCAGATCGGCATCGTCCTGCAGGATACCTACCTGTTCAGCAGCTCGGTCATGGACAACATCCGCTTCAGCCGGCCCGACGCCTCGAACGAGGAGGTCGTCGCCGCGGCCAGGCTCGCGCAGGCGCACGAGTTCATCGAGCGGCTGCCGGAAGGCTACGAAACAGAGCTGGGCGAGCGCGGCAGCGGCCTGAGCCAGGGCCAGCGACAGCTCCTGGCCATCGCCCGCGCCGCACTGGCCGATCCCCGCATCCTGATCCTGGACGAGGCCACCAGCAGCGTCGACACCCGTACTGAGCAAAGGATTCAGGCCGCGCTCAACGAACTGCTGCAGGGCCGCACCAGTTTCGTCATCGCCCACCGCCTCAGCACCATCCGCAGCGCAGACCAGGTCCTTGTCCTGCGCGACGGCGAGTTCATCGAGCGCGGCACGCACGAACAGTTGCTGGCGCAGCGCGGCTTCTACCACGAACTCTACATGAACCAGTTCCGCCGCCAGGAGGACGCACCCGTGCAGCCCAACGGCAGCGGGCCGCAGAAGGTGTTGACCTGAGGCGAGGGGGCGAAGAACGTCGGATGACAGGGCCCGTTCTCACAGATGCTTCGTCTGATTCGTTTTTGTGGCCTGGGATGACAACAGACCCTCTCTTGCTGTCTTTGACGCGCTCAACGCCTTCTCCCACAACTTACAGGTATTTGATGTCGCTGAGCCAGCCAACCCTGTTCGCATTGGCAAAATGACCGATTCACCGGGGACAGGGCTCAGTCTCAAACTACGTATAGATATTGTCGCCCTCTGCGATTAGATCTATGTTGCCGAAATAGCTCACAAAAGAGCGGGCATCCACGTCCTCCGACTCATAGACCCCGACCGGCGCCCCGACGACACGCCGGCAGAGGCGTCTGAAAACTGACAGCCAGACGCAACTCGTTTACACGAGGCAGAACGGCCCACCTACGCGCGCATGGGCCGAGCAACAGCACTCGATTAGAAAGAGGGAGACCGCCCGCCGTCTACTCCGCGCGGAACTGCAACCATACGAGCGGGATCAACATCCCGATCACCACGATCGGCACGCTGTCCCAGGGGTAGAGGTTGACCTGGATCCAGACGCCGCCGGGGATCGCGCCCAGGCCGTAGAGGATATAAGCGCACCAACCCACGATCATCGCCCACAACAGACGATGCACCAGCAACTGACGCGGCATCACCTGCACCAGAACCACCAGCAGCAGCGCCAGCACCATCAACTGTGTCACCACCGCGACCGCCAGCGATGCAACGTCGACTTCAACGTTTTCAGGCGGCAAGGGAGGGGGGACCGGCGTGGGCTCGGCTTGTGCCGTCGGCTCGGCTGTGGGCGGCGGAGGCGACGCCTGCGTTGGCGTCGGCGCGGGCAAGGGATTCGGATCTGTAATTGAAATCCGAGTTCTGTCCCCTTCGCCATCCGCCACCGGAATGCTCGCACGGATTTCAGTGCTCGACGTCGCCTCCACACTGGTGACCGTGATCAGCAAAGTGCCCGCCTGTTCCAGCGGGACCGATCTGCGAGCAAAACCCCCGCGCGTGCCCACAGGGTTCACCTGCCGCGCGAAATCTTCGCCCTCATACTCCAGCCGGAAATTCACCGGCGTCCCGTCGGGCACCATGTTCCCGTTGCGGTCCATTATCGGGCCGGCTTGCAGTTCCAGAATGTCGCCCACCGACAGGTCGGCCTGCGCGACCACCACCTCGTTCTCTTCCGTCTGTTCAAAGACGATGCCCTCGTTGAGCAGCGTCAGCCCGATCGTCTGGTTCGGGTCCGGCTCAAGACGCTCGACCAGGTTGCTGAAGCGCGTGCCCGGCACGCTAACCGGCGGCGCCCCACGCACCGGCTGCGCACGCGAACGAAAGATCGCACGCACCGCCGCCTCCAGGAACGGTTGCGTCTTCGAATACACGCCCAAATAGGCGGTCATCTTGCCGATTTCCGTCGAATCGAAGAAGTACGGCTCGTTGAGCGCAAGCACCACCAGCTTGCTGCCCGGCAGGCGGTCGCTGCGCAGGCGCAGAAACTGCTTGACCGCGTCGCTGTTCTCATAGTTGGCGACGTCGACGTCAAGCATGGCAAAGATCAGCCAGTCGGCGTTCCGGATCTCCTCATCCAACTCGTCCTCCAGCGCCTCATCGGCTGTGCCGTTGAGGAGCGAGTTCAGCTCGGAAAACCCGCGGCTGCGTATCTGTTCCGGTTTGAGCTGGTTGGTCGCTTCCGGCCCGTAGAGCCGCAGCATAATCTCTTCCAGTGCGGTCGGCTCCACTGCTGGCTCAGGCGGGCAGACGTCACACTCGTGCAGGATCCGGCTGTCGGTGAAGATCAGGATGTTCTCGTCTTCGCCCGGCGGCGCAGGCAGCGGATCGATGAGCCCCGGCGAATCGGGGAAGAAGATCGTCAGCGCCTCGCCGGCGACCTGGTCGAGCAGCACCTGGGCCCCTTTCTGATGGTCCGCGCCGAACCCTTCCGCCAGATCATCCAACCCAATCAGCACATCCGCAATGTCGACCTCGATCGGATCTTCCATCAAAGTCTGCGTGTCATCCTCCATCTCCTCATCGTAGCCGGGGTCGTACAGCCGCAGTTTCAGGCGCAGTATCCGATGCAGAGAGGCATCGACGCGGGCGGCAAACTCGGCATCGTTCGTGTAGCGCTCGCGGAAAAAGATGATCGTCTCTTTGATGTTGGCCCTGGCATCCAGCCAGCTGTCGGTTAACGAAAAGTCGGCTAGGTAGAGCAGGTCGTTGCCCGCGGTAAACGCGTCGAGTGCGATGCGCCGCCGTGGGAACTCCTGCAGTTGCGGGTCGTAATAGCGGCGCACAGCCGGGACGCCAAGGGCATCGCTCATCAAAATACCGCCATGCGCCCGCCAATGTGCAAACGCTTCGAGGTCGAGAAGAACGCCCAGCTCCTGCGCCAGGCTGATGGGCGGCGTGCGCTCGCGGCTGCCCTGGAAGCTGCTGAAACGGATATGGCCGGACATCAGCGCCTCGGTCGAGGCCGCCGACCCATCCAAACGCAGGATCGCAGACGGACGTTCGGCCACCGCGGCGAAAGGCGGCAGCTCGATCCGTTGCAGCTCCTGCAAACTCTTCTGGATGGTCGCGATCTCCTCTTCCGGCCGCCGGTCGGTGCCTCCCAGTCCGGGAAAATGGCCGGCGACCGTGGCGACGCGCCCGTCGCTGCCGCGGTGAACTCCTGTCACATAGGCCTGGCCCAACCGGCCCACCCAGAACGGCTCGCCGCCAAACGCGTGCAGCCCAAAGCCGGCCACAAGGTCAGGCCGCGGCTGTTCCATCACGTCCAGCGTCGGCCCCAGCAACAGGTTTACGCCCACGCCGCGCAGTTCCCGCCCCAGGACCACCCCGACCTCCTCAACCAGTGCCGGATTCCAGGTCGCACCCAGCGCCATCTGCGGCGGGATCGCGGTAAAGCCGGCGCGCAAAACTGAGACCGGCAGGCCGTCGCCGCCCTGTTCAACGCCGATCAGCAGCGGCAATTCCAAGGGCAATCTCTGCACGAGCGAGGAGGGCAGAATGCCGGGGAGGGTCGCCGCGCCCTCTTTCGCGTTCAACGCCTCCGTCGGAGCGAGGTATAGGCCGTAGGCCAAAGCCTGCAGCTGATTGGTCAGCCGCGCCACGTCCTCTCTGGGTTCTTCACCGTAGTTGCTGAAGTTGCGGTTGTTCGGGCTGATAACCACTCCGCCAACCCGGTACTCCTCGATCAGTTCGGCGATGTCGCTGCGCGGGCCCGCATCGCTGCCCTGGAACGTGACCACAAACAACTGGCCCACTCGGTCCGCGACCGACATCTCCTCGATCAGCCGTTCGATGCGCGCATCCAGGATCTCATCCGGGCCCGGCGTCGGTGTGGGCGACGGCGTCGGCGTGGCGCTGGGCGTCGGTGTTAACGTAGCTGTAGGCGTGGAGGTGGCTGTTGGCGTAAGGGCAATGTTGGTCGCAACCGCGGCCGCGGTGAGCGTTACCTGCGCGCGGGCGGTCGCAGTTGCGCGGATCGACTCCGACAACTCCTCGGCCGAGCGGGTCGCGGTCGGCCCAGGGGTACCCGTCTCGGTTGCCGTGTCCGGCTGTTGCCTGTCGGGCGTGGAAGTCGCCTCCTCCTGGGCCGCGGCCAGGTTCACGTGCGGAACGCCCGCGTCGAAGTCGACGCCCAACAGCGCGACGGCCGCGAGCGCAGCGGCCAGCGAACAGACGAGCAGACGCACGCCGACCCTTCGCCGATTCCTTTGCACGCCTTTCACTAGCGGGGACCTGGTTGACGAATCTTGGTTGCTGCGCCGCAGAAGGTGGAATACGCTCATCGAATCAGATTATACACGATTGGCCCTTCTGCCGGAATGACCAATTTCGAATCGGGTGCAGTCCAAAATACGTCTAAGACTCCTATTCCTCGCCTAGCAACCAACGCATACCCGCCCCCGCCGGTTCCTGGCCACTGGCCACTGCCAACTGCCAACTGGCCACTGACAGCTTCCAACTGGCCACTGACAACTGCCAACTGCCAACTGGCCACTGCCGTTGTACGGCCGTCCCGGCCCTCCCTTGTGCGGGGGGACTCCCCCCGCAACGCCCCCCTTAGCTATGCCACCGTGCCTGCGCGATGCCAGCCTGTCGCCGACGCCACCGTCGCAGAACCGACCGTGCCTACGCGCTTCCATCTCGCCGCCAACGCGCAACCGTGCCGACGCCAGCGAGCTTGCGTGGCTCCCGCAGTTCGAATCA
>JAJDTL010000023.1 GCA_022827195.1 Caldilineaceae bacterium
CCCGCCATATGTTGCGCACCTGATTATGTTGCGGCGACTGCCATGTCGCCCCGCGACCCCAGAGGTGACTGTAATCACCGCAACATAATTTTTCGAATCACAGGGATTTCAGGAACGCCATCATCCCCTTGTCCTCCTTCCACGGTCGGCCCGGCCGGGTCTCCCCCGCATCGCAGAGTGCGATCGCCTTGGCCTTCATCTCAAGATCGATTTCGGCATAGATGTTGGTTGTATCGAGGCTGACATGACCGAGCCATGCACGGATCGTATTGATGTCCACGCCGGCGCTGACCAGGTGGCAGGCTGTCGTGTGCCTCAGCACATGGGGCGTGATTTTCCTGCTGGCCAAGGCCGGCACCTGGGCAGCGCAGCGCTCGACGAGTCGATAGACCCCAAAGCGGGTAAAACGCTTGCCATGCCTGCTGAGGAAGACTGCATGGTTTTCCTCACGTCCATGTATCAACTCCGCCAGCACACGTTGGGTTTTCGGCCACAGCGGGCATTGACGCATCTTCCCGCCCTTTCCGTGTAAGGTTGCAAGTGAATGACCACCTTCGAGACGACCGACCTTAAGATCGCGCACGCTAAACCGTGTAGCTTCGGAGACGCGAGCGCCGGTGTTGTAGAGAAACAGCAGAAGAGCGTATTCGTTGCGGCCTCTCAACGTATTGCGATCCGGAACATCAAGCATGGCGTCCATATCGATCTTTGACATCCATGAGATAGGCTGTGGCGTGGCCTTCTTCTTGGGGATGGCTCGGATTTGGCCGGTCCATTCGACACGGGCCGGGTCGCGGCTGCCGATGAAGCGGGCGAAGGCGCAGATGGCCGCCAGCCGTTGATTGCGGGTTTGCGCCGAGCATCCACGGTCTTCCTCAAGATGGACAAGGAACTGCAGTACGTGCGGCGCTGTAAGATCATGGAAAGACAACCTGTCTACCGTTTTCTGGACTTTGCCACTGATGAATGGCAGCAGCAGCGTGAAGGTATCGCGGTAGCTCTTCTGGGTATTCCAGGACAGGTTGCGCTCGGTGACGATGTATTCCTGGAGGAAGCGGCGGAGCCACGGCCCCAGCGTCTGGGCGTTACTCATCGTTTCCTCCGCGTGCGTAGCTTTCAAAGCGCAGAGATGCCTGCTGCAGCAACTCCGGTGTCATCGACAGATAGACCTGGGTCCCGGCCAGGCTTGCGTGACCAAGATAGATTGACAATGAAGGCAGGAGCCTTTGAACGTCGGCACCCTGACGATACCAGGCAATCAGCCTGTGAACTGCAAAGCTGTGCCTGAACGAGTGCAGGCCTGGCGACTGTGTGCCTTCCTTACCGTGGATGCCGGTAGCTAGACGTACCCGCGACAAGGCCCCCAAAGCGGTCCTCTTGTTGACCGGTGTTCCATCAAGGTTCGCAAGAAAGGACGAATCTTTTCCCTGTGGGAGTGGCCAGGAAACCCGTTCCCCGGCATATCTTACGAGCTGGTCGGCGAGTTGCGGTCCAACTGGCACCAGGCGGCTCTTGAAGAACTTTGTGCTGTGCACGGTCAACATGGCGCTTTGCAGATCGACATCTTCCAGGGTGAGCCGAAATGCTTCACACGAGCGCAGGCCGGCTCCGTACAGAAGAAGGAGCAGCAGACGCAAGGTGTCTGCGTTCAGTTGGACTGCGGATTCACAGCAACTGTCTATGGCACCGAAGAGACGGCCCAGTTCTTCGTGGGAGTAGATGTATGGTGGTGTGGATCGCTGCTTTCTCGGTTCATCCTCTGGCAACGGTGAGCGGCTCGCGTAACCCCGGCCGATCGCATAGCGATAGAAGTTCGCCAGAGCTCCGTACTTGTTCATCCGGTACCGGGTCAGTGCCCCATTTCCTTCGAGGAATCTGCGGACTTCCAGGTCTGTGACGGAATCGCTGTCAATATCATCGCCGATGCTGGCGCAAAAGCGATACAGGATGCCCGCAGAACTTTCGAATTTCGCCCCATGTGCCCGTCGCCACACAATGTATTGGTCGATTGCTTCCTGAAGAGTCATGCCAGCCCCCCCAGATCAAATTGTGCGACCTCACGAAGAGCATTGATATTGACCTTGGCGTAAATCGCTGTGGACGAGAGACTCCGGTGCCCGAGGAAGTCACCGATCACCTTCATCGGAATGCCTTCGTCAAGGAGGTGTTGGGCAGCGGCATGCCTCAGCGTGTGTGGTCCCCGGCGCCCTTTGGTGATGCCGATGCGCTTCAGTCGGTTACTGACAATACTACCGATCCCACAACGACCTATCGGGCGGATCGGCGCATTGAGAGTGAGGAAGAGCGCGCGTTCAGGGCGGGGTGGGCGAACCTCGACAATGTACCGAAGAACCGCCTTGCCGACCCCTTGGGACAGGGGGTAAATATCTGTCTTTCCCGACTTGGAACGACGGACTCGTATTGTCTCGTTCTCCCAATCGAGATCTTCCAGTGCCAGTCTTCTGACTTCTCCAACTCGCAGGCCATAGGCGATGAACAGCATCAGCACTGCGCGGTCGCGCTTGTCTGCCGACCGATTACCTTCCGTGGTTGCCAGAAGACGCAGGACGTCTCCCCTGGCCAACCCCGTCGGTATCGTTTCATCCGGGTAAACCCAATTGGGTTTCATCGCCGCCGCAATGCCCGCCGAGCACCACCCTCGATGCTCGGCGAATCGAAAGAATGCACGAAGACGGTCCGAGTAGATATTCATTGTCGTCCGGTTGCACAGGCCCGTTGCTTTCTTCGTTTCGATGGCCCTGTCGATGTCGCTCACACTGACTGAACCAAGTGGCAGGCCGTTGACGGAGAGCCACTCGAGAAAATGATCGGCAGCCGCGCAGTAGCCTCGAATCGTCGATTCCGACAACCCGCGCTCCTCACGCATCCATACTTCATAATCGGAAACTTCGGCGGTATGGGGATGCCGCAGCGCTACGGTTTCTTCGAGCTGGCCGAGAAAGCGGAGCCATCCAATTGCCCGTCCCAGAAAGCGTCTTGTTGCAGTGGACGGCGCCAGTTCCCGCCGACGCCTCATATACCTGTTTCGATTAGGACGGGACCATTCTTTGGCCGCAGCCTCAACCTGCGGAAGCGTAACCTTGCCGCCAATTTCCAAATCCAACAAGCGGACGAGGTGAACCTGGGCAACTGCCATCCGGCGTAATGTATTTTGGTTGGAACCCAAGTCTGCAAGGTGGTTGAGATATACCACTCGTTCCTTGATGAGTGGCGCCGATTGACATCTCTTGATGTTGGCCTGTCTCGTGAATATTTCTTCGAACATGATCGTGTCTCAATTGTTTGGTGGAGCCACGATTATCAAAGAGCATCTGAATAATTATGTTGCGGTGATTCCAGCCACCTCTGGGATCGCGGGACGACATGGCAGCCGCCGCAACATAATCAGGTGCGCAACATATGGAACACACCTCGATGCTCCGTGACTTGGCTGTCCGCAATCGGTGCAGGCCGACTCCTGCCTTCTCCGCCAGTACCTTTTCCGGGACGCGGCGTTCCGCCGTTCGACCCTTTCGCTGCCGGCCTCCATGGCACTGCAGGAAAGGCAGGTGGTGGTGCCGTCGAAGGCCGGGGCGGCTCCACAGCGAACACATGACCCCATGGCCCGTCTTTGGGCGTACTTCGCCCTGTCGCGCTCCTGCCTCCTGGTCCTGCAAGGCGTGCACGTGGACCCGCCCTCGGCAGGCTCGGATTTTCCGCAGCGAGAACATAAACCGGCTTCGATCCATTCCCGGCGCTTGCGCTCGCTCCGGAGCCTGGCCGACCGCCGGCGCGACTCGGCCGGGCGTCCGCCGTAGGGCTTTCCCGTCTTCTTGCCGGCATGGTATCTCTCCCTGGCCGCCGCCCGGAGCTTCCCGCCGCAGTCATGGCAGTTTATCCGGCCGGGGGCCGGCGGGCGCCGGCCACATCTCCTGCAGACCCCCGCCGCGACCCGCTGGTCGACCCGCCGGCGATAGTGCCGCCGTCCCGATTCCCGGGCCTTCTCCGGACACCTGCGCGGCTTGCCCTCGGCCTTCAGTTTCCCGTTCCGCGCCTTTTCCTTCGCCCGTCTTTTTTCGGCACAAGGTTCACAGGTCGTGCGGCCGGGTACCGGCGGGACTAATCCACATGACAAACAGCGGCCGGAGGCCCTTCTCTCATCCATCCTCTCCCGGAACCGTTCACGATTACGTTTTCGTCCCGCGGCTGCATCACGATATGCCATCGACCCGATCAGCCCCTGACCCGGCGGTCGTACCC
The DNA here is from genome assembly GCA_022827195.1 of Caldilineaceae bacterium. Lineage (GTDB taxonomy): Bacteria > Chloroflexota > Anaerolineae > Caldilineales > Caldilineaceae > Bin5. The sequence goes on from JAJDTL010000023.1 coordinate 4,261, forward strand.
GATGCCGCTGGCGCGGATGCCCCAGGCCTGGAGGCGGCATTCGCGGTCGTCGATCCCCGTCGCGATGATGATGCCGTCCCGCCCGGGCCGCAGCGCCCTGAC
>JAJDTL010000042.1 GCA_022827195.1 Caldilineaceae bacterium
GCGATACTTCATCTCCAGCTTGCCTCCCGATGCCGAATTGCTCCTGACTTCCACACGCAGCCATTGGAGCATTGAGAACTCAGTCCACTGGGTCCTGGATGTCGCCTTTCGCGAGGACGACAGCCGCATTCGTCAGGGCCATGCGCAGCACAACCTGGCCATCTTGCGCCGCTTAGCTCTCAACCTCCTACGCCAAGAGAAGAGCGCCAAAATCGGTATCGCTGCCAAACGCAAACGAGCAGGTTGGAAAACTGACTATCTCCTAAAGGTCCTCTCCCAATAAGATGCGTATGCCCTGCCCCCGCGCCCCCCACCGCGCCCCTCCCCCCGCCTACAGCCACACCCTTCGTATTCCTCAACGAAGACGACTTCGCCCTCTTCATCATCGAAAAAGACAACGCAGCCAGACCCGACCTCTTCCTCGAATGGAACGCCCTCACACAAGCCGACCGGAACGCCCTCATCCACGTCAGCAAGGTCCTGCTCGAATCCACCGCCGAATACTGCGACATCCCCGTACCCGACGCCTCCGCCATGATCGACCGCCACGCCCAGCGCCTCGACGACGCCGGCTGGTCCGCCCGCCAGAATGTCAAAGCCCGCGCAACCCTCATGCTCATGCTCAGCACATTCGAAGAAGCCGACCGCACCCAATCCGGCTGCGACGCCTGGCTCACCGGCACAATCAACGCCCAGCTCGGCACCCCCTAACGCCCGGACCCCGCACCCACCCTCCGCCTGCCTGCCTTCGCACATATTCCTGCCCAACGCGGATCTCGCCCCCTCCCCCGACCCAATTCTCACCAATTTCGCCGATATTCCTGCGGGAACTCCAAGACCCTGCGTAGCTGTCATCAATACGCAAATCCAGCCGCAAGAAATGGATTTCACGATTATCCGAGCAAATGGCCAAAAAACGTGCTACTCTGTAACCATCATGCCTTCCCATCCGACGCCAATACCCAATTTCCCGCAATCCAGTGCAAATGGCCGCAGCGCCTGCTGTTCTGTAAATATCATGCAATTCCAACCGCCAAACTCCGCCCAATTCAACACCCTTCCCGGCGCCCTCCACCCCCTCCCGAAAAAAAATGTGGTGCGACATTTGGGGACATTTAGGGACATTTGGGGACATATGTCCCCCTTTCACGCCAAAATCGCGAGGACTTCGGTCCCTTTGTAAATGAGGAACATGACTGCCGTTATGACAGACGCACAAGATCGCAATCCCTGGGACCGCATGCAGGGCGAGCCCTTCGAATGGCACGCCCGCTTCCAGATCTACTGCGACCAAGTCCCATCCCGCAGCCTCTCCGGCGCCGGCCCCGCCGACTTAGTCGGCAAAGTCCGAACCTACTTCAACGTCGAACACGTCCGCCGCCGACCGCGCAAACGCCGCAAGAAATAACGGGGCCAGCCATGACGCCGCAACGAATGCCCGTCATCCCAATCACACAATTCAAAGCACGGACCACCGGCAACCGACCACTGGCCACCGGCAACCGGCCGCCAAAATGTGCAATGACCGCCAAACTGGTGTACCATACGCCCCGTCCCCTTCACCCGGCACAACCCTTGCGCCACAACTCGGCCGCAAGTCCCATGCAGACCACCGCAACCGGCCCCCAGGCCGCTCACCAAACCAGACCACACGCTCTCGCGCTGAGGAGGCATCCACCATGAGCAACGCACCAATCCGCCTCGGCATCATCGGCATGGGACCCGCCAATATGGCCTCCACCATGACCATGCTCAACGAAGAGCCCGACCTGCGCTACACCATCACCGCCGCCTGCGCCCGCAGGCCCGATTTGCTCGAACAGGCCGCACAGAAATTCAACATCCCCTTCCACAGCACCGACTACCGCCACATCACCCGCCGCGACGACGTCGACGTCGTCTGCGTCTACTCACCCGACGCACTACACGCCGAGTCCTGCATCGACGCACTGCGCAACGGCAAACACGTCGTCTGCACCAAACCCATGGTCACCGAGCTCGAAGACGCTAAAACCCTGGTCCAACTCGTCCGCGACACCGGCCTCAAATTCCTCGTCGGCCAGACCATGCGCTTCGACCGCCAGTTCCTCGACGCCAAACACCGCTTCGACTCCGGCCAGCTCGGCTCCCTCATCGCCGTCGAAAGCTTCTACCTCCACGACATGCGCCCCGTCTACGACTTCACACCCTGGCGCCTCCACATGGCCCAGGACTTTATGTTCGGCGGCTGCGTCCACAGCATCGACATCATCCGCGCCTTCGGCGGTGACATAAAACGGGTCCACGCCGTCGCCAACAAGGGCGGCCTCACGCCCGGCTACCCCATCCAAGACAACTTCTTCATCAACGCCGAATTCACATCCGGCGTCATCGGCCGCGTCTCCGGCCTCTACGGCATCGTCCACCCGCCCCTGCCCATGATGCAGTACGGCGTCTACGGCACCGAAGGCAGCCTCCAGGGCGAATACACCGACAACGAACCCGGCGAAATCCGCGTCATCCTCGACAGCAACACCGAGGAGGTCCACACCACGCCCTTCGACGCCGAAACCGACCTCAGCGCCTACGGCCACGGCGCCACCGTCATCCGCTACATGCGCCACTTCCAGGACTGCCTCGACAACGACAAAGAGCCCTCGCCCGGCGTACTGGACGGTGCCAAATCCGTCGCCGCCGGCGTCGCCGCCTGGGAATCGATCAAAACCGGCAACGCCGTCGACGTATTCAACGACTTCTGACCTTCCATGCAAGCACCTCCCCCGCCGCGCCGCGCCCGCCGCCGGCCCGTCACTATGAGCCCATCACCAACCCGGGAGACACAATGGCAAAAGATATCGGCGTAGGCGTCATCGGCCTCGGCATGGGCGCCAACATGCTGGCAATCAACGACGACCCCACCTCGCGCCTGCAGGTGCGCGCCCTCTGCGACAGCGACGAGACCCGCCTTCAACGCCTCGCCGCCGAACACGCCATCCCCCATGCTACCAACGACTACCGCGAGCTCGTCGCCCGCCCCGACGTCGACGTCGTCGGCATCTACTCGCCCGATCATCTCCACATCGACCACATCGAGGCCGCCGTCGCCGCCGGAAAACACGTCATCTGCACCAAACCCATGGTCGTCTCCCTCGCCGAAGCCCGCCGCGTCGTCAAAATCGTCCGCGCAGCCGGCCTCAAGTTCCTCACCGGCCAGACCTCCCGCTTCAAGCCCCCGTTTATGGCCGCCCACAAGCTTTTCGCAGACGGCGACCTCGGCCGCCCCCTCTTCGCCGAAGCCCACTATGTCCACGACATGCGCCCCGTTATGGACCGCACGCCCTGGCGCCATGAGAACCCACAAGACTGGCTCTACGGCGGCGCCTGCCACCCTATCGACCTTCTGCGCTGGTTCTTCGGCGACGTCGATGAGGTCTTCACCTACGCCTCCTGCAGCCACATGGACGACCGCTATCCGGCCGGCAAACACGACAACTTCCTGATCAACCTGCGCTTCCGCTCCGGCGTTATCGCCCGCATCCTGGCCGTCTACGGTCTGGTCGAGCCGCCGCTGCCCATGCAGGGGTTGAGCATCTTCGGCGACAAGGGCTCCTTCGTCGACAACCGTCTCGTTCTCGACAAGATACAGGGCCAGCCCGAGTTGGGCCTGGAGTTCAGACGCGAGGCCGGGCACGGCCAGGAAGTGCTGCGCTACATGCGCCATTTCGAAGACTGTTTGCTGGAGGACAAGCGTCCGCTGATCGATGAAGTCGCGGGAGCCAAAGTGATTGCCACCGCCTCCGCCTGCTGGGACTCGATCCGCACCGGCCTGCCCGCCAAGGTGCAACCTGTAGAATAAAGCCGCGCCGCCGCCGCGCCGCCGGAGGACCCTTCGCATGAGCCAGGAACGCAAGAAAGAACAGCTGAAGATGGTCTGGCCCGAGGAGCTGCTCAACTCGCCGCCCGCCGTCCACGTCCCCATCGGCTACACCCTGCGCACCTACCGACCCGGCGACGAAGAGGGCTTTTACCGCGTCATGGACCTCGCTGGCTTCACCGGCTGGAACATCGAGGTCCTCCGCCCCTGGTTCTCCCACATCCTGCCCGACGGCTGGTTCCTCATCACCCACCGCGCCACCGGCACCATCGTCGCCAGCGCCATGTCCAGCCACCGCCCCCAGGAGATCCACCCCTTCGCCGGCGAGCTCGGCTGGGTCTGCGCCGACCCCGAACACAAGGGCCTCGGCCTCGGCATGGCCGTCTGCGCCTCCGTCGTTCGCCGCCTGCTCGAAAACCGTTACAAGAACATCTACCTCAACACCGACGACTGGCGCCTGCCCGCCCTCAGCATCTACCTCCGCCTCGGCTGGGTCCCCCTCCTTTACCTGCCCGACATGGAGGAACGCTGGCGCGACGTCTGCGCCACGCTAAACTGGCCCTTCACGCCCCAAGACTGGCCCGAGAGCCAGCTATAGTCCAACCAGCCGCGGAGCTGTACCAGGCAAAAGGCCACAGGATCATGTAAGATGGAACTCTATCGCAGCCCAGACGATATCGATCTACGCGAGAGGGGAATTGATGAATCTCTGGCAGCCGAGATGCGAGCGCGCCTGGCAACCTTTGCCGAAGACCGGTACGCGCCCGAAATGGATCTCTATGATACCGAGTTCGAAAGCAAGCCCGAGGAGTCCGCGAAGCAGGCAGCGTCAGCCGATTCGACCGGCAAGGATTGCACGCTGAATCGTTGATTCAATCGCACCGCAAACCATGAAGAGCGTAGAGGAAGTCCGCACGATCCTGCGTGCGCATCAGCCCGAACTGAAGAACCGCTACCATGTCGAGGAGATCGCCCCCTTTTTGGCTCCTATGCCCGCGGCGAACAGACCCCCTCCAGCGACCTTGACATTCTGGTCACCCTGAACGCGCCCCTGGGCTGGGAGTTTGTCGATCTTTGCGCCTACCTGGCGGAGCTGTTGGTTACGAAGGTGGATGTCTTGACCAGAGGAGCTGTAGACAAGAAACCACTGCTCCGCCAGTATGTCGAGAATGACCTTATCCGTGTCTGAGCAGAACGCCCGCATCAGTCTCACGAGACCGACGAAAACTGCGCTAGAGTGAACATGGCACTAACGAAGATGATTACCGTCCAACCGGCCAGAGTAGACGAAGTCCTACAGATCAAGCAGGTGCTCAGCAGCACCTGGATCGACACCTATCGCGCCTTCATGCCAATAGATGTCATCCACAAGATCACCGCGCTCTGGCACAAGCCCGAAACGCTCGCCGCCGAGATCGAAACTGAAAACGTCTACTTCGCCCTGGCCAAAGACGAAAACAATGCCATCCTTGGCCTGTTGTCCGCGGCCAGCCGCGACAACGAAATCGTTACCGTCGGCCGGCTCTACGTCCTGCCCCGCCACCAGCGTCGCGGCATCGGCGCCATGCTGCTCGACGCCTGCATCGCCGCCTTCCCCGGCGCCCACCAACTCCGCCTCGAAGTCGAAGCCGAAAACGTAAAAGGCCTCGCCTTCTACCGCAAACGGGGCTTCAAAGAGCTCGCCCGCAAACAGGAAACCATCGAAGACATTACGCTCACCACCATCGATATGGAACTGCAACTGCCAAGATAACGCTTACCTGGGAACGCTCCCGTTTGCAGCCGGCGGCGTCCGGCCATGATATAAGAAAGAGAGAACAAACCATGCTCACCCAAGACCAGATCACCACCTACCACGACGACGGCTACCTCATCGTCAAGTCGTTTTTCGACGCCGAAGAGATCGAGCTCCTCCGCCGCACCGCCATCGCCGACCGCCAGATGGACCAGAAATCCTTCGGCCGCGCCGACGGCGAAGGCGGCACCGTCCGCCTCACCCTCTGGAACCAGCCCGGCAACGGCATCTACGGCATGTACGCCCGCTGCAACCGCGTCGTCAACGCCATGGAACAGCTCCTCGGCGGCGAAGTCTACCACTACCACTCCAAGATGATCCTCAAAGACCCCGAAGTCGGCGGCGCCTGGGCCTGGCACCAGGACTACGGCTACTGGTACGACAACTACGTCCTCTACCCCCTCATGTCCAGCGTATCCATCGCCGTCGACGCCGCCACCCGCGAGAACGGCTGCATGCAGGTCCTCAAAGGCTCTCACCACATGGGCCGCATCACCCATGTCGAGACAGGCCAGCAGGCCGGCGCCGACCTCGAACGCGTCACCGAAGCCGAGAAGCGCCTCCAACTGGTCCACTGCGAAGCCGAGCCCGGCGACGCCCTCTTCTTCCACTGCAATATCCTCCACCGCTCCGACCAGAACCGCTCCCAAAAGCCGCGCTGGTCCCTGATCTGCTGCTACAACGCCGCCCGCAACGACCCATACCGCGAGGCCCACCACCCCAGCTACACACCCCTGCACAAGGTGGACGACGGCGCCATCAAAGAGGTCGGCATGAAACGCTTCGAAGACGACGCCAGCGACGTCGCCTTCCTCGATCCCGATACCGTTCCGACCGCCCAGACCGACCAGTGAGGATGACCCGGATATGAGTAAGTACAGATTTCTGATCAGCGGCGGCGGCAGCGCCGGCCGCAGCGTCGCCCAGGTCGCAGCCACCGACGGCCGCGGCGAGATCGCCGCCGTCGTCGACCCCCAACAGGCCCAACTCGACTGCATGCAAGAGCTCTACCCGCACGCCGCCACCGGCAGCGACTACGCCCAGCTCCTGCGCGACACACGGCCCGACGTCGCCGTCATCGCCGGCCCCGACCACCTCCACGCCGACCAGGCCGTCATGGCCCTCGAACAGGGCTGCCACACCCTAATCGAAAAACCGCTCGCCACCACCGTCGCCGACTGCCAGCGCATTCTCGACGCCGAAGCCCACAGCGGCGCCCGCGTCATGACCGACCAGACCATGCGCTACATGCACCCCTGGCACGAGATGGCCCAGATCGCCAAGTCCGGCCAGATCGGCGACATCTTCTTCCTCCAGGGCGACTACATCCACGACATGTGGAGCCACTACGCCCCCGAAGGCCAGCACCACACGCCCTGGCGCATCAACAAACAGAACCCGCAAAACATCCTCCTCGGCGGCGGCAGCCACCCGCTCGACCTCATCCTCTGGACCGCCGAATCGCCCGTCACCGAGGTCCACGCCTACAGCAACAAGCTCAGCATCCCCGTCTTCCCCGACGACGACTGCTATATCGTTATTCTCCAGTTCGAGAGCGGCGCCATCGGCAAGGTCTACGTCACCAGCGGCTGCTCCGGCCACGGCATGGGCGAGGGCATGGGCGGCGGCTTCCTCGCCGTCTACGGCACCGAAGGAACGCTCTGGAAGGGCAAGCTCTACCGCCGCGACCACGACCCCGTCCCGGTCGAAGAGCCCGCCGCCGACGCCGTCGTCGGCGGCCACGGCTGGGGACGCTCGGTCGTCGACTTCCTCGACCTGCTCGACGGCAAAATCGACAACCCCATCCCCGCTGCGCGCGGCGCCAACATCGTCTCGGTCTGCGCCGCCGCGCTCGAATCGATCCGCACCAGGCGGCCCCAGTCGCCCCATTGGTTCTGAACACCGCGTCTCCGGAGGCGTCCGATGCTGTCCCGCCAACAGTTGCACCACTTCGCCCAACACGGCTGGGTGCTCGAAGAAAACGTGCTCAACCCCGAACAGGTCGAGGCCTACAAGGCCGCGCTGGACCGGCAGTCCCACTACACCCGCCCCCTCGCCCACAAAGACGACGACGAAATCCTCCACGTCGACTGCATGGTGAACGGAGACCCGCTCTTCCGCGACTGGATCATGATCCCGCAGGTGCTCGAGGCCAACCGCCAGCTCATGGGCGCCGAGATCAAGTACGAGACCTGCCACGCCATGATCAAGCGGCCCCACCCGCAGCGCCTTACCGACCGCGACGCACTGCGCGACCCCGACAAAATGGGCTGGCACAGGGGCATGAGACCGAAGTGGGGCACCTTCGCCGACGACAACGACCCCGAGCTCGTCAACTGCCTCTTTCTCAACAACATCACCTACCTGACCGACGTAGAGCCCGGCGACGGCGGCACCATGATCCTGGACGGCTCCCACCGGCTCGAGGGGACTTACGAGACGTTGAAGGAGCGCTGCCCCATCGTCGAATCGACCGCGCCCGCCGGCAGCATCCTCCACTTCACCGAAACGCTGCTCCACGCCGGCGTGCCGATCCTGAGCGAAAACATCCGCTACACCATGTTCTACGGCTTCACGCCCAACTGGTTCGTCAACTGGCCCGGCACCGAAGTCCCCGACTATATCCTCAAAACGGTCAGAGACGACGAGCTACGCGGCATCCTCGGCGGAAATTCGGGCTACTCCGGCCAGTATCCGACGGTTGAAGCCCCGGCAGAATGACGCGCCCAAAACCGCGCGCGAGGAGAGAACGATGACACGACGCAACTTCTCGATGCAGGCCTACTGGCAGCACCAGGTCGAAAGCCACACGCCCAAGCTCCATTTTGACCGCCAAAGCATGGACTGGAACCAGTGGCACACAACCGCCTACGCCAAGTACATGGAGCTGCTGGGCAGCTTCCCCGATCCCGTCCCGCTCGACGCCGAAGTCGAAAGCAGCGTCGAGGACGACGGCCTCGTCCGCGAGCGCGTCGTCTTCAACGCCGAACCCTTCATGAGCGTCCCCTGCCAAGTCCTCCGCCCCAAAGAGATGCCCGCCGACGGCAAGAACGCCGCCCTCCTCTGCTCGCACGGCCACGGCCCCTTCGGCAAAGACCCCGTCGCCGGCATCCGCTCAACCGACGAAATGGTCGCAAACATCGAACAGCACAACTACGACTACGGCCGCCAGATGGCCAAAGCCGGCTACCTGACAATCTCGCCCGACCTGCGCGGCTTCGGCGAACGCCGCGACGGCCGCGATCCCTTCCCCGGCCGCGACCCGTGCAACGTCAACTACATCCGCGGCACCATGCTCGACCGCTGGCCCCTTACGCTGAACGTCTGGGACATGAAATGCTGCGTCGATTACCTGGAGACTCGCGCGGAAGTCGACCCCAAGCGCATCGGCATGATGGGCCTCTCCCAGGGCGGCACCATGACCACCTTCGCCGCCGCCGCAGAGCCGCGCATCGCCGCCGCCGACATCCTCGGCTACGTCAACCCCTGGAAGGCCTTCGCCTTCGATCGCGTCAACTTCTGCGGCTCACAAATCGTGCCTGGCATCTACGCCTGGTTCGACACCGACGATATCGCCGGCTTGATCGCGCCCCGCCCTCTGATGCTCGACATGGGCATGTACGACGACTGCTTCTACATTCACGACATGCTCGAAGGTTACGAGCGCGTCAAACGAATCTACGAGGCCGCCGGCTTCGGCGACCGGCTGTGGAAGCTCGTCCACCCCAACGGACACGGCTGGGGCGGCCTCGAAGGCACAGTCGAGTTCTTCAACACCTACCTTTGAGAACAGGAAAGGCGATTGGATATATGATAATATTATATATATTTGCAAGTAAAGCAGGTGTAGACAATGGCCGGTGAGATCAGAGTCGCCTTCTCCGGCGCCCGCCGCGCCGGCTCCTTTTTCAAGGCCTTCCAGGTCCACCCGGAGACCGAAATCGTCGCGCTCTGCGACCCCCACGACGCGACGCTGGCCGAGTCCGGTCGCGCCGCCGGCGTGACCCAGCTCTACAATGTCTTCGAGACCATGCTCGACGAGGCCCGGCCCGACGCCGTTGTCGTCTCCTCGCCCATGCCTTACCACGCGCCGCAGGCGATCGCCGCCCTGCAGCGCAACATCCACGTGCTCAGCGAAGTCACCGCCGCCGTCTCAATCGACGAGTGCCGCTGGCTGACGCAGGCCTGCGCCCGCAGCGACGCCGTCTACATGATGGCCGAGAACTACATCTACATGAAGCCCAATGTGCTGGTGCAGGCCCTCGTCGAGGCCGGCCTCTTCGGCGAGACCTACTACGCCGAGGGCGAATACCTCCACGAGCTCTCCAGCCTCCACCACATGCCGGACGGCAGCCCGACCTGGCGCTACTACTGGCAGGTCGGCGTCAACGGCAGCACCTATCCCACCCACAGCCTCGGCCCCTGCCTGAAGTGGATCAAGGAGCGGCCCGAACGCATCAGTTGCGTCGGCACCGGCGTCTGGACCGACCCCGAACACGCCATGGAAGACACCGTTCTGCTCCTCTGCAAAACCGGCAGCGGCAAGCTCATTCGCGTGCGCGTCGACATGCTCTCCAAGCGCCCGCACGCCATGACAAACTACACGCTGCAGGGCACCAAGGGCGCCTACGAGAGCGGGCGCCGCCCCGGCGAAGGCAACTGGATCTGGCTGGAAGATTTCTGCAAGGACCCCGACGTATGGGTCCCCTTGGAGGAATTCGAGGAGGAGTTCCTACCGGAGATCTGGCGCGACCCGCCGCCCGAAGCGATCAGCGCCGGCCATGGAGGAGGCGACTACTTTGAAGTAATGGATTTCGTCGACGCGCTGCAGGGCCGCAAGCCCCCGCCTATCGACATTCACACAGCGATGGATATGACTCTGCCCGGCCTCGTCAGCCAGGAATCGATCCGCCGCGACGGCGAGTGGCTTGAAGTACCCGACTCCCGAAAATGGCTCCCGTGAGAGCCATCGTTACTCAACACCGGCAACTGGCAACTGACCACTGGCAACCGACCACTGGCCGCTCAATTGAGCCGCTCAAGGACCCCGGCCGCACCCATGCCGCCGCCGATGCACATCGTGACAAGGCCAAGCTCCTTGTCCTCCCGCGCCAGCTCGTGCAGCATCTGCACCGTCAGCTTGGCCCCCGTACAGCCAAGCGGGTGACCGAGCGCAATCGCGCCCCCGTTGACGTTGACCTTCTCCTCGTCCAGCTCCAGCTCACGGATGACGGCCAGCGCCTGCACCGCGAACGCCTCATTCAACTCCACCAGTTCAATCTCATCGAGGCCTACGCCGGCCCTCTTGAGCGCCTTCGGCACAGCCGCCACCGGGCCGATGCCCATCACCTCCGGCGCTACGCCGCCAACGGCAAAGCTGCGGAAGCGGGCCAGCGGCTTGAGGCCCAGTGCCTCCGCCCTTTCCTCGCTCATCACCAGCACGGCCGCGGCGCCGTCGCTGGTCTGGCTGCTGTTGCCGGCAGTTACCGACCCCTGTGCGTGGAAGACAGGACGCAGCTTGGCCAGCGCCTCGGCCGACGAGTCGCGGCGGATGCCCTCGTCCTTGTCGAAAGTCGTGCGGTAGGTCTGCGTCTCACCGCCCTCGCCCAACGTGATCTCGACCTCCAGCGGCACGATCTCTTCGTCAAACCTGCCCGCATCCTGCGCGGCCGCCGCGCGCTTGTGGCTGCGCAGCGCAAACGCATCCTGCTCCTCACGCGTCACCTCGTACTGCCGCGCCAGGTTCTCCGCAGTCAGGCCCATGCCGATGTAGACGCCGGGATGATCCCTGGCCAGCGTCGGGTTGGCCATGAACTTGTTGCTGCTCATCGGCACCATCGACATCGTCTCCACCCCGCCGGCGACGACGGCCTCGCCCATCCCGCTCATCACCTGCTGCGCGGCAAGGGCGATCGTCTGCAGGCCGCTCGAACAGAATCGGTTGACCGTTTGCGCCGGCACCTCCACCGGCAGGCCCGCGCGCAGACTGGCGATGCGGGCCACGTTCATGCCCTGCTCGGCCTCCGGCATTGCGCAACCCATAATGACGTCGTCGATCTCCTTGGCGTCCACAGCAGGCGCTCGATCCATCACAGCGCCTATTGCCGCAGCTGCCATTTCCTCAGGGCGGGTCGTGCGCAAAGTGCCGCGCGGGGCCTTACCTATGGCCGTACGGGCGGCTGAAACGATAACTGCGCTGTTCATGGTGTAAAGCTCCTCTGGGAATCTCGCATTGACGATGTTTCCGTAATTCTGTCTGTGCCAAACCGACCTTGACGTTTTACGTGATCGCTTCAGCCGGCGTTCGCAATAGGGAGACCAAAAAGGACCGTTGGCAGATTTCTCGTCACAATGACCGCCCTTTGGTCATTGAGTTGAAGCTGCCGTGACTGGGCGGTTGCCCAATTGAAGCGCTGTACACAGGTACACGTTTACGGGGTTGCCGTAGGTGTCGGCGCCGTCGCCGTACAGAATGTTAGGGCAAGTTCGTCCAGATCAGTCTTGGCGACGTCTTTCCAAGCCTCGGGCAGACAGCCTTCCAACCGGTTTCCTGAAAGATACAGTTCTTCAAGATTGGACAGGTTGCTCAACTCCATCGGGATCGACCCGCTCAACTGGTTGCCAGACAGAATCAGGATTTCAAGGTTGACTAGACTGCCTAGTTCCGGTGGAATTGATCCGGTCAGTTCGTTCTCTGAAAGGTCCAGTGTTCCAAGGCCCGTTATGGCTCCCAACTCTGAAGGAATCGTTCCACCCAATTGATTCTTGGAAAGAACCAACTGTTCCAAATTGATGAGATTGCTCAGTTCCGAAGGAATCGTCCCACTCAATTCGTTGTCCCGGAGAAACAGAGTTTTTAGATCGGTTAGATAGCCCAACTCGGACGGCATAGCTCCACTCAACCCGTTCTTGGGAAGAATCAGGCCCAAAACGCGACCTTTGTCCGTGGATACACCATACCAGCCTTGAAGTGCTATACGGTCCTTTAGCCAGTTGGTGTTTTTTCGCCAATTTGCTCCGTTTGTAGACCTGTACAATGAAACCAGCGCTTCTCTGTCCGAGCAGAACGGCAGCCCAATACTGTCCAAGTCATTTTCTTCAGTATCTCTCCACGCCTCAGGCACGCAGCCACTAAGCTGATTGTCCGAGAGGTACAACTTTCCCAAATTGGTGAGCCTGCCCAGTTCTGCCGAAATCGAGCCGCTCAAATCGTTACTCCAGAGGTACATTTCTTCCAGATTGCTGAGATTGGCCAACTCGGACGGAATCGAACCGCTCAGCTCGTTCCCTGAAATTCCCAGCACCTTTAGTTCTGTGAGCTTGCCCAACTCCGGCGGTATGGAACCGCTCAATTTGTTCTCTGAGAGATAAAGCTCTCGCAGGCTGACGAGTTGGCTCAACTCGGACGGGATCGAACCGTTCAGCTTGTTGCCCCAGAGATACAACACTTGCAGGTTGGTGAGCTCCCCCAACTCGGAAGGTATCAGACCGCTTAGCTCATTGCCCCACAGCAATAGCACTTGCAGGTTGGTGAGATCCCCCAACTCGGAAGGGATTAGACCGCTCAGCTTGTTCTCTGAGAGGTCCAGCGTTGTCAGGCTGGCCATTTCGCCCAACTCCGACGGGATCGAACCGATCAGCTCATTGCCCCAGAGATGCAACACTTGCAGATTGGTGAGATTGACCAGCTCGGAAGGGATCGAACCTCTCAGTCGGTTTTGTGAGAGGTCCAACACCTGTAGATTGGTGAGATTGCCCATCGCTAACGGGATCAGACCTGTCAGCTCGTTTTGTGAGAGGTACAGTTCTCTCAGGCTGGTGAGCTCGCCCAACTGGAATGGGATCAGACCGTCCAACTCATTGCCCCAGAGATACAACATTTGCAGGTTGGTGAGATTGCCCAGTTCGGAAGGGATCGAACCAATCAGTTTGTTATCTGAGAGGTACAGTTCTTTCAGGCTGATGAGCTTGCCCAACTGGGTCGGAATCTGCCCCTCTATCTCGTTGCCCCAAAGATACAGCCTTTGAAGTTCGATTAGATTGCCTAACTCCGACGGGATCGAGCCGCTCAACTGGTTCGCTGAAAGGCCCAGCGATTCCAGTTCAGTGAGTTTACCCAGTTCTGGCGGAATCGAACCACTCAAACCGTTCTCTGAGAGGTCTAACTCTTTCAGACTGGTAAGCCTGCCAATCTCGGCCGGAATTGTCCCGGTCAGCTCGTTGGCCAAGAGAGAAAACTCTTGCAATTCGGCAAGTTTGCCCAGCGAGGACGGAATCGCCCCGCTCAGTTGGTTCGTCGAGAGGTCAAATTCTTTAAGGCGTGGGAGCTCACCCAAATCAGAGGGAATCGAACCGTTCAGGTAGTTGTTTGAAAGGGAGAGTTCTTTCAAGTTGGTCAGCCCGCCCAGTTCGGGCGGAATCGGACCGTCCAACTCGTTGTTTGAGATGTAAAGCTCTTTCAAGTTGGTCATCCTGCCCAGCGCAGACGGAATCGGACCTTCCAGCTCGTTGTCTGAAAGGTAAAGCTCTTTCAAATTGCTGAGCCTGCCCAGTTCAGGCGGAATCGAACCGCTCAATTCATTCTCTGAGAGGTACAGCATTCTCAAGCTTGTGAGTTCGCCGAGTACTGGAGGAATCGAACCGCTTAACTCATTACCTGAAATGTACATTACTCTAAGTTCGGTGAGCCGGCCCATCTCTGAAGGAATCGTCCCACTTAAGTCGTTTCCCCAGAGGTACAGATCGGTCAGGTTGGTGAGATTTCCCAACTCGGACGGTATTGGTCCGCTCAACAAGTTATCTGAGAGGTAAAGCTCTTTCAAGTTGCTGAGTCTGCCAAGTGCGGGCGGAATTGCTCCGCTCAATCGATTTCGAGAGATGCCCAAAACCTCTAATTTAGAGAGCCGGCCCAACTCGGACGGTATCGTTCCGCTCAATTCGTTCTCCGTGAGATGCATCTCCTTCAAGTTGGAGAGCTTGCTCAACTCGGCAGGTATTCTTCCGCTTAATTCGTTGCCCCAGAGGTACAGCAAGTTCAAGTTGGCGAACTTGCCCAACTCCGACGGGATCGTTCCGCTAAGCCGGTTATCAGCGAGGTGGAGCGCTTTCAATTTGGTGAGTTGGCTCAGTTCTGAGGGTATCAAACCGCTCAACTTGTTATCTGAGAGGTGGAGCTCTTTCAGGTCGGTTAGCTGGCTCAGTTCTGAAGGTATCGAACCGCTCAACTCGTTATCTGAGAGGTGGAGCTCTTTCAGGTCGGTTAGCTGGCCCAACTCTGACGGAATTGTTCCACTGAATTCGTTGTCCTGGAGATACAGCCCTTTAAGATTGGTTAGCCGGCCCAGTTCCGAGGGTATCGAACCGCTCAACCCGTTGTCTGAGAGGTGGAGCTCTTTCAGGTCGGTTAGCTGGCCCAGTTCCGAGGGAATCGAACCGCTCAGCCCGTTTTCTTCGAGGCGCAACTCCTCCAGTTCTGCGAGCTGTCCCAGGTCTGGGGGTATCGAACCCGCCAGCATGTTCTTCGAGAGAACCAGTGTTATTACGCGGCCATTACTGTCCGTGGTGACACCAAACCAGGCATCGAGCGGCGCGTCGGTCAACCAGTTGTCGCTTCTGAGCCAGTCAACACCATTGGTAGCTTCGTAAAGCGAGACCAGGGCATCTTCGTCGATGAAGTCAGGTGAGATGAGAGAGGATGCAAACGCGCGGGAACTTTCCATTCCTACTGTCAAGGCGCAGATAAGAACAGCGGCTAACAGAGTACGAATTACCGACTTCACGGCGATGCCTTCACCGGCCTAATTTGAGTAACTTTCTGCCGCACGTTCATTTGCCGGGAAAAGGTCTACGGGGCCAGTTACTCCTGTTACCGGAACTAAGAGAGCTACATCCTTAATTTCGCAGCGCCCTGCTGTGCTTCAGCATGTGCCAGATGCGCTCGTGCGTCTTGGCGTAGCCGGCCAGCATGAGAAACGCCTCCCGCTCCAGGTCGAGGAAGTACTGCTCGTCCATCCAGGCGGGCTGGCTGAGCTCGCCGCCGCAAAGGACGTGGCCCAGCCTGTCGGCAATCAGTTCGTCGTGCTCGCTGATGTAGCCCGCCTGGCGCATCATGTAGATGCCTATGCGCAAGTTGGCGAGATGATCGCGTCCGGCAGCGTAGACGTTGCCGCTAACCGCAGGCGGCCTGTAGCCCTCGTCAGCCATGCGCAGCACTTCCGTCCTGGCCTCGGCCAGCAGGTGATCGTAGTTCATCACGACGCGGTCGTGCGGCTGCAAAAAGCCCATCCCCCGCGCCTCATCGGCGGAGGTCGAGACCTTGGCCAGCGCGATCAGCTCGAAGACCTGCTGCAGATAGGGTGCGGGATCCGCGTTCTGACCCTGCACGCGGGGAGAAATGAGACGGCGCACCAACTCCTTGCAGCCGCCCGCTGCCGGAATCAGGCCCACGCCGGTCTCGACCTGCCCCATGTACAGTTCAGCGTGCGCGACGATACGGTCGGCGCCCATCGTCACCTCGGCGCCGCCGCCGAGCGCGAGCTGGTACGGCGCGGCCACGACCGGCTTGGGCGCAAGGCGCATCTGCATGATCATCTGTTGCAGACCGACAATGGCCGCATCCAGCTGGTCCCACTGGCCGCCCTGGGCCAGGGCGCCGATCAGCAGGAGGTTGGCCCCGGCGCTGAAGTTCCCGCCCTGGTTGCCGATGACAAGCCCGGCGGCGTTTCCATGGAGACGCTCGATGGCCGCATCGGCGATCTCGCCGATCTGCGTGTCGAGCGCGTTCATCTTGGTATGGAATTCGAGCAGCAGCACGCCGTCGCCCATCTCCAGCAGGCTTGCACAGTCATTCTCTGTCAGCGCGGGCCGGCCCCGCTTCAACGCGGCGACGTTGACCACGCGATCGCTCTCGCCGGCGGCCTCGTGCGCGCCTGTCTGCGGGCTGTAAACCAATCTGCGCGCAGCGGTAGCCTGGTCTCCCTGTCCCTCTTCGAATTCGTAGAAGGCCTCATGCCCTTGTTCGAGCATCTCCTTCACCCAAGCTGCGACAACTACGCCCTCCTCCTCCATGCGGGCAACCGTCTCGGCGACGCCCAGCGCGTCCCAGGTCTCGAACGGGCCCATCTCCCAGCCGAAGCCCCACTTCATGGCGTTGTCGATATCGCTGGGGCTATCCGCGATCTCCGGCACGCGTTTCGAAGCGTAGGCGAGGGTGTGACTGAATGTGTGCCACAGCAACCCGGCGGCCTCGTTTTCGTCTCCAGACGCGTCCTCGCTGGAAGTTTGGGGCGCTACAAGGCTGCGCAGGCGGTCGGGCAGGGGCGCGTTTCTGACCGCGTCCACGCTTGCCCAGCTGGCGCGCGCCGGCTGCAGATAGTCCACCTCGCCCTCGGACGCCGCCTGCAGATCCAGGCCCCAGAAGCTTCTCCTGCCGGCACTGTCCGCTGCCCTCTTGTAGAAGCCCTGCCCGCTCTTCGCGCCAAGCAGGCCACTTGCCAGCAGGGTCTGCAGCACGGAGGACCCGAGCGGCCCGCGCAGCACTTCGCGGTCGTCATCGTCGGGGACCATCTCGTACAGATTCTCACCCACCAGCGCGGCCACGTCGATGCCGACCACATCCAGAAGACGAAATGTGCCGGTCTTGGGACGCCCGATCAGCGGGCCTGTCAGCTGGTCAACCTCATCGACCGTGTAGTCGTTGGCGATAGCGAACTCGAGCAGATCGCTGATGATGTAGCTGAACATGCGGTTGCCGACAAAGTTGGGCACGTCCTTGGCGACGACAACGCCCTTGCCCAATCGAGTTTCGGCAAACGCCTTCATCCGCTCGATGATCGCCGCGTCAGTCTCAGGTCCGGGGATGAGCTCCAGAAGGCGCAGGTAGCGGGGCGGATTGAAGAAGTGCGTGCCCAGAAATCGCCGCTTGAACGCCTGGCTGCGGCCGGCACTGATCAGATGAATGGGGATGCCGGACGTGTTCGTGCTGATGATTGCACCGGCAGGGGCTACGGCTTCCAATTTCGCCATCAGCTCCTGCTTGGGGCGGGGCCGCTCGACGATCGCCTCGATGATCCAGTCGCTGCCTGCGGCTGCCTGCTCCAGGTCATCCTCGACATTGCCAACCGTGATCAGCCCGGCCCGCTCGGGGCTGAAGAGACTGGCCGGCTTCGCCTTGGCCATGCGCTCATAGCCGGCCTGGGCGATGCGGTTGCGTACGGCGCGGTCGCCGAGCGAGAGCCCTTTGGCCTCTTCCTCAGGCGTCAGTTCGCCCGGCGCGAGATCGAGCAGGTGGGAGGAGACACCGGCATTGGCCAGGTGCCCTGCGATAGACGCGCCCATCGTACCGGCGCCGATGACGGTCGCGTGGCTGATAGGTTTGCTCATGTCGGTACTCCCTTAACTCAGAAACGTACTCAGGTCGTTCCCGGCGGCACGATGTTCGACTGCGGCCGGCAGAGGAATCACCTAGAGCACTCCCATCATCATGTCCCAAAGGCCGAAGAAGCGCAGAATCGAGTAGATGACAACGACGATGAGAAGGTAGCGCACCCAGCGATTGGCGTCTTTCACGCTCACGGCAAAGCGCACCGCGGCCCAGGCGCCGATGCTCTGGCCGACGGCCATCAGGGCGCCGATGCCCCAGTTGATTTCAAGCGGCGACAGAATGAAGACGACAAAGGCGACGATGTTGAGCGCCAGAACAAAGATGAGCTTGACCGCGTTGGCGTGAACAATGGTATATCCGACGCCGAGAACGAGCGCGGTCACCAAAAAGACGCCGACCCCGGCTTGGATGAAGCCACCATATATGCCGATGGCAAAGAAAAGGACCAGTACGAAGAGCTCTGGCCTCTCCTTGCGCACCTCCGACTTTTCGCGCAGCCACTTGGTTGGGTTGAAAAAGATCGTCACCAGGACGACTATCAGCATGCCGCCGATGGCGAGATTCATGGCGTCCTTGTCGAGGAGCGTCGCCACGTAGGCACCGACGATGGCGCCGGGCATGCCGGCCGCGCTCAGCCAGAGACCGAAGCGCAGCGAGTCGGCGTCGAGGATACTCTCGGGGACAGGTTGGCCGGAATCGCCGCCGCGCAGCTGCAGGCGCCCACTGCGGGCAAAGGTAGTAATACCGACGATATTCTGAATGATTACGCCGATGCGGTTGGTCGCATTGGCCGCGCCCGATTCCAGGCCAAGGAAGACGAGCATCGGCAGGGTGACCGCCGACCCACTGCCGGCCAAAGTGTTGATTACGCCGGCGACGATGCCGGCGAGAATTGCGAGCAGATACTGAAGCGGAGAGATATCCATGCAGGCCTCACAGAGTCGGCACGATGCGCGCCAGGCGTTCGACGGTCTTCTCAAGGTCGGTCATGCCGGTGGCGAAGCTGAAGCGGACGTAGCCTTCGCCGGCCTCGCCAAATGCGATGCCCGGCGTGGAGGCGATCAGCCCGTCCTCCAGCAGGCGCTGCGAGACGTCGAGACTCTTCATCTCCGTCTGCGTGAACTCGGCAAAAAGGTAGAACGCACCCTCGATCGGGCTGCTGCGGATGCCGGGTATCTCGTCGAGCGCTTCGAGCACGAAGTTGCGGCGCTGGGCGTAGGAGGCGACCATCTCATGCACGCATTCCTGGGGCCCGTTGAGCGCGGCCGCGCCGGCCACCATGGCAAAGCTGGCCGCGGAGGTGACGGTCTGCGTCTGGTATGTGCGGGCCAGCTTGGCGACCGGCAGGGGCGCGGCGACCCAGGCCAGGCGCCAACCGGTCATGGCGTAGTTCTTGCTGAAGCCATTGATGATGATGGTGCGTTCGGCCATACCCGGCATGGAGGCGATCGAGCGGTGCCGGGCGCCGTCGTAGAGGATATGCTCGTAGATTTCGTCGCTGAGGACGTAGAGATCGTTGCGCTGGGCCACGGCGGCGATGTCGTCGAGCTCCGGCTGGGTGAGGACGCGGCCGGTCGGGTTGCTGGGCGAGCAGACCATGATCAGCTTGGTCTTTTCGCTAACATATTCTTCAAGCTGGGCAGCGCGCACCCGGAAGCTGTCGTCTGCCGGCAGGGGCACGTGCACGGCCACACCGAGGTTGAGTCGTACCATCGGCGCGTAGCTGACCCATGCCGGGTCGAGGACCATCACTTCGTCTCCTTCGTTGAGGAGCGCGGCCAGCGCCGTATAGATCGCCCACTTGCCGCCGGGCGTGACCAGCAGCTGCTCGGGGACGGCCTGAACGTTGTTCTCCCGTTCCAGTTTGGCGCAGATGGCGTCAAGCAGCTCCGGCTTGCCGAAGGGAGGGGGGTAATGCGTGTCGCCGGCCGCGATGGCGTCGAAAGCGGCCTGCTGGATATGTTTGGGCGTGTCGAAGTCGGGCTCTCCGCCGGCGAGATTGATAACATCAAGGCCTTGGGCGGCCAGCTCGCGGCCCTTTTGCATCATCAGCGTCGTCGGGCTGCCCGGCACTGACTCGACCAGCTTTGAGAGGGGTTTCATCGGGAACTGCCTCCCTGGTATCCAGGATTTTCTGTTGACAAATCTAGTTGTGAGATAGCGAAATCGAACACGATAACAGTTCCTTGCGTGAAAGCGGCAGCTGCATTAAGGGCCACCTGCTTGCGAGCGTCGGGACTCGCCTCAGTTCAGCACGTCCGCGATAGCGGCACAGAGATATTCCATGTTGGACTCGGTCATCCCGGCGACGTTGATGCGCCCGGAACCGACTGCATAGATCGAGTGGCGCTCGCGCAGGGCCTGCACCTGCGCCGGCGTCAGACCGCTGAAGCTGAACATGCCCCGCTGCTGGGCGATGAAGGAGAAATCACGCGCCACGCCCTGCTCGTCCAACGTCTCGACGAAGAGATGGCGCATCGCGTTAATACGGTCGCGCATCTCTGCCAGCTCGACTTCCCATGTCTGCCGCAGTTCCGGGTCTCCCAGGATGGCCGCGACGATCTGGCCGCCATGGGCCGGCGGGTTGGAATAGTTGGTACGCACGCAGATCTTGAGATGGCTCTGGGCCGCGGCGGCCGCGTCTGCGCCTGCAGCAACGAGCGTCAATGCCCCAACCCGCTCGTTGTAGAGGCCAAAATTCTTGGAAAAGGAACCGGCCACCAGGAACTCGTCGCAGTGGTCGGCGACGATGCGAACGCCGATCGCGTCCTCCTCCAACCCGTTGCCAAAGCCCTGGTAGGCGAAATCCAGCAACGGCAGAATGCCGCGCCCGGCGCAGAGGGCAGCCACAGCCTGCCACTGCTCAGACGAGAGATCCGCGCCGGTGGGGTTGTGGCAGCAGCCGTGCACAAGGAGGACGTCTCCGGCGGGGATCACCTCAAGCGCGGCCATCATGCTGTCAAAAGCAACACGGTTGCCGGCCGCGTCAAAGTAGGGATAGGAGGCCACATTGAGTGCCGCCGAGCCGAAAACGTTGGGATGATTGGGCCAGGTCGGGTCGCTGAGCCAGACCTTGGCCTGGGGCGAGATGCGGCGAACGAAGTCGGCGGCCACCCGCAGCGCGCCAGTGCCGCCGGGCGTCTGAACCGTGGCCGCGCGCGCTTCCCTGACAATCGGGTGATCGCCGCCAAAGGCAAGTTCCTGGCAGGCGGTCGCGTAGGCGGCCAGCCCGTCGATCGGCAGATAGCTCTTTGTAGCCTCGCTGCTCAGCAGACGCTTCTCGGCCTCCTTGACCGAGACCAGGACGGGAGTCTGACCGCGCCCGTCCTTGTAAACGCCTACGCCCAAGTTTATCTTGCGCGGGTTCGGGTCTTTCTGAAACGCCTCGGTTAATCCCAGGATCGCATCGGGCGGCGCGGGCTTAATCGTCTCAAACATTGTCCAGTGCCTCAATCAGTATGATCTGTGCCTTCTACTCTTCAACGAACAGGTCGACAAAGTCGAATGCCTCGACGTCGACGAGACCCTGGTCGGTCAGTTTCAGCTTCGGGATCACCTCGAGCCCCATGAAACTCATCGCCATGAAGGGGTCGTGGAAGCGAGAGCCGAACTCATGCGCGGCGTCGAGCAGCGTTTCGTACTGGGTGCGGACCTTGTCCAGCGGCTGGTCGCTCATCAGGCCGGCCACCGGCAGCGGCAGGGTCGCCAGTACACCGGCACCGGCGGCGATGGCGAGGCCACCGCCCATGCCGGCGACCGCCCTCGCCGCGGTGGTCATCGAGGCGTCGTCGGCGCCGATCACGACCAGGTTGTGGTGGTCGTGGGCGACGGTCCCGGCGATGGCCCCGCGCTGCAGGCCGAAACCTTGGATGAATCCCAATCCCATCGATCCGCTCGCCTCGTGGCGGTCGATAACGGCAATCTTGAGGATGTCGCGTGCAGGATCTGCGACGGCCTGCCCGTCTTCGATGCGGGCGTCGAGGACGCGCTCTCCGGTCAACACCTGGTCCTCCAGCGAAACGATGACGCGCACGCGTGCGCCGGCCGCGGGGATACGCAGATCGAAGGCGTCCCAGGCCAGATTGAAGGATGAAGCGACGGATGTCGGCAGCTCATGCCGGGTCAGGACGGTTTCATCGAGCATGCGGCCGTCCACTGCACAAAGCCGCCCTGCGGCGTAGACCTGGCGCGCAACCGGCGCTTGAAGATCATCGAAGACCCAGAGGTCAGCGCGCCGTCCGGGCGCGATTGCGCCGCGATCGTGCAATCCGAACCACTCGGCCGCGTTGAGGGCGGCCATGCGGAACGCGGTAACCGGTTCGATGCCGAAAGCGATCGCCTCCCGCAGCATGTAGTCGATACTGCCCTGCGTCAACAGGTCGCCGGGGATGCGGTCGTCGGTGCAGAAGCAGATGCGACGGTTGTTGCGCTCGTTGACCAGCGGCAGCAATGTGTGCAGGTTACGGGTATTGGTTCCCTCCCGCATCAGGATGTAAAGGCCGCGAGCAAGTTTCTCGGCGGCCTCGGCAACGGTCGCGCATTCGTGATCGCTGCCGGCGCCGGCGGCGGCGTAGGCGTTGAGTGCTTGGCCTGTCAACTCGGGTGCGTGGCCGTCAACGGGTCGACCGGCGAAGGCGGCTATCTTGGACAGCACGGCGGGATCGCCTTGAACTGTGCCGGGAAAGTTCATCAGCTCGGCAAGTCCATGGACGGTTCCCTCCGCCAGCAGGGCGGCCAGCTCCTCCGCCGGAAGAGCAGCGCCGCTCGTCTCCATATGCGTTGCGGGCACGGCCGACGGGGCCATGACCACTACCTGTAGCGGCAGACCGCGGCTGCAATCCGCCATAAAGCGCACGCCCTCGATGCCGGCCACATTGGCGATCTCGTGCGGATCAATGACCGCGGTCGTCACGCCCCGGGGCACAACGGCGGCGGCGAACTGGCCCGGCAGGCAGAGGCTGCTCTCGATGTGTACGTGGGCGTCGATCAGGCCCGGCGCCAGATATGCCCCGTGCAGATCGACTGTTTGCGCGGCTGTGTAGCCCGTACCGACGCCGGCGATACGCCCCTGGTGGAGTGCGACGTCCGTCTCCTCGATCTCGCCCGAAAAGACGTTCACTGCGCGTGCATTGCGCAGCAGCAGATCGGCTGGTTGTTCGCCGCGCGCGGCAGCGAGCAGTGCAGTAGTGGACACAGTCCGCTCCTTCGAACATCCGCGAAGCAGTCAGCGGCGGACACAATCGGCCCGGCGCGAGCCTCAAGCAGATGGTTCCGGGCATTATAGCACATGGAACGGGGATGAAGGTTTCCTTTTGGTGCCCGATCTTGGGGTGTTACAATGCAGCTGCCGGCGAAGGCCATCCATATTTTTGATCAGCCATGTCGATTCTCGTATTCGGCTCTCTCAATATCGACCACGTCTACAAGGTGGAGCATCTCGTACGGCCGGGTGAAACGCTGCCCAGCACTGACTATCGTCGCTTTCAGGGGGGCAAAGGGGCCAACCAATCGG
The DNA here is from genome assembly GCA_022827195.1 of Caldilineaceae bacterium. Taxonomy (GTDB): domain Bacteria; phylum Chloroflexota; class Anaerolineae; order Caldilineales; family Caldilineaceae; genus Bin5. Next base: position 23,543 of record JAJDTL010000042.1, read on the forward strand.
TTGCCCTCGCTCGCGCCGGAGCGAAGGTCTTTCACGCGGGGCGCATTGGCCCCGAGGGTCTCTGGCTGCGGGATGCCATCGCCGCCGAAGGCGTGGACGTATCGCACGTCGGTCTCGACAACGAGCCGACAGGACACGCGATTATTCAGGTGGACCCCGCGGGCGAAAACTCGATCCTTCTTTTCGGCGGAGCCAACCTGACGGTGACCCCCGATGACGCCCACTACGTCCTTTCTCAATTCGGTGAGGGCGACTGGCTTCTGCTCCAGAACGAAATCAGTTCACTGCCGGCAATTTTGCGCGAAGCTTCGGCACGACAGTTGACCGTCGCATTCAATCCTGCGCCTATGACGCCGGAGGTGCTCGATTACCCGTTGGAAGGCGTCTCGCTCTTTGTTGTAAACGAGACAGAAGGAGCGGCGCTGGCCGGAATCGAGAAGGCGCCGCCCGCCTCGATCGTGGATAAACTGCGGGTCCGCTATCCCGACGCCGCAATTCTTCTGACACTGGGCGGAGAGGGTTCGCTCTTTGCGAGCGGCGAGAAGCGGATCAGAACGCCGGCACAAGCGGTCGAGGCGGTGGATACGACCGCGGCAGGCGACACATTCATCGGCTACTTTCTGGCGGATCTGGTGGCCGGCCAACCGGCCGCGCAGGCACTAGAAGCGGCAACCAGGGCGGCCGCGCTCTGTGTCAGCAGACCGGGCGCGGCGGCGTCGATCCCGCGCCGAAACGAATTGGACTGAAGGCCGTCTATCGAGAGAGTGGTTTGCGCCATCGCGGTAGCGGGCTATGCGCCTCCGCAGAATTCGACAGCAGTGAGGGCGTAGAGAGATGCGACGCGCAACAGTTCTTCAACCGGCACGGCTTCGTTGAGCGTGTGCGCGCCTGTGGCCGCGGGTCCGTGGGTCAGCGCGGGTATGCCGGCGACAGAGGCGTAGATGTTGCCGTCGTCGACGAAAGGTTTGGCGCCGACAGGCAATGGTGAGCCGGAAACGGCTGTGTATGCCTGCTGGAAGGCGTGCACAAACGGGCCGTCGGGATCGATGCGGTAGGCCTCGCCCTGTTCGACGAATTCAAGTTCAAACTCGGTGCCGGTCTCGCTCGCGAGATCGGCCAGGATCTGCTCGAATTCGTCCTTGACTGCGGCGCCGCTCCCCGGTGTTGTCCAGCGACGCGTGCCCTCAACAACACATTCGGTGGGTGATTGGTTATAGATTTCGCCGGTCCGTACGCTGCCGACGAAGGCGGAGTCGCTTCCGGCATGCGGATGGCTGTTGCGCTTCAACTGCTCGTGCCAGGTATGAAGGCGGGTCACCAGCAACGCGCCGGCGCCGACCACATCGGGCAGTCCCGGCGGACGAAGCACTTCATGCACGGGCACGCCTTCGCGGCGAATTGTCACCTTGAAAATCGCCACGCCGCGGCCGGCCACCGGCAACGTTTCGCTCAGGTATTCGGGCAGCAGTACCGCGTCGCCGACAATGCCCTCGCGAATCATGGCGCGCACCTGCCGGCCGTCTCCCCAAGGTCCTTCGTGGTGATCATGCGCGGTGAAGAGCACGCGGCCGGCGGGAAGCGCGTCCAGCGTGCGAAGAATGCGCAGTGCCTCGAGGGAGGCCGCGATGCCGCCCTTCATGTCAGCGGCACTGGAGCCATAGATGATTCCATTCTCCAGACGCGGCGGCACAAATGGAAGATGCACGGTGTCGAGATGACCGTCGAATTGGAGAGTGGGCCCGGGCCTACCAGTCTCAAGCGACGCGGCGACGACAGGAGCTTGCGCCCAGTCGGCGTCTTGCCGCTGAACGGAAAAGCCGTCGGCGGCCAGCATGGCGGCGAGTCGATCTGCGGCCTCGCCAGCGCTGCGGGTCGGGCTCGGCACTTCGATCAGGGCCAAGGCAGTGTCGGTCAACCGCTGGCGGTCGACAGCGCGCACGATCCGTTCTTCTAGGGTTTTCGGCATGGGCGTGGTGTGGGCGCGGGGCAAACGCTAGTCGTCTATTGTGCGCCACTCTCCTGGGATTGTCTTGTCGTCCTCATCCCAGATATCCCAAACCTCTCGGTCAGGCTCGTCCGGCGGGATTCTTCCCAACCTGATCAGGGCGCGTCTCACTGCTGCATGGGGCGCCAGTTGAACAAAGACGCGGCTGGCCAGGAGAATGACGGCGATATCGTCGACAGGCCCCACCAAGAGGTCAATCGGCGAAATGAGGTAGAGAATCGCAAAGACGGGCAGTCCGAGTCTTAGCAGGACCGGCACTTGTGGATCGCCCATCAGTTGCCAGACAACAGCAAAATCACGTAGAATATCGCTAAAGCGCCAGCCGCCGCTTTGGGATGCAAAGGATGGATTTCGGGTCATTTCTGCAGACCTCCAGTCACTGACTGACCGCCTCCTAAAATTCTACATGCCGCACGGTTGCTTGCGGGCGGGGTGCGGCTCAGGCCTGTCGGGCGCTGCGGGAGGGTGACGGTCGGAAAGCCCGTCTCATCTTTTCTTCTCCCACTATTTTCTCACATGGTTGCCTTTATCGGCAAGTGTTGAAGGAACTTCAAGGCTGACCAGGGCCGAACGTCCTGGGATGGGCCAGAGAGCGGGCGCCGACCTGAAAGTGGACCCGAGGGACTTGCAGGAAGCAGAAATGCCGCAAACCAGCCAGATGATCGCCGAATACCCGGAGATCCTTCTGCATGTAATTGCAGAACTGCGCGGCGCCTTCCTGAACGGAGAGAAGAACAAAAGGGAGGTGATCGATAGCCTGGTCGGACAGATCACCGACCCCACTTCGGTCCTGATGGCTTTGCAGGAGATAACCGATTCTTCACCCGATGCCAGGTCGGCGTTGGACCTGTTGCTGGCGAAGGGCGGCGAGTTGAGGGAAGCCAAGTTCAGCCGCGAATTCGGCGGCATTCGCAAGATGGGTCCGGCCAAACTGGAGCGGGAACAGCCATGGCATACGCCGGAGAGCGTGGCCGAATTGCTCTACTACTATGGGCTAATAGGGCGCGGATTCAAGGGCGCGGGCCAGGGCGCTCACACGGTCATCTATATCCCCAGCGACGTTCTGCCCTGGCTGCCGCAGCCAAAACCGGCTGGCGGCGCACAGGGGCTGGCCGCAACGCCGGTGCCGCCGCCACCGGCCTCGAGAATGCTGCTCCTGGATGACGCCCTTCTCGAAGACGCCGGCACTTTGCTGGGCTTTCTGCATACCGAAGGGCTGCGCTTGCAGAGCAACGGCGCGCCGGACACGGACGACGTAGACCGGCTGATGGCGCGGCTCTGTTCCGCCCACGGTTTTGTCTCTCCGCTGGCGACGCCCGATGATTCCACGAACATGGCTGAACTGCGCCTGGCGCTGCTGTTGCACGCGGCGAAGCGCCTGGGCTGGCTGCGCCGCGCCGACGATGACAGCGTGCGCCTGACCGGAAATCGAGTTCACGCATTCTTGGAACAGACACGGTCGGAGCAGCGATTCTCGCTTTGGGAGGCATGGCGCACCTCGCCCGAGTGGAACGATCTGGAGCGAACGCCGGGGCTGGACTGTTCCGCAGCCAATTGGCGAAACAACCCAATTCAGGCGCGTGAAGCCGTCCTTCAGCTTCTGGGCGGCCTGCAGTCCGGCGCATGGTACAGTCTGACGGATGTCATCCAGGCAATCAAGGAGACCCAACCCGATTTCCAGCGCCCGACGGGCGACTACGACAGCTGGCCGATACGGGACGAATTCTCGAACGAAGTCCTGCGCGGTTTCGACCACTGGGAACGGGTTGAAGGCGCACTGCTACGCTTTCTTCTGAACGGGCCGCTCTACTGGCTTACAGCGGTCGAGCTGGCCGAGCCTTCTGCCGGTGATGACCTGCTCTTGGCGCTCAGCGACTTGGGCGCCCGTTGGCTGGGCCAGGAGAGCGAGTTGCCGGAAGAGGCCGGACGGCCTCCCATCGATATCGCGGACGATTACACGGTCCAGCTTGCACCGGGCACCCCCCTGATGGACCGTTTTCGGGTCGAGCGCTTCTGCAGCTGGCAAGCCAGTTACCCGCTTTTCGTCTACCAGATCAACCAGCGCAGCCTCAAAAGGGCCGCCGACGAAGGGGTCCCGCCCGACCGCATACTGACATTTCTCAAAGCCCGATCCCGAAATGTCCCGGAGCGTGTTACGGCCGGTCTGAAACGGTTCGGCGAACAGCTTGCGACCACGGCTTAGGACGAAATCCAGTGGCAAATGGAACGGGTTGGATTCGATTGGAAGGGGGTGGTAGGATAGAACAGATCGTACCGTCACAAGCTCCCGCCATCTTGCGGGGCTTTATCGACCGAGTCTGACCGTTCAACTTCCCTGTTTTGTGCCTGGAATTCGAACACGGGCACCTCTGCATGTGCAAAACCGCCAGATACCCAGTGAAGCGATTCCACTCTAACCGTGCTGCGAACACAATACAACGAAACCAAACCCGCATGAGTGAAAAGGAGATACAAATGAAGAGGCGCAGTTCATCCTTGGGAGTCGTCGCCCTTTTGCTGGCGATGGCATTCGTGCTGGCAGCCTGTCCGGCAGCTGCACCGACCGGCGGCGCGGACATGGCTGCGAATGAAGAGATGGCGGAAGAAGAGGCAATGGAAGAAGAGGGCAAGGTTCTGACCATTCTCTACTGGCAGGCCGCCTCTCTGCCCGGACCGTATTTGTCAGGCGGCACAAAGGACCAGGACGCCGGCGCGATCACGCTGGAACCCCTGGCCAACTATGACCCGAACGGCACAATCGTGCCCAGACTGGCTGTGGAAATACCCACTATCGAGAACGGCGGCGTCTCGGAAGATCTGATGTCAATTACGTGGACGCTCAAGGAAGGGCTGCTGTGGTCCGACGGCAGCGGCGTGACCGCCGACGATGTGGTCTTTACGTGGGAGTACTGCAGCCACGAGGAGACCGGCTGCACAGCCAGCGAGGCTTTCTTGGGCATAGATAGTGTCGAAGCGCTTGACGACCGAACGATCAAGATTACATTCGATTCTCCGACACCGTATCCCTACAACGCTTTTGTCGGCGCAAATACGCCGATAATCAGCAGTGCCCAATTTGGGGACTGTGTGGGGGCGGCGGCGCAGACCTGCAACGAGGAGAATACCGCCCCACTCGGAACAGGTCCGTATCGCATCATCGACTTCAAGGTAAACGATGTCGCTGTTTACGAGCGGAACCCACACTACCACGGCGAACCGGCTTACTTTGATACAGTGATCTTCAAGGGCGGCGGTGATGCCGCGTCGGCAGCCCGTGCTGTGCTGGAGACCGGAGAAGCCGACTATGCCTGGAACCTGCAGGTTGAGCCGGACATTCTACGCGACATGGAAGCTGCCGGGCTGGGCACAGTGATCTCCGCCTTTGCCGGTTATGTCGAGCGCGTCCTCGTCAATCAGACCAACCCGCATTCCGACTTGGGCGACGATCGTTCTGAATACATGGGTGGCGACAACCCCCATCCCTTCCTGACATTCCCGCCGATTCCGCAGGCAATGTCTATGGCGATCGATCGCAGCCTCATCTCCGAACAGCTCTACGGATTTGCCGGTCAGCCAACCTGCAACGTAATCCCGGCCCCCCTCCATTACGTATCAGATTCAAACGATGGCTGCCTGACCCAAGACATTGACGGCGCCAATGCGTTGTTGGACGAAAACGGCGTCCTCGACTCGGACGGTGACGGCATCCGCGAGTACAACGGCATCCCGCTCAAGATCTCCTACCAGACCTCTACCAATTCGGTACGTCAGAAAACGCAGGCCCTATTGCGCCAGTGGTGGCTCCAGATCGGCATTGAGACCGAGTTGATTAACCACGACGCCAGCGTTTTCTTCGGCGGCGATCCCAACAGCCCCGACACCTATCAGAAGTTCTACACGGACCTGCAGATGTATACGACCGGTCCCACGATTGACCCGCAACAGCATCTTTCGAACTGGATTTGCGAACAGATTCCGATGCGGGACAACTCCTGGGGCGGCGGCAATATCTTCCGCGGCTGTAACTCGGAATTCGACGCGCTGTTCAAGCAACTAACGCAGACGCCGGTCGGCCCGGAGCGTGAAGCGCTGGTAAAACAGCTGAATGACATCAATGTTCAGAGCTTCTATCAGATTCCGCTGGTCTACCGCGGCGAAGTTTCGGCCCAGCTGGACACCCTCAAGGGTGTCTGGATCAATGGTTGGGACAGCCAGATGTGGAACGTCGGCGATTGGCATCGCTAAACTGAATTAGGGAGGGAGGAGAGAAAAACTCTCCTCCCTCTTTCTCTATCTCCCCAATTCACGACGTGGGCCAATATCTCGTCCGCCGCATTTTGACCGTCATTCCAACGCTCATCGCGATAAGCTTTGTCATCTTTGCGGTGCTGGATCTCGCGCCCGGAGATCCGACCAGCGCCCTGCCGGAGACAGTTCGCCCTGAGGTCCGCCAGCAGATTCGCAAGGCGATGGGGCTGGATGAGCCTTTTCCGATCAAGTATGGGCTGTGGATGCGCCAGTTCTTTGTCAATGAGCCGCTGTCTCTGATCGAGAACGCGTTCGACATTCAGATCGGGGATGGGGAGAAGCGGTTGCGGGTGACCTCCTGGGGCAGTCGGGGCGTTCCCGTAATGGATATGATTCTGGAGCGCGTACCGCAGACGCTCTGGGTTGTGGGGCTGGCCTATCTGGTCGCGATTGCGATCGCGGTGCCGATCGGTGTCATCTCTGCAATTCGACAGTACTCGATCTTCGATCAGGTTGGAACCTTCATCTCGCTCATCGGCTATTCGATCCCGACCTTCTTCACAGGCCTCTTAATGATTCTGTTATTTAGTGTGAAACTCAAATGGTTTCCCATGATCTATGACACGAATCTTCAGATTGTAGATTGGAACAGCTTTGTCGAGCAGTTGAGACAAAGTGCCATGCCGGTGGCGGTTCTAGGTTTTTTCCAAGCGGCGATTCTGGCCCGCTTCACGCGCTCATCAATGCTCGACAACATCCCGATGGACTACGTACGGACAGCCACGGCCAAGGGGTTCGGAGAGCGCTACGTGGTCATCCGTCACATTCTGCGCAACAGCCTTATCCCTGTTGTCACGCTAATCGCGCTTGGCATTCCGGCCATTTTTAGCGGCGCGATCATCACCGAGCAGATTTTCCGCGTAAACGGACTCGGAGCGCTCTTGATTGGCGCGATTCAACTCAATGACATCCCGCTGGTGCAGACGGTAACATTTATTTTTGCCTGCCTAATCGTCGTCTTCAACCTGATCGCCGATGTCATTTACGGCGTGCTCGACCCGCGTATCCGCTACAGCTAGCCCAACGTAGGAGTGCAGATGGCCGTCCGCACAGAGAGCGCAGCCGACAACGAAAGCCTGGCCGCGAACCTGCCCGAGCGGCGGTTCCGCACGCTGTGGGGCGATGTCTTGCTACGCTTTCGGCGCCACACGCTGGCCCTCAGCGGCGTATTCGTACTTGCGCTGCTCGTGTTGGGCGTTCTCGTCGGCCCGCTGGTCTACACGGTGGACCCGGAGTACAGCTTCATCGTTGACGACCTCGAATCGATAAACCAAATGCCTTCGATCGCCTACCCACTCGGCACGGATGACTTGGGGCGGGACTCGCTGGCGCGCAACCTCTTCGGCGGGCGGATTTCGCTGGCGGTGGGCGTGGTGGCGATGCTGGTTGCGATCACGTTCGGTACGCTGGTAGGCGTGCTCTCGGGCTACTTCCGCCGGCTGGACAACCCGCTGATGCGCTTCACCGACCTGATGCTGGCGCTTCCCAGCCTACCGCTTTTGCTCGTGATCATCATGTTGTTCCGCGACTCGCTTAAGGCTTGGCTCGGCCCGGAGCTGGGCATCTTTCTGCTGGTCGTATTCGTGATCGGGATCCTGGGGTGGATGCCGACCGCGCGCGTGGTGCGGGGTTCGGTGTTGTCGGTCAAAGAGAAGGAGTTTGTCGAGGCTGCCGTCAGCGTGGGGACGCGCCAACATACCATAGTCTGGCAGCACATATTGCCCAACGTTCTCAGCCCCATCATCGTTTCGGCCACGCTGGGCGTTGCGGCGGCGATCCTGACCGAGTCGGCGCTCTCGTTTCTGGGCCTAGGCTTCCCTTCGAACGTTCCGACCTGGGGTCGGCTTCTGTTTGAGAATAAGGATTTCATCACGCAGAACCCATGGCTTGTCATATGGCCAGGCATGTTCATTTCGCTAACGATACTCAGCATCAACTTCATTGGCGACGGACTGCGCGACGCGCTTGACCCGCGCCAGCGCCGGTAGCGATCAAAGGTGTGCCCCCGGGCGCAGCTCCCCTGTTCCTCTCATCCTGGCCCCAAAGGCTCAGCGCAGGCGGCTGGTCACCTTGCCCAGCACGCTTTCTGTCGCGATGGAGCCAAAGGCGCGGCTGTCGGCGCCGGCGGCCGCGTTGTCGCTGGATAGCAGGAGCCGGACGTCACCACGCTGGCTCTCGATCACTGCGGCCACACGCTTGACGATGCGCAGGTCGGCCTGACGCGGATGGTCCGCCACGACAAGCTCGTCTTCGCGTGGCGCCCGCAAGTGGTATGCACGGGGATCGATCATGACGACTGCGCCGGCGGGCAGCGTCGGCTTCATCGATTCGCCGCTGACGCGCAAAAGACGGCGGCGGCGCAGGAGCCAGAGGACCAGTTCCCGCCAGCCGCTGGCGGGCAGCCCCGCTTCCATCATTCTCTCCGACAAGAAACGACCGGACCCAGCAAGGAGTCCGGTCGTCAATCGTTTTGCCTACCCTTGAAACGTCAATGCTCAGGAAGCCACGTAATATTCTACCTCGCGGCTCTTCGAGGCCCAGAAGACGTTGTGAATGTCCTCGATGGCGGCCATGAGCGCGTTGGCCGCGTCCTCGTCAACTCCCTGCTTGACAGCTGAGCAGAGCTTGGCCGCGTTCCAGAACTTTTCGTGCAGGTCGGGGCAGCCCTCCAGGTGCTCCGGCTTAAAATAGTCGGTCCACAGCACGAGCAACTCGGTTTTGGCCAGGTGCGCCTGCTCTTCCTTAATGCTGACGAAGCGTGAATAGGTATTGGAATCGGTGTCCGCGGGTCCCAGTGCGATTATCTTCTTGGTCATCGAAAGTGCTGCTTCGGCGGCAATGCGCGCGGATGCCGGGTCGTAGACACCGCAGGGGCCGTCGCAGTGGGCGCTGGCTGTTTCGACTGCGGTTCTGGCAACGAGCTTGGCGATGGCTTCCTGAATCATGTGGAATCCTTTCTGTGTTGAAGTAGGTCAGAGAATGTAGCGGACCAGAGTATTCGGAGACTCATACAACCTGCAGAATCTCTCTGCGTCTGCAGGCAGTGGAAGTATACCGAAGAGAGTCGCAAGCGTCAATTTCCGCCGAATGACCGCCCTTTGGAATCGCCGCAGCGTCGGGGCCTGCCGCAGGTGCGGGCAGAAGGAGAAGGCCCGGCCGCCGGAGAGAAAGTCAGTCCGGCGGGGCAAAGATGTAGTGCCACTCTTGATCGACTTGTAGGCAGTCAACCAGCATGTAGCCGGCGCTGTAGCAGCTTTCGGCGGCCTGGCGGACAAACATGCGCCAGTCGTACAACAATGTGCCGCCGGCCTGGCGAAGGGCATCGACACTATCGGGCAGCGGAAGCGCGAAAGGACGGCCGTCGGGGACCGGCGGCGGCCCCAGCGGCGCGCGCAGCCGGTCGCCGCGGCGCTGGGGCCGTGTGGCGGCACGCTGCAGTTCGGTGGTGCGCCATGCGGTCAATGCGTTGCCACCGAGAGCCGTGTGCACCCTCGGACTATTCAGATACCAGTCCAGCTCAAAGCGGTCGGTGGGTACACCGGCGTTAAGGCTGTCGGTCATCTCACCGTAGACGTTGCGCACATAGGTGGTACAGACAGCGCCAAGACGACAGACATTCAGCCGTGCATTCACACGCTGCAGCGGATCATAGGTCCAGGTAACGTGGTCGGTCCAGCCCTGGCGGAGAAGCTCTTCCCGCTGCGATTTCTTCAATTCGAGGCCGATACCGCGCCCGTGCCACGCGGGCAACACTCCCATAATGTGACTACGAAACTTGAGCTTGCGCCCGCCGGAGTTGTCGAAGGCGAACGCGGGCCAGCCAAACGAAAAGCCGACCATGCCATCCGTATCTTCCGCTCCCTCGCTGGCAAATGCCCCCTGGAGCAGCCCACCGTGATTGGACTGCGTCACCAGCACGTGAATCGACATTATATCCCCGCCCCAGATCAGGTCCTGGACGGCCTGCAGGGTCCGGCAGTCTTCGACAGTACTCAATGTACGAATCTCAATTGAAGGGCTCATCTCCTGCAACTCCTCATAAGTTTGCGCCTTCCATTTCACTTCCGGTCGAAGCGGGCGACGAGAGTAACGTTCGAATGATGGGGCCGGAGGTCAATCGGCTGGACCGCGGCAAGGCGGTACCCGGCCTCGTCCACATCGGCTAGGGCGCGAGCCAGGCGCGTCAGGTCGTCCGTGATCAGGCCGCAGCGGCGAATCCTCATACGAGTGAGCAGCGAAAACAGCTCCGGCTCGATTTGTCGATCGGGCGGAGCAACCAAGGCGGCATCGAAGCGATATTCGGCGCGACGCAGCTTGCGAATCGTGGGGAGCATCGCACCGTGCCATGCGTCGGCGTTGTCCTTTTCGGCCAGATTGGCGCGCAGGGCAGCCGCGCCCAGAGCCGATTCCTCAACGGCGACAACGGTAGCGACCCGTTCGGCCAGAAGTATCGTTCGTGCACCGATACCGGCCCCCAGTTCCAAGAGGTGTTCAAACGTCTTGAGTTCAAGGAGTTCCTCAGCCACAGCCGCCAAGACCTCATCAGCCAGCAGATGACCGCTGCCAGGATAGTCATCGACGGGCGGGTAAGCCGTCAGCCGGTGGCCCGCGACCCCCACATTGTAGCTCCAGTCACCCACCAGGAGTTCAAGAGAAGGCTCGTCGGCTTCATGCAGCAGGAAGACACTTGCCGGTTGGTCGAGTTCAATATTGGGCAGGTCGCCTCGGTCGCTGTGGAGGACTAGCACGCTCTTATCGGCGTCGCTCATCGGCCCGGCTGTTGCGCCAGCCGCCAAGGTTACGCCGAGGTATGAAGCGCTTACTCCCTGTTCTCCCTGTTCGCCGCCCTGGCCTTCCACGAATCCCGCGAATAGCTTTGCGAGTTGGGGATGCAGCAGGGGACAGGTGTCAACCTCCAGCTGTTCACCACCGCGGGCCGGGTAAGTCAGTCGTCCGGATTCAGCCAGATTGAATCTCATCTGTGTGCGGAAGCCGAAATCCAAAACGGGAGGCGCGACCGCTGTGATATCGCCGTCGGGCGCGGCAATGGCAATCACCTCCGCCACCATCTGGTTTGAAATCTCTCTGCTCTTTCGTCTTGACCTGTCCAGCCCGCCTTCCCGCGCCAGGATTTCGACGGCAATCTCTCTCTTCAGGGCCAGCTGTCGCTCATAATCGATCTGCTGCCACTGACAGCCCGAGCATCCGGCTCTTCTCCAGGAAGGATTGATGAGGACTCCGTCGCCCAAGGTCACAGGTTGAGGGGGGCCAAAGTGCGGGCAGGTAGCCTCGATGCGATCGGGACTCGCCGCGAGCACACGGCGCAGGAGGCCGCGCCGCCAGCGCTGGCCCTCGTGAACGATCTCCACCTCCACCGTCTCGCCTGGAACCGCATCGGCGACGAAGACCAGGTGGCCTTCTTCGTCGCGACCAATCGCCTCTCCGGTGGCAGCCATGCGCGTCAATTCTACGGAAACGGTCGAGTTCATCGCTGCATTGTACCCCGCGAGCAGGGGGCAGCCAATCGTACAAAGCAAACTTTGGGCGCGTTGCTTGTACACCGGATTGACAGTTAGTATACTAAAGGGCACCCCCTTTTATCTTCAGCGTCAGGTGACAGCTTTCGAGCAGGAGCCTGGCTGTTGAAGCGTAAAACTGACTCTGTTTATCAGCAGGAGCATGCGATGAGGCTGGCGTTGCGACTGGCGTTCCTTTCGATCGCGCTCATTTGCCTATTGCAGATCGTTGCCGTTTCGGCGCAGGAAAACGGCTATACATATACGGTGCAGCCGGGAGACAGCTGGCCGCTGGTGGCCCAGCGTGTCGGTCTGACCGTGGGCCAGCTACAGGAGGCAAACCCTGAATCGGTCCGCCCGAACGGCTGGCTCATTGTCGGTGAGCGGCTCTTCATTCCAAACTCACCTCGTTGGAAGGATACATTTTATATCGTGCAGCGAGGGGACGGCTGGATTTCAGTTGCCGGAATATTCGGCATGTCAGTCACCGAATTGCAGGCGGCCAACCCGAAACAACTGCGCCCCGACAATGCCCTGATTGTCGGTGAGCGGCTCCTGATCCCGGCCCTGCTGCCGACACCCACCGAAGAAGGGCTGCCAGTTGCCCCGCTGCCTGAAGGCACCCCAGTGGCCGGTGAGGAGAGTCTTACCCGGGAGCCTACAAGTGAGCCAGCGCCGCTGTTTATGCCGCGCATCAGCCTGCCAGTGCCCACTCCCGTTACGCTCCCACCGTGCCCGGGCGCAACCAACGATCTGGGCCCGGCGCTGACCGACCTTTTCGGTATACCCGCGGCCAACCGACGCGTCCAACTTGCATCCTTTCTGGCCGACTGCGGTGCCGACCTGAAGACGCTCACGAGTACCGACCTCAATTCCGATCGAGTGGACGACGCAGTTCTCGTCTATACGCCGAGCGGAACCAATGGCCAGAATAGCGCGCCGGCAGACTCTCGAAGCGGAAGCAGATCGCCCAGTGGCAAGGACAATCAAGAGGAACTGGTGATTCTCAGCGGCGGCAAGGCCCATTCGCTGAGCTTCGCAGCCACCGCCAACGGTACAATAGAACTGCTGGCCACGCAGGACATCAACGGTGACAACCGAACCGACGTGGTTTGGGCCGATACCGTCTGCGGGGCCAACACCTGCTTCCTCACGGTCCACGTCCGCAGTTGGGACGGCGTGGCCTGGCGGGACTGGACCAAAGGCACGATCACGATGGCATCGGCCTCTGTGTCCTTGAACGCCAACAGCGGAAGTGGAAGGGTCAAGGAGATTCACTTGACCGGCGGGGAGTACGCGGGGGCAGATGTCGGTCCACAACGTAAGCGCACAGCCGTGTGGACCAGCACGGGCGGCGCGCCCTATGCCCTGAAAGATGAAATCTTCGCGTCTAGCGACTGCCTCTATCACAGCCTAATCGACGCCAACAGGGCCTTTACAGACGAACGCTACTTGGAAAAGGCACAGTGGCTCTATACGGATGTAGCGGAGAATGAGCGCCTGAAAGCCTGCTGGAAGCGTCCCGGCGAACTGTCCGAATTGCGAAGCTTTGCCCTGTTCCGATTGGCTGTCATCATGGGCTATCAGGGAAATCCCATAGAGGCTACGGCGCTTGTACAACGGATGGAAGACGAGTACGGCGATCAGATCTATGCCGGCGTGGCCCGGCGCTGGCTGGACAACTATCTGCTGACAGGCGACCCGCGCTCCGCCTGCAAAGTGGTGGGCGTCTACGCCGAGGTTATGCCGGGCGTTGTCGACATTTTAGTCGATTACGGATACGCAAATCCAACATTCGCCCCAGAGGATGTCTGCCCAATCCTGGAGTTGGCGCCGCCGGAAGAGCCTGAGCCGACCTTGGTTCAGATTGAGGGGTTGCCGGATTGCCCTTCCGCTGTCACGGACTACCGGACCGCTCTCCCGGCGGCTGCGAACCTGGCCTCGACGGCCTCCTCGGGCAGCGGAGACCAGCAAGATCCGCCCGAGTCGATAGCAACCTGGCTACGTTCCTGCGACGCATTGAGCGACGAACGGGGCGGTCTGCTGTTCCATGACTTGAACTGGGACGGCCTGAGAGATCTGATCGCGGCCCCGGCTATCACCGGCGCCGGCGGCTACGGGCGTAACGGCACAGAAGGCGTGCTCCTGATACTGCATCAGCTGGAAGACGGAAGCTTTCAGACCGCCTATGACCCGAAGGAACGCGGCGAGCCGAAACTCCTGGCCTTGGGCGATGCCAATGGCGACGGCCAGCCCGATCTGGTCTGGCAACGGGAGCGGTGCACGACTTACTGCCTGCTGCACGTGGAGGTGATCACGTGGGACAGAGAGACCGGCTCCTACCGGTCGATACTCGGAACTGACGCCACGATTGCTGAAGGTACAGCCTTGGTTGACGTTGCGAGTTTTGGCGATACTACCCTGCCCCAAATCCGGCGCTTGTGGCTGAGAGGCGGCGTCAGCGGCATGGATGAAGACGGGCTGGCCGTCTCCCGTACCGAAATCTGGTACAGTATAGACGGCACCCCTCTGCGCCGCTACACCTGGTCCTATGACCGTACCGACGAGGCAAGCAACTGCTTGGGATTGAGGCTGATAGAGGCGAACGTGGCCCTCCAGGCAGCAGGCCAAAGGGGAAACCCATCCGGCTATGCCACAGCGATTGAGATGTACAGAGAAATCCTCGAATTGCCGTCACTGAAGCCGTGCAGCACGCAGGGCACGGATCCGGAAGAGGAGATGGAGCTGCTACGAGGGCTGGCAAACTTCCGCCTGGTGCAAGCTCTGACTTTGAATGACGAGAGGCCAGAGGCTGAAGCGTTATTGGAGAGCCTTGCCGAAGAGCAACCGGAAAACAGATATGGCAGAGCGGCCCGCTCCTGGTTGACGGCATATTATTCGGTGCCCAATCCGGTAGCAGCATGCGCAGCCGTTATGTCAGTCTTTCTGGACAGCCCCGAACTCTGGCAGATTACGGAAGAGTTCGGCGATGACCACCCCGGGCTCAATTTCCGGCAGGTCTGCCACGTGCCGGGCAGCGGCGAGCAGTCAGAGTTCCGACTCACTCCGAACTGGTGATCACCGGCGCGCCGGCGGCCATTGCTTCCAGCAGCATCATGCCGAATCCTTCATAGGTGCTGGGAAAAAGGAAGGCAGTGGCGCCGGTATAGAGTTGCCCCTTGTCTGCTTCGTCAACCCATCCGACAAAGCGCACACTGTCGGTCAACTCAAGTTGACGTACAAGCCTTTGCGGGTCCGGGAAGAACTCCGTGTCGACGCCCGGTAGCGGCCCCGCCAAGACAAGGTGCACTTCAGGGTCCCCGCCCTCGTCCAAATAACGCCGATAGGCGCACACAATGCTCATAACGTTTTTGCGCGCGTCGAATCCACCCAGGTAGAGAAAATAGCGTTCGGGCAGCGCGTATTTTTCACGAATTTCGTGTCGCGAGTCATATCCGCGATTGCCGTCGAGCGCCGCGGCTTTCGACATGTGCAGCCTTGTCTCGTTCGGGCCGTGGTGGACTGCGAATACCCGGTCCGCCGACAGTTTCAGATGAGCGATTGCGTCCCGCCTGCCCGCCTCGCTTACGGTCAGAACGGCCGCACTGCAGCGGGCGGAACGGCCAACCAGCCTGGAATACAGGGCTCCCGGCCATCCGCCTCGGTAGGCCGGCAGGAGCAGAGGAATCAAGTCGTGGACTGTTACGACTGTAGGAACGGGCTGCCAGAGAGGCGCCGCCCAATATGGAATGAGCAGCAGGTCCGCTTGCAGGCGCCGCGCCCAAATCGGCACTGTTACTTGCTCCCAAAAGAGCTTCGCCAACTGTCGCGGCAGCGGCGGTAGGGGCGCAATGACGGTGCTTCCTGGAAACGGCAGCGTGTCACCGGGCAGGGTTGCCGGCAGGAGCAGCGTGAACTGGGGCGCGGACCCCCCGTCGACCCCTCGCACCGGTCCATGCCCTCTGCTGGCGCCTTCGGTCTGCGCGGTCAAGGCGATCAGGTTGGGTAACAGCCGGTTGACATATTGACCGCTGCCGGTGCTGGGCTGCCCCCAAAACCAACCGCTGACGACAATGCGCATGGCAATTTCAGTTGAAAGAATATCGAATGGCAGGCGTTCCGCCGAACGCCTAGTCGTGCACCCCAGCTGTTCGGACCCACTCTACGGTTCGCCGCAATCCGTCCGGCAGATCGACCTCTGCTTCCCACCCCAAATCCTGGCCCGCCTTGGTACTGTCCAACCAGGTCGCCCTCACTTCACCGGCAGGACGGGGCCGATAGGCAGGCTTGCGACCATATCCGGTCAGTTCCGCAAGTAGCCGGTAGATGCTGTTGATCTCCGTTGGCTGGCCTGTGCCCAAATTGTAGACGCCGCTCACGTCGGTTGCGATAGCCAATACGTTTGCCCTGGCGACGTCCTCCACATACACGAAATCGCGCACCTGGGCCCCATCACCGGTGATGTGCGTGGGTCGGTCGGCGATCATGGCGCCGACGAATATGGCGATAACGCCGGCCTCGCCCCTAATGTCCTGCCGGGGACCGTAGACGTTTCCATAGCGGAGGATGACGTGTGGGAGGCCGTAGTTCTTGCTGTACAGCTTGATGTAATGTTCGCAACTGAGCTTGTTGGCACCGTAATTGTCCATAGGATTGGCGGGGCTCTTCTCGGTAAATGGCGGCGTCGAGGATTTCGGGGCCGTCTTGCCTTCCGCCAATTCGCTCTCTGTCCCATCTTCACCCTCGCCATAGACCGCGCCGCCCGTGCTGGCAAAGACGAATTTGCTGCAGCCATACGACTTCGCCAGTTCGAGCAGGTGAAGCGTGCCGATTATGTTGACTTCGGCATAGGTGATCGGGTCCTCCATACTCTCACGTACATTAGCAAGGGCTGCCTGGTGTACAATCGCCTGAGGACGTTCCACCGCGAATAGCTCCGCCAGCCCTGCTTGATCGCGCAAGTCAACTTCGTAGAATGGCGCGCCGGCAGGTAGATGGGCGCGCTTGCCGGTCCGGAGGTTATCAAGCAGAACGGTTTCGTGGCCGGCATTCTGAAGCCATTGCACGACGTGGCTGCCGATAAACCCAGCTGCCCCCGTCACAAGGATCTTCACTCTTGGCTCCTCTTTGGATTCGAGTGCTCCAGAGAGTCCAGTATAAGGAGTTCTCATGGAAAGGAAAAATCAGGCCGAACGCGGCCCTGCTTTTGCGTTTCTTACCGGCACCCGTATACTTCATTGACCCAGTTTCCGCTGAAGCTGTTGACGCCCGGGACAAAGTATGCTGATTCACAACGCAACCGTAATCACTCTTGACGACACAGAACGTATCCTTTGGGACGGCGCCGTCTACTTTCAGAACGACACAATCGTCGCGGTCGACGATAGCAACGACCTGCTTAGCCGTTACCCCGATGCAGAGCGCTGGGACGCGCACGGCAAACTTCTGATGCCTGGCATGACCTGCGCACATACGCATTTCTACGGTGCCTTCGCCAGGGGAATGTACATTCCCGGTGAACCTGCCAGAGACTTTCCCGAAATCCTGCAAAAGCTCTGGTGGCCTTTGGACCGCTCGTTGGACCTGGATGGCGTTCGAAGCTCGGCCGAGGTCTGCCTGGTTGACGCCATCCGCAACGGGACGACCACGCTCATCGACCACCACGCCAGCCAAAACGCAGTTGATGGCAGTCTGGATGCCATCGCCACGGCGGTGGATGCCAGCGGGTTGCGGGCGGCGCTCTGCTACGAGGTAACGGACCGGGACGGCCCCGCCGCGGCGCAGGCTGGCATTCGCGAAAATGTGCGCTTCGCCACCCGGCTTTCTCGCAGGGACGGCAAGTCGGCCCGTCTAGCCGCCACTTTCGGGCTGCATGCCAGCATGACACTCTCCGACGAGACGCTCGAAGCTTGCCGAGGCGAGAGCAATCGTTTTCACGTCCACGTAGCAGAACATCCGGCGGACGCCTGGGACAGCCTGGGCCGCTGCGGCGAGCGCACGGTCGAACGGTTGCATAGCTTCGGCGTCACCGGTGCCGAGAGCATTTTTGCCCACTGTATTCACGTCGACGCCTGGGAAATCGCTCTACTGCGCGAAACAAAGACGTTTGTTTCGCACCAGCCCCGCTCCAACATGAACAATGCAGTGGGCGCGGCCAGCGTGCCCGCAATGCTGCGCGGAGGAATGCCCGTCTGCCTGGGTAATGACGGTTTCAGCAACGATATGTTCGCCGAAATGAAGGTGACCGACCAGTTGCACAAGGTGACGAGCGGCGACCCGCGCACGCTCGGCGCCGACAAAGTCATGCAGATGGCGGTCCACAATAATCGCGCGCTGGCTAGCGCCTTTTTCGAAAAGCCGGTCGGCATCCTGGCTCCCGGCGCTTTTGCCGACATCATCTTGCTCGACTACTATCCCCCGACGCCCTTGCACCGCGACAATCTGCCCTGGCACATCATGTTCGGCATAGGCGGTGGACACGTCCACAGCACGATCTGTCACGGCCGTGTGCTGATGCGGGACAGGGCGCTGCTCACGCTGGACGAAGAAGCAATCACCGCCCGCAGCCGCGAATGCGCGCAGGAAACCTGGAAGAGGTTCGAGAGCAGCGCTTAGCGTCCAGCTTTTCTCCCAGAGCATCCGTCATAGAGTGCCGTTTCGGCTGCCGGAATATCATCGCATTTCAAGCGCTAAGACCTGAAACTGACCTGGAGGCTGGAGTTGCAGTCGAAAAGCCAAAACAGAAGATCGGATATCGACCTTCCCACACTGGCCGTCATAGGGGGCACAGGCGCGGAGGGATCGGGGCTTGCGCTACGATGGGCCGCCGCGGGTTATCCGGTCCTGATAGGCAGCCGCAGCCGCGACAAGGCGAAGGTGGCTGCCACCGAACTTTCCTCGCTGCTGCCCGGCGTCGGGTCAATCATAGGCGGGGATACCAACGCCGGCGCGGCCGAAGCGGCCGACGTGGTCATTCTCAGCGTCCCCTACGACTCCCAGAGCGGCATCATAGAGCAGATTCGAGCCGGCTGCCAGGGCAAAGCAGTGGTCAGCGTCGTCGTTCCGCTCAAGCCCCCGCGCGTGAGTCGCGTGTGGCGCCCGCCGGCGGGATCTGCAGCCGAAGAAGCACAGTTGTTGCTGGGCGAAGGCGCGCGGCTGGTTGCGGCATTTCAGAACATCAGCGCCACACACCTGAAGGACCTGAACCACGCAGTCGACTGCGACATTCTGGTCACCGGGGACGATACAGCCGCGAAAGAGACAGCGATTGAACTGGCCCTGGCGGCAGGGATGCGGGGGATCGACGCCGGCCCTTTGGCCAATAGCGCGGTCAGCGAAGGATTGACCGCCGTCCTCATCGGCGTCAACATCCGCCACAAAGTCAAGGGCAGCGGAATACGAGTCACCGGCGTGTAGACACGGTTGAACGCATGGGCATCGCCAAAGTTCTTGCCGAGTTGCGCCGTGACACCGGTTTCATGTCCAATGTCACCGCCTGGGAGACGCTGCCCGCCCGCCCCGGTTGCATGGCAGAGATACCGGCAAGACTGCACCCGGCGCTGACGAAGGCGCTGCTCAGTCGCGAGATCCAGAAGCTCTACAGTCATCAGGCTGAGGCAGTAGAGCGAACTCTGCGGGGCGAAAGCGTCGCCGTCGTCACGCCAACCGCCAGCGGCAAGACGCTCTGCTACACGCTGCCGGTGCTGCACGCGCTGCTCAACGACCCCAATTCGACCGCGCTCTACCTCTTCCCGACCAAAGCGCTTGCTCACGATCAGCTGGCAGAGATCGGTGAGTGGATCCAGGCCACTGACGGCGGCCTCCAGGTCGCGGCTTACGACGGCGATACGCCCAGCGCGCGGCGCGGCCCGATCCGCCGCAGTGCCAGGCTGATCTTCACCAATCCGGACATGCTGCACGCCGCCATCCTGCCCTATCATGGCAGTTGGGAGCGCATTCTGAGCGGTCTGCGGTACGTCGTCATCGACGAAATGCACGGCTATCGCGGTGTATTTGGCAGCCACGTGGCCAATGTCCTGCGCCGGCTGCGCCGCCTTGCCGCCCACTACGGTAGTTGTCCCCAATTCGTGCTAACCAGCGCAACGATCGCCAACCCCAAACAGCTGGCAGAGATTCTGACCGAGCAGCCTGTGCGGGTCATCGACCGTAACGGCGCGCCGCAGGGCGAAAAGCACATCATCCTGTATGCACCCCCCCTTTACGATCCGATTCAGGGACTCCGCCGCAGCAGCGTCCTCGAAACGCAGGATCTTGCCACTCGTTTTCTGCAGGGCGGCCTGCAGACCATCATTTTCGGCCGCACACGGCTGACTGTCGAGCTGCTTCTGAGCTATGTGCGAGAACGACTTCAGGCTGTGGATAACGGCGGGTGGGAGCAGGGCGGCAGCACAGCCCGCAAGTCAGTGAGGGGTTATCGCGGCGGCTATCTGCCCCGCGAACGGCGGCAGATCGAAGCAGGATTGCGCGACGGGACGGTGCGCGGGGTGGTCGCAACCAACGCTTTGGAGCTGGGAATCGATATCGGCCAGCTGGAGGCGGCCCTGATCTGCGGCTATCCGGGCACGATCGCGGCCGCCTGGCAGCAATGGGGCCGGGTCGGCCGTACGACCGAAGCTTCCGTAGCCGTGCTGGTGGCGACCGCCGGTGCGCTTGACCAGTACATTGTCAACCATCCCCAATTCCTGCTGCGCCGGTCGCCCGAACACGCTTTCGCCAACGCCGACAACCTGGCGCTGCTGACCGACCAGATTCGCTGCGCCGTTTTCGAGTTGCCGTTCGGCCAGGGGGAGTCGTTCGGAAACTCTCCCTTCACGGCAGAGGTCCTGAAACTCCTGGTTGAAGAGGCATCGGTACGGCGTTTCGGCAACCGCTTAATGTGGAGCGGCGATGGCTACCCGGCGCGCCAGTTTGGACTGCGCAGCCTGGGCGGCGAGCCAGTGGTCGTGCAAGCTGGCAATTCAGACGCAGCAGAGCCTGACGGACCTGCCCCGCGAAACGACCAGTTCACTGTCATTGGCGAAGTCGACGCGGCCAGCGCACCCTTCCAGGTTCACGAAGGGGCCGTCTATCTACACGAAGGCCGCAGCTATCTGGTTGAACGGCTGGACCTGGAATCAAGAGAGGCGTGGGTATGGCCGGCGGCAGTCGACTATTACACTGATGCCAACACGGAAAACGAGATCGAGGTGCTGTCAGTGCACGGGAGCCGGGCTTCCGGCGGTGCGCACTTGGGCCACGGAGAGCTCCTGGTGACCTCGCAGGTGACCCAATACCGCCGTGTCAAGCGCTTTACGCATGAAAACCTCGGCGTCCTGCCGCTCGATTATCCGCCCACCACTCTTGACACCGCCGGCTACTGGCTGGAGGTGACCGCGCAAGCGCAGCTGGAGTTGATGGAGGCGGACGACTGGCGCGACGCGCCCAACGACTACGGTCCCGATTGGCAGAAACAGCGTGCCAGGACACGCGCCAGGGACGGCTACCGGTGCGCCGAATGCGGCGCGCCCGAAGAGGGCAAACGCCAGCATGACGTACATCACCGCATCCCCTTCCGCGCCTTCGGATATATTCAAGGCTTGAACAGGAACGACCGGGAGGCCAATCGGCTTGACAATCTCGTGTTGCTCTGTCGACGCTGCCACCAGCGCTTGGAAATAGGCGTGCGCGCACGTACCGGTATGGACGGGGTGGCATACGCCCTCGGCAATCTGGCCCCGCTACATCTGATGTGCGACCGGCGGGACATCGACGTTGCCGTCATTCGGCATGAGGGTGAGACCGGTGCCGTATCATTCGGCCCGCAGGGCGATTCCGCTCCGCGGATCTATATTTTCGAGCGCATTCCCGCGGGAATCGGCTTCAGCCTTCAACTGTACGAGCGCCACGATCTCATGATCGACGCGGCTGCTGACCTGATACAAGGCTGCGGCTGCCGCTACGGATGTCCCGCCTGTGTCGGTCCTGTGCTGCTGGTAGGGGAGGAGGAACGCCCCGTTCTGGAGAGCAAAAGGCTGGCGCTCGCTCTGCTCGCAGCTTTGGCCAGTGGGCGGTGAATCGCGGTCAATAGGATTGCGGAGGCTGATCTTCGCCAAATAACCCGGCCTGGTGACGCATCGGCGCGAAAGAGCGCCGGTGAACCGGACAAGGTCCGAACCGAGCGATAGCTTCAAGATGTGTTTGCACACCGTATCCCTTATGGCCGGCAAAGCCGTATTCCGGGTACGCAGTGTGAAGCTGGCGGAGCAGCCGATCGCGGTGGACCTTGGCCAGGATGGAAGCGGCGGCGATGGAGACGACGCGCTGGTCGCCCCTGGTGAAACTTTGCTGGGGAGTGTTCAGCGCCCTGAGCTGCACCCAATCAATAAGCAGGTGATCGGGCGGTGGGTCCAATGCCAGGACGGCCCGGTGCATCGCCAGGCGCGTGGCGGGGGCGATGCCGATCGCGTCTATCTCGGCGGCAGACGCTTCACCCAGCTTCCAGTCGGCTGCCTGCGCCTGAATCTCCTCCGCCAGCCGCTCACGGCGCGACGGTGTAATCTGCTTGCTGTCGTGCACTGCGGCCCACACACCCTCCTGAGCACAATCGAACGGCAGGATGGCCGCGGCCGCGACAACCGGCCCGGCCAGAGCGCCGCGGCCGGCCTCATCCAGTCCGGCCAACCGTTCAAACCCGTCACCCCACAGTTGCCGCTCCTGAAGAAGGGTAGGGCAGGTGTGTCCGCGCGCACCGTCTGAAGCGGTAACCTCTTTTGTTCCGCCGTCCATTTCCTCGCTAAGTCCAGAGCAGTTCCACGTCCCGACGGGGTTGGAAGCCAAGGATTCGTTTTGCCTTCTCATTGCTGTACTTGCCATGCGGCATGTCGGCGAAGACGAAGAACACCTCGCAGCGGGAGGGCAGCGCGTCCAAGTCGATATCCAGGCCGAGGGTGAAGGCTTCCGCTGCGTTTTCCCAAGAGACAGCGTAGGGAACGCGCTTGTCGCCTAACCGGCTCGATCGGGGGTCCACGAAATGACAGAAGAGATAGGTCTGCACGCTAATATCATGATGCAGCGTAAAGACTCGGCAGATTTCCTGGCCCATCGCCTTTGTAATGGCGTAGATGTAGGTGCCGGACTGCGGCGGTATATCCGGGCCGATGCCGAAATCGAAACACTCAGTAATATTCCTGCCCGCAACCGTAAGGTGGGGACCCGTGTTGATAACGCGCCGGATGCCATGCGTCACCGCGGCCTGCATCATGTTGTAACAGCCGCGTGTACTAACATCCCAGGCAATCTGACGGTCTCGGCGCAGAACGGAGAGATTGACGATTGCGTCCATGCCCTCTGCTGCCTCAACGACGGCATCGAGGTCGGAGACATCCAATTGAAAAAAGTCACCGGGCAGCTCTTCCGCCGGCTCCTTGACGTCGGTGATTCGCAGCGAGTGTTTGTCCGCAAGTTCACGCGCAACATATGGACCCAACATTCCTGCACCGCCGAGAATGAGTATCTTCATCTTTCAATCTCCCCTACATGTGTAATCGCCCAATCCTCGACACTCGTTAGCGCGCTGTCGACCGCCTCAAAAACCGTTGCGTCCGACGCCTCTCCCAAGCGGAGAACGACAACGCGCAGCTTGCGTTCACGAGCGAACTCGCGGCAGACCTGTTCGGCCAGATGCTTGCTGAGCGTAGGCGGCTGCGTGTGCGGAAGAGGCCGCCAGGTCTCGCTGACGCGGTATGCGGCGGGATAGTCTGCCATCAGTTCCAATGTACTCAGCAGAATCACCAGCGGAACGTCCTCTTCAGCCGCTGCCAGCAGCAGATTGTAGGTACAGCGGGTGGCGGCGTCGATCTGCGCGCTCACGTCCTCGCCCGCTAGCGGGTCGACGGCGTGAAGGATGACGTCCATGCCGCTGGTCAGCAAGTTCGTTGCACGATCGTGGCCTAGCGCGCACTGCACAAAGTTGTGAGCGCTGTTCACGGGCGCACGTTCGGTCAACCGGACCTCATGCTCCCGTGTCAGGTGGTCCGCCAGCGCGGCGCTGCGCTCTGACGCACCCGACGTTATCAGAATTTTCATCTCCTAGAGCTCCTCTGTCTTGCCAAATTACGCGGACGCGCCCGAATAGAAGCGAATCCCCACCCGCCAGAACCAGCGGGAAACGATCAACAAGGCCGCGGCCAGGGCCAACGACCCCCAAAGCGTGTTTGATGTTATCCGCCCGCTCAACGCGGAGGCGGGCACGGTGGTGGCAAAGGCGACCGGCACAAGGAAAGTCAGCACCGTGCGCAGCCAGGCTGGGTAAATGCTTATCGGCCAGCGGCCCGCCTGCCACATACTCTGGAAGATAACCTGGATGTTTTCGACTTTGACGAACCAGAAAGCACAGGTGCTGAGCATTAGCCAGAAGCTGTAGATGATCAACCCCCCGCTCAACGCCGTCACACCGAAGGTAAGCGCCTCGGCCAGACCCAACTGCGCCCTCAGCCTGACCAGCGCGGTAAACAGTACCGGCAGGGCGATCAATACATCGGCCAGGCGCCACAGCTCCACCCGTTGGATGCTGACCAATACCTGCGAGTCGGCCGGTTTTGTTAACGTGAAATCGAGTGTACCCTGGCGCACATCCTCCATGAACTTCACCATCGAGGGCCGGATCAGTGTGCGGATGAGTCCGCCGATGAGGAAGTATACCCCCAGCAGGGCCAGGATCTCCTCCGGCCGCCAACCGCCAAGGGTGTCAGTGTGGCTGAAGACGACGGCCAGCCCGCCCAAAGCCACGCTCAATTCCAGGATCGACTGGAGCAGATTGATCCAGAAATTGGCGCGGTATTCCAGCTCCCCCAGCGCTCCCAGGCGCAGATAAGTAGCAAATAGACGAATGTAGTACATCCCAAAAATCCTATCAGCTGCGCAGTTTCTGCCGTGCCCGGCGCCTACGCGCCAAATGCCGCATAGCGACGGATGCCGGCGCGGTAGACGACTTGCATGACCAGGTAGCCAGCGACCAGCCAGAACAGCTGCGCGGCGATCCCGAGCCACAGTTCACCAGGCGTCAGCCGTCCCAGCAGTAACTCGACCGGAAAAGCCAGCATCCAGCGAAAGGGCAGGAAGTCGGCCACTCGCTGCAGGAACTGGGGAAACAGCTCAAGGGGGGCCAGCCGCCCGGCAAAGAAGAGAACGACGATAAAGTAGGCCTGATTGATGGCGTCGACACGGGTTGTCCAGAAGGCCAACATCGCCAGTGACCACTCCCAGAAGAAACGCATCAGGAAGGCCAGGAGCAAGACGGGCACAAATATGGCCAGCGTGCGCGCGTCCGGCTGCCAAGAGGCGTTGAAGAACCAGGCCAGTAAGGCTGCAGTCGGCGCCATCACGGTCAGAGTCAGGAACTTGTAGCCGATGTTGTCGGCGATGTCGCTGTGAATCGGATGGATAGGCTTCAGCAGCTGGGACGAGAACTGCCCCATGCGGATTCGAAAGTCATACTCCCACATAATCCAGGAAAAAGTTCCGTGCTCCACCAGCATGATGGCGATAAAATAGACCACAAAGTCGTTGACGGCATAGCCGCCCACCGCGCCGCCCTGCTGCTGCGCAACCGTGCGCCAAACGACGAGATACATCACCGGCTCGATGATCCCGCCGAGCAGCCAGATGATCATGGCAATGCGATACTGGAACTGTACGACCAGCGCGGTGCGAAAATAGCCCCTGTAAATCGAATAAAAGGCAGTCATGGTAACTACTAAGCCTTTTCTCATGGATGTAGTAGAGTAAATGGTATGACTGATTGCATGAGACCAGGTCGTGAGCATATAGAGCAGCTATATCAAGAGAGCCTTGCGTTGATCCAGGCCTTGCGTCAGCAGGTGGCTGGGCTGCAGGAACAGATAGCTGCCCAGCAGGAGTTGATCCAGCAGTTGCAGGACCAACTGGCGAAAGACAGTCACAATAGCGGCAAGCCGCCCAGCAGCGATGGTCTGAAGAAAGGCAGACGCAAGAGTCTGCGTCAATCCGGCCAGCGGCCGCGAGGTGGACAACGCGGGCACAAAGGGCGCACCTTGCTGCAGGTGGCGGAGCCGGAGCATGTCGTCGTGCATGGGCTGGCGGGTTGCCCACAGTGCCAGACAGAGCTGACGGAGGTAACTGTTGAGGGTCATGTGAAACGGCAGGTATTCGACATACCACCGGCCAGCATCGAAGTGACAGAGCATCAGGTGGAGGTGAAGCAGTGTCCTGGCTGTGGTGTGTGCGTGAAGGGAGAATTTCCCTCCCACGTGACGCAACCGACGCAGTATGGTCCCCGTCTGAAAGCACTCGCCTGCTACCTGTACAGCCAACAGTT
This sequence comes from Caldilineaceae bacterium, assembly GCA_022827195.1. Taxonomy (GTDB): domain Bacteria; phylum Chloroflexota; class Anaerolineae; order Caldilineales; family Caldilineaceae; genus Bin5. The sequence goes on from JAJDTL010000042.1 coordinate 49,725, forward strand.
CATCCCCCTGGCGCGCATCAGAGAGTTGCTGACTGCGCTCTACGGTCATGCACCCTCGGAGCCGGCCATTCTCGCCGCCGTCCGCCAACTTGCCAGCCACACGCAAGCAAGCCTGGAACAGATTCGCCAACAACTGATCACTGCTCCTGTCGTCCATTTCGACGAGAGTGGCTTGCGTGTCGATGGTCTGTTGCGGTGGCTGCACGTGGCCAGCACCGAGAAACTGACCCACTACCACGTCCACGACAAACGGGGGCATGTCGGTATGCGAGTCGCAGGCATCTTGCCCCACTTCAAGGGCGTTGCCCTGCATGATTACTGGCGTTCCTACTTCAAGTTTCGAGACTGTCAGCATTGCCTTTGCAACGTCCATCATCTGCGCGAACTG
>JAJDTL010000051.1 GCA_022827195.1 Caldilineaceae bacterium
TGCGAGCCGGACGAGATCCGCGTCTCCGACGGGCGGGTGATGGGACCGGGCGGCGACCTGCCGTTCTCGGAAATCGGCCGGGTCTGGTACATCAACCCGGAGGAGCTGCCGGCCGACGTCGACACCGACGGCGTCGAGGCGGTGGTCGGCTACCGCCCGGAACCCGATCACGGCACGTTTTCCTACTCGACCCATGCGGCGGTCGTGGCGGTCGATCCCGACACCGGGGCGGTCGAAGTGCTCGACTACGTGGTGGTCGAGGATTGCGGCACCATGGTCAACCCGATGGTGGTCTCGGGCCAGGTCTATGGCGGCGCGGCTCAGGGCATCGGCACGGCGCTGTTCGAGGAATCTCCGTTCGACGAGCTCGGCCAGCCGCTCGCCTCCACCTTCGCCGACTATCACCTGCCCGGCGCGGCCGAGGTGCCGGCGTTCCGGCTTGCGCACATGGTCACGCCCTCGCCGCACACCGAGCACGGCATCAAGGGGATGGGCGAAGGCAGCACCATCCCGACCCCGGCGGTGATCGGAAACGCGGTCAACGACGCGCTCAGGCGCTACGGCGCCGAGGTCAACGAAACCCCGATATCGCCGCGGCGCGTCCTCGCGGCGATCGCGGAGGCCGAGGGAGAGGCGGCATGAAACCGGCCAGATTCGATTACGCGCGCGCCGGCGACGTCGCCGACGCGATCCGGCTGCTGGACTCGTCCGACGGGTTCAACAAGCCGCTCGGCGGCGGGATGTCGCTCGGGCCCATGATGAACCTCCGTCTCGCACAGCCCGACCTCGTGGTCGAGGTCCGCAAGCTCGACGCGCTGAAGGCGGTCGCCGAGGAAGGCGACAGTCTCGTCGTCGGAGCGGGCATCACCCACGCGGAGATCGAGGACGGCAAGATCCCCGATACCACCAACGGCATGATGCGCTTCGTCGCCGGTCAGATCGCCTATCGCGCGGTGCGCAACCGGGGCACCGTCGGCGGCTCGATCGCCCATGCCGATCCGGCGGCGGACTGGCCGACCGCGCTCCGCGCGCTGGGCGCGGAAGTGGCGATCGACGGGCCCGACGGCGCGCGGGTCGTCGCGCTTTCCGATTTCCAGCTCGCCGCCTTCACCGTCGCGCTGGAGCCCGCCGATATCGTGACGGCGCTCCGCATCCCGAAGCTCTCTCCCGGGGCCAGATGGGGCTACTACAAGATCTGCCGCAAGCCGGGCGAGTTTGCGGATTCCATCGGCGCCGTGGTCCACGACCCGGATCGCGGTTACACGAGCGTCGTCCTCGGCGCCACGGACGGCGCGCCGCTCGACGTGCCGGCGCTCGCCGACGCGGTCCGGGACGGGAAGGATGTCGAGATCGACGACGCCAAGGCGGCGCTCGCCGCCCAAGGCGCGGTGTTCGACGATTACGGCAACCAGATCCACGCTGTCGCGCTCAGCCGCGCGATCAAGGGAGCGTTCGCGTCATGACCGAGATCAGCCTCACCATCAACGGCGAGCCGGTGACGGCGAGCGTGGAGCCGAGGACCAGCCTCGCTGACTTCGTGCGCGACGGCCAGCGCCTGACCGGCACCCATCTCGGCTGCGAGCACGGCGTCTGCGGCGCCTGCACCGTACTCCTCGACGGTGAAGCCGTCCGCTCCTGCCTGCTCTTCGCCGTGCAGACGAATGGCCGGGAGGTGGCGACCGTCGAGAGTTTGGACGCCGGCCCGCACGATCTGCACCCCCTGCAGCACGGCTTTTGGGAGGCACACGGCCTTCAGTGCGGCTACTGTACGCCAGGCATTCTGATGTCGCTAATCCCTTTCCTGCGGGAGAATCCAAGTCCATCCGAAGCCGAAATTCGAGAACTGCTTTCGGGCAACATCTGCCGCTGCACCGGCTACCAGAAGATCGTCGAGGCTGTGCAGTTAGGCGCTGAGCTGATACGGGAGAAACCTACGTGAGTTCCTTGTTCTTGCAGGGTCTGATCTTTTCAACGCTGGTCTTGGCTGCACTGGCCGTTCTGGCCTGGTGGCTCTATCTTTCGCCGTTTAAGTTGCCCAACGGCCGCGGTCGGGCCGCTGAAGACATGGCTGTCGCAGCTTCTCACCGTCTTGCCTTTACGCTCGCACTCCTGATTGGTATCGGCTCTCAGCTCAACATCTTTGGCGGTTACTGGGACCTGAGCGAGCACCTTGTCACCGGCATCGTGCCGGGCGGAGAGGACTTCCTGTGGCCGCCCCACTTGATGGTGTACGCCGGTTTCCTGATCGCCTTCATCGTCGCCCTGAGCGGACTAGTCGCCATCGCCGTCCCCAACCTGAAACGAGGAATCAAGGACCCGCGCAGATGGGTCCGGCGCAATCCCTTCGTCGGCGCTGTCGTGATCATCGCCGGATACGGCCTCCTCTCAATACCCGGCGACGCGATCTGGCACGAACTGTATGGAATCGATCTGACGGCATGGAGTCCTCCACACCTCTTTCTGACATTCTCCGCGGCGAGTCTGCCCGTCTTTGCGGCTGGACTATTCACGAGCGGCCAGAAATCAAGCCGCGCCTCCGCGCAAGGACTGCCGAATCGCGAACTCCGAGACTCACCCCAGGCAGCCGGCCCTCAAGCCGGCGCGTTGAAGCGGGTCAGCGAGTTCGCCTCTGCCATGGACTGGCCCAGCATCGTGCGACTGCTGTATATGGCGACCTCTCTGCTCCTGCTGGTCTTCGTCGGCGTCGTGGAGTGGGAAGTGGAATCGATTAACGCCTATGTGGACAAGCGCCCGGTCTGGCTCTACCCGACCATAATCGGCGTCGCTTCTTTCTTCCTGCTGGTTGTAGCAAAACGGCTCGTGCCCGGCCCCTGGACCGCCACCGTGATGGCGCTGTTCTACTTCGGCCTCCGCATCGCCGTGAGCGCGTTCGCCGACGTAATGAGCGGTGCCCCGCCGCGAATGACGCTCGTCTTCATCCTTGGCGCAGTCCTGCTGGACCTGACATATCAGTGGATGCAGCGCTTGGGCTTCAGGCCCGGCGACTGGCAAGTGAGGCTGGCCGTCCCGGGCGCCTTCGTGGCTGGCTACACGCTTGTCGCTCAGCCCACCATCGAGTACTATCTATTGCAGTTCCTGCCTTCATTTACCCTCCCGGACCACCTGCTTACCGCCCTGTTTACCTTACTCGCATGCGCCGCCATCTATCCGGTAGCGGCCGGGCTGGGAAACTGGCTCAGCACGCCCTCCGGGGTGGAGATGGAGACCGAGCTTGAATTGCCGAACGCCGCCTCCGTTCCATTGAAGAGCTGAGGCCCCGCCGCATGGCCAACCGGCTCTTGCGGCGCAGCTGTCCCGCTAGACACAGGAAGCCCACCGGCGGTCGAGGAAATAGGAGCCGCTCCTGTCCGGCCCCTCGCTGCCCCGCCTGGGGGCCGGACTTCCCATAGCTCGCCTGTCAAATGTCCACACGTCACTTTGGTCAGCCGGTCAAACGCAACGAAGACCCCCGTCTCTTGACCGGCCGCGCCCTCTTCACCGACGATGTGCAGATCGCCGGAATGCTGCACGTCGCCTTCCTGCGCAGCGACCTCGCCCACGCCCGCATCCGCAACGTTGACCTCGGCGGCGCGCATGAACGCCCCGGCGTTATTGCCGTATACACAGCCGCTGACCTCGGCGACTTCTGGCAGCCGGGACCCCTTCTCGTGCCGCCGCCGCCCGTCGAGAAGCTCGAATTCCACCAACGCACACAGGTGCCCCTCGCAAAGGAGAAAGTGCGCCACGCCGGTGAAGCGGTCGTCATGGTCGTCGGAGAAAGTCGGTACGTGGCCGAAGACGCGCTCGACGACATCTACGTCGACTACGAACCGCTGGACGCCGCCGTCGACCTCGAAGCGGCCCTGGCCGCGGACGCGCCCCTTGTCCACGAAGACCTGAAGAGCAACGTCAGCGCCGCCGTCTTGCAGACCAAGGGCAGCTGGGCCCAGGCCGAGGCCGAAGCCGACACCGTAATCTGCCGCCGCCTCCACTACGACCGCGGAACGGCCGCCGCCATGGAAAACCGGGGCATCGTCGCCAGCTGGGAGGAAAAGAGCCAGCAGCTGACCATCTGGGACACCACCCAGGCACCCATCGCGATCCGCAATGGCCTGGCTGCCATGCTCGGCCTGTCCGAACACCAGGTGCGCGTCATCGCTCCCTTTATCGGCGGCGGCTTCGGTCCCAAGATCATGATGTTCTACCCGGAAGAGGTCCTGCTCGCCTGGGCCGCGTTGCAGCTGGGCCGGCCCCTGAAGTGGATCGAAGACCGCGAGGAGAACTTCTACGCCACGACGCAGGAACGCGGCCAGGTGCACGACGCGGCCATCGCCCTCAAGCGCGACGGCACCATTCTGGGCGTGAAGGACCTCTTTCTCCACGACGCCGGAGCCTACGCCCCCTACGGCCTCACCCTTCCGATCAGCAGCCAGTGCACGCTCCTCGGCCCCTACGTAGTCCCGCATTACCACTCCGAGTTCACCAGTGTCTTCACCAACAAGCCTATCGTCACACCCTATCGCGGCGCCGGCCGGCAGCACGGCGTCTTTGTGATGGAACGCCTGCTCGATGCTGCCGCCCATGAGCTGTCGCTCGACCCGGTCGAGATCAGGCGTCGTAACTTCATCCGCCCTGACCAGTTCCCTTACTCAAACGAAATCATCTTCCAGGACTTCGCACCGCTCGTCTATGACAGCGGCGACTACGAACCGGCGCTCGACCGCGCGCTGGAGTTGATCGGTTATGAAGAGTTCATCCGCGAGGAACAGCCGCGCCGAGAGACCGCGGGGGAACGCGTCGGCATCGCCGTTGTCAACTATATCGAAGGCACCGGCATCGGCCCGTACGAGGGGGCCCGCGTAACCGTCGCGGCCAGCGGCAAGGTCAGCGTTGCCACAGGCGTCGGCACGCAGGGCCAGGGCCACTTCACCAGCTTCGCCCAAATCGTGGCCGACCAGGTTGGCGCGGCCATCCAGGACATCCACGTCGTCACCGGCGACACTGACCAGTTCTACTGGGGCGCCGGGACATTCGCCAGCCGCGGCGCGGTCGTCGCCGGAAACGCCATGCACGCAGCCGCAGCCAAGGTGAGAGAAAAAATTCTCAAACTGGCAGGCCAGAAACTGGAAGCCGCAGAGGAGGACCTCGAGCTGATCGACGGGCATGTACGCGTCAAAGGCGTACCGGAAACATCGATCTCGCTCGGAGAGCTGGCGGTCGAGGCTAACCCGATGCGCGGCGCTGTCAAGCCGGGGACCGAACCAGGGCTGGAAGCGACCGAATACTTCGGGCCGGAGCGCGGCGCCACCGCCTCAGGCGTCCACGCCATGATCCTGAAGGTTGACCCGGAGACATTCCTGCTCGAAATCGAAAAGTATGTCGTCGTCCACGACTGCGGCACGGTGATCAACCCCCTCATCCTCGACGGGCAAATCCAGGGCGGCGTCGCCCAGGGCATCGGCAACGCCTTCTACGAGCAGCTGCACTTCGACGAAAACGGCGCGCTGCGCAACGCCTCGCTGATGGACTACCTGCTGCCGACCGCCACCGACGTGCCCAACATCGTCAGCGATCACGTGGAGACGCCTTCGCCGCTGAATCCGCTGGGCGTGAAGGGTGCAGGCGAGGCCGGCGCCATCCCTGTCGGCGCACTGTTCGCGCAGGCGCTCGACAACGCCTTCCGCGACATCGGCCTGGAAGTGCGCGAGATTCCACTCAGCCCGAACCGGCTGTTCGAGCTGGTCTCGGAGGCCGCGGCGGAGGGCACCAGATGACCACGGCGCAGAGCCGCTATATCGACGCGCTCGCGGCCGAAGCCGAAGCCGACCCGCGCGTGCGCGCCGCATGGCTGGCCGGAAGTTTTGGCAAAGGGAAAGGAGACCGCTGGAGCGACGTCGACGCCCATCTGCTGATAGAGGCCTCCGCGTTGGACGGGTTCAGCAATGACGCAGAGACGTGGCTGGCGCAGATCCGCCCTCTGGTCTTCGTGCGTCGCATGTTCGACGGGCGCATGATCAACGCCTTGACCGACGAGGCGATGCGCCTCGATGTCTGGTTGCACGCGGACGGCCCCGCCAAAGTTGCCGAAGGCGAGACGCGCGTCCTGTACGCCGAGGCGGGTGCCCTGTCGTGGCAGCTTTCGGCGGGAGAAGAATTGACGCCCGAGGCCGCAGCCGCCGAGCTGAACCGAGCAGTCCCCGAGTTTTGGCGCTGCGTTTCGATGCTGCCCGTACCTCTGGGTCGCGACGAGAAACTGGTCTGCGCGGCCGGCAACTTCCTTATCCTGATGCTTCTCACCGACGTGCTCAGCGTCGCCGGCGGCCGCCGTCGCGATCGCGGCGTCAAGGCCCTCAATGACTTCCTACCCACCCGCTTCCGCCGGCTTGCTGAAAACGCGACCCACTTCAACGAACTGTCGCTCGAAGAGCTGGCCCGCTTCCAGTTGCGGCTGGTCCGCATCATGCAGAAGCATGGCCCAACTATCTGCGCGCAGTGGGGCGTTGAGTACCCGCACGCGATGGAGGAGGCCGTCCTGCGCTATGTGCGGCAGGAGCTGCGCTACCTCTGGCTCGCCGCCCCGCTCGAGGAACTCCGTTAGCCCCTGCAGCTCCGAACGACCGAAAACAGTTGGAACTGACCCGTCGCGCGTTCGCCTTCCGTACAGAGTACAGCCCGCCGATGCTCATCGAACAACAGAAAGGCCCTGTTACTCAATCTCAACCGGGATCAGGTCCTCAATCCCCTCGATGGCGTCTATATTGCATTCAACCAAAAAGTCGTCCGGATTCTCCATAAGCACCATGAACAGCGGCATCAGGGCGGCAAACGCCTCCGTCACCGACTTCTCCTCGATGCCTCGCAGCGGCTCCAGGTTTTCCACGACGCAGCTGAGGACCGGCTGAATCTCGTCGTAGATCGGAGATGGAGTGTCTATCAGGCTGTGTGCGTCATGGAACTCAAACAGCATGTCCAGCACCTCTGCGATGACCGTAAATGTCTCCACGGGGTCGTCCGATTCGAACAGTTCCTCCAGCCCTGCCGCTCGCTCCTCGAAGCCCAGCATCTCCTGCTCCAGCCAACCGATGTACTCCTCCTCGGTCATCGAGACCGGCTTTCCCGAGCCGCTCGCGGGCTCAGTCTCCGGCTGCGCGGTCAGCTCGGCGACCTGGATCTCCAGCGCGGCGATCCGTTCCTCATATGCCTCGACCCTCTCCAGACGCACAAGGATATCCACAACCTGCGCCCTGATGTCGGGCAGCTCCTCGGATGCAAAGACGGGAACGGCTGCGCACAGCACCACAAGCAGCGCGGTTACAATCCACTGTTTCTTCATCGACGGACTCCTCATGGGGTGGTTGAAAAGGACGGGTTGGTTCCGGCCATGTCCCGATGGTTGTCGCAAAGTGCCGAAATCCTGGAGCTGCCCAGGCAACAATCGACTTCAGTCTCCGGTAAAGAGTAATTGTATCACGCCGTCCACCGAGTGGCAGGAGCGAAAAAACAGAGGAGAAAGCGGAATTCCCGATTGCCATGATGCTCTGCTACAATCCCAGACGAGAAAGTCCCGTTTAGACTCGAACCACAGGAGGACCGCCCATGACCCGCATCGTACGCGCCGCGCTGCTCCAGGCATCTTGGACTGGCGACCAGGAGTCAATGGTCCGCAAGCACGAAGAGTACGCCCGCCAGGCCGCCGAGCAGGGCGCGCAGGTCTTCTGCTTTCAGGAGCTCTTTTGCGGGCCCTACTTCTGCCAGGTGCAGGACCCGCATTGGTACGGCATGGCCGAGCGAGTCCCCGACGGCCCGACCACCGGTCGCATGCAGGAGCTGGCCGCAGAGACGAAGATGGTGCTGGTCGTGCCTCTATACGAAGAGGAGCAGCCCGGGCTTTACTACAACACGGCCGCCGTGATCGACGCCGACGGCAGCTACCTCGGCAAGTACCGCAAGACCCATCTGCCGCATCTGCCCGGCTTCTGGGAGAAGTTCTACTTCCGGCCCGGCAACCTCGGCTACCCGGTATTCGACACCGCAGTCGGCAAGGTGGGCGTCTACATCTGTTACGACCGCCATTTCCCTGAAGGCGCGCGCATGTTAGGTCTGAACGGCGCCGAGATCGTCTTCATTCCGTCGGCCACCTCGCGCGGGCTGTCGCAGCATCTGTGGCGCATCGAGCAGACCAGCCACGCCATCGCCAATGGCTACTTCGTCGGTACGGTTAACCGCGTCGGCGTCGAAACGGAGCAGGGAGAGAATGACTTCTACGGCCAGAGCTATTTCTGCACGCCGCGCGGCGAGTTCGTCACCACGCTGGGCGGGCGAGACGATCTGCCCGCCCAGGGCGACCCTTACGCCGAGGAGCTGATCGTCCGCGACCTGGACCTCGGCCTTATCCAGGAGGTGCGCGACACGTGGCAGTTTCTACGCGATCGCCGGCCTGACATGTATGGGAAGATCGCTGCCGCCTGAGAGCCTGCGGCGATAGCCGCCGCTCTCCGCCCGGATTCTCTGCCTGCCGCTGCGGGTCCGACCAAGAGGAACAAACGATGCCCACCCTGATCAAGAACGGAACGATTGTCACTGCCGCCGACACGGTCCAGGCCGATCTTCTCATCGACGGCGAACAGGTTGCGCTGATGGGACGAAATCTGCCGTCGGAGGGCGCGCAGGTCATCGACGCCGCGGGCAAACTGCTACTGCCTGGCGGTATCGACGTCCACACGCACCTGGAGCTGCCCTTCGGCGGGACCGTCTCCTCGGACGACTTCTTTACCGGCCATCGCGCGGCCGCGTTCGGCGCGACCACAACGCATCTCGACTTCGTGATCCAGCCCGTGGGCGGCTCGCTCAAGGAGGGGATCGATGAGTGGCACGCCAAGTCCACACCAAAGGCCGCCATCGACTACGGCTTTCACGTCGCCATTACCGACCTGCGCGACGACGTGTTGACCGAAATCCCGTCGGTTATCGACGAAGGCATCACCAGCCTCAAGCTATTCATGGCCTACAAGGGCCTCTTCCAGATCGACGATACGACGCTCTTCCGCGCCATGCAGGTCGCCGCTGAGCACGGCCTGTTGATCATGGTCCACGCCGAAAACGGCGACGTCATTGCCGAGCTGACGAAACAGCTGCTCGATGAAGGCAAGACCGCGCCCAAGTACCACGCCGTTGCCCACCCGGCAATCGCCGAGGCGGAGGCGACCGGCCGCGCGGTCGCGCTCGCGGGCATCAGCGGCGCCTCGCTTTACGTAGTCCACGTCACCTGCGAAGAGGCGGTCGAGCAGATTGCGCTGGGCCGCGCCAAAGGCTTCCCGGTCATGGGCGAGACCTGTACCCAGTACCTGTTCGTCTTCGAGGAGGACCTCGCCCGGCCCGGATACGAAGGCGCGAAATACGTCTGTTCGCCGCCGGTGCGCCAGCCCAAGGATGCCGCTGTCCTCTGGAAATCGCTGGCCGGCGGCGACCTGCAGGCGATCTCGACCGACCACTGCCCCTTCTGGTACGAGGGCGGCGTCGAAGGGCGCATCGCCGGCAAAGAACTGGGCCGCGAGGCCTTCCACCAGATTCCCAACGGCATGCCCGGCATTGAGGACCGTATGCCGGTGATGTGGCACGCGGGAGTGGGCGGCGGCCACTACAGCGCCAACCGATTCGTCGAGATCGCAAGCACGAACCCGGCCAAGATCTTCGGCCTCTACCCCCGCAAGGGCACGATCACGGTCGGCTCCGACGCCGACATCGTCATCTGGGATGCCGACAAAGAACATACGATCTCGGCGGCCACACACCACATGAACACCGACTACAACGTCTACGAGGGCATGCGCGTGCGCGGCTGGCCCGAAAAGGTCCTCCTGCGCGGTCGTGTAATCGTCGACGGCGAAGAGTGGCTCGGCGCCGCCGGCGAAGGCAAGTTTCTGCGGCGCAAACCGTTTGGGGACGTGTTGTGAGATTCGCCAGGGCGGGATCGCTGCGCGCAGTCGGTTACTTCCTTATCATCGTTTTGCTGCTGACGCTGTTCTGGGAGGCGTACAAGCTCCTGGCCGCGCCGGGCGGAGCCTATCTGATCGGGACGGTCCCGGTGCAGGCAGAACAAGAAAGGCCGGCCGGAGCGCTGTGCGTTGCAGTGGGTCTATGCGAAATCGAGCTGCCCATACGCGCCGATGACCGCGCCATGCCCCACGTATGGGAGATTGTGGGGACGATCTTCGAGCCACCCCGACGCGGCAGCGACACGATTCTACTGACGATCCTGCTGCGCGCGTCGCTCTTCACGCTGCAGGAGGCGGTGGCCGGATTCCTCATCGGCGGACTGCTCGGTTTCACTTTGGGCATCGCTTTCGCCCACTCCGGCCTGCTCGAGCGCGGCCTGCTGCCCTATGTTGTGGCCTCGCAGACGGTCCCGTTGCTGGCAATCGCCCCTATGGTGGTGATCTGGCTGGGAGGCAGCTGGTTTTCGGTTGCCGTCATCGCCGCCTACCTGACCTTCTTTCCCGTCACGATCAACACCCTGCAGGGGCTCCGCTCGCCTGAACCGACCGCGGTCGAGCTGATGCACTCCTACGCGGCCTCATCCTGGGATATCCTGTGGAAGCTGCGCGTCCCTGCGGCGCTGCCCTACATCTTCACCGCCCTTAAAGTGTCGGCGACCGCCAGCGTGGTCGGCGCAATTATCGGCGAGCTGCCCAGCGGCATTGCCGACGGACTTGGACGCGTCATCCTCAACTTCAACCAGTACTACGCAACCGGCCCGGAAAAGCTGTGGGCGTCGATCCTCTTCGCCTCCCTCACCGGCATGCTCTTCTTCATCGTCATCACGCTGCTTGAACGAGTCGTTGTCCACAAACAACCATCGGAGTCTTGAGCCTGGGCAGGTCGAGGCCGCCTCATAGCCGCCGATCTGGTACTTGCGGCACGACGTCGCTTGTCTCCACGTACCAGTCCAGCATGCGCTCCTTGAGCGCGGCAAGTTCTTCGCTGTATGCCGGATCGTCGATCAGATTGCGGGTCTCGCGCGGGTCCGCACGCAGGTCGTAGAGTTCATCCCATTCATAGTAGCGCCGGACATACTTGTGTTTGGCCGTGCGGCACATCGCTGCCTTCGTATGCTCCGGCCCTTCGGACATCTGCAGGCGCAGGCGCGGCCAGTAGAGATTGTCTTCGTTTTCCCAGCTTTCCAACTCCATACACTGACGTTCGCCGTGCCGGCGCCCGCCCTCGCAGAACACGGCGTCGCGGTGCTCATCGGTCTCTCCCGCAAGCAGGGGCAAGAGCGAGCGCCCGAAGTGATCGTGGCCGGGATCGATGCCTGTGAGAGCGTAAACTGTCGCCGGAAAATCAATCAGCTCGACCAGCGCGTCCGAGACGCGCGGCTTGACCGGAGTCCCCCGCGGCGGCTTCACCAGCAGCGGCACGCGCGTCAGGCAGTCCTGAAACGTGTTCTGGGTCTTTTCGACCAAACCGTAGTCGCCGGTAAAGTCACCGTGATCGGAGAAGAAGAAAACAAGCGTATCGTCGTAGATGCCCGCCTTCTTCAGCGCGTCCAGGACCATACCGAACTGGTGGTCAACCCGGGCACACATTCCGTAATAGGTCCGCCGCAGTTCGCGCAGCCGGTCTTCCGACCAGCCCTGAATCCCCTGGCCTTCGTAAATGCCCTTCATCAGACTGGGAAGGCCCTCCCAACCGTCTGGGGGCGTGGGTGTGCGATCGGGGATCAGCGCCGGGTCGATCTGGCTGTACCACGGGTCTTCCACCAGGTAGGGTGGATGCGGATAAAACAGGGGCAGGTAAATGCAGAGAGGCTGGTCCCGCGGTGCGCTGCCAATCTGCTCGATCGCACCTTCGACCATCGCCCAATCCTCGTCGTATGCCACGGTCTCCCCTGCCGGGATCTCCCGCCGTCCCGCGTAAAAGGAATAGTAGTTGTCGCCGTCGGGATCGCCCCTCCAGCCTTTCAGGGAATGCGGGTCCGGCAGGAGCCGCTCAGGCTGAGGCGGCGCGAATTTAACATCACAGTAACCGGCGAAACCGTTCTGGGCCGGCACGGCATCGTTCTTTCCGCCCCACCAGACGAAGTAGCCATGCTGCCTTAAGGTCCGCAGGAGCATCGGCTCATCCGGACGCAGCATGTGGTACATCGTGCGGTGGCCGCGTACGTGGGGATACCAGCCGGTCAAAAAGGAGCATCGGCTCGGCGTGCAGACCGGGTTCTGGCAGAAGGCGTTGGCGAACGAGACGCCCTCCTCAGCAGCAAATTGGTCCAGCACCGGGGTCACCGCCCCGGCGTTCCCCAGATGGCCCATCACGTCCCCGCGCCACTGGTCCGGGTTGAAAATCAGTATATGCGGCAGTCGGTCCGACATCGCTTGTCTCCGTGGTATGAGTGCGCTCATCCGGGCGCGGCTTATGCCGCAAAACGCAGTTTCCGCATCTTAACAGAGAGCATGACCGCGCAAAACTCGTGCAATGGTCCAGCGCCGCCTCTGCCATCGTTTTTCTGCTTTGCCCAAAGGAAGCAAAGCTGCTATCCTTGTTTTTTTTGGCGCGCCTGTGCTAGAATCGGCGCCATAATTTGGGTCAGGTCCCCACAGTCTGGCTTGAGCCGCCCTGGATGTGCAGCCCGAGCTCCCTGAATCAATGAAATCGCAGTAGCGAGCGCGGTTTCGCTGTGAAGTGTGACCTTTCATGACCGGTCCCGTCGTTTCTCTCGAAAAAATCGACAAGACATTCGGAGAAGGCGCCTCCGACCAGGTCCACGCGCTCAAAGAGATCAATCTGGAAATCGAGAAGAACGATTTCATCTCGTTGATCGGCCCGTCCGGCTGCGGCAAGTCGACGTTGCTGCGCGTTGTCGGCGATCTGATCGAGCCATCTGCCGGGGCGGTAACTGTAAACGGCAAGAGTGCGCGCCAGGCCCGCCTCGACCAGGACTACGGCATCGTCTTTCAGGCCGCAACGCTGTACGACTGGCGCACGGTCGCCAAAAACGTGCAGCTACCCCTCGAGCTGATGGATTTCAGCCGGGCCGACAAGGAACAGCGCACGCAGACGATGCTTGAGCTAGTCGAGTTGTCCGACTTCGCCGCCCACTATCCCTGGCAACTTTCGGGTGGGATGCAGCAGCGCGTAGCCATCGCCCGCGCGCTCGCCTTCGAACCGTCCATCCTGCTAATGGATGAGCCGTTCGGCGCGCTTGACGAGATGACCAGGGAAAGACTCAATCTCGAGCTGCTCGAAATCTGGCGCAAAACGGACACGACCGTGCTCTTCGTCACCCACAGCATCACCGAGGCGGTCTTCCTGTCGACACGCGTGATAGTCATGTCCGCCCGCCCCGGCCGCATCACTGTGGACATCGCCATCGATCTGCCTCAGCCCCGCAACGCCGATACACGCAGCAGCGTGCGCTTCTTCGAACTGGAGACTGCGGTGCGAGAGGCCCTGCGTGTCAGCGAGGCGGGTCACGAGTCCGGGGAGCCGGCCAAGTGAGCGAGCGCAGGCAGCGCATCTGGGCGCCTGTTATCATCCTGATCGTGCTCGTGCTCCTGTGGGAGGCGCTGGTGACCGCCTTCGAAATTCAACAGTTCCTTTTGCCTAAGCCGTCGGCCATTGTCGGCAACCTGGTACAGGTCGTGGTGATCGACGCTACCGCGCAGGCTGGGGAGACAGGCGCGGCAAGAGAGACCTCGGTTGGCAGCCGATTTCTGGTCTTTCTGACGTCCGCGCTCTCCTCCGATGAGCAGGCGGCATTTGAAGAAGCCCTCCTGTTCCGGATTCCATTGGGCGGCCGCAGTGTTTCTGTTTTACGTGGAGCAAACCTGTCGCCCATTCTGGCCGCGAGCTGGTTCACGCTCAAAGAGGCGCTAGGCGGGCTGGCTTTGGGCACCCTCACGGCGATTGCCGTTGCGCTGGCCACGACGCGCTGGGCCGCCTCACGCGAAGCGCTGCTGCCCTTCGCCATTGCCGCCAATTCGATGCCGATCATCGCCTTCGCACCGATCATGAACAACTGGTTCGGAATCGATAACCCGTTCTCGAAGATGGCGATCGTAACGATCATGATCTTCTTCCCCATAATGATCAATACCGTGCGCGGGCTGATTTCGGTCGACCACCGCTCTCTGGAGCTGATGCACTCCTACGCTGCCAGCGATGCAGAGATCCTTCTCAAACTGCGAATTCCCAACGCCCTGCCCTCGCTCTTCAGCGGGCTCAAGGTGGCCGGGGCGCTCGCAATGATCGGTGCGATCGTGGGCGAGTATTTCGGCGGGCCGCGCATTGCACTCGGTGTATTCATAACCCAGGAGGCCGCACTGTTTCGATTTGCTTCGGCCTGGGCCGCAATTCTCGTCGCCTGTCTCCTGGGCATTGCTCTCTATCTCATCATTCTGACGGCGGAAAGACTGGCGATGCCCTGGCATCAGACATTCCGCCCCTAGCACGGCGATCTTTCCTATCTAACTGTTTCTCAGGAGGAGACTATGAAGACTCGAACCACATTCTTGCTGACAGTGGCTGCCCTGCTGGTCCTTGCGCTGGGCGCGTGCGTAGCGCCTGCTGCTCCAGCCGCGGATTCCGGCGCTGAAGAGGCGCCCATGGACGACATGGCCTGCGCCGAACTCACGCCTGTCAAGCTTCAACTGCAGTGGGTGACACAGTCCCAGTTTGCCGGCTACTTTGCCGCCGTCGATCAGGGCTTCTACACCGACCACTGCCTCGATGTGACGATTCTCGAGGGCGCGGTCGACATCGTCCCGCAACAGGTTGTTGCCTCGGGCCAAGCCGAGTTTGGGCTGGCGTGGGTGCCGAAAGTACTGGCTTCACGCGCCGAGGGCGCCGACCTGGTGAACATCGCCCAGGTATTCCAGCGCAGCGGCACGCTCGAGGTTTCGTGGGCCGACGCGCCTGTCGCAACCATCGCCGACATGGCGGGCAAGAAGGTCGGCACGTGGGGATTCGGCAACGAGCATGAGCTGTTCGTCGCCATGCGCGCCGAGGGCATCGATCCCAACAACCCGGACGACGTGACCATAATCCAGCAGAGCTTCGACATGTTGGCACTGCTCAACCGGGAACTGGACGCGGCCCAGGCCATGACCTACAACGAGTACGCCCAGGTGCTGGAGGCGATCAACCCGGAGACTGGCGAGCTCTTCCAGCCCTCTGACCTGGTCGTAATCGACTTCAACGACGTCGGCACGGCCATGCTGCAGGACCATGTCTTCGCCCGCGAGGCCTGGCTGGCCGAAGAGGGCAACGAGGATATTGCAGTGCGCTTCCTGGCAGCCAGCTTCCAGGGATGGCAGTTCTGCCGCGACAACTTCGACGCCTGTGTCCAGGTCGTGCTCGACAACGGCCCAACGCTCGGCCACAGCCACATGAGCTGGCAGCTGAACGAGATCAACCAGCTGATCTGGCCCTCCCCAAGCGGAATCGGCGTGATGGATCAGGCGCTGTGGGACCAGACGGTGCAGGTATCCGTGGACGGCGGCGTCATCGCCGAAGCGCCGAGCGCTGGCGCATTCCGCACCGATTTGGCTGAGGCGGCCCTGGGGCTGCTGGAAGGCGACGCGACCGGAGAGAGTTACTCGCCCATCGAGGTGGAGCTGGTCGAGGGCGGCGAATAGCAGGTCCCTTCCTTCCTTAGGCCCGGGTGGTGGCCGGTTCACAGACCGGTCACTACCCGCCGCGTCTCGTAAACGGAGGAGCAGATGCGGCGCATGCGCGAATCCCGAACAGCCACATACGCTGCGCAGACGGAGCAGTCTCCGGTCCAGGGGCAGTGGACCTATGACGACTACGCCCGCCTCCCCGAAGATGGCATGCGATACGAAGTGATTCGGGGAGACCTATTCATGTCGCCAGCCCCGCGACCGTTGCATCAAGTTGTCATCACGCTGACATCCTATTTTCTCGATGAATTCCTCAAGGTCAGTCGACTCGGCAAGTCCTTCGTCTCCCCAATCGATGTCATCCTCCCTCAGCAACTGGGGGACCCTGTTCAACTTGACATCGTCTTCATTTCCAACGAACGGCTCAATATTGTAGGCGAAGTCAACATCCAGGGGGCGCCCGACCTGGTGATCGAAGTCCTGTCGCCGTTCAACCCGGAATATGACCGCTCCGTCAAGTACGAAATTTATGCCGAAGCGGGAGTGCCGGAGTACTGGATAATTGACCCGCACGAACGGACGGTAGAGGTTTTCGCACTTCGCGACGGCGGCTACCTGCCGCTGGGACGCTACAGCAAAGGCGATACTGCACGTTCAGAACTGCTTGCGGGCTTTACGGCAGCGATAGACGAGATCATCCCCGCATGATCCTGGTCACCGGCGCAGGGGGAAAGACCGGCAAGGCCGTCATCAGAGCCCTCGACCAGGCCGGCCAGCCGGTCCGCGCGTGGCTGCGCCGGCCCGAACAGGTTGAAGAGATACCTGAAACCGACTTTTTTGTCGGTGACATGCAGGACGCCGCCCTATGGCGCCGGGCCTGCCGGGACGTGGAAGCACTCTATCTCATCTGCCCCAATATGCACGCCAGCGAACTAGAAATCAGTCGGAAGGCATTGCGGGCGGCGCAGGCGGCAGGCGTGAGTCGCTTCGTCTACCATTCGGTGCTTCACCCTCAGACAGAGGACATGCCCCACCACTGGCAGAAACTGCGCGTTGAAGAGATGATCTTCCGCAGTGGACTGCCATTTACCATCCTCCAACCCTGCGCCTATATGCAGAACATTCTGGCCTTCCGGTCGGCGATTGCAAGGGCCGGAGAATATCTCGTGCCCTACGATGTCCGCGCCCGCTTCGCTCTCGTTGACCTCGAAGACGTCGCCCAGGCTGCCGCCTGCGCGCTCACCAAATCCGGTCACAACAGCGCGATTTACGAACTGGCGGGGCCGGACAATCTGTCCTCCACTGAGATTGCGCAGCACTTGAGCGACCATCTGCAACGACCGGTAGAGGCCGTGCGCATGCCACTGGAGCGATGGAGAAGGACGGCCGAAGAAAGCGGATCGCCGGCCGCTACGATCGAATCCCTGGCCGCAATGTTCCGCTACTATAACGCCTACGGCCTGGCCGGCAACGGCAACGTCTTGGGGTGGCTACTGGGCCGCCGCCCTACGTCGCTGGCGCAGTTTCTGGAGCGGTCATATCCCGTCTGACGCGAGCGCATCAGACTGTCGTGTACGCACGCCGCCGCAGTCGACCTTGGGCCGTGTCCAGCAGGAGTCCAACTCATGCGTTTCATCCTGTCCACCGGCTCCCTTTACAACTACAGCGTAGACCGCGTCTTCGCTCTCGCAGCCGAGGCCGGCTTCGACGGCATCGAATTGATGGTGGACGAACGCTGGGACACGCGCCAGGCTAACTTTCTCAAACAGGTCGCTACCAATCATGCCCTGCCCATCCACGCGCTCCACAGCCCGTTCAACCGCAACTGTAGAGGCTGGGGTGAGTCCGAATTCGGCGCAATTGCGCGCACGGCCGAACTTGCCGCAGAACTTGGTGCACAGGTCGTCGTTCACCACCTTCCCATGCGCGTGTCACTTGCCTTCCTGCAGACAGGCAAGCGAACCATCCGGCTACCTAATCCCTTCGACTGCAGCAACCGTCAATACGTGGACTGGCTCAACGAGAGCTATCAGGTACTCCAGGCTTCGACCGGCGTCCTGCTGTGCATCGAAAATATGCCGGCAGTGCGCGCGCTCGGCATGCGCGCCAACGCATCCTTCTGGAACGCCCGCAGCCGAGCCACGCTGGACCAGATAACGCGCTTCCCCAACATCACCCTGGACACAACCCACCTCGCCACGTGGGGGCTGGACCCGTTTGAGGCATACAACCGCTGGGGCGAACGCGTCAAGCACATCCATCTGAGCAACTTTGACGGCAGCGAACACCGCCGCCCCGAAAATGGCTCTCTGCGGCTGGACGCATTGCTTGCGCGATTGGCCGCCGACCGCTACCGTTTCTCCGTCTCACTCGAGTTGCAGCCTGACGCACTAGACGCCGGCGCGCCCGACGAACGCGTGGTCGCTTTGCTGAGGGGAAGCCTCGAATACTGCCGCCGCGCCGCCGCCAAGGCAGAAGGCGCAGCTGCATGAGGACGAAATTGGGGTAAGACCGGAAACCTACGCCGTCTCCATTGGATAGCGCAAGCCCCATTCCGCGCGCAGGCCGTCCATCAATCGCGTGATCGCCAGCGACTCGTCCAGTGGCATCAGCGGGTGTTCGGTGAAACCCTGGCGCAGACAGCGACCGCATTCGCGGGCCTGATAGTTCCAGCCGTTGCCCACAATGTCGGGCCGGACTGTCTCCTGCGCGTGCCCATCGCGGCTGATTGTGAATCCTGATGGCAACCACCAGCCTTCTTGCGCGACAATCTCCCCCTCCGTTCCGCTGATGACGAGCGAGTGCGGCGTGCTTGCCCTGATAGCCGCCGACATCACCGCCAGCGCGCCGTCGTCATACTGGAACAGAATGCCCACCTGCTCATCCACCTCTGTAACGCCCAAGTGGGCCAGCGAGGCAATACGGGCCGGCCCGCCCAGGAGGTGATGGGCCAGCGCGATCGGATACACACCAATGTCGAGCAGTGCACCGCCGCCCAACGCGGGGTTGAACGTACGCTTCTCCGGGTCCAGCTCGGCGCGATAACAGAAATCGGCCAATATCAGCCGGATGTCGCCGATTTGGCCCTCTTCAATGCGTCGCTTCATCTCCTGAATATGGGGCAGAAAGCGCGTCCACATTGCCTCCATAAGAAAGCGGCCATGTGTCCGCGCGCAATCGATCATTTCCTGCACTTCGCCGCTGTTCATGGCAAACGGCTTTTCACACAGCACCGCCTTCCCCGCGCGCAGACAGGTTATCGTGTTCTCCTTGTGCAGCGGGTGCGGCGTGGCAACATAGATAATATCCACGTCGGGATCGGCGGCCAGCGCGTCGTAAGTAGGGTGGCGATTGGGTATATCGAACCGTTGCCCGAACGCGTCAGCGGTCGCCTGCGCCCGCGAACCCACGGCGACGACTTCGGCATCTTCCTCCGCGCCGAGTCCGGTTGCAAAGTCACCGGCAATGCGGCCCGTCCCCAGAATTCCCCAGCGGATCTTTTCCATTTCCCGTGCTCCAAAACTGTGAATGCGGCCGGTTGAAGTGGTTGCAGAAGTAAATCACGACTGCAGGGGACTGTCAACCGCTTGGCTCTATGTTATACTTGACCCGTTCCCGGAACGCCGTTCAAGAGACAACGCTTGGAATGCCGAAACGCAGACGATGAATAGGTCATTCCGCTTTCTGATACTTTTCGCCCTGCTACTGAGCGGGTGCGGTCGTCTCGATTGGAGATTCGGCCCGCTGCTGCGCGACGTGGTCGTCGACCCAAGCCGGATTTCGCCCAACGCCGACGGCGATACCGACGTCACGCAGATTCGCTACAGCCTCAGCCGCTCCGCCTACGTCAGCATCTTTTTCGAAAATGAGGACGGCGATCGATTCTACTTCCGCAAAGACCGCCGCCGCTCCCCCGGAAGCTATAGCGTCCTCTGGGGGGGCGTTATGGACGAACCGGAGGTCGAGGAGGTCGAAGGTGGCACAAATGAAATCCTCAGCCAGGTCCTGCAGGACGGCAAGTACAGCTGGGTGGTCCAGGCGACAGACGACAACGCGGTAACCGAAAGCGCAAACGGTACCATAGCCCTCGAAGACGGAGACACGATTCTGCCGCGACTGGACAACTTCGCGGTCGTACCCCTGGTATTTCGCCCCAATCTTGACGGCCTGCGCGACGATTGGGTCAGCATCACCTATAACTTGTCAAAAGAGGTGGAGAACATCCAGGTCTATCTGCTCGATGCGGAGAATCCCGGTGTAAAGGTCCACATTGCCGAGGGGCCGAACACGATCGAGCGCGAGGAGCCGGGCAACCACACGTACAAATATTACGGCGGCGTTGACCTGAATGCAGAGCCGCCGCCTGACGGCCCCTATCTGGTCGTCGGCGAAGCCAACGACTTCGCCGGCAATCGCGTGCGAGTTACCCGCCGGTTGACGATCGAGGGCGGCGGCGTCCCGCGTGCCGACGTCTTTCAGGGCGAGATTGACTGGTTCGCCGTTATCGACGGAAAGACGTTTGAGGAGACGAACCGCCTCGTCAGCGTTCCCGTCGGCCAGAGGCTCTGCTTTTCTGCCATAGTCAGGAACGAGGGCGAAGTTCCCATCCGCACCACCGGCCCCTGGCCGGGCCAGGAATACGTCGTTCACGAAGACTGGACGAACGAAAACTTCACGGTAATGGCCAGGGAGGCTGCCGGCCGCAATGAATTCTGGTTCGAACGGGGCGGCACCTTTCGCTTCGGTATCCACTTCAGTACGGCCGGCACAAACTACCCCTTCCGCTGGGCGGTCGGACGCCAGGAAGATCTGAAGTTACTCGAATTCGAGGAGGGGTCGGCCTGGTACCTGATGCCAGGCAAATCGGGAGAGGTTAATGGCTGCATTCGCTTTGATGGCCCGCCCCCCGGCCCCAACGTTCTCTGGTGGGGCGGCCTGATCCACGAAGCCTACGGCCATGCCAATGAGTATATCGACCGCATCACAGTTAACATCGGCGTGGACTGAATTCGATGAGGCTCTCGAACTGAAACCTTGCTGCCAGGAAAGCATCTCCTCCGATCATGCGACTGTCCGTCATCATCGTCTCCTACAACGTATGCGGCCTGCTGCGCCGCTGCCTTCAGAGTGTCGACGCCTCAGCCAGGCTAACCTCCGATTGGCTGTCGGTCGACGTAACCGTCGTTGACAACGCCAGCGTCGACGCCAGCGCACAGATGGTCGCGATCGAGTTCCCGCACGTCCATCTGATCGCCTCGCCCGTCAACCTGGGCTTCCCACGCGCCAACAACCTTGCGCTCAAACACCTGGGATTCGGCGAAAACCGCGACCGGCGGGACGCGCCGGAGCTCGTGATGCTGCTGAACCCGGACACTGAAGTCGTGGACGACGCGCTTGGCAAGATGGCCGCGTTCCTGCGCGACCATCCGCACGCGGGCGCCTGCGGCCCGCGCCTGCACTACGCCGACGGCAGCCTGCAACACGCCGCCTTTGCCTTCCCTGGTCTGGCCCAGCTAATCTTGGATCTCTTGCCGCTCGCCGATCTGCCGGTGGCCCGGCGTGTGCTCCACCACCTGCTTGACAGCCGGCTCAACGGTCGTTACCCCCGGCGGCAATGGCTCGGCGTAATGCCGTTTCCGGTCGGATTCATACTTGGCGCGGCGCTCATGGGGAGCGCCGAGAGCGTTCGCAAGACTGGGCTGCTTGACGAAGGCTACTTCATGTACTGCGAGGAGATGGACTGGTGCCTGCGGATGCAGGCGGCGGGCCTGCCGCTTTTCGCTGTTCCCACGGCGCAGATCATCCATCACGAGGGCCGCAGCAGCAGCCAGCTCCGCTGGAAGTCATTCGAGCGGCTGTGGGCCAGCCGAATGCGCTTCTTTCGCCTCCACTCCCGCCTCTACCCAGCCGGATTCCAGCATTGCCTGCGGGTCATGCTGCACCTCGGCCTGGCCTGGAACGGCCGGATCGCTCGTCGCAGTTTCGCCCGGGGCCACCTCAGCGGTGACCGGCTTGCCGAGCAGCTTGACACCTATGCCAGGGTGTTGAAGCTCTGCTGTTAGCTATTTTACGCCACGGAACGAATGGAGTCCTATGGCGATGCATCTCACGGCCGTCATCATCACGAAAAATGAGGCCCACAACATCGCCGACTGCATCGCCGCCCTGCGCGACTGGACCGACGCGGTCGTCGTGCTGGACTCGTGCAGCCGGGACGAAACGCGGCAAATAGCTCAAAAGGCCGGGGCGCGCGTGATTGCGCGCCCATTCGACGACTACGCCCGCCAGCGCCAGGCCGCCCTCGACAGCATCGACAGCGACTGGGTCCTCTTTGTCGACGCCGACGAGCGGGCAACCCCGGCCCTTGCGCAGGAGGTGCTGAAGGCCAGCCGCGACGCGAACCGTGCCGGCTACTCGATTCCACGGCGCAACTTCATCGTCGGCCGCGAGATTCGCGGCGGCGGCTTTGCGCCCGACTATCAGCTGCGGCTACTGCAGCGGCGCCGCGCCCGCTACGACCTGAGCCGCGAAGTCCACGAAATCGTTATTCTTGACGGCGAGGAGGGCCGGCTAGGTGAACCCCTGCTGCACTACAATTACGCTGACTGGCCCCAGTTTCACAGAAAACAGCGGGTTTACGCACGCTACGAGGCGCGCATTCTCGCCGAGCAGGGCACACGCGCACGGCCGCACCACTTGGTCCTCCAGCCCGCGCGCGAGTTTCGCCGCCGCTTTTTCGATCTGCGGGGCTGGCGCGACGGCTTACACGGGCTGCACATCGCCCTGCTGCTCGCCTGGTACTACGGCTTCGTTCCCTACTGGGTACTCTTGCGGGCAGATGCGTAGCACATCTGAAGCGTAGGTTTCCGGCAGCAGTCAGGATTCGGTCCGGACTCGTCATTCATCGCGCCGTTCAAAGGCGGCGCGGTGCGCATCCCGCACCGCGTTGTCCTCTAGCTTGGCATAGATGCGGGTCGTATTGGGGCTGGCGTGGCCGAGGGCGGTCTGGGTGACCGCCAGGTCGTGCGTGGTCTGATAGATGCGGGTCGCAAAGTAATGGCGCAATGCATGCGGCGTGATACCTTTGGCCGCCAGGCCGGCCCGCTCGGCCAGGCGGCGAATTGTGTTCTGCACTGTCTGCGTCGAGAGCGGCAGCACCTGGGATCCGGCCTTCCTGTCGTGGCGCGCAAAAACCGGCAACTCGGACAGCGGACGCCGCGTCCCGCCGTCGAACGGCTGCCGCTCCCGTAAATAGCGATGGATCGCCTCCCAGGCTCGTTCATCGAAATAGACTCTGCGGACCTTGCTGCGCTTGCCCACAACCCAAGCGGCCCGCTCGTCATCCTCCAACTGCTTTCGTGAAATGCCGACCAGTTCCCCCACGCGCATGCCCGAACATCGCAGCGTCTCGACGATCGCAATGTCTCGCAGGCGGGCCAGCTGTTCACGCAGATCGTCGGGGCGGCGTAACGAGGTCTCCCGAGCTGCCGTGACGAGCGCCTCCATCTCCTCCTTGCGGGGCGGATAAGGCAGCAGATCGGGCGGGCGCTGGTTGCGGCGTATGCGCTTGACGCCGTCTTCCAGACGCGCCAGCTCCTGGGAACTGAACGGCAGCCAGCCCCGCACCTGCAAATAGCCTACCCAGCCCACCAGCGCGGCCAGATAGGTGTGCAGCGTACGCTGGCCGATTCCCCCCCTGTCCAGCAGCCACGTTGCGAAGGCCAGCAGCCGGTCCACGTCCAGGTAGTCCAGGTCCTTCGTCTCCGGCGGGAGCCCGGCCTCTTCCAGGTATTCCCTGAAGAGATTGAGGGCTGTGCGGTAGGTGCGCCTCGTAAAAGGCGTCCCTGTTTCCGCATTGCCCAGATAGCTCTCGATCGAGTCAGTAATAAACATCAGATGGTGTATGCAGCTGGGAATACAGGTGGTCTAACTCACGCGCCCCGGGCCGCTCACAATTCGGCCCGGCAGGGCGCCGGTGTGCGCGCCGAAAGCATAGACGCGTTCGCCGTTGATCCACACATCACGCACGCCGACCGAGAGTTGGTGCGGCTCGGCAAATGTAGCCCTGTCTCCGACAGTCTCCGGATCGAAGATTACCACGTCGGCATAGAAGCCCTCGCGCAGCTGTCCTCTGTCGCGCAGACCGAGCCGGTCGCAAAGGGCCGATGACATCTTACGCACCGCGTCCTCCAGCGGAATGACTTTCTCTTCGCGCACGTATTTGCCCAGCACGCGTGCGTACGTGCCGTACGCACGTGGATGATAGGGCCCGGTGGCCGCAGCCCAGGACGGGTCCAGCCCCCCGGCGTCGGTGGAGATCATTATCCACGGCTGTTGCAGCTGCCTGCGCAAATTCTCCTCGCTCATGACAAAGTAGAAGGAGCTGATCCGTTGCCCCTCCGATGCCAGCAGGCCCATGGCTGCGTCCGGCCACTCCACGCCATTCTCCGCCGCTATTTCCGACAGACGCATGCCAACATAGCGCCGGTTCTCCTCCTTCAGAAAGCCGACCGGCATCACACCCTCTGGGCCGGCCATATCGGCCATCGCCTCCCATTCACCGTTGGGATGCAAAGCCGCCTCTTTGATCTTCGCACGCATCGCAGGGTCGGCCAGATTCTCATACAGTTTGTCGCCTGCGGCAGCCCAGGGAGGCAAGACCGAAGTCAGGCCGGTGCCCGCAGCTGCATAGCTGTACATGTCGGCGGTGATGTCGATCCCCTGCGAGCGAGCCTCCGATATACGTTCCATGGCCGAGGCCAGCTTGTGCCAGTTACGCGTGCCTGCCGCCTTCAGGTGATAGACCTGGACCGGCACCTCGGCCACACGGCCGACCGACAACGCCTCTTCCAGCCCCTCCATAAAGGAGTCGGCCTCCGAACGCAGGTGCGTGATGTAGATGCCGTCGTAGGGTCGCATCGCCCTGGCGACAGCCACGATCTCTTCTGTCTCGGCGTAACTGCTTGGCGGATAGATCAACGCGAACGAGACGCCGAACGCTCCGTCCTCCATTGCTTCAGCCGTAACCCGCTCCATTGTCGCCAATTCGTCGGCCTTCGGCGGGCGCATATCCATGCCCATAGCGTACTTTCGCAGTGTACCACCGCCCAGAAACGAGCCAATGTTGGGCGACACGCCCCACTCGATCATCGCCTCCAGCCAGTCCCGGAACCGCTTCCACCTGCGCATTCTTTCGGCCCAGGCCGGGTCCAGCAGCTGTGAGAACTGATGTGCGGGCAGCTCCGGGCTGATTCTGCCGCCGACCGGCGCAGGCGTCCACCCTTCGCCCATCACTTCGGTCGTAACGCCTTGCGCTATCTTGGAGAGGCTGCGGCCGTCCACCATCAGCGAGAGAATCGAGTGGCTGAGAATGTCGACGAATCCGGGGCATACGACATGTCCGGCGGCGTCGACCAGTTCGGCGCAGCTATCGACGGGAATCGCGCCTGGAGGTGCCACCGCCGCAATGCGGTCGCCGGTAAGTGCGACGTCGCCGAAGCGCCACGGAGAACCGGATCCGTCAACAATGCGGGCATTGCGAATAAGGGTCGTTGCGTTTGCCATTTCAACACTTTCGTCGCGTGCGAGAGACCTCTTGCATCTTCGATTTTACCATATGATATAATCATTTTGTCCCCGGGCAGCTTTTCCGGGCTGTCGAAAAGTCTGTCCTCGGCAGGAACTATTCTCACTTCAATCCCATTCGGATGGCGTTAGGGTACAGGCGCCTCCCTGCGGCAACTACATGGTTCAAAACTCTCGCAACCGTTCCTTTCTTATTTGCGTTCTTCTCCTTCTGCTCCACACTCTCGCAGTTTCCTGTGTAGGCGATGCGCAAGCTCCCCGGTTGATCCGACGGCAAGAAACCTATGTTTCGGGCCGCATCTTGATCAAATACCGCCAGGGCGCAACCGAACTGACCCTGCCCGCCAAGGCAGAGGAATTCGATCTGCAGCCTTCCGAGCTTTCCTGCGGCTCAGTCCGCGTTTACCGCGTCCGCCCCGGAACCGAACTGGAAGCCGCCGCAACGCTGGCGCTGGACCCCTCGGTAGAATATGCCGAGCCGGACTATCTGATATTTGCCGCCGGCTCGGTTGCAGAATCACCTGCGCTTGCCTTTCCCGCTCCCACCTTGGGCCGTCCTGATGCCGAAAGTCGGTCTCTTTCCAGGTCGGAGTGGGCTGCCGACGCGCCCAACGATCCTCTCTACGACAAACAGTGGGCGCTGTCCAAAATCGAGGCCGAAGGCGCCTGGAGAATCTCCGGCGGCGACGACATAACGATCGCCGTCATTGATTCAGGGACCGACCTGGACCACCCGGAGTTTACCGGGCGAATCGTCGATGGCTATGACTTTGTAAACGGAGACGACGAAGCCGACGATGATTACGGCCACGGCACACAGGTGGCAGGGGTTGCCGCCGCGGCCGCCAACAATGACCTCGGCATTGCCGGGCTGGCCTGGGATGCGAAGATCATGCCGGTGAAAGTGCTGGACAACCGCGGACGGGGCATGAGCAGCAACCTGACCTGCGCCCTCTACTGGGTCGCAGACAAAGGTGCCCACGTGGTCAACATCAGCATAATCAGCTTCGGCCCTTCGTTGGGGATGCAGAGCGCCATCAACTACGCGGTCGAGGAAGATATGCTAGTCTTCGCGGCTGCCGGCAACCTTTTCGAGGAAGGCAACCCTATCACATATCCCGCTGCCCTGGAAGGCGTCGTCGCAGTCGCGGCCAGCGACAAAGACGACGGACACGCGTGGTTCTCCAGCGCAGGAAGCTTTGTAGACATCGCCGCCCCGGGCGTTAGCATTTTCAGCCCCTTCCCTCCCAGCCACGACGAGTTTCGATCGGTCTACGGCACGAGCTTGGCGTCGCCTCACGGTGCAGGACTGGCCGCGCTCATTCTTTCGGTCGCGCCCAGTCTGCAGCCTCTAGAGGTGGAAAGAATCATCCAGGAGAGCGCGGCAGACCTGGGCGATGCCGGCCGCGATGACAAGTTCGGTCATGGTCGCGTCGACGCGCAGGCGGCCATGGAGCTGACGCTTTCCTCGCTGCCCGAGCAGCTCTTCTTGCCTTCCGCGCAGTTCCCCTCGCCAACGCCAGCCGACACACCCACACCAACCAGCACACCGTCGGAGACAACCACTGGAACGCCCACGCCCACGTCGTCAGAGACGGCAACGCCGACCCCCACACCCTCTTCGACCCTGTCGCCAACGCCGGATTCCAGCGGGTAGCAGGAGATTGAGCATGAGCTCTGCCGCGCCAGGCGCGCTGACGGGCTAAACGCCGAGGCGGCGCAGGAATCGGTACATTCTCTCCAGGGCGACCTCCAGCTTCGACATCTCAACCGGATAGGCACAACGGATATGGCCCTCACCTCCTGCCCCGAAACCGCTGCCCGGAATCACCGCGACCCGTTCCTCCTGCAGAAGTTGCTCGGAAAACGAAAACTCATCCATGCCCGTTCGTCGGACGCTGGGGAAGGCGTAAAAGGCACCCTTCGGTTCGAAGCAATCGAGGCCGATCTCGTTCAACCCATCGACGAGAAACCTGCGCCGTTCGCCGTAGCTGGCGACCATCTCCTGGACAGCAGCTTCTGCAGCAGGATCGCTCAGTGCATGCAGCGCGGCCGCCTGTCCGCCTGTCGGCGCCGACATGATCAGGTATTGGTGAATTCGACGCATTGCGCCGAGCAACTCTGCCGGTCCCGCGGCATAACCGATACGCCAACCCGTCATGGCATAGTCCTTGCTCATGCCGCCCAGATGAACTGTTCTCTCAGCCATTCCGGGTAGGCTGGCGAACATTACGTGCTCGTGGTCATCATAGACCAGGCGGTCATAGATCTCATCCGAAATCACGATCAGGTCATGCTTGCGCGCCACGCGCGCGATCTCTGATAACTCGTCGCGATTCATCACCGCGCCGGTCGGGTTGCAGGGGTAGCCGATAAGGAGCACCTTTGTGCGCGGCGTGATCGCTGCCTCAATCTGCGCTGACGTCAGCACGAAGTTGTCGGCAGCATAGGTGGGGATATCCACGACCGTGCCCCCGGCCAGGATGACGTCAGCCGTGTAAGAGACGAAACAGGGCTGGGGGACGAGTACCTCGTCTCCTTCGTCGATCAGTGCCTGCATCGCCAGGTACATCGCCTCGCTGACGCCGACCGTGATCAGTACTTCGCTCTCGGCGTCGTAAGCCGGCGCATCGTACAGCTCCGCCAGTTTGCGCGCCACGCCGGCGCGCAGCTCCAGCATCCCGGCATTGGAGGTATACGAAGTATTGCCTTCGCGCAGGCTCTGCGCCCCCGCGTTGAGAATCGGCGGCGGCGTAACGTAGTCCGGTTCACCGATGCCGAGACTTATCACGTCGTCCATCGTCGTCGCAAGATCGAAAAAGCGACGGATGGGGGAAGGGGGCACGCGCCGTACGCGGCTGCTGAGGCGGCTCTCCAGCGAGCGCCTCAAGCCGCTTGTCACCGCAGCCTTTTCATCGTTCGTCGTTGACCGGGGGGCAGTCAGTGGTTCTGGGGATCTCATAAGGAGTGAACTCATTTCTTGTCTATCGCACCCGGCATGCGCCGGTCTTGGACCCTTCAAAGTCATCCTTCCGCTCCGTCCTCCTGCGATCAGGAAGTAAGCCTATGCTGCCGATTCCACAACGGCCAGTGACTCAACCGGACCGTTGCCGGCAGAATGCGTCTGCTGCTGCCCACCCACAGCTATGTACACGCAAGAGCGTTCTCTTCCGCAGGTCCACTAGGCCGTTCACACTCACAGATTCGGTCTCCGCAAATGCCAATCGGTACTCTGCTCGTAGGCGTACGCGGCCCGCAGAATAACCTCTTCGCCCAGCGAAGGTCCGAGCAGTTGCAGGCCGATCGGCAATCCTTCGCCATCAAAGCCGCAGGGAACACTGATTCCGCACAAACCGCACAAATTGGCTGTCGTTGTGAAGATGTCGGTCAGAATCATCGCCATCGGGTCGTCCACCTTTTCGCCGATGCGAAACGCAGTGGTCGGCGACGTCGGTGAAAGTACGACGTCCACTTCGGTGAAGGCCCGTTCAAATTCCTGCCGGATCAGGGTTCGCACCTGCTGCGCCTTGAGATAGTAGGCGTCGTAGTAGCCGGCGCTCAGGGCGTAGGTCCCGAGCATGATGCGGCGCTTAACTTCCGGACCGAAACCTGCGCCGCGCGTCTGCCGGAAATGGTCGAAGATCGTCTCGCCGTCGACGCTCAGCCCAAACCGAATGCCATCATAGCGAGCCAAATTGGCGCTCGCTTCCGCGGTCACGACCATGTAATAGACCGGCAGCGCCAACTCCGTGCTGGGCAGTTGAATCGGCACGATCTCCGCGCCCAATGTCGCGAACTGCTCGATCGCGATTCGAATCGCGGCCTCAACTTCCGGCTGTATTCCTTGCACGAAGTACTCCTGTGGAATACCAATCCGTATGCCCTCTGCTTTCTCGGACAGCGCTTCCGCGTAGTTGGGCACGTCCGCCGGCAGTGTGGTGCTGTCGTGCGAGTCCGCACCGGCGATCACCTGCAGCAGCAGCGCGGCGTCGACGACGCTCTTCGTTAGCGGACCTATCTGATCGAGGCTGCTGCCGTACGCTATCAGACCGTAGCGACTGACGCGGCCGTAAGATGGCTTCAGGCCGACAACTCCGCAGAGGGCAGCCGGTTGTCGCACACTCCCTCCGGTATCGGTGCCCAAGGCGGCCGGCGCTTCATCCGCTGCCACCGCCGCCGCCGATCCCCCGCTGCTTCCGCCTGGCACACGCTCAGCATCCCACGGGTTCCTGGTCGCGCCATAGCCGCTGTTCTCAGTACTGGACCCCATTGCGAATTCGTCGGTGTTTGTCTTGCCCAGCACGATTGCGCCGGCAGCCTCAAGCTTTTGCACGGCCGTCGCAGTGTAGGGCGGCACAAAGCCTTCGAGAATCCGGCTGCCCGCGGTCGTCTCGATCCCTTCCGTCATCAACACGTCCTTTATCGCAAGCGGAACACCCAGCAGGGGACGGTCGTCGCCATCGGCCCGCAAGCGATCGGCCTCCGCAGCCGCCTCAAGGGCCTTTGCCGGGGTTGTGCGCAGATAGGCGTGCAGGGCACCGTCGACTTCCTCTATACGCTGCAGATTGGCCTGCGTCAGCTCCACCGAGCTGAACCGACCGTCGGCGAGACCGGCGCGCGCATCCGCCACGCCCAAATTAGTCAACTGTTCCATGACACTCCGACCGCGCATCGAAATCGCCGGGCCCAGCAGGCCAACTGAATTCGCACCGCCGCGTCCCCCAAATTGCGCCCTCTACGGATCCACATCGTCAAAGACGGCTACGACACGAAAATAGCCGTCGTCCGCGTCAGGGGCATTGTCCACAGCCTGCGCGGCCGAAAGACCCGCCATTGGTGCATCCTCCGCCAGCACATTGGTGAGGGGGAGGACCTGGGGTGTTGGCGGCACATCGCTCGTATCCACCGACTGGACCTGCTGGGCATAGGTCAGAATCTGCCCCAGCTGACCGGCATACGCCTCCAACTCGGCTTCGCTCAACTGTAGTCTTGCCAGCTCAGCAACGTGGCGGACTTCATCCTTCGTCAGTTTCACTTCGACCTCTTTGCCTGGATTTCGGCGACGAAACGGCCACAAAAAAACGCCGTGGTGCGAATCCACGGCGCATTTGAGCGTCTCCTTGGCGCCGTGCCCCTGTCCGGTGCCTACGGCGCAGTGTAACCGAAGCTACTCGCTACCGCAGCACGCGCGTTGCTGCGCACTCTGCCGCACGGGTAGCAGTTCCCTTAGAGTAGTCCGTCTGCCTTGGAGAGTTGAAATGCATTCCCAGGAGTATATCGTCCGCTTGTGAAAAAGTCAAGTGTACGACAATTTGAAACTTCGATGTCGGATGAAGCGGTCTCTGTACCCAACTTCCGCTTGACATCAACTTGCGACACGCCTCAAAGCTCACCGCGTGGCAGCCGCATACGATTGACAGAAAGAGCTCCATAGGATACAACGGAAACATCTCGACCCGACCACTCAGCGCGGAAGCCGACCGCTCATGGAGCTCACACTGACGCGAAAGAAAATTGCCGCAGCCTTGGACGCGCTCGGAGCGGTGCCGGCCAGCGTAATATTTGTTCACAGCTCGATGAGCAGCATGGGTCGCGTCGAGGGCGGCGCCGCTGCCGTCGTCGATGCTTTACTCGACGTCCTGGGTCCGGCAGGCACGCTTGTCGTTCCGACGTTTACATTCGCCCATAGCAGGCGCAGCGGCCCCGTTTTCGACCCGGCGCACGATCCCTCCGAAATGGGCCGCATCACCGAAGAGACACGGACGAGAAGGGGCGCGCAGAGGAGTTGCCATCTGCTCCACTCCATCGCTGCCCTGGGCAGTCACGCCGGTGAGATCACCGCGGTTCATGGCCCGTCGGCGTGGGCCGCCGACGGCCCATTCTGGAAGCTGCATGAGTTAAACGCCCAGATCCTGCTCCTGGGCGTTCCATACCTTCGCTGTACCTACTTCCATCTCCTGGAGCAGCTTGTACAGGTCAGCTACCGTCGCTGGCGCGCAGTAGAGGCGCATGCGCGCGCGCCCGACGGGTCGCTTCGACCGCTGCCCACCTTCGTCTACAGCCCTGGGCCCGGCTTTCCCGGCAACGATTTCAACAAGCTGGGCAACCTGCTTGAGAGACGAGGACTGGCGCGGGTGGGGACTGTCGGAAACGCCGTTGCACGGCTCTTCAGCGCCCGCGACGCGCTCGACCTTGGCTTGGCGCAATACCGTAAAGATCGACATCTATTCCTCTTGACAGGCGCACGCTGCACGCAGCTGCGCGACGGCGTCCTGACCGAAGAGCTCAACAGTGAGAAGTCGGTCGTGGACCCGGCGCGCATCTACCGCCGGAGTTGACAATCCACTGATCCCTCCGCGGCTGGAATGGATTGTTGAGGGCGTGTCCAGATGCTATACTGGATGCGACTTCCCTTTCCAGGAACATTCAATTCTTGGCGGCAGGCCTCGGCGGGAGCGATCAGTTGACGCAACTTCCCAGTTTCGATCTGGCTGGCAAAGTCGCGGTAATCACCGGGGCCTCCAGGGGTATCGGCGCCGCAATCGCCCGCTGCTACGCCGCGATGGGCGCTGCCGTCGTGCTCAGCAGCCGCAAGCAGGAGGCCGTCGAAGAGGTGGCCGGCTCAATCCGGACAAACGGCGGCAAGGCCTTGGCCGCGGCCGCACATACCGGCGACAGTTGCGCGATCGACGCGCTGGTGCAGCAGGCCGTCGGCGCTTTCGGCGGCATCGACATCCTCGTCAACAATGCGGCCACCAACCCCCATTTCGGCCCGGTCCTCTCCGCCGAGGAGAGCCACTGGCAGAAGATACTCGATGTCAACCTCGTCGGCTACTTCCGCATGGCAAAGTCCTGCAGCGCGCAAATGATCAGACGTGGCGGCGGCAGGATAATCAACGTGGCCTCGATCGCCGGCAAGCGACCGCAGCCCGGCATGGGCGTCTACTGTGTCAGCAAGGCTGCCGTCCTGATGCTGACCGAGGTGCTGGCCGCGGAGCTTGCGAGCGATGGCATCCAGGTAAACGCGATCGCGCCCGGTTATGTCAAGACCGCATTCAGCCGCGCCGTCTGGCAAGACGCCGCCCTTAACGAGGCGGCGCTGCGCTCGATTCCCCAAAAAAGGATTGCCGAAAGCGGCGAACTCACCGGCATTGCGCTCTACCTCGCCTCGGACGCCAGTAGTTTCACAACCGGAGGCACTTTTCTGGTTGACGGCGGTCAGTGGGTCGACGCCGGGCTGGGCATGTAACGACGCCGGGGCGGCCCCGGAACCCATCCTTGGAAAAGTTCCGGGCCGCACAGCTTCGAATTGCGGAAGAGGGGAGTCCCCAATGATGAATGACAAACTGTCCGACCTTTTGCCCCGCGTCCGGCAAGTCGTAGACGCCGAAGTCATTCCGCTGGAAAAGCTGCTGATCAGCCGCCCCTGGGCCGAGGTTGAGCCGATATTCAATCAGAAACGCGACGTCGTCAGAGAGGCCGGCTTGTGGGGGCTGGCCCTACCGGTTGCGTACGGTGGGCAAGGGTTGACGCTGGCCGAGTTCGGACGCGTCAGCGAGGTCCTTGGCCGGACTCCAGGCGGACACTACGTCTTCGGCTGCCAGGCCCCCGACATGGGCAATATGGAGTTGCTCGTCCACGCCGGAACCGAGGACCAACGCGCGCGCTTTTTGCTGCCTCTCGCCCGCGGCGAGGTCCGCTCCTGCTTTGCCATGACCGAACCAGAGCACGCCGGGTCCAACCCGACCTGGATGAGCACGACCGCTCTGCGCGACGGCGACCAGTATGTCATAAACGGCCACAAGTGGTTTACGACAGCCGCCGAAGGTGCAGCCTTTGCCGTCGTCATGGCAGTCACCAATCCGGACGCTGAAAGCCGCCACGCCCGCGCCAGCCAGATCATCGTGCCACTGGACACGCCCGGATTTCACATCGAGCGCAACATCTCTGTAATGGGCGAGGCGCATGGAGGCTGGAACAGCCACGCCGAGGTCTGGTTCGAGGACGTACGCGTCCCGCAGGAGAATCTGATAGGCGAAGAGGGCAAGGGGTTCGCCCTGGCACAGCTTCGGCTCGGTCCGGGCCGTATCCACCACTGCATGCGTTGGATTGGCATCTGTGAACGTGCCTTCGACATCATGTGCAGCCGCGCCGCGCGGCGCGAAGTCGCGCCGGGACGTCTTCTCGGCGGACAGGGGATGGTTCAAGCGTGGATTGCCGAGAGCCGTGCGGAGATAAACGCCGCGCGCCTGATGGTCCTCGACACCGCCCAAAAGATCGATAGCGAAGGCATCTACGCAGCCAGAGATGAGATTTCGCTGATAAAGTTCTTCGCAGCCGAGGTCCTGATGCGCGTACTGGACAAGGCGCTGCAGACGCTCGGCGGCCTGGGTATGAGCGACGACACGCCCATCGCATTCTGGTATCGCCACGAACGCGCCTCCCGCATCTACGACGGCCCCGACGAGGTCCACAAGATGAGCGTCGCCCGCCGCATCCTGCGGCGCTATCAGTAGCGTAGGGGCGAGATTTGCCTTGCCGACCGGCAGTCCGAGAGCATGACAACGGTCATTTGCAAACACCCTCACGTAATCGTCTCTTGCGCCCGCTAGCCTCACTCTTCCGGCCACAAAGCCCATAGAATTAGATCCCCGCAAAAAGCCGCAGGCCGCCGACAACTCTCGCTACCAAGGGCAGATGTCTGAATACATCCCTGGCCGGGATAGTCGTTCCAATTGCCGTTCAGATCGATCAGTCCGCCGCGTCGTCGCTTTTCTACGCGAAGCTTTCGCGCGTTAACCCTTGCTATAAGTAGAGACCCCGCAGAACAGACGGCTGGGTAGCGCCGCAGTGCCATTCCGTTGATGCACTCCCCTCCCAGATTCTAAGATTTCGCCCAACTTTACTTGCGTTCACCGCGCTCACCGAGCCGACGCACGCGACCCGCCGCGCCGCTGAGTTTGGGTGCACACTTCTCTTTTCAAAGCTAGACCGGCGGCTCAATCGACGGGAAGCCGGACCCTCTGAACTTCCGCTCTTGAATTCATCCGTCCGCTTGACTGTGAAGGCCCGTTCTACGATTCGATCAGACCGCCTCCCAGCTTTCCCTGCAAGAGGGTTGCCATGGATTTTTCCTAGAATCTGGTCATATTGCACAAAAATCGAAGAAGGGATTGATGCAAAAGCGCGAATAGTCGGCCAATCACCCTGAATTCCTGGATACAACTTGTGCGTTTAGTACAATCATTGCTTTTTCTTTTTGGCCAATCTGGCAATACCGCCCTTGCCGGCGCTGCCGTATTCTTGCCTTGTAGGGATCGGATTCGTGCCCAAAAGGGAGTCGGACCTAATGAACAAGACAGCTGTAAATGGTGCAATTCCAGCCGCGCCAGTCTCATTGAGAAAAAACGGAAAAGCCAGCGCCAACGGCAAGCCCAAACTGAGCAAGGTTGAACTGCTAAAGCTCAAGAAAAGTCCCCTTAGCCTCATTCATGACATCTATCGCTGGGCCGATGAAGGCTTCGAGGCCATCCCGCCCGAATATTACGATCTCTTCAAATGGCATGGGTTCTTCTACCGCAAGCAAACGCCCGGCTACTTTATGCTGCGCACCCGCATCTCGAACGGAATCATAAACTCGACCCAGCTGCGCGCAATCGCCTCTCTCGCACGCGACTACGGACGCGGCGTGGGCGACTTCACCACGCGCCAGAATATGCAACTGCGGTGGATCACAGTTGAATCGATGCCCAAGATCATCGAAACGCTGCAATCGGTCGGGTTGGGCGCCGAGCAGACCGGAATGGATAACTTCCGCAATGTGACCGGCTGCCCTCTGACCGGACTTACCCGCCACGAACTGCTCGCCACAGAACAGTTAACAACTGCGACGGCGCTATCGCTCCTCGGCCCGGCCTTTGAAAACATCCCCCGCAAATTCAACATTTCGATAAACGGCTGCCGGCTGGACTGCACGCACGCCCAGAGCAATGACATCGGTCTGACCCCGGCCCTCGGCCGGATAGGAGGCCGTCCTGTGCCCGGATTCAATGTCGTCGTTGGCGGCCACATGGGAAGCAGAAGTCCACATCTCGCAGTCCCGCTCGACGCATTCGTTCGTCCCTCGCAGGTTACACCGCTCTGCCGCGCCATTCTGACCGTCTTCCGCGACCACGGAGACCGCTCTGTCCGCGGCAGAACGCGCATGTGGTACCTGATTGACAGGTGGGGCATGGCGCGATTTCGCGA
Organism: Caldilineaceae bacterium; assembly: GCA_022827195.1. Taxonomy (GTDB): domain Bacteria; phylum Chloroflexota; class Anaerolineae; order Caldilineales; family Caldilineaceae; genus Bin5. The sequence continues at coordinate 35,451 of JAJDTL010000051.1, forward strand.
CGAGGTGACGAATGCCCTCGGCGAGTCCCTGCCATCCGCGGGCGACTGCCTGCTCTACAACGAGCCCGACCCGCACAAGCAGGACCACATTGGCGTCCATCCCCAACTTCAGGCAGGCCTGAGCTACGTTGGAATGGTCGTGCCGACCGGGCGCGTCACGGCCGAGCAGCTATTTGCCCTGGCCGATCTGGCCGACCAATACGGCAGCCGCGAACTTCGCCTCACAAACGATCAGAACGTGATCATCCCCAACGTTCCCAATCCAAGGCTCGGCGAGCTCCTGTCTGAACCGCTGCTCGAAGAGTGGAGCCCGGAGCCATCCGGCGTTGTGCGCGGCCTTGTCACATGCACCGGCATCGACTACTGCCACTTCGCACTCAACGATACCAAGGGCATCTCCCTGGCGATCGCGCGCAAGTTGGAGGAGCGGCTGCCCGACCGCGATAAGATTGTGCGCCTCAACGTCTCCGGCTGCGTTCACGCCTGCGGCCGCCACCGGCTGTCCGAAATCGGGCTGGAGGCCACCCGTCTGCGGCGGGAAGGAACTGTGATCGACGGCTTCAACATCTTTGCCGGCGGCCGTGCTGGTGAGAATGCGAGGCTGGGAGAGGAGATCCACAACAAGGCCACCATAGAAGAGACAACCGAACTGCTGGCAGAGGCCATCGCGGCTCGCTACCGCGCGCAAAGGCCCCTGGCCGCACCGGCAATCTAGCCTCATCTTTCCGAACAGCTGTAAGGAGACTCCCCCTGTGGATTTTAAGAACAAGGCCACCAAGATCGATCTCTTCAGCTTCAGCACACCCCACATGCGGGCCTTCCACGTTACTTGGTTCGCCTTTTTCCTCTGCTTCTTTGGTTGGTTTGGCATCGTTCCCCTGATGAAAGGGGACAACGGAGCGATTGCAGCGCTGGGCCTGACGCCGGCCCATGTGGGGAACTCCATTATCGCCGCCGTCTCCTTGACGATCGTCGCACGCCTCCTGATCGGCCCGATGTGCACCCGCTTCGGCGCCCGCAAAGTTTACACGGCCCTGCTCCTGCTGGGAGCGGCACCCGTCATGGGCATCGGCCTGGCGCAGACTCCCACCCAATTCATCGTCGCACGCATCCTGGTAGGCGCCATCGGCGCCTCATTTGTAATCACTCAGTACCACACCAGCGTCATGTTTGCGCCCAATGTCGTTGGAACGGCCAACGCTACCACCTCAGGCTGGGGCAATCTTGGCGGCGGCGTGACACAGGCCGTGATGCCTCTCGTCCTCGCCGCCCTGCTTTCCTTTGTCCCCGCGGCCCTGGGATGGCGGCTGGCGATGGTCCTGCCGGGTTTTGCCATGCTGATTACAGCCGCAGCCTACTGGTTCCTGACCCAGGACGCGCCCGACGGCAACTACTCCGAACTGCGGGCACGCGGCGAAATGCCCCCGTCCTCAGATTCACGCGGCACGTTCAAAGAGGCAATCAGAGATCCCCGCGTGATCGCGCTCTTCTTCATTTACGCCGCTTGCTTCGGCATCGAGCTTACGATCAATGGCACGGCCGCGCTCTACTTCTTCAATCGATTCGACCTGAATCTGGCAACCGCCGGTCTGGTCGCCGGCCTCTTCGGCTTGATGAACCTATTCGCCCGCTCGATGGGAGGTGTCTTCAGTGACTATATCAACCGCAGCGGCGGCCTGAGAGGACGCGTCCATTTCCTTTTTGTCTGCCTCATTCTCGAAGGAGTGGCGCTGGTACTCTTCGCTTCCATGGGGCTCCTCGCGCTGGCGATTCCCGCGCTGATCGTCTTCAGCCTCTTTGTCCAGATGTCCGAAGGCGCCACATTCGCAATCGTTCCCTATATCAATAAGCGCGCCCTGGGTGCCATTGCCGGAATTGTCGGCGCCGGCGGCAACTTTGGCGCGATGCTGGCAGGCTTCCTATTCAGGCGCGAAGCTGAGTTGTACGGCCAGTCCTACCTGATCCTCGGCATTCTGGTAGTGGCGTGCGCCTTCATGGCGCTCATGGTTCGCTTCTCCGAACGCGAGGAGAAGGCCGCCTCAGAAGAGACCGCCGCCCGCCTGGCAGAGGCCAGCGATTCGGTCCTGACTGGCGCGCACTGATCGAATGAGACACCTGCCGGTTCGGCCCCTTAAGAGTTACTTTGTCCTTGCCTTGGACCGATGCCAGGGGCGGCCGGCCTCAACGGACCGATCGTCATGACCACTCGAAGCGTCCCAAACCGAAATGGCAAACCCAGCGCCCAGATCGATCGCTGGCACAGCACCTACTGCCCGTACTGCGGCGTCGGCTGCGGCCTTCGCGTCGGCACCAAAGACGGTAAGGTTGCCAAAGTCCTCGGCGATCCCGATCATCCCTCCTCACTGGGTGATCTCTGCCTCAAGCCGATCCACCTGCCTGCCGCGCTCGACACGCCCGACCGCATTCGCGAGCCGATGATTATTACGCCCGCGAGCGCGAACCGCGCGACCCCTGCCGGCAACGAGTTCAAAGGGGTACCGTGGGATATCGCTACCGCCTACATCGCCGAAAACCTTACGCGGATCGTCCGGCAGAATGGCCCCGAATCCGTCGCCTTTTACGGTTCCGGCCAGTTCACAACCGAAGACTATTACGTCGCCAATAAGCTACTCAAAGGCTTCATCGGCTCCAACAACTTCGACGCCAATTCCCGCCTTTGCATGGCCTCGGCCGTCGCGGGCTACGTCTCCGCGCTCGGCTCTGACGGCCCGCCGCCGGCCTACCAGGACATCGACCGCGCCGACCTCTTCTTCCTGATCGGCACCAACACGGCCGATTGCCATCCGGTCCTCTTCAACCGCATAAAGCGCCGCAAGAAAAGGGACCCCGACAACGTCAAGGTGATCGTGGTCGACCCCAGAGAGACCCGCACGGCCGCCGTCGCCGATCTCTTTCTTCCGATCAGGCCCGGCACCGATGTCGTGCTCCTCAACGCGATGCTGTTCCTACTGCACGGCGAAGAGTTGACCGATCCCGAATTCATCGATTCCCACACCAACGGCTTCGGTCCCCTGCTGGACGCGGCGCGCCAGGTCCCGGCCGCCGACGCGGCCAGAGTCTGCGACGTTCCCGAGAGTGACCTGATCGAGGCAGCGCGGCTCTTCGGGAACGCGCAGGGCGCCCTCTCATTCTGGAGCATGGGACTGAACCAGAGCGTAAACGGCGTGGCCAAGAACCAGGCAGTTATCAACCTGCACCTCGCCACCGGGCAGATCGGTCGCCCAGGCAGCGGACCCTTCTCGCTCACCGGCCAGCCGAACGCCATGGGTGGGCGCGAAGCCGGCGGGCTTTCCCACCTGTTGCCGGGCTATCGCTCGCTCAATAGCCGGCGGCATCGACAGGAGATCGAACGCTTCTGGCAGACGCCGCCGGGCCGCATCGCCGAAAAGCCAGGGCTGGCCGCAGTCGACATGTTCGAAGCCGCCGCGAGGGGCGAGATAAAGGCGATGTGGATCATGTGTACCAATCCCCTCGTCTCTATGCCGAATATCGAAGTTGTCGAAGCCGCCATGAAAAAACTTGAACTGCTGATCGTGACCGACGCCTACCACCCGACCGACACAACCCGGTATGCACACGTGCTTCTGCCGGCCGCCCAGTGGTCCGAACGCGAAGGTGTGATGACCAACTCCGAGCGGCGCATCACGTACCTGCCCCGCATGGTGAACCCCGTCGGTCAGGCAAGGCCGGACTGGCGCATACTGGCTGATGTGGCCGCGGCAATGGGCTTCGCCGATGCCTTCACCTACGAATCAGCCGCCGAGGTCTTTGAGGAGTTCACACAATTGACCAAGGGCCGCCTCTGCGACTACAGCGGTGTCACCTATGGGCGCCTGCAGACCGAAGGGCCGCTCCAATGGCCGGTCCCCAAACTCGACCATCCCGGAACCGTCAGACTCTATTCGGGACTACACGAAGAAGCGTCTGGCCCAACCAGGCCGCGCCTGCCGGCCTGCGAAGGTGCGACCGGAAAGGATGCTGCCGCCGCCGCTGAATGCGAAGATCGCAAGTTCTTTGCCACTGCCGATGGCAAAGCGACTTTCCATACGCCTCAATTCGTTCCGCCCGCCGAACTACCAAACAGGAGGTTTCCTTTGCTCCTGACTACCGGCCGTGTGCGCAACCAGTGGCACACGATGACGCGTACCGGCAAGTCGGAAAGTCTTCTGAAGGGTGCGCGCGAACCGTTCCTGGAGATTAACCCGGTTGACGCCGTGCGGCGCCAGATTGAAAACGAAGACGTGGTGGAGGTGCGCTCACGCAGAGGCGAAGTCTGGGCCAAGGCGCGCGTAACACACAAGATCCGCCCGGGCACCTGTTTCATGCCCTTTCACTGGGGACGCATGGCGGACCCGCTCAGCGCAGCCAACAATGTCACACTCGCTGCGGTAGATCCCATCTCGCTCGAGCCCGAACTCAAGGCTTGCGCCGTCGAGGTTAGCCTGCGTCCGGGCTACAGGGCCCTAGGGGCCTCGAGGCTCATCAAGAATGTTGCCGGGCTTCTCAAGCGGTGAAAACGACCGGCCGTCCTTGCCGGCTGCCAACCTTACGCAGTACACCCGCGACGTCCCGGTCAGCTACGTAGCCCGGAGGCCTATGGGCTTCCGAGCTTCGAGCAGGTAGTTTATCGCCTTGAACGCCAGCAGGCCCCGCGTCTCCAACTGCCGCTGCAGTGCAAGCAAGCCGTCGAGATGCGCGTCAACAGAGAAGCCGGGTACCAGCCAGGGCACCGCCTTGAGGTAGTAGACGACGGCGCCTACGTCGCGAAACGCAAGTGTACCGGACCACTCGCGCCGGTCGACCAATTCGAGTCCGACGCGTTTCAGCCAAGGCACGTATTTCCGCGGCGAAGCATCCGGCCACTGCGGGTATGCGCCGAAAACGGCAAGCAGGTCATGCGCCCACATGCCGTGCACCTGGCGCGTCAGGAGGGTCCCGCCTGGAGCGAGAATTCGCCCGATCTCATCGAGATGCAGGGCCGCATGGCGGTTGATCACGAGATCGAACTCCCCGTCAGCGAATGGCATCGGGCTGAACTCGTCGCTGTCGGCTGCCACGACCCGCACACCAAGCGGCCCCAGCCGCACAGACGCCAGAGCAAAGTTAGGAGAATACCCTTCTGTCGCCGCGACCTTCGTCGGCCAGCTGTCCTGCATTTCAAGCAGCCGCTCCCCGCCGCCCGTCGCGATATCAAGCACGGACGACGCCCGCCCCATCAGCTCTTTGGCGCGCGCCGTGTAGGACCAGGGCGGCTGGTCCAGCAACATACGCCCATCCAGGTAGGAGAAATCCCAGCCCGAAAAAGGAATCTCCTCCTCAGCCTTCCACAGTTCCTGCAGGTCGGATGCGCCCTGCATCGACATCTCCGCGTATCAGCGGTTGAGAATATTCAGAATCAGGGTCAGCGCGATGCTCAACAACAACATCGACGTGATCGGAACGAATATCTTGACCGATCCCGACTCGACGTTTATGTCGCCGGGCAGCTTGCCGAACCAGGCGAACAGCCACGGCGCGAACTGCAGCGCCGCCCCAATGAGAAGCAGGACAATCCCTGCAACAATCAGCCACTTCGCCATAGGTCCACCAGTCCGGAGAATCCAGTGCGGCGCCCGTTTCGCCTCTGCCGCCCTCATTATAGCAGACGGCCTCCCGCAGCTTCGCCCCGGTCCTTCGCCGCCACCCCTTAGTAGGCGACATCCGTTGCAATTCGATTCGTAGATGCATCGTAGGGAACTTGCCCATGAGGGACGATTTGCCTCCCGCAGAGCAGGAATCGCTGGGCCATTCGTCTCTCCAGTGTAAAATGCCGGATCTCCACCCCTTTACAGCTCCAATCGGGTCTAAGCCCGGTATCGGGCCCCCTTTGACTTCCGATTCCAGACATAGCAGAATGGCAGATACGGATCGCGGACAGGCTCTTCGTCTCGCACGTAAGCCCTAATCCAAACAGGAAATACAGATGCGCTCTCATTCTTCGCCTCTCGCCCGGACCCGTCTTGCGTTGCTCATTGCAGTTACGGCAACGCTGCTGCTGGCCTTGCTGCCGCAGAGAACAGGCGCCGGCTCCGTCGAAACGATCGAGCAGGCACAGGGTACCGACTGCGCCAGCACACACACCGTGCAGGCCGGAGAGATGCTCTCGGCCATAGCCGAAGACGCCGGCGTTTCGGTCGCGGCCCTAACCCAAGCCAACAGCATTTCCGACCCCAACCACATCTATGTGGGTCAGGTGCTCTGTATCCCCCACTCCCAGATCATCGCGGCCCAGGCCGCGCCTTCCACACCTGACCCGGCACCTTCCACGCCTGCCTCAACGCAGCCGACTGGAACAGCCGCCAGTTGGACGGGTAAATACTATAGCGGCCAGACGTTGAGCGGCGACCCGGTCCTTACGCGCCAGGACGCGGCGATCGATTTCGACTGGGGGTCGGGCAGCCCCGACACTACGGTTTCCAACGACAGCTTCAGCGTCTCCTGGACGGCCTCCGTCGATTTTGCCGCCGGCACCTACCGCTTCTCCGCCCGCTCCGATGACGGCGTCCGCATCTACGTGAACGATGCCGCCGTCCTCGAGGACTGGAATGTTCACCCCGCCACCACCACGGTCAGCGATACTTCCCTGACCGCGGGCAGTCACACGGTCCGGGTCGAGTACTTTGAGGCCGATGGCGATGCCTCCGTCATAGTCTGGTGGGAGCTTCAGGCCGAGGAGGAGCCCGACTGCGACATTCAACCTCATGACGAACTGAGCGCGCGCTGGTCGCACGCCGCGCTCGGCTGCCCCACAGGCGCGGCGGAGACGATTTGGTCGGCCTGGCAGCGCTTCGAAAAGGGCCACATGATCTGGCACATGGGCGATGGTTCGCTCTACGTGTATGTCGAGGACGGGAGCTGGGGAACATACGCCGACAGCTGGGACGAACAGGACCTGGCCGGTCGCGGGACGCCTCCTTCGGGGCTGCAGTCCCCCGTTCGCGGCTTCGGCTACCTGTGGGAAACAAATGACGATGTCTATGCCGACCTTGGCTGGGCAGAGAATGCGGAAAAAGGCTTTTGCGCTCTCGTCCAGGAATTCGATAGTGGCAGGATGCTGGTTGCAAACACTGAGGGTTCTTGCCAGGACAACCAGCACAACTTCGCCATAGACACGCCCTTCTACCGGGGGTTGCTGCAGGCGTCGACGGCCGGCACCTGGGAGCGAGCCTGCAAGGAAAGCCCCGACAGCGCAATTGCCCCCTTCTGGGACCAGCCCGCGCATGGATGCGTCACCGGAGACGCGTCCGTTATGTGGCTCTCCTTGCAGGCCTTCCAGAAGGGCCACATGTTGTGGCAGTCCGGCCAGGACTCCATCTATGTCTTTGCCAACGACGGTGCGTGGACCGAGTACTCGGATGACTGGGACGAACAGGTCCTCACCGACGTCCGCGGCACGCCTCCCGACGGCTTCCAGTCACCTGTACGCGGCTTCGGCTACCTGTGGGAGACCGACGACGGTGTCTACGACGACCTGGGATGGGCCTCGGACGAAGAAAGGGGAATGTGCGCCTCGGTGCAAGTGGTCGAAAATGGTACCATCCTCGCAAAAGAACCAAGCGGGGATTGCTCCCACGTGGGAGACGATCTTGAGTCTGAAGAAACACTCCTCGGCGACAACGCCCTCCTGATGGGAAGTGGCGCGGCCTGGAGTATCCTCTGTCCTTATGCAACCCACGACAAGCTGGACCACCTCTGGAGCTTCGCCGATCACGGTTGCCCGACCGCAGAAGGCGGCATCATTTGGGCAGCCTGGCAGCCATTCCAGACCGGCCACATGATCTGGAAACAACACGACGATGCCATATTCGTCTTCGCCAACGACGGCGAATGGACCCGTGTTGACGACGACTGGGACAATCAGGAGCTTACCGGCGACCGCGGCGACGCTCCCACGGGCATGCAGAGCCCCGTGCGCGGCTTCGGCTATCTCTGGGAAAGCGACGACGACGTCTACGCCGACCTGGGATGGGCGACTGCCGAAGAACGGGGATTCTGCGCGGCACACCAGGAATTCGACAACGGCTTCCTGCTCTTGAGCGATCCCGTCGATTCCTGCCTCGCAGGCCACCACAACGAGGCCACCGAGCTCGACTTCGCCCTGCATTCGCTGGAAGCACTGGACGGAGGTGAATGGACTCTCAAATAGGCTGAACCGAACCGTGGAAAGGGGTCGGACGAATCGGTCCCCGCCCCTTCCACGGCCTCCTCGCCCGTCCTCCCGGCGACTTTCCGGGCACTTCGATGTCCCGCACTCCGCACCTGGTCCGCTCCTCTTTCCTCGTCTTCTTCATATTCGGGCTGGACAAAATCACAGGCTTCGTCAAGCTGCTGGTTACCACCCGACTCTTCGGTACGGGTCCCGAAATGGACGCCTTCGCCACCGCCAATCAGCTGCCCGAACTCCTGCTCGCATTGCTGGCAGCCGGCGCGCTCTCGGCAGCCTTTATCCCAGTCTACTCCGGTTACCTCACCCAGGCCCGCAGGCGCGAGGCCGCCTCGCTCGCCAGTACCGTCTTCACGCTAACGATGATCGTCATGGGCGCCGCCTGTCTGCTTGCCATCGCGGCCGCGCCCTGGCTCATTCGCGTGCTGCTGGCGCCCCACTTTCCCGCCGAAACGCAGCACCTCAGCGCCCAGATGATGCGCATCTTCCTGCTCGCCGCGCTTCTGATCAGCGTCTCAGGTGTCTTTGGCAGTCTGCTCCATTCCCACCAGCACTTTCTGACCCCGGCGCTGGGACGCGTCCTGATCGACAGCGGCCAGATCGTCGGCCTCTTCGCACTGGTGCCCCTCTGGGGCGTTTACGGCATGGCCTGGGGCAGCGTGCTCGGCGCCATGCTGACCGTCCTCGTTCAGATCCCCGCCCTGGCGCGTAACCGGATCCGCCTCCGCTTGCAGATCGACCTGCGCCTGCAGGGCTTGCGCGAGATCATCCGGTTGATGGGGCCGCGCATCGTGACACTCGGCGCGTTCCAGGCCGCCGACCTGGTCTTTATCCGCCTGGCCTCGACTCTACCGGCCGGCAGCATCGCCGCCTTCTACTACGCCATGCTCGCGATGCTTTCAATGCCCAAATCCCTCTTCGCGGCCGCGGTCTCGCAGGTCATCTTCCCGACGATGGCCGAACAGCACAACGCCGGCGAGGGCCGTCAGCTGCGCCTGACCGTCACGCAGGGGTTGCGCGCCACCTGGCTGCTCCTGCTTCCCGCCGCGGTCGGGCTCCTGGCGCTGGGACGGCCGGCAGTCTCCTTCCTCTTCGAACGCGGCGCCTTCGGGCCGGAATCCAGCGCACTGGTCTTCCTGCTCATGGCGATCTTTTCCCTGCGCCTGCTCGGCGAGGCCTCGTACGACGTGCTGGCGTTGACGTTTTTCGCCAGGCACAACACGCACGTGCCGATGTGGGCGACGCTGGGTTGGATGATTGTCAACGTGGGGTTGAGCCTGCTGCTCGTGGGGCCGTTCGGCATCGCGGGGTTGGCCTGTGCGACGTCGATCGCGGCAGTAGCCCTGGGTTCAGCGATGCTGGCGCTCAATCTGCGCGTCGGCGGCGTCGCATTGGCGCTGCTCCGCACCGCCTTGGTCCGCGCGCTGGCGGGCAGCCTGGGCATGTACGCAGTGGTCCTGCTGCTTCACCAGTTGCGGCTGCCGGCCCCGCTCTTTATCCTCGCCGGCGCCAGCTGCGGCGGCTTGGCATTCTTCGGCATATACCTTGCACTGGGCGGAACAGAGGTACTCACCGCCCTCAAGATCGTGGGGCGCGCCCTGCGCCTGGCCGGAGAACCCACTATCTGAGGCAACTTCCTCTACACATCCAGTACTGCCCTCTGCGCCGCACTGAGGCGCGCCGCCGTCTCCGGTCGGAAAAGGGCCCGCTGGTCGGTCTGCTGCGGCACATTGCGCCAGCAGTAGTAGCAGTGGATCGCACGGCGCGGTTCGCTTGAACGGTTGAGCGTACCGCCGTGCCACGTCTGCGCGTTGAAGACGAAGACCGTCCCCGCTTCGCCCAGGACCATTATCTCGTCCGGATGCGGCGCCTGCGCGTCGTCCAGATGCTTGCGCGGGTCGAGCCCCAGTTTGTGCGAACCTGGGACCAGCCGCGTTGCGCCGTTCTCGTGCGTGAAATCGTTCAAGAGCCAGATCGAATTGCAGGCATAGTACCGCTTGCTGCTGTCCGCAGGCGATGGCGCGACGCCGGGAATCTGATACGCCCCGTCAGTGTGCAGCGCCTGCAGGCCTTCACCCGGTAGCGCCGCCCGTGAATTGAGCGAAGAGAGCCGCAGGTCGCCGCGCAGCACATGGGACATCGCCGCCAGCACCTTGGGATGCGTCCAGATCAGGTCAAAGATTGGGCCCTTGTTGACCAGGTTCGCGAGCCGGGCCGTCCCGGCCTCCTGATGGACCTCCTTGCCCGCTTCCTCACCTTCCGCCTCCTCCAGCGCCTGCAGCCGCGCCCGCAACGCCTGCACCTGTTCCGGTGTCAGGACACCCGGTAGCGGCAGATAGCCGTTCTCGTCCAGCGCCTCCTTCTCGGCAACCGTCAGCGTATCCTGGCGCACGCCAAGGGCGCGCAGTGCACTCCCAATGTCCATCGTTTTCACCGTCTTTCCTGCTCACGACCGGCCCAAACGCCAGGTCTCAGTGTCGACCAGTTCCAGCCTTCCGCTCTCCGCCGAACGCAGCCCGGCGTCGAGGATCGCCATCACCTCCAAATTGAACGCAAGCTCCAGCGTCTCGTGCAGAGGGTCGCCCGTCTCGAGCCGGTGAATGAACTCCCGCGCAATGTCCGTGCGGCCCCCCGGCATCGGGCTGCACTCGTGGTACTCCGTCTCCCCGCCGCCCCTCTCAATCCGTACCCGAACAGGCTGATTGGCCGGCTCCTTGTCCACGACCAGCGTACCCTTTGTTCCGTAGACGATCGGACCGAGCGTCACGCCGTGATCGCGGGTTGTCCAGGACGCCTCGCATAACGCCATAGCCTGCGGAAAACGGATGAGCATGGCCGCGTTGTCCTCGGCATCACCCCAATGGCTGTCTAGGTTGGCTCGCATCCCCATCACGGCAGAGGCTGGCTCGCCCACCAGCCAGCGCGCCACCAGCGAGCCGTAACAGCAGTAATCGAGCATAGCACCCCCACCGGCCGCACGCTGATGCCACCAGGTAGCGCCCCGCTCCACACCGCTCAGCTTGCGCGGGATTCCCTGACTGTCCTCGTCCCCGCCAGGATGGGAGACGCCCGCGCCCAACGGTCCCAGATGGCCGCCCCGCCACTTGACCGTCAGGACCCGCCCGATCGCGCCGCCCTCTATCAACTCCTTGGCTTTGTGCGAGGCAGGCTGCCACGTGATCGGCCAGTTGACGACCAGTTCGATGCCTGCTGCCCGCGCTGCTCGGGCCATGCGCAGACCGTCCTCCAACGAGGAGGCCATCGGCTTCTCGATCATTGCGTGAACGCCCTGACCCGCGCACGCCTCCACAACCGCAGGATGTTGCCCGTTCTCAGAGCAGACGACGACGATGTCAAGACTCTCCTGTGCAAGCATCGCACGGTAGTCGTCGTACGCCTTCGGCATCCCCAGGTCGTCAAGCGCGTGACGCAAGTTCCAAGCACGCGTATAGTGAGCCTCGCGCAGCTCCGGCGCCAGCGGCGTCGTGTCCGCGCAGGCCGCCAGCTCCGCCTGCGGGTGCGACGCAAAGCGTTCGAGAAGATGGTTGATATGCATGTGGGCAAAGCCGATGGCGCCGATGCGGTAGGTCTTTGTCATACGGTCTCTTTTGCGAAAACTGTTGAATCCGATTTTTGCCGCCCCCGACGGTCAGAACGTCGTCCGCAGCTGCTGCGCCTGCCCCGACTCGGCCGAACGGTACGCGGCGTCGAAAATCTCGATGACGTGACGCGCATGCTCCGCGGTCGACGTCGTCGGAATATCCTCGCGAATCCAACGGACCAGCTGCATCACGTCCTCGTAGACGTGCGCCTCTTCCATATCCCGGTGCGCGCCGACCGCATGCGGCAGCGCCGTCTGCGTCCCGTAGGCCTCATCGATCTCCCGGCCCGGGTAGTCGAACGCCTCGCCATTCAGCATGCCGCCGTTGATGACTCCCTTGGTGCCGAAAATCAAGGGACGGTCCATGCCGGGCAGGCCGCCGGCCGCGACCCCGTAGACAAACGCGAACAGGCTTTCGCCAAAATCGAGGACCATCAACGTGTTGTCGTCCATGTCGGTAGGTAGCATCTCGCCGTAAAACTCCCTCTCCTTCACGCGTACACCCGAAAAGGCGGTGACAGCCTTTGCCGGCCCTAGAATTCCCGTCATTGCGTGCAGGCCGTAAACCGTCATGTCGTAGAGCGGACCGCCGCCCGGTTTGCGGAAATACCACGCCGGGTTGACGTTGCTGAGCGGGTCGTTTCCGCCCCGCACCCGTTCCTCTTCGTGGTAGCGTCCGAAGGCCGCCCCCGTTACGGCCCAAGTTAGCCTCCCCAGCACGCCCTCTTCGATCATCTCCTTGATGCGTTGATGACGCGGCCGCAACATCTCCCCTGGGCAGGAGACCAGCTTGACCCCCTTTGCCGCGGCCGCCGCGATCACGGCATCGGCCTCGTCCACGGTCGTCGTCATCGACTTGTTGAAGTGAACGTGCATGCCAGCCTCCACGCACTGCATCCCCTGCTCGAAGTGGAAGCCGATCGGCGAGGCGATCGAGACCGCGTCGACCGTGCCGGAGTCCAGGAGCTCCTCCGCGCTGGCGTAGAAATTGGGCACGCCGAACCTGGCCGCGGCCGCCTCAGCCCGCTCCACGACCGGGTCGCATACGGCGGTGACATTGACTCGGTCCTGCACGTCCTCCATCGTCAGATGCGGCAGCAGCCCGCGAATCGAAATACTGCCCGTACCGATGATGCCCAGCCGTACGATGTCGCTCATTGCAGACTTCCCGTGTGAATGTGTTTAAGTCAGACGTTGGCGTCCACGCGTCACCGCTTTCGACCGGCGGTACAGCCTGCATCTGCCCCTTTCCCGTGCACATGCAGCACCGTCAAGAGCCGCCCGTATCTCGTCCGGACCTCCATTACGCGATTGTATCATGGCGCCATTTGGCGAACAACAGGTATCCCCTGCTCAGGACAGCCCCATTTTCGCCAGGTTGCGGTAGCTTGTGGCCAGGCTCTCGAAGGGATCGCCCGGGCAGATGTCCTGCTCGACAGCGTACCATTCAACTTTGGCTTCACGGCAGGCCTCGAGGATGCCCGGCCAGTTGAGGTTACCCTCGCCGACCTCCTTCATCACCTGCTCCCGCCAGCTGACAGTTGCCATGTCCTTCAGATGCACGACCGGCATGCGGTCCTTAACGCGCAGAATCCAGTCGCACACGTCGCCGCCTCCGAACTGGATCCAGTAGGTATCCAGCTCCGCCTGCACGTAACGGGGATCGGTCTCATCAAACAGGATCTCCAACCCGTTCCTGTCACCGTAGCGAATGAACTCAAAACTGTGGTTGTGGTAGCTGAAAGTCAGGCCGGCCTCGTAGAGCGTCCGCCCCACTTCTGTCGCTTCAGCAGCAAACTGGCGGATGCCCGTCTCGCCTTCCTCGATGAAATGGCGCGGCATACTGCCCACCGCGACGTGCCTGCACGCCCAAAGATGATGCTCCTCGATGACCGCGTCGATATCCTCCTGCAGACGAGGCCAGGCAATATGCGTATTCACGATCGTCAAACCGTTGTCGTCGCAGATTCGCTTGACGTCAGCCGGCTCGATTGGGCCGATCGCCGACACCTGCGCCGCCCTGTATCCGATCGCACTGATCTTGGCCATCGACTCAGCGAACCCTTCCACGGTCTGCGTATGGTCCCGCACGGTAAACAGCTGCGCGGCAAGTACGTTCCGGCCCATTCCTTTTCTCCTCTTTTCGTCCGAACAGTTGACAAGGTCTTTTAAGGCAGTTCCAAAGGCCAAGTAAACAATGGACTGTCCCGCGCGCGCAAGTTTCGTGGTCGGCGCTGAACTACGGCTGCAGTCCAAATCTGTGTCGCAACATTCCACGCGTATGAGAGCAACCGGGTCATATCCCGCCCCTGCAGTACCTGGCCTCCGACCACTGGCCACCGACCACCGACCACTGCCCTTGGACGGTCGGGCCGATCCGGCCCTCCCTTGTGCGGGGGGAGTCCCCCCGCAGCGCCCCCCTGACACCTCTCCTCCAGCTCCGGGACGCGACTTTTGCAAAGTTAGAGTTCAGCGACCGGTAGGCAATGCCACCGTGCCCGCGCGAATCCAGCCCGCCGCCAGCGCGCCGCGGGCATGATGCAGCCGTTGCTGTTGCGGTTGCTGAAAACTCGAAACGCAAAACGGAAATCTGCCTTTTCCCGCATGGTCTCCCCGCCGGACAATTTCTATCCCAACTGTGGGCCGCACCCCTGAAATACAACATCGTCTGGCTTGAAATCGATGCTGTGGTAGAATTGTCCAGACACCCTTGCGACCAGGAAACCTTGAATTCGAAAGGTTTGAAACGCTGAAATGACCGACAAATCGGTTGACGAGACGCTTGCCGCGGTTCGTCAATGGCAGATGGTGCTGCCCGCGCTCCTTTTCCTCGCCGGACATCGTCCTCTCGCCTTCCTCCTTGGGCAGACTCTCCTGACATTGCAGCCGCTCGCCGCGCTCCTCGGCCTCGACCGGCTCGGCCCCTGGGCCAAACTGCTGTCGCAGCCGGACGGGCTTTCCGACCTGACCGCGCGCTTGGCTGCCATGCAGGAGGAAGATGAGCGCGCGGTCCCCCGCCGGGAGGCAGAGGCGTGATCTTCCACCTGCATCAGGAACGTCTTGCCGCGTCCTGGCGCCGGCGGGCGGATACGGCCGTTGAGCACGGTCAGACGCCCGCGCTTTCGCTCGGACTCGGCGCCCCTTTCCGTCACAGTTGCCTTGGACTGCTCGCCCTGGGCCGGGTCGCCCATCAACACCTGGGCCCGCAGAACCCGGTTGTGATCGCCGGCGGCGACGGCTGGCTCTGGCTGCTGGCGTCGCTCGTCTGGCGGCCCGCCGCCCGCCAACGCGCAACCGTCGCCAGACCGGCCGGCGATCAGACCCGTGGTGTCGACGACGCCTCCCGCTTGGTCCTCTATTCCGGCGCGGACAGCGCCCTATACGCCGCTTCGCACAACATTGCGGCGCTCGACAGCGACCCCGCTGCACTGCCGCCGGGACTGGACTGGACCGCATCGCCCACTGCAGTTCCCGCGGCCGAAGGATCCGAGAGCGAACTGCTCGCACAGATCTTCGTCCCCGAAAACCATGCGCCCAACGGCTCCGAACCGGATGCACACGACTGGCTGCAGAAGGCTGGAGGTTGGGCGGGCGGTCTGTTGGCGCTAGGCCTGCTGGCAGCCGCATTTTTCGGGTAGCAGACGGTGTTCTCTTCTCGCTCGGGCTGGTCCAACCGCATTGGACTGCTTGTCGTGCTGGCGTGCGCCCTGGTGGTGATCTCCGCTCGCTTCGACCTGGCGGTCGCGCCGGCCGCGCTGGCAACGACCCTCTACGGCTGGGCTCTCCTGCTGGGGGCTTTCGCGCTGCTCTTGGGCGTTCTCAACGCCCTCTGGTATCACCTGCTGCGCGTGCAGCGCGGGCAGAAGGAATGGCTCCTCAGCCTCCTGCTGCTTGTAGCGTTCGCCCTCGTGTTTGGGTCCGGTGTCACTTCGCCGCAGGGGTCGGCCGCGCCCCTGGCCGAATGGGTCTTCGACGCAGTCCTGGCGCCGGGGCAGTCGACGCTCTTCGCCCTGACCGGCTTTTTCCTGCTGAGCGCGGCCTTCCACTACCTGCGCATCACCCGTCCCGGCGGCCTCTGGATCCTTGCCGGCGCCCTTCTGATGCTGCTCGTGCAGACGCCGGTCACCCATCAGATCATGCCCGGGGCTCTGGCCGGCCTGTTCGACTGGCTCCTGAACTGGCCAGTGACTGCCGCCATGCGCGGTGTCCTGCTTGGAGGCGTGATCGGCCTGCTTCTGATCGGCATCCGCCTCATTTTGCGAAGTGCAAAATAGCCTGCAAAGATGGTAGTAGCGGCGCTTACCGGCGGCTGACTCCACCTCTTGCCCGCATCATCCCGACCTGGAATCTGCAATACCGATGCAGACGCTCGACTGCCCACACTGCGGATACAGCAACACCGACGCTTCCCGCTTCTGCGAGCAATGCGGCACCATCCTCGCGCGCAGGCCGCCGCCCACGCCTGCCGACCCTGCGCCGACCCCGCAGGACCCAACAGCAGCCGAGCGCAGCGGTTCCGAAGAGGGGCAGGGGTCGGAGGAACCTGTCCTTGGGCAAAGATTGCACGGTCCGCCGGCCGCGGGCGGCGAATCCGGCCAAGACCCTGAGTCCGACGCGACGCCCCTGCAGGACGACACGAAGCCGGAGCCCCTTCTGGGCGACCTTCCGGGCCTGCTCGAACCAGCGGACCCGCTTGAGTTCGCCACCGCAGGCTCCCGCATTTCAGAGCTTGGGACAGAAGGGCACAGGTCGCCGCCCGAGGCTGTCGATGAGGAATTACGGCGCCGGCTGCGCGAACTCTTCTCAGCCGAGCTCCCTCTCGACGCAGGGGTGGCGGCCGGCACGCCCCGCGATGCCGGCGCAGACCGACAGGTCGGCCGCGGCTTGCAAAGGCGCTTTCAACTTGAGTGGCTCCTGCTGCTTGTCCTGATCGTCGCCTATCTGCGCGCTGAACCGGCGCCGCCTGGCGGAACAGCGTCGCATCCCCTGCCTGGTCTGCCGCAGGCCCACCGGCAAATCGCAACGCTGCCTCCAAACAGTCTCGTTCTGGTGAACTGGGCCTACGACCCCGCCACCGCCGGCGAAATGGACCGAGCTGCTCAGCCGGTCATCGAGCATCTCCTGCTGCGGCGTGCAAAGCTGATCGTCGTCAGCCAGCTGCCCGCGGGACTGGCATCGGCGCGCCGGCTGATCGCAGAAGCCGAGGATGCCGTCCGCCAGCCGGGCCGCCCACAGGGGGAGACAAGCGTCGTCATCGAAGCGGGCTTTCTACCCGGCGGGGCCGCCTCCCTGCCACTGCTGGGCGTCGCCCCCGCCCGAGCGCTGCCGCTCGACCCAGGCCGGGTCGACCTCAAGGACCGCTTTACCCTCGCCGGCTTGGAGGCAACCGACACCGTCCTCCACCTGGTAATCGCCGCCCGCAACGAGGATGTCAGGCACTGGCTGGAGCAGGTCCAGCCGCTTAACCAAGTGTCCGTGATTGCCGTCACCAGCGCCGCGGCCGACATTCCATTGCGCCCCTACCTGCAAAGCGGGCAGCTCGCCGGCCTGGTCAGCGGCTGGGACGGCGGCAGCGCATACCGCCTCCGCTCGGAAAGGGCCGCCGGCCCCGAGGAAAGGGCTGTCGCGGGACGCCTGGTCAGCGGCCACAGTTGGGGATTCGGCATCCTGATCGTCGCCATCCTCCTTGGCAATCTGTCCGGCATTGCCGAACGGAGGCAACGTTGAGCTCCTTCGGCGGAACTCTGCCCGGCTCGCTGCAGGATGCCGGCCTGCTACTCGGCCTCATCATCTCGCTGGCCATCGGTAGCTGCCTCATCCGCGACAACGTCCTTGCCCGCCTCGCCCAGTACATCCTCGTTGGCGCCGGCCTGGGCTACATGGCAGTTGTCGCCTGGAGCAATGTCCTATGGCCGCAGCTGATCGCACCCTTCATGGCAGACCCCGCGTCGTGGCTAAGCGCCGAACGTCCGGAAGACCTGCAAAACCGGCTGCCGCTCCTGCTTGGGCTGGTCATGTGGCTGGGGGGCCTGGACCTGCTGTTCAGGCCGCCTGGCAAGTGGAGCGGACGGCGGCTGCTGCGGCTGCTGGCGGTGATACCGGCCGCCATTCTTGCCGGCGCCGGCCTCGGCGTGGGCCTCAGCGGCGCGCTGCAGGGCACGTTTTGGCCCCAGCTCGCGGCCGCGGTCGATCTCAGTCAGGCCAACCTCTCCGCCGCGCCCGCGGGAACGTCCGCCGGCGGGCAAACGCTATGGCTGCTCAGGCTTCTCACCCTGGTGATCACCGGCGGCGTCCTGGTCCACCTGCGGACGGGCCGCTCGGGCCTCGCCGCGAGTGAGCGACCCGCTTCCGAACCATCTTCGCGCGACATCGTCCCGCTCAGCACGGCCGCCGGGCCGGCTCCCCTGGCACGAGGCGCTCTTGCCAAGGTCCTGGCTGCCTGGGAAGGCGTCGGGCGCCGTGCCCTCTGGCTGGCTGCCGGCATGATTTTCGCCCGCCTGGTCGCGGCCCGGTTCACCCTCATCCTGGCCCGGCTGGAGTACTTTATGTTCGAGCTTCCCCGCAGCGAGCTCTGGCAGCTACTGTGGGCGGCCGCTCGGGGAGGCGGACAGTGAGCCATTCCGACCTGCAGCCGGCCCCAGCGCCCGGTCGCGCAAGCGCGACACCATCACTGGCAGACTTCGCGCCCAAAAACATCCTTCTCCTGGGCGCGGAGCCCCGCCGCGCAACCGCAGCTCTGATCGAACCTGTCGAAGAAATCTACCGTCTGATGGGATGGCAATCTACCGACCTGCCCGCCGACGCAAGCCCCGGTCAATGCGCCGCCGCGCTTGTGCAAGCGGTAAACCGGCTGGAGAACCAGTTTGACATCTCCCTTTGGAGCGAAGAGGAGGACCGGCCCCGGTTGCACACCTACGACCCAGCCCTCGTTAAGGGCGTCGGCCAGGCGGTTGCGGTGGCCGATTTGCTCCCGCCGCTGCGCGTTTGGATGGCCGGCCTTTCCGGCGGCACAAGCCTGATCGCCAGCCGGGACGCGCTCGCCGGTGCCCTCTGCAACTGCGTCGCTACCTACCGCTACAGCCCCTGGCACAGCACGGACGAGCTCGCGGCGGAACTGGAGCTGCTGCGCCCTGACGTCATCCTGGCCGTGGGCGGTTACCAAGAGACCGACCGGCGCGGCCAGGAGCAGGTACTTGCCTTGTGCCGCCACGTCATCGACGCCGCCGTGAAACTGCCCTTCGAGGACCGGCCACTCTTCTGCTTTGCCGGCAATCGCCAGTCGGCCCAGGCTGCGCTTGGCTATTGGCACGGGCGGACTGAGGGCAGCGCGGCAGTGCTGGCCGCCAATGTGCTCGCACCGAACGCCGGCCAGCGCGACACAGCCCTGGCCAGAGTGCTGGAACAGCACCACTGGCAGCGCTCCCAACAGATGCCAGCCATGCGCAGGATTGCCGGCTGGCTCAACCATGCGCCTGAGCTGCGCAGCACTCAGTGGGCATTCGTTCAGGCGGTCAGGCTCTGGGCGCAACACCATCGGCTCACCTCTTTGCACGGCCTCTACGCGGCCGCCGACCGCTGGCTGCATGTGTGGACGACCGGCACGGCCGCCGACGCAGGGCGCGAAGGTCAACGCCAGGCGACGGGGCCGTTCTCGCCGGAGGGCGCCGGGCTGCGGCTCTGTTACGTTCGCCCCGGAGAGCGCCCGGACTTTCTGGCCGGCTGGCCGGCGCTGCGCCTTGTGAGCGGTCCGTGGCCCGAACAGTGGCCGCGCCCCGTCAGCCACTGGTGGGATCCACTGGGCCTTGTTCCCGTCGTCGCAGGCGCAGGCCAGGTCGCGCCCGAAGCCTCCTTACAGGTGCTGTCGGCAGACATTCTGGAAGAGACCGGACCCCCTCTCCGTCGCGCTTGACGCAAAGGGCCTGCATGACGAAAATGGGGTCAGTTCCGCACAGAAAAACCAGACCGACCAAAGGCAGCGCACCGACCTTGGGGGTACCATGTCTGTTGCGTTACGTCTGTCCGACGGCGGATACATGCGAAAGACGGACATCGAACACATCATCCGGATGCTCTGCAGCGCCCGCTGCGTCGAGGTAACCGGTTTCAGCAACGTTGGAAAGTCCTCGCTGATGCGCCTGCTCGCCCAGGCCGACGTCTGGCTGCACAACCTGGGCGAGGAGGGCGGCGCCTATCTCCCTGTCTACATCGACTGCAACCGCATTCTCGACATGTCTGACCAGGGCTTCTATGAACTGGTGCTCCGTTGCCTGCGCGAAAGCAGCCCCGCCCTGGCGGCAGACGCGGTGCTGCAGACCGCCTACGAAGGCCTCGTCGCGCCTGCGAACGACTTTCAAGTGCCTCTCAACTTCAGCAACGGCCTCTCTGCCGCCCTCCAGAACAGCCACTACAATCTTATCCTCCTCTTTGACGAGTTCGACGAGCCTTTCCAGGAAATCGATCCGCGCGTCTTCCTCAACTTGCGCGCCAAAAAGGACCTGTTCGGCAACCGGCTCGTTTACGTTACGGCAACGGTTTGGCCGCTCGCCGAGCTTTGGCCAGGCGAGCACAGCGGGGAATTCGGTGAGCTCTTTTCCCATCAGCCCTGGCATCTCGGCCCCCTCCCGCACCATGATGTGGAACACTATATTCGCAGTTTCGCCGAGCACAACGACGTCGAACTCTCCTCGCAGGACGTCGGCTTCGCCTACCACTGGACCGGCGGTCATCCCGGCTACCTGGAAGGGGTCAGCAAGCTGCTGGGCGGCGCTGCCGCCGAACTGGAACGCCGGGGCGACGATGAGAAGGGGCGCTGGGCGCTGCACCGCGACCTTGCCGAACAGCTTCGCCAGGACCCCACCCTGCACACCGAGAGCGAAAAGATCTGGCACAGCTGCATGCCGGACCACCAGGAGGCCCTCAGGAGCCTCTTCTCTTCAAAGGAAGCCGATAGCGCCAGCCTTGCCCATCTGATGAAGCACCATATCCTGAAGCACGTGAAGGAAGAGTTGCGCGTCTTCAGCCGGCTCTTCGCCGAGTATGTGCTTGCTTTTCAAACCGACACCGGCGTACCGGAACGGCCCCGGGTCGAGCGCAAGGATGGCGAGTTTCTCGTCGGCGGCCGTCAGATCGAGCTCTCCAAACTGGAGATTCGACTCATGACGCTTCTCTACGAAATGAGGAACAGGACTGTCGAGAAATTCGACATAGTCTCCGACGTCTGGGGAGAGGACTTTCTGGGCGAGGTGGACGATGCCCGCATTGAGAAACTGGTCAGCCGCCTGCGGCAGAAAATCGAGCCGGATCCCGCCAACCCGGTCCTGATCGTCACCATTCGCGGTCGAGGGTACCGGCTCCAGGCCGAATCCGGGGAACCTTGAGGCCCCTTCAGGAACCGAACTTGCCTTGGGCCCCACAATCCGATTCGCGGCTCAGATATTTTGTTCGCTTCACACTTCAGTCTATACTATACGCGAACTTGCCGGCGCAACATGGCTGCAGACGCCGGGCACAACACCGCACAAAGTAGAGTGGCAAGATGGCTGAATCCACGCACGCAGGCGAAGCGCAGGAACCGCTGGTCTTCAGAGGGCGGCCGAAGTCGATGGTCTCGGCGGCCGCTCTGCTGATCGCCGGAATCCTGACATTCTCAATGGGCATCAACCGCCTCTTCTTCGTCGAGGCCATCGCCTATACCTTTCTCATCTGGGGCGCGCTTCTCATGTATGGCCACATGATCGACATTGGTACGGTCTTTGAGGTAACCGATGACGCCTTCGAGCTGAGGAGCCCGCTGCGCTTCTGGGCATTGTCCCGTAAGTGGGATTGGGGCCATGTCACCCGGCTCGATCTGATCGTGCCCCGGATGGAGGCCGCCGCAGGCGACGTCGAAATGCAGGTCCACTACACGCCCGAAGGCTCGACCGTTCTCTACCGCGAAGACATTCCCTTCATTCCCGCCCTCGCCGAAGAAATCGCCGCCCGCGCCGGCCTGACGCCCGAGAGGCAGCAGGAAATGCAGTCCTTCGACTCGATTCCCCAGGAAGAAAAAGCGACCTACACCTGGAACTAGCGTTCCAGTTTGCCGATCCCGGTTTGCAGAAGAAGCAGAGGAGTTGAGCCCTGCCGTTAGCCCTGCTGGTGGGCTGATATGTCGAGCAGGTAGATCTGGCGGCCGTTTCCGCCGTGCGCCGAGTCGACTGTAACCAGCTTCCCGTCCCGGCTTGAACGCGGGTGCAGATCGCAGCGCCACTCGCCCGTATAAGCGGGGAAAGCGGCAAACTCGCCCAGCTCAATTCGTTCGCCCCGTTCAACATTAAACAGATACAGCTCCTGCACGCTTCCCGCGCCGCGCGCGACCGGATAGGTGTCGTTCAGGATCCAGTTGGCGTCGGCAAGGTAAGTGCAGTGCCCGTTCAACGTCATCACCCCTTTGCCGATCACCTCCACATCCTGCGTGCCGTCCCGGTAAACGTAGAAGGCGTCGCCGTGAGAGGGATGTCTCGCCCAGGCCAGGATATGCTCGGGGTCGCGCCAGATGAAGTGGGAAGTATGGCCGTACTCGTCCACCGCGTAAATCTCGGAGCCGTCAACCGCGGCCGTCATCATGCGCGTGCCGAAGCCCGGCCCGCCCAGACGCCAACGGTGCAGGAAGATAAAGCGTGAGCCGTCGGTGTTGAACAGCAAATGGTTGAAGTAATGCCGCGCCTCACCGAGGTTTTGGTGCGGATACGGGATCGCAGCCACTTGCGCGATCGAGATCAGAAACTCAGCTTCGCCAGTCTCCAAGTCAACCCGGTAAATGCCGGCGTCGTCCGGCGCGAGCCTTTCGAAGTTCGGGTCCGGGATGCCGGCGTAGCCGTAGCCAGGCCTCATGTGGTTGATTCGGCGGAAGTCTGCGCCGATAGCCGTACGGCCGTCCGGTGACAGCGTGTAAATCGGGAACCCAATCGTCCGTTTTTTGCCCGACTTCACGTCCAGAACGTGGCAGATAAAGCGGTCGCCTTCTCGATCGTTCCAGATGACCTCGCTGTCAGAGCCCGGAATCCACTGCAGCATGCAACCCTGCTGCCAGCACCACGCCCGCGTCTCACCCAGCTCGATCCAGCGGTCGCCGTCGGCCAGGTCGATCATCCCCACGCCGATCACGTCCCCGGCAGCCGGCGAACGGTGCTCGAAATCGACCTCCATCGCCAGCACGTAGCGGCCCGTCGGATCGAACTGCAGCTTGTCATAGTACCCGAACCAGTGATGCTTCGGTCCGGAGGTGATCGGGCGCGCAATCGTCATCGTACTCTCCCAGCTCTGGGCCGCTTCAGGTCAGACCGCTTCCGCGCCCGCCAGGTCGAGCTCTTCGGCAAAGTGGCAGGCGACAAACCGCCCGCCCGCGGCGCCGCGCAACTCCGGCGTCTCCTCGCGGCAGCGCTCCTGGACATAGCGGCAGCGCGGATGGAAATAGCAGCCGGACGGCGGATTGGAAGGATCGGCCACCTCGCCCTCCAGCACAATCCGCTCGTGCTGGCCGTGGGCGGGACCGGCGGTGTGGACGGCCGAAAGGAGTGCTTCGGTGTAAGGATGGAGTGGCTTACGGTAAAGGTCGTCGGCCTCGGCCAGCTCGACCAGCTTACCCACGTACATCACCGCCACCCGGTCGCTAATGTGCTTGACGACGCCGAGATCGTGGGCGATAAAAAGATAGGTCAGGTCCAGCTCCCGCTGCAGAAACTTCAACAGGTTCAGGATCTGCGCCTGCACCGAGACGTCCAACGCTGAGACCGGCTCATCCGCGATCACCAGCGTCGGGTTGAGGATCAGCGCGCGGGCAATGCCGATGCGCTGGCGCTGACCGCCGCTGAACGCATGAGGATAACGCGTGACGTACTCGGGACGCAGGCCGACCAACCGCAGCATCTCCACGACCCGGTCCTCCAGCTCGGACCCCCGGGCCATTCCATTCAGCCGCAGCGGCTCGCCGACAATATCCAGGATCGTCTTGCGCGGGTTCAACGACGAATAGGGGTCCTGAAAGATCATCTGCAGGTGCGAGCGCACCGGCCGCAGCGCCGCGTGGTCCATTGCCGCCAGTTCGTAGTTCTCGCCCTCTTCGCCGTGCGGACGAAAATGGACCGCCCCGGCCGTCGGCGCGTAGAGGCGCATGATCAGCCTGCCCACAGTCGTCTTGCCGCAGCCGCTCTCGCCCACGAGGCCCAGCGTTTCTCCCTTATGCAAGGTGAAGTCGACCCCGTCTACCGCCTTGATGTGGCTGACCACCTTCGAGAACAGTCCCGAGGAGATGGGAAAATGCTTTTTCAGCCCGCTGACTTCGAGCAGCGGCAAACCTTCGCCTACGCTATTGATTACTGATTTCCTCTGCGGTTAAAAGGGCCTGGCCTTCTGAGGCCGGCGCCCGCTCGGCGTGCTCCGTATACAGCAGACAGCGCACCTCGCGCCCGTCATCAAGCGCGATCGGCTGAGGGACGATCTCATCGCAGACGCCGGGCATGAAGTCGGCGCAGCGAGGATGGAATGGACAGCCGCTGAGCGTGCTGTACGGGTCCGGCACAACGCCGCGGATCGTCTGCAGCCACTCCCGCTTCTGGTCCATGCGCGGCAGCGACTCCAACAAGGCGACCGTGTACGGGTGCCTGGGATCACGAAAGATGTCGGCTGCCGTACCCGCCTCCACCACCTTGCCCAAGTACATCACCGCCACCTCGTCCGCCATGTCTGCCACCACGCCAAGGTCATGCGTGATGAACATGATCGCCATGTCCAGCTCCGCCTGCAGCCCCTGCATCAGCTCAAGGATCTGCGCTTCGGTCGTCACGTCGAGCGCGGTTGTCGGCTCGTCTGCAATCAGCAGACTGGGGTGGCAGGAAAGCGCCATCGCAATCATAACCCGCTGGCACATGCCTCCGCTCAACTGGTGGGCAAAGGCTTGCATGCGCTGCTCGGCCAGGGGAATGTGCACCTGCCGCAGCATCTCGACCGCGATCTCCTCCGCCTGGGACGAGGTGACGTCCTGATGCAGCAGGATGTTCTCGGAGATCTGGTCGCCGATGCGATGGACGGGGCTGAGCGAAGCGCGCGGCTCCTGGAAGATCATGGCAATTTCGCCGCCGCGAATCATGCGCATCTCCGGGCCGGTAGCGGGAAGCTGCAGCAGATCTATCTCTGTGCTCTGGCTGCCCTCGTCCGCGCGGGAATAGAGGATCTCGCCGTCAACTGTATGGCCAGGTGGGCGCACCATGCGCATGATCGAACGCGCCGTAACGCTCTTGCCGCAGCCGCTCTCCCCCACGACGCCCAAGACCTGCCCGCGACCGATCGAAAAGGTCGTGCCGTCTACCGCCTTTGCCACGCCTTCGGCCATGAAAAAATGCGTTTGCAGGTTTTTGACTTCGAGGAGCTTGTCCATCGCTTGAGCCGCGGCCGGTGGCCGGTTTTGAGCAACTGGTTTGGGCGTCGGTCTGCGGGCGAAACCAGCTACAGATCCGCGTAGGGGTCAGCCGCGTCGCGTAGGCCGTCACCGATAAAGTTGAAGGCCAGTACCGTGGCAATGACAAACAGCGCCGGCGTCAGAATCCAGGGCCGGATCGCGATCTCGATGACCTGCTGCGCGTCCTTCAGCATCACGCCCCAACTCACGGTCGGCGACACGAGGCCAAGACCGAGGAAACTCAGGGCCGTCTCGCCCAGGATCATGCCGGGAATGGCCAGCGTCAGCGCCACGAGAACATAGCTCATGAAGGAGGGAATCAGATGCTGCCAGATCAGATACCACTGGTTGGCGCCCGCGGACTGGGCCGCCAGGACAAAGTCCTCCTCGCGCAGCGACAGGAACTTGCCCCGGATCACGCGCGCCAGCGTCGTCCACCCCAACAATGAGAGAATGATCGTGATGCCGAAGTAGATGCGCAGTTGGGGCCAGTCTCCCGGCAGCGCCGCCGCCAGCCCCATCCACAGCGGAATCGTAGGGATCGAACGCAAAAACTCGATCAGCCGCTGGATCAGATTGTCGATCACGCCGCCGTACAAACCCGAAAGCCCGCCCATCAGCAGGCCGATGAACAGGCTGATGCTGACGCCGACCAGACCGATCGTCAGCGAAATGCGGCCGCCGAAAAGAATGCGCCCAAACACGTCGCGGCCAAACTTGTCGCCGCCGAGCAGAAAGATCGGCCCGACCTCCTCGGCGTTCTCGACGCCGTACAGGTGCCAGTCCAACTTGAAAAGGCCCCAGAGCTTGTATGGGTCCCCCTTGACCAAAACCCTGATCGGATACTTCTGTTCGCGGTCTTCGACAAATTCGCGCGTGAACGTCTCCTTGTTCGTCTTCATCGTCACTGCATAGACGAACGGACGCTGCCAGCTGCCGTCTTCGCCGCGAAATTGGATCGAACGCGGCGGCATGTAGAGGTGGCCATTGAATCGGTGCGCCTTGTCATACGGCGCAACCATCGGTGCAAACAGGGCGGCCAGGTAGAGCACAGCTAAGAACCAGAATCCCACGATCGCCAGCTTGTTGCGGCAGAATCGCATGTACATCAGCTGACGCGGCGTCAGGTATTGTGTGCGGCTCTCGCCAACTGTCCCCTCTGCATCCAAGAGGTCGTCGAAGAACCCGCTCCCGTACGGGGACGCGGCAGTGCCCTCAGCCCCGGCTCGTCCTCCTTCGGCTGACGCGGTCATGTCGAACCTCGCTCACCGTAGCGAATGCGCGGATCGACCCACGCCAGCAGTATATCCGACAGCAGCGTGCCGATCAGCGTCAGGGTACTCAGGATCATGATGAAGCTGGCCGCCAGGTAGAGGTCCTGAGCCATCAGTGCCCGCCACAGCAGCGGACCTGTTGTCGGCAGATTCAGGACCAGCGCCACCAGCACCGTGCCGGAGACAATCTCGGGCAGCAGCCAGCCGATCGTGCTCAGAATCGGGTTCAGCGCGACGCGCACCGGGTACTTCATCGTCAGCGGCCCCTCGCGCAGACCCTTCGCCCGCGCCGTCTCCACGTAAGGCCTCCCCAGCTCATCCAACGTCGTCGCCCGCATCACCCGAATCGTCGCCGCCGTGCCCGCCGTTCCCACGATGACCACCGGCAGCCCCATGTGCTTCAGCATATCCCACACGCGCCCCACGCTCCAGGGCGCGTCAAGGTACTCCGGCGAGAATAGCCCGCCCGCGCTCGAGCCGAAATACTTGATGCCGATGTACATGAAGATCAGCGCCAGCAGAAAGTTCGGCGTCGCCAGTCCGATGAACCCGATAAACGTGAACAGGTAGTCAAACGAGCTGTACTGCCGCACCGCCGAGTAGATGCCGATCGGAATCGCCATCGCGTAGACAAACAATAGCGATAGAAGGGACATGATCATCGTCAACATCAGCCGTTCGCCTATCAGCTTGTTAACCGGGCGGTCCCAGTAGAATGAGAGTCCCATATCCCCCTGAACGAAGTTCGTGATCCACTTGACGTATTGCATGTACCCGGGCTGGTTCAGCCCGTATTGCATTTCCAGGTCGGCAATCTCCGCCTCGCTCAAAATCTCGCCGGCCGCGGTCATGTTGGCGACATAGTTCGTTACGTAGTCGCCGGGCGGGAGCTGGATGATCGTAAAGCTCACTATGGAGATGAGGAAGAGCGTCGGGATAAGCTGCAAGACCCGACGCAGGATGTATTCGCGCATGAATTCAGTAGCCAGTGGCCAGTGATTGGCAGCTGCTTCCTACGCTTGCCGCCAGTCACCGGCCACTGGCGTTGACTAGCTCTGCTTGTAGAAGAACTGCTCCGGATGCACCGGAACCGCCCGGATTACCGAGAAGCCCCACACACCGTCGTCGGGGAAGTTTGTCAGGTTCTTCTTCATTACCACCGGCTTGGGGATGCCAACCGTGCCGAAACCGGGCAGGAAGTCATAGAACCACTCCCACAGCTCGCGCGCAATCGCAACGTGCTCCTCTTCGGTCACCGCGTCAATCATCTCCTGCCAGCGCTTGTGGACCCAGGCCACCTCCTCCGGCGGCTCCATGGCGAGCTCATTCTCGTGGTCGCCGTCCAGCCAGATGTCCCACGCCTTGCCCCACGGCACGTTGCACTGGCCGGGGTGGTTCAAGCGAGAGCACCAGACCCAGGTTATGTCGGAAATATCGCCTTCCCAGCCCGACATACCGGTGTCGTTGGCATTCACCAATTCGACCAGATGTGAGCGATTGATCGGGCGGATCACGGGATCGAGACCGACCGCGCGCCACTGCTCAACCACGAGCTCGAAGACATCGACAATGTCGGCCTGCTCTGTATCAAGCTGGATCACCCAACTGATGCGGGAGCCGTCCGGAAATAGGCGGAAACCCTCGCCGTCCTTCTCCGAATAACCCGCGGCGTCCAGCAGCTCCATCGCCATGTCAGGGTCGAACTGCGCCCAGTGGTTCTCGTCGCCCTCCTGGTAGTACTTCGAATTCGGCCACGCCGCCCATTGCCGCGGCTCACCCAAACCGAAGTAGACCACGTCGTTGATCTCCTCTCGGTTGACCGCCACCGACATGGCGTGACGGACGTCCTTGCTGCCGAAAAACTCGCGCACCTGCGGGTCCTTATGCGTAAGGTTGGGCACGATGATCGTGCGCCCTGGGAAGGTCGACTTCCACATCTTGATCTTCAGTTCCGCCGACTCCAGGTTGGCCATGTACAACTCCATGTTGGCCAGGTCCGCCTGCCGACCCGAGAACTCCAGCTCGCCCGCGATCAGCTTCGCATTGGCGACCTCGCGGTCGCTGATCACGAAGACGATCGTCTTGTCAATGTACGGCAGCTGGTTGCCGGCCGTGTCCACCTTCCAGTAATAGGGATTGCGTTCGTAAGTGTGGTGATCGGGCGCATCGTCGACGCGGATGAATGCCGTCATTCCCGGCAGCCCTACCTGCGCCGGGATCGTCGAACCGACGCGTCCCTTGTCGGAAAGCAGTTGCCGCCACTCTTCGAAGCCGGCATCATCGGTCATCTTGGCAATCTCGTCGGCATCGCCGTAGTCGGGATGGAACTGCTTCAGATAGTGCGCCGGCTGCCACAGCCCGCCCTGCGAACCGGCGTAGAAGGTCTCGTGCAGCACGATCAGCGGATAGGGCTTGGCAAACGAGAGCCTTAGCGTGTGGTCGTCGATCTTCTCCATCTGCAGCGGCTCGCCCGTCGGCGACGCCCCTGCCTTCCACTGCGAAGAAGGACCGCCGGGCCTAAACTCTTCATTCATTTGCAGGTCGTGCCAGGCAAACATGAAGTCGTCGGCGCTGAAAGGCGCGCCGTCCGACCACATCAGGCCCTCGCGCAGGTACAGTATCTGCTCGGTGGCGTCGTCGTTGAACTCCCAGCTCTCGGCCAGACCGCTCGTGATCGACGAAAAGTCCGAGTCAATGCGCAGGATCAGCTCCGTCCCCATCACCGCCTGCGGATCGCCGAACAGGTGGTTGGGGTTGCCGATGGCGACGCGTGTCGTCCCGCCGTACTGCCCGACCTCCTCCAGCGGCTCGATCACCACCGGATTGGCCGGAAGCCGCTCATCGACCGGCGGCAACTGCCCGGCCGTCACGCGCTCGGCCAGAAGCGGCGATTCGTTGTACTTGGAAGCCGGCCCCGTCTCGGCAGCGGGCGCTTCAGCCGCCGGAGCCTCGTCGGCCGCTTCCGGTTCAGCCTCCCCGCCCGGCGCGCCGCACGCCGCCGCCACCGCGGCCGCAGCGGTCAGACCGCTCATGCGCAGGAAAGTTCTACGATCCATTCGGTCCGTCATTGTTTTCAGCTCCTCTCTCTAAGGTGGTCTGATATATGGTAGTACATGCGGAATGTCGAAACCGTCGTAACGACCGGAGAAATCAGGTAGGGGCAGGTGCATGAAGCACAGGGACATGAAGCACATGTGCCCGGAGTCGGCTGCAACAGCTTCTGGCGCCCTGTGAACAGCGTCCGGACTATTTAGACTGCTCTCCGGACAGATCAGTCGCGGAGTTCAGGACGGTAAACATGACCCACTCCATCATGCCGCGCCAGTATTCGTATCGTTCCTCGGTCGCGCCCTGCATAACGACCGAATACAGGTACTGGCCCTCGCAAAAGAGCCGCGCGCGCCGCCGGCGGGTGGTCCCATCCTGTAGGAACGTACAGACCCACTCCTGACACCAATCGCCTGCGTCCTCCAGCGTCTCCAGCCGTTCAACCTGGCACGCCTCGAGATTCTCCAGCCCCTCGCGCACGCCCTCCGCCAGCAGCTCGCTCTCCTCCGCCGCCAGCGGCTCGCCCATGTCCTGGACCGTGATCGAGACAAACGTCGCCTCTTCCGCCGGCTCAGGGTAGAGGCTGACCGCGGGGTCAGGTTCCTCGGCCTCCAGCAACCGCCACTCGGGCGGATACCAGAATGAGAGATTTATCGATGGGTGCTTGTACAGCTTGACGCTGGTGAATCGCGGCCTGATGGGCGGCTCTGTGCTTGACATTGGTCGCTCCGACCTCTTCACTCAGGCTGGTCTAAGTCCGCTGCCACCGCTATCGCCCCGAGCAGGGACAGCGCAGCAGGCTGCTTCATCCAGAATGCTGCGCCGCCCGGCGCGAGTGTCTCCAGGGCCCCCAGGCGGACCTGGCAGCGGTCGTGCCTACATGTGGTCCTCGGAGTTGTCCCAAGCGAGCAGTTGCGGATTGAGGAAATGTTTATCCTCCAACCCGTCGTTCACCGGCTGCCCATTGACATAGTTGGACATCCCGTTCTTCATGATGATCAGCGCCGGCGACTGCCCGAAATAGCCGACGATTGGGATCTGCTCGGCCCAGACATCCAGAATCTGGTAGACCAGCCCGTCGCGCTTGGCCGGATCCGGTTCGGAGCTGACCTGGTCCCAACTCTCCCAGATGTCCCAAAGGAAGTGGCCGTCGAGCGGAGGCTCGCCGTTGGCGTCATTCGCGTCGACCTTCCAGCGGCCGTAGGCGCCTGCCCAGGGCCTGTCCGGCTCGGTGCCGGTCCACGGCGAAGGGGTCAGGATCGGCAGCAGATCGCGGTAGCAGCCGGCGGACATGCGCGGGATGCGGCAGTCGCGCGCCTGGAAGAAGACGTCCTCCAGCTCGCCGTCGCCGTCGAGGTCGCCCTGCAGCATGCCGGCGTCGCCGAATCCGGTTGTCTCGACCTCATTTGCAAGGCGAAAAGGTGCTGTCATGTCGAAGGCGTTCCCTTGCGGCGTCGGGCTTGGTTGCCGCCGATGGTCCCTGTTTTTCCCAAAGAGAGGCAACCGGAGGTGTGTTTTTCAGAGCCGTTCGGTTTGAACCGTAGGGCAGAAGACCGGAGCGCTTGCAGCATTCTAAAGGGAAAGACACGCCAGTCAAAATTGAATCGAGAAAGATGTACAAGTACCGGAGGCGCCTGGCCCTGGCGGGTTGATTCGCTGAAGCAGGAACGGAGTAACAGGTTGGTGAGGAAAACGCAACCACTAAATCGGAATCACAGAAACGATTCGTCGACCGTTTCCAGGGATCAACCCCGCCAGCCTCGCGTCCAGAGTGGCAAGCTCCCCGCCCTTGTGCATGGCAGTAGCTACAAGAACAGCATCTGTGATCTGGCGGTAACCTTGAAGACGGGCGACAATCTCCCCAGGAAGACTCCCGACCGTTTGGTCAAGCGGCCAAAATGAGTGGCTTCCCTCCCGTTTGAGCCTTTCGAGCAAATCGATCGCAGCATTTGGCGTAACCTCGTGTTGAACGGCCCGCGGGTTGCAGGAAACACGGACGAAACCCGCCTCCGTCAGCAGGCAGGTTGCCCAGCCACTCTGACTGCGCCCTGAGAACCACTTTCGCGCCGCCGCGTGGTGAACATGATTCGGCCAAGCCAACGCAATCAGGACGTTTATGTCCAGCAGTGCTGTCATGGCCAGTCATCAAGCGCGCCGTACACATCCTCGCTGGTGATGGGCGCAGCGTCTGAATCGACGTTGAATACCGGTAAGCCCCCGTCTTCCTCGACAGCACCCATCCCTTTGAAACCGCGCCGCGCCAACTCGGAAACTGCGCTGCCCAGGCTGCACCCGTTGCGCTCCGCCAAGGCCCTCGCCACTGCGAGCACATCTTCATCTATGTTCAGTGTAGTACGCATAAGGACATCATAGCATCACAGCATCATTATGTCAAGGGCCGAAATCCGAATTGTTTATTCCGCAACCACCTTCCCCACCTCGAACAGATACATCTGTCTCCCATTCCCGCCGTGCGCCGAATCGATCGCGATCTTGTTGCCGTCCGGGCTCGACCGGGGATGCAGGTCGCAGCGCAGCGTGTCAGTGTAGGCTGGCGGCGCATGGAACCGGCCGAGGTCGACCCGCCGGTCGCTGGGAACATGGTAAAGGTAGAGGTCCTGCAGCCGCTCGTCCCCCTGGGGATAGGTGTCGTTGAGGACCCAATTGTTGTTCGAAAGGTAGGTGCAGTGTCCGTTGAGCGGCATGCGCTCCTTGCCCACGACCCTGTCAGGCCCGCAGGAGCCGTCCGCGGCGTTCGGAAAAAGATAGAACGCGTCGCCATGCGACGGCCGCCTCGACCAGGCCAGAATGTGTCCGTCATCTCGCCAGATCAGATGCGAAGTATGACCCGAATGGTCCACAACCGTAAGGTCCGATCCGTCCGCAGCAGCGGTGAGCATACGCGTATGGAAGCCGCCGCCGCCGAAGCGCCAGCGATGCAGGAAGAGAAAGTGACTGCCGCTGGGATTGAAAATGAGTACGTTGAAGTAGTGTTTGGCCTCGCTGATGTCGCCGTGCGGGTAGGGGATCGCCGCCACTTCGGCCAGGCTGACGATCAGCTCGCTCCCGCCGGTTCGCAGGTCCAGCCCATGAATGCCGGTCTCCTGTGGAGCCATCGTATCGTGCCACGGGTCGCGAATCCCCATGTAGCCGTATCCCGGCCGCATATCCTCCAGGCGGTGAAAGTCGATCGTCAGCGCGCTGACGCCGTCGGGACTGAGCGTGAAGACCGGGTGCGGCAGCGTACGCCGCTGACCCGTCCCGACGTTCAGGACATGACTGACGAATCTGCCGCCCTCCCGGTCATTCCAGATGACCTCACCATCCGATCGCGGCAGCCACTGCAGCATGCAGCCCGCTTGCCAGCCCCATGCGCGGCTCTCGCCTAGCTCGATCCAGCGGTCGCCGTCGCACAGGTCCACCATGCCGACCCGGACCTTGTCCTCTGGCGTCGGCGGGCGGTGCTCGAATCCGACCTCCATGCCCAGCGCATAGTGCGCCGACGGATCGAACTGGAGCTTGTCGTAATAGCCGAACCAGTGATGTTTCGGCCCGGCTGTGATCGGTCGCGAATTAATCATGGGCCACTCTCACTGTTTAACATATCGTACGCCAGCGTCGCCTACTCTGGCCGCGCCGTGCGCGGTCTCCGTTTGCGAGCTACTCCTGCCTCTGATCACTTCTAGGCCTGAAAGCGTCCGTTGGGCCGTCCGCAGACTCAACCCACTCGTCGACGTCAAATCGCCGCCGCCGGCCCGTGCTGCGGGTGCGCAGTCAGGCAACGGTCTCCCACCCCTATGAGTCCCTGTAGGCCCTACAATCAGTTGTGAAAGGTAAGTCCCGGCCCCGTTCGGGAAACATGAGGTTGCGCCAGGTGCCGATGTAGAGAAGGGGCAGCGTATAGAAGCGTCGATGCCAGACGTTTTCCATCGTCCCTATGCCAATTGCCGCGCGTCCTCCCGCGTTCGTGATCCCGATTCGCTCTTGCACGCGCGGGTGCAGGCGACTGAAATCCGTTCCGAAAGCGCGTTGACAGATCGAAGTCAAGTCCTGTTCTCCTCCGGCTGCTCTTTGGTCGGACGGCGCAGGCAGCGCCGCGCCGAAGGCAGATCGCGCAATGACATCAGGCCGATGACAGCGAGCGCCGCCATCGAGAAATTGAGAACGAGAGGACTGAAGGGTCCCTGGACCAAGTCGGGCGCGGCGGAAAGCACGACGATCAGCCCAACCGCCATCGATCCGGCGGTCAGCAGCCAGGGCCAGCCGCGGTGGGCGAGAAAGGGATAGGCAAGCCCGAATACAACCTCGGCTGCGCCCAGAACACGCAGTAACCAAGGCGCCATGGACTCCGGGATGCCCGTTGCGAGCGACAGTTCGACTTCGGCGGAATGCAGAGCCCAAAGCTTGGGCACCAACCCCTGCCATGTCCAGAGAAAGGCGAGCGCTGCGGCCGCGACCGCATGAATGAGCGCCTGCCGGGCGGCCTGTTGCGGTTCCTTCTCCTGCCCAATCCACAGCCTCAGCCGGTCGAAGCTCCAGGCAGTTGCCCAGCCAAGAAGAGGACGAAAGAATAGGCAGTCGAAGACCCGCCCGAACAGTCCCCACCGAACGTCGTAGTCAAAGCCGGTGACAAAGCGCAATTCCTCACCGATCTGCTCGAACTTCCAATAACCGAAGCCAGAACTGATCAACGAGCGCGGGTCGTCGGACCCGAACTTGAGCGCCGAGGCGCGCGCGTTGGCGTCCAGGCGTTCGCCGACCATTTCACCCCAGCCCTCAATCTCTCTGCCGAATCCGATGCGCGTGGCATAGCGAAACAGCTGGACAGGGGAGTCGTCCGCCCTTTCCAGATACTCAATAGACGTGAATCGAAGGTCCCAGCGTTCGTGCAGCTCGGGAACCTGCGTTCGCCGCCACAGTTCGTCAAGGGTGCCGCGAATTGAAATCTCGACGTAGATGGACAAGATCGCTGCTGCCTGGGCGTTCGGGACCTTGTTTGGGCAGGTGCGTGGTTGGGGAAAGTGGGTTTCGTTTCACCCGCGACACATACGGACGGGTTTCGCATGCGGGGCAGCGTCTGCACAGAGGCGTTGGACCGCGACAGCCGCGGTGCGAGCAAATTTGGTTGCCGCCAACAACACGCTATCGTAGATTGGCGGCAACCAAACTGCTATCCGCCCAAAGTGCGGGCAGGCCGGACCCGGGCGGATCCCAATCCCTCAAACCGAAGCGTAACACACTCTTGAGTGTGTTACAAGCAACCTTTTTTTGGCTCTGCCGCGCACAGCGCGCCGCCGCCGCACTACCAGGAGCGGCCCGAAGGGTCCTGGCACTTCACAACCAGCGCAGGCCCCAGCTGCTCGATCTCGAGCCGGATCGTGTCGCCCTCCTGGACCGGCTCAAGGCCAAAGTGATGCGTCCCCGTCGAGACGACGTCGCCCGGTTCGAGCGGCAGCACATTTGTCACCTCGGCCAAAAGCTCGGGAATGTGGCGGTCCATGTCGGCGGTCGTGATGTCGTGGCGCTGCTCGTCGTTGACCCACAGCCGCACGCCCAAGTCGTTGGCATCGGGGACCTCATCGCGCGTCACCAGCAGTGGGCCCATCGGCGCAAACGTGTGCCACGACTTGCCCAGAAAGAAGCCGCCGGGCAGCCCCCTCGCCGAGACGTCGATGAACTGGGTGTAACCGAAAACGTGGTCCATTGCGTCCTCGGCAGCGATGCGGCTGGCGCGCTTGCCGATGACCAGTGCCAGCTCCGGCTCGAAGTGGAAGACACTCGCCTCGGCATCGGGCAGGACGACCGTCCCACCGTGGCCGAGCGCAGCGTTGGGCGACTTGAGAAAGGCGTTGAACAGACCTCTCTCCGGCTTCTGGGGCTCCAGGTAGTTCCCGGCCAGGCAGACCAGCTGGCCCGGCCTGGGAAGCGGCGGCCGGCACGTAACCTCATCGAGGGCGATGCCCGGCGCACCGTCGATCGCGTCGCGGATGCGGGATTCGGCGTTCGTCCAGTCACCGATCACCATTTCCATCATCTCCTGGGGCGAATGATGCCCGCGGTCGGCGACCGCGGCCGACGCGTCCAGGACCTGTTGGCCGTCCCACACGCCCAGTCTGTGGTCATCGAAAAGCAGAAGTCGCATGTTGTTGTATCCTCGTCTTGTGTGCTGGCTGTTTTGACGGCGCAGACCGGCCCAAGTCGCCCCCTATTGCACTGCCCGGCTGCCGGTGCAACGCCGTGCAGATGGCCGATGGGCCGGACGACAACGAAAGAATTCGCGCCGCCCACGGTGACGACAATTGTACCAAACCGAACAGTCGTGGAAAATATCCGCGTGACGTGCGGGGAGAGATCTCAGGATGCCTATTGCTGGCACTCAGAGGCGAAACGCAGTACAATTTTGCCACGCCGCGGCGATCCTTCCATTGATTCGTGCCGCGCCAGCCTGTACGGGGTTAACGACCTTCGCAATCGGATTTACACCAACTCGACGCGGACCGTTGCCATGAAAATCACCGATCTCAAGTGCGCCATCCTCGGCGGCAGCCCTGTCGTGCGCATCGCGACCGATGCTGGCATCGAGGGCTACGGCCAGGCCGAACATTTCAAGCCCTATCTGAAGCCGCATGTGCTCTTCTACCGCGACTATATCGTTGGTCAGGACCCGACCGATGTCGAGCGCGTGATGCTGCGCATTCGCCGTCTCGGCAGCTTCAAGCCCTGGGGCAGCGCGGTCAGCGCCATCGAAATGGCGCTCTGGGACATTGCCGGCCAGGCCGCCGGCCTCCCGGTCTACAAGCTGCTCGGCGGCAAAGTGCGCGACAAGGTCCGCGTCTACAACGGCGCTATCCGTTTCCCGCTGGCAGGCCAGGAGCCGCAGCACTACGCCGAGAACATGGCGCGCATGGCCGAGCTGCCCGAAGGCTTCTCGATCATCAAGCAAGGAATCGGCTTCCACAGCGCCATGCCCGATGAGCTTGACAGCTACTACTACGGTGAGCGGCTGGGTGCCTACCACCAGACCGAACGCGGCCTGCTGACGCCCAGAGGTCTGAAACACACCGTCGCCTGCGTCGAGGCGATGCAGGAGGTGCTGGGCGACGAAATCGGCCTCGCACTCGACTGCGGTCCCGGCTGGACCCTCCCCGACGCCATCCGCCTGGCCAAAACTTTGGAGGGAACGAACGTCCTCTGGCTCGAAGACATGATCACAGGCGACTATACCCCCTTTGTACTCGCCGAACTCTACCGCGAGGTCACCCGCAGCACATCCACACCAATTCACACCGGCGAGCAGATCTATCTGCGGCAGAACTTCAAGGCGCTGTTCGAGATGCAGGCCGTTAACATTGTCGGGCCGGACCCGGCCGACATTGGCGGCATCGCCGAGCTCAAATGGGTGGCCGAGTACGCCGACCTGCACGGCATTCTGATGGCGCCCCACGGGACGGGCGACGGGCTGATCGGCCTCGCCGCGCTCGTACAGGCCGCCGCGGCCCTGCCGCGCAACTACATCGCCTTCGAATATCCGGTCGGACGGCCGGACTGGTGGTATGATATTGTCGATGGCCTGCCGGACCCCATCGTCGAGCACAGCTATATCAACGTCTGGGACCGGCCCGGTCTCGGCATAAGCATGAACAAGAATGCGACCCGCAACTATTTGGCGGCAGACGACAAGGACTTTTTCAACTGAAACAAGGAGTGAAGCGCAATGTCCAGTTCCGATATTTATGAAACGCTCGGAATCAAGCCGATCATCAACGCCGCCGGCCACATGACGATTCTTGGCGGCTCGGTGCTATCGCAGGAGGTGCAGGACGCGATGGAGTCGGCCAACACGGCCTATACCCTGATGGAAGACGTCTTCGACGGCGCCAGCAAGGCGATTGGCGGGATGCTCGGCACCGGCGGCGGGCTGGTTACCTCCGGTTGCTACGCCGCGCTCGTGCAAGGAGCCGCCGCAATATTGGCGGGCACCGACCCCGAACGCATCCGCAGCCTGCCCGATACGACCGGCATCCCGAACGAATTCCTCATCCAGAAGGCGACCCGCTACCGCTACGATCGCAGCGTTACAACGCCGGGCGGCAAACTGGTCGAGGTTGGCGACGACGACAGCTGCACACCCCAGCAGCTGCGAGACGCCATCGGTCCGCAGACAGCCGGCCTGCTCTATTTCGCCGCGGGCGAACGCTTCCCCAACACCGTTTCCTTGCCGGACGCCATCGAGATCGCGCACACCGCGGGCATCCCCGTCCTGGTCGACGCCGCCGCCGAGATCTACCCTCTCGAACGGATGCGCCGCGTCGCCACCAGCGGCGCCGACCTCGTCTGCTTCGGCGGCAAATATCTCGGCTCGGGCAACTCGACCGGCATTCTCTGCGGAAATGGCGAAATGGTCAGCGCCGCGCGCCTCAACGGCTTCACCGGCTTCGAGACCGGCAACAACAGCGTCGGCCGCGGCTACAAGGTCGACCGCCAGGAAGTGATCGGCACGACGATTGCTCTTCGCAGCTGGCTGGAGGCCGACCACGAGCAGCGTCTCCAGCTCCAGTCCGAGCGCATCGCGCAGATCTCCGCCGGACTGTCCGGGCTGACCCACGTCAAGGCCGACAATTTGTGGGAGCAGGATGGCGCCGGTCCTTGGATGCGGCTGCGCGTCCACTGGGACGAGCAGGCCACCGGCCGGACGGCCGAAGAAGTGGCCGAGGCGCTGGGCGCCGGCTCGCCCGCGATCTTCTGTCGCGCCGAGGGCGGCGGCCTAAACCTCGCAGTCCATACCCTGCGCGAAGGCGAAACCGAACTGCTGCTGCGCCGCCTGCAAGAAGAACTGGCATAGCGGCCCCGAACCCCCGAGGATGCTTTCCATGTCAACCTTTACTGCGGGACGCCACTTTCTTCAGATACCCGGGCCGACAAACTTGCCGGAGCGCGTCGCACGCGCCCTCTCCCGCTCCACCATCGACCACCGCGGCCCCGCTTTCGCCAGACTCACGCTGGAAATCCTGGACCGGCTGCAGCTGGTCTTCCAGACACAGGGCCCCGTAGTCATCTTTCCCTCATCCGGCACGGGCGCATGGGAGGCGGCGCTGGTCAATACGCTGTCGCCGGGGGATCGCGTTCTGTTCGGCGACAACGGCCAGTTCGCGGTTAACTGGCAGAAAGTTGCCTTCGGACTAGGGCTCACCGTCGAGACTCTACCGGGTGACTGGCGTTGCCCGCTCGACGTCGCCGCTCTCGAAAGCCGTCTTGCCGCCGACCGCGGTCGCGACATCCGCGCCGTAGCCATGGTCCACAACGAGACCTCGACAGGCGTTGTCAACGACGTGGCCGCCGCACGCGCCGCGCTCGACCGCTCCGGCCATGACGCGCTGCTCCTCGTTGACGTGATCTCCTCTCTCGGCGCTATCGACTACCGCCATGAAGAATGGGGGGTCGACGTGACGGTGGCCGGTTCGCAGAAGGGACTGATGCTTCCGCCGGGCCTAGGCTTCAACGCGCTCAGCCCCAAGGCGCTCGACGCTGCCGGTTCCGCCGGCTTGCCCCGCTCCTACTGGGACTGGAAACCGGTATTGGAGTTCAATGAACGCGGCTTCTTCCCCTACACACCGGCGATAAACCTCCTGTTCGCCCTGGATGAGGCCCTCTCGATGCTGCTCGAAGAAGGGTTGCCACAGGTCTTTGCCCGCCACGCGCGCTTGGGAGAGGCGACCCGGCGAGCCGTGCGCGGCTGGGGCCTGGACGTATTCTGTCAGGACCCTTGCGCCTACTCCCAGGCCCTCACCGCCGTCGCCATGCCCGCAGGCTATGACGCAGACGAGTTGAGGCGAGTCATCCTCGAACGCTTCGACATGTCGCTGGGGAGCGGGTTGGGCAAGGTCAAGGGCATGCTGTTTCGCATCGGCCATCTCGGCGATCTCAACGAACTGACGCTGGCCGGCACGCTGTGCGGTATCGAAATGGGGTTGGCGGCCAGCGGCGTACCTCACACCAGCGGAGGCGTCGGCCGCGCACTCGAATTCCTGGCAAACAGCGGGGCGGATCACCCCAACCGCCCGTGAGTCCTGTCCTGCGTTCGAATGTGGACAGAGGAGTCGATCATAGACGGCAGCGCTGACCTGCAGAGTCTCGCGCAAGAGCTGCGCGCCGCGCTCGGCGGCGATGTGAACTTCGACGGCGCCAGCCGGGCCATGCACGCCACCGACGCCAGCGTATACCAGATCCTTCCCCTCGGTGTCGTGAAACCCCGCACCCGCGAAGATGTGGTCCACGTCGTCAACATCTGCCGCCGGCACGGCGTTTCCATCACCGCGCGCGGCGGCGGCACGTCGCAGGCCGGCCAGGCGATCGGCGCCGGCATCTCGCTCGACTTTTCGCGTTATATGAATCGGGTCCTCGTCCTCGACGCCGCCGGCGGCTCAGTGACGGTCGAGCCGGGCATCGTGCTCGACGAGCTGAACGCACTGCTCAAGCCACACGGGCTGCAACTGCCGCTCGATCTCTCCACCTCCAATCGCGCCACCATCGGCGGCATGATCGCCAACAACTCCGCCGGTACGCGCTCGGTCATCTACGGCAAGACGCTCGACTACGTGGAGTCGCTCGAGGTCGTCCTCGCCGACGGCAACACAGTCCAATTCGGACCGCTGACCGGCACCGAGCTGCTTGCCAAGCTGACACAGGAAGACGTAGAAGGCGCCTCCTACCGGGCCGTGCACCGGCTCGGAAAGGATCTGGAACTCGAGATCAGGCTGCGTTATCCCCGCATTCTGCGCCGTGTCGGCGGCTACAACTTGGACGAGTTCATCCCGCACGATTGGGATGACCCAGGCGCGCCCTCCACTGCTCCCTTCAACCTGGCGCGCATCCTGGTCGGCTCCGAAGGAACGCTCGGCCTGACCGTCGCCGCCACTCTGCGCCTGGTCCCTCTGCCGCCCGACCGCGCCCTCTGCAGCGTCCAGTTCGATGACCTGGCGGAGGCGATGAGCGCTACGCCCGTTATCCTTGAGCACGGACCGTCGGCCGTGGAGCTGATCGACCGTTTCATGCTCGACAAAACGCGCGGCCGCGTCGAATTCGAGCCGCTGCGCGACTTCATCCACGGCGACCCCGGCGCGGTCCTGCTGGTCGAGTTCTTCGGCCAGGCGCCCGGGGAGCTGCGTGCCAGGATCGACAACCTGGAGTCGGACCTCAACGCCCGCGGCCTCGGCAACTACCTGCACCGCGCGCTCGAACCAGCCGAACAGAACCGCATCTGGGAGCTACGGCGCGCTGCGCTCGGCCTGACGATGTCGCAGACCGGCGACCCCAAGGCGGTCTCCTTCGTCGAGGACACGGCCGTCGCGCCCGAACGCCTGCGCGACTACATCCAAAACTTCCGCGCGATCCTGGCCAAATATGAGACCGAGGCCGGTTTCTACGCCCACGCCTCGGTCGGCCTGCTGCACATCCGCCCCGTGGTCAACATGAAATCGGCACTGGGCGTGCAGCGTTTCGAGGCCATTGCCGGCGAAGTGGCTGACCTGGTGCTCGAATACGGCGGCGCCCTCTCCGGCGAACACGGCGACGGCCTGGTGCGCGCCCCGTTTCAGGAGAGGATGTTCGGGCCGGCGATCTACGATGCCTTCTGCCAGGTTAAGGCGGCCTTCGATCCGACAAACCTGCTCAACCCCGGCAAGATCGTCCACGCGCCCGCGCTGAGCGCGAACCTCCGCTTCGGGCCGGACTACGAGACGCCCGACCACCCGACCGCCTTTGACTTTTCCGACTTCGGCGGGCTGCTGCGGGCGACCGAACAGTGCAGCGGCGTCGGCGCATGCCGCAAGACGCTCACCGGCACCATGTGCCCCTCCTACATGGCGACGCGCAACGAGATCGACAGCACGCGCGGCCGCGCCAACGCCCTCCGCATGGCACTCGCCGGCGGCCTCGAAGCGACCGGCTTCAACGATGAAGAGCTCCTGCCCGTCCTCAACCTGTGCCTCGAATGCAAGGCATGCAAACGCGAATGCCCCACCGGCGTGGACATGGCCCGCCTGAAGAGCGAGTTCCTGCACCAGCACCATCTGCGCCGCGGCGCACGCCTCAAGGATCGCCTGCTTTCCCGGACCGACCGCATCGCGCGTTGGGGCAGCCGGTTGGCCCCTCTTTCGAACTGGCTGGCCGGCGCAGGCGCGGTGCGCCGGCTGAATCAGCCGCTCCTTGGCCTCGACCGACGCCGTCCTCTGCCCTCCTTTGCCGCCCGACCGTTTACCCGCAGTTGGCGCAGCGACAGCAGGCCCCACGCGGCCACACCGGTCGCACTCTTCGCCGACACCTTTAACAACTACTTTGAACCTGTACATCTCGAAAGCGCCGCCCTCGTGCTGGAGCGTTGCGGCGCGGCGGTAACCGTTGCGCCCGAAGTCTGCTGCGGGCGCCCCCTCATCTCCAAGGGGTTCCTCGACGCAGCCGCCCGTCAGGCAGGGCGCGTAACCGCCGCGCTCCTGCCGCTGGCACGCGCCGGCACGCCAATTCTTTTCTGCGAACCAAGCTGCTACTCGGCCGTGCAGGACGATCACCCGCGCCTGCTGCGCGCCGACGAACAGTCAGAGGCCCAGGAGGTTGCAGACGCCTGCCAGCTCTTCGAAGAATGGGCCGGTCCCCGCATGCCTGCGACGCAGGAGGGACCCAGGCGCGTGGTGGTCCACGGCCACTGCCACCAGAAGGCGCTTGTGGGCTTGCAACCGCTGCAGCAGCTCCTCGGCGCCATCCCCAACTGCGATTTGACCGTGCTGGACAGCGGCTGCTGCGGACTTGCCGGCCTGTTCGGCTACGAAAA
Source organism: Caldilineaceae bacterium (assembly GCA_022827195.1). Taxonomy (GTDB): domain Bacteria; phylum Chloroflexota; class Anaerolineae; order Caldilineales; family Caldilineaceae; genus Bin5. The sequence continues at coordinate 77,856 of JAJDTL010000051.1, forward strand.
CTACGAAGTTTCCCGCGCAATCGGCGAGCGCCGGCTCCTGCCCGCCTCCCGCTCACTGGGCGACGGTGAACTTCTCGTCAGCACGGGCTTTTCCTGCCGTCAGCAGGTCAAACATTTCACCGCCGTACAGGCCCATTCCCCGATGTCCCTGCTCGCCAATCTGCTCTGACAATCCGTGATACGCCTGAAGCCGGACCTCCGTCGAGCGTCCCAATCGATGCGACCCGGTGATGAAAATCGTAGACCCTGCGGAAATAGTGGATCAGGGCGACTGTAGTATACTTACCGCGGCAGACACCGCCGTCTCGCCCGAATCGCCAGCATCTCCAAGCCCCACGCCACATACGGAAGGATGCCCGTGAAGTCTTGGTCACTTCTCCCCTTGTTTTGTCGACACACCCCGCACCGCGCTGCGAAGCCAAAGTCCGAGAAAATGCCACCCCATCCCGTTCAGGCCCCCCCGGGCCCCCGCAGCCGGCTGCTTGCAGCCACAGCTTTCGCAATTGCACTGATCGCACTTATTTCAACCGGCTGTGATGCCGAGGGCGGACCCGCAGAAACGCCCACGCCAACGAAAACCCCGGCAGCGCAGGCGGCTGCGCCGACCGAAACTCCCACACCGCCGCCGCCGCCGCCAACCGCGACGCCGGTTCCCGCCAACCTTGCGCCCTATACAGGTCTTCCCCTGGTCGACCCCTCGCTCCAACACGAAACGCCGGTCTTCGTCTGCCTCAATAACGATACCGTCAGCCGCTCCAGCCACTTTGGTCTCAACGAGGCCGATATAACGTACGAGTACATCGTAGACGGCTTCCTCCTGACCCGCATCACGAGCATGTACCAGAGCGTCCCGGCCAGGGAAATCGGCCCCGTGCGCAGTGCCCGCTGGCCCAACATCCACACGACATACATGTTTGACGGCCTGCTCGTCTGCTCGGGCGGCAGCGACGAAATCCGCTATATGCTCAGAAATGAGGTCGGGTTTCCCTATCTGGACGCCGACATCGAAGACGAGTTTAGCACGACCTACTTCTACAGCGTCGGCGACAACTACCGCACCCGCCTGCGCACCAGCGTTGATCGCGTCCGCCGCTGGGTCGACGACAAGATCCACACCTGCAGCGTGTCGCCGCTCTTGCCCTACTGCCTCGAGATCTTCAACCCCTGGCTTGAGTCGCAGCGCCACAACCCAAGGCCCCGCGAACTGGCAAGCCTTTCCTTCAGCGAGTCGCCGCCGAACTTTGCCGCGGGCGGGGCCGCGACAATCCACGTCCCTTATCCCGAGGGCAACAGCGTCGAGTGGCGCTTCGACGCCGCCAGCGGACGCTACCTCCGCTTCCAGAGCGGCGCGCCGCACATCGATCAGGCCACGGGCCGGCAGATTAGCGCCGACAACGTGATCATACTCTTTGCCGAACATGAACTGACCAACATCGTCGAAGACAGCCTGGGGACGCGCAGCGTAAAGATCCACCTGTACGGCTTCGGCGATGTGCGCGTCTTCCGCGATGCCATGGTCTACGAAGGAACCTGGCGCGCCAACGACCAGAGCCCGCCGCGCTGGTTCGGGCCGGGCGAACAACCGATAACACTCAGGCCCGGCCGCACCTGGATTCAGGTCGTTCGCACGAACGACAGGATCAGCTACCAGTGAGCCAGTCCGCTGCCAGGGCCGCCGCTCGGGCCCTTGACGGCCGTAGCAGGAATGAGTCGACCAGTCGCCATGTCTAACGCCCCCGCGCGAGACCCGGAAACGCAGAGACTGCGAGTGAAGATCGTCTGCACCATCGGGCCGGCCAGCTCCGACGGCGATGTCCTCGCCCGGATGATAGACGCGGGCATGAATGTCGCCCGCATCAACATGAGCCACGGCGACCACGAATTCCACGCCCGCAACATCCATACCATCCGCGAAATCTCACAGGCCCGCAATCAACCGGTTGCCATTCTCGTCGATCTCCAGGGGCCGAAGCTGCGCGTCGGCAGGATGCAGCCGGGCGGCGTGCGCCTGCAGGCAGGCGAAGATCTGGTCCTGACTACCGAAGAGATTACCGGCGGTCCAGGGCGGATTCCAATCCAGAACCACGAAGTGCCCCCAAGTATGCGGCCGCACGAGCGCATCCTGCTCGATGACGGGCTGCTAGAACTCGAAGTCATCGATGCGACCGAGACAACCGTGCGCACGCGCGTCATCGTCGGCGGCGTTCTCCACGACCGCAAGGGCATGAACATGCCGCAGACGAATCTCTTCATCCCTTCGATGACCGACAAGGACCAGGTCGACGTCGAGTTCGCGCTCCAACACCAAGCCGACTGGATCGCGCTAAGCTTTGTGCGCGCGGCAGCCGATATAGACGCCCTACGCAAAGTCGTCCATAGCCGGGCACCGATGGGGCGCGACACGCCTATCATCTCCAAGATCGAAAAACCGGAAGCGGTCGAGAAAATCGAGGAGGTCATCCAGGCATCCGACGGCATCATGGTGGCGCGCGGCGACCTCGGCATCGAAACCAGTCCCGAAGCCGTGCCAATGATCCAGAAAATGATCATCGCCCGCTGCATCGAGACCGACAAGCCGGTCATCACCGCAACCCAGATGCTCGACTCGATGATCCGCAACCCGCGCCCCACGCGCGCCGAAGCCAGCGATGTCGCCAACGCAGTGCTCGACGGCAGCGACGCCATCATGCTCTCCGGCGAGACCGCTGCCGGCAGCTATCCGGTCAGGTCCCTGCAGACAATGGTGAAGATCGCCCACGAGGCCGAACGCGTCCGCAGGGCGACGCGCACAGGTTACCCCCCCGCGCAGCGCGCGGCGGCCGGCGTCTACGGACCGGGCCCAGCGCCCGCACCGGTCACAAAGTCCGCCGGCGGCCAGTCGCTTTCGGTCGCCGATGCCGTCAGCCAGGCAACCGTCGATACGGCCCAGAACGTCCGCGCAGCCGCCATTATTGCGCCAACTGCCCGCGGCGCGACGGCGAAGAAGCTGGCCCGCTTCCGCCCCTTCGTGCCGATCATCGCCGTCACACCTAACCACCTAGTCTATCGCCAGCTCGCCATGTTTTGGGGCGTCTACCCCCTCATGGGCCAGCGCATGAACACCATCGACGAGATGTTGGAGGACGCCGTCCGCATCGCCCTGCGCGCCGGCTTCGTCGACCAGGGCGACGTGACTGTCGTAACCGGCGGCGTCGTCGGCGGCGTGCCCGGCGCGACCAACCTGATGACCGTGCGCCGCATCGCCAAGGTCCTGATGAACGGCCAAGGCGTCGGCAACCGCCGCATGAGCGGACGCGTCGTGCGCCTCGTACCCGGCCAGCCTCGCCTTGACCAATACCGTACCTTGACTACTCAGGACATCATCGTGGCGGAAGAGCTCGACCAGGCCAGCACCGAGTTGGTCTACCATGCAGGCGGCCTCATAACCGCCGAATCCGCGCCCGACAGCATCGCCGCACTCGCCGCAGTCGAGCTGGGCATCCCCGCCATCCTGCAGGCCAAAGGAGACTGGGACGAGCTCGTCGACGGCCAGACGATCGTCATCGATGCCAGGACCGGCAACGTATACGAATGGGACCTGTAAAGATTCTTCCCGCTCTAGGGGTATCGTCGAAACCGGCCGGCTTCCACCAGGCCGCCGTAGGTGGCAGGCTGCGAACCACCTTCTCCAACGACTAGAAACTCAAAACCGAAAAAAAGAGACCGTCCTCAAACCACTGCCGGCGGCTCGTTCCCCGATTCAACAATCGCCCGCCGTACGTCCACCCGCTGCAGCAGAAACATCCCGACGACAAAGAAGAAGATGACTGAGAAGATGGCCGGGCGCAGGCTGCCGACAAATTGGTTGACCCAGCCAAAAGTGAGCGGCCCCAGCCACGACGTTCCCCGCTCACTCACTTCGTAGATCGAGAAGAACTCCGCCTCTTTCCCTGCCGGTATCATGTTGGCAAACAGGCTGCGGCTCACTGCCTGCGTGCCCCCCATCACGACTGCTATGCACGCCGCCATGATCCAGAACTCCACCACACGGCTCTCTCCCCGCAGGCCGACATAGGCGTATACCACCATCACCGTCCACACCGCCAACCCGATCATCAGCGCCTTCTTCGCACCGATCCGGGTCGCCACCCTGCCGAAGAGCAGCGCGCCCGCAAACGCCACAAACTGGATCATCAGCACAATCATCGTCAGCGTTCCCTGGTCGATCTCGAGCCCCCCGTTCGCCAGCGGCGCCGTTGCAAAGACCGCCGCGGCGCTGAATACGGTCTGGATACCGTCGTTGTATAGCAGATAGGCGATCAGATAGCGGATCGTGTGCGGATAGTTCGACGCCTCCTTGACCGTATCCACCAACTGCTTGATGCCGGTCGAAAAGTAGCTCTCTCCAGAGGGAAGCGCGCTGACCGTGTCCCGAGAACGCAACAGGCGCCACGTCACGAACGACCAGCTGAACCACCACAACCCGCCCGAAAACAGGTTGATCCGCACCGCCAGCCCGGTATCGATTCCAAGAGTCTCGCGCAGCTGGTACAGAATGAGATTGAGGAGCAGCAAAATGCCGCCCCCCAGGTATCCCATCGCCCAGCCGACCGACGAGACGCGATCGCGGTCGTCCGGCTCGGCAATGTCCGGCAGAAACGCGTTGTAAAAGACGATCGCAGCCCCGAAAGAGAGGTTGGCAAGAATGAACAGCAGACCCCCGAGCGTCCACGACTCTTCGGTAACAAAGAAGAGCAGCATCGTCGCGATAGAGCCGGAAACAGCGAAGAACTGCATCAGCTTCTTACGCATGTTCGAATAGTCGGCAATCGCACCGAGAAGAGGCAGAAACACAAACTGCAAAACGACCGAAATGGTGAAGCAGTAGAAGACGAATGAGTGAGGCGCTACGGGAATGCCCAGCACGGGCGCAGTCCCTTCTTCGCCTGCCGCCTGCAAGGCGAGCTCGGAAACATACGGGCCTAGGAAAACCGCGGCGACCGTTGTCGAGAAGGCAGAGTTGGCCCAATCGTAGAAATACCAGCCAACCTGCTCGCGGCGGTTGCCCCGCTCCAGCTTTCTGGCAGGACGCTGCGAAGGCTCAGCAGTCGATTCTTGAGGCATAGCGCGCTCCCGAACGAATCGCGATTTGGGTTTGAGGGAAACTGCTTGATGAACTCCGGCTTGCGCTCCTACCCACTCCTCTCTCAGGAGCTTGCATCGGGTGAAGCAGGAGTGTTCGAAGGGGGAAAGTGAAGTCGCCCCCAGCACGTGCCGAGGGGTTGTAATGCCCTAGTGCGGATGGAATACGCCATGAAAGGTCTCGCCGTGGACCACATCCAGGCGCACCTTCGTGATCTGGTTGCCGAGGTCAATGCCGGCCTGCGCCCTGCCTGTCACGCGCAGGTAGTTGTCGGTCAGCCCGCTCCACAGCAGCGTCTCCAGATCGTCGGCCAGCGGCTCTCCGCTACCCTCCCACAGGACAGGGCGCGTCGTGCCGAGGAAGCGCGCCCGCTCCAGCTGCCCTGTGCGCGCCACCACCGCGTGCATGCGCCGCGAGCGCTCCTTCTTGACCGTATTGGCTACCTGCCCGTTAAATCCGGCCGCGGCTGTGCCCGTGCGCGCGCTGAAGGGAAAGATGTGCGCGTGAGCGAAGCGCATCTCTTCAACGAAGAGCAGCCCCTCTTCAAAGTCGGCCTCGCTCTCCCCCGGGAAGCCGACGATCAGGTCTGTCGTGACGACCAGGTCCGGGATGGCGTCCCGCGCGGCAGCCGCCAACTCTCGAAAGCTGTCGATCGTGCAGCGCCGCGCCATCCGCCGCAGCTGGGCGTCGGTGCCGGCCTGCAGCGGCAGATGCAGGTGCGGGCACAGCCGCCCGGGCCAGCGCTGCCACAGGTCAAAGAATCCGTCTGCCAGCTCCCACGGCTCCAGACTGCTCAGCCGCAGCCGCGGTATGTCGGTTTCGGTCAGGATCGCCGAGGTCAAAGCCTTGAGATCGCTGCGCTCGCTACCGGGAAGGTCTCGCCCGAAAGCGCCCAAATGCACGCCGGTCAGCACGGCTTCCCGGTATCCGCCCACCGCCAGCCCCTGAACCTCGCGCACGACGTCGGCGACGGTGCGGCTGCGGCTCTCCCCGCGCAGCACAGTTACGATGCAGAACGTACACCGGTTCTGGCAGCCGTCCTGCACCTTGACGAACGCGCGCGTCCGCCCGCCCTCCTCCTCGCCGCGCGGCGTCGCAAACGGCGTGCCATGCGGCTGGATGCGCGCCAGGTCGTCGGGATCGGAGAACGCCGCGCTCCACGGCTCGAGCAGCATGTGCAGCATCTCCTTGCTGCCGTTGTCGGCCACCAGCTCGACGCCCGGCAGCCGCGCGCTCTCCTCCGGCGCCAGCGTCGCATAGCACCCTGTCAGCGCGATACGGGCGGCAGGATTGCGCTTGTGAAGATGGCGCGCGGCCTGGCGGCTCTTGCGCGCCGCCTGCGCCGTCACCGCGCACGTATTGAGCACGATCACGTGCGCGTCCTCGGGGCGCCCTACGACGAGGTGCCCCGCCGCGCCCAGCCGGCCCGCCAGGGTATCGTTCTCACTGAAGTTTAGCCGGCAACCCAACTGGTCGAGGAAAACGCGCATGATCAACGAATAAATGCGGAGTCTCTTCGTTCGGCACAGAATAACACAGACATCCGCTTACCATTCAATCCCATTTCGGGTATACTCAGTGGCATGAAACTATCACTCTCGGTACGCGTCGCTGAAAGTTTTGGCAACAAAAGGGTGAGCGCAATCCCCCTCGATGAGCTGGCCGGACTCGCCGCCGGCGCCGGCTATGACGCCCTCTGCATGCGCGCCTCCGTCGTCGGCGTCCACAGCGAGCCGGGCTCGTCTGAAGACGTGCGGCGAACTGTCGCCGCGCACGGGCTGACCGTTTCGATGGTTACCGCCGACTTTGCCGTGCCTGAAAACAGCGCCGAAGGCCCGGACAGCCTGCGCAACATTACGCCCTCGCTCGACCTGGCCGAAACGCTCGGCGCCGGCCTCATCCGCATCTGCATGAAAGAGGAAGAGGACATCGGCCACGCGCAGCGCGCCGCTGACGAGGCACGCGAGCGCGACATCCGCTTGGCGCACCAGAGCCATACGCGCAGCCTTTTCGAAACGGTCGAGGGATCGGTCGCCGCCCTTAAAGCTGTCGGCCGCGCCAACTTCGGCATCATCTACGAGCCGGCCAACCTGGCGCTGTGCGGCGAGCCCTACGGCGAGGACACCTTGCGCGCATACCAGCCCTGGCTCTTCAACGTCTATCTGCAGAACCACACGCCCGAGCCGGACGGAACTTTCCCGATGGAGACCTGGACGCGCGGCGAGGTCATGTCCACTCTCCGCCCGCTGGACGCCCCGGGCGGCATCGACTTCCCCGCCATCTTCGACGCCTTGCGCGCCATCCACTACGACGGCTACATCACCATGCACCAGGCCTTCGGCGGCGATATGACGCCCGCAGAGGCCACGCGCCGCACGGCCTCGTTCCTACGCGGCCTAATCTAGGCCGGCGCCTCTTCTCGGGCAGCCAAAAAAAAGCAGGCCAATCTGTAACCCAATTGGACCAGAGCGCGTCGCTATTTCAATCACCTCAGACTTGCCGACGAACAGACACAGGGAGTGACCGAAAGTACACCTCTGACATAAGTTTTCTCCCAATGGGGCTTTGTCAAACCTGGGAGGCCAAGCTCCCGCCGGCCGCCGCTGCCGCCTTCAGTGGACCCGGCGGGCGACTACCGTGGAACAATCACCACATAGTCGCGCCCTATCTCACGATGGAAACTCTCCGGCAGCCGCGCCCAATCGCGCGCCTCCACCAAGAACGGAATCGTGGACTCGCGCAGCGCCTCCTCAACGTCCAACAGGTTGGCCGGTGGAATCTTCTCCAAACCGGGTCCACGTAGAACCAGGTCCAGATCGCTGCCTCCGTGGCTCTCTCTGCTGACCCGGCTGCCGTACGCCCACACCTCCACCTCGGGGAGATGCTCACGCAGGATCTCCTCCAACTTTCGGCGATGCCGCGCCTTCAGATGCAGCCGTTCACCCACTGCCGCCCTCCTCTATCACTCTGGTTAACGCCTCGACCTCGACGATAAACTGAGGCAGCAGCGCCAAAGTCAGCTCGGCGTAATGCTCTCCATATTCATGCGCGGTCTCGTTGCGGCAGGCGCGGTACGCCAGCCAACGTTCGCAGGCCTGATCGTCGATCAGACAATGCTTGGAGGCGTAACGGAAGATGTCATTGAAGTAGAGCTCGTCGGCCTGTCGGTTGCTGGCAAAGTAGGGCCGCAACCGCCGTTTCAGCAGTCTGCCGCTCTGCTCCAGCACAAGCTCAAACTCTTTGACGCAGGCCGCGAGATATATTTCATAGAGCATCTCTCCGGGTTCACACTCCTGGAGACCGTCCCATGCGCCTTTGAGTGTGCCGACGCAGCGGTCCAGGTGCTCCGTGTTTATCTTCATGAATGATCCTCACCCCTGCAACTCCCTCTCGCTACTACAGCATTCGGACCTTCCGCCCCAGACTACCGGCAATAGAGCCCGCAGACAACATACGGGCCCCGTTCCTCCAAGGGCGTACGCAAAAATTTCTGTCCATTCCATCCAGGTGACCCCACCGTGCCGCCGCCACCGCAACCTGCCCCCGTTTGGCACGTAACGCCAACCCAAATCGGTTCGCCCTCTTCGAAAGATCTATTCTTCTTTTGCAGAGGAAGTGGTTGTCGTCTCCACGCTGTCCGCCGCAGGCGACTCCTGGCAGAGCATTTGTTCAGAATTCTTCGGCGCAACGAACGCGTCGAAGACCAGGCGCGAGTCGGCGGTAATGCCGGGAATGTCTCCAACAAAGGTCACCGTGTCGGCCCGAGGCGACAGCACAATAGCGGCTTCCTCAAATTGCCTGAATCCGTTGGAGATGCGTTCCCAGACGAAGGCCTTATGCAGGACGTAGTTGGACTCCGACCCGTCAACTTCATCGATAGCCTGATGTAAGGGGTAGCTTACTGCCAATTGGTAGTCAAACCCAAGGTGGCCGCTCCCGTTGCTGGGGTCAACGTCGATCGACACGCCCCATCCGAATCTGGAATCGTCCTTCTGCGTGCCGGCACCGTCATGAACCATGTCGGCGGGCAGGTCTCTTAGGTGAAAGACCACGGCCAGCGTTTCCCCGGCAAGGGCCGTGCTAATCTGGACAAAGTCAATGTAGGCCGGCAGTTCCTCCTTCGGCGTGTCGGCTATCGTTTGGTTGGGTCTTATCATAGCTTCGCCGCCGCCGCACGGCGCGGGTATTAGGAACTGCTTCACTGGAGATTGACAGGCTATTTCGTCGGAAAGGCCGCCGAGAAAGTCATCCGTCCTGAACGCCAGCCGCGATCCGGCGCTGATGCCGGGAACCAACCCGGAAAGCGTTATCGTATCCTCCTCTGCCGAGACCTCGAGTTCAGCGCTCCAGATAGTTGCAATCGTGCCAGGGCCTACCTTCCAGACGCCTGCGTGGGCCGAGTCTTCGATCGGAGCCGTCTCGTTGTCTCCTGCTCCCGCAGGCAATACGATATGCGTAGCGGAAAGAAGGTACTCAAAACCTCCTCCATGTCCGGTTCCAAGGTCGTTGTCTACATCGATCGACACTTCCCACCGGTACTCCATGCTGTTTGCGTCGACCCCTGTTCGATTGAATGCCAGCGTCTCGGGAACGTCGGCTAAGTGAAAAACGACCGTCAGTGTCTCCCCGGACAGAGAACTGGTGATCTCAGTGATGTCTACATGCGTGCTCGGCGTCTCACCAGAGGGACCGGAGTCCAGCGCGAAAATAGCCGTCACATCCGCCGGGGCGTCGGTCACGGCATCGCCAGGAGTTATCGCATCAACTTCGCCGCACTGCGGAGGCAGTTCTGCCCAGGAGAGGGAAGCCGGACACCCCACGGTGTCGGAGCCTTCCAGCCTGTCGAAGGCCCCAAACGTGAGCCGCGATTCGGCGTTGAGCCCGTATATGATCCCATAGAGGGTAATCGTATCGTCTTCATGAGACACCTCGAGCGAGGCCATTTCGGGCAACCCCTTCATACCCCCATCTTCCGTTGGGACGAAGACGTAGGCCTCCGCAAAGTTCTCGAGAGAGGCAGAGGCATTGGCCCCACTCTTCGATGGTCGAATGTAGTTAAAGGCAGATAGCGTGTAGTCGGTCCCCCGGTCGCCCGTCTCCTTGTCGTTGTCCACGTCGATCAGCACATCCCACGAATACTCCAACAGCCCTTCGTCGATGCCCGGCCGGTTGTACTTGAGTCTTTCGGGAAGGTCGCGGAGGTGAAAGACCACCGTGAGAGCCCCTCCCCTGTGGTAGGTATCTACCTGTGCAATATCGATGTGTGCAGGCGGGACGTCCGAAACTTCGTCTGTAACAATTTGTCCCGGCAGAGCTGCGCCGGCACCGGTCAGGCAATCGCCCAGTGTCACCGTCTCACCGTACAGGGGGAAGCACCCAACCCGGTCTACGCCTGCCAGGGCATCGTAAGTCTCAAACGCGAGGCGCGCCTCCGCTGTAAGCCTCGGAATGCCTCCTCTGATCGTGACCGTATCATCATCGGCGGAGAACTCGATCTTGGCGTCGAGAACAGCGGTCCCACCTCCGTGGTCCAGCCGCACGGTGATGGCCCGTACTCTCTCCTCGATTGGCGCAGAGATGCCGGCCCCGTCCTCCGACGGCGACGCGGTATAGGAAGCGGAAAGCAGGTGATCGAATCCTCCTCTGAATCCGGTGTCCGGGTCGCCGTCAAGGTCGACCAGCACCTCCCACTTGTACTCGATTTCGCCTTCGCCAACACCGGGCCTGTTGAAGTCGAGCGTCTCCGGAAGGTCTCTGAGTTGGAAGGTAACGGTCAGGATCCTCCATTCCGGCATCGAAGTGGTGACATTAACGATATCAATATGTGGGGCCGTCACATCCGATACTTCATCTGCCGCGGAATCACCAGGAGAAATCAACGCCGCGGAACTGCATCGGTCGGCCTCCTGCGCGGCGACAGGAATCGACCCTGAAGCCAGCAACAGGACCAGGACGAAAATTCGGACAAGGCTCTTGGCTTTCAATGTCTGTTCTCCTCCTATCAAAGGCAGCACTGCAAAGTGTGCCTGCGGGCCAAAGCGCATTTGGCACGGTCGGGACAGCGGCCCTCACTTGTGCGGGAGGACTCTCCCCCCGCAACGCCCCCCTGAAAAAACGCGCCCGCACTAATACGCGTTGCCGTCTCTCAAGATGAAACCTTCACCCGTTCCCGCCCTGCTCGTCCAGGTAACTCCGCAGAATCAGCGCCGCGGCCACAGCGTCCTGCCCTGCGGCGTGCGACCCGGCCTCCGCTATCCATTCGTCCGCCGCAAAACTGCTCAGACGCTCGTCCCAAAACTGCAGCGGCGCCTCTTCCCCGCGGATTGCACGCAGGGCGCGCCCAAAACGAGCCGCCCAGTTCCGCACCTTGCGCGCCTGCGGCCCCTCACGGCCGTCCATGTTGAGTGGGAGACCGCACACCAGGAGCTCGGCCTCCTCCTCGGCGTAAATCCCGGCAAGCGCGTCAAAATCCTGCCGCCGGCTGCGCCGGCGCAGCGTGCAAAGCGGCCGCACCGTCAGCCGCAGCGGATCACAGACCGCGACGCCGATGCGCGCATCGCCGACGTCAAGCGCCATGATTTTTCCAGCGGTAGCGGCCTGTTCGGACGGGGAAGGCAGGTTCATCAGTTGCGGGGCATTACTGGCTACTGCGGGCCGCCTCGCGCAATTCGACCCGCACCTGTATGCGGCTGGCAAACTGGGGAAGTGTGCCGAACCAACCGGGGTCCTGGTAGATCATCGGCTCTCGGGCCAGAAGCCACTCCTCCTGAAGCCGCAGGGCCGCCTCCTCGACGCCCAGGCCGGTCACCGCCCGGCTCACCTCGACGCCATCGATCGGAATTACATAGTTGCCGCTCGCCTTGACCGTGTAACGAAGCGTCCGCCCGCTGACCACACTGTGCGGTTCGATCGAAAAGCCGATTGACTCAGCCACAAGCTGGCCGCGTTCCGGCACCGCCTGCCGCAGCGCCGCCATCGCCGCCTCCTCGGAAGCGCTGCGGCTGATCGCGACCCCCTGCAGCAGCACGCGCAGCGTGAGGTTGAGTACGTCCGATTCTTCGTCGTTGAAACTGTCAAATGCCTGCGCAACAATGAAGGGCCGGATCAGGCCTTCCGGCAACCATTCGTCCTCGTGCAGCAGGGGGGAAAGCTCCGCATGGCCGCGCGCCGTTATGGCACCGTAAACCTCGTCGACCAACCGGTCTTTGTCCGCCTGAGTGACCAGCCGCACCTGGCTCGACTCGCCGCCACCGGTCGCCTCCGGGTTGGTCACCCGCACACGCGTGCGCAGCGCGCCTGATACGGTCGTGATGCTGCCGCTGTCCACATTGCCGTACAGACCCGGCTCGGTCGCTTCGATCTCTACCTCAGCCTGCGTCCCGATCGGGCCAGAGATCTCCAGATCCTCCTGAATGCGAAAATCGACGCGTTCCCCGCGGCTGGTCGAAACGACCGTCCCGGCCGGAATCCGCACCGTCCGGTTCGTCTGATTCGTGAAGACGACCTTGCCCTGCGCTGTCTCGACGTCCGACCAGCCGCTGCCGGTCGTGAAGACGCGGCCGGTGTCCTCCACAGTCGTCTCCATCAGGCGCGCCGGCAGCAACCCGCGCCCAAAGTCCGCCTCCTCTAACTGCGGGTCCGCGGTCAACAGCACCGTCGCCTCCAGCGCCCGCTGCCCCGGCACCAGCGTTACTGTCGCCGCCGGCAGCACATAGTAGGCGAAGCCGCCCAGAAACGCGACCATGAATAAGCCCAGGAGCAGGTAGCCGAATACCTGCAGCCAGGCCGGCGTTGCCCGGCGATAGCGGCGGCCGGCCGCAATCCGGCGCTGCCGGCTGCGATAGAGCCCTGGCTTGCTCCCAACCTGCGCGGGCGAGGAACCGTCCTCTTTGCGCCAAGGGGGCGGCTCCGGCAGCCCCAGCGCCGGATTCGCCGGCGAAATCGAGGGCGCCCGATCCATCCGCCAGCGCCTCCCGCGCAACGCCGAATCTCTTTTGTAAACGGGGATGCCCAGCAGCTTGGCGTTACGGCGGATCGACCGGTTCCCGGTGACGAGCGCCAGCTCCTGCTCCAAGGACTGGGCCTGACGCTGGAGCAGAGATAGACGCGGCAGGCTCTCAAGCTGGGTGGCCTGCTGCGGCAGAACAACCGCCACCTGGCCGCTGCCCATGCGCGCCAGCTCCTGCCGCAGCGCTTCGATTCTGATGTCGCCCTCAACGTAAATGAGTTCGGGCACCCGACTGCCTCACCCGGCGCATCGGTCCGGCTGCAAACCGCTGGCCGCGTTCGCCTGCCCCGGACCAGTACCGACTGCTAACCCAGCTTCTCTTCGACCCATCCGGCCACCTGGCCCAGCGCCTCCGGCAACTTGTCGGCATGGCGGCCGCCGGCCTGCGCCATGTTAGGCCGGCCCCCGCCGCCGCCGCCGACGATCCTGGCCGCGTCGCGCACCAGGTTGCCGGCATGGATGCCCTTTTCGATCGCGTCATCGGTCGCCGCCGCTACCAGCATCGGCTTCTCGTTGATGACCGAACCGAGCACGACCACGCTGCTGCCCAGCCGGTCGCGGAACCAGTCGGTCATCTGCCGCAGCGTATCTACGTCGCTTGCCTCGACCTGCTCGGCCAGGATCGAGAGGCCGTCCAGCCGCACAGCATGGCCGAGCAGACTCTCACTTTGCTGACGGGCCGCTTCGCCCCGCATCCGCTCCAACTGCCGCTCCAATTGCCGGTTCTGATCCTGCAGTCGCTGGACCGCATCCGCCGCCTGCTCTGGCTGAACGCGCAGGCTTGACGCGACCTGGCCCAATGCCGCCAGTCGCTCCGCCAGCAGCGCCTGCGCCTTCCGTCCCGTCACCGCCTCGATGCGGCGCACACCCGCCGCGCTGCTGCCTTCGCCCGTAATCACGAACGGCCCGATCTCACCGGTGGTTCCCACGTGGGTGCCGCCGCACAGCTCCTGCGAGACCGTTTCCTCGCTGTCTCCTATCGAGATCACCCGTACCGTGTCGCCGTACTTCTCCTCGAAAAAGGCCAGTGCACCCTCGGAAACCGCACGGCCGAAGTCTGTCCACCTGTCCTGGACCGCGTAGTTCGCAAGCACCGCGCCGTTGGCCGCCTGCTCGATCGCGCCCAGCTCTTCGGCACTGACCGGCTGCGGATGCGAAAAGTCAAAGCGCAGCCGTCCTGGAGCCACTAGCGAGCCCCTCTGGCGCACGTGCTCACCCAACTGGGCGCGCAGCTCCGCATGAAGCAGGTGCGTCCCCGTGTGATTGCGCATGATGTCCCAGCGCCGCTCGGTGTCGATCAGCGCATAGGCCGGATCGCCTACCTGCACCGTTCCGCTGGCGACCTTGCCGGTATGGACGATCAGCCCTGGAATCGGCCGCCGCGCCGTCCGCACGTCGACCGACCACGCCGCCCTTTCCATCCCGTCCGGGTAAAACTCAATCTCGCCGGTGTCGCTCACTTGGCCGCCGCTCTCCACGTAGAACGGTGTCTCCGGCAGGACGACTTCCACCTCTTCGCCCGCATTCACCTGCTCAACTGCCTCGCCATCCTTAACCAAGCCGATGACAGTCGTGTCCGCGTCCTCCTCGTCCTCGTAAATCAGCTGCCTCACGCCCTGCGCGTCGACAAGCCCGCGATCCCGCAACGCCCCGAGTAGGTCCACGTAGACCGAAACATCCGCCGCCATTCCCTGCTGCTCGCTACCCGACTGCTGGCGCTGCTGTTCCAGCGCCGTCTCGTAACCGGCCTCGTCAACACTGAACCCGTTCTCCTGCGCCACGTCGCGCGTAATGTCCAGCGGAAAGCCGTATGTATCCCACAGTCGGAAGGCGTCCTCCCCGGAAATCTCCCGCGCTCCACCCGCGCGCAGACGCGCCATCAGTCCGTCGAGGAGCGAAAGGCCGGTGCTCAGCGCCCGCTGGAACCGCTCCTCCTCCGCCGTGACCGTCTGCAAAATGAAATCCTCATTGGCCCGCAGTACGCTGTAATGCCCGCCGTATTCGGCAATCACGATCCGGCAAATCTCCGCCAAAAACGGCTCCACGAAGCCGATCAATTTGCCGAAACGGGCCGCCCGCCGTAGGATCATCCGCACGACGTAGTCGCGGCCCTCGTTGCCCGGCATCACCCCGTCGCTGATCAGAAAAGTGATCGCCCGGCCGTGGTCCGCGATCACTCGGTAGCCGGTCAGATGCTCCTGCCGTTGCGCGTCGCTATGATCCAGCAACGCTTGGATGCGGTCCAGGATCGGCGTGAACGCGTCGGTGTCGTAGTTGTTGTCTTTGCCCTGCAAAATCGAGGCGATCCGCTCCAACCCCATACCCGTGTCTACGCTCGGCCGCGGCAGAGGGATCAGCTCCCCCTCCGGCTCCCGCTGCTCGTACTGCATGAAGACCAGGTTCCAGATCTCCAGGTATTCGTCGTCGACGTTGACGCCCTCCGCCGTCTGCTCTTCGATATCGCCCCAATAATAGTGGATCTCCGAGCAGGGCCCGCAGGGACCGACGTCGCCCATCGCCCACCAGTTGTCCTTCTTGCCGAAGCGCAGAATCCGATCCGCCGGCGCGCCCACCTTGCGCCACAGCGCCTCGGCCTCGTCGTCATCGGTGTAGACCGAGAACCACAGCCGGTCTAGCGTCAGGCCCAGATCGTTGACAAGCAGGTCCCACGCGAACCGGATCGCGTCCTCCTTGAAATAGTCGCCGAACGAAAAGTTGCCCAGCATCTCAAAGAAGGTGTGATGGCGCGGGCTGGGGCCGACATTTTCCAGGTCGTTGTGCTTTCCGCTGACGCGCAGACACTTCTGCGACGTCGTCGCCCGGTTGTAATCGCGCTTCTCCAGCCCCAGAAACGTATCTTTAAACTGCACCATACCTGCGTTTACGAACAGAAGCGTCGGATCGTCTGCCGGCACAAGGCTGCCGCTGTCCACGATCTGATGACTCCGCGCCTGGAAATAGTCCAGAAAATAGTTGCGGATCTCGAACGTCGTTAGCCTTTTCATCGTGCGCCTCGCTCCATTTCTGGCCGCCGTCCCTCTTAACAGGGGACCAACCCGCCCCCAATCAATGCCTTTCAAACAAACTGGAGACGATTATAGCCAATCTGTGCCACTTTCGGGAAAACCGCGCCCCTACCGGGTCGCAATGTATTTCCCTTTTTTTGCCGCAGACGCCCTCTTTGCTGATAATGGGGTTCCGCTTGGCCGCAATGGAATAGATGTCTCAATGAACAGCCGGAAATCGAAGCGACACACTCAAAACTAGAAACCCAAAACTAGAAACTTTTCATGCCCGCCATATCCGTCCGCAACCTGCGCAAGACCTTCCAGACCAAACGCAAGGCCGCCGGCCTGCGCGGCGCCTTCGCCGCCCTCTTCCGGCCTGCCTTCCGTACGCTCGACGCCGTGAGCGGCATATCCTTCGACATGGAGGAAGGAGAACTGCTCGGTTTCATCGGACCCAACGGCGCCGGCAAGTCGACCACCATCAAAATACTCACCGGCATCCTGCACCCGACCGACGGCGAGGCCAGCGTCCTCGGTCATGTGCCCTGGCGCCAGCGGCAGGAGCTCGCCTTCCATATCGGCTCCGTCTTCGGCCAGCGACCCCAACTCTGGTATCACCTGCCCGCAATCGACACCTTCTACCTCTTTGGCAAGATATACGAATTGGAGGAGGCCGGCCTGCGGCGCCGCATCAGCCTCCTCGCCGAAGCCTTCGAAATCGAAGAGCTGCTCGAGACGCCCGTGCGCAAGCTCTCGCTGGGCCAGCGCATGCGCTGCGAGTTGGCGGCCTCTCTCCTGCACAAGCCGCGCATCCTCCTGCTCGACGAGCCCTCCATCGGCCTCGACGTGGTCGCAAAACAGCGCCTGCGTGCCACCATCCAGCGCATGAACGAACTCGAAGGCGTCGGCGTCCTTCTCACCAGCCACGACGCCGGCGACATCGAGGCCCTGTGCAAACGCGTCATCATCGTAAACAACGGCGAAATCGTCTACCGCGACAAGGTCTCGACCCTCAGACGCCGCTACCTGACCGTCAAGCATGTCGACGTGCGTTACAACGACCAACTGCCGCCCGATTTCAGCCTGCCCGGCGTCGACATGCTCAAAGTCGGACGCTTCGGCGCCAAGATGCGCTTTGACGCCCGCGTAACGCCGGTTGAGCCTGTCATCAGCGCTCTCGCGGCCGCCGGCAGCCTCGCCGACGTCACCGTCTCCGAGCCTTCTCTCGAGGATGTCATCGGCGCCATCTACGCCCGCGCGGAGGCCGAAGATGGCAGCGAATGAACGCGGCTTCAGCCCAACCGCAGCCCGCCCCCGCCTTCGCTCTCTTCTGGCTACGGCCGGCAAATACTGGGCCGTCTTCCGCACGCAGCTGATCAACAGCCTCGCCTACCCCATGGACCTGCTCGGCCGCAGCCTCCTTATCGTCCTCTTTATGTGGATCTTCATGAACCTCTGGCGCGTGACTTACGGATCAACCGGCGCCCGCTCCATCGCCGGCCTCACGCTCGCGGACACGATGTGGTACCTGATGATGGCCGAGGCCGTCATGCTCAGCAAACGCGAGCTCTCCGACACCATCACCGACCAGGTCAAAGACGGCAGCGCCGCCTACCTGCTCAACAAGCCGTTCAACTTCATTCTCTACCACTTCGCCGCCGGCCTCGGCGACACCGTAATCGCCTTCGCCGGAAACCTCGTCATCGGCAGCGCCGTCGTCTGGCTGATGGCCGGCCCGCCGCCTGGACTGGCCGGCTGGCTGATGGCCGCGGTCGCCGTCGTCATCGCCTGGCTGCTAGACTTCTGCTTCTCCGCCCTCATCGGACTCAGCGCCTTCGTCGTTGAGGAAACCAACGCCTTCCGCTGGATCTACCAGAAGCTCCTGCTCGTTCTCGGCGGCCTGCTCATCCCGCTCGACTTCTTCCCCGCCTGGCTGCAGACCGTCGCCCTAAACCTGCCCTTTGCCTGGATCATCTACGGCCCCGCCCGCCTCTTCGTAGACCCCAGCCTGGCCCGCCTCGGTGCCGTCCTTACCCAGCAGGCCATCTGGCTGGCCGTCTTCGGCTGCGCGGTCTGGCTCATCTACCGCTGGGCCGTCGCCCGCCTCGTGGTCAACGGAGGCTGAACCGTGACCCGACATCTCTCCTTTCTGCTCGCCCTGTGGAAAGCCAACCTCATCAGCGCCATGGAGTACCGCGTCTCCTTCCTGACGCAGGTGGTTGGCATGATGCTCAACAACGCCTTCTACTTCGTCTTCTGGATCATCTTCTTCGACCGCTTCGAGCAGGTCCGCGGCTGGAACCTTCTCGACATGTTTTTCCTCTTCGGCGTCGTCGCGACCGGCTTCGGCGCAGGGACATACCTCTTCGGCAACGCCATCCGGCTCTCCTCGCTCATCGCCGAAGGCCAGCTCGATTACTATCTGTCCCTGCCCCGCCCCGTCCTGCTCCACGCCCTCGCCAGCCGCAGCAACGCGTCATCGGCCGGCGACTTTACATACGGCCTGCTCAGCTTTGCCGCCGCGGCCTTCTACTCCGACACCTTCAGCGGCCTCATGTTGCTGCGCTTTCTCCTAGCCAGCCTCGCCGCCGTCGCCGTCCTCATCTCCTTCCTCGTGCTCGTGCAGAGCCTCACCTTCTGGATCGGCAACGCCCCCATGCTGACCCAAAACGCGTTCAATGCAATCATAACCTTCTCGCTCTACCCGATCACCCTCTTCGACGGCACCGCCAAACTGCTGCTCTTCACACTGGTTCCGGCCGCGTTCATCGGCGCGCTGCCCGCCGAGTTCGTACGCCAATTCGACCTCGGCCAGTTGGCCCAGATCTGCGGCGGCAGCGTGATCTTCCTCTCGCTCGCCGTCTTCGTCTTCTATCGGGGTCTGCGCCGCTACGAGAGCGGCAGCGCCATCCAGGTGCGCACCTAGTCGCGCCGCGGCATCAGCGACCGCGACCGGGCGCGCCGACCAACACTAGAAACGAGAAACTCAAAACTGAAAACTAACCGCTGCTCCGCGCGACCTGCATCCGGCGGATGCGCGCCGGCTCGTCGTCGTTGGCGATCTCTGCCGACAACATCTGCAGCGAACGGTCTTCCAGCGGCAGATCGACGCGGCGGAAGCCCTGCCGGTGCGACTCCCGCATTGCAAGCGCAATCTCCAGCGCTTTGCGACCGTCATCCGCCGTACAGGCAGTCGGTGCCCCAGTCTCAACGGCCTGGACCAGGTCCTCGATCACCGTCAGCCCCATCCCGTTTATGTTTCTTGGCAGCGGAAACGGCGACTGCGCTGGAACAGGCCGGGTGTGAGGTCCGTCATCCCGCCAGCGCGAATACTCCCGCTCCAGGCCCTCCGCCATCGAACGAACCCGCCCTTCGGTGCCAATCAGGTCAAACTCCCAAGGCGCTAACCCCGTCGGCAGCCCCCGAATGAAGCCGCGCACTCCGTTGTCAAACGCCAGGTAGCCATTGCCCATGATATCGTCGTCGCTCACAGCCTTCTCGTCCGACTCCATCTCGCCGTATACCCACTCAACGTCGCCGTTGACCAGAAACCGCATCGCGTCGAGCGCGTGGCTGCCGTTGTGCGAGAGATTGCACATCGTGTAGGCCGTGATCTGTAGAATCTCGCCCAGCTCTCCTTCGTCCACCATCCGCCGCGCCTCGCGCATGAACGGGTTGTATCGCCGCGAACAGTTGATTGCCAGTGCAACACCCTTTGCGTTCAAACGCTCAATCACCGCGTCCGCCTCCGCCAGGCTCAGCGTCAGCGGCTTCTCCGACCAGATCGCCTTCACGCCCGCGTCGATCACGTCCAGCAGGATCGCGGCCCGGTGCCGCGCGGTCGTACAAACGCTCACAAAATCCGGCTTCTCCTCCTCCAGCATCTCGCGGTAATCCTGGTAAATCTGCCGCTCGGACAGCCCCCAGCGCGCGGCAAAGATCGCCCCTTGCTCCTTGTGCGGGTCCGCACCCGCCGCCAACTCCGTGTGTGGCGACGCCGCGTAGCTCGGCCCGTGGCAGTATGGAAGAAAAATCGAACCGCCATGCTTCATCTCATCGTCAAACGTGCTGCCCATCCGTCCTAAGCCAATCACAGCTGCCTTGTACATCGTTGACCTCCTCGGCCTTCGTTCGGCCCGCCGCTTGTGCCGGGTCCGACAGGTTGACATCCCAATGATTCAACTATACGATATGCTATCGTACCCGGCCATAGAACGCTACAGCCTTACAAACCCCGCCTCACCGGGCGCCAGGACCGAAAAACACCATGACTGACATCCATACCGCCCTACTCGGGCTCGACCATCCCCACGCAATTGCCCACTTGCGCACCCTCCAGACCCTGCCGGAAATCACTTCGATCACCCTCTGGGACCCCGACGAGGATCTCTTACGGGAAACCCTCAGCGCGCACGGTGAAAAGATAACCGCAACGACGACCGATCTCGATTCGGTGCTCGACCAGGACAGGATCCTCTTTGTCGTCGCCGCGCTGCGCAACGACCTGGGTCCGCCAATCTTCATCCGCGCCCTCGAAGCCGGCAAGCACCTGATCACAGACAAGCCGATCGGCAAGACAGCCGTCGAAAGCGAGCAGGTCGCAGCCGCCGCCCGTCGACTGCAGCGTAAGCTCGGCGTCTTCTACCAGAACCGCGCCCTCGACCCGATCCGCGACGCCCGCAGCATCGTCGAGCAGGGGCTGATCGGCGACCTCGTTTCGGTCGAAATGCGCATGGTCACCACACAGGTCGCAGTCCGCAACCCAAAGCACTGGCTCTTCGACCAGGAGAAGTCCGGCGGCGGCATCCTCTCCTGGCTGGGCTGCCACTACATCGACCAGATCATGAACATTACGCAGGACGAGATCGCCTCCGTCGCCGCGCAGCTCGCCACGCGCAGCGGGGAAAGTATCGACGTCGAGGATGTCGCCGCGCTCTCGCTCCGCTTCGCTTCCGGCGCTGTCGGCACGCTCCACGCCGGCTACATGCTCAGCCTAAGTGGCAGCGGCTACCACAACGCCGTCGGCTACGACACCTATGTCGGCGTCAATGGCCGCCTGGGACGCGTCACCTGGAGCTCAAGCGGCACGCCCACCAGCATCTATGCCGAGAGCTCCCACCCCAGCTGGGCGTCGGCCCCGCGGCGCACCTTCGACTACACCTTCGCCGAGTCCCCAGCCTACGCCGGCAAGCAGGGCGAAACATTCATGCGCGCCTTCATCGACGCCTGTCGCGGCAGCGGCGAACCAATGGCAACCGGAGAAGACGCCGTCCGCGTCGCCAGGGTCGTCGACGCGGCCTATGAATCCAACCGCAGCGGCCGCCGCGTCGCGATCTGAAGCCGGAGCGGTCGCAACGGTCATTGTTTCTGGTGCGAAGATCCCAATCTCTTGCTCTGCTGGGGTCAAACTGTCTCCGAGCTGAGTAAAAGGGTCTCAGGATTCGCCATCACCTTCTTCGCTGCGCCTTAAGTCCGGGGCGGCAGAGAAAGGTTGAATAGGGTCACCACATGCAGCAAACAGCCGAACACACCCGCCTCGAAGGGTACAGAAAGCGAGAAAGCAACTGGAAACATTGGGGGCCCTATCTCAGCGAGCGCGCCTGGGGAACTGTGCGCGAAGACTACAGCGCCAACGGCGACTCCTGGGGCTACTTCTCCCACGACCAGGCCCGCAGCCGCGCCTACCGCTGGAACGAAGACGGCCTCGCCGGCGTTAGCGACCGCAACCAGTTTCTATGCCTGGCGCTCGCCCTCTGGAACGGCAACGACCCGATCCTCAAGGAGCGCCTCTTCGGCCTGACCGGGCCGGAGGGCAACCACGGCGAGGATGTCAAGGAGTGCTACTTCTACCTCGACAGCACGCCGACCCACAGCTACATGAAGATGCTCTACAAGTACCCACAGGCCGCTTTTCCCTACGCCGACCTGGTGGAGAGAAACCGCGGCCTGGGATACCTGGACGACGAGTACGAACTCTTGGATACCGGCGTCTTCGCCGAAGACCGCTATTTCGACGTCCTGGTCGAGTACGCCAAGGCGAAACAGAACGACGTGCTCCTCCGCATCACCGTCACGAACAGGGGCCCCGATAGCGCCCCCCTCCACCTCCTGCCCACCCTCTGGTTTCGCAATTCGTGGAGCTGGGGCTACGAGAACGGTCCGCTGGGTCGGGCGCCCGGCCGGCCCCACTTGGCCCGGCACGAAGGCCCTGACGGCACCGTTTGCCTGGCGGCCGACCATGTGCAACTGGGCCGCTACTTTTTCTGGGCCGAAGCCGCCCGCAACCTGCTCTTCACCGAGAACGACACCAACTCGGCGCTTCTTTTCGGCTCGTCCAACCCGACCCCTTTCGTCAAGAACGCCTTCCATCGCTACGTCATTCACGACGAGAGCTGGGCCGTGAATCCCGAACAATTCGGAACCAAGGCCGCGGCCCACTACGCCGACCGCATTCCGCCGGGCGAGTCCAAAGTCTACCGCTGCAGGCTGGCCGACGTCGGCTACGATGAACCGTTCGGCGACGCCTTTGACGACACATTTATCCGCCGTATCGCCGACGCCGATGAGTTCTACGCCGCCATACAGAACCCGGACCTGGATGAAGAGGAGCGGATGATCCAGCGGCAGGCGCTGGCCGGCATGTTGTGGTCCAAACAGCTCTACTACTACGATGTTCCCCAGTGGTTGAACGGAGACCCCGCCCTGCCCGCACTCCCCGAGCGAAAGAACGGCCGCAACAACGACTGGGAGCACCTGCATAACTTCGACATCATCTCGATGCCGGACAAGTGGGAATACCCCTGGTACGCCACCTGGGACCTGGGCTTCCACGCGCTGCCCCTTGCCATGGTCGACCCGGACTTTGCCAAGCGGCAGCTGGAACTGGTGACACGCGAGTGGTACATGCACCCGAGCGGCGCGCTGCCCGCCTACGAATGGAACTTCGGCGACGTCAGCCCGCCGGTGCACGCCTGGGCCGTCTGGCGCGTCTACAAGATCGACGCCCGCCAGACCGGTGTCTCAGATCGCGGCTTCCTCGAGGGACTCTTCCACAAGCTGCTTCTCAACTTCACATGGTGGGTCAACCGCAAGGACGAGGACGGCCACAACGTCTTTCAAGGCGGCTTCCTCGGGCTGGACAACATCAGCGTCTTCGACCGCAGCGCCGGGCTACCGGCAGACGGCCATATCGACCAGTCCGACGGCACCGCCTGGATGGGCTTCTACTGCCTGATGATGATGAAGATCGCGCTCGAACTGGCCGGCGAGGACGACGTCTACCAGGACCTGGCGACCAAGTTCTTTGAACACTTCCTCCGCATCGCCACAGCCATGAACGACCAGAGGGGCGAGGGCGCCTCAATGTGGGATGAGGAGGACCGCTTCTACTACGACCTGCTGCATCTGCATGACCACACCTTCATTCCACTCAGGGTCCGCTCTCTCGTGGGCCTGATTCCCCTGATCGCCGTCGAAACGCTCGAGCCGGAACTGATGTCCTCGCTGCCCGACTTCAACCGGCGCACCCACTGGTTCATCGAGCATAGGCCGCGCCTGGCGTCAGCGATGAGCAGCATCGACGAACCCGGCCTCGGCCAGCGCTTCCTGACTTCTCTCCTCACCAGGGACAAGTTGCTGAACGTACTGCGTTATATGCTGGACGAGGATGAATTCCTCTCCCCCTACGGAATCCGTTCGCTCTCCAAGGTGCATGAGAAGCATCCCTTCCACATCCACGTGGACGAGCTGATTTTCGACATCGAATACGAACCGGCCGAGTCCCGCACTGGAATGTACGGGGGCAATTCCAACTGGCGCGGACCGGTCTGGTTCCCGATCAACTTCCTGATAATCGAAAGCCTCCAGCGCTTCTATCACTACTACGGGGACGACCTGAAGGTGGAGTGCCCGACAGGTTCCGGCGTCTGGATGACGCTCGATGAGGTCGCGACAGAGCTCTCCCAGCGACTGATACGGATCTTCACCCGCAATGAAAAGGGACAGCGCCCGGCATTCGGCGATGTCGAGCTCTTCCAGCGGTGCCCCCACTGGAAGGACCGCCTGCTCTTCTACGAATACTTCCACGGAGACAACGGCAAAGGTCTCGGCGCAAGCCATCAGACCGGCTGGACCGGCCTGGTCGCGAAGCTCCTGCAGCAGTCCGGCGGCAGGGAGTTCGCCCGCTGAGAATCGAAAACGGTCCACCGCAGGACTTAGTCGACACAACCACCTTGACAACAGTTCAGAAAGGATTCACTCACAATGCAATTGGCGACCTATGAAGGGTTTGAAGGCGTGCGCGTCGGCGTCGTCGAAGGAGATCAGATCTGGGACCTTATGGCCATGGCAGAGGCGAGCGGTCTGGTCGACACCGCCGACGTCGCCGACATGCGCGCCCTGCTGGAGGCGGGCGAAACGGGGCTGGACGGTGTACGCGCAACGCAAGTGTGGGCAACCAACAACAACCGCTCGGATTTGAGGGTTTTGCGCCACGAGGTCACCCTGCTCGCACCCCTGCCCTGTCCAGGCAAGCTCATGTGCCTCGCCGGCAACTACGCCAGCCATATTGAAGAGGGCGGCGGCTCCTACATCGGCAAGGAGAAGATGATCCCACGCTTTTTCATCAAACCCTGTTCCTCCGTCACAGCCACCGAACAGCCGATCCGCATCCCGCCTTCCACCGCCTTCGCCGACTGGGAGCTCGAGCTCGCCGTCGTCATCGGCAAGCGCGGCCGCGATCTGACGCCCGAGCAGGCGGAAGAACATATCATGGGCTACACCATATTCAACGACATCTCCGCCCGCGAGCTCACCTTCCGCAACGACCTGCCCGAGCAGGAAGGCGACTGGTTCTTTGATTGGCTGGTCGGCAAGTGGCTCGACACATTCGGCCCCATGGGCCCCTGGATCACCACCCGCGACGACATCCCCCATCCCGACCGCCTGCGCATGCAGCTCTGGCACAACGACCAGCTCCAACAGGACGCCAACTCCGGCCAGATGATCTTCTCCCCCGCCGAGGCGCTCTCCTTCGTCTCGCAGTTCATTACCCTCGAACCGGGCGATATCCTCAGCACCGGCACGCCCGCCGGCGTCGGCCACGTCAAGAAGGTGCGCCTCGAGCCGGGCGACCGCATCAAGGGCGAGATCGAAGGACTCGGCATCCTTGAGAATACCGTTGAGGCGCTCTGAACCCCTCAAATCCCGGGAGCGATCCATTGCCCTGCCCCTGCTGCCAGCCACCTGACATCGACGGCATTGAATCCTTCTTCGATGCGTCGCGCGCCCAAACCGAGGTCGACGCATACCTGCGCGCCGGCCTCGACGCCCGCAGCGCCCGCCTCATCGAACATCTCCTCAACAACGCCGGCGGCCCGCTTAGCCTCCTCGACATCGGCGGCGGTGTCGGCAGCGTCCACTATGAGCTCTTGCGCCGCGAAATCGCCGCCAGCGCAGTCGCCGTCGAGGCATCCTCCGCCTACATCGAAGCCGCCCGTTCCATAGGACGCGAACTCGGACTCGACGATCGAGTCAACTACCTGCATGCCGACTTCGCCCTCTCCGCCGACGCGGTCGACCCCGCCGATGCCGTCATCCTCGACCGCGTCATTTGCTGCTATCCGCTCCTCGAAGACCTTCTCTCAGCCGCCGCCGACAAGGCCGGGCGCTTCCTCGCCCTCAGCTATCCACGCGCCAAGTGGTGGGTCTTCATCACCTTCAAGCTCTTCAACCTCTACCTCCGCCTCAAACGCTGCAATTTCCGCACCTACCTCCACTCCCACAGCGACGTGCACGCCATCGCCGCGCGAAAAGGCCTTGAGCCGGTCCACGCCGACACCCAAGGCCTCTGGCAGATCACAGTCTTCGCACGCGCCTGATTCAGTTCACCCCGCGCCCCCTCTTCGCTTAGCTCGCTCCTCTCCATTCACGCCTCAAGATGCCGTTGCGCCTGTGCCGCAATGTCCAGCCCCACCAGTTCGCCCCACGCCTGCAACAGCCGTTGCGTCACCGGACCGACCCTGCCGTCCCCCACCGGCAGCCCGTTGAACTTGGTCGCCGGCATGATGCAGTACGGCGTGCTCGTAAAGAACGCCTCGTCCGCCGTGTAAATGTCGTACGGCTGAAAATCTGTCACCTGCGTTGGAATGCCCAGCCCCTCTGCCAGCTCCAGCGCCGTCTCCCGGCTGATTCCCGCCAGTGCGCCGCGTGCGTGCGGCGTCTTGAGCGCGCCGTCGGCGTAGATGAAGAAGTTGCCGCCCTTGTTCTCGGTCACGTTGCCGTCGGTGTCCAGGATCACACTCTGCGCCGCCGGGTCGACCAGCTTCACCTCCGCCTCCGCCAGCGTGTACGCCAGTCGGCTCCTGTTCTTGATGCGCGCGTCGAGCGACTGCGTCGGAATCGCCCGGCTGAACGGCGTCACCGCGTGGCACCCCTCCGTGTAGAATCCGGCCCAGTCGCTTAGAATCAGCGGCGCAGTATGAATGATAACCGTGGCCGGAGACCGCTGCTGTGTCGGGTCGGCCGCCAGCGCCCCGGTCCCGCGCGAGATGTTGTGCACGATCCAGACATCCTCGTCGGAGGGCACGTGGGGAAGGTTTTCCTCCAGGACCTGGAGCGTGATGGCGGCAATCTCCTCCGGCGTCAGGCCTGGGTTGATGCGGCTGACCTTCAGCGAATTGTACAGCCGCTCGATATGACGCTCCAGCTTGAATGGCTCATGCCCGAAGGTGCGCGTCGACTCAGTCATCGTGTCCCCCAGCGTCACCGCGCTGTCGAAGACCGAAATCTTCGCCTCCGCCGGCGGGAACATTTCTCCGCTGATATAGACCAGATGTTTGCTGGCGTCGTGTTGCATCGGTTTCTTCTCCCCGTGACTGCTGTCGGCGATCCGCCTCTCTCTTGTCCTATTGCCCCTGTCCTATTGCCCCTGTCCTATTGCCCCTGTCCTACTGCCCCTGTCCTACTGCCCCTGTCCTACTGCCCCTGTCCTACTGCCCCTGTCCTACTGCCCCTGTCCTACTGCACTTGTCCTAATACCATTGCACGCCCACACCTGGCTCGGGCAACCCCTTCCCTCTTCATTCATTCTCCTGTCATGCGACGATCAGCTGTTCCAATTGCCGCACGCTGCGAAACACCAAATCCGACAAGCGTTCTTCCAAAACTGGTGAGAAAGTTGCAATTGACAAGTTCAGGCCCTTGCCGTATGCTTCAATCCGAGCCTCAGCCCCCGAAAGGCATTCAGCAATGACCACCGAAGAACGCGTCGCCAGATTGGAAGGCGAGATCGAACATATGGCCACAAAGGCCGACATAGAACGCGTCACCGCCACTCTCACTTGGCGCATGATCATTGTTGCCGGCATCGCCCAGGCTATCGGTATCGGAGCACTGCTGCAACTCCTGTCCCGCCCCTGAAGCCTCCGCGTCCGCTCCTCCCCCGACTTCTGCTGCCTCTCTACAATCCGGATTCGCCTAGGCCGTTACCGGCCAAAAGAACCGTGGCTTGCAACGAAAAATGAGAGACTGCTCACACTGTCCGCTATTCTATACCACGTTTAACATTTCTCGTTACTCATAGCCTTGAGCCCTGCCCTTGCCCATCGCCTCCCCCGCGCGATGCCTCCGCCAACTTGCGCATGTTTCTTGCCCATCCCCTGGGGAGCAAATATAATGCCCCGAACTTCAGACAATGCTTCCTGTCGTAGAGGAAAGGGACCATGACAGAGATCAAAGTCGACCCGGCAGAGATCGAATTCTTCCAGCAGAACGGCTACATTCAATACCACGATTTCCTCTCAAAAGGCCAGATCGAACTGCTCCGCCAGGCGCTCGATCTTGCAGTCTCCACCCGCCGCGACCGCATCCGAGGCGCGGAAAAGGGCGGACGCCTCTCAGAAGAGTACGAGCGCGTCTTCAACCAGATGGTCAACCTGTGGACCGACTACCCGCAGGCCAGGGATATCGCCTTCGACCCCCGCTTGGGCCAGCACGCCCGCCAGCTGAGCCGCTGTCGCCACGTCCGCATCTACCACGACCACGCCATGATCAAGCCGCCCGGCCAGGTCAGCAAGCAGACCAACTGGCACCAGGACGCACCCTACTGGCCTATGGATCCTGTAGGCGCGCTCTCGGCCTGGATTGCGGTAGATGACGTAACCGTCGAAAACGGCTGCCTGCAATTCGTGCCCGGCTCGCACAAACACGGACGCCTCGACCCGATCAGCCTCGAGAGCGAGGACGACAGCGTGGTCGAAAGGCTCAGGACACGCGGAATCGCCGTGCCAGGGCCGGTCGCGATGCCGATGCGGGCCGGCGGCGTGACCTTCCACCACGGCTGCACCTTCCACTACGCCGGCCCCAACCGCTCCGACAGGCCGCGGCGCGCCTTTGCCATCATCTACATCCCCGACTATACTCGCTTTACCGGCGGCAAGGACGCGGCCGGAGCCGCCGAAGAGATGATAATAGGCGGCCCCTGGAACCACGCCATCCACCCAATTGTCGCCGGGCACTGACCGCGTTTGCTGCGATACAGACGCCGCTGCAGCTTGCGGCTATGCCCGTCACATAGAACGCAAACCAGCGCCCGCGAGGTACCCAATATGGACGTCAAGAATTCTGTAGTAAAGACCCGCTCCACCGGCCGCGGGCCGACCATCTGGCTCGCCGGGCCGCCCTCGGACCTGGAAGAGCTCATGCCGCTCGGCATCGCCGGCATCGTCACCAACACCGTTGTGCTCAATCAGTACGCCAAACCCTACGGCAGCGTCATCGCGCTGACCGAGGCCTACCTGGCGATGACCGACAAGCCGGTGGTCATCGAGATCGACGGCCACACGGTCGAGGAGCTGCTGGCCGTGGGCAAAGTCTTCACCGACATGTCGCCGCAAATCATCCTCAAAATCCCCTGTACGCTGACAGGCCTCAAGGCCTTCCGCATCCTCCGCCAGGAAGGCATCGAGACATTCTGCACGACCGTCTTCTCGCTGACCCAGGCCGCCGCAGTCGCGCAGGCAGGCGTCGACCATATTCTGCCCTTCTGCGACCCGGTGCGCGAGATGGGCGGCGACCCGACGCGCCTGATTCGCCAATGCGCCGCCATGTTCGGCGGCTGGGACGATCGGCCTTTCATCATGGCCGCGCTCGTACGATCGGTCGAAACCGCCTACGCCGCCTTCCGCGACGGCGCCGACGAGCTGGTCACCATGTGGACCGTCTATCGTGACATGCTTGAACACCCGCTCACCGACCACTGGAACAAGGTCTTCCTTGACGAGTGGGTCGACATGCACAGCAGCGGGCTGCTGGCCGGCGTACCGGTCGAGGACCAGCACGCATGAACACATCGCGCAGTCCAATCTTAGCAGTCGCTGTCCGTTTTACGCAGTTGCAATATTACATATCTTCGTTGTAAAATAGCCGCAATCTGTTAGGACAACGAAATACCTGCTGCAAGGGCTGGAATGGCCCACCTACAATGGCGCGCCGATTGACCACACCAGGAGGGTGATCATGGCTGACGTTAGCGCTGAAAGAGAAGGTCTGATGGACGGAATGCCGCGCGACGATCGCGGCTACTGGCAGCCGGAAGGGCTCAAACTACCAAATCCCGTCTTTGACTGGCCGCCCAACCCGCTGAAAATAGTGAAGTGGCTCTACAACTACCTCTTTCCCTGGAACATGATCTACATGCTCATCGCCGTGCTGACGGTCGTCTACCTGCAGCCGGAGATGTCCAAAATGACCACTTTCAGCGCCGACTGGATCGCCTATATCTTCGTTCGCAACCAGATCTTGCTGATCGTAGTCGTCAGCGCCTGGCACCTGTGGCTCTGGTCGCGCAAGTCGCAGGGCTTCCAGTACAAGTACACCCCGGATTGGCTGGCGAAGGGCAAGAAGCAGTTTCTCTTCGGCAACCAGCTCTACGACAACATCTTCTGGAGCTGTGTCAGCGGCGGCATCATCTGGACCGCCTACGAGGTCGTCACCCTCTGGGCCTATGCCAACGAGTACATTCCCTACCTGGACCCGGCCAGGCATCCGGTCTACTTTGTCCTGATGCTGTGCGGAATTCAGCTCTGGCGCCTGTTCCACTTCTACTGGGTGCACCGTCTGCTGCACTGGCCGCCGCTCTACAAGGCGGGCCACTACCTGCATCACCGCAACATCAATATCGGCCCCTGGTCGGGCCTCTCGATGCACCCGATTGAGCACATCCTTTACTTCAGTGGTGTTCTGATCCACTGGATCATCCCCTCGCACCCGATCCACGCCGTGTTCAACGGCCAGCACGCCGCCTTGACGCCGGCACAGGGGCACGCGGGCTTCGAGGCAATCGTCGTCAACGGCAAATCCATGCTGAGGGGGGCGTCCTACTTCCACCAGTTGCACCATCGCTACTTCGAATGCAACTACGGCGAAATGGATATACCCTTCGACGTCTGGTTCGGCACCAGCCACAACGGCTCGGCCGAAGACCACGAGGCGATGCGGGCGAAGCGGTTCGCCAGCCACAAAGTCAGCACCTCGGCCGCCTAAGCGCGTCGGCGCACTCGAATTTCGACGAAGCCAGACCGAACGGAAACAAGAGAGGAGAGGGGGTTCCCTCTCCTCTTTCGCGTGTCTTACATGCCTGCCGCTGCACCTGACGCGATGGGACTTGTCCGTCCGACGATGGGTGTGGCGCTGGCGAAAGCTGGCAGCACGGTGAATCGGCTCCTTATGCGGGATATACTCTCAACACAGTGAATGCACTTCGAGGCTCAACGGCGGCAATCAAAGGTAGATTGCTCACGGTTGCGTGACCGTACCTCTCTTGAGTACAATAGCCGCGAAAATCGGAGAAAGAAGTACGCTTACCAATCGAGCTGGAAGGGCCCACCAGTGAATGGAGCCCACAATAGTCTCACCAGGAGATTGATCATGGCAGACGTCAGCGCTGAAAGAGACGGTCTGATCGACGGGATGCCGCGCGACGAACGCGGGCACTGGCAGCCGGAAGGCGAGAAACTGCCTAGCCCGGTCTTTGACTGGCCGCCCAATCCTCGGAAGTTGGCCAAGTATCTCTTCAACTACCTCTTTCCCTGGAATCTCATCTACATGCTCATCGCCGTGCTGACCGTCACCTTCCTGCAGCCGGAGATGTCGCGCATGACGCGCTTCAGCCCCGACTGGATCCTCTACCTCTTCGCACGCAACCAGATCATGCTGATCGCCATTGTCAGCGCCTGGCACCTGTGGCTGTGGGGGCGAAAGTCCCAGGGCTTCCAATTCAAATATACGGCCGAGTGGATGGCGAAGGGCAAGAAAAAGTTCCTGGGGAAGAATCAGCTGTTCGACAACATCTTCTGGAGTTGTGTCAGCGGCGGCACCATCTGGACCGCCTACGAGGTCGTCACGCTCTGGGCCTTCGCCAACGAGTACATCCCTTACCTGGACCCGAGGGAGCATCCGGTCTACTTCGTCCTTTTGCTCTGCGCGATCCAACTTTGGGGCCAGTTCCACTTCTACTGGACCCACCGCCTCTTGCACTGGCCTCCCCTCTACAGGGCGGCGCACTTCCTGCACCACCGCAACATCAACCCCGGTCCCTGGTCCGGCCTGTCGATGCACCCGCTCGAGCACGTCATCTTCTTCAGCGGCGTGCTGATCCATTGGATCGTACCCTCGCATCCGATCCACGCTATCATGAACGGGCAGCTCACCGCTTTCTCGCCTGCGCAGGCGCACGCCGGCTTTGAGTCAATTGTTGTCAACGGCAAATCCAAGCTGAGGGGGGCGTCCTACTTCCACCAGTTGCACCACCGCTACTTCGAATGCAACTACGGGGGACTGGACATTCCGTTCGACGTCTGGTTCGGGACCAGCCACAACGGCTCGGCCGAGGCCCATGAAAAGATGCGGGCCAAGCGGTTCGCCAGCCACAAGGTCCGGACCTCAGCGGCCTAAACACGCCGGCAGTTTCTCCGCCTATCGGCGCACCCTAGCCAAAGTAAGACAAAGAGGAGAGAGCTTGTCTCTCTCCTCTTTTGGTGCGTCGATTTTGCTAAAGGACTAGAGCAGAACTATAGGCCACCCAGCGTGGTGAGTGTCGTGTGACCGGGCAAATTTGGGAGGCTTTGAACAGGTAACTGCCTTCCGACTACTGCTACTCCGTCGCGGTTCGCAGGCCCTTTTCCTCCAGCAGCGCAGCCATCCATTTCTCTTCGGCCTCGCTCAACTCGACCGGCGGCGGCTGCCGGTAGTCCAGAAGCAGGTCGTAGCTACCCACGTCGTAGCATCGGGTGAACACGGTAGGCAGGTCGAGTACGGCGTCGTCATCTTCGGGAAGCAGGGGAATCTTGCATCGCGGCAACCGTTCTTTCAGAGGAATGGCGTAAGCTTCCACCTGCGTCCGCTGCTGCGAGCGGCTTATGCTGACAATGTATCGCCAGTCCTGGGGCGTAGTGACCCTGAAACGACGGGCAAAAGCAACCGCAGGCCCGGACAATAGATCGATCTCAACAAGATTGCAATCGGTATTGAGCAGGTCTTCCTGCTTCTGCAGGTAGTCATCCCGCCCCAGTCCCAGCTTGTTGCTTGGGCTCAAAACCTCAATCACCGTAACGACGTTGCCCGTTTCCCGATGAACAAGCTCGAGAAAAGAGATTCGACGCTCTTCATCCCCGCCGCTAATCGTCTGCGGTTCGTCGGCAACGAGCGCACCATAGGCAGACTGTGTCTCCGAAAGCTCGCTCGGCGTCTCGATTACCTGGACATCAGGGACGACCACTTTTCCTGACGGTCTCAGCTCAACCCTTTCGTCAATGCGAGCGATGTACTTGGGGCGCAGCTGAGGCTGCAGGGCCTCTGCTATGTAGGCTACAAGACGCTGGTGCAAATCCGGCCAGCGACCCGGCCTTTCCATGTAGGGGTCCATTCCAGGAAAGGGGCTGGGCATTCCGGTCTCCTTCATGCATACTCCGGTCTTTTTGCCATTTATACCCCGAAACGGGAACCATCGTCAACGATTTTGAACGGGAGTTGGAGGAGAATTCTGGGTGGATGGATCGGCCCCTTTTCCCCGGTTTTCTCCACATTGCCGAGTCCCTCCGGCTAGACCCGAGAACTCCTCCACCATCTCTCCTGCCGCCCGATCGCGAACAGCGGCCTATTTCGCAATTGGCGCCCTGCTTCACGTTCTCAATCTGACCGGAATCATCGGATACGCGCGGCATCTGCGCTGCAGCAAGGCGGTGGCCTCTACCGATGACGAATTGGTGGGGTTCGATCCTGAAATGGAGGGCCTTCGAGGCGACAGTTCCGATGCTTGCGCGATCACCCGTTTATGCGCAGGTCCGTTCCTGAGTCAAATATGTGCAGCTTCGCGGCCGGCACTTCGACCTGGACCATCTGTCCCCGCTGAAACTGCCGCTCGGGATTCACCCGCGCCAGCAGCCGTTGCGAATCTCTCGTCACTTCCACAAAACTGTCCGAGCCGATCGGCTCAACCAGAGTGACCTCTGCAATAAACGCGCCCTCCTCGGGCACTGTTGCCCCGGGGTCCTGCAGTTTGGCGTCCTCGGCCCGCACACCTATGATGGCCTCCCCGCTCCAGGAACTCTCCAGCCGCGCCTCCTGCCGCGATTTCCAACACAATTCGAGCCCCGGGGAGGCAAAGGTGATGCCGTCTTCGTCCGCTTGCAGTTGGCCCTGGAACACGTTCATGCCCGGCTTTCCAATGAAAGTGGCCACAAAGATCGAACGCGGGCGCCGGTAGATCTCCATGGGGGAGTCAAGCTGTTCAAGCCGCCCATCGCGCATGACAGCAATTCGGTCTGAAATCGTCATCGCCTCTTCCTGATCGTGCGTCACGAAGACGCTCGTGGTCTGCAGATGCAGGTGCAGGCGTCTGATTTCCGTGCGCATGCGCACCCTAAGCGCCGCATCCAAGTTGGAGAGCGGTTCATCAAACAGGAAGATCTGCGGCTGTTTTGCCAGCGCCCGCGCCACCGCCACGCGCTGCTGCTGACCCCCCGAGAGCTGCGCCGTACGACGCTCCAGCAGATGGGCTATGTCCAGCATCTGGCTGACGTAGCCGACCATCCGCTCTATCTCGCTGCGGACCACCCGCCGCAGCTTGAGGCTGAACGCGATATTGTCGAATACACTCATATGTGGGTAGAGAGCATAGTCCTGAAATACCATGCCGATGCCCCGCTCATTGGGCGGAAGGTCCGTTATGCGCGTACCGCCCAGATAGATGTCTCCCGCAGTCGGCTGTTCAAGGCCTGCGATCAGGTTCAGCGTCGTCGATTTCCCGCAGCCGGAAGGGCCCAGTAGCGTGACAAACTCGCCATCCGCCGCGGTCACATTGAGATTGTCCACCGCCAGAACCTGCCCAAAGGTCTTGCACAGGCCCCGCAACTCAAGATCAGCCATCACACTCTCCTATCCCTTGACCGCCCCTTCGGTAAGCCCTCTGATAATCTGCCTGCTCAACAGGAATACGATGAGCAGGATGGGCAGGATCGCCATCACGCCCCCCGCGGCCAGCTTGTTGAGGGGCAGATCCCATAGGCCGCGGTATTCGGCAATTTTGACAATCAACGTCTTTGCCGAACGCGTCGTCAGCACCAGCGCGAACAGGAACTCGTTCCAGCTGACGATCAGGCAGAAAATTGCAGTCGCCGTAACGCCCGGTGCAGAAACCGGCATTATGATGCGAACAAGGGTCCCCAGGCGCGAGCAGCCGTCGACCATCGCAGCCGACTCCAGGGAACGCGGCATGTCTTCGAAAAAGTTGCGCAACATCCACAGAATATACGGCAGGAAGAACGCCGTATAGACCAAAACAAGGGAAGGAAGCGTGTCGATAAGACCCAGCTGACGGACGACCAGGAAGAGGGGAATCAACAGGGTTACGGCCGGCACCATGCGCGTCGACACGGCCAAACCCATGAAAAAGTTTCGATAGGGCAGCTGCATGCGGGCCAGTGGATACGCGGCCAGCGATCCTACGGCTACACACAGTGCCGTCGTTGTGATGGCGACCAGTAGACTGTTTCGAACTGTCAATACAAAGGAGGCGTCCTCCAATTGGACCCAGTATTGGTCCAGATTGACCGAACGCAAGCCGATCTCCGGCGGAACCGACGTAACGTTGACCAACGGCTGAACACTGACGATCGCAATCCAGACAAAGGGCAGCAATGTCCACACGAGCATGAAAATGATACCCGCCGCCAGCCCCAACCGCCGCAGCTGCCTTGTGACGTTGGGTGTTAGCAATTGCCACCGGCGGCGGACCAGACGCCCCGGCGATTGAGAAAGCTCAGCTACATCCGCCAGCGTCCAAGTCTGAGCCACTTCGAGAGACGCGGACCTGCGCGCAGACGGACCTGTGTCCTCCGCCGGCTGACGCTTGCGCTGCTCGCGCACGATGAGCCAGAAGATGCCGCCGGCGCTCAGCAAAATACACAAGAAGAGGAGCAGGCCGATTGCTGAGGCGTAGCCCATTTTCAGACTCTCAAAAGCCTGCGTAAAGACCAGATAAGTCAGCACCGTCGTCTTGAGCCCCGGGCCGCCCTGGGTCAGAATGTATAGCGTGTCGAAAAGTTGGAGAGCCCAGATCGTTTCGACCAGTACTAGAATCAGGATCGTCTTTCGCAGCGCCGGCAAGGTAATGAAGCGCAGACACTGCATAGAATTTGCCCCGTCGACCTTCGCCGCCCGGTACTGCGAGGCCGGGATCGATTGCAGGGCGGCCAGCAGGAACAGCGCGGCAAAAGGCACTGCCCGCCACGTTTCCACCAGGATCACAATGTGTATCGAAATCAATGGGTTTCCCATCCAGGCAACATAGGAAGTGATCACCCCTACCGCCAGAAGGACCGCATTGAGAACGCCGTACTTGGCATTGAAGATCAGCTGCCACATCAGGGCGCCAACGACGGGCGCGATCGCCCATGGCACGAGAATTAGGACGCGCAACAGCCCCCGCCCGAAGAATGCCTCGTTCAGCAGCAGAGCAAAGAAGAGCCCCAGCCCGACTGTGAGCACGACCCGAACGACCGCGACATAGAATGAGCGCCCCAGCGAAGCCCAAAAGAGATCATCGCTTAACGCCTTGACAAAGTTGTCGGCGCCGACAAACGGCCGCGTCTGCTCCGCTCGGACGAGATTGATGCTCTGCAGGCTCATCACGCTCGAGTAAAGAATCGGCAGCACTACGAATACCACGAGCAGCAGAGCGCCCGGTGCAATCATAAGGAGCGCAAAACGGGTCGGACTCAGACGGTTTATGCGGCGCGAGAGGCCGGCAATACCTCTACCTGGTAAAGGAGAGGCGCTGCCGGGAGACGAGGCGCGAGTCATGTGTCAGCTCAAAGGAAAAGAGGCGTGCTGTAGCAGCACGCCTCACGGGGATCACGCACTCTGCCAGAATTCGTCGAGAAGGGCCTGAGAATCAGCGGCAGACATTTCCAACGCTTCCTGGGGCGATATGTCGCCGTTCTTCATGTTCTGGATCTGCTCATCGAAGACCGCGGCAACGTCGAAGTACACCGGCGAACCGAAGCGCGAGGCCGGATAGTTGGCCTGCTCCGACGTGATCGCCGCCACAGGATTCGTGGTCTGTACTTCCGGATCGGCCAGGACCGACATACGGACAGGCAGCTGCGTTGTGGTCAGACCCATCTCACGCTGAGCTTCTACGCTGGAGAAGTACTTCAAATATTCGAGCCCTGCATCCTTATTCTCGGAGAATCTATTGATTCCATAGCCAATGTTTGCGCCGCTGGAACCGCTCTGGAGGTTGATGCCGGGAACCAGACCCAGCTTGGTGCGCCCGACAATCTTGGACTTCTCCTCGTTCTCATTATAGAGACCATGGTAGCGGCCCGGGTTGACCTGCATGGCGCACAGACTTTGGGCATACGAGATGTGCGCCTCTTCGTTGGTGCCAATGCCCCAGCCGGCAGGGTCCATCACCTCATAGGTCACCAGCGCATCGTAGACCGCCTGCATCGCATCCAACCCTTCAGGGCTGTTAAATGCAACCGACTTGAAGTCAGGGCTGTACATCGTACCATTCGCCCCATTCAGGAAGATGGCATAGAAGACGAATACGCCATTGGAGCTCTGCAGCGGCCAGAGCCAGGTGTAGCGGTCGGTCTGCCCGTCGCCCGTCGTGTCCTTGTTGAGCGCCGGCGCCATCTCAAACACCTCCTGCCAGCTTTCGGGCGGGCTCTCGGGGTCGAATCCGGCCTCTTCAAAAATGTCCTTATTGTAGAAGCCGACGTACACGAGCACACTGAAGGGGACAACCCGCAGGCTTCCACCGACCGTAGCGTCCTGGACAACCGGTACTGGGATGTCATCCAGCACCGCCTGCTCGATCTTGTCGTTCAGCGGGTCGTATAGGCTCGCCCCGAAGAGAGCCGTGAGACCATCCCAGCTGTAGAGGACGTCGAACGAGGAGTCCTGGCCTGCCAGAATTGTGGCGTACTTGGCCTGCAGGTCGGAGAACGGAATCTCGTTCCACTCGCCCTCGATTCCGGTCGCCTCCTTGAAGGCCGGCAACATGCCCTTGGCTTCCGGCGGCGACGGCTGCGACAGTATCGTGATCTTCTGCATCATCTCTTCGGCTGGAGCGGCCTCTTCGCCGTCCCCCTGGGGCGCAGTGGCTACCGGCACACAGGCGGCTAGGAAAGAACCGCCGGCACCCATTCCTGCAATTTTCAGAAACTGACGGCGAGAAACACGATTTGACCCAAGCATTGTCTTCCTCCTCATAGCTTTTGGCGACATCGTTCCCGATTACAGCACTGCTACCCTCCAACCTGGCCCGATCCGTACCTAGCCCTGCTTTCTGCTCGTCAGGCGATCACCCCCTCTCTCCTCGCGGCGCGTCCCCCGCTCTCTGCATCAATGTTTTACGTTCAGGCATCCAATTTGAACAGGCGCGCGGCGTTCCCACCAAAAAAGAGCGCTTTGTCCTGCCCCGACATGAAATCTGCATGAAGACGTACGTAGTCCATCGACTGACGGTAAGTCACGTTGCGTTCTGCCGCGGGCATATCCGAGCCCCACAACAGCTTTTCCGGTCCGAGTTCATCGTAAAGGAGCTTCAAAATCTCCTGTGCCCAGGGAAACGGATAGGCCGTATCTGGCGCCATCAGATGCAGCATCACCTCCAGCGAGATGTTGGGATTCTTTAGGCAGGTCAATACTTCGGCTGGGATGTCAAACCGCTCTGACCTTGGCCGAATGGCGATCGTCTCAAGACCGTGCGTGAATACACAGGGAATGTCCGCATGCGCCCTGGCCCAGCGGTCGAGCCGCCGTACCTGCTCCATGTAACCGCCGAATCGATCTCGATGGCTGGTGTAGAGATACCAGAATACCGGAATCTGCAGTCGGCGAACCGTCTCCCACAGAGGTTCAAACTTCGCGTCATCCAGATTGTCGACAAATCCGGAGAAGGCGAACGCTTCGACCATGAAGTAAAGACCTTTCAAGCCCAGCGTCGTGACGGCGTGTTCCAGCCGCTCCAACTGCTCCTCCCGGTCCGCCTCCCACTCACGGATCTGCGCCAGCGGCAGATACCTGTCCGGATAACGCTCCATCACCTCACTCAAGTACTCGTTGAGACTGCCGTAGACATGGTCGTGCTGCAGCACCGCCTTGTCCACCCCCAGGTAGTCCATATTCGTGACCATGAGTTCGGGCGGCGCAGTCATGTCTCGAAACCAGCAAGGATACCATTGCAGGTAGTAGTCCTCACCACCCACGGTGCATTCCAGCTGTCCATACTGGCCGATACGCATGTTGACGTCCGGCATGTCGACAATCGCGTCGCCGCTTGGCATCAGCAGACCCGGTTCCGCACGGCTACCATCCCGCCGCCGTCGCCACCCCTGGACATGAAACTGCACGTGATGCTGGATGATCTGAAGTTGCGTCTCGGCGGTCTGGTCGCCCGAATCCGTTCCGAAACGTGGAAAAGCATGGGCATGGGCATCGATGATCACGAGGGCCTTGTCTCCAATCTGCCCTGGGCCGTCTGAGGAACCTGGCTCGGCCGGAAGGCACAATGTGATTCTGAGGAAGAGGAAGTGCAGAATAGTGACTATATATCATATAGAAAATCGGTTGTCAACAGGCCTTATCTCCTGAAGAGCAATCCATAACTGGAGTACAGATTCCTTTACCTTGAGAACCAACAGAGTCATAGCCGGCCCACTGTGCATTCTCTGACCGGGTCGGGATAAACGCTGTTCTGAATCCATCTGGACGGTCGGGCCGTTCCGGCCCTCCCTTGTGCGGGGGGAGACCCGCCGCAACGCCCCCCTGTGTATGCCACCGTGCGTGCGCGTCCCCAGCTGGTGTGTCAGCGACCGGGAAGTACTGCCACCGTGCCGCCGCGTCCCCAGCCGACGTCTCAAAGCCAGCCAAGCCGAAGCCAACGTGCCCGCGCGATTCCAGCTTGCCGCCGACGCGCCGCCAGCGCGCTTGCGCGGCTCCCGCAGTTCGAATCACGAGTCACGAATCACGAATCACGGCCGTTCTGGTCGGTCGGGCAGTTCCGGCACGGTGCCCCTCCCAATGCCGGCAAACAGTTTCGGCCACCCCCAAGAACGACCTTCCCTAGACGATCCCAACCTCAAGGGCCTGCCACAAACGACCATAAAACTGGTTGTCATGAGCGTGATCAAGGGTTAGACTGTCCCTCACCCAACCACACATGGAATTCCCTTCATGCACAACAACCGCTACGGACATATGGTCCACGAATACACCGTCGGCCGCGTGCGCCGCGTCATGCAGGAACGGGCCGCAAGACTTGACGCAATACAGACTCGCGTTCAAGCCGAGGAATACGTGGAGGACATTCGCTCAAAGGCTGCAATCTGTTTCCCCGCGCTTCCTGCAAGGACCAACCTGAACGCGCGAACTGCAGGTTCGCTGGATCTTGGCCAAATCAGCTTGGAAAAGGTCATCTACGAGAGCCGCCCCGGTTTCCTGGTCAGCGCCAACCTCTACCTGCCGGCGCGGATCGACGCCGAGCTGCCCTGCGTCCTCGGACTGTGCGGGCACGCCGACGCAGGCAAGGCCTACGGACCTTACCAGTTCTTTGCCCGCGGGTTGGCGGCCAAAGGATTTGCCGTCCTAATCATCGACCCCGTCTCCCAGGGTGAACGGCGCCAGTTCTACACCGAGGAAGGCGTGCTCGAAGGAGACCCAAGGCCCAGGTCGACCGTGGCCCACAACATGATCGGCAACCGTATGCTGCTAACCGGCGACTTCGTCGGCAGCTGGTTTGCCTGGGACGCCATCCGCGGCCTCGACTATCTGCTGGAACGGCCTGAAACGGACACGACACGCGTCGGCGTTACCGGCTGCTCCGGCGGGGGCACGCAGACCACGCAAATTACGGCCCTCGACCCGCGCATCACGACGGCCGCGCCGGACTGCTATATCACCAGCTGGCTCTGCAATCTGGAGAACGAGCTGCCCGCCGACGCCGAGCAGAACCCGCCGCGTGCGCTCGAATTCGGACTGGACGAAGCCGACCTGCTGCTGGCCTATGCACCCCGCCCGACCCTGATCCTGGCCGAAGAAAACTGCTACTTCGATCTGCGCGGTGCAAGGCAGGCCCACGCCGACATGAAGAAAATACATGCCCTGCTCGTTTCCCACGACTCCGCCGAAATCAGCGTCGGCCACCTGGACCACGGCTTCCACAAACATGCACGCGAGGCGATGTACCGCTTCTTCATCAAACATGCCGGGTTGAATGTAGACTGCCAGGAACCGGTCATGGCGGAGGTCCCGGAAACACAGTTGAACGCCGCCGGGGGCGAGGTCGTCCCCTTCGGCAGCAAGAAAATCTTCGGCTTCACGCAGGCTCGGACCTACGAATTGGAGGCGAAACGTCCTCGCCTCGACTACGCGGCACTACATGACGCTGTAAGGAAACACCTGCAGATCCAGGTTCCCCATTCGCCGCCCCACTACCGATTCCTACGCCGCAGCGGCGGGCAGGATGCTGCTACCGGCAAGGGCTACCAGTTCGCGGTCGAGACCGAAATGGGCATCCAGGTCATCCTGACCATGTTCGGCGACCTGGAAAACCAGTGCCGCCGGCCTGAAGGCGAAGTCTCTCTCTTCGTCGGCCATCTTTCCAGCGAGGAGGACTGCACCGGGCTCCCCTGGCTACAGCGCCGTTTGACCGCAGGGCAGCGCATCCTCGCGGCAGACCTGCGCGGCACGGGCCAGAGCTTTCCCACCACCTGCGGATCCAGCGGCCTGCTCGAACCCTATGGCGCCGACTATCTCTACGCCAGCTTCGGCAGCATGATGGGCGAAAGCTATCTTGGGCGGCGGGTCTATGACCTTCTGCGCACAATCGACTGCCTTGAAGACGGCGGGGCGAACGTCCACCTGATCGGCCGCGGTGTTGGCTCGGTACCGGTTGCCTTAGCAGCTCTGCTGCACGCTTCCCAGCCGACTTGCGAGCTCGTCCACTACCTCCCCAGCTACCGGCTTCTCATCGACAATCCTTTGCACAATTGGCCGCTTTCGTGTTTCATAGAGAACTGTCTGGCCGCTTTTGACCTGCCCGACGTCTACGCTGCCCTGGGAGACAGACTGAAGAAGTGCGATCCCTGGGGGCCTTGGATCTGATGGCTCCGCCTTCTGCATTGCAGTGATGGGAAAGTCCGCGATGTCATACCGCAAACCTGATTTCCTGCGCGACCACATTGGCAGCATTATCTCCTTCTACCACCCGGCCTGTATCGACGAGGAGTACGGCGGATACATCAATCAGATGCGCGACGACGGTTCGGTCTTCGACCGCATGACAAAGCACCTGGTAGGCACGTGCCGCTTCATCTACTGCTATTCGGTGGCCTCCCTGGTACTGGATGACGGGGCCTATCGCAATGCGGTTGCGCATGGTTTGCGCTGCCTGGAGGAGTCGCACCGGCAACCCGACGGAGGCTTCGCATGGGTGCTGCACGGCCGCAAGGTTGAGGATGGCGACCGCCACTGCTACGGTCACGCATTCGTGCTGCTGGCCGCGGCCTGTGCGGCCAAGGCCGGCGTGGCAGGCGGGCCGGAGCTCGCCTCCTACGTTTACGAACTGCTGGAGGAACGATTCTGGGAGCCGGACGCCCAACTCTACGTTGACCTGATTGCGGCCGGCGACTGGAACAAGATCGACCCGTACCGCGGCCAGAACGCCAATATGCACATGTGCGAGGCGATGCTCTCGGCCTACGAGGCGACCGGCGAGGCCCGATACCTGGACCGCGCCCACCTGCTCGCGCGTCGCATCTGCGTCGACCTGGCGGACAAGGCCGGCGGCCTGGTCTGGGAGCACTACCGCACCGACTGGAGCCACGACTGGGACTACAACAAGGACGACCCGCAGCACCTGTTCAAGCCCTACGGCTATCTTCCGGGCCACTTCACCGAGTGGACCAAGCTGCTGCTGATCCTGGAGCGTTACCGGCCGGAGAACTGGATGCTGCCGCGCGCCCGCCATCTGTTTGACGTCGCACTGGAGAAAAGCTGGGACGACGAGAATGGCGGCATGCACTACACTTTCGCGCCCGACGGCGCCATTCTCGACAAGGACCGTTACTACTGGGTGCTCTCGGAAACTTTCGCGGCCGCGGCCGCGCTTGCCCTGCGCACCGGCAATGATAACTACTGGGCGTGGTACGATAAAGCCTGGGCCTACTCGGACCGGCACTTCGTCGACCACGAGTACGGCGCCTGGTACCGCATCCTTGATGCCAATAACCAGAAGTACGACGATCTCAAAAGCCCGCCTTCCAAGACCGACTATCACCCGCTCGGCGCCTGCTATGAGACGCTGGAGGCGATGAGGCTCGCGAGCCAGTAGCTCGACCAGCCAAACTGTACGAAAAACCAACCACTTTGCGGCCCGCCGAACCCGAGGATTCCGCTTTTCATTGCCTTTGATTCCATGCGCCGACTGAACTGCTTCCCAGCCGACTACACCAGGAGGACGCAATATGCGGACTGATGAAGCCCGGCTGACGCGTCAGCACTATGAGCAGGACGGATTCTACATCTGCACGGAACCGCTGATCCCGCTAGACCTGGTTGAGAGGGCGGTCTCAGGCATGGACGCTGTCCGCGCCGGGAACTACGATACGGGGATACCCCCGCGGCCCTCGCGCTGGAATCCGGGCGACGACCTTAATGCGCTCTGCAAGATCGAGAAACCGCAGATCGCCAATCGGGCTATCATGGAGCTGGTTTCGCATCCGGCCCTGGGCGAAAAAGCGGCACAGGTTTCCGGCGCTCGCGCCGTCCAGGTCTGGTGGGTGCAGCTCCTCTACAAGCCGCCTTCGGTACCCGGCCAGTTGCCGCGCACCAACATCGGCTGGCACCAGGACTACAACTACTGGGGCGCTTGGGAGGAGGACAGCGAACTGTTCACGGCCTGGGTCGCGCTCAGCGACGTCTCACCTGAAGCCGGGCCGATGAACTTTGTCGCCGGCTCCCACCGCTGGGGACTGTCGACGGAGAGTGACTTCCACTCCCAGGAGTACGCGTCCCTGCGCGAGACCATCCGCAGTGCACATGGCCAGGAATGGCGCGAAGTGCCCGCCATACTGCCGCCGGGCTCAGCCAGCTTCCACCAGAAGCTCACCTTCCACGGCAGCGGACCCAACCTTTCCTCTCAGCCGCGCCGCAGCTTTGCGGTGCACATGCGCACAGAAAACTCACGCCCAAAGGGCGATCTTCGCCAGGGCCTGACAGCATTCATCGACGACCCGGCCTTCTGCCCCATCGTCTTCGGTGATGCCGGCGCGCTACTGTGAGTTCGGAAAGACCTGAAGTAGAACTGAACAGAACATCTCTATTTCCCCATTCGCTAGACAGGAGAACGAACCGATGGCGGTCAAACCCTACAATATCGAACAGTCACGCGAGATGCTCCACCGCTCCGACCAGCTGATCGTGCGCGGCTGCCAGGGACACAAGCGCAGCCACGAGATGCTGGAGTTGGGATACCCCGTCTTCACACAGCGGGCAT
The DNA here is from genome assembly GCA_022827195.1 of Caldilineaceae bacterium. Taxonomy (GTDB): domain Bacteria; phylum Chloroflexota; class Anaerolineae; order Caldilineales; family Caldilineaceae; genus Bin5. The sequence goes on from JAJDTL010000051.1 coordinate 122,057, forward strand.
CCGGCGCCCGTTTCTGGGACGTCGACGGCAACGAGTATCTCGACTATCTGATGGGTTTCGGACCGATCGTCCTGGGCCACAACGATCCCGCGGTCAGCGCGGCTGTACGGGCCCAGATGGAAGAGGGCACGATCTACAGCACCGCCCATCCCAAGGAGCTTGAGGTCGCAGAATTGCTGATCGACCTGATCCCGGCTGTCGAGATGCTCGGCTTCCTGATCGGCGGCAGCGCGGCGACCTCGGCTGCCGTGCGGCTGGCCCGCGCCTACACCGGCCGCGATAAGGTCATCCGCTGCGGCTATCACGGCTGGCACGACTGGTCGCGCACCGAGGATGAGGGCTCGCCGTCCGTCATCGCGCCCCTCACCCTTGAGGTGCCCTACGGCGATCTCGATGCCCTCGAGGACTGCTTCAAACTGAACGACAACGAGGTCGCCTGCGTGATTATGGAAACGGTCCGCGGCGACGGTCCGCCCGAAGGCTTCCTGCAAGGCTGCGTCGACGTAGCCCACAAGTACGGCGCACTCTGCATTTTCGACGAGGTCAAAGTCGGCTTCCGCGTCGCCTTCGGCGGCGCCGGCGAGTACTACGATGTCACCCCCGATCTGACTGCGTTCAGCAAGGCCTGCTTCAACGGCTACCCCGGCAGTATCGTCGCCGGCCGCAAGGAGATCCTCGGCTCGCCCCAGTGTCAGTCCAGCTGGATGGCGGCCACGTTCCACTGCGACCTGCCCAGCCTGGTCAGCATCGAGACCGTCGTCAGCGAGATGAAGCGCCGCGATGGCATCGCCTACCAATGGAAGATCGGCAACCGCCTGATCGAAGGGATAAACGCGGCCTGCGAAGAGGGCGGCATCGGTTACCGGCTGACCGGCACCGGGCCCATGCCCACACCGGTTATCGAGGAAGAGGACAAGGACCGCTGCATCGCCATGCTCCAGGGCTGCCTCGCGCGCGGCTTCTACCTCCATCCAATGCACCCAATGTTTCTCACACTTTCACACACAGAGCAAGACATCGAGGACACGATAAACGCTGTACAGGAGTCGATCGCAGACTTGGACTAGAGCTCGCCGTTCATACCGGACAGGATGCGATGGTGCTGTGGCGCCGGCCAATGAGTATGCTCTGCACAGACTTTGCAGGGAGATGACCAATTCATGACCCAAGCCCAGGCGAACAGTAGAATCGAAGTACCCACGGTACTGGACCAGGAGCAGGTCGACTTCTTCGTCGACAACGGCTACCTGGCTGTGCCCTCTCTTCTGAAAGCAGATGAATTGGAGGAGCTGAAACAGGACATCGTCAAGGTGGCGCGCGGCGGCTACCCGAATGAGACGATAGAGCCAGTGCCCGTGGAGTTCAGCGATGATGAGGTACTCACCAAGATTCTCGCCATCCACCAGCCCCACTACGTGAGTCCGGTGATGGAAAGCTACTGCCGCCACCCCCTGATCAGCGGGGTCCTCAGCCAGATCGCGGGCGCACACCTGGCCCACTGGTCCGGAAACGTCAAATGTATGCAGTCAATGCTTTTCATCAAGCCTCCAGGGTATCCGGGCCAGTCTTGGCACCAGGATGAGAACTACATCCCCACCCGCGACTGGTCGCTGATCGGGGCCTGGATCGCGATCGACGACGCCCATGTCGAGAACGGCTGCATGTGGGTGATTCCAGGGTCGCAACGCGCCGGCTACCTCTACCCGACGCGCAAACACGGCAACCCCGATGAGTTCGACACGCACGACGACATGGCGACCGGCTTTGATGAATCGCCCCAAATCCCGGTCGAGGTCAAGGCTGGCAGCGTCGTCTTCTTCAACGGCTATCTGCTGCACCAGTCAATGCGAAATCGCACAAAGGACAGCTACCGCCGCGTACTGGTCAGCCACTACCTGAGCAGCGAGTCCCTCCTTACCTGGGTCTCGTCGACCGACAATCAATCGGTTGCGCGCGTCGACGTCCGCCGCGTCTTTCCGGTAGCCGGCGTAGATCCCTACGCCTGGAAGGGCTATGAATCGCAACCGCCGGAGGAGACCAAACTCTATATCCGCAAGGCGAGACTTGACGAAGACTGAGGGCTCCTTTCCCACAAGCTACCGGCTTCAGTCCGCCGCCTGCAGTGCAGGTACCCGATCTCATATACGCAGCAGCTGAACATTAGATCCATACCCCTTGGCCGACCGCAACCCTGACCAGGCAATGTGCAGCATCGAGCCCATTGTGTTCCACGGCCGGAAAGGAGTCAGGCTGAGCAACGGCCTCGTAGACCTTGTGACGCTGCCCGCTTAAACAGAACCCAATGGGACGATCATGAGTACGGACAGAACACGCACTCTTGTCTTCTGTGACGACAGCGCGCACCCTGCTTCCCTTACGCGGGACGGACTTGCGGCCCTGGGTGAGACCGGGCTCGCACTTGAATGGGTGGAAGACCCGGCAGCCTGGCGCATCGACAGCCTGGACCGCTATCCGCTGGTTATCTTTTCGAAGGCCAACAACCGTTCGCAGGCGGAACATGAGCCCTGGGCGGACGAAGATACCGGCCGGGCCTTCGCCGACCATGTGGCCGCGGGAAACGGCATCCTTATTCTGCATTCCGGTACGGCCCTTTACGGCAACGCTCCCTCACTGTGTAAATTGATGGGCGGCGTCTTCACCGGCCATCCACCGCAGTGCCCCGTCATGGTTGATCCCCTTGCCGGGCATCCTTTGACCGCGGGCAGCGCAACCTTCACCTTGAAGGACGAACATTACATGATGGAGATGAACGACCCGGACGTCGATCTCTTCCTCTACACCGAATCCAAGCATGGACGGCAACCTGCCGGATGGACACGCAGCCAAGGCAAGGGACGCGTCGGCGTCCTGACGCCAGGACACAACCCCGAAGTATGGCGCCACCCTTCGTTCCAGGCTCTGCTGCGCAACTGCATCGGCTGGTGCAACCCTAACGACAACCCAGGAGAACGACGATGACCGAAGCCCCGCTTTCGCCGCCCCGCCGCCGCCTCGGCCGCACCGAGCTGAGCATCCCCGTCATTCCTCTCGGCACCCAGGGCTTTGGCAGCCACTTCGGTTTCGTCGCCGACGACGAGGCCGTCGCCCTGATCAAGCATGCGGTGTCGCTGGGCGTCAACCACTTTGATTGCGCACGCTGCTACGGCGACTCGATGCGCAAGCTGGGCTTGGCGCTTCGGGAAATCCCGCGCAACGAAGTTATCATCACCGGACGGCTCTGTTGCCACTCGGACGCGCCCTGGGGCGGCTATCACGGCGATGGCGAGGCCGACTTCTCGGCCGACCGCGCCATCCGCGACGTCGAGGACCAGCTCGAAATCCTCGGCACCGACTACTTCGACGGCATGCTCATCCACGACCCGACCCGCATCGAACCCACCCTGGAGAAGGATGGCACATTGGCGGGCCTGCTCCAGCTCAAGGCACGCGGACAGGTGCGCCACGTCGGCTATGGCATGCGCCAGCACCACTTCCATCAGCAGGTCATCGCCACCGGCGACGTAGACCTGATCCTCTGCTTCAGCGACTATAACCTCATACGCCAGTCCGCGGCCGACACCGTCCTGCCCGCCGCAGCCGCCGCCGACGTCGGCGTGATGAACGGCTGGTCGATCCTGCGCGGCCTGCTGACCGGGGCCGACATCGATGAAGCCCGGGAGAAAAGCCGCTACAGCAACGTCGAGGATGCCGATGCTGCACGGCCGCTTTGGCAATGGTGCCGCGACGAGGGCATCGACCTCCTGCAACTGGCCATCCAGTTCTGCCTCAAGGAGACCCGCATTCACGGTAACCCAATCGGCAGCCTCAACGTCGATCAACTTGAGACGAACATCCGCGCTGCCAATTCGCCAATGGACGACGAAGTGTGGGCGAAGCTCGAAACTGAGTTTGGCATCGTTGCTCCGAGGTAGGAAGGAGGGGTCAGCTCAAATGCGCGCGGACGAGATGCTCCGCACGGTCGAGGGCTTGGATGCACACGCGCTTCGCCGAAACCCGAAGTGGGCCGCTGAACATCGCGCCTTGCACCGTCGAAGGTCACTCCGCTGGGCAACTCTCGATCAGAAACCCGGGCAAGACTGACCGCAAACGTCTGGCATGAACCGGCACAGCGGCAGCGATCTCGCCCAGGACCTGCTGCGACTGGGGGTCGAAGCAGGCGACATCCTCTTCGTCCACTCTTCGTACAAGTCGCTTGGCCCGGTCCGCGGCGGCGCAATCGCCGTGATTGCCGCGCTGGAAGACGCAATCGGGCCGGACGGCCTGCTGCTCATGCCCTCCTTCAACCTGGTAGCAAGGGAGGACCGCGCCGCAACATGGGATCCCGCCGCCACGCCCTCGACTGTCGGCTGGATCACCGAACAGTTCCGGCAACTGCCTCGCGTCTTCCGCTCCGACCACTACTCACATTCGGTCGCCGCTCGCGGCAATGGGGCCGAGTCGTTCGTGGGGGGCCATCGCAGCCAGGATGGTTACTGCGCACCATGGGATCTGAAGCCCTGGGGTAAGACCTATGGGACGAATTCGCCTATGTACCGGGCGTACCGCGCCGGCGCCAAACTCCTGATGCTGGGCGTCGACTACCTCTCCTCGACCTACATCCACCTCGTAGAAGTCATCTACTGGAACAAGCAGCACGCCGCGAGTCTGGTCGGCGGAGATGATCCGCCCTTCCTCGCCATGGACCGCCGCGCACTCGGCGTGTACTGGGAGCGGACGGGTACGCTGTGTCGAGGCAGCGTCGGCGACGCCGACTGCCGGCTGTTCGGTGTGCGCGACTACGTCGACGCCCTTCTGATCGAAGTCGAGCGCAACGCGGAACGCTATCTGCTTTGATGGGGTCGCCCGGAACTAATCGGGCCGGTACTTCGGCTGGCGCGGCGCCCGGTTGCGCACTAGTCTGGTCGTCCGCTTCTCCAGCGGCAGCGAAACCCGCGCGCCGCCCGCGCGATGGGACTCGATCAGGCCGAAAATCAGCTCATTGCCGGCCCGCGCCGCCCGCACGCCGCCTCGCGGCGGCTCTCCCGTGTCCAGCGAATGCACCAGGTCCTCGATCAGGCACAAGGTGGAGCTGTTCGGCGTCGTCTCCGGCGGGGTCGCGTCATGGAACTGGTCGCGCCCGCGCAGCCCCGTCGAAGAAGCCCTGCGCACCTGCCAGCTGAGCCCGTCGTGGATCGCAGTGATCGTCCCCTTCGAGCAGATCGCCTCATACTCCGACCTGCGCGCGGTCAGCATGACGTGGGCCGTCACACCGTTGACAAACTGGATGATGCCCTCGGCCCGCGGGTCTTCGGTCAGGACGTCACCTGCAAAAAGGGGGTCCCCTTCCGGCAGATGGCCCTGTACCCATGCGGCCGGATGATCACTGTTGAGACGCAGCACCAGGTCCAGATGGTGGCTGCCCGAGTTGAAGAGGGTGCCGACCTGGTAGACGATCAGATGCTCCAGCTCACCCAGCTCACCGCTGTCGATGATCTCCTTCATGCGGTCGTAGCGCGCGTCCCAGCGCCGATTCGTGCCCAGATTGAGGATGGCCCCATTGCTTTCGACCGCCTCGACCATCGCATCGGCCTCGGCCATCGACGCCGCCATCGCCTTCTCCGCGTAGACAGCCTTCACGCCCTGCCCGACGCACTCGATCACGATCTCCGCACGCGGCTCCGGCTGGGTCGCCACGCTGACGATGTCCAGCCCCTCCTTCGCCAGCATCTCGCGGTAGTCGGTATATTGGCCTTGCGCCGGCACGCCGTGCAGCCGTCCGAACTCGGCCATCACGTCGCTGCGCAGATCGGAGCAGGCCACCAGCTCAGTCCGCCCGCAGGCCGTGAACCCGGCGGCGTGCGAGTAGGGCAGTGGAATGCCCTGCGCGCCGATCACCTCGTTGTCGATGAAGCCGCCCATGCGGCTGCACCCGATTACCGCGGCGCGATATGTCTTCATTTTCCAGCTCCCTTTCTCCTGCCAGCTACGGTTGGATTTCCTGGAACGTCGCCCTCTGCCGGTCAACCCAGCCCGTTCAGCCTGTCGCGCAGCTCACCCGACAGACCCATCGCCTCGGCCTCAAAGGCCTGGTCGACGTGGGAAAGCTTGCGACAGCCGATCAGCACAGTCGTGATGCCGGGCTGCCCAATCGCCCACGCCAGCGCCAGCTGCACCATCGAAATGCCGGTCTCCGCCGCAACCGTGCGCAATCCCTCCATGCGCCGCATCGATAGATCGTTCTCGTAGATGTCCCAGTGGTCCGGTATGACGTCGAAGCGCGTGCCCTTGGGAGCCGTCCACGTTTTATGGTATTTGCCGGTCAGGAAACCTGCCCCCAGCGGACTATAGGAAATGACGCCGAGATTCTGGTCGGCGCAGAAGGGCAGCAGCTCAGCCTCGATATCCCGAACCGCCAGATTGTAGTTCGGCTGGACCGACACCATCGCCGCCCAGCCGTTCACCTCCGCCTTCCACAGCGCCTTGCACAGCTGCCACGCGGCAAAGTTGCTGCACCCGATGTACCGAATCTTTCCCTGTTCCACCAATCCGTTGAGCGCCCCCAAAGTCTCCTCAATCGGTGTGTCTGGATCGAAGGCGTGCAGCTGGTAGAGGTCGATCACATCGGTCTGCAGCCGGCGCAAACTGTCCTCTGCAACCTGTTGTATCCGTTCCCCACCCAAAGGCGGCCCAATCTTTGTCGCCAGGACCACCTTCTGCCGGTTGCTGCCACGCGACAGCCACTCGCCCAGCACCGTCTCGGAGCCGCCCGCAGAGTAGGCTTCGGCCGTATCGATCAGATTTATCTCCCGCTCGAGCGCATAATCGATAATCGAGTAGGCCGTCTGCGCGTCGATCTCGCGGCCAAACGTGACACTGCCCAGACCAATCGAGCTGACCTGTAGCTCCGACTTCCCCAGCTGGCGGATCTCCATGTTCACTTTCTCCTCAAATGCCAAATTGCGGACTTTCGTTCATTTCGATGGAAGCGCAGCCGGTCAGTCGCTGCCCATCCTCCTCGCCGCGGAAGCAAGATCCGCCTGCCACGTGCTCGGGTTAACGAAATCCGGATTGTCTATGCGAAGTTGTCGCAACTCGAACATCAGGTCGGGGGACAGCGTCGCCGTCGCCGCGGCCAGGTTCTCCTCCAGCTCCGACTCCGTCCGCACACCAACCAGCACGGAAGCGATACCCGGCTCAGCCAGTCCAAACGCGATCGCGGCCTGCGCCGGCGAAAGGCCCCCGCCCAGCGTCGCGACCAACTCGCGGAACTGCCGCGAACGCGCCTTCAACGGCTCCAACCTGTCAGGCAGATGATCGGCGCGCCCGGTCAGCGCGCCTTGCAACAGGATCGAGCGCACCACAACACCGACATTCCGCCTCTTCGCGGCCAGGAATAGCCTGTCCGCAAGCCGCTGGTCGAAGACCGAATAGGTGACCTGAAGGACATCGAACAGATCGTGATCCAGCGCGGCCAGCGGCAGGTCCGGGCCGTAGAACGACCCCCCGCGCCACAGCGCCATTCCCCTGGCGCGCGCCTCCGAAAAGACCTCGGACACAATTTCCGACTGATCAAGCAGGTCGCTGTCGACATTGTGGATCTGCCAGATGTCCACGTATTCGGTCTGCAGCAGATGCAGGCTGTTCTCCAGCCCGGCCCACATTGCACGCCGCAGTGCATCCCCGCGCAGCGTCTTCCCGTCCACCTGCACAGTCGCCTTGGTCGCCAGCACTGTGTGACTGCGATGTCCGCGCAACGCCCGGCCCAGGATCAACTCGCTGCTGCCGTACGCCTGCGCCGTGTCGATCAGATTGATTCCGCCGTCAAGCGCGGCATGCACGAGCCGCTCCGCCGCCGCACCGGTTGGCCGTCCGTACTCGCCCGGCACCGGAATGCCGTAGTCCATCCCCAGCTCCACCGTGCCCAGGGCAAGCGGCGAAACCGACAGTCCCGTTCGACCTAGCTCTCGATAGTTACTGGAATCCATGGGAACCCGCAGCGATGGGCCGGCTACCGGCGTTCAACGATTAGTGGGCGCCGTTGGCGGAAGCTTCGCTCTCCCCCGGCAGCGGCAGCGTCCCGGAAGAGTACTCCCGCTTCCACAATTCGACCGTTTCCTCGACAAACGCCTCAACCGGCCTGTCGATACCGTGCTCCTCCATGAGTCGCGGCAGCCATTTATGGCCGAACGCAACGTGCTGCCGCTCATCGGCCATGTCGTAGCTAACATATTGGGCCGAAAGCCGGTCGCCGGTCTTGGCGTAGTCCGCCATCTGCTCGTGGCGGCGCGGAAAGGCGTGCGTCTCGTTGCCCATCGTCAGCAGACAATACTGCGTCGCCGCATCGTACTGCGTGCGCCAGGCGTAGATGCGCGTGTTCTGCGGCACCTCCGTATAGTCGTGCCCGTGATGGGCCAGCCACTCGATGCCCAGTTTGCAGTGGCGGGTCTCGTCGTAGCAGTGCCGCGCGCTGTCGTAGGTGAACGCCCAGGGCATTCCGGGAGACAGGTAAATGATCACCGCCACCGTCTCCGCCGCCAGCATCTCCTGGCTGTAGCTCTCGAAGTCGAGCAGCCGCTGCGTCTCCCCATCGGGGTCCACGACGCGCTGACCCGCGTTGCGGTTCACGAGCTCAAATCGTTCGTCGCGCGCGGCTTCGCCCGCCAGCTCGAACTGCCTCCGTTCCGCAGGTCGCCGCGGCGCAGGCGGTCGCTCTTCGCGGCCGGAAACGCCCCCCGCTGCGGCCAGCAGGTCGGCGATGTACGCCTCCCACTCGCCCGGCGGATGTTCCGCCAGCGCCTCCTCCGCCCACGCCAGCTGCGCCTCCTCGTCGATTAGGATGTGCTTGAATGCATAGAGAGTCGGCGCGTCGGGATTGGCGAATGTCTGGTCGCAATGCCAGCCATAGGTGGCCGCCAGCGCCGGCTTGATCACGCGAAAGAGCCCGCCCAGCAGGTCCGCGTCCGTCGGCGCGTGAATCGCCTCCGCCATTAGCGCTTCGAGCGCAGCATCACCCGGCGGTCGAAACGCCGGCGTCTGGATCTCCCGTAGCCGTTGGTAGAGATGCTGCACGTGCTGCGCGTCCTCCCACAGCAGCCGCCCCATCGCCAGCTTCCACTCCATTCGGGCCGTTGCCGGCAGCCACGCGGCCAGGATCCGCAGAGTCTCGTACTCGATGAACCGGTAGCGGTTCAGCAGCTGCTTGTTGTGGGCAAAATCGATCTGCTCCGGCGGCGACAGGACCTGCATCTCTCCCCCCCTCACTCGACTCCAAGCAGCGTGGCCGCATTCCCGTAGAAGATGTCCTCAACCTGGCGCTCGCTCAGCTTCAACCGGTTGCAGGCAAGCACGAGGCTGCGCAGCGACTCGAGGCCGATCAGCACCGGCTGCAGCGAGATGTGCTTCTCGTCCAGGTCCATCTCGTCGGCGTAGAGCCAGTGAAACGAGTCGCCGATCGCAACGCAGCGCCCGCGAACCTGGCTGACGTGAAAATCGGTCCCGTACATCAGTTTCTCGTGACCCATAGTCTCGACGATCGCCTCGAACGCCCCCGCCTCGGTCACCGCCGAAGTGTCGAACCAGACGTTCTCCAGCCCCCGCAGGCTCTCGATTCCCTCGATCGTGTGCCACGGATTGAACCCGCGAGCCGCGTGCGCTAGGATGAGCTTCATATTCGGGTACGTCTGGCAGTATCGGCGGATCGTCGCCTGGTTGACCGGGTCGGCCAGCGCTCGGTCGCGCACCATGTGCAGCGTGATCGTCAGGCCCAGCGTATCGGCCGCAGCAACGTGGGCCTCCGGCAGATAGGCCTCGATTGGCGCCTCCCAGGTCGGCCTGTCCGCAGTATAGGAACCCGCGCCCGCCGCATCGGTCCCCAACAGGGGGTTCAACGGCGCCATCGTGTGGTAACACTTCAGCCCGGTCATATCCAGCCGTCGCACCTCGTCCAGCACCGCCTCCGCGTCCATGTCCGGCGAGATGATCAGCTGCCCGCGCGACTTCTGCGCCAGAGGCCCCGTGCCATTGACCTCGGCCGCAACGAACTCGTTGTTGGCCTGCCGGTCGCCCAGAAACGCCAGCCCGAAAAACAGACCGCCCACCACCCGCCCGCCAGGGTGCAGCCAACCGTTGTACTCCTCGTACTCGGCCAGCCCAATCCGTGGCGGCGTATTCGCCAGGCCCGGAGGAAGCGCGTCCGCCGGATAGTGTTCGTGGCTAAACAGATGCGCATGCGCGTCGTAAATGCGGTCCGGCAGATGCGGCAGGACCTCCCGTTCGAGAAATGAGCGGTCGGCCTCTTCAAACGTAAACATGGCAGCGTCCCTCGTACCCGTTGCGCGCCTGGGGCGCTAGACGGCCTATCGCACCAGGCGGCGGAAAGGTTCCTTCTTCAGATCGGCCTGTATCAGCTCGTCCAGGTTCCCTTGCTCCAGCCCGTCGCGAACGACACGCAGCGACTCGGCGGCCGCCTCCCCGGTCAGACGAATGTCCTCATCCGTATGCGCGAGCGTCGGCTTGAAGTTCATGTACGTGTGAACGCCGCGCCGCGCCATCTCCTGGATGAATAACGTAGACACCTTGCGCGGGTCGACGCCGTCAGGCGTCTTGAGCGTGACCGCGGGACTCGTGTGCAGGCCGGTGCAGGCGCCCTCCAGCCCCGCGTCCGCTATCGCCGCGTCCAATACACTCCGGAGATTCTCGCCGATCTCCTTGAACCTCTGCGGCGAATTGCGCCGCTTCAGCTCGCGGATCGTCGCCACCGACGCGGCCAGCCCCACGTTGTCACTCCAATACGAGCTCGAAATGAACATACGCTTGGCCGGCTCCATCACCGCCCGCGACCCGACCACCGCGCCCATCGGATAGCCGTTCGACATCGCCTTGGCCACCACCGTCATGTCCGGCGTAACCCCCACCGCCTCCTGTACACCGCCAATCTCCAGCCGCCAACCGCACGACACCTCGTCAAAAATGAGAACAACCCCGTGCTTGGCGGCCATCTCCTGCACTGTTTCCAGGTAACCTGGCGCGGGCAGCTCGGAACGGGCCGGCTCCATCATGATCGCGGCGACCTCGCCGGCGTGTTCGTCGAGCAGCGCGGCTAACATCTCCAGGTCGCCGTATACGAAAGGGATCACCGTGCCCGCCAGCGCCTTGGGCACACCGATCGGCTCAATGCCGGCAAAGGGAAACTCGCCGCTCTCGGGGTCGGCTTCGTAGTTCGCGGCCTGGTACCAGTCGTGCCAGCCGTGATAGCCACAGATCAGGATCTTGTCGCGGCCGGTAACCCCGCGCGCAATCCGTACCGCCACCGCGCACGCGTCGCCCCCGCCCTTCGCATATCGCACCATCTCCGAGCTGGGAATCGTCGCATTCAGCTCCTCTGCCAGCTCCAGCTCGAGCGGGTTGTTGGCCGAAAAAAGGCTGCCGCGATCGATCTGATCCTTGACCGCGCCGTCGACGACCTCGTCGGCGTGCCCCAAAATGATCGCCCCGACCGCGCTCATCCAGTCGATGTACTCGTTCTCGTCAACGTCAACGAAGCGCGAGCCCTTGGCCCGTTGCGCGTAAATCGGACTGACGCCGTGCGCGAACTGATCGGCCCTGCGGCTGATAAGTTGCGTCCAGCCCGGGATCAGCTCGCCCGCCTGCTCGTACAGCTCAAGCGAGCGCGTAACTTCATGATTCGCCGCCTTCGGGAACGCGGTCATTGCCCGTCTCCTCATTTCAAGAGTGTGCCGCGCCGGCTGAATGTCCTGACCCGCCGCAGCGACCATTACTCCTGCCAGTTGAAGATCACGCCCAGCATCTGCTTCTCGCGATGATAGGCCATCTCGTACGCCTCGACCATCTCGCTGTAGTGGAAACGGTGCGTGACCAGACGGCTCGGCTCCAACAGCCCGTCCGCCATCAGCGAGACTACGTGGTCCGCAATGTTGTCCCACGCATAGCGGTCCGTCGTCTGGAACGCATTCGGGCTGGCGTCGGGATAGAGGTATCCCGCCCGCCCCGAGACCGCGATCAGCGTCGTGCCCTTGTTGTAGAACAGCTCCATCGCCAGCGGATTGAAGTCGAGCGGCGGCTCGCCCCGTCCGAGCAGACTCACCACCGAGACCCGTCCATTATCGCGCACAATCTCCATCGCCGTGCGGAATGCGGGCCACGGATTCGCCGTCAGAATGACCAGGTCGATGCCCTTGCCGCCGCTGAACGCATCCAGCTTAGCCTCCAGTTCCGGATCATCATGGAGAAAATTGGCGTGCGCGCCCATCCGCTCCGACATCTCCATCCGCACCGGACTGTTGGCGATGCCCGCGACGCGGCCGCCGAAAAGGGGCCCCAGCGCGATCGCGCCCAACCCCAGCACGCCCACCCCGACCACCGCCACAGTCTCACCCGGCCGGAAATGCGCCTTGTGATAGCAGTGCGCGCTCAGCGCGTAGAGATGGGCATAGACGGCATCCTCGTCCGCCACGCCGTCCGGGATCACGACCACGCTGTCCGAGTCGGACATGATGTACTCGGACTGGTGCGGCGCCCGCGTCACGACCCGGTCCCCCACCTTCACGCGCTTGACGCCGCTGCCCACCGCCTGCACGATGCCCAGGTTGCTATCGCCCACCCAGCGCGGGTACCCCGGCGCGCCCGGCACCTGGTCCGCGCCCTCGTAGTTGCCCCGGTCCGTACCGATCTTGAGCGCCGAGATACGCGTCTTCACATGGATCTCGTCGCCGCCGAGCTGGCTGGTTTCGAGCGTCTGGTCCTCGATGCGCAGATCACGCGGGCCGTGCAGAATTGCGATTTTCATTGTCGTCCGCCTTTCAAATCGATTCGTCCGGCAGGGATCACGCGCCCGGCACGCCGTCCAGGTCCGCGCTGCACTGCTTGAGCACGTTCATCAGGCTGAAATCCCCACCCCACGGGACCATCTGCGCGCCCATCCCGCGAAAACGCTGAATGTCGTCCACAGACCCGGCCGTGATGCCCCACAGTTTGCCGTGCTTCTCGACCGCGGCGGCCACCGTCTCGATCGCCTTGTCCATCGTCAGGCTGCCGTCGCCCTCGGTTTCGATCCGCAGCGACAGGTCGGCCGGCCCGACGAAAAGCCCGTCAACCCCGTCGATCGAGGCGATCTCTTCAGCGTTGGCGACCGCCTGCAGCGTCTCGATCTGGCAGATCAGAAACGTCTCGAGGTTGGCGGCGTTGTTGTAGTCCTTCTGCGGGTCCCACGCGCCAATGCCGAAATCGCCGTCCAACCCCGCGCCGTCCATGCCCCGGTTGCCCAGCGGCGGATACTTCGCCGCCCGCACCAGGTCAACGGCCATCTCCGGCTCCGAGACCAGCGGCACCAGGAAACCGCTCGCCCCGTCCTCGAGGTAGCGGTAGAGCTTGGTCCGTTCAAGCGTCGGCGGGCGCACCATGCAATCAATGTCGTTATGATAGCACAACATAATGATCGCCTGGACCTCGCGCGCATCCATCGCCCGGTGCTCGAGGTCCAGCCAGATGCCATCGTAGCGGCAGTTGGCCGCGTAGCGGATGTAAAAGGGCAGATAGTGGCCCAGGCCGCAGACACGGGCAAAACCGCCGCTGCGAAACTTCTTTAGCATCTTGCTCTTGCGCATCGTAGTTCCTTTGTGTGGAAAGTCTAAGGTTCGATCCTGGCCCAGCGTATGTCCATCGCAGCGTCAGTTCCCGCGTAGTAAATCACCAACACCGCCCCATCGGGCAGCGTCTCGGCGTACGGCAGCCCGAACGTCCACAGACTCATCTCGCTTAGCGTCTCCGAAGTGCTGCCGGACGCCCCACCCGGGCCTTCAACCTGCTGGTAAATGACAACCTCGCTCGCCGCATCAAACGGCGCGTCCACGGCCGGCGCCATCCGCGCCCGGATCGAGCGGCTGCCGAACCTGTCCACCCACGCCAGCACCACTCGCCCGTCCGCCAGCACTGCCGGCCGCGCCGCCTGGTCAGCGAAGCCCAGGTCCTCCGCCCCGCTCCAGCTCTGCCCGTGGTCGCCGCTGACGCGGCGGTGAATGTTCAGGTACTTGCCCGCTACCGAATCGTACGTCCACGAAAAAGTCGCCACACGACCGTCCTCCGCGACGCCGCAGCGCAGGTCCCAGTTGAAGATCCGCCCGCTCCGATCCTCGCCCGCCGTCACCGGCTCTCCCCAGCTCTGACCGCCGTCACGCGAATGAAAGAAAACGACCTTCTGCATCCACTGGGACGCGTCGTTGTACGCCTTGTTCGTCTCGATACTCAGCGCCAGCGAACCGTCGGCCAGCTGCAGCACCGGCGCGGTTAGGCTCGGCGGTCCCACCTCGTCCGGCATCGGCACAACCCGCCACGGCGACCAGGTATCACCTCCGTCGCGCGAATCCGCCAGCAGCACATCCATCGGCAGGCAACCCTCGGTCTCCTCGTTGAATAGCCCCCCGCCGGGATAGGTTCCGCGGTCGATCCACATCGACGCGCCCAGCAAATGTCCCGCCGAAAGCTCCGTCAGGTAGCAGACCCGCAACGAGCCGTACACGCCCCCCAAAGTCGGATTCTCAAACGGCCGCCACGGTTCGCTCCACGTCCGCCCGCCGTCTAGCGAGCGTACGAACTCGACCGTCTCGTCCTCTGAGTCCTTGTTCGTGCCGCTGCGGTACGTCGCCACCACACTCCCGTCGGCCAGCGCCGTTACTGTTGGAAAAGTCAAAGCCGCCCGCGACGTGCCGGCCTGCGCGCGGCTGAGAATGCCGCTCTCCGTAATCTGCATAATGTCTCTTTCAGGTGCGGATGGCTGGAGTACCCCTTCCAGGTCGATGTCTTTCGACTGGAATGAGCGTATCCTACACCAGTTTGACGCCCAATGCACACTTCGACGATGGGGTATTTGGGGTGATCTTCCTACGACCTACGTGAGTCCCGAAACTGCCGTCCGGACTCCTATGATCAAGCCACTCAAAACCAAAAACTCAAAACTCAAAACTTTAGTGCCAGTCATGCGCGCGCGGCATCTGCACGCCCACCCGGATCGGCCGCAACGACGTAACAATCACGTTCGTCGTCCCGTCCCACTTCGAGACCACCCCGTTCACCTCGATCACCTGGCTGTCAAGCTCCCGCCGGTGACGCGCAAACACGTCCGCCCACAGAATGATCTGCACGTCGCCGAACTCGTCCTCGATCGTCACGAACACCGTCCCGTCCCGCCCGCGCGGATGCTGCCGCGCCACCGGCCAGCCCGCCACCGTCACCGCCTCCCCATCCTCGCGGTCCTCCACCTCGTACGACCGCAGCACGTGCGGCGCCAGCGCAGGCCGCACAAACTCCATCAGGTGCCCCTTCGGATAGATCTCCAGCACCTGGTACTCGCCGATCATCTGCTCGCGCGCGTCAAAGTCCTCCAGCGCGGCCACACTCTCCGGCCTGTGCAGCGAAAGCGTCATCTGCCCGCTGCGCGCAGGACGCACGTATAGCCCCGCCTCCCACAGCGCCTCCCTGCGGTTCGACGCAACCCCGTCGAACGCCCCCGCCAGCGCCAGCGACAGCACCGCCTGGTCGGTAATCCCCGTCCGCCGCACCAAATCGCCCGCGCTCACATATTTGCCGTGCCGCGCCCGCTCCTCCACGATCCGCCGCGCCGACTCCGCGCCCACGTCCTTGACGAACACCAACCCCATCCGCACCGCGTCGCCCTCCGGCGCGCACCGTTCCACGCTGCGGTTGACGCACGGGTTCAGAAACGGCACGCCGAACCGCCGCGCATCCTGCTTCAGCGTCTCCAACGGGTAGAAACCCATCGGCTGGTTGTTCATCAGCGCCACAAAAAACTCCAGCGGATAGTAGCGCTTCACCCACGCCGCCTGGTAGGCCGTGATCGCAAATGCGTGCGAGTGGCTCTCGGGAAACATGTAATGCCCGTTGATCTTCGCATAAATCCTGCGCGCCGTCTCCTCCGGCACCCCCTTGCCCCGCGCCCCCTCGCGGAACCGCTCCCAGTGCATCTCGATCAGATGCTCGTTGTTCGACTTGGCGAACGCCCGCCGGATCTCGTCCCCCTGCGCCGCCGTCATCCCCGTCACGTCGGTGATCAGCTGCACCACCTGCTCCTGCCACACGATGATCCCGTACCCGCGCGCCAGCGCCCGCTCCTCCAGCGGATGGTCGTACTCCCATTCCGCGCCGTGCCGGTAGCGCTCGACAAACTGCGACACCGCACTCCCCTGCACTCCCACACCGGGCCGGATCAACGCCACCTGGTAGGCCAGGTCGAGCAGGTTGCGCGACAGCAGCCGCTGCCCCATCTTCAGCTGCGCCGGCGACTGCAGCAGAAAGATCCCCTTCGACAGCCCCGCGTTGATCATATCGTACACCGCCCCGTCCTCCGGGTCGATCCGGCTCAAGTCCGGCCGCCGGCCCGTGCGCGCCTCGACCAGATCGAGCGCCTCTTCGATCTGATCGAGCACCGGCAGCGACAGAATGTCGATCTTGGCGAACCCGGCGTCCGCCACGCTGTCCTTGTCCCAGTCCATGATGTACCGCCCCTCGATCGCGCCCTCGCGCACCGGCACCATCTCCGGGATCGGCGAGCTGCTCAAAATCATCCCGCCCACGTGCTGGCCCAGCAGCTTCGGCGCCCCCATCAGCTGCGGCGCCAGCTCGATCAGCTCCCGCCAGCCGCACGCATCCACCCGCTGGCTGAACCCCGGCAACTCCAGCATCTCCTCCCGCAGCTGCCCCGCACTGTGCGAATGCATCTGGTCCGCCAGCAGACGCAGCTCCTCCGGCGGCAGCCCCAGCGCCTTGCCCAGGTCCTGCAGCACCCCCTTGATCTTGTACGTCGCGATCGCACCCGCCAGCACCGCATACTCCGGCCGAAAATGCGCGTGAATCCGCTCGATCAGCTCGTCCCGCAGCGCACGCGGAAAATCGAGATCGATGTCCGGCAGCACCGTCGTGTCCGCCGAAATAAACCGCTCCAGCGTCAAATTCCACGCCAGCGGATCGATATGGCTGATCCCAATCAGATAGCCCACCAGCAGCGCCACCGACGAGCCCCGCCCCCGCCCCGGCGGCTCCCGCCCCCCGGCCGGCGCATGCCCACCGTTCCGCTCCGTCACCAGCCCCTGCGCGATCAGCACGATCTCCCGGTACAACAGCAGAAAACCGGCCAGCCCGTGCCGGCCGATCAGATCGAACTCCTCCTCCAGCCGCGCCGCCACCAGCTCCGTCACCGCACCGTATATCCGCTCCGCCGCCTCGTAACAGAGCCGCCTCAGAAAACTCTCCGGCGACTCGCCCGCCGGCATCGCCGGATCCGGCAGCGTGTAACCCAAATCGGTGCTCAGATCGAACGCGCACCGCTCCGCGATCCGCACCGTGTTCGCCGCCGCCTCCGGAAACTCCGCAAACAGGCGCGCCATCTCCCCCGGCGGCCGCAGATGAAACTGATCGTTCGGCCGCAGATGCGGCAACGCCTGGTCGACCGTCGTGTTGTAATGCGCCGCCACCAGCGCATTCTGCAGCCGGCTCCGCGCCCGCACGTGGTAATGCACGTCGTTCGTCGCAACCAGCGCAATGCCCGCCGCCTCCGCAACGCCCGCCAGCTTGCTGTTGCGGATCGTATCCCCCTGCAGAAAATTCTGCTGCAGCACCGCGTAGACCGACCCCGGCCCAAACCACGCCGCATACGTCCGCAACTCCGCCTCCGCCTCCCGCCGCCGACCCGCCAGCGCCAACCGCGCAACGCGGCTGTCGCGCCCGCCCGTCAGCAGGACCACCCCCTCCGTATGCCGCGCCAGCTGCGCCGGGTCCAGCCGCGGCTCCCGGCGGTCGACCCCATTCGCCAGCGTAAACAACTGCGCAATGTTCGCGTACCCCTGCCGCGTCTCCGCCAGCAGCGTGATCCGCGAACCGTCCAGCAGCGTCAGCTCAGCCCCCGTGATCGGCCGCACCCCCAAACTGCTCGCCAGCCGCGCAAACTCCAGCGCCCCGCACAGGTTCGTATCCGTCAGCGCCAGCGCGCCGTACCCCTGCGCCTTCGCCTGCGCCAGCAACTCGTGCGTATGCGAAGCCCCCAACCCAAACGAAAAAAAGCTCTTCGCCTGCAACTCAACATACCCCATCCCCACCATCCACTCTCCCCTGGCCCCTGCAGTTCCTGGCAACTGACCACTGGCAACCGACCACTGGCAACTGACCACTGGCAACCGACCACTGGCAACCGACCACTGGCAACCGACCACTGGCAACCGACCACTGGCAACTGACCACTGGCTACCGACCACTGGCTACCGACCACTGGCAACCGACCACTGGCAACCGACCACTGGCAACCGACCACTGGCAACCGACCACTGGCAACCGACCACTGGCAACCGACCACTGGCAACCGACCACTGGCAACCGACCACTGGCAACCGA
>JAJDTL010000035.1 GCA_022827195.1 Caldilineaceae bacterium
ATCTGCGACGAGTACGGCGTTCTGCTCATCTTCGACGAAGTCGTCTCCGGCTACGGCCGCACCGGCAAAATGTTCGGCCACGACCACTGGGACGTAAAGCCAGACATCATCACCATGGCAAAGGGGCTTTCGAGCGGCTACATGCCTCTCGCTGCGACCGCCGTGCAGGAATATATCTTCGATGTCTTCATGGGCGAGGCCGGCGACCTGACCCACTTCCGCCACATCAACACCTTTGGCGGCCACCCGGTCAGCACCGCGGTCGGACTGCACAATCTGCAAATTGTCGAGGAAGAAGGTCTGGTGGAGAAAGCCCGCAGCTTGGGGGACTACGCGCTGGCGCAACTGCAGAACCTGGCGTCACACCCGTGGGTGGGAGACGCCCGCGGCCGCGGGCTGCTCCTGGGCGTTGAGCTGGTGGCCGACAAGGGTACCAAACAGCCCCTCGACGACGCCGAAGTGCTGGCGGTCCTGGGCCGCTGCAAACAGGCCGGCGTTATCCTCGGCCGCAACGGCAACACCGTACCCGGCCTGGGTAACATCCTCATCATGGCCCCGCCACTCGTCGCGACCGAGTCCGAAATCGACCTCCTCATCGAGGCGCTGGTCTACGCCCTGGGAGAAAAGTGACGCCGGCAGCCGCTGCATCCCCCGGCCGCCGGCCTCTCACAACAGCATACTAGCCCCGGATATCCAGCCTCTCCCGCCGCAGCCACTGGCTGACCGAGTCCCGTTCCGAAACGCCCGGATGCGCGTCGCCCGGGCTGTCCACGTACGCGCCCTCCGGCGCCGGCACCGGTCCCCGCAGCAGGGGGTCATCCGTGCGCTCCATCCATGACGCGAGCCGCCCCCGCATCTCCCCCAGCGCTTCCGCGTAATCCGGATCGTTCACCAGGTTGCAGGCTTCGTTCGGATCATAGATCAGATCGTAGAGCGCCTCCTGGTGGACCTTGCGCTCGGCCAGACCGTTGTCCATCAGATACTGCTTGCTCGGCCCGTTGTCGATATTGGGCATCGTCGTCGTTGCCCACCCGTCGAAACGACGGATATACTTCCAGCGCTGCGTGCGCACCGCCCGTTTCGGTTCATAACCGGCGTGATAGCTCACCTCCCCGAAGATCTCCTCGTTGATCTCATCGGCAGTTCCTGCCACCAGAGGCACAACCGAGCGCCCTTGCAGCCACGCCGGCGGCTCGACGCCCAGCAGCTCGCACAGCGTCGGGTAGATGTCGATCTGGGAGACCATCCCGTCCACGACCTTGCCGCCGCTAAACCCCTGCGGCCCCCGCATAATCAGCGAAACCCCGAAGCCGTGGTCGGTCAGCGTGCATTTCATGCCGGGGAATGCCAGCCCGTGGTCCGTCGTGTAGATGAACAGCGTATCCTCAGCCAGCCCCGCCTCCTCCAGCGCGTTAAGAACGATCCCCACCTGGTCGTCCAGGATCTTGGCCATGCGCTTGTAGGAGGCCATGTCGTAGCGGGTCTCCGGCGTATCCGGCAGCGGCGCCGGCGGCAGCGTATAGCGCACGTCCTCCTCCTCGCTCGGCTCTGGAAAGACGCGATGCGTCTCGGAATAACCCACGGCCAGGAAGAAGGGACGGTCATGCTCCCGCTTGATGAACTCGACCGCTGCTTCCGTTCTGTACTCCGGTCCCCGCGACCCGGGCGGGTCGGCTTCGGCGATCCATTCGTAGCCCAGCGTGCGCGTATCGAGCGCCAGGTGCTGAAAGCCGCACAATGCCGTGCGGTAATCGTGGCCGCGCAGAAAGTTCGCCAGGTGCCGTTCCGGATGCTGCAGAAAGAAGTCCCGGTTGGCCAGCCCCAGCTGCCCGCAGGAGTGCGAACTCTGGCCCGTGAGCAGACAGGCCCGGCTCGGCGAGCACGTCGGCGCCGCGCTGAACGCCTTACGGAAGAGAACGCCCTCCTCCGCCAGCCGCTGCAGATTGGGCGCGGGCACCGCATGACCGTAGGGCTGCAGGTACCGGCCCGTGTCGTGCGAATGCAGGTAGATTATGTTCATGTGAGGATGCCTCCTTACCGTGTGTGCGGGACAACCATAGCCGCCCGTGTAGCGGCGTCCAATCTACGTGAACTGCTCGATGGAGCATGCAGAATCATCATGGCACGGCTTATGTAAGCGGCGCACATCACTTCTCCCAGCCGACTCCTGCGCCCACGCTAGCCACTGATCCCTAATCCCAAACCCCTAACTCCTGGCCCCTGCAGTTTCCGCCGACTCGCGTCCCCAAACTGTCAGCAGAATAAGAGCCGCCAGCGTACAGACGGCCGACACCGGTCCTAGCCCCCACACGCCGAAACGAGTGTACATCCACGGCCCGGTAAATCCGGTGAAGGTCATCCCCACCAGGTTGATCGCCACCGCCAGCGACATTACCTTGCCCCGCCGGTCCGGAGCCTGTTCGCTGACCAGGGCGACGGCGCTGACGAGGCCGTACTCGAATGTAAATCGCATCAGCAGCAACGCCGCGACGACCGGCAACAGCCCGATATTGACGGCTGGGAGAGAGAGGTAAACCAGCGCTGAACCGAGAAGGCCTGCCTGAAATGATCGCTTCTTGCCCACCCCGTCCGCGATCAATGACACGAGAACAGCCCCCGCCAGGTCCGCTGCGCCCTGCAACAGGGCCACCAAGCCCAAGGTAGTTGCCGTCAGACCGTATTCGGTCTGCAGCCAGACGCCGTGAGCAATGAGGACGTGGCCCTGGCTGAAAAGAAAGAGACTGTTCGCGCCGATTATCATGTAGGCCGAGAGCCGGTTTGGGCCGAGATCGAATAGACCGGCGATATGCCGCGCCGCGCCGATAACAAGCCGTGAGAGGTGAAGGGTAAGAGGTGGCGTGACCCCCTTCTCAAGGCCCACCTCCGTACCGCCTTCTTCACCTGCAACGCCGACCTGCGTCGGCCCGTTCTCTGCGCCGGCGCCCGCCAGTGAAGGGTCTGCGCCCCTCGGTACTTTCGGCAGAAAGCCAAGCAGGGCCCAGCCCGCCAGTATGGCAACGCCCAAAACGATAAAGGGGAGTTGCCAGCTGAAACGGTCGAAAAGCAACCCCATCAGCGAAAGGCCGAGTATCCCCGCCAGGGCCCAGGAATACTCCAGAATACCGAGGCCCCGCGCCCGTTGCGCAAAGGGCAGCTGCGCGCTGATGTAAGCCTGGACGGTCGGCAAGAAGCCGGTCAACCCCACTCCCGATAGGACCATCCCGGCCGCAGCCGACCAGAACCCCGCGCCGCTGCCCAGCAAGAAGGTCCCAGACGCGGCCAAAACCAAGGCCAGACGCATCACGCGCCGGTAGCCGTAGCGGTCCGCCGCGCTGCCGAACAGCGGCGCGCTCAGCCCCACCGCGCTGCGCAGGCTCATCAGACGGCCCAGAACGACAACATCCAGGGCCATCCCCAGCGCAATGATCGGTAAGAAGGAGTAGAAAAGTTGGACAGTTGTGTCGACGACCAGCCGGGTAGCCACACAGGCGGCCAGGATATGGCGGAAGCGGGAGAAGCCACGCGACGCCTCCGCGCGCGGTTGCCGGTCAGCCCTGGATGACGCCCATGTTCGTGCCCGGAAACGGGAAGAAAACCGTTGCCACACAATCACTCGCCCCGGCAAATCATCGGGTCGCCATTCCGATCCCGTCGAACCGGACCTCACCCTCGGTCGCGAAGAGCCCCAGCGCGCCCTCGCGCCGGTCATAGATGCGGCCGGAAAGTGCGACCTGGTCATCAACATAGATGACCAGCGCCGTACCGTCCACAAGCACCTGCACCTTCAGAGGTCTGTCCGGCGCCAGAACGACCCGGCGTTCGAGCATAAAGGGCGGGTTCGTCGTGGTCACGCTGAAATGCGGCGACCAGCGGTCCAGCACAACCCGGTTCTTGGCTGGCTCCAGCCGCACCTGGTAGTAGGACTCCAGATCGTCGCTGGCGCGTAGCAGCAGGCCGCAGTTGGTCAGCCCTGGTGCGAATGTCACAGTCGTCTCGATCAGACACGCCTCCGGCATCTCGCCCAGCGTCATCAGCGCGTAGCGGCTCACCGCAGATGTTCTGGCGCTCTCTCCCTCGACCTCCCAGTTGCCGAGCACCGGTTGCGGCTCAAGCGGCTCTGGCTTGTCAAAAGCGCCGGCAACCGTCTCGGGAATGCGGACCGCCAGAGAACCGTCCGGCTGCGGCACAACCTCGTGCACGACCAGGTTGCCGCCCCACAGCCATTCGCCGTCGTCCGACTCGTCCGCGCGCACCGGCAGCCAGCCAAAGGAATAGCGCTGCGCCCCGTCTCCCGCCGTCTTCGCCGCGCCGTATGCAAGACCGTCCAACATGTCGTCGTTCGCAGAGGTCCACGGCCCCGCCAGGCTGTGCGCCATCCGGTAATGGGTGGCGATCCACTCCCTCGAGACCGAATAGACCAGGTACCACAGTTCGCCATGACGGAACAGGTCCGGGCAGGGGTGCGCCCAGACCTCACCCGGCGCCCACAGCGGCGGCCGTCCCTCCCACGTCACCAGGTCGGAACTGACGGCCAGCCCGATGCAGCCGCGGTTGCGCACCGGGCCGCTATCCGTGCGCGCCGTCATCAGCATCCAGTATTCCCCCGCCGCCTCGTTCCAGAACACATAGGGGTCGCGCCAGTCGTCCAGCTCATATCCCAGTTCAGTAGGCGCGAAGAACCTGAAGTCCGGGTCCTTGTACCACGTTCGCAGGTCAGTGCTGGTGGCGCGCATCACCACCTGCGCCGCCTTGCCGGTTCCGGTGAAGGCTGGATTGATGCCCGTAAAGTAGATGTAGAAGATGCCGTCGCCCGCGATCACCGACCCTGTCCCGACATCGACGTCCTGCTCATCGGGGGCCCCATGTGTTATCGCCTCGCCCCATTCCTCGAAGTGGACAAAGTCGCGCGTCACGAGGTGATACCAGGGCCGGCCCGGGCCATGTCCGGTCTCATCCCCGTATTCCTTGATGTAGAAAAGGTGGTAGTCGCCCTCCCAATAGAAGGGGATGAAGTCACCCGCGACCCCATCGTCAGGTCGGTAGAGAATTGTCATGATCTGTCCCCGTGTCAATTTCTCAGTGAGAACCGTCAGCCCGACTCGCGTCCCCAAACTGTCAACAGCAAGAACGCCGTCAGCGTCCCCACCGCCGCCACCGGCCCCAGCCCCCACACGCCGAAGCGGGTATACATCCACGGCCCCGAAAATCCGCTGAACGTGGAGCCCAGCAGATTGAGCGCCACCGAAAGGGAGATGACCTTACCCCGCCGGTCCGGCGCCTGCTCACTGATCAAGGCGATGGCGCTGACAATCCCGTACTCGAACACGAAGCGCAGCAGCACCATCGCGGCAACCACCGGCGCCAGCCCCACATTGATAATCGGCATGGAGACGTAGACCAGCAGCGATCCCAGCATGCCGAACTGCACGGCCCGCTTCTTGCCGATCCGGTCGGTAATAAGCGAGACGAGCACACTACCGCACAGGTCCGCGGCGCCCTGCGCAAACGCCACCAGCCCCAACGTTTCCGGGACCAGGCCGTATTCGGTCTCTAGCCACGCGCCATGGGCAATCAGGATGTGGACCTGGCTGAAATAGAAAAGAGCGTTGGCACCGATGACGGCCAGCGCGGCGCGCCAGTTGGGCCCGAGATCGAAAAGTCCGGCGACTGTCTGCGCACGTAGAGGGGGGAGGGATACAAGAAGGGGAGTGAAGGCGCGGCTCCTCAGCCTTTTCCGGGCCGCCTCCCGACGCCGCGCTCTTTCGGGGTCCATAACCCGTACGCCGGCCGTCGCTTCCGGCAAGAGTCCAATCAGAACCCAGCTTGCCAGCATCGCCCCGCCCAGCACAAAGAACGGGAGTCTCCAACTGAAGCGGCCAAAGAGAAAGCCCATCAGCGGCAGACCGACAATGCCTGCCAGTGCCCAGGAGTACTCCAGTATCCCGATGCCCCGCGCCCGCTGCGCAAACGGCAGTCGCGCACTGATATACGCCTGGCAGGTCGGCAGAAAGCCCGTCAGCCCCGCCCCCGACACGATCATGCCGACAACGACCGACCAGATGCCTGCACCGCTGCCCAACAAAAACATGCCCGCCGCCGTCAACAGCAGCGACAGCCGCATGATGCGGCGATAGCCGAGGTTGTCCGCCGCCGTGCCAAACAGCGGCGCGCTCAACCCCGCCAGGCTGCGCAGGCTGACCAGACGGCCCAGGACAACGATATCCATCCCCAGCCCCAGTGCAACCGTCCGCAGGAAGGGGAAGAAGAGCTGTGTCGTTGTATCGATTGCCAAACGGGTGGCGATACAGGCCGCCAGGATATTGCGAAAACGGGCAAATCCCCGCGGCATCTCTGCGCGCGCGTCCGCGCGCGGCGGCCCGTTACTCACCGATCCGGCGCACGGTCGCGCCCGGTGGAGGGAAGAAGACGAACGTCCGCGGATCGATCTCCTCATCGAACCTGATGAAGTCGAACCGCATGCGGAAGCCGGTACTGCCTTCAATTGCCAGTGGGTAGTAGGTACTCCTGTCCAGCCAAACGGTCACCTGCTCACCCGCCTCTTCCAGTGGACTCTGCCCCGAAGGCAGTTGAATCTGCACCCGCAGCGCATTCCGGCCGGCCGCCGCCTCCTCGCCGACAATCTGCAGTTCACCCGCGCGCAGCGCCGCCAGCACATCATCCGGCATCGTCTCCAACAATGACGTGCCGAAGCGCGAGCCCGCCGCCGCGCCTTCCGTCCGGTCGGTGACGGTGGCGAGGTCCAGCACTGGGTCATACGTCCACGCCTCTTCTTCGTTGAACGTCATGATAAAGACCGCCTTGCGGTCCAGCCCTTCCAGTTCCGCCTCTGCCCGCAGATGTCGCGGCCGCTGCACCCACAGTTCGTACTCAACCATTTGATCATCTTTCCCCAGCTGCAGCCGCCCCTGCACAGTCTTCAACTCCTCAAGCCGCGCCGCCGCCTCATCCGGCAAACTCTCTGCATCCGGGATCCGAGTCGTGAAAGAGAGGACAGCCAGCCCAACAGCGGCCGCAAGAGCCAGCCCCACAAGAATTGCCGCGATCCGTTTGCGATCCATCCGAAAGTTTTTGGTTCTCAGTCAGTGATTTTTGGGAGGATGCCGCGCGACGTTGTCCAGTTTCGGGCTTAGCGCGACCTGAAACTGGCAGTTCATCGACGCCGGCACAGGTTTCTATTGCTCAGTAGTTTTTGGTGGGCGTTTGTAAAATCCTTGCGCTCATTTGTTGAGTACACTTTCCCGCGCGGTCTATCGATCAAGAGCTTGTTTCCAAAATCCTCGTGTAAAGCCCGGTCGTTTGAGTACAAAAGACGTGCGCCGCTGACCTGGGCCAGCGCGATCAAATGAATGTCGTTGGAACGGCATCTCCCCTCTCTGCCGAGTTCCTCCTCCCTCTGATCCACAGGGCCCGGCGTCTCCTGCCGGATTCTCCCTGCGAGAATCCCCTGCTGTATCCACTGCCGGGCCTTCACATAGTTGAGTTCGGCAAGAAGCCTCCTGCTAACTACAAGGCGAAGCAAGCCGGAATCAAGCCGTTCGAAAAACCTTCTGCCAGCTTCGGGTCGATTGTCGCCAAAGACTTCGTGGGAAACGTTTACATCAACAATCGCGCACACTTGCTACAGCCCTAAAGACCTGGTCGTTTCTTCCATGAAAAATCTGCGGTAGCTGTCGGGCGCGTTCAAAACATTGCCCTCGTCGTCGATTCCCAGTGAATGGATCTGCACGTCGAGACTGTCCCTTTCAAAATAAAGTACCGATACATCTTCAGGCTTCAAGGCGCCGCTCCCGTCGCGGACATCCATACGCACGCGATCTATCAGGTGATCACTGTGCGTCTCGACGATAATCTGACGCTCATTGCTAGCAATCTGACAAAACAGACTGCCAAGCGCAGCCTGCGCGCTTGGATGAAGGTGTACTTCTGGCTGCTGCAAGAGGAACAGAGGCGGCGCGTCCGGTCGTAGCAACTCGGTTATCACCAAGAGCGCCTGGCTGACTCCGTATCCGACGTCAATGAGATTGCGTAACGGTCCCTTTAGGTTGGCCCCAGCTTTTCTAATCTGAATCTGGAATGGTTCGCTATCTCTCTGCCCCAACCGCTTAATGGAAATTTCATCAAACAGGCCCGCGGCCTTGCCAAATTCCTGTAAGCGTCTCTTGAGTTCAGTCCACACTCTATTGCGCCGCGTGAACACGTCTGCAAGATACATCGGCACATAGTCACCTTCGGGGTCCCGGGTGAAACGAGATGGGTCATAAGTGCGACTCGGCTTGGAACGCACCGGCGCGCTGGCGAAAGGGCGCACTCCGGATAGCGAAAGATCAAACCAGGGAAATTCTCGGAGAATCTCTTTGTCTTCAGAGCTGATTGGAGGAGAGCCTTCCCGCGGTTCATACTCCGGGTCTCCTGCCTGGTTTCTCCCCGGAATTGAAGAGTTGCTAAAGTGAACATGCGGAGGAATCGTATGATCCTGAAGAGAGTATCGTTTTCCTCTGATCACCCTCTTTTCCCAACTTCCCCTGTGTGTCGCAGCCCTGAGAACATAGACATGGTTTTTTTCGCTGTCTTCCTCAAAGCTTTCTTCAATCCAGGTGTCGCCAAAGGCAAATCGCCTTCCAACAGGGACCGGAACTGCACCATCCTTTCCGAATGTTACGTCGAATTTCTTGGATAAAGGCTTACTTGCCCTCTTGTGTGAATTCGGTCTCGTTGTACTGAATCCCGCAACGAAGGTTTCGGCTCTGCCGCCCCGCCCGCCTCGGAAGTGAGCGATCTCGTCGAAACTGCCAAGATCATACGGCTCTTCCTTGAAATCAGGGATCCTGTAGTCGTTGGCGAGTTCCCAAAGAGCGCGAATTATGGCCAGGAAGGAGGTCTTGCCTGTGCTGTTCTCTCCCACCAGAAGAGTTAAGGGCGCTAACTTGGCCGTCTGCTCCTCCCGGAAGCAGCGGTAGTCTTTCAGCCTGATCTCATCCATGACAGTTCCCTTTCGCAAGACGTCCACATCGCGTCGTGTCGAACCGTCTGCAAAGGCAGCTCCCAATCGGCCGCTAACGCCGTGATTATATCATTGCTCTACCGCGTTCGCTCCATGAACCCGTGCATCACAGGCAGCATCCGCCCAGGAGCCTCCTCCGCCAAAAAGTGCCCGCAATCCCTGAACTCGTGCAACTCAAAATCCGCCAGCTCCGCCTTCCACCGGTTCAGTTCCTTCTCCCGAAACGCGATGTCCTTGAACCCCCACAATAGCAGCGCAGGCTTCGCCGTGAACGCGGCCCGGTCATCCCAGATCGACCCCAGCCAGTCGCCCGCACCCACGATGTACCTCGGAAACGCCGCGCACGCGGCACGCGCCTCCGGCGTCGGCTGCGCATTGCGATAGTGCGCCATCACCTCCGCCGTCAGTAGCTCCTTTGAGGCGACCGCCATCGGCAGCACTCTGTTCACGAAAAAATTGTGGCGCTTAATCATGTACTGGCCCAACCAGCTCGACATGAAAAAGCTGAACATCACATAGTGCGGATCGCGCCCGACCGGCCAGCACCAGGTGTTCGTGATCACAAGCCGCTTCACCCGCTCCGGATTCTTTCGTGCGAAATCCAACCCAATCGGTCCGCCCCAATCCACCAGGTACAGGGTCGCGCCCTGCACGTCGAGGTGGTCCAGCAAAGCCGCCGCCGCATCCGCATGGGCTTCAGGCCGGTGGTCGGCCGGTCGCTGGCTGCGCGCCGACAGCCCGAAACCGATATGGTCGGGCGCGATACATCGGTATTGCGAACGAAGATCCCCGACCAGATGCCGAAATTCGAAGGACCAGGTGGGATTGCCATGCAGGAATACAATCGGCTCCCCCGCGCCCTCGTCGATGTAGTGCATCTCGTGGCCGGATGGAGTCGTGAAGAAACTGCTCGCAAAGGGGTAAATCGCGTCAGACAGCCACGCGGGGCGCGCGGGGGACACGCTCTGGCTCATGCTTAATTCTCCTGTTGTGGATTGAACGCAGCGTTACATCCAGATCCGGGGGGGAGCATCGCCCTTCTCAGGAGGCGGCGGCAGCTCAACCTTTCCGCTGTCTGCCTGCCCACTATCGGCAGGTCCATTGTCGATTGCCCCATTGCCGCTGGTCCCACCGCCTTCGGCCCCATTGGCATGATCGAGCGTTGGAGAGGCAGCAAGCGATGAGGGAACTTCCTCTGCGCGCTCCGGGGCAATCTCTCCTGCGGTCTTGAGATAGACCTCCCGCCCCTGGCTCCGGCCCCGGTCCGGTCCCAGAATGCCGGCTGCTTCAAGCTGCTCCACCAGACGGCTGGCGCGGTTGTGGCCGACCCGCAGCTTCCGCTGCAATATCGTCACCGAGCCGCGCCCGGCCTCCGACACGACCTGTACCGCCTCGTCGAAAAGTTCGTCCCGGCCCTCGCTGTCCTGCGTCTGATCGCGCAGTGGGCTCTGCCCGTCATCCTGTTCGAGGAGTTGGAGAGATTCGCCCTCGCTTCTCTGCCCAGTGCCCTCCACCGCCGGCAGTTCGCGCTCTTCGATCGGTGAGGAGATAGGATCAGGCGTGAAGAGCGGGATCTGCTCGCCTTCCAGTCGCCCCTGTCCGTTCCCCTCCTGTTCCTGGATGTAGGTTTCCAGATTGTGGAAATTCTGCCAGTAGCGGACGATGCGGTTGGTCTCCGCATCATCCAGAAACGCGCCCTGCATCCGCTCCAGCTTGCTTGCATCCGGCGCCATAAAGAGCATGTCGCCCCGCCCCAGCAGATTCTCCGCGCCCGGAACGTCCAGCACCACCCGGCTGTCTATCTGGCTGGTCACCGCAAACGCGATACGGGCCGGGAAGTTGGCCTTGATCAGGCCGGTGATGACATCGACTGAGGGCCGTTGCGTCGCGATGATCATATGAATGCCCACAGCCCGCGCCATCTGCGCCAGGCGGATCACGTGTTTCTCCACCTCCTCGGGCGCTGCCATCATCAGATCGGCCATCTCGTCGATGATGACGACGACGTAAGGCAGGATCTCCTCCCCCAGTTTGCGCAGATACGCGTTGAAACGTTCCAGATCGCGTACACCGGCCTTGTTGAGCATCTGGTAGCGCCGTTCCATCTCCTTGATGCACCAGAACAGCACGCCTGCAGCCCGGTCCACGTCGGTCACTACCGGGCTGAGAAGATGCGGCGTCCCGTTGTAGACGGTCAGTTCGACCATCTTCGGATCGATCATCAGCAGGCGCAGCGTTTCCGGCGTGTGGGTCAAAAGCAGGCAGCCGATAATCGAATTGATGCAGACCGACTTGCCCGTCCCCGTGGCGCCGGCGATCAGAAGATGGGGCATCCGCGCCAGGTCGGTGACCACCGGCTTACCCCGCACGTCCTCGCCCAGCGCGATGGGCAGGCGGCCCCCAACCTGTATGGTTTCGAACTCCTCGCTCTCCATCAACTCCTTCAGGCCGACATTGTTGCTCTCCGTATTCGGCACCTCGATGCCGACGTAGCTCGTCCCCGGAATCGGCGCCTCGATCCGCACCGTACGCGCCGCAAGCGCCAAAGCCAGATCGTTGCTCAGGCTGGCGATCTTGCTGACCTTCACCTTGGTGCGCTTCGTCTCCCCGCGCACCGTGCGCTCGGTATAGCCCGGACGGATCAGATATTGCGTCACTGTGGGGCCGGCGTTGACCCCTTCAAAGTCAGCGGGGACGCCAAACAGCGCCAGCGTCTCCTCCAGCAGCCGGCCTCGGTAGCGGATCAGGTCGTCACTGTCGATCGACCTGTCCCAGAAGTCCAACATATCGCCCAGTTGCGGGAGTTCCCACGCCGGTTCAACTTTTCCGTTTCTGTCTTTCAGATGCCGCTCGGCGCCCATCGCCGACACCTCACCTTCAGAGCCGGCAAGCTCTTCAGACTGCATCGACGGCGCTCCTTCGACAGCGCGACCTGCCGGCGCTACGGGGGAAAGCGGAGTGGAATGAGGAGCGGGAGCGTGGGGAGCGTGGGGCTCGTTTCGCTCCTTTCTGGCCAGCTTCCTGGTCCTGAAGAGCTCTCTGTGCCGTTCCTGCCGCCACAACTCTTGCAGTATTCCCCGAACATCCTGGCCCACCGCGCCGCCCCCAGCCCAGAGACTATCCCAGAACCGGCGGCCGGTGAGCAGCGTCAGCCCCGAAAGCGCCACCACAAGAATCACCATCCACGCACCCCAGCCGGGCAACCCATCCGCCAGCGCATTCGCGAAGAAGAGTCCAAGCGCCCCGCCCGCGCCCCCGTCGAGGACGCGCGCCGCCCGCGTCATAGGCGGCAGAAACAGCGTTATGGCGGCAATGTATGCCAGAAAGATCAGAAGCAGGCCCGTCGGCACCCGCCAGGGTAGGAGCGGCAGTTCGCTGTTCGACCGGCCTCCGTCGCGGGACGTTGAGGAGCGGCGTTTCGGCCCTTCGATGGCGCGCAGAACCAGCCACAGGCCAAGGAAGCCGGTCAGCAAAGGTACGCCGGCCACCCCGTCACCGGTGGTATAACGCAGGAGATCGATCCACAGCCCTGTGACACTGCCGCGCGAATCAGTCAGCAGGCTCAACAGCGTAAAGACCGAAATCAACACCAGGCTGAGGCCGACAACCTCCACGCGGGCGATCGCGGCCAACCCGGCCAAAAACTGTTTCTGTGGGGTGGCTTTCTTCTTCGTACGCCTCTTGGTTGCCATATCAGAAGTCAAAGGTCGCGGCTCGTGGCCGGAAATCGCACCAGCCACTGTAGGTCCAATAGCCCATTACACTGCTCGCAAGGAGAGAACAAACGTTCCCAACACAGTATACCAATGAATTCCGAATTCACCAATCAGTTTCTAATGGTTAGACGCTCTGAAACTCGACGTTTTGCCCGCGCTTTGCAACCGAATGATCGGCGTCTTCCCATCGCCACAGGATCTCCCTCCTTGTCGTTACCGAAAAGGGTGGGCATCAGGTTCAATTGAGTTGTGGAAAAGATCGCTCGAAACAGGAAAAAAATCAGGCCGCCGGTCGCTAAAATTGCACCGTTCTCGCGCAATTTTCGTGACCGACGGCCATCATCTGCGTCAAACCCTGAAAATTAGTAACTACTAAGCCTGAGAGGTATCAGGGATGAAGGGTTGGTCAAGAAAGGCGTTGTGGATGGCATCAATCGCGTTGAGGCCGTGTTTACGAGCAGTAGAGATGTAGGAGCGAATCGCACAGAAGATGTGGGCCCCGTCTTGTGTACGAAAGCAGCCGGAGACCTTCTGTTGGACCTTTATCATGCGCACATCGCGTTCGACGAGGTTGTTGTCAAAAGGGATGCGAAAGTCATACATGAAGGCCAGGACGCCGGCCTTATGTTTGTGCAAGCGGTCAAGCAGGTTTTTGGCTGGCGACTGTTTGGGTCGCCCGATCGGTCTGGGTTTTGTCTTTGGCGGGGCGGGGTTGTCGGCAAAACCCTGGGCAATGAGCGCATCGTAGGCAGCCTCGTAGTAAGCCAGGCGGTCTCGCGGCAAGGCAGTGTGTTGTTCAGGGGTAGATGCGACTTCCTCTTTGATGTCGCACAATAAGCGCTTCATCTTCGCCGCCC